>NZ_JBIAYP010000003.1:0-640821 GCF_042897975.1 Micromonospora sp. NPDC000668
CCGGGGTATAAATCATAATTGGCACTGGCTTTTCAAGCACCCTGTTGAGTTCTCAAAGAACAACCACACACCGACCAGAAGCCCCACTCAGTGGAACCCCGTTTCGGGGCAACCGCTCAAACCTACTTGGTCGAATTTTCATTGTCAACCTCGTGTTCGAGGCGATCAATGTGATTCGTCCGGACCCACGATGACGCACGCCGTACCCGGCGGTCGTTACTGTCGTGGGAAGCCGCAGACCGGCCGATCGCCACTTCGTGGCTCTCTGCCCGGCTCCTGCCGGCTTCAGAACTCTACCCGGTCGGCTTCGCGTTCGCAACCCCGTTTCCGGAGTGTTCCGCACCGCCCGATCCTCAGTCTCGCTCGGCGTTCCCGCCACGAGCCTGGTGCCTGGTCTCGGCCGGTTTGTCCGGCCTCCCCCGTGCAGAGAGAAAGTTACGCGGACGGCCCCGAGAAGGCAAATCAGGGTTCATCACTGGTTCGGCTCGCGAGGGCGCTGCGATGTCCCACGCAGCCGGGGACGCGGGGCGCGTCGGCGTGCCAGAGTGTCAGGCATGGATGAGTCCGGGCTCGGCGCCACGGTGTTCGCCGAGGAGGCGCTGCTCGGCCTCCTCCTGCCGTTCTGGCAGTTGGTGATCGGTGCGGTAGTGCTGGTCGTGCTGGTGCTCTCGGTGGGGCGGTTGGCGCGGCGGGGCCGGTCCCGGATGAGCACCGCCCTGCTGGTCACCGCCGCGGCCATCGCCGGCTTGGCGACGATCGGCGTCCTGTTGGAGGGCTGAAGGCTCAGAGCCGGCGGTTGGCCAGGCTGGGCAGCTCGGCACGGATCGCGGCGAGCCGGTCGAGGTCCAGGTCGACGACGGACACCCCCGGGCCGTCCGGCAACTGGGTGAGGACCGTCCCCCACGGGTCGACCACCATGCTGCGCCCGAAGCAGGTGCGACCCGGCTCGTGGTCGCCGGTCTGGCCAGCGGCCGCCACAAAGCACTGGTTCTCGATCGCCCGGGCCCGCAGCAGGACCTCCCAGTGGTCCCGCCCGGTGTGGAGCATGAACGCCGCCGGGACCACCAACAACTGGGCGCCCCCCGCGGTGGCGAGTCGCCGGTACAGCTCCGGGAAGCGCAGGTCGTAACAGATCGACAGGCCGACCCGGAGGCCCTCGACGTCGACCACCACGGGCTGGACACCAGCAGCGACGGTCGCCGACTCCAGGTATGAGACCCGGCCGGGAATCTCCACGTCGTACAAGTGGATCTTGCGATAGCTCGCGGCGAGGCTGCCGGACCGGTCGAAGACCAGCGAGGTGTTCCAGGTGTGCTCCGGGTCCGGGCCGGCCTCGTGGAACGACCCGGCCACCAGCCAGATGCCGAGTCGCCGGGCGATCCCGGCGAAGAAGCTGCCCACCTCGCCGTCCACCGGCTCCGGCTCGGGCAACCCGGCGGCGGGGCCGAGGTAGTCGACGTACTCCGGCAGGACGGCGAGGTCCGCGCCGCCGGCGGCGGCGCGTTCCAGCAGGGCCTCCGCGGCGGCCAGGTTGGCCTTGCGGTCGTCCCGGGCGTTCAGCTGGCAGACGGCGACGCGCATGAGCCCAGAGTACGGCCGGAAGGGCCGGCGCCGACAGCTTCAGATGCTGGCCAGCACCAGAGCACCGGCGGCGAAGCCGAGGCCGGCGACCTGGATCGGGCGCAACCGCTCTCGGTCGACGGCGAGCGCGAGCAGCACGGTACTGGCCGGGTAGAGCGCGGTGATCGCCGCGACGATGCTCAGGTGGCCACGGGCGGCGGCGGCGAGGAAGAGCGCGTTGGCAGCGCTGTCGAGCAGGCCGGCGACTGCCGCCCAGCCCAGCACCCGCCGTCCGAGCCGGAGCCGCACGCCGGTCCCGACGGCGAGCGCGAGACCGAACGCGATCGAGCTGGCCCGCACCGCCGCCACCGGCCACATGCCGGCGCCCTCATCGGCCTGGCCGAGCAGCGTGAAGAAGACGCCGAAGAGTGCGCCGGCGGCGAGGGACAGCCCCACCAGCCGCGCCGGGACGGACCGCCGGCTACCACCGTCTCCCAGGCTGACCAGTGCGATCGCCAGCACGGCGAGGCCCGCCCCGGTGAGTGCCGCTGCGCCGGGGAACGTCGCGGTGAACAGGCCGGCGATGATCGGCACCACGGCGGCGGTGATCGCGGTGACCGGTGCCACCACGGCCATCATCCCGCCGGCGAGCGCCCGGTAGAGCAGCATGACCCCGGCCGCGCCGGCCACCCCGGCGAGCAGCCCCCAGGCGATGTCCCCGACGGTCGGGGTGCCGGGCACCACCAGCACCAGGACGACCAGCAGCGGGACGCTCAGCAGCTGGGAGATCACGGTCACGGCGATCGGGTCCGCATGGCGGGACGCCTTCCCACCGGAGAAGTCGGCGGTGCCGAACGCGACTGCGGACACTGCGGCAAGGACAATGGGGAGCATAGAGTGTTCGTATCACAATAGTGACCGTGAGGGATAGTTTAATGACCGAGACCGGAACCGGCCGGGTGGGCGCGGTCACCGCCGCGGTGGCCCAGCAGGTACGCGAGCTACGCGCCGCCCGGGGCTGGTCCTTCGACGAGTTGGCCGGCCGGTCCGGGGTGAGCAAGGGCATGCTCGTGCAGATCGAGAGCGCACGCACCAACCCGAGCGTCGGCACACTGTGCCGGGTCGCCGACGCGTTCGGCGTCAACATCGCCCGACTGCTGGAGCCCGCCGAGGAACGGACCGTGAAGATCACCTCGGCCGCCGAGGCGCCGGTGCTCTGGCAGGGCGAGCGCGGCGGCACGGGCCACCTGCTGAGCGGGCTGGGCGAGCCGGATCTGGTCGAGCTCTGGGACTGGCGGATGGAGGCTGGGGAGGCGCACCGCTCCCCCGACCACCCGCGCGGCACCCGGGAGGTGCTGCACGTGCTGACCGGCGCGGTGGTCGTGCGGGTCGACGGGCAGGACCACCCCGTCCGGGCCGGCGAGACCATCGAGTTTCATGCCGACCGGGAGCACGGCTACCGCAATGACGCCGACGTACCGGCACGGCTGATGATGGTGACGGTCACCCCGTCGGGCGAATGGGATCGACGAACCCGTTCGCGCCGGCCGCGTCAGGACTGAACGGGCCGGCGCGACGCGAGAACGATCAGGCCGACTTCTCCTCGCGGTCCCGCCGGGCCCGACGGCCGGTGAACTCGCGCGGCACGATGGTCGGGTTGACGTTCTCCAGGACCACCTCGCGGGTGATCAGCACCCGGGCGGCGTCGGGGTTGCTCGGCACCTCGAACATCGCGGAGAGCAGAACCTCCTCGATGATGGCCCGGAGGCCACGGGCACCGGTGCCCCGCAGCATGGCCTGGTCGGCGATGGCCTCCAGCGCCGGCTCGTCGAACTCCAGCTCGACGCCGTCCAGCTCGAAGAGGCGCTGGTACTGCCGGACCAGGGCGTTGCGCGGCTCGGTGAGGATCCGTACGAGGGCGCTGCGGTCCAGGCTGCGCACATTGGTGATCACCGGCAGCCGGCCGACGAACTCGGGGATCAGCCCGAACTTGAGCATGTCCTCCGGCATGACCTGACTGAAGATGTCATCGGTCGACCGGTCGGAGACCGATCGGAGCCGGGCGCCGAAGCCGGTGCCGCCCTGCCCGGTGCGGGACTCGATGATCTGATCCAGCCCCGCGAAGGCACCACCGCAGATGAACAGCACGTTGGTGGTGTCGATCTGGATGAACTCCTGGTGCGGGTGCTTGCGACCGCCCTGCGGCGGCACGTTGGCCACTGTGCCTTCGAGCATCTTGAGCAGGGCCTGCTGCACGCCCTCGCCGGAGACGTCCCGCGTGATCGACGGATTCTCCGACTTGCGGGCGATCTTGTCGACCTCGTCGATGTAGATGATGCCGGTCTCGGCGCGCTTGATGTCGTAGTCGGCGGCCTGGATCAGCTTGAGGAGGATGTTTTCCACATCCTCGCCGACGTAGCCCGCCTCGGTCAGCGCGGTGGCATCGGCGATGGCGAACGGGACGTTCAACATCCGGGCCAGCGTCTGCGCCAGGTGGGTCTTGCCGCACCCGGTCGGGCCGAGCAGCAGGATGTTGGACTTGGCCAGCTCGACGGCGTCGCTGCCGGAGCCCGGCGCGCCGGCCGCCTCGGCCTGGATCCGCTTGTAGTGGTTGTAGACCGCGACGGCGAGCGCCTTCTTGGCCTGATCCTGCCCGACGACGTAGTTGTCGAGGAACTGGCAGATCTCCATCGGCTTGGGAAGCTCTTCCCACTTCACCTCGCCGGACTCGGCCAACTCCTCTTCGATGATCTCGTTGCAGAGATCGATGCACTCGTCGCAGATGTAGACCCCAGGGCCCGCGATGAGCTTCTTCACCTGCTTCTGCGACTTGCCGCAGAAGGAGCATTTCAGTAGGTCGCCGCCGTCACCGATCCGTGCCACCTACGTTCTCCCTGCACTCATCGGCCGGAGACCCGGCCCTGACCTGCGGACGCTGCGCGCCGTCCCGCTCCGTTCACCCCCGCCGGCCCAACCGGCGAAGCGGTACGGACCCGACGTTACCCGCTGGCGGGGCATTCTCCGACCCCCAAAACGGGTGTGTCAGAGGTCGGCCGGGAACCGATGCCCCGGCCAACCTCTGACCCGGTGCTGCTCAGCTGGCGGCGTTGGCTGCCAGCAGGCCCTTCTTGCGGCTGGTCAGGATCGTGTCGACCAACCCGTACTCCTTGGACTCCTCGGCCGTCATGATCTTGTCGCGGTCGATGTCCTTGCGAACCTGCTCGATCGGCCGGTTGCAGTGCCGAGAGAGCATGTCCTCCAGCTGCGTACGCATCCGGAGGATCTCCCGAGCCTGGATCTCGATGTCCGAGCCCTGCCCGTAGCCGCCCTCGGTGGCCGGCTGGTGGATGATGATCCGCGAGTTCGGAAGAGCCATCCGCTTACCCGGCGTGCCGGCCGACAGCAGCACCGCTGCCGCGCTGGCGGCCTGCCCGAGGCAGACCGTCTGGATGTCCGGGCGGACGTACTGCATGGTGTCGTAGATCGCCGTCATCGCGGTGAACGAGCCACCCGGCGAGTTGATGTACATGATGATGTCGCGGTCCGGGTCGGTGCCCTCGAGCGTCAGCAGCTGGGCCATCACGTCGTTGGCCGACGCGTCGTCCACCTGGACGCCGAGGAAGATGATCCGGTCCTCGAAGAGCTTGTTGTACGGGTTCGACTCCTTGACCCCGTACGACGTGCGCTCGACGAACGACGGCAGCACGTAACGGTTGTGCACGGCCGCGAACTGGGGCGGCAAGCTCAGATCGGTCATCGTCAGCTCCTCAGCTCAGGGTCCCGGCGCCATCCGGAACCTGAGCGGCCCCGATGATCACCTTGTCGATGAAGCCGTAGTCCATGGCCTCCTGGGCGGTGAACCAACGGTCCCGGTCCGAGTCCGCCTCGATCTGCCCCTGGCTCTGGCTGGTGTGGTGTGCGACCCGCTCCTGGAACATCCGCTTCGTGTAGAGCATCTGCTCCGCCTGGATGGCGATGTCGGACGCCGTGCCGCCCAGACCACCGGACGGCTGGTGCATCATGATCCGGGCGTGCGGCAGGGCGTACCGCTTGCCCTTGGTGCCCGCGCAGAGCAGCAGCTGGCCCATCGAGGCCGCCATGCCCATCGCCACGGTCGACACGTCGTTGTCGATGAACTGCATGGTGTCGTAGATCGCCATGCCGGAGTAGACCGAGCCACCCGGCGAGTTGATCCACAGATTGATGTCGCGGTCCGGGTCCTCCGCGGCGAGCAGCAGCAGCTGCGCGCAGATGCGGTTGGCGACCTGGTCGGTCACCTCGCTGCCCAGGAAGATGATGCGCTCCTTGAGCAACCGGTTGTAGACCGAGTCGTCGAGGTTGCCAATGGTGTCGCCACCTCGGGCATCAATCGCCCGGAGCGGCTTCGCTGGGATGTGCATGTCGGTCATGGCAGCCCTTCGCTCTCCGTACCGTCTTTCCCGACACTAACCGCTGTGCGGGGCGGCAGAGTCCCGGTCGGGGCACTGTTCGCTCTCAGCGCAGCTGTGTCGGGCGTACCCGCGGCGCGGGCTTCCGGGCGTACCCGGAAAAGGATTTGGCCGCCGTCCACCGCACAGCGGCGGACGGCGGCCGCACCCGACGATCAGTGCTCGTGGTTGTGCTCCGCCTCGTTGGCCGCACGCAGCGCGTCAAGGGTGACCTCGTTGCCGGCCGAGTCCTTGATCTTGATCCGCTCCATGACTGCCGCGAGCGCCTTGCCCCGCCGCACGTCACCGAAGACCGCGGCAGCCGCCCCGGAGCGCATGAGCTGGTCGTAGTACTGCTGCGGGGCCATCCCGGCGCGCTGCGCCCGGTGCACGATCTCGTGGCCGAACTCGTCGTCGGAGACCTGGACGTCCTCGGCGTCGGCCAGGGTGTCCAGCAGAAGCTGCACCTTGACGCCCTCGGTCGCCGCCTCGGTCAGCTCGGCGTCGATCTGCTCCTCGGTCTTCTCCTCGGCGGCGAGGTACTCCTCCATCGAGGCGCCGATCCGCTCCAGCTGATCGATCATGGCCTGCTTGCGGCTGGCCACCTCCTCGCGGATGACACCCTCCGGCGCCGGCACCTCGGCGGCCTCGACCAGCTCCGCCAGGGCCTTGTCCCGAGCCGCGTAGATCTGCTCGACCTGCTTGCCCTGGGTGACCCGCGCCCGCAGGTCGCCGCGCAGCTCCTCGATCGTGTCGAACTCGCTCGCCATCTGGGCGAACTCGTCGTTCAGCTCCGGCAGCTCCTTCTCCTTGACCGTGCGCACGGTCACCGCCACCTCGGCGTCCCGGCCGGCGAAGTCGCCGCCGACCAGCTGGGTGGTGAAGGTGGTGCTGTCACCGGCGGCGAGACCGACCGCGGCCTCGTCGAGGCCCGGCAGGAGCTGCTTGCTGCCCACCTCGTGGGAGATGTTGCTCGCCTGGCCGCCCGGCACGTCCTCGCCGTCGACGGTGGCGTTCAGGTCGATCTGGACGAAGTCGCCCTCGGCGGCGGCGCGCTCGACGGTCTTGAGGGTGGCGAACCGCTCACGCAGGTTCTTCACCTGCTCGTCGATCTCGCTCTCGTCGATCTGCAGCTCGTCGACGGTCACCTCGATGGTCGTGGCGTCGGGGAGGGTGATCTCCGGTCGGACGTCCACCTCGGCGGTGAAGTTCAGCGAGTCACCGTCGTTGAACTCGGTGATCTCGACCTCGGGACGCCCCAGCGTCTTGAGGTCGTGCTCGCGTACCGCGGCGAGGATGTTCTCCGGGATGGCATCCTGGACCGCCTCGTTGAGGACGGTGCCCCGGCCCACCCGCTGGTCGATCACCGCGGTCGGCACCTTGCCCCGGCGGAAGCCCGGGACCTGGACCTGCGAACCGATCTCCCGGTACGCCTTCTTGAGGCTCGGCTCGAGCTCGACGAACGGCACCTCGATGGCGAGCCGCACGCGCGTCGGGCTCAGAGTCTCGACGGTGCTCTTCACAGGCGTACTCCTTGACGGATCTCAGTTGAGTCTGGGCGTGGATTCAGCCCATCGAGTGTAGGTGAGCCGGCCTGACGCTCCGGCATCGCCCGGGGACCGCACGGAAAACTCGGGCGGCACCCGGGGCTGCCCGGCCGCGGACGACAGTCGGGGTGGCGGGATTTGAACCCACGGCCCCTCGCTCCCAAAGCGAGTGCGCTACCAAGCTGCGCCACACCCCGTGGCGACGTGCAGTCTATGCCGTCGCCGCTCCCGGGACGTGCCGGGGCCGCCCCCACCCGGACACAATCCCCCGAAAGCCGCGGGCGGCGGGCAAGATCCACACAACTTCGGGGAAAGTGTGGCCTCCCGGCGCGCGGAGACCACTACATCCCTGAAGTTGTGTGGATCTTGGACGCATCGCGACGCAGCACAGGGCGACGCGGTGGCGCAGGGCGGTGGCGTGGCTGCGCGGTCGGCAGGGGCATTGGGTACGCTGTCGGCGCATCCCGTTCCGGTGGGATGCACGCGGGCGTAGCTCAATGGCAGAGCTTCAGTCTTCCAAACTGACGGTGCGGGTTCGATTCCCGTCGCCCGCTCCATCGACAAAGGCCCAGGTCGACCGCATGATCGCGGCACCTGGGCCTTTCGCTTCTCCCCCACTGCGCAGGTCGTGGAAGTGGAAGCCGGCCAGGCCCAGCGAGGCGACTGTTCTGGTCCACTTCACCGCCCGAGCGAAGTTGCCGGAACGCAGCGGCGCCCCCTTCGCCGCCGATCGATGAAACAGCGAAACCGGTGCGCGCAAGGCGATCCTCCCGCAACCATGGGCGGATGGGGCGTCCATCGGAGCCGGCGCAGACCGGGGGCATCCTGCGTGGCGAGGAGGACGCCCAGCAGGCCAGCTTCCTGGAGCTGTTCTTCGACCTGGTGTTGGTCTTCGCCCTGGTCGGGGTCGTAGGCCGGATGGTGCCGGAACTTCTCTCCGACAGCGCTGGCATGCGCTGGCTGGCGCTGTTGGACGTCGTCGTTCTGGGCCTGCCGCTGCTCTGGCTGTGGACGACCACGGCGTACGTCACGAGCCGGTTCGACTACCGCAACCGCTGGATTCAGCTGCTGGTCCTGGTCAGCGCGTTCGGCCTGCTGATCATGGCGACGTCCCTGTACGAGTTCGAGCAACGCGGCGTCGCCTTCGCCGTTGTGTACGTGTTGCTGCACATCGGACGCCCCTTGCTGCTCCGGCCGTTGTTGCGGGAGCACAAGGAGGTACGGGCGCTCTACACCCGTCTGGCCATCTGGGCCAGCGTCTCCGGCGTGATCTGGCTCGCCGGGGCGGCGATGCGCGGAAACCACCGGATCGCCGTGTGGTTGATCGCCATCACCGTGGACATGGTCGTGGCGCGGTTCAGATGGCCGGTACCCGGCATGGGCCGACCACCGACCAGCGCGTGGGCGATGGCCAGCAGTCGATACCTCCCCGAGCGCTACCAGCAACTGTTGCTGATCGCGCTCGGCGAGACGGTGCTGTCCATTGGCCTCGCCTTCGCCAATCACCCCACCACGCTCGCCGCAAAGACGGCCCTGGTGATCACGTTCCTGTCGTCCGTGCTGATGTGGCGGATCTACTTCTATCGCGCTGGCCAGGTGCTGGCCGAGGCCGTCGAGATGGCGTCGAACCGAGCAGCTGCCGGCGGTATCGTCGGCGTGGCCCACGTGCTCATGGTGCTCGGCATCACCGCCACTGCGGCTGGCTCGGAAATCGTGCTGGCGCACCCCGAAGGGCCCTCCGTGCCGGCCTGGCTCGCGGTCATCCTCGGCGGGCCGGCGGTCTTCCTGTTCGGCCGCAGTCGGCTGGAACGGGTCGTCTTCAACCGGCTCGCCGTGCGCCGGCTCGTCGGCATCGCCGCTCTGGCTCTGCTGGCGCCGCCGCTGTTGTTCGGCCCGCCGCTGCTGGCCGCCATCGCCGCTGCCGTCGTGCTGCTCGGGGTCGCCGTCGCGGACGCTCGACGCGCCGCCGGCAGCCCACCGGAGTCCCCGTCCCCGTCCGCCTAGCGGAGACGGCCGCATCCAGTCCGCAACAGGTCCACAGACGATGGGGAAGCGTTGGGGGATGTCGTACGCCGCTGCCGGTGCGGTCAGTCAAGACGGCAGGACGATCGCAGCGAGGATGCCGGCCACGACCAGTGCGGGGACGGCGGACAGGCTGCCTGTCAGCAACGCGGAACGCCTCCGGCTATGGGTGACCAGGAGCCAGAGCGCCACCAGACTGATCAGCAGGGCGAGGAACAGCGCTGGCGTGGCCGTGTAGAGCCCGAACATCAGCATCCCCGACCGGTCGGAGTCGCAGCCCTCGTGACAGTCCGCCGGGACGTCCCCGGACAGCAGACTCAGATACACGCCGAACGACACGACGAGCGCGCCGTACCAGCCGAGCATCACCAGGAGCGAAGCCCTCGGGTCGGGCCGGGGCGGACCAGCAACGTCCGGACGTGCCGCCGACAGGGTCATGCGGCGAATTGTCCACCACTCGCAGCGATCGGGTCGCCCTGGACAGGGCGGCACAGCCCGCCCCGCTCCGAGAGCACTCGCGTCCGCCCGATCCCGGCCACCCCAACCGGGGCGTCTTGACAGGTGTCGATCTATGCACTGGTGTGAGGACCAGTGACATCGACGTCCGTCAGGAGGGCACATGATCGTCCGACGACGGTGGACAGCTGCCGCCACCACAGCGATCCTGATCAGCGCGGTACTGTCCCACCCCGGTCCGGGCACCGCGGCACCCGCCGCCTCGCCCGCACCGGTCACCCTGACCAGCAACGAGACCGCCCTGGTCCGGGTGCAACTGCGCGATCAGGCGCAGCTCGACCGGCTGGTCGCCGCCGGCGCCGACCTGGCCAACCGGCCTCGGGCCCGGGACGGGCGGATCCTCGCCGACCTGGTGCTCAACGGCGCCCAACTCGCCGACCTGACCGCGCAGGGCGCGACGGCCGTGCAGATCGTGCAGCGCGCCGGGGACGGCAGCCGGCATCACGCCGACAGCGTCCGCGCAGCACAGGCCCGCACCGCCGCAGGGCTGAGCGCTGCGGCCCCCGGCCAGCGGACCACCGCCGCCGCGACGGCCGTCGACACCCTCCAGGTGCAGCAGGCGTACTGGTGGACCACGGGTGGGCAGACGTTCCTGCAGGCCCAGGTGGCCACCACCGCCACCGACGACCCGGACGTGGAGATCACCGTCAGCTGGCGGACGGCCGATGGCGCCACCGGAACGTTCCCGCTGTTTCGGTTCGAGGACTCCGGCGAGTACCAGTACCACTACGCGCTCCCCCAACCGGTGCCGAACCGACCGGTCCAGCTCACCGCCACCTCCAGCCTCGGCGGGGTCAGCCGGGTGGTCACCCCGGCACTCTGGCCGAACGCCACCCCGCCGCCGCTGCCGGCCGGCTACCAGAAGGACTTCATCGACGCGTACCTGACGCCGGTGGACATCCAGGCGCGGATCAAGCGGTTGGCCCGCCAGTACCGGGACCTGGTGGACGTGATCGATCTGCCGAACCGGACCCAGGGGTACCGGCGCAACGCCGTCGCGTACCTGGGCGACCCGGCGGTGGCCGCCGTGGTGGTCGAGTCGGTCCGCTTCGGCGACCAGAGCATGAACGGCGTGCAGGTGCGGACGGTCGACCCGGGCCGGCGCAACCGCCCGCTGACCGTTGGCTACCGCGACCGGGTTCTCACGGTCTCGCTGGCCACCGACACCGCCGGCAAGACGGTGAGCACCACCGACGAGGTCGCGGCGGCGATCAACGCCCGCCAACCGAACCGTTTCCGGGCCTCCGTCGAGGACGGCTCGGCCGGGCTGCCGATGCCGGTCGCCGGCCCCGCCCGGCTCGACGACGACCTCCAGGGCACCGAGGTGCCGGCGCGGCCGTGGACGGTGCAGGCGCTGCGCCTCGGCGTGCACCGGGACGGCTCCCGGGTCGGGGTGCTGGCGTACTCCCAGGAACACGCCCGGGAGTGGGCCACGCCGCTGGTGACGCTGGAGTTCGCCGAACGGATGCTGGCCAACGCCCGCACCGACCCGGCCACCCGTGAGCTGCTGGAGCAGGTCGACGTCTTCGTCATCCCGACGGTCAACCCGGACGGCGCGAACTACTCGTTCAACGACTTCAACTTCCAGCGCAAGAACCTGGTCAACCACTGTGCCGGGGCGGCCCGCGACCCGAAGAACCGCAACTCGTGGGGCGTCGACATCAACCGCAACTACACCGTCGGGTCGTACTTCGACGGCTACGTGGGTGCCAGCGCCAACTGCCTCTCCGGCAACTACGCGGGCACCGCCGAGTTGTCCGAAGCGGAGAGCCGGAACGTGGTCGCGCTCGCCCAGGCCCACCCGAACATCAAGTTCGCGATGAACGTGCACTCCTACGGCGGGTACTTCATGTGGCCGCCGGGGGCGTACCGGGCGGACGGGCGGATCACCCTGCCCCGGCCGTCGATCGACGAGTCGACGCTGTTCCTGAACAGCGCCCGGCGGATCGTCGGCGCCATCGCCCAGGAGCGCGGCACCGTCACCTGGCCGTCGCAAACCGGCCCGGTCGCCGACGTGCTCTACTCCGCCGCCGGGAACTCCGCCGACCAGCTCTACTACGAGCTGGGCATCTTCGCCTGGGACTTCGAGGTCGGCAACGACCGGTGGAACCCGGCCACCGGCGAGTGGGAGGGCGTCGGCTTCCAGCCGCCGTTCGACGAGGCGCACGGCGAGTCCCAGGAGTACGCGGGCGGGCTGGTGGAGCTGGTCCGGGTGGCCCGCGACTACGCCGCCGCCCAGGCCGCCGAGGGCTGATCTGCCGGCGGTGCCGCGTCCGGCCCTCGGACGCGGCACCGCCGGACCGGCCGACCGCAGCAGGGACCGAGCAGGCCCCGAACGGGGCACCAGTCGGACCGGCCGGCCACGGATGAACCGTGGCCGGCCGGGTAAGCAGCGGCCCTGCCTGGTGGGGAGACGACCGGTGTCGCGGCGTGCTGCGACCGGGCGCACGGGCGGGCGGCGCTGGCCGGCCCGCCCGGGCGTACCCCGGGTCAGTTCGAGGAGATCCAGTTCCAGGCCGAGACGACCCACTCGGTCTGCTGGAGCCAGGCCACCCCGAGGCCGACGAGGAAGACCGCGGTCGCCAGGTGCGCGCCCCGCGCGCTGCGCCGGACCCGTCCCATCTGCCGCTCCAGCACCATCCGGCCGACCAGTCGGGACAGCGCGAACAGGCCGACCGCCACCAGCAGGCTCAACACCAGCACCAGCAGCGGACCGCTCAGGTCGCCCTGGCCGGAGAGCGCCCAGATCCCCCAGCAGACGAACGCGAAGAGCCCGGCCGCCGCACTCCACTCGCCGCCGCGACGCAACTGCGCCAGGCGCCAGCTCAGCGGCCGGCGGGGCGCCGGTTCGCCTGGCCAGCCGGTGCCGGTCGGATCCTGCTCGACCACCGGGAACGGCTCGGTCCGCGGGCTGCGCGGCTGACCGACCGGAGCCACGCCCCGGCGGAACCCGTCCCGCTGCGGCGGCACCCCGACGCCGGCCTGCGGCGGCACCTCCACGGTCCGTTCCGCCCACGGCTGCGTCTGGTCTGCCATCTCGTCTCCCCCTGACCGGCGGCACACCACCGCCCGGTTCCGAGGGTAGCCAGCCGGCAAATCGGTCGACGAGCCCGTCCGCGCACGCCCGGCACGACCGTGCCGAATCCCACCCCAAGCGAGTACGGTCGGCTGATGGGTGACCCGGACCGACGACGACGGCGGCTGCGCCACCACCCCGACTCCGAACCGGCCGGACGGGGCACCGACGGCCCTACGGTCAGCACGGCCGGGGTGCACGATGGCGCGGAGCCACCGACCCGCCGCCGGGGCCCGTCCGGCGACGAACGCGACGGCGAACGAGGGCTGCGCGGGCTGGTCGGATCCGGCTCGTCGCAGGTGGGGCTGAGCGCCGCGCTGCGGGCCCGGGACGCGGCCCGGCCCACCGACGACGACCTGGCCGAGGCCGAGGCCCGGGTGGTGGTCGTCCGACGCAACTGGGTGCCCCGCGAGGAGCTACCCCGCCCGCCGCGCTGAGCGCCCGCTGGCCGGGTCAGGGCAGGTCGGGCAGCTGCCGGGTCAGCTCGTACTCGGCCACCTGGGCGATCCGGCGGGAGTGCCGCTCGTTGCCGGAGAACGGGGTGCTCAGGAACGCCTCGACGATGGCGGTCGCCTCGTCCAGGGTGTGCTGGCGGGCGCCGACCGCGACCACGTTCGCGTCGTTGTGCTGGCGGGCCAACTGGGCGGTCTCGACGCTCCAGGCCAGCGCGGCGCGGACCCCGGCGACCTTGTTCGCGGCGATCTGCTCACCATTGCCGGACCCACCGATGACCACTCCGAGGCCGGTCTCGTCGGCCACCACCCGGTCGCCGGTGTGCAGGCAGAACGCGGGGTAGTCGTCGTCCGGGTCGTAGCCGTGCGGGCCGACGTCGACCACGTCGTACCCCTGCTTGGCCAGGTAGTTGGCCAGGTGCACCTTCAACTCGAAGCCGGCGTGATCGGAGCCCAGGTAGACGCGCATACCGGGCAGTCTGTCAGGCCGCCGTCGGGGACGCCGCAGGGGCGGCGTCCCCTGGCCGGGTTCGTCACACGGTCGTGCGGACGGTCACTCAGCGGGGCAGCTCGGCGACCACCAGGCCGCCGCGCGCCTTCGGGGTGAACCAGGTGCTCTTGCGCGGCATCTTCTCCCGAGCCAGATTCACCGCGACGAAGTCCGCCACGGTCACCGGCGCGATCAGAATGGCCAGCTCGGCCCGGCCGGCGTCGACCTCCCCGGTGAGCCAGCTCGCCGGGTAGTCACCGCCGACATAGGTGATCCGCTTGTCGCCCGGGTCCAGCCCCAGCGCGTCGCGCAGCAGCAGCCGCTCGACCAGGGCGTGGTCCAGGTTCTCCAAGCGGTCGCCGACGGTGGCGGGCAGGCGCACCGCGTACCCCTGGCCGGGGAGCTGGAGGTGGACGGTGCCGCCGGCCGCCGGAACCTCGACCCGGCCGTCGATCGGCTCGACCTCGGCGCCCGCCGCGCGCAGCCGGTCCAGCAGTTCCTCCGGCGTGGTGGTCAACTCGCTGACCAGCCGGTTGTACGGCTGGATGGCCACCGACGCGGGGGTGGTGACCACGGACAGGAAACGCGGCAGCCCACCGGTCTGGGCGGCCAGGCTGCGGTGGTTGCCGTCGGCGACGACCAGCTCCCCGCCGCCGGCGAGCGCGGTGAGCGCGTCCTGCTCCGGGCCGGGGCCGAGCAACCAGATGGCGTGCGTGCGCCCCGCCTGGTCGGTGTCCGTGGCGGCAGGCGCGCCGGCCGCGTCGGTCGCCGCCGCGAGCGCGGCGTGCAGTTGGTCGCCGCACCCGGTCTGCAACAGGAGTACGGGCGAGAGCAGGTGGCCCAGCGCGTCGGCCAGCGCCACCCGCTCACGCACCTTGGCGATGAAGACGTCCTCGTTGCGGATGACCAGGCCCGGCTCGTCGGCCCGGGTGGAGATCTGGTCGGTGTCCACCATCGCGAACAGCCCGTACGCGGGATCCTCGCCTGGTGCGCTGATCCGGTAGAGCACCACCACCTGCTCGGCGGGGGTGTAGCTGCCGTCGGCCTTGGCCTCGGCGAAGCGGGCCACCGCGTCCGGCAGCGCGTCGAGGAAGGACTTCCCCTGGCTCTCCGGCGCTCGGTGCGGCATCTCGATGCCGAGGGCACTGTGCGGGTTCGCCTCGATGATCGCGGTGATCTCCGCGTCGTCGGCGAACTCGTCGTAGTTCTGCGCGCCGGTGCCGCCAGTGGTGATCCAGGCCCGGGCGATCGGGTGTACGACCGTCATGCCCGCTGACGCTACCGGCGACGGCGTCGCCTCCGGACGGGGACCCGCACGGCGTCCACCAGATGAAAGTGCCGCAGCCTGGGCGGAGCGGTCAGCCGGCGCGGCCCGAGGTGCCGTTGTGCCGGCGGTGTCGACCGGCTGCGGCGGGTCCGCCGTTGCCCCGCCGGCCGGTCCCGGCAGGCCCGGTGGTGGCGTTGCGGCGGGGCGCGGCGGGCGGCCCGGGCACGGGACGGGGCTCGGGCGGCGGCGCCGGGACGGGCCGTGGGCTCAGCGGCGGCGTCGGCACCGGCCGCGGGTTGGCGGGCGCCGGCGGGGGCGGCGCGGGCTCGGCGGGTGCGGCCGCCGACGGTACGGCCGGAGCCGGAGCGGTCGCCGACGGTACGGCCGGAGCCGGAGCAGACGGTACGGCCGGCACGGACGCCGGAAGCGACGCCGGAAGGTCGGCCGGGGCGCTGCCCGGGGGCGGCGCCGGACGGTGGGTCGGCGCGAGGCCGGCGGGTGGCGTCGGCAGTTCGGCCGGCACGGGGCCGCCGGTCGACGGCAGCGGCGCGGCCGGACCGGCGGTGGCCGGCGGCCCGGGCGGCGTCAGGCGGGACGTGACCGGGACCCGCGCCACACCGACCACGATGGGAGGCGCGAGCAGATCCACCAGGTGGGCGGGCAGGTCGGGGCGGACCGACGGCCAGCGGGAGTCGTCGACCGACCAGTAGGCCGCGCCGGGAGTCTCGATCACCCCCTGCCGGGTCAGCTGATCGTCACCGGACGCACGGTGCTTGGCCATCGGGATTGCCTCCACGAACTGCGGGTGCGGCCCGGTGGGCCGCTGCGGCGGACACCGAGGGAAACGATGCCGCCCGCCCACCGGTGACGCAGCGACCGCCACCGACCCGAGACACACCCGGACGCCGAACGCGACGTGCCCCCGCCCGGGCAGCCGACGGTGACCGGAACGGGGGCGCGTGGTGTCGTGGATCAGTCGAAGATCGGGCCCTGCTCGCGGGTGCGCTTGAGCTCGTAGAAGCCCGGGGTGCCGGAGACCAGCAGCACGCCGTCCCAGAGCCGGCCGGCCGCCTCGCCCTTCGGCGCCGGCGTGACCACCGGACCGAAGAACGCGACCTGTCCGCCGTCCGGGCCGGGCGCGTGGACGACCGGGGTGCCGACGTCCTGACCGACCGGGCGCATGCCGGCCTCGTGGCTGGCCCGCAGCGCCTCGTCGTACTCGGTGCTGTCGGCGGCCTCGGCCAGCGCCGGGTCCAGGCCGGCGTCCGTCAACGCGGCGACGTAGAGCTCCTGGCCGCGCTCCTCCTTGCCGAGGTGGATCCGGGTGCCGAGCGCCGTGTAGAGCGCGCGCAGGACATCGGTGCCGTACCGCTGCTCGGCGGCGATGCAGACCCGCACCGGGCCCCAGGCGGTGCTCAGGAAATCCTTGTACTCCTTGGGCAGGTCGTCCCGGCCGTCGTTGAGCACAGCCAGGCTCATCACGTGGAAGCGGATGTCCACATCACGGACCTGCTCGACCTCGAGCAGCCAACGGGACGTGATCCACGCCCACGGGCAGGCCGGGTCGAACCACATGTCGGCGGTGACACGATCGGTCACGGTGAGGTCCCTTCATGATGGGTGGCGCCGGCAATCCGGCGTCTCTCCGAATCTTCACCCCGGGTCGCGTCGAGCGGCACCCGAATCAGAGCGTGACCTCGGCCACCGCCAAATGCCCGTACATGGAAGACTCGGATCCGGACCGGCCGCCACGAGCGGTCGGCAAACGGGCGCCGCCGGGCGTACGGCGAGATGTGGGATGGAGACGAACAGTGCCGGGAGTGCGCAACCTGACGCAGGTCGAGGCGACCGAGCGGGCACGCCTGCTCGACGTGACCGGGTACGACATCAGTCTGGACCTGTCGACCGCCGTGCTGGCGGCCGACGGCCGCACGTTCCGGTCGACGACCGAGGTCCGGTTCCGCTGCACCGAGCCGGGTGCGAGCACGTTCATCGAGGTGGCCGCCGACTCGGTGCGCTCCGCCACGCTGAACGGCGCTCCCGTCGACCTGTCGGACTGGTCGGCCGAGAAGGGCCTGACCCTGTCCGGGCTGGACAGCGAGAACGTCCTCGTGGTCGACGCCGACTTCGGCTATTCCAACAGCGGGCAGGGGCTGCACCGCACGGTCGACCCGGTGGACGGCGAGACCTACCTCTACAGCCAGTTCGAGACGGCCGACGCGCAGCGGGTGTTCGCCTGCTTCGACCAGCCCGACCTGAAGAGCGTCTACACCTGGCACGCCACCGTGCCGGCGCACTGGCGGGCGGTGTCCAACATGCCGGTGCAGCGCGAGGAGCCGGCGGGTGAGGGGCTGAAGTCCGTCCACTTCGCCGAGGCGCCCCGGATGAGCACCTACATCACGGCGCTCTGCGCCGGGCCGTACCACGAGGTGCGCGACACCCACGACGGCATCGACCTGGGCGCGTTCTGCCGGGCGTCGATGGCGCAGTACCTCGACACCGACGACCTGTTCCTGATCACCAAGCAGGGCTTCGACTTCTTCCACGAGAAGTTCGGGGTGCGCTACCCGCTGCCGAAGTACGACCAGCTCTGGGTGCCCGACTTCAACGCCGGCGCGATGGAGAACTTCGGCTGCGTGACGCACGCCGAGTCGCACTACCTCTACCGCTCGCAGGTCACCGACTTCGAGTACGAGCAGCGGGCCAACACGATCCTGCACGAGATGGCCCACATGTGGTTCGGTGACCTGGTCACCATGCGCTGGTGGAACGACCTGTGGCTGAACGAGTCGTTCGCCGAGTGGGCCAGCCACTGGTGCAACACCAACGCCACCCGGTTCACCGAGGCCTGGACGACGTTCCTGTCCATCCGGAAGAACTGGGGCTATCGGCAGGACCAGCTCTCCTCCACCCACCCGGTCTACACCGACATGCCGGACATGGAAGCCGTCGAGGTCAACTTCGACGGCATCACCTACGCCAAGGGCGCGAGCGTGCTCAAGCAGCTCGTCGCGTACGTCGGTGAGGAGCCGTTCGTCGCCGGGCTGCGGGCGTACTTCGGCAAGCACGCCTGGGGCAACGCCACCTTCGACGACCTGCTCACCGAGCTGGAGGCGGCCTCCGGCCGGGAGCTGCGCAAGTTCGCCTCGCAATGGTTGGAGACGGCGCAGGTCAACACGCTGCGGCCGGAGGTGACCATCGGCGCGGACGGCACGTACCAGCAGGTGGTGGTTCGGCAGGAGGCGCCCGCGGCGTTCCCGACGCTGCGGACGCACCGGATCGGCGTGGGCCTGTACGACCTGACCGACGGACGGCTGGTGCGCCGCGAGCGGTACGAGGTGGACGTGGCCGGCGAGCGGACCGACCTCGCCGAGCTGCGCGGCGTCCCGGCGGCCGACGTGCTGCTGCTCAACGACGACGACCTGAGCTACACCAAGCTGCGCCTCGACGACCGGTCGATGGCCACCGTGGTGCAGCACATCGGTGGCTTCGAGTCGTCGCTGGCGCGGGCGCTCTGCTGGACCGCGGCGTGGGACATGACCCGCGACGCCGAGCTGGCGGCCCGCGACTACGTGGCGCTGGCGCTCGCCGGCCTGCCCGCGGAGACCGACATCAACCTGGTCACCGCCACCCTGCGGCAGGCCACCACCGCGCTCACCCTCTACACCGACCCGGCGTGGGCGCCGACCGGCTGGGCCAACCTGGCCCGTACGGCCCGCGACACACTCGCCGCCGCCGAGCCGGGCAGCGGGTTCCAGCTCGCCTGGGCCCGGGCGTACACCTCGGCGGCCCGCTCGGACGAGGACCTGGCCATCCTGCGCGGGTGGCTGGACGGCTCCGGCGTGCCGGCCGGGTTGACCGTGGACACCGAGCTGCGCTGGGCGGTGCTCGGCGCGCTGGTGGCCAACGGTGCGGCCAACCCGGCCGACATTGAGGCGGAGCTGGCCAGCGACCGCACCGCCAGCGGCGAGCGGGAGGCCGCGTACGTACACGCACTGGTGCCGACGGAGGAGAACAAGGCCGCCGTCTGGGCACTGCTGACCGGCCCGGACGCGCTGCCCAACTGGCGGCACCGGGCGCTGCTGCAGGGCTTCGCCCACCCGGTGCAGGTCGACCTGATCGCCCCGTACCGGGAGCGGTACTTCGCGGCGGTCGGCCAGGTGTGGGCCACCCGGGACAGCGAGCCGGCGCAGGAGTTCGCCCAGCTGGCGTACCCGGCCTACCTGGTGGAGGACGACACGGTGGCGGCCACCGACACGTGGCTGGCCGGTGAGGGCCACCCCGCCCCGCTGCGCCGGCTGGTCGCCGAGGGCCAGGACGGCGTGGTACGTGCGCTCAAGGCCCGCGCGAAGGACGCCCAGAGCGCCTGATCAACCGCCGGAGATCTTGGAAGGAACAGGCCCCCAGCTGGGCGGTTTCCTTCCAAGATCTCCGGGAGCTCGTTCAACACCGACACGCGAAAGCCCGGCCCGCTTCCAGCGGGCCGGGCTTTCGCGTGCGAGTGGTGCTCAGCCCTTGCCGGCGTGGCTGGCGAGCTGGTCGAGGCCGTTGATGATGCCGCCGGCCAGGTCACCTCCGCTGAACGCGCCAACCATGGAGAGCGCGGCCAGCTTGGCGTACGTGTCGGGGATGCGCTTGCGGGCGTGCCGCCCGGTGACGATCTCCAGCTGGCGCTGGTTGGGCGACACCGCGATCAGCACCGACCTGTCGGGGTCGGCGAGCTGGCGGTGCAGCCGCTGGGCGTGCTCCCGGATCGGCTCGTCGAGGCCGCCGACGAAGATCGAGAAGACCAGGCCGGTGCCCTGGTCGGCCAGGCGCAACGCCTCGTCGATGCGCAGCAGCTGGCGGGTCGAGAACGGCCCGTCCAGCACCTCGGGCGGCGTGTCCGTCCCGGTCTGCTTCTCACCAACGGTCACTTGCGCCTCCGGTTCCACCGGCCGGCGCCTCGACGCTGGCCTGCTCAAGCTTGTGGCTGGTCAGCGCCGGCGCCTGCGCGCCAGCGGTCAGCGCGGTGCCGGCCGAGTCGGCCAGCTGCTCCGGGCGGCCCAGGAACCAGACCGGAGTGAAGTCGAAGGGCCGGCCCGGCCGGTAGCGCTTGGCACCGCCACCACCGCCGGTGGCACCGCCACGGCTACTGGCGTACGCCAGACCGGCGATCACCAGTATCGCGGCCGCCGGGATGCCGACGAAGACCAGCAACGTCTCGGTAACAGACAATCCCAACGCCCCCAGGCGGAAGAAGGACCTCGGACAACCGGGCCGGATGGACGATCATGACGCCGACCGCCGGACTCCGTCGCCATTCACGTTAGCGGAGTCGACGGCCCGCCAGATTGCGGGGTGCCGATCCCATCCGTCACTGGAGTTCTCCAGTTGCGCAGCGGTCGCGATGAGCCGCGCGTCGTCGCCGTACCGACCGGTGAGCAGCACCCCGACGGGCAGGCCGTCGGCGGTGACGCCCAGCGGCAGGGAGACCGAGGGTTCGCCGGTGACGTTGAAGATGGCGCAGTAGGGCGAGAAGCGGCGTTGCCGGTCGAAATCGGCCGCCGGGTCACCGTCGGCGGTGAACCAGCCGACGGGTGCCTGCGGGGCGGCCAGGGTGGGACAGAGGAGCAGATCGCAGCCGGCGGTGCGGCGGGCGCCGAGGCGGACCTGCGCCTGCAACTCGCCGAGGGTGGCGGCCAGGGCACCGGCTGACACCTCGGCGCCCCGGGCCCGCAGCAGCCGGGTCAGCGGCAGCAGCTCCGCCTCGCGCTGTGGCGGCACCGGGGCGAGCGCCAGCACGTACCAGATGACTTCGAACAGCGGCCACGCCTCCGGCCCGAGCGGCGGCGGCACCTCGACCACCTCGTGGCCGGCGGCGGTGAGCAGCGCGGCGGCCAGGTCCACGGCGGCCACGCAGTCGGGGTGCACCGGCTCGTCGGCGAGCATCGGGGTGGTGAACCGCCCGATCCGCAGCCGGTTGGGCGCGGCCTGGCGGGCGACGCCCAGGTAGCCGCCGGACGGTGTGGGCGGCGGCAGGTAGGGCTCGCCGGGCACCGGCACGGCCATGACGTCGAGCAGCGCGGCGACGTCGGTGACGGTCCGCCCGAGCGGCCCACTGGTGGGCAGGCCGAACGCACCGGAGCCGAGTGGCCCGCCGGAGACCAGGCCGCGGCTGGGCTTGTAGCCGACCAGGCCGCAGAGCGACGCCGGAATGCGCAGCGAGCCGCCGCCGTCGGAGCCTTGGGCGACCGGGACCAGCCCGGCCGCCACCGCGGCCGCCGCGCCGCCGCTGGACCCGCCAGCGGTGTACGCGAGCTGCCACGGATTGCGGGCCGGTGGCGCGACCAGGCCCTCGGAGTAGAGCGAGCAGCCCAGCTCGGAGGTGGTTGTCTTGCCGAGGCTGACCAGACCGGCGGCCTTGATGAACCGGACCACGTCGGCGTCGACCGGCGGGACGAAGTCGAGGAAGGCGGCCGAGCCGAAGGTGGTGCGTACCCCGGCGGTGAGGGTGAGGTCCTTGATCGCGGTCGGTACGCCGTGCAGCGGGCCACGCCCCTCGGCGGGCGCGGCGTCGGCGGCGCGGGCGGCCTCCCGGGCCAACTCCGGAGTGACCGTGACGAACGCGCCCACGGTGTCGCCGATCGCCGCTACCCGGTGCAGGTAATGCTCGACCAGGTCCGCGCTGGACAGTTCGCCGCGGGCTATCGCGGCGGCCTGCTCCAACGCGGTCAGGTCGTGCATTTCGGTCATCCCGTCATCCTGCCGGCCGCCGGCCCTCGGTGCACCCGTCACGCGCCGACGATCGGAGACGGACCGGAGCGGTCAGCCGTAGAGGAACCGCCGAGCGTTGGCCGAGAGGAGCTTGTCGCGCTGGTCGGGGCTGAGGAAGTCGGCCGCGTGGACCACCGCGCCGACCGGCCGCTCACCCAGGGGGTACGGGTAGTCGCTGCCGACCAGCACCCGGTCCTCCCCCATGGTGTCGACCAGCAGTCGCAGCGCGGGCGGCGCGAAGACCACGGAGTCGACGTGGAACCGGTCGAGGTAGCTGCTGGGCGGGCCGGCGGACGCGCCCCGTACCAGGTCACCACGGCGGCGCCAGGCGTTGTCCGCGCGGCCGAGCCAGAACGGGAAGCTGCCGCCCCCGTGCGCGAAGCAGATCCGCAGTGTCTCCGGCACCCGGTCGAAGACGCCGCCCAGGATCATCGCCAACACCGACAGGTGCGTCTCGGCGGGCATCCCGGTGAGCCAGCGGGCCATCCACCGGTCCAGCCGGGGACCGCCTGGCATGTCCCACGGGTGAACGAAGACCGGCGCACCCACCTCGGCGCAGTGCTGGAGGAAGGTGACCACGCCGGCGTCGTCGAGGTCCCGGTCGCCGACGTGGTTGCCGATCTCCACGCCGACGTGTCCGGCGGCCAGGCAGCGGTCCAACTCGGCGCAGGCGGCGTCCGGGTCCTGCAAGGGCACCTGACAGAACGGCACCAGCCGGTCGCCGCCGGCGGCGGTGACCTCCAGGGTCAGGTCGTTGAAGATCCGGGCGACCCGCACCGCCTGGTCGGCGGGGCGGTCGTAGCTGAAGAAGACCGGGGTGGGCGAGACCACCTGCACGGCCACGCCGTCGGCGTCCATGTCGGCCAGTCGCGTCGGGGCGTCCCAGCACTCGGCGCCGACCGGGCGGAACTCGGTCTCCCCCACCATGATCATCGCGGCCCGCTCGGAGTCGACCCGCAGCCAGGGCCAGCCGGACCCGCCGCACGCGGCGCCGAGGTCCGGCCATCCCTTCGGTACGACGTGCGTGTGCACGTCGACGACACCTGGAGGCATCAGCCCTTGCCCGGGTGCAGGGTCCCGCAGTTGGCGCAGGTACGCGCTGCCTCATCGGCGTAGAACGCCTGGAACACCGGCGGCAGGTCGGCGGCGATGTCCCGGACCTGCAACTCCACCTCGTGCACCCGGTGCCCACACTCCGGGCAGTACCACTGGAACGTCTCCAGGGTGCCCTCCTCGCGGACCCGCTCGACCACGACACCGATCGAGCCGACCTCCGGCCGCTGCGGCGAGTGCGGGGTGTTGCGCGGCAGCATCCACATCTGACCCTCGCGCACGTGCACCGTACGCGGCCCCTCCGGGGTGATCAGGTTGATGTGCATGTTGCCCTTGACCTGGTAGAAGAACTCCTCGTACGGGTCCACGTGGAAGTCGGTGCGTTGGTTGGGCCCGCCCACCACCATCACGATGAAGTCGTCCCCGCCGGGGAACATCTCCTTGTTGCCAACCGGGGGCTTCAGCAGGTGCTGGTTCTCCGCGATCCATCCCGGAAAACTGAACGGCTCGGCAATCTCACTCACGACTGACCTCCCGAGGGAAGAAGGGCAACGGCCTGGATCTCGATGAGCAGGTGCGGGTGCGGCAGCTGGTGCACCGCCACCGTCGTACGGGTCGGCCCGGACGCGTCGAAGAACTCCGCCCACACCTCGTTGTAACCACCGAAGTCATTCATGTTGACCAGGTACGACGTCACCTGGACGAGGTCGGTCAGGTCGGCGCCGACCGAGCGCAGCAGGTCCCGGATGTTCTCGATGACCGCCCGCGTCTGCACCCGGACGTCCAGCTCGGTCGTGCCGAGTTCGTCGACCGACACACCCGCGAAGCTGTTGTCCGGCCGCCGCGACGACGTACCCGAGACGAAGACGAACCCGCCCGCGACCTTGACGTGCGGAAACGCCCCGCGCGGGACGGCCTTCCCCGCCACCACGCTCGCATCGTCGCTCATGCCGACGCCTTCAGCGACGCCGTGCCCAGCTTTTCCACCACGGCACGGACATGAGCCCCCGGACGCAGTGGAACGGCGGCTGTGGCGGCACCAGCGAGAAACACCCACCCGGACTGCAGCCGCACCCCGTGCCGGCCGGCCAGCCGGATGCCCTCGTCCAGCGCCCGGCGCGGGTCGCCGAGGATCGCCGCCGTCGAACCGACCTGAACCACCCGCCCGTCCACCTCCAGCAGCACGCCGAGGTTGTCCAGGCCGGCCGGGACCGGCGACCACGGCCCCACCACGAACGCGGCTGCCGAGGTGTTGTCGGCGATCACGTCCGGCAACGAGAAGCGGAAGTCGGCGTACCGGGAGTCGATCAGCTCGATGGCCGGGGCGACCGCGCGGACCGCGGTGGCGAAGTCGCCGATCGGCTCGCCCGGTTCGGGCAGCCGGTCCAGGAGGAACGCCACCTCCGGCTCGACCCGGGGGTGGATGTACGCGGACGGGTCGACGGCGCCGCCGTCGGGCACCCGCATCGCGTCGGTGAGCCGCCCCCAGATCACCTCGTCCACGCCGACCTGGGCCATCTTCGCCTTGCTGGTCAGGCCCATCTTCACCCCGACCAGCCGCTCGCCACGGTCCAGCCGGCGCTGCACCAACGCCGCCTGCACCCCGTACGCGGTCGGCACGTCCAGCTCCACCTCGGCGGCGAGCTGTCCGATGGCGGTGGCGGTGTCCGCCGCCACGCCCAGCTTCGCCGCGACGCCCGCGGTGTCCACGCCGATCACAGTGCCACCTTCATTCGCGACTGCGGGGCTCGCAAACCCGGCTCACTCCTCACGCTCACGGTGCCACCTTCTGCTCGCGCTGACCCGCCAGGTCCAGCGCCACGTCCACGATCATGTCCTCCTGGCCGCCGACCATCCGGCGCCGGCCCAGCTCGACCAGGATCGACCGGACGTCGACGCCGTACTTCGCCGAGGCCCGCTCGGCGTGCCGCAGGAAACTCGAGTAGACCCCCGCGTACCCCAGGGAGAGCGTCTCCCGATCCACCTGGACCGGCCGGTCCTGCAACGGGCGGACCAGGTCGTCGGCGGCGTCCATCAGCGCGAACACGTCGCAGCCGTGCCGCCAGCCGTGCAGCTCGGCGACCGCGACGAAGACCTCCAGTGGCGCGTTGCCGGCCCCGGCGCCCATCCCGGCCAGCGAGGCGTCCACCCGCACGGTCCGGCCGTGCGGGGCGTCCGGGCCGGCCGGGGCTGACCCGGTGACCCGGCCGTGCTCGACGGCCAGCACGCTGTTGGCGACGCCGAGCGACAGGTTGTGGTGGGCGTGGATGCCGATCTGCGTCTCCGGCGCCAGCACCTGCCGGTACGCGTCGACCCGCTGCGCCACGTCCGACATCAGCAGCCGGCCGCCGGAGTCGGTGACGTAGACGCAGTGCGCCCCGTACGACTCCATCAGCTTGGCCTGCCCGGCGAGCCCCGCCGGGTCGTTCATGTGCGACATCATCAGGAAGCCGGCCACGTCCATGCCGTTCTCCCGGGCCCAGGAGATGTGCTGGGCGGAGATGTCCGCCTCCGTGCAGTGGGTGGCGATCCGGACGCTGGTCACCCCGAGCGCCTTCGCCGCCCTCAGGTCGGCGATGGTGCCGATGCCCGGCAGCAGCAGGGTGGTCAGCTTCGCCGAGGTCAGCACCTCGGCGGCTGCGGAGATCCACTCGGCGTCGCTGACCGCGCCGTGGCCGTAGTTGACGCTGGAACCGGCCAGCCCGTCGCCGTGCGCCACCTCGATCGCGGCCACCCCGGCGGCGTCCAGCGCGGCGGCGATGGTGCGCACCTGCTCGACCGTGTACCGGTGAGCGATGGCGTGCATGCCGTCGCGCAGCGTCACGTCCTGGATGTACAGATCCGTCATCGGGCGATCACCTCGCGCAGAGCGACCAGCCGCTCCGCGGTGCGCAGCGCGGCGGAGGTCATGATGTCCAGGTTCCCGGCGTACGCCGGCAGGTAGTGCCCGGCACCGGAGACCTCCAGGAAGACCGACACCTGCAACGCCGTGAGCTGCCGCCCGAGCGTCGGCAGGTACGCCTCGACCCGGTCGAACTGCACGTCCTGCTTGAGCCGGTAGCCGGGGACGTACTCCTGCACCGTCGCCACCATCTCCGCGACCGAGGCGGCGATGGCGGCGGTGTCGGCGTCGGCGTCCGGGCAGAGGCAGTAGACGGTGTCGCGCATCAGCAGCGGTGGGTCCGCCGGGTTCAGCACGATGATCGCCTTGCCCCGTTCGGCGCCGCCCACCACCTCGATGGCCCGGGCCGTGGTCTCGGTGAACTCGTCGATGTTGGCCCGAGTGCCCGGACCGGCCGAGCGGGACGCGATCGACGCGACGATCTCCCCGTACGCCACCGGGGTGACCCGGCGCACCGCAGCGACGATCGGCACGGTCGCCTGCCCGCCACAGGTCACCATGTTCACGTTCGGCTCGTGCAGGTGCTCGTCCAGGTTGACCGGCGGCACCACGTACGGGCCGAGCGCGGCCGGGGTCAGGTCGACGACGGTGCGGCCGTGCGCGCGCAGCACCTCGTCGTGGCGGCGGTGCGCACCCGCCGAGGTGGCGTCGAAGACCAGCTCGACGTCGGCGAACTCGGGCATCGCGACCAGCCCGTCCACGCCGTCGGCGGTGGTGGCCACGCCGAGCCGGCGGGCCCGGGCCAGGCCGTCGGAGGCCGGGTCGATGCCGGCCATCGCCACCATCCGCAGCTCGCTACTGAGCCGCAACACCTTGATCATCAGGTCGGTGCCGATGTTGCCGGAACCGAGCACCGCCACCCCGACGCTCATGCCGGCACTCCGCTTCGCTCCGTGCCGCCATGAGGCACCACGACCCTGCGCCGATGATTCGCTCGCTGACGCTCGCTCATGAGGATCCCTCCGTCGAGAAGCAGGTCCGCACCGAGCCGAGCCCGGAGATCCGCGCCTCGTACGCGGCGCCCGGGGTGACCGGCACCATCGGGCCGAGCGCCCCGGAGAGCACCACGTCCCCGGCGCGCAGCGGGTCACCGGCGCGGGCCAGCGTTTCGGCCAGCCACTGCAGGGCGTGCAGCGGGTTGCCCAGACAGGCCGCGCCCGCGCCCACCGACACCGGCTCCCCGGCGTGCTCCAGCACCATCCCGCACAGCCGCAGGTCGACGTCGGCGAGCCGGCGCGGCGACGTGCCGAGCACGAAGAGCCCGCTGGAGGCGTTGTCGGCGACGGTGTCCACGATGGAGATGTCCCACGCCGCGATCCGCGAGTCGACGATCTCGATGGCGGGCAGCACATGGTCCACAGCGCGGATCAGGTCGACCGTGGTGAGCTGCGGGTCCGGCAGGGCCTTCGCGAGCACGAACGCGATCTCCGCCTCGACCCGCGGCTGGAGCAGCCGGTCGATGGGCACCTCGACCCCGTCGCCGACCGCCATCGCGTCGGTCAACATGCCGAAGTCCGGCTGGAACACCCCGAAGGTCTCCTGCACCGCCCGCGAGGTCAGCCCGATCTTTGCACCGACCCGGCGCTCGCCGCGGCCCTGCCAGGCCCGCGCCTGGTGCTGCTGCACGCGGTACGCGGACTCGACGTCCCCCTCCGGCAGCAGTCGGCCGCGCAGTGGCGGGCACGGCTTGCCGGTGCTGCGGGCCTCGGCCAGCTCCCGGTTGGCGGCCTCGATGTCAGCTTTCATGCCCGCTCCTCGCTGCGGCGGCTCACGACAGGTCCACGCACACGTTGGTGAGTTCGGAGTAGAAGTTCAGTGAGTGCACGCCACCCTCGCGGCCGATGCCGGACGCCTTCACCCCGCCGAACGGGGTGCGCAGGTCACGCAGGAACCAGGTGTTGACCCAGACGATGCCGGCGTCCAGCCGTGCCCCGGCCCGGTGCGCGCGGCCCACGTCCCGGGTCCACACCGTCGCCGCCAGGCCGTACTCGGTGCCGTTCGCCAGGGCGTACGCCTCGTCCTCGGTGTCGAACGGGGCGACGTGCACCACCGGGCCGAAGATCTCCTCGCGGTTGGTGCGGGTGTCCGGGCCGAGCCCGGTCAGCACCGTCGGCTGCACGTACGACCCGCCGTCGCGGGCGTCACCGAAAGTGGGCGTGCCGCCGCCGGCGAGCACCTCGGCGCCCTCGGCGCGGGCCAGCTCGTAGGCGCCGAGCACCTTCGCCCGGTGCTGGTGGGAGATCAGCGGCATGGTCGCCGTGGCCTCGTCGGCCGGCCAGCCGTACGCCAGTTCGCCGGCCCGCTTCGCCAGCCGGGCGGTGAACTCCTCGAAGACCGGGCGCTGCACGTAGAGGCGTTCGGTGCAGAGGCACACCTGCCCGCCGTTGGTGAAGCTGGAGCGCACCGAGCCGGCCACCGCGGCGTCCAGGTCGGCGTCGGCGAAGACCAGGCCGGCGTTCTTGCCGCCCAACTCGAAGCTCACCGCCTTCACCCCGTCGGCGGCGGCCCGCATGATCGCGCCGCCGGTGGCCGACTCGCCGGTGAAGGTGATCGCGTCCACCCCGGGGTGGCGGGTGAGGAACTCACCGGCCGAATCGGGCCCGAACCCGTGCACCAGGTTGAACACCCCGGCCGGTACGCCGGCGGCGGCCATCACCTCGGCGAGCAGTGTCGCCGAGGCGGGCGTCTCCTCGCTGGGCTTGACCACCACGGCGTTGCCGCACGCCAACGCCGGGGCCACCTTCCAGGTGAGCAGCAGCAGCGGCAGGTTCCACGGCACGATGACCGCGACCACGCCGACCGGCTTGCGGACCGCGTAGTTGAGCGCCCGGCCGCCGGTCGGGGTGACCGTGGTGAACGACTCGGTGGGCGCGGTGGCCACGATCTCCGCGAACGCCCGGAAGTTCGCCGCGCCGCGCGGGATGTCCAACGTGCGGGCCTGGGCGATGGACTTGCCGGTGTCGGCGACCTCGGCGGTGACCAGGTCGTCGAAGCGGCGTTCCAACTCGTCGGCGACTCGGCGCAGCACCTCGGCGCGCTCCCGTTCGCCCATCCGGCCCCACGGCCCGCGCAGCGCTGCCCGGGCGGCGGCCACCGCATCGTCCACCGTGGACTTCGACGCCTCGACCACCTCGAAGACCGGCTCGCCGGTCACCGGGCTGACCTTGGTGAAGGTGGGCCCGCCGTCGACGAACTCGCCGGCGATGAAGTTGCGCAACCGCCCCGGCCCGGCCGGCGCACGGCCGGCCATCAGCCGCGGATCCCAGTTGCCGGTCATGCGCGCCTCCCTCGGCTGAGCGCGGCGCCGATCGCGCCGACCAGCAGCAGCGCGGCGCCGCCGGCGAACGCGCCGAGCACCCGGTGCTGTCGGCGGACCCGGCGGCGAACCTCGGCGTACGGGGTGGTGGAGAAGGACACCAACTCGTACTGGGAAACGTACCGGCCGGGCAGGGCCCGTTCCAGCGCGTGCTCCACCCGGCGGCCGAGCTGGAAGACCGGGGAGGCGACCTTGTCCCGCATCTCCACGAAGTTGGTCAGCGCCATCCTCGCGATGGCCTCGGCGTTCTCCTGCCGCCGCCGCTGGAACAGCGGCAACGCCGCCAACCAGTCGTCGGCGCACTCGTCCAGACAGCGGTCCAGCTCCACCACGTCCTCGAAGGCACAGTTGGCGCCCTGGCCGTAGAACGGCACGATGGCGTGCGCCGCGTCGCCGAGCAGGCCGACCGTCCCGTTGACCTGCCAGGGGGTGCAGCGGACCGTGCCGAGCACGCCCACCGGGTTGTGCTGGTAGTCGTCCACCAGGTTCGCCGCCAGCGGGACCACGTCCGGGTAGTGCTGGACGAAGTGCCGCTCGATGGCCGCCGGGCTGTCCAGCGAGGCGAAGCTCCCGGCACCCTGGTTGGGCCAGAACAGCGTGCAGGTGAAGGAGCGGTCCGGGTTCGGCAGCGCGATCATCATCGAGGTGCCGCGCGGCCAGATGTGCAGCGCGTCCGGGTCCAGCGCGAAGTCCCCGCCCAGCGGCGGGATCGTCAGCTCCTTGTAGCCGTAGTCGAGGAAGTCCACGCTCTCGCGCAGCAGCCCGTGCGCCAGCAACTGGCCACGCACGGCGGAACCGGCGCCGTCGGCGCCCAGCACCACCGACGCCTTGGCACTGACCGGACCCTGCGGGGTGTCGAAGCTCAGGCCGCCGTCGGTCGGGTCGAGCCCGACCAGCCGGTGGTCGAAGACGATCCGTACCCCGGGCAGCGCGGCTGCCGCGTCCAGGAGGGCGTTGTTCAGTGCGCCCCGGCTGATCGAGTTAATCGCCCGGTCGCCGGCCGCGCTGTACGACTGGAACTGCGGCTCCCCGTCGACCGGGTGGATCATCCGGCCGCGCATCGGCAGCGCGTCGGCCATCACCTGCTCGGCAAGGCCGATCCGGCGCAGGGCGTCCAGGCCGCGCTCGGAGAGCGCCAGGTTGATCGAGCGGCCCCGCTCGGCCGTGCCGGCGCGCGGGTCGGGCCGGCGCTCGTAGAGGGCCACCGGGTAACCGCGCCTGGCCAGGAAGCAGGCGGCCAGGCAGCCGGCCAACCCGGCACCGATGATCGCGATCTCGTCACGCCGGGCGGTCATCGGGACACCTGCCCTACCGTCGCGGCGAGCGCGGCGGCGGCTCGCCAACAGTCGTGGTACGTGGAGTAGAGCGGCACCGGGGCGAACCGGACGACGTCCGGTTCGCGGGCGTCGGCGATCACGCCGTGTTCGTGCCGCAGCCGCTTGGTCAGCTCAGCGGCGTTGCCGGCGCCGATCCGCACCGAGAGCTGACAGCCCCGCCGGGCCGGGTCGCGCGGGGTGACCACGCGCAGCGGCCGATCGGCGGTGACCTCGTCGAGCAGCCGCTCCAGCCAGCCGGTGAGCCGCAGGCTGCGCGCGCGCAGCGCCGGCATGCCGACCGCGTCGAACAGCTCCAGGGAGGTACGCACCGGGCCCATCGCGAAGATCGGCGGGTTGGAGATCTGCCACGCCTCCACTGTGGCCGGTGGCCGGGACACCGGCGTCATCTCGAACCGGGTGGCCGCCGCGGTGCTCCACCAGCCCTCGAAGCGGGGCAGGTCGGGGTCGCCGAGATGCCGCTCGTGCACGAAGACGCCGGCCAGCGCGCCCGGCCCGGAGTTCAGGTACTTGTAGGAGCACCAGGCGGCGAAGTCGACGTCCCAGTCGTGCAGGGCCAGCGGCACGTTGCCGACCGCGTGCGCCAGGTCCCAGCCGACCACGGCACCGGCCGCCCGGCCGGCGGCGGTGATCGCCGGGATGTCGAGCAGCTCGCCGGTGAGGTAGTTGACCCCGCCGAGCAGCACCAACGCCACCCGGTCGCCCTCGGCGGCCAGGTAGCCGGTCACGTCCTCGGTGCGCAGGGCATCCTCGCCGGGACGCGGACGCAACCGGACCACGGTGTCGTCCGGGTCCAGGCCATGGAACCGGGCCTGGCTGCGCACCGCGTAGCTGTCCGAGGGGAACGCGGAATCCTCGATGACGATGCGGGTGCGGGCGCCGGCCGGGCGGTAGAAGCTGACCATCAGCAGGTGCAGGTTGACCGTGAGGGAGTTCATCACGACGGTCTCCGCGGGCCGGGCGCCGACCAGTCGGGCGGCCGGCGCCGTCAACAACTCGTGGTACGGCAGCCAGGCGCGCTCCGCCTCCAGGTGCCCCTCGACGCCGAGCCGCTGCCAGGAGTCCAGGTCCGCGAGGAGTTCGTCGCGGGTGGCCCGGGGTTGCAGGCCGAGCGAGTTGCCGGCGAGGTACGCCGACTCGGGGTGGCTGCCGCCGTCCGCTGGCGGGACGTGGAACAGGTGCCGGTGGCCCGGATCGGCCTCGTCGAGGCGGCGGGCCTGCGCTTCGCCAGCGGCGAGGCCCAGAGGCTCGGTTTCAGGGGTGTGCACAGGGGTGTCTCGCTCTCCGGTCACATCGCGGTGCGGGCCGACCACAGCTCCGGGAAGACCACCCGGGCCATGCTGCGCTGCAACCACGCCAGTCCGGCGGAACCGCCGCTGCCGACCTTGGCGCCCATTGTCCGCTGCACCGCCTTGACGTGGTTCCACCGCCAGTCGCCGAACTCCTCGGCGACCCCGCTCAGCGCCTCGCCGAGCAGCCGCAGGTGGTTGTCCGGCCCGGTGTCGGCGTAGATCCGTACCCAGGCCGCCTCGACCGACGGCTGCGGGTCGTGCTCGATCGCCACGTCCCGGTTCAGCAGGTCGGCGGGGAGGTCGAAGCCGCGCCGGGCGAGCAGCGCGAGCACGTCGTCCCAGAGGCTCGGGGCGGCCAGCGCCGCGGTCAGCGCGGCGTGCACCTCGGTCTGCCGGCGGAACGGCCGGATCAGCGCCGGGTCGCGCAGCCCGAGCAGGAATTCCAGGTGCCGGTACATCGCCGACTGGAAGCCGGAGCCCTCGCCGAGCAGGTTGCGGAACCGGTTGAAGTCGGCCGGGGTCATCCAGCGCAGGCCCTGCCAGGCGGCATTGAGGCCTTCCAGGTGCAGCGCGGCGCGGCGCAGCGGGGCCAGCGCGTCCCAGACCCGGTCGTCGCGCAGCAGCCGCTGGGTCTCCCGCAGCTCGTGGCAGGTCAGCCCGAAGTACAGCTCCATGATCTGGCTGACCATCAGGAAGGACATCTCGCCCGGGTCGCTGCTGAGCGGATGCTGCAACTGGTGCAGGGCGCTGGCCTGCACGTACGCGTCGTAGGGCACCAGCTCGGCGAACTCCAACGTCGGCTCGCCGCCGTTGCGTGCGGCGCGGGCGGCCCGCTGCCGTGGGGTCACCGGTCGTACCGTGGCGGCGCGGTTCGGCGCCCGCCGCTCCGTCTGATCCACCATTCGTCTCCCTCCCCCGGACTGGTCGACGTCATGATCTCGCGGTCGGATGGCCTGCGGAATGCCGGATCAACGGTGCTTCCCGCGCTCAGCCGGCAAGCCAAAGGCATCTGGGCGAATCCGGTTCACGAAAGTAAGGTCTGAGCGTGGACGACATGGACTGGGCGCTGCTGCGCGAGTTGCAGGCTGACGCCCGCCTGTCCTTCAGCGAGTTGTCCCGGCGGGTCCACCTCTCGCCACCCGCCGTGGCCGAGCGGGTCCGTCGGCTCGAGGAGGCCGGGGTGATCACCGGCTACCACGCCCAGGTCGACCTGACCCGGGCCGGCCGCACCGTGGTCGCGCTCATCCGGATGTCCTGCTACGGCGCGCGGTGCATCCTGCACGACCCGGCGGTGGCCGGCTGGCCGGAGATCCTGGAGATCCACCGGATCACCGGGGACGCGTGCAGCATGCTCAAGGTGGCGGCCGGCTCGATCGGCGAGTTCGAGGCGGTCATCGACCGGCTCGCCCCGTACGGCCAGCCGTCGAGCACGATGGTCCTGTCCTCCCCGCTGGGCTGGCAGCCGATCACGCCGCTCCCCTCCGGCGGCACCACGCCCCGCCGCCGCTGACCGACCCCACCCTGCCCGCCTGCGGGTTTGCCCCCCGGCCAGCGGGAAAACAGCGCGTGTGCCCAGGGGAGGGTTCCGGCGGTTGTCGCCGGTAGGGGGAAATCATGCAGGGTCTTCGCACGATCAACCGCGCACTCTCGGCCGCCCTGACACTGATGGGGCTGGTCGGGGCATTCGTCCTGTTGTCGGTCTCACCGGCGAGTGCCGGTGAGAACACCTTCGTCGAGGTGACGCCCAGCAGCGTCCAGGCCGGAGGCCGGGTCCAGGTCCGGGCGAGCTGCGACAACGACAACAATCGCCAGGCCACCGTGCAGTCCGACGCGTTCGGGCAACTGATGCTCAGACCGGACAGGGGTTTCCTGACCGGGTCGGTCACCATCCCGGGCGACAAGCAGCCCGGCGAGTACCCGGTCGACCTGCGCTGCGACAACGGTCAGACGGCCACGACCACTCTGACCGTGCTGAACATGGCCTCGCCCAGCAAGGGGCCGGCGACCGGGGGCGGCGGCACCGCTGGCGGCCGGGGCACCGGATCGCTGCTGGTGCTCGGCGGCGTGGCGCTGGTGGCCACCGCCGTCGCGCTCGGCATGGCCGGCGGCCGGCGGCGTACCGGGGCGGGCTCCTGAGCAGGACACGCCATGACCCGATCCTCCGCGCGTGCGCGGCCGGACCGCGGTGCCCGGGGCCGGTCCGGGGCGGCGCTGCGCGCCTCCGGCCGGCTGGTCGCCCGGGCCTCCGGCCGGCTACGCAGGGTCGCCGGGCAGGCCGTGTCGGCCAGCGTCGCCACCACCGATCCGGCCGCCCGCCCGTTGCCGCCGAGCCGCCCGGCCGGCTCGCCGCTGCTCCGACGTCGGTTCACTACCAACCCGGGAGTGCCGGTACTGGCCGTCGCCGCGCTGATGGTGCTGATCGTGGCGATGCTCGGCATCGAGCAGGTGACCGGGGTCAGCCTGTTGCCGGACCGGATCACCGCCGGCCTGCGGCCTCCGCCGAAGAAGTTCCCGGTGCTGCCGGCCAGCCGCCCGGTGGGTCTCGCCATCCACACGCTGGACCTGCAGGCTCCGGTGCACGGCGTGGGCATCGCACCGGACGGCACCATCGCCGTTCCGGACGCGGCCCGCGCCCAGGAGGCCGGCTGGTACGACCAGGGACCCACGCCCGGGCAGTACGGCCCGGCGGTGATCGTCGGACACGTGGACACCACCAGCGGACCGGCCGTCTTCCACAAGCTGCGGGACCTGCGTTCCGGCGATCAGATCGAGGTCACCCGCTCCGACCGGAGCGTGGCGGTCTTCGAGGTGGACTCGGTGGAGCGGTTCGACAAGGCGCAACTGCCGGTGGACGAGGTGTACGGCGACTTCAGCCGCCCGAGCCTGCGGCTGATCACCTGCGGCGGCCGATGGGTCGGGGGCGAGACCGGCTACGCGGACAACGTGGTGGTCTTCGCGTCGCTGGTGAAGGCTCGTTCTGCGTGACGTTGGGGTCTGCGGGACCAGGATCAGGCGGCCGCTTCGGGCTCACGCAGGTCGAGCCAGTCGGCCCAGCGCGGATCGGGGGCGCGGTGCCCGAGCACCCGCCAGGCGGTGCCCTTCGGTGCGGCCGGCAGCGCGTGCAGCCGCCAGCCCAGCTCGGCCGGGGTCTTGTCACCCTTGGTGTGGTTGCACCGGGCGCACGCGGCGACCACGTTCTCCCAGGCGTGCCGGCCACCCCGGCTGCGCGGAAAGACGTGGTCGATGGTCTCGGCCGGGCCTCGGCAGTAGGCGCACCGCCACCCGTCCCGGGCGAAGATCGCCCGCCGGGACAGCCCGACGTGGGTGCGGTAGGGCACCCGGACGAAGCGGGTCAACCGGACCACCGACGGCACCGGGAGGGCGTCCCGGGCGCTGTGCAGGATGCCGTCACCGTCGGCGACGCAGACAGCCTTTGCGGAGAGGACGAGGATGGCGGCTCGGCGCACCGACACGACACACAGCGGCTCGTAGGTGGCGTTGAGGACCAGCGCGCCGGAGCCCACCGTGGGTCGTATGTCAGGCATCGCGCTCACCCTCCCGGTTCAGCGGCTGCTGCGGTACCGCCGCCGACCGGGGCCGGGCACGACGGCCCACACGGTCGACGCCGGTCCGATCACCGACGTCCGTTGCGCCAATAGTCCCTGATCGGACCCCGGATTGCACGTACTAATCCGGGGTCCGACATGAAGCTCTTTCCCGCACCTGTCACGATGGCCGGTTCGCCCCAGTCCGACCCCGCCCTCGGCGGCAGGTCACCCGGCCGGTGGGTCGGCGACGGGCTCGCCGGCTCGTTGCGGTACGAAGACAGGGTGAGTGCCGCCAGCCTGATGCCCCTTGCCCTGTCCACCGCCGCCCCGCCGGACTGTCAGGGAAGTACCTCCTGCGAATGGCTGTACGACCTGACCAAGTCGGCCTGGTTCGCCGAGGGCAGCTACTGGATCCTGCTCAAGCCACTGCGGGTGCTGGTGATCGTGGCGGTGGCGATGATCGCCCGCTGGGCGGTGCACCGGACGATCAACCGGCTGGTCCGGACCACCACCGACGGTGCGGTGCCGACGATGCTGCGGCCGCTGCGCGAACGGGTGCCCACCGCTGCGGTCGACCCGACGGAGTTCGTGCCGGAGCGACGTCGGCAGAGGGCCGAGGCGATCGGCTCGGTGCTGCGCAGCCTCACCACCGCGTTCGTCTTCGGCATCGCGCTGCTGATGATCCTGCGCGAGTTCAGTTTCGACCTGGCCCCGCTGCTCGCCAGCGCCGGGATCGCCGGCGTCGCGCTGGGCTTCGGCGCGCAGAGCCTGGTCAAGGACCTGATAGCCGGTCTGTTCATGCTGATCGAGGACCAGTACGGCGTCGGCGACAACGTCGACCTCGGCGAGGCGACCGGTGTGGTGGAGTCGGTCGGGCTACGTGTCACCACCGTGCGCGACGGGCGGGGCGTGCTCTGGTACATCCGCAACGGCGAGGTCGTCCGGGTGGGCAACAAGAGCCAGGGCTGGGCGCTGGTCGTGGTGGACCTGCCGATCGGCTTCAGCGGCACCGAGGAGGCCACGGCCGTGCTGCGGACCGCGGCAGCCTCGATGGCGGTGGACCCGGAGCTGTCGCCGGAGATCGTGGAGGCGCCGGAGGTGCTGGGCGTCGAGCAGATGACGGTGGAGGGGGCGGTGATCCGGACGGTGGTCAAGACGACTGCCGACGGGCAGTTCGCGGTGGGCCGGGAGTTGCGCCGGCGGCTGGCGGAGGCACTGGAGAACTCGGGGATCACCGCCCAGATCGCCGCCTCCCGCAGCTATCCCGGCGTCCCGATCCGGCCGCTGGCCGACGGCGAGACAGGTCAGGGCGGCCCGACCTGACCCGGACGACGCTGTCCGGCCATCGAGGGGTCGCGAGCCGCCCGGCCCCTCAGGTATCGTCCGTTCGTTCAGTCGGGGATGCGACGAACGAACCGTTCGCCCTAGCTAGTTGTCAGACGATCGGGCAGAATCCGGAGCACGCGTTCCCGCCGGAGCGTGATCCACATCCTCGCTGATCCGTAGATCTGACGAGTGTTTCCGGCCCCGGCTGTCACGAGCGGCCGTCCCGGGAGCCGATGGAGGCGACGGTGCCCGACGAGCGACCTTCCGCGGAAGGCCCGGCGACATTCCGCGAGGTGTTCGCCCAACGCGAGTTCCGGGCCGTCTTCGCGGCCGGCGCGCTCTCCTGGGTCGGCGACTATGTCGCGAAGGCCGCGGTCACCCTGCTCGTCTACCAGCAGACCAAGTCCGTCGCACTCTCCGCCGCCGCGTTCGCCGTCAGCTACCTGCCCTGGCTGCTCGGCGGCCCCGTGCTCGCCGCACTGGCCGAGCGGTACCCGTACCGACGGGTGATGGTGGCGTGTGACGTGATCCGGACGGCGCTGATGCTGCTCATCGCCCTCCCGGACCTGCCTGTCCAGGCCGTCCTGGTGCTCATCTTCGCCGCCACGCTGGCCAACCCGCCGAGCCAGGCGGCGAAATCCGCGCTGATGCCGCAGATCCTGGCCGGGGACCGGCTGGTGGTCGGGTTGTCGCTGAACAGCAGCGTGGGGCAGGCCGCCCAGGTCGTCGGCTACCTGCTCGGCGCCGCCGTGGCCGCGATCGACCCGGCCCTCGCGCTGCTGATCAACGCGGTCACCTTCGCCGTCTCGGCGCTGCTGGTCCGTCTCGGCGTCCGCGACCGGGCCCCGATGATGACCACCGCGCAGCGCAGCCACCTGCTCCGGGAGACCGGCCAGGGGTTCCAGATCGTCTTCGGCACCCCGGTGCTGCGGGCCATCGCGGTGTTGGTGTTCAGCGCGATGCTCTTCTCGATCGTCCCCGAGGGGTTGGCCGCCGGCTGGGCCAACCGGGACGACAACGGCGACCTGGACGCCGGCCTGGCTCAGGCGGTGATCATGATGGCCAACCCGCTCGGGTTCATCCTCGGCGGGCTGCTGGTGAGCCGACTGTTCGGCCCGGCCCGTCGGTTGGCCCTGATGCGACCGCTGGCGGTGTTCGCCCCGCTGGCGCTGGTGCCGGCACTGTTCGACCCACCGCCGATCGTGGTGGCGCTGCTCGCGGCTCTCTGCGGGTTCGCGGTCGCCGGCATGCTGCCGATGGCCAACGGGCTGTTCGTCCAGGCGCTGCCCGGCGAGTTCCGGGCCCGCGCCTTCGGTGTGATGGCCACCGGCGTGCAGGTCATCCAGGGCATGGCGGTGCTCGTCACCGGCCTGCTCGCCGAGCGGTTCTCCATTCCGCTGGTGGTCGGCGTGTGGAGCGCGGCCGGCGTGGTGCTGATGGTGGTGGCGTCGCTGCGCTGGCCGGACCAGCAGACGGTGGACGGCGCCATCGCGACGGCCTCCGCGGCCAACGCCGGGTCGCCGGCCAACCCGACGCCCGGCGGCACCCCGGCAGGGCCCCCCGAGCCGCGAGCCGGTGACGACCGCCGTCGGCACGCGGTCAGCTGACCTGGTCCGCCGATCCGACACGAGCGGCCCTGACACGAACGCGGGCCCGGCGTGACCCGACGCACGGCGTCCGGGTCGGGCCGGCACTGAACACGCCTGGCAGGATGGAACGGTGACTCCCGCAGGTGACTCCGACCGTCCTGGTGCGTCGACGACCCTCTTCGAGGCGGTCGGCGGCGAGCCCACCTTCCGCAAGCTGGTGGACGAGTTCTACGCCGGCGTCGCCACCGATCCCCTGCTGCGGCCGATGTACCCGGACGACCTGGCCCCGGCGGCGGACCGGATGACGCTGTTCCTGATGCAGTACTGGGGCGGGCCGAACACGTACTCCGCCCAGCGGGGGCACCCGCGGCTGCGGATGCGGCACGCCCCGTTCCGGATCGGCGTGGCCGAGCGGGACGCCTGGCTGCGGCACATGCGCCGCGCCGTGGACCGGCTCGACCTGGAGCCGGAGGTCGCCAGCACACTCTGGGACTACCTGGAGCGGGCGGCGCACTTCATGATCAACGCCACGGAGGACCCGGCCTGACCGCGCCTGACGGCCCGGCCCGGGCACCCGGCTCGCGGCTAGGTCAGAGCAGCGCGCCCTCGTCGTGCAGCCAGTCCACGAAGCTGGTGGCCACCGCGGCGCCGCAGTCGAGCATCTCGACCAGCAGCGCATCGTGGGTGCCGGCGCCGAGCGGCACCTGAAGCTCGGCGTAGATCGGTAGCTGCCCGCGCTCGGTCGGGTCGCCGATGTACGCCTTGCAGAACCGACGCGTGTGGTTCCACTCGTTGACCACCCGGTACGCCCGGTCGGCCCAGTCCGGCGGCACTGTGGCGTGCGGACGTGCCCGCATCACCAGGATCTCGTCCTCAGGCCCCTCCAGGGTGACCAGCACGGCGTGCCGCTCCCACATGGCCAGCAGGTTGCCGTCACCGTCGGCCAGATATCGCACGTCGAGCAGGTCGAGTGCGTCACAGACCCGGCGCAGGCTCACCGGCTCGATGGTGGCCGGCATCTCGGTCAGCACGGGCCGCTCGTTGGACGGGCAGTCGTCCCCCGGCTGGCGAGGGTTGGGCGGTCCGACCCGGACCGCGCTCTCCACTGTGATCCCGCTTCGGGTTTCCGGATCGCCGCCGTCGGCGGGACCGGGGCGCCATGACCACCACGGCATCGCTCGCGCACCTCACTCCCCAGCGGATCCAGTCGCCTACGGTGCGTTGGATCCGAGGATGGACGGTACCCGGACAGCCGGGTTGAAGCACCCCCCCAACGACCGCCCCAGACTAGAAGAATGAGTAGGGGTCATCCGTTCGGACGAGTAGCCAGGGGCGTCACGGCGAGATCGGTGGCCTTCTGCAACCAGGCCGCTCCGTATGGTCCCACCAGGCCAACCCAACGGCCGGCCACCCGCACCTGGACGGCAGCCTCGGCAGGGGCACCGGCCGGGCCGTCAACCGGCCCGAGGAAGCCCATCCGGACCAGCCCCTGAACCAGTCGCTGCGGCACCTCCACCGGCGGGCCGGGCGGACCGTCCGGACTGACCAGCACGGCCACGTGGTCGAGCAACGCATCGCGCAGCATCCGCTGACCCACCGCGCGGCCGGCCACGCCGTGCTCGCTCGCCGTACGCAGGGTGCCCGCCGCCGCGTCCGCGATCCGCCGCAGCTCGGCGGCGGGCAGCGCCTCCACCGGCCGGCTGCGGACCGGCGGCAGCGGCCACCGCCACTGCGCGTCCCGACGCGCCGGCAACGCCGCGCCGCCGCGCTCCAGCTCCGCCAGCAGCTCCGCGGCGGCCACCGTGACGTCCTCGGGGGTGCCGTCGGCCGGGCCGCCCGCGACCGTCCGGACCACCAGCACCTGCCACGGCAGCCGGGCCCAGAGGGCGACCCGACCGGCGGCGCCGGCCGGCCGCAGCCGAACCGGCGCGCCCGGATCCAGCCGGACCAGCCGGGCCAGGAAGGCGCCCGCGTCGGCCACCCCGGTGACGCCGTGTCCGGCCGCCGTCGCCGTCACCCCGTCCACCCCGGCCGAGTCACGCCGCGCCGCCCTGCGGAGCGTAGGTGAGCAGGAAATCCCGCTCCTCCGCGGTGATCCGCCGGGGCACCTGGCGGGTCAGGTCGAACGGCACCAGCACCGAGCGGGCCCGACTGGCCAGCACCTCGCCGTCGTACAACTCGTAGGCGACGGTGAACCGGGAGGCCCGGATCTCCTCCACCCACAGCTCGATCCGGACGGTGGGCGCGGCCTCTGCGGTGGCCCGGCCCAGCGCGTAGTCGACCGGGCGCAGGTAGTCCACCTCGTGCCGGCGGATCACCACCCCGTCGGCGAACGAGCCGACCCCCCAGGCCCGGCCGCCAGCGAACATCAACGCCACCCGCGCCTCCTCGTACAGGGTGAGGAAGCGCGAGTTGTTGACGTGGCCGTACGCGTCCAGGTCGGACCAGCGCAGTGTGCAGTGGTAGACGAACCGGTCAGACACCTTGTCGGCCCGGTCAGTCGCGGGTCAGCTTGCGGTAGGTCACCCGGTGTGGCCGGGCGGCCTCCGCGCCGAGGCGGTCGATCTTGTTCTTCTCGTACGCCTCGAAGTTGCCCTCGAACCAGAACCACTTGGCCGGGTCCTGGTCGTCGCCCTCCCAGGCCAGGATGTGCGTGGACACCCGGTCCAGGAACATCCGGTCGTGCGAGATGACCACGGCGCAGCCGGGGAACTCCAGCAGCGCGTTCTCCAGGCTGGAGAGGGTCTCCACGTCCAGGTCGTTGGTCGGCTCGTCGAGCAGGATGACGTTGCCGCCGATCTTCAGCGTCAGCGCCAGGTTGAGCCGGTTGCGCTCGCCGCCGGAGAGCACCTTGGTCGGCTTCTGCTGGTCCGGCCCCTTGAAGCCGAACGCGGCGATGTACGCCCGGGACGGCATCTCGACCTTGCCCACCATCAGGTAGTCCAGGCCGTCGGAAACAACCTCCCAGACGGTCTTGTCGCCGTCGAGGCCCTGGCGGTTCTGGTCGACGTACGACAGGGAGACGGTTTCGCCGACCCGGACCGAGCCGTCGGTCGGCTGCTCCAGCCCGACGATGGTCTTGAACAGCGTGGTCTTGCCGACGCCGTTGGGGCCGATGATGCCGACGATGCCGTTACGCGGCAGCGAGAACGACAGGTTGTCGATCAACAGCCGGTCGCCGAAGCCCTTGCTCAGGCTCTGCGCCTCGATCACCGTGCTGCCCAGGCGCGGGCCCGGCGGGATCTGGATCTCCTCGAAGTCCAGCTTGCGGGTCTTCTCCGCCTCGGTGGCCATCTCGTCGTACCGGTCCAGGCGGGCCTTGGACTTGGTCTGCCGGGCCTTGGCGTTGGAGCGGACCCACTCCAGCTCCTCGGTGAGGCGCTTCTTCATCTTGGCGTCGCGGCGGCCCTCGACGGCCAGCCGGGCGGCCTTCTTCTCCAGGTAGGTGGAGTAGTTGCCCTCGTAGCCGATCGCCCGGCCGCGGTCCAGCTCCAGGATCCAGCCGGCCACCTTGTCCAGGAAGTACCGGTCGTGCGTGATCGCCATGACGGTGCCGGCGTACTTGGCCAGGTGCTGCTCCAGCCAGGAGACGCTCTCCGCGTCGAGGTGGTTCGTCGGCTCGTCGAGCAGCAGAAGGTCGGGCGCCTCCAGCAGCAGCTTGCAGAGCGCGACCCGGCGGCGCTCACCACCGGAGAGCTGGGTCACGTCGGCGTCCGGCGGCGGGCAGCGCAGCGCGTCCATGGCCAGTTCGAGCTTGGAGTCGATGTCCCACGCGTCGGCGTGGTCCAGCTCCTCCTGGAGCTTGCCCATCTCCTCCATCAGCTCGTCGGAGTAGTCGGTGGCCATCTGCTCGGCGATCTTGTTGAACCGCTCCAGCTTGGCCTTGGTCTCGGCGACCGCCTCCTCGACGTTGCCGAGGACGGTCTTGGCGTCGTTGAGCGGGGGCTCCTGGGCGAGCATGCCGACGGTGTAGCCGGGCATAAGCCGGGCCTCGCCGTTGCTCGGCCTGTCCAGCCCTGCCATGATCTTGAGGAGGCTGGACTTACCGGCGCCGTTCGGGCCGACCACACCGATCTTGGCCCCCGGCAGGAAGCTCAGCGTCACATTGTCGAGCACGACCTTGTCGCCGTGCGCCTTGCGCGCCTTTTCCAGGACGTAGATGTACTGGGCCACGGTGCGGGCTACCTCCGTCGGTTGCTGTCGCATGATGGGCGGCGCGGCGCGGGCTGCGACCTCCGCCCGCGGCACCGGCCGGGGGCCGGCCGCGCGCACGCCATCGTCAATCCTGACAGGTTCGGCCCGCTTCGCCCACATCACCCCGCCCCAGGAGTACGTCGTGCCGTCGGAGGACCCATGTTGTTGACAAGATCACCATCCAGATTCAGCCCCTGCGGGGCGGGTAGGGAACTCAGGCACGGGGCACCAGACGCCGCAGCTACGCTCAGTACGCTCATCGCGGTGGACCCGTCAGTACCCGGAGGTGGCCGATCGTGACCGTCCGTAGCTCCTTTGTCGTAGTGGCGAACCGCCTGCCGGTCGACGAGGTGAGCACCCCCGAAGGGCGGCAGTGGCGACGCAGCCCCGGCGGGCTGGTCACCGCGCTGCATCCCGTGCTCGCCGAACACCAGGGGACCTGGGTCGGCTGGGCCGGCGGGACCGGCGCCGCCCCCGAGCCGTTCGACCTTGAGGGGATCCGACTGCACCCGGTGCCGCTGAGCGCCGAGGAGCTGGAGCGGTACTACGAGGGCCAGTCCAACGCGACGATCTGGCCGCTCTATCACGATGCGGTGGAGACGCCGGCCTACAAGCGTCGCTGGCGGGAGGCGTACCGCCTGGTCAACGCGCGGTTCGCGGAGGCCGCCGCGGACGTGGCGGCCGAGGGCGCGACGGTCTGGGTGCAGGACTACCAGCTCCAGTTGGTCCCGGCGATGCTCCGGGAGCTGCGGCCGGACCTGCGGATCGGCTTCTTCCTGCACATCCCGTTCCCGCCGATCGAGCTGTTCATGCAGATGCCGTTCCGTACCGAGATCCTGCGCGGCCTGCTCGGCGCCGACCTGGTCGGCTTCCAGCAGCGGCTGGCCGCGCAGAACTTCGTCCGGCTGGCCCGGCACCTGCTCGGGCTGCGCTACGAGGGGCAGATGATCCAGGTCGACGGGCGGCAGGTGAAGGCGGGCGCCTTCCCCATCTCGATCGACACCCAGGAGATGGAGCGGATGGCCGCCGACCCGGCGATCCAGGCCCGGGCGAAGCAGATCCGCGCCGAACTGGGCGATCCGAAGACGATAATCCTGGGCGTGGACCGGCTGGATTACACCAAGGGCATCGAATTGCGCCTCAAGGCCTTCCGCGAGCTACTGGCTGACGGAAAGTTGACAGTTCCGGACGCGGTTATGGTGCAGGTGGCCACGCCAAGCCGGGAGCGCGTCGAGCACTACCAGGCACTTCGGGTCAAGGTGGAGCGCGAAGTTGGTCGGATTAATGGGGAATTCGGCAGGGTCGGCGTGCCTGCGGTGCACTATCTGCATCAGTCGTACAGTCGCAGTGAACTGGCCGCGATGTACGTCGCTGCCGACGTGATGATGGTGACCCCGCTGCGAGACGGAATGAATCTGGTGGCCAAGGAGTACGTCGCATCGCGCGCCGACCAGGGTGGCGCGCTCGTGCTCAGTGAATTCGCCGGCGCCGCCACCGAGCTGCGCCAGGCCTTTTTGTGTAACCCGCACGACCCGGACGCGGTCAAGGACGCCCTGCTCCGGGCCGTGCACGTGGAGAAAACCGAGGCGCGCCGCCGGATGCGGACAATGCAACGTCACCTGCGCACCCACGACGTGGGGCACTGGGCCAAGTCTTTCCTCTCCGAGCTTGGAGTCTCCGAGGCGGAGGCCGCGTGAACACGTCCGTCAACGACGGAGCGGCGATCGCCACCGGGGTGATGGACCCCGAGCTGCGCTCCGCCATCGGCCGGATCGCCCGGGTCCCCCAGCTCCTGATCGCCTGCGACTACGACGGCACACTGGCGCCGATCGTGGAGGATCCGAGCACGGCCGTACCGCTGCCCGAGTCGGTGGCCGCGGTCCGCGCGCTCGCCGCGCTGCCGCAGACCACCGTGGCGGTGGTCTCCGGCCGGGCGCTGCGCGACCTGGCCGCGCTCTCCCGACTGCCCAGCGAGGTGCACCTCGTCGGCAGCCACGGCTCCGAGTTCGACATCGGCTTCGTCGAGCGGCTCTCCCCCGAGCTGGTCGCGGTGCGCACCCGGGTGCGGGACGCGCTGCGCGAGATCGCCGCCGAACACCCCGGCATCCGGTTGGAACGCAAGCCGGCCAGCGTCGCGGTGCACACCCGTGGGGTCGACCCGCAGATCGCCGCCGCGGCCATCGAGGCGGTCCGCAACGGCCCGGCCACCTGGGACGGCGTCACGGTCACCCAGGGCAAGGAGGTTTTCGAACTCTCCGTGGTGGCCACCCACAAGGGCACTGCGGTCGACCAGCTGCGGACCCAGCTCTCGGCCAGCGCGGTGCTCTTCATCGGCGACGACGTGACCGACGAGAACGCGTTCGGCAACCTGCACGGGCCGGACCTCGGCATCAAGATCGGCCCAGGGGACACCCAGGCCGACTACCGGGTGGCCGATCCGCTCGAGGCGGCCCGCGCACTCGGGCTGCTGCTGGAGACCCGGCGGCACTGGCTCTTCGGTGAGCGGGCGGTGCCGATCGAGCGGCACTCGATGCTGTCCAACGGCCGCACCGTCGCGCTGCTCACCCCCGAGGCCAAGGTCAGCTGGCTCTGCCACCCCAAGCCGGATTCGGCGGCGATCTTCGCCGACCTGGTCGGCGGCAGCCCGGCCGGTCACTTCAGCGTCGCACCGGAACGCGGGGGCATCCCGCTGGGCCAGCGCTACCGCTCCGGCACGATGACCGTGGAGACCCGGTGGTCCGGCCTCACCGTCACCGACTGGCTGGACAAGCCGGCCCGGGAGACCACCCCGGACGGCCCGGCGGTGGTCACCGGCGACTCGACCCTGATCCGGGTGCTCACCGGCAGTGGCCGGGCCCGGCTGGAGTTCGCGCCACGACCCGAGTTCGGTCAGGTCGCCGTGCAGATGCAGCCGCTCGGCGACGGCCTGCTGGTGCTCGGCTCCAACGAGCCGGTCGCGCTCTACTCCCCCGGCGTGGAGTGGCAGGTCAGCAACGACGGCGGCTACCAGACCGCCAAGGCGGTCGTCGACCTCTCCGCCGCCGGCGGGCAGGTCCTGCTGGAGCTGCGCTTCGGCACGCACAGCCTGGAGCACCACCGGGTGCCGATCCACGACCGGCAGGCCGCGGCCGAGCAGCCGTGGAAGGACTGGGTCGCCTCGCTGAAGCTGCCGTCCACCTCCCGCGACCTGGTCACCCGCAGCGCGCTCACCCTGCGCGGGCTCTGCCACGAGGCCACCGGCTCGATCCTGGCCGCGGCCACCACCTCGCTCCCCGAGGAGCTGGGCGGCGTCCGCAACTGGGACTACCGCTACTGCTGGCTCCGCGACGCCGCACTGACCGCCCGCGCGCTGGTCGACCTGGGTTCCCTCGAAGAGGCCGAGGGCTTTCTGCGCTGGGTGGACGGCTGCATCGAGCGCACAGGCGGGCACCCGGAGCGGCTGCACCCGCTCTACACCATCGACGGCTACGAGCTGGGCGCCGAGGCGGTCATCGACACCCTGCCCGGGTACGCCGGCTCCCGGCCGGTCCGGGTCGGCAACCTCGCCAACCACCAGCTCCAGCTGGACGTCTTCGGCCCGATCGCCGACCTGATCGCGGCCGTCGCCGACGCCCGCGGCTCGGTCCGCGACGACGAGTGGCGGGTACTGGACAACATGGTCGAGGCGGTTCGCCGCCGTTGGCACGAGCCCGACCACGGCATCTGGGAGGCCCGGCTGCCACCCCGGCACCACATCTTCTCCAAGGTGATGTGCTGGATGACCGTCGACCGGGCCCTGCACGTGATGCGCCAGCACGGCGGCGAGGACCGCCCCCAGTGGGTGGAGCTGCGCGACCGGATCGGCGCCAACGTGCTGGAGCACGGCTGGCACGAGGAGGTCGAGGCGTACAGCGTCGCGTACGGCGACGAGGACATGGACGCCTCGTCGCTCTGGATCGGGCTCTCGGGCCTGCTTCCGGGCGATGACCCGCGCTTCCTGTCCACCGTGCTCCGGATCGAGGCGGACCTGCGCAGCGGCCCGGTCGTCTACCGCTACCACTGGGACGACGGCCTGCCCGGCCGCGAGGGCGGCTTCCACATCTGCACGGCGTGGCTGATCGAGGCGTACCTGCGCACCGGCCGCCGCACCGACGCCGAGGAGCTGTTCGCGCAGATGGTGCTCACCGCCGGCCCGACCGGCCTGCTCCCCGAACAGTACGACCCGCTCGCCGAGCGCGGGCTGGGCAACCACCCGCAGGCGTACAGCCACCTCGGTCTGATCCGCTGTGCCCTGCTGCTGGACAACATGCTCAAGCAGTGATCTGACACCCGCAGCGGGCCGGAGACGTCGTCTCCGGCCCGCTGTCGTCAGACGTCCAGCGCGTGCACCACGTCGCCCACCACGACGACCGCGGGCGGGCGCAGATCGGCCGCCAGCACGTCGGCGGCCACCGCGCCGAGGGTGGACCGCAGCGCCCGCTGGGCGCCCGTGGTGGCTTCCTGGACGACGGCGGCCGGTGTCTGCGGCGACCGGCCGTGCGCGATCAGGGTCGCCGTGATGGCGCCGAGGTTCTTCAACCCCATCAGGATCACCAGGGTGCCGCGCAGCCCGGCGAGCGCCTCCCAGCGCACCAGCGAGGCCGGCGAGTCGGGCGCTAGGTGCCCGGAGACCACGGTGAACTCGTGCGCCACCGCCCGGTGGGTGACCGGGATGCCGGCCGCAGCCGGGGCGGCGATCGAGCTGGTGACCCCGGGGACCACGGTCACCGGAACACCGGCCGCCGTGCACGCCAGCAGTTCCTCGCCGCCCCGGCCGAAGACGTACGGGTCACCGCCCTTGAGCCGGACCACCAGCGCGCCGGCCAGGGCCCGGTCCACCAGGATCCGGTTGATCTCCTCCTGGGCGCGGGACGGGCCGTAGGGGATCTTCGAGGCGTCCACCAGCTCCACGTCGGGGCGCAGCTCGTCCAGGAGCAGCCCGGGCACCAGTCGGTCGGCGACCACCACATCCGCCTCGGTGAGCAGCCGCCGGCCCCGCACGGTGATCAGCTCCGGGTCACCCGGCCCCGCCCCGACCAGAGCCACCCGCCCGCCGACTGCCGCAGCAAGAGACCCCTGCTCCACCGCAGGCGTCGACAGGGCGCCCTTGCTCGCACCGAGGAGGTCGCGGATGGCGTCGCGGACGGTCATCGCGCGGCGCGGGTCGCCGCCGCCGAGCACCGCGACGGTGACCGGCCCGTGCCGGGTCACCGCTGGCGTCCAGGCCGTGGCGGCGGTGCGGTCGTCGGCCCGCACGCAGAAGATCCGCCGCTCGGCGGCGGCGACGCTCACCGACTCCGCCGCGAGCGGGTCGTCGATCGCCACCTGGACCAGCCACGCCCCGTCCAGGTCGTGGGGCGCGAACCGGCGCGGCAGCCAGCGCAGCCGGCCCGCGTCCGCCCGCGCACGAAGCGCCGGGGTCAGCTCCGGTGCCACCAGCAGCACGTCCGCGCCGGCGTCCAGCAACGCCGGCACCCGTCGGGTGGCGACCGCACCACCGCCCACCACGACCACCCGCCGCCCGTCCAGCCGCAGGCCGAGAGGGTACGGGTTGGTGCTCACGTCGCGGCCGCGCTGTCGCGCCGGATGGCTCGCCCGCTGCGCTCGCTCACTTCTCGGCCACGCCGGCCGAGTCGAAGGTGGCCACCTCGTGCAGCACCCGGACCGCGCCGGTGACCACCGGCAGCGCCAGCAGCGCGCCGGTGCCCTCACCGAGGCGCAGGCCCAGGTCGATCAGCGGGTCGAGGCCGAGGTGGCGCAGCGCCACCGTCGCGCCCGGCTCGGTCGAGCGGTGGCCGGCGACCATGGCGCCGACCGCGTCCGGGGCGAACGCCGCGGCGGCGAGCGCGGCGGAGACTGCGATCACGCCGTCCAGCAGCACCGGCGTGCGGCGGGCCGCGGCGCCCAGGATCAGCCCGGCCAGCGCGGCGTGCTCCAGCCCGCCGACGGCGGCCAGCACGCCCAGCGGGTCGGCCGGGTCGGGGGCGTGCCGGGCCAGCGCGGCCCGCACCACCGCCACCTTGCGGGCGTACGTCGGGTCGTCGACCCCGGTGCCCCGGCCGGTGGCGTCGAGCGGGTCGGCACCGGTGAACGCGGCGATCAGCGTGGCGGCCGGGGTGGTGTTGCCGATGCCCATGTCCCCGGTGAGCAGGACGCCGGCCCCGGCGTCGATCAGCTCGTCGGCGATCCGGATGCCGGTCTGCACCGCCGCCCGCGCCTCGTCCCGGGTGAGCGCGGCGGTCACCGCGAGGTCCCGGGTGCCCCGGCGCACGGTCGCGCTGACGAACCGGGGCACGGACGGGTCGAGGATGGCCGGGCCGGACGCCTCAGCGGCGGGCTGGGCGGGTAGCGGGGTGGCCACGCCGACGTCGACCACGGTGACCGAGGCACCGGCCTGCCGGGCGAACGCGTTGACCACGGCCCCGCCGGCCAGGAAGTTGCCGATCATCTGCCCGGTGACCTCCTGCGGCCACGGGGTCACCCCCTGAGCGTGCACTCCGTGGTCACCGGCGAAGATCGCCACCGCGGCCGGCTCGGGCACCGGCGGCGGGCAGGCCGCGGCGAGGCCAGCGAGGCGTACCGACAGGTCCTCCAGCGCGCCCAGCGACCCCGCCGGCTTGGTCAGCCGGCCGTGCAGCTCGCGGGCGTCGGCCATGGCCGACTCGTCCAGCGGCCGGATCGCCGCGATCGTGGTCTCCAGCATCATGCCTCCATGGTCTCGCGCAGCACCGCGACGAACGCGTCGGTGGTGGATCGGTCGCGCACGGCCACCCGCAGCCAGTCTGGGCCGAGGCCGGGGAAGGTGTCGCCCCGGCGTACCGCCCAACCCCGATCGCGCAGAGCCTCCCGGACCCGGGTCGCGCCCGGCAAATGCAGCAGTACGAACGCGCTGGCCGGGCGGCCGGCGACGCGTACCCCGGGCAGGTCGGCCAGGCGGGCGACCAGGTGGTCGCGGTCGGCGGCGAGCTCGGCGGCGATCACGCGTTCGGCCTGGACCGCGACGGGGGTGGCGCAGGCCGACGCGGCGGCCAGCGCGGGGGTGGAGACGGCCCAGAGCGGCTGGACGGCGGCCAGCCGGGACAGCAGGTCCGGTGCGCCGAGCAGGTAGCCGATCCGCAGGCCGGCCAGGCCCCAGGTCTTGGTGAGGCTGCGCAGTACGAGCAGCCCGGGCAGATCACGCCGCTCGGCCAGCGACTCCGGCTCGCCGGGCCGCCCGGGGACGGCGGTGGTGTCGGCGAACGCCTCGTCGACCACCAGTACCCGGCCCGGGCGGGCCAGCGCGGCCAGGGTCCGCGCCGGGTGCAGCACCGAGGTGGGGTTCGTCGGGTTGCCGATCATCACCAGCTCGGAATCGGCGGGCACCCGGTCCGGGTCGAGCCGGAAGTCCTCGGCGGGGTCCAGCAACACCCGCTCGACCCGGTGGCCGGCGGCCCGCAGCGCCGCCTCCGGCTCGGTGAACTGAGGATGCACCACCACCGGGCGGCGGATGCCGCGCAGCGCCTGGGCGATCAGCACGAACCCCTCGGCAGCGCCGGCGGTGAGCAGTACCTCGTCCGGGTGACGCCGGTGCCGGGCGGCGACCGCGGCGCGGGCCGGCGCCGGGTCCGGATAGCGGGCCAGGTCGGTGAGGGTGGCGGCGATCGGGCCGGCCAACCAGTCCGGCAGCGGTGCCCGGCGGACGTTGACGGCGAGGTCGACCAGACCGGCGCTCGCCTCCGTGTCGCCGTGGTGCGCCAGGTCCGGCTCGGGGGCGGCCCCGGCCCCGGCGGCCGGTGCCAGCACGCTCGGCTGATCACACATGTCCGCGATCCTGCCGGGAAGGCGGCCGGTGGGACAGCCGATCTCGACGTAAGCCGCATCACCACCCGATGGTTTATGAGTTCTTCTCATGTTCGAATCGGAAATGTCATAACTTGGCCATGTGAGCAACCGACCCCTTGCTGCCGCTGGTCGACTCGTTCCTCTACTCCGCGCCGGGCTGATCGCCGGCATCGTGATCGCCGCCGCCGCGTACCCGCTGGTCGCCCTCACCGGGCTCGGCGCGAAGGCCACCGCGCACGCCGTGGAGCACAAGACCAAGCTGCTGACCACCGCCCTGCCCGCCGAGACCTCGTACCTCTACGCCCCGGACGGCAAGACCGTGCTGACCATGTTCTACGAGGAGTACCGGCAGTACACCAAGCTGTCGGACATGTCGCCGAACATCCAGCAGGCGATCGTCGCGGCCGAGGACTCCCGCTTCTACCAGCACCACGGCGTCGACCCGAAGGGCGTGGCCCGAGCCTTCGTCTCCAACGCCCGCTCCAACGGGGTCTCGCAGGGCGCCTCGACGCTGACCATGCAGTACGTCCGGATGGCCCTGCGGGACAGCGCGACCACGCCCAAGGAGGTCCAGGAAGCCACCCAGCAGACCAGCCTGCGCAAGGTCAAGGAGATGCGGATGGCGCTGGACCTGGAGAAGGAGATGAGCAAGGAACAGATCATGGAGCGCTACCTGAACTCGGCGTACTTCGGGCACCGGGCGTACGGCATCTACGCGGCCAGCGAGATCTTCTTCTCCAAGACCCCCAAGGACCTCACCCCGGTCGAGGCGGCCACCCTGGCCGGGCTGGTCAAGTCGCCGTCGGAGTACGACCCGGCCGACTCCGACCAGAAGGAGGCCACCGGGCGGCGCAACTACGTGCTGGACCGGATGAGCCAACTCGGCTACCTCTCCCCCGACTCGGTCACCGCCGCGAAGTCCGAGCCGATCCGGCTGAAGCTGACCAACCCGCCGAACGACTGCGCGGCGGTGCCGGACAAGTACAACAGCTGGGGCTTCGCCTGCGACTACCTGAAGAACTGGTGGAGTGCGCAGCCCGCGTTCGGGGAGAACCGGCTGGAACGGATGGACAAGCTGCGCCGGGGCGGCTACCGGATCGTGCTCAGCATCGACCCGAAGATCCAGGAGGCGGCCGAGAAGAACGTCGGCGCCAAGGAGGGCACCGGCAGCCCGTTCGCCAACGGCATCGTGGTCGCCGAGCCGGGCACCGGGCGGGTGAAGGCGATGGCGGTGAACCGGACGTACTCGCTGGACCTCAGCGAGAACCCACAGAGCTCCAACCCCGAGGCCGGGCCGAAGGTGAAGGCCAACTACCCGAACACGGTGGCGCCACTGCTCGGCGGCGGCGACCTGCCGGGCTACCAGGCCGGATCGACGTTCAAGATGTTCCCGATGCTGGCCGCCCTGGACTCCGGGATGACGCTCTCCACCTCGTTCAACGCGCCGTACCGGTACAAGTCAGCGGTCTACGACGGCTGGGCGCCGTCCAACGCCAGCGGCGCCATGACCGGGCAGCAGACCATGTGGTCCGGCTTCGGCAAGTCGGTCAACACGTACTTCGTGTGGCTGGAGGAGAGGGTCGGCGCGGACCGGGCGGTGCGGCTGGCCGAACAACTCGGGTTGCGCTGGCGCACCGACGTCGACCGGGAACAGGCGTCCCCGACGAAGGTGAAGAAGTGGGGCGCGTTCACGCTGGGCGTCTCCGACGCCACCCCACTGGAGATGGCGAACGCCTACGCCGCCGTCGCGGCCGACGGCCGCTACTGCGAGGCGATCCCGGTGTCGGCGATCATGAACCGGGATGGCACGCCGGCCACGTCCGTCACCCCCGGCGGCCTCCACCGTGAGGTGGCCAAGCCGCGCTGCCGGCAGGTGGTCAGCGCGGACGCCGCCCGGGCGGCCACCGACGCCGCCCGCTGCCCGACCGGGGACACCCCGGCGCGCGGAGGCTGCGGCGGCTGGTCCACCGCCGACAGCGTCCGGGGTACGGTCGGCCGCCCGGTGGCCGGTAAGACCGGTACCACCGACAGCACGCGGTCCGCCTGGTTCGTCGCCTACACCCCGGAGTTGGCCGCGGCCAGCTTCATCTCCGACCCGGACAACCCGTTCAACGCGGTGGGTGACGGGCAGTCCCAGATCCCGATCGCGGCGGTCGCGGAAACCCTGCGCGACGGCCTGAAGGGCCAACCCACCCGCCAGTTCACCCCACCGTCGGACGCCATCGTCGGGTGACCGGCCCAGGGAGGGTCAGCGCAGGTCGGCCGCCACGAACGACCACAGCTCAAGATCGACCCGGCCGCCGCGGACGAAACCAGCGTTGCGCAGCAACCCTTCATAGCTGAAGCCGGCCTTCTCGGCGACCCGGCGGGAGGCCAGGTTGCCGGGAGCCACCCGCAGCTCGACCCGCTGGAAGTCGTGCTCCAGGATCAACGCGATGGCCACCGCATCCACCGCCTCGGCGGCCAGGCCGAAGCCGCGCGCGTGCGGGGCCATCGCGTAGGAGACCTCGGTGAGCCGTGCGCCCCAGTCGGTGCGCCGCGTCCACAGCGAGCCCACCACCTGGTCATCCTCACGACGCAGCACCGCGTAGTGGTCCCCCTCGCCACTGTCGCGGCGCTGCCGGGCCAGATCGGTGCACCAGGCGTGCCCGTCGATCGGGCCGGAGTCGTCGGCCAGCGGCAGCCAGCGCCGGGTCAGCTTGTCGGCGAAGATCTCCCCGGCCGCCGACGCATCCGCAGCGGTGAGCCGCCGCACCTCGGTGCGCGGGGTGGAGACGGTCAACGCCGGGAAGCGGCGCACCGCCACCTGACCGATCACGCCGGCACCCCGCCGGGCTGCGCGGGCACGCCCTCGGTCGCCGGGTCGGTCGCCGCCGCGGCGACCAGCCGGGCGGCGGTCGCCGGGTGGGCGGCCCAGTGCAGGGTGAGCTGGGAGGCGTGCACGTTGCGCCAGACGAAGCCCTCCGGCGCGCCACCGTCCCAGCTCCACGCCGGCCGCTGACCGGCACGCGGGGTGAGCACCGCGCGATGCTCCTTGTGCCCGACCAGGATCGTGCCGGTCGCGGCGACCACGCTGTCGGTCTGAGCGGTCGCCTGCCGGTAGCCAGCCACCAGGCCGTCCCGGCTGACACCGACCGCGTCCAGCACCCCGCACATCGGCAGCCCGTCCATCTCCCGGGCCAGCCAGAGCAGACCGGCGCCCTCGGCGACCACCGGACGCCCGGTACGCGCCAACTCGGCCACGGCGATGCAGAGCCGCCGGTTGGCCGACAACTGCTCGGCGTACGCCTCGGGCAGCCCGCCGCCGACGACCAGCGCACGGGTGCCGGCCGGCAGCGCCTCGTCGCGCAGCGGATCGATCGTGACCACCTCGGCGCCGGCGGCCCGCAGCAGCTCGGCGGTCTCCGGGTGGCTGAAGCTGCCGCCCGGCCCACCGGCCAGCGCCACCAGCGGGCGGTCCGCCAGGACCGGCACCGAACCGAGCGCCTCCTCCGGTGACCATGCCTCGGCGGGCAGCGGCGGGGCGGAGCGGGCCAGACCGAGCAGCCGTTCCAGGTCGACCGTGGCGGCGACCGCCTCGCCCAGCCGGCGGACCGCGCGGGCGGCATCGGCGGACCCGTCGACGACCGGCGCCACACCGTGCCGACGCGACGGCAGCACCGCGGGCAGGTCCTGCCTGCGCAGCGCGCCGTAGACCGGCACGCCCACGTCGTCCAGCGCCTCGCGCAGCATGCCCTCGTGCCGCGAGGACGCCACCCGGTTGAGGATCACCCCGCCGAGCCAGAGCTGCTCGTCGTACGAGCGGAAACCGTGCACCAAGGCGGCAACCGACTGCCCCATCGCGGCCACGTCGACCACCAACACCACCGGGCTGCGCAGCGCGGCGGCCGCGGCGGCCGTGGACTCCTGCTCCGGGCGGCCACCGACCGAGTCGTACAGCCCCATGCTGCCCTGCACCACGGCGAGCCCGGCGCCCGCGGCGCCGTGCGCGACCAGCGGGGCGAGCCGGTCGACGCCGACCAACCGGGGATCGATCACCCGACCGGGCCGACCGGCGGCGAGGCCGAGATAGGCGGCGTCGACGTGGTCCGGGCCGAGCTTGAACCCAGCGACGTCGACACCCCGCTCGGCCAGGGCGGCGAGCAGCCCGATCGCCAGCGCGTTCTTGCCGTGCCCAGAGGACGGCGCGCTGAGCACCAGACGCGGCACGACGGTCATCATCGACTCCTCGCGGGGGCGGCGGGTTCGCGCGACGGCCGACCGGGGGGCCGGTCCGTCCGCGTGACGATACCCGCCCGGCCCGACGCGCGAGCACCGCCAACCGGGGCCGGCTCGACCGTTCCGACCCGGCCGAGGTCAGTGGCCCCGGTCATACGGGTAGCCTCGGTGCCGTGTACCGGTTCCTGCTGAGCCCACGTTGGCTGGGCGCGTTCGCGCTGACCCTGGTCGCCGCAGCGGTCATGGTGCTGCTCGGCAACTGGCAGATGGACCGCTACCAAGGGCGCACCGAGATCAACGAGCGGATCGACGCCGGCCTGCGGATGGCCCCGGTGCCGCTGACCGACGCGCTGCGCGCCCCCACCGGCGGTGCGGGAACGGCCGGCCCGGCCCCCGCCGAGGACAGGGTCTGGACCCGGATCACCGCCACCGGCCGGTACGACCCGACGAACACCGTCCTGGTCCGCGGCCGGACGGTGGACAGCCGGGTCGGCTTCGAGGTGCTCACCCCGCTGGTGCTCGCCGACGGCACCGCGCTGCTCGTGGACCGTGGTTGGATCCCGCCGGCACCGGGTGGGGCGACCGCCCAGCCGCAGGTGCCCGCCGCACCGACCGGCGACGTGACGGTGGTCGGCCGGGTGCACGAGACCGAGAGCGGCGCTGGCGCCGTCGACCGGCGCGACGGTCGGCTGGAGACCCGACGGGTCGGCGTGACGCGGCTGGCCCGCGAGCTGCCCTACCCGGTGTACGGCGGTTACGTGCTGCTGGACGAGCAGACCCCGGCCGCCGACCCCATGTTCAAGGCGGTGCCGGTCGGGCACGCCAACAACTGGCAGAACCTCGGCTACGTCGTGCAGTGGTGGCTCTTCGCCGTGATGTCCCTGTTCGGTTACGGCTGGGTGGCCCGCCGGGAGGCCCGCCGCGCCGCCGGCATCACCCCGGCCCCGCTGGACCGGGCCGCCGAGCCGACGCCGACGCCGACGCCGAGCCCTTCCGCCTGAGCGCCGGTCAGCCGGTGGCCCGGCCGGCGTGGATGGCGCGGACGGCGTCGATGGTGTCCGCCTCGGCGGCGGACTTGTCGTCGCGATACCGCACCACCCGGGCGAACCGGAGCGCCATGCCGCCCGGATAGCGCGAACTCGTCTGCACCCCGTCGAAGGCGATCTCCACCACCTGCTCGGGACGGACCCGGACCACCCAGTCGCCGCGCTCGACGGCGAGGTCGAGGAAGCGTTCGGTCTGCCAGCGCAGCAGCTCGTCGGTGAGCCCCTTGAATGTCTTGCCGAGCATCACGAAGTCACCGGTACGCGGGTCGCGGGCGCCGAGGTGCAGGTTGGACAGCCAGCCCTGCCGTCGGCCGTTGCCCCACTCCACGGCGAGCACCACCAGGTCGAGGGTGTGCCGGGGCTTGACCTTGACCCAGGCCGCGCCGCGCCGGCCGGCGTCGTACGGGGCGTCCGGCGCCTTGACCACGACGCCCTCCTGGCCGGCGTCGAGGGCGGCGGCGAACGCGGCCCCGGCCTGCTCCGGACCGTCGACCTCCATACGGCCGACCAGCAGCGACGCGTCGACCGCGCCGGCGAGCGCGGCCCACCGCTCCCGGCCGGGCAGGTCGATCAGATCGTCACCGTCGAGGTGCAGCAGGTCGAAGAAGTATGGAGTCAGCACGGCCTGGCCGGTGCTGGCGGCGGCCGCGAGCACCGCCGGAGCGACCGGTGTGCGCCCGGTGGTGCTGGGCGTGGTGCGCCGGGCGGCCCGGCTGGAGGTCTGCTGGAACGGCAGCGGGCGGCCGGTCTCGTCCAGGCCGATCGCCTCGCCGTCGAGCACCAACTCCCGACCGGGCAGGGCACGGACGGCGGCGACCACCTCGGGCACCCGGGAGGTGATCTCGTCGAGGCTGCGGGTGAAGACGGCGATGTCGCTGCCGGAGCGGTGCACCTGGATGCGGATGCCGTCGAGCTTCACGTCGACCACGGCCGGCGTGCCGGTCGCGGCCAACGCCTCGTCGACCGAGGGGGCACTCTGGGCGAGCATCGGTGCCAGCGGCCGGCCGACCCGCAGGCCGAACCCGGCCAGCTCGGCGGCGCCCCCGGCCAGCGCGGCCACGGCCACCGCGCGCAGGTCACCGGCGAGCAGCAGGGCCCGACGGACCACCGCGACCGGCACCTCGGCGGCTCGGGCCACCGCGTCGGCGAGCAGCCCGGCCTGGGCGCCCTGGCGCAGCTCGCCGCTGAACAGATTGGTGAGCAGCCGTTGCTCATCGGCGGTCGCCGCCGCGAAGAGGGCGCCGAGCAGCGCCCGGCGCCGGGCCTGCGAGCCCGCGCCCTGCACGGCGGCGATCTGCTCGATGGCCGCGTCGACGGCGGCCACGGTCAACGTCGGCTCGGCGGCCGGCGGTGGCAGGTCACGCAGGCTCGCGTAGCCCACCCCGGTCTGTCGCTGGCGCAGCTCACCGGCGAGATAGCCGGCGCCGGGCTCCACCTCGGCCGGATCGAGCCGGCGCAGCGCGTCGGCGAGCAGCTCCACCTTGGCCCGCCGGCCGCTGGTGGCGCCCACGGCGGCGGAGGTGGCCGCCAGGTCGATGAACCGCACGGACCTCATCCTGCCAGCCACCTCCGACACCGCCCGGGCATTGCCGTGCCCGGGCGGTGTCGGCAGGGTGCCGCCACCCTGCTGGGTGGCGGATCAGGCGGAGACGGGTTCCTCGATGCGCAGCCCCCGGGCGCGGACCTCGCCGGCGACCCGGGAGAGCACCGAGTCGAGGGCGACCAGGGCGGCGGAGAGCTCACCGAGCTGTTCGTTGAGCGTGTCCTCGGACCACGCGGAGACGTCGACGTCCCCCAGCGCGCTGACGGCGGCCCCCAACCGGGCCATCACCTCGTTCGTACTCATGTTCGAAAGGCTATAACAGCCCCGCGCCCGACACACCGCAAACTCCCAGATCAGACCGGAAGTTACGGTTCCGACACCTAGCTCCCGTTCGTGCCCGCCGCGGCCACCTTGCCCAGCAGCAGCGCCTCGGCGAGGCAGACCCGGGCGAATTCTCCGAGGTGCAGGCTCTCGTTCGGCCCGTGCGCGCGGGCGTGCGGGTCCTCCACACCGGTCACCAGGATCGCGGCCTTCGGGAACATCTCCTGGAAGGTGGCGATGAACGGGATCGAGCCGCCGACGCCCATGTCCACCGGATCGGTGCCGTCCCAGGCGGTCCGGAACGCCGAGCGGGCGGCGTCGAACATGGGCCCGGAAGCGTCGATCACGCACGGGTCGCCGTCGTGCTCGAAGCTGACCGTCACCTGGGCACCCCACGGCGCGTGCTTCTCCAGGTGTGCGCGCACCGCCGCGTACGCCCGCTTGGGTTCGTCGCCCGGAGCGAGCCGGATGCTCAGCTTCGCCTTTGCCGACGGGACCAGGGCGTTCGGCGCCTCGCCGGTCGACGGCGCGTCGATGCCGAGCACCGCCAGCGCGGGCTTGGTCCAGAGCCGGTCGGTGATCCGGCCGGTGCCGATGAACTGCACGCCCTCGGCCAGCCCGGCCTCGGCCCGAACCCGGTCCTCGGGGTAGTCGACGACGGCGCCCTCGCGGCCCACCAGCCCGTCCACCGCCACGTCACCAGCGTCGTCGTGCAGGGTGGCCAGCAGCCGGACCAGCGCGGTGAGCGCATCCGGGACGGCACCGCCGAACATGCCGCTGTGCACCGCGTGGTCGAGCGTGCGGACCTCGACGAAGCAGTTGACGATGCCGCGCAGCGAGGTGGTCAACGCCGGTACGCCGATGTCCCAGTTGCCGGAGTCGGCGATCACGATGACGTCCGAGGCGATCTCGTCGCGGTGCTCGGCCAGCAGCCGCTCCAGCGAGTCGGAGCCGTACTCCTCCTCGCCCTCGATGAAGAGCACCACGCCGACCGGGAGTGCGTCCCCGTACGCGCGCAGCGCCGCGATGTGCGCCATGATGCCGGCCTTGTCGTCGGCCGCCCCCCGCCCGTAGAGCCGGCCGTCCCGCTCCACCGGCTCGAACGGGTCGGACTCCCACAGCGACCGGTCGCCGACCGGCTGCACGTCGTGGTGGGCGTAGAGCAGCACGGTGGGCGCGCCGGGCGGGGCGGCCCGACGGCCGATCACCGCGGGCTGCCCGCCGGAACGCACGATGTTGACGTCCAGGCCACAGCCGCGCAGCAGCTCGGCGACCGCCTCGGCGGAGCGCTCCACGTGCGAGTGGTCGAAGCCCTCGAAGGCGATGCCGGGGATACGGACGAGGCGTTCCAGGTCGGCCCGGACACCGGGCATCTCCCGCTCGACGGCGGCCCGCACCTCGGACTCGGACATGATCGGTGTGGTCATGACCGGCATCGTATGCCGGCCTTACCCCGACGTGCCGGCCGAGCCCGTACCCTCACCGCCACCCGGCGAGCCGGCACCCGCCGGAGCGCCCGGCGCGGCCCGACCGGCGCGCTGCGCGCGGCCGGCGGCCTCGGTGGCGGCATCCATCCAGGAGCGGGCCCGACCGGCGGTGTCGCCCACCCACTCGCCGACGTCGCTGGCGCCGTCACCGAGGCGACGCAGCAACCCGACCAGCGGGTCGGTGGACCGGCTGAACTCCTCCCGGTACGACTCGGCAGCCGCCTTGATCTCCTCCGAGACGCTGGTCGAGCCGTCGTCGTCGCGGCGCGGGTAGTCCCCGGCCAGCACCCGCCCGTACGCCCCGGAGTCGATCCACTGCCGCAACTGGGCGGCCCGTGCCACCGGCGCCGGATGGGTGCTCCAGGCCGTCATCCGGATCTTGTGCAGGCTGTCCCGCAGGTCGCCGCCACCGGAGTATTCGGCGGCTTGTTCCAGGAAGGCGGTGGTGTCGATCTGGGACAGGTCACCGCCGCCGGCGAGCTTCATCAGCAGCCGCAGCGCGGCGGCCGGGTCCTGCCCGGCGAGCAGACCGGCCCGGTCGGCGGACAGCTCCGCCTTGCGCCACCACTCCAGCATCGCCGCGATGATCGCCCGCAGCGCGAACGCGCCGACCGGCAACCAGCTCAGGTTGGCCGCCCACCGGGTGAGGATCATCAGCATCGTCTTGTAGACCGCGTGCCCGCTGCCGACGTGCCCCAACTCGTGGCCGAGCAGGCAGCGCAGCTCGTCCTCGTCGAACTGCTGGACGCAGGCGGAGTTGAGCACGATGAACGGCCGGTCCAGGCCGACCGCCTCGGCCCCCAGCCAGGGCGACTGGGTCACGTACAGCTCGGGCAGCTCCGCCACGTCGAGCGCCGCGGCGGCCTCCGTGTAGCGCTGCCACACCGCCGGGTACTGCCGGTGGTCGACCCGGATGCCGGAGGCCAGCACGGAGAGCCGGAAGCCGCGTTCGTTCCACATGCCGAAGAACGCCCGCAGCACGTCGTCGAACCCTCGCAGCTCCCGCAACGCGACCAGAGCGCCGCGGTCGGCCGGATGCTCCCAGGCCCGGGAGCTGATGCCGGTCAGGGTGATCCGACGCCGTGCGGGCGTGTCCGTTGCCGACATGTGGCTCCCCGTTCGCCGTACCCGACCTTTCCCGTATCGTGCCCCAGCCGGTGGCCGGCGTCCATGCCCCGCTCGGGTCAACGGGTGCGCACGTAGTACCGCTCAGCGTCGTGCGGCAGGGTCGGCGCACCGTCGACCACCAGGTCGACCCGGGTGACCGTGTCGTCGGCCTCGAAGTGTGCCCGCTCCCCGGCGTGCCAGCGGCGCAGCTCGGGCAGGATCTCCGGCCCGTCCCGGGCGACCGCGCGAGCCAGCCGCAACGGCGCGGGCGCGGTCACGAAGACGGCCAGGGTCAGCTCCGGCCGGACGAGGGCGCGCGCGGCGCTGACCCCTTCCAGGACCAGCACCGGCGCGGCCGGCACCGGGATCGGGTGGGGCAGGAAGCAGCGCCGGACCCAGCTGTAGCGCCGGTAGGCACCGGGCCTCCCGGCGCGCAGCGGGGCCAGCACCTCCTCGTCCAGGCGCGGCCAGAAGGTGAGCTGGTCGTCCCAGCCGTCCAGCAGGTCGTCGGTGTGCACCACCGGCGGCCGATCACCGCCGGCCAGCACCGCCAGGGCGTCCGCGAGGTGCGCGGCGAACCGGCTCTTGCCCGCGCCGCTCGGCCCGTCGACCGCCACCAACCGGGTCCGCCCCAACCGCGCCGGGCCCGCGAGCACCCGGCGGGCCAACTCGGCGTACGCCTCGACGACCACCACGGTCGACCTGCCGGTCAAGTGGCCGGGTGCCTCCTCGACGTCCTCGGCCCCATCGGCCATTCCCTCGACGTCCCCGGCCCCGTCGGCCAATCCCCCGACGACGTCCTCGGCCTCGTCGGCCAATCCCTCGACATCCGCGGCCCGATCGGCCATTCCTCCGACGTCCCCGGCCTCATCGGCCAATCCCCCGACGTCCCCGGCCCCATCGGCCATTCCTCCGACGTCCCCGGCCTCGTGGCCTGGTGCCGGCCGGCCGGTTTCGGAGGTCAGCGCGGCCTCGCGTGTTCCGGCCGCCTCAGGGCGGGATGGTGGATGCCGTCGACGAGCGGGCCTCGGCTGGCGAGTTCGTACACGACCGAAGTATGCCGCCGCCGCCGCAGGTCAGGGTGATCGACTCCAGATCGCTGACATCGCGGTATCCGCCGTGAGGGATACCGCGATGTCGGGGAAACCGAGTCGATCACACGGAATCAGCGGCCAGCGTGGGCCGGCCTGACACGTCCGGCTGACGGCCATGGCCGGGCACCGTCACGTCCGGGGGAATTGGGGCGGCGACGGGTGACGCCGCGACCGTTCGCCGCCCGGGGTGGCACCCGAATCGGCATGATCGGGTGGTGCTCCGAGACGTGATGAGCCCCGGCATCGACGCCCTGCTCGAACAGGCCCGCGCCGGGCTGCACCGACTGACTCCGCAGCAGACCGTCGAGGCGGTCCGCGGCGGCGCGCTGCTGGTCGACACCCGTACCGAGATGCAGCGCCGCGAGCAGGGCGACCTGCCCGGGGCGGTCGTCATCGACCGGACGGTGCTGGAGTGGCGGCTCGATCCGGCCAGCGCCTGGCGCATCCCGGAGGCCACCGCCTACGACCGGGAGATCGTGCTGGTGTGCCGGCAGGGTTACAGCTCCAGCCTGGCCGCCGCCAGCCTGCAGACCCTCGGGCTGCGCCGGGCCACCGACATGATCGGTGGCGTCGACGCGTGGCTCGCCGCCGGCCTTCCCACCACTGACCGCCCGGCCGACATCCGCCACTGACGTTGCTGTCGCCGTCGGCGACCCTCCAGACCGCCCAACCAGCAGGCCGAGGCACGCCCGGCCCGGTCAGGCCAAGGCACGCCCGGCCCGGTCAGGCCAAGGCACGCCCGGCCCGGTCAGGCCAAGGCACTCCCGGCCCGGTCAGGCCGGTGGCGGCCCGGGTGGGATGAAGGGGAGGCCGGGGGGTGGCCCGGTCTCGATGAGGCGCCAGAGGGCGTCGGTGTCCAGGTACTCCTCAACCAGGTCACCGAGCAGGTCGAGCGAGCGTTCCCGGGCGGCGGCGAAACTGCTGTCCGGAGCGACCCGGAATCCGGTGCGTCCGGCCAGCCGGGCCGCCTCGGTGAGGAATCGGCGGCGGAACCCGTCGGATTCGAACGTGCCGTGCCAGTGCGTGCCGTGCAGGGCGCCGAGCACCGCACCCTCGCCGGTGCCGTCAGCCACAGTCAGTAGCGGGGTCAGGGCGGGGTCGGCGTGGGAGACGTACCCGTGGTGGATCTCGTAGCCGCGCACCGGCAGGTCGTCGCCGGCGGTGCCCACCGACTGCCGGACGGTCTTGCGCGGGTCGAAGGTGATCTCGATGGGCAGCAGGCCGAGGCCCGGGACGCTGCCCTGGCGACTCTCCACCGTGTCGTGGATCGCCCGGCCGAGCATCTGGAAGCCACCGCAGATGCCGAGCAGCGGCTTACCGGCCGCCGCATGGGTGGCGATCGCGTCGGCGAGGCCGGTCTCGCGGAGCCAGGCGAGGTCCGCCACGGTCGACTTGGAGCCGGGCAGGACGACAAGGTCGGCGGCGGCCAGTTCGGCCGGTTCGACGGTGAGGCGTACCCGGACGCCCGGCTCGGTGGCCAGCGCCTCCACATCGGTGGCGTTGCTGATCCGGGGCAGCCGGACGACGGCAACGTCCAGCCACTCGGTGCCGTGCGGGGCGGCCGGTCGACCGAGCACCCGCCCGTAGGCGAGCGAATCCTCGGCGTCGAGCCACAGGTCGAGCGCCCAGGGCAGCACCCCGTACGTGGGGCGGCCGGTCACCTGCCGCAGCATGTCCAGCCCCGGCTGGAGCAGGCCGAGGTCACCCCGGAACTTGTTGATCACGAAGCCGGCGATCAGCGCCTGGTCGGCAGGATCGAGCAGGGCCACGGTGCCGAACATCGAGGCGAACACGCCGCCCCGGTCGATGTCGCCGACCACGATGGTGGGCAGGTTGGCGTGCCGGGCCAGCCCCATGTTGACGTAGTCACCGGCCCGCAGGTTGATCTCCGCGGGGCTGCCGGCACCCTCACAGATCACCACGTCGTACGCGGCACGCAACTCGGCCAGCGCCGCGTACGCGGTCTCCGCCAGCCGGGGACGCAGCTGCCGGAAGGTGCCGGCCGTGATCGTGTCGACCGCCTCGCCGAGCAGCACCACCTGGCTGGCCAGGTCGCTGCCCGGCTTGAGCAGCACTGGGTTGAACCGCAGGTCCGGGGCGAGCCCGCAGGCGGCGGCCTGCATGGCCTGGGCCCGGCCGATCTCGCCGCCGCGCCCGTCCGGCCCGACCACCACCGCCGAGTTGTTCGACATGTTCTGTGCCTTGAACGGCGCCACCTTCACGCCCTGCCGGTGCAGCCAGCGGCAGATGCCGGCGGTGAGGACGCTCTTGCCGGCGTCGGAGGTGGTGCCGGCGACCAGCAGCCCGCCGCTCACCGCCCGCTCCCCCGCCTCGCCGCGACGGCTCGCCAACCGCCCGGCCGCGCACCGGCACCGCCCGATCCGTGCCCACCAATGGCGGCGAACAGCCCGCGCCCACCGCCGCCGCCCGAGCCACGCCGGCCAACGCCGTCAACCGGCCCGCGCCGGCCAAGGGCGTCAACCGGCCCGCGCCGGCCAAGGGCGGCAACCAGGCCGCGTCGACCGATGGCGCCGGCCAGGCGCCCAACGGTCAGCGGGTACGCGGCGGCCAGCCCGAGGGCGGCCAGGCCGACGGCGCCGGAGATCTGGGCGGCCCGCTTCAGGTGGCGCGCCTCGGGGCGGGGGCCGTCACCCAGGAACGGGCGCACCTCGGAGCGTCCGAAGTAGACGTTGCGGCCGCCGAGGCGGACGCCGAGAGCGCCGGCCATCGCCGCCTCGCACTGACCGGCATTGGGGCTCGGGTGATCGTTGCGGTCACGCTGCCACACGCGCCAGGCCTGCTCCCGGTTGCCGTTCGCGACCGGCGAGACGGCGATGGTGAGCAGCCCGGTCAGCCGGGACGGCACCAGGTTGAGCACGTCGTCCAGGCGAGCTGCCGGGGTGCCGAACCGGGCGTAGCGCGCCGACCGGTGCCCGACCATCGCGTCGAGGGTGTTCGCCGCGCGGTAGCCCAGCAGCCCGGGCAGGCCGGCAACCGCACCCCAGACCAGCGGGGCGACCACCGCGTCGGAGGTGTTCTCCGCCACCGACTCGACGGTGGCCCGGGCCAGCTCCGACTCACCGAGGGTCGACGGGTCCCGGCCGCAGAGGTTACCGAGGCGTCCCCGGGCGGCGGGCAGGTCGCCGTCACGCAGCGTCTGCCCCATGACGGTGGCCTCCTGTCGCAGCGTGCGACCGCCCAGCACGGTCCAGGTGCCGGCAGCGACGAGCACTGCCCGGGTGACCGGCCGATTCCGGGTGGCTGCCGCGGCGATCGCACCGAGCAGCACCGGCCCGCCCACCGCCAGCGCGGTGAACGCCGCACCGGCCGTCCGGTCCGGCCGGTAGAGGCGACGCTCCAGCGCACCGGCGGCCTGCCCGAAGCCGGCCACCGGGTGCCACCGGCGTGGGTCGCCAAGCAGCCTGTCCAGCGCGTACCCGGCCAGCAGCCCCACCGCGTTCGCCACCGGCGCTGTCCGTCGCACGCGCACCACCTCCGGCCGGCCAGCCTAGACGAGCACCCCGTGAACCAACCCGGCCCGCCGCATTCCACGAGCCCATCGGCAGGCGCGCCCCAATGCGGGCCGCCGCGCCCACGAGCCGGCCCAGCACGCCCGTGAACCGCCCCGGCCGACGCGGACGAGGCCCCACCCGTGCGGTCACGCGGGGTGACGACGCCGGTCGCGTCGCCACCCCGCCCCCGTCGTGACGTGCCTGCGGAGCACCAGCCCACCGATGCGGCTCTCTCGCACCGGTGGAACCGCCATCCCGGCCACCGTCCGAGACAGCCGGGATGGACCCCGTCCCAGCCGCCGTCAGCGGCAGGCTGGGACGGTCGGGCCGAAGGTCACGCCGGCTGCGGGACCCGCCCTCGGCCACGCCGCCCCCGACCAGACGGCGCGGGCTCCACCTCGTCCGGCACCGGGCCCAACTCGTCATCCCGCTCGTCGTCCAGGTCGTCGTCGTCCGTTCTGGGCGGGAGGGCCAGTTCGTCGTCGTCGGCCCCGCTCTGCCCGCCGCCGCCGACGGGAGCGCCGTGGTCGACCGGGCCGGCATCGGCGAACGGGCTGGTGTCGGCGAACGGGCTGGAGTGCGGCGTGCCGAAGTCGGACAGCTCGAAGTCGTCGTCCAGCGGACGGTCGTCAGGCAGGACGGGCGCCTGCCCGGCCGGTACCGGCTCGGTGGGCTCGCCGTGCACGCGGCTCTCCGCGTCCGCGTCCTCGACAGTGCTGGTGGTCGTGCTCGGCCGGTTGCGCAGGAACCGCGCCCGGCCCCGGGACAGGTCGTGGCCGACGGCGACCGCCTCCAGCTCGTACAGCGTGCGGTGGTTACCGGCGTCATCGGTCCAGTCGCGGGTGTAGAGCCGGCCGCAGACCACCACCGGGTCACCGACCATCACCGAGGCAGCCACCCCTTCGGCGAGCTTGCGCCAGCAGTTGACGCGGACCCGCAGCGAGTTGCCGTCGACCCAGCGGCCGGTGTCCCGGTCGAGCCGGCGGGCGGTGGAGGCGACCTTGAAGTTGGCCACCAGGGTGTTGCTCTGGGTGGTACGCCGCCACTCGGGCGTTGTCAGAATATTGCCGACAATTGTTACGTAGGTGTCGAACATCGTCCCTCCAGGGGATCGGGGGCCTGCCAGCGCGAGTCGACTCGGCACGAGCCTGAGTGGTCTGGACCGCCGTCGCCAGCACCCCACCCCGGCCTGTGGATGACGAAGCCACCTGTGGACAACGCCCTGATCACGGCCCGGTGTGGTACGGCCAACCCACTCGGGCGGCGGACGGCGGTTCCGGGTCCGGCCGAACTGGGTATGGACTTGATCAAGGCACCACCGACAGCTCCACGTCGACGAGAGGTCAGCGCCATGATGATCACCACCATCGGCTCCGCAACCGCTTCCGAGGCGCGGCGATGAGCGCCGTGGCGAACCCGGCCACCGTGGCGGAATGCCTGCGGGTTGGCACCGGGTTCTCGCAGGGCGACCGCACCTGGATCGCCGAGCAGTTCGCCACCCTCGACGCCCGGCTGGCCAGCTTCCACGCCGACGCCACCGAGCTGGAGGTGTCGGTGAAGGACCGGGAGGTCCGGGGGCAGAAGGTCACGCTGGAGTGCTGGGTCGCCGGCCGCCAGAAGATCGTCACCACCTCCGCCGAGGAGGACCTGCACGCCGCGCTCAACGACGTCCGTGACGACCTGCGCCGGCGACTCAACGACGCCAAGACCCGGCAGGAGCCCCGGCACAACAAGCACCTGCGCGACGTCAGCCAGCCGCAGGGCCAGGTCGACCCAACCGAGGAGCCGGAGGCCCTACCGGCCGCCGACCCGAGCCGCGCCGACGCGGAAACGGCCTAACCTCGCCCCTCTCCGCCCCGCGATCTTGCACCTCTCGCGCCTTCCGCGCGGAGGCAACAAGTGCAAGATCGCGGGGCGGAGAGGTGCACGCGGGGGCGCGGGGCTACCGCTCGGTAGGTTGCCGGCGTAGCGTCGCAAACGTGGAACCGGACGTGTTGGGGCCGCCGTACGAGCGGCAGACGATCGACCTGGGCACCGACGACGAGGGACCGGTCGTCGCGACCCTGGTCCGGCGGCGGGCCGAGCGCCCCACCGGGCGGGCCGTGCTCTATGTGCACGGCTTCGTCGACTACTTCTTCCAGACCCACCTGGCCGACTTCTTCGCCGAGCGGGGCTGGGACTTCTACGCCCTGGACCTGCGCAAGTACGGTCGCAGCCTGCTCCCGCACCAGACCCCGAACTTCTGCCAGGACATCAGCGACTACTTCCCCGAGCTGGACGCCGCCGCCGAGATCATCCGCAAGGACGACGGGCACGACACCCTGCTGGCGATGGGCCACTCCACCGGCGGCCTGATCATCTCGCTCTGGGCGGACGCCCGCCGCGACGCCGGCACCGTCGACGGCCTGGTGCTCAACAGCCCCTTCTTCGACCTGAACGCCCCCTGGGCGGTGCGCCGACCCCTCGCGGCCGCCGCCTCCCGGCTGGGCCGCAGGGCGCCGCACCGCATCCTGCCGCTCGGGCTGGGCAAGGTGTACGGCGAGAGTCTCCACGCCGACCACCGCGGCGAGTGGACCTATGACCTGGCGTGGAAGCCGCTGGGCGGGTTCCCGGTCCGGGCCGGCTGGCTGAACGCGATCCGCACCGGCCAACGCCGACTGCGCGCCGGGCTGGACATCCAGGTGCCGGTGCTGATGGCCTGCTCGACCCGCTCGTTCCGGGGCACCAAATGGCACGACAACGCGACCCTGGCCGACGCCGTGCTGGATGTCGAGCACATGGTCCGGTACGCGCCCCGCCTCGGCCGCCACGTCACCCTGGCCCGCTTCGACGGCGGGCTGCACGACCTCACGCTCTCCGGCCCCGCCGTACGCCGAAAGGTCTTCGACGAGGTCGGCCGGTGGGCCGAAGCGTTCCTCGCCGCAGGCCCCACCGCCCCGGCAGGCCCGGCTGACACCGTCTTGACCGACGGTGCTTCGCCCGGCGCCGCCCCAACGGACACCGCCTCGCCCGACACCACGTCGACCAGGGACGGAGCCTTGCTGCCGGAAACTCGGCGTCCGGCGTCCGATCAGGCAGGTGCGGCGACGGCCGTCGGCTGACCCAGCCGGGCAACGGCTCGCTGGCGGCGGCCTCATCCGCCGGCGAGTCGGCGCGGGTCGCGCCTCAGGCGTCGCCCGGCGTGGGCGGGAGGACGGCCCGGATCCGGTCGAAGGTCGCCACCGGGTGACCACCGACGCCAGGCAGCACCAGGCCCAGGCAGTACAGCGACACCTCCCCGGTGGCGTCGGCCTGCACGACGAAGACCGGCGCCCCGACGTACCCCGGCGGCAGCTCCGTGGTGATCCGCACGGTGTCCCCGTCGCGGACCACCCGCTCGATCGCCACCTCCAGCGGCCGCGACCCGTCCTCGCGTACCCCGTGGGCCAGCACGAAAGCGGAACTGGCGTCGGCGCCGAGGCGGGCGACCACCTCGGGGCCGGCGGCGATCCGGGCGGGCACCGGTTGGACCCGCCACGACCAGCCACCGTCGCCGGCGTACCGGTGCAGCCCGCCGGTAGGCAGCACCGCGACGCCGTCGCTTGGGAAGCGTGCCCAGCCGGGCCTGATCTCGCCCTCCACGACGGCGGCCGGGGCGACCCCGGTCGGCTCGGTCACGCTCGGCCGCAGACCCAACTCCCCACCCGGGGTACGAATGAGTTCGGCGGCCGTCAGCAGCGACTCCCCCACCGGGTCGTCGGTGCCCTGGTAGAAGAACGCGGTGCCGAAGCGATGATCGGTGTCGTCCGACGACCGGTACGGCAGGATGGCGCGGCCGACGATCTGGCACAGCTCGTAGGCGACGTCGTTCTCGGCCTCGGAGTCCAGCAGCACCAGCCGAGGGTACGGTCCAGCACCGGGTCGGTCCGTGGGAACCCGGATGCCGGCCACCCGTCCTCCGTGAGACCCTGCTCGGCAACGTGGACGCGGGCACCCTTTTCGCCGCCGGCCGGCGGGGCGGCGGTACCCTCTTGGCGCGACATCCACGCCACGCGCCCGTAGCTCAGCGGATAGAGCAGGGGACTTCTAATCCCAAGGCCGCAGGTTCGAATCCTGCCGGGCGCACCACCGTCACCGCAGGTCAAGGGCTTCCAATTCCGGTCGAGACGATCACCACGGCCCCCCGTACAGCCATTCGTACAGCCAAGTCAGCCGAAGAGGTGCTTCGCGGCCTCATCCACGGCGGCCCGCTCGATCTCGGGTAGGACGTGGGCGTAGGTGTTCATCGTCAGCCCGATCTGGCTGTGACCCAGCACTTTCATCACGGTGCGAGGCGAGGCCCCGGAGACGAGCAGGAACGTCGCGCAGGCGTGCCGCAGGTCGTGCAGCCGCAGCCAGTCGAGTCCGGCCGCCGCCCGGATCTTGTGCCACGTCCGGTCGATGTGGTCCGGGTCCATCGGCGTACCGACCTTGGACGGGAAGACCAGGCCGTGATCCTGCCACCGCTCCCCCGCCGCCAACCTGTCCGCGGCTTGCTGCCGACGGTGCGCGCGAAACAGGGCGAGAGTCTGCGCCGGCACCGGAACCGTCCGCCGAGACCGCTCCGTCTTGGGCGCAACGATCTGAAGGTGGCCCTCTGCCCGCTGGACGGTTTGCCGAACGGTCAGGGTGCCGGCGTCGAAGTCGATGTCAGACCACGCGAGTCCGAGCAGTTCTCCGCGACGAAGCCCGACCGTCAAGGCGCAGACGTACAGCGCTTCCAGGCGGTGTCCCCGCAGCACGTCGAGCAACCGCTTGGCCTCGTCCACGCCCAGGGCGCGACGCTCGACCTGCCTCATCGCAGGCGGACGGACCGACTTGGCGGCGTTGCGGTGCACCAGCTCCTCCCGCTCCGCGTCACCGAGCGAGTTCCGGATCAGCCCGTGGATGTGCCGAACCGTCGTTGCCGAGAGACCCGCGTCCGTCTTCTCGGCCAGCAGCCGGCGGATGACGGTCGGCGTCAGCTTGTCGAGCGCCAGCCGGCCAAGCGCCGGGCGGACGTGGTTCTCAATGAGCTTCCGGTAGCCCTGCAACGTCGACGGCCGTGTCCCGTCACGCTCCTTCATCCGCAACCACTCGTCCAGCCACTCCCCGACCGTCCGAGGAGCGGCGGCGAGGTTCTGCCCCTGCTCCTGGCGGCGGCGAAGGTCGACCAGCTTGCCGAGCACTTCCCGCTCCGTCTTGCCGTAGACCCACTTCCGCGACCGCTTGCCCTCGCCCCAGCCCACATCAAGGCGGCCCGCAAGCGGGCCGCGCCGGCCCGGCCCCGGCCTGCTGGCGACCTCCGGCCGGCATCGGCCGGGCCGGCCGGCCACGCTGACGGACGACCAGGACCACGAAGACCTCGGGGCTCCGCCCCGAACCCCGGCCCTCCTCAGAGATGCCGCCGCGGCTCGCCTCGCCAGGCACCACAAGGGCTACCAGCCTCCCCGGACGGGGACCAGGTCGTTCGGCCGGTAGGGCGCTCCACCTGGTCCCCGTCCGGGGAGGCTGGACGGTCTACGACTGCCCGACGAGGAGATCCGCTTGAGTCGCAGGGGACTTGAGCCGCAGGCATTGGAAGCAGACCTGAGCGTGTGGGAGCGTCGACGTTCCACCTGGCGGAGCCGTTGCAGCCGGAGGCAGCTTTATCGCGGCGTGCGGCTCTGGCAGGTGGTTGGCGGTAATCATTGGGCTGGAGATGACACAAGCCAGGGTGAACGTTCGTCAACCAGGCGGGAGTCTTGGATGGGTCCACCGGGAGAACGCAATGAGGATTGGTTCACCAGCGTCTACGCGGCCGATTACCCACACGTGGTGAAGTACGGCCAGCGTCGGCTCGGCAATCTGGACGCGGCGGCTGAACTCGCCCAGGACGTGTTCGTCGTCGCCTGGCGGCGTCGCCGCGAGGTTCCGAACCGCAGCCTGCCCTGGCTGTACGGGGTGGCCCGTCGCCTGCTGGCGAACGAGTGGCGAGCTCGGAGAGCTGCGCCGGAGGTGCTACCGATTGCCGACGCCGGCCTTCTGCAGAAGCCGGGCTCGTCCGGCGCCGACGCGACAGTGGGCGTCACCGATCTCCACGCCGCTCTAGCCACCCTCGCCGACCTCGACCAGGAGATCCTCCGGCTGGTCGGTTGGGAGGAACTGACAGTTTCCGAGGCCGCTCAGGTCCTCGGCTGTACCCGCACCACCGCTGCCGTGCGTCTGCACCGCGCCCGTAGGCGCCTCAACGAAGCCATGTCGCACCGAGTTGTACCGCCGGCGCAGCAGCCGGTGTTGGCGAGTCCTCGAAAGGCCATGTGATGTTCGGAGAAGAGCGAACGCGTACCCTCCTCGGTCCGGCTGACCCGGCCCGGCACAGCACGATCGCACCGCCCCGGCTGTCGGCACACGATCTGATCGTCCGCGCGGAGGCTGTCGCCGAGCCGGCCGCCCATCACCGCCGGGCACGCCCGACGCGCAGGCTGGTTCTGACCGCCGGGGCGCTGACCGTAGCGGTCGGCGCCGCGGCAATCGTCCAGACGTTCGGCCCGTCCAGCCCGGACACCTCGGGGATCGCCGGTCCGCCCGGGGCGGATCCGGGGGTGGTGCTCGTGCCGGTGGCGTACGGCTCTGTCACCCGTGACGCGGGGAGCGAGCTACGCGCGTTGGCGAGCAGGCTTGTCGATGCGGAGTACGACAACCGCACCGGTCGGTACATGTACCACCACACGAAGACGTGGGGCGACCCGGTGATGACGTCCGCCGACGGCCGCCACCATGTCGCTTTCGCCGACGAGACCAAGGTCTGGCAGGCGGCCGACGGGACCGGTAAGCAGGTCAGGACCCAGCTTGAGCCGCAGTATCCGGACCAGGAGTCCCGGGAGTACTGGCAGCGGAACCTCAAGTCCAAGGCTTCCGCCTCCGGAACGCCCGCGCCCGACGACATGCCGCTGCCACCGGAGGACCTCGCACCGCTGCCGTCGGGTCGAGCCCAGGTGAACGACCTGCTCAAGGTCAGGTACGGCGCGGGCGCCGTCAGCAAGGAAGTCAACACGGTGTACGGGCGATATGTCGTTCCGCGCCAGACGCGAGCTGAGATCCTGCGGGGCCTTGCCGATGTGCCCGGTTTCCTGTGGCGGGGCCAGGTGACCGATCGGGCCGGCCGCAAGGGTGTAGCCATCACCTTCGACGACCGCGAGCACAACCAGCAGTCCCTTCTGATCTTCCACCCGAACACTGGGGAACTGCTCGCCCACGAGCTGCTGACCCTCTCGCCGGTACGGATCAGCTCGTACCAGGTAATCCTCGATACCGCCTGGGCCGATCAACCCAACTGAATCGCCGGTGCCGGGGGCCACTCCTACGGGGTGGCCTCCGGCCACCTCCACGGTCGGGGCTGGGCCATCCACGGGCCACAAACCGGTGTCAACGGAGGGCATTTCAGGCCGCTCGAGGTCATGTCGACCAGGCAGAACGTAGTGCCCCGAACCGATCTTGTGCGATTCCCAAGCTGCGAGTCCGATCAGATTTTGTCTTTGAGTCGACCGTTGGTGCGATGCCGGTCTGCGTCCTGGATCCCATGACGAACGGCCACCCGAATCACTCCGTACAGGACGACCAAACCGATAACCCACATCGCCACGACCGAGACAAGGTCCTCGAGGGGCGAGCCCGACGACGACATCGCTGCGAGGGGAGACTCCAACATCATGGCTGGCACAGTAGGCAGCAGGACGCGTGTCCGCTACCCCATCAACGGCGAGCTGTACAGCCATCCGTACAGCCAAGACCACCCGCCAATACCGACGCCGCCCGACAACGGCGGACGAGCTGACCAGGGGCGAAGCCACCTGACCAGCCATCCGTGATCTTCTTCTAATCCCAAGGCCGCAGGTTCGAATCCTGCCGGGCGCACCAACATCACCCCCCAGGTCAGCGGCTTTCCGCTCCCGGTCGAAGCGATCACTACGGCCGCCGAAGTCCGTATTGAGTTGGTCAACCTTCCGTAGTCCCTCGGCGGTGTCGTTCACGAAAGGACGGCTGGTTGTTGGCCGGCCGGCGGTTACCAAGCGGCGGGTGCGGCACGAAGGTCTTGCTCGACGCGCGCTCGTAGCGCCGTCGGGTCAACGCTGAGGTCGCGCAGAATAGCGCTGCCGTCGCCGGCATCGTCCTCGATCAGCGCAAGCAAGAGGTGACTGGTACCCGTGTCGGGGTGCCGGTAGGCAAGCGAGATCTCCATGGCTCGTGCCATCGCGGTGACGACGTCGGTGCCCGTGAACGGGTCGCCTGGGCGCTGACTGCTCAGTTGCTTGGTGAGCACCTCGGCCGGCGGCTCCTCGGGCCCGCCGCGCCGCGCGGCCAGCAGGCGCAGGCGGTCGGCATCGACACCGTGGATGCGCAGGACGGCCGGACCTCGGTTGCGGCCGGAGTGATGGACGGGCACCCGGACTCGGGCCGCTTCGAGAGTGGCGTCGTGTGTGAGCACCGCGAGCAGGATGTGCAGTGGGCCGATCACGTCATGGTCGAGCCGGATTGCCTGGCGTTTCGCCTCGAACTCGACTCCGACCAGGATCGGGCCGAGGCGGCTGAGTCGAGATGCGCGCGCGAAGAACCGTCCCGCGAGTCGGTCGAGCAGCGACCCAGAGCCTGGCCAGAGCGCCAACCTTTCGTCGTCGAGGTCCGGATAGGGCTCGTCGGTCCTGCACATCGTCGGCTCGGCGCCCAACCGGTCAATGGCCGACAGCCGCGCGTACTCATAGGGGAATACATAGTGGGTCCCGTCGCAGCCGCGCAGCTGCAGCATGCCGAGCACGAGATGAGACAGGTTGGCGAACGGTACACGGTGGTCGCGCGCGGCATGCAGCGCGCCGTCCAGGGCCGTACGAACGCCATTCGTCCACGATGGGCGAGGGCGCGTGTCCTGCACGTCAGGCTTTCTGAGCCGCCTGTCCGGCCGGCGGTTGATTCTCCACTCGACCTCGCGCAGAATCGCTTGCACCTCCTGGTCGAACTCGCTGACCGACTCGGACAACAGTTCGCTGACTGTTCGCCCGGCTGGGATCCGGCGAGGATCAGCAACCATCCGCATGAGGTTCGCACCGTTTGAGCCCGCAAGCAGCCACGGCGGGACTGACTTGGCGTAAAGCGCCACCCGGCACAACAGGTCGAGGGTGCCGACGCTGCTCGCTCCGCGCCGCACCGCCGCTGAATACGCCTGCAGCAACACCCTCATCGGCATCGCGCCGAGCGCGATGAACGGTCGCTGCGCCTCGTGCGGCAGCATTGGCCCTCCATGTCCGGGACGGAATGGCGCCTCGATAACTGACTGGCGCAATGGTGCCTCGGCAACGGGATGTAGAACGCAGGCTCAGGCCGTAGAAGAGAACGCCTGCGATCGAGGCTTCCATGATCGTGAACCGTAGACGTCGACTGTCGGTGGGGCTACAGCCATTCGTACAGCCAAGACCACCCCCTCACGCCGGCGATGCCCGACGACAACAGACGTCCTGACCACGGCTGCAACAGCCTGGACAGCAATCCGCAACCCTTCTCTGATCCCAAGGCCGCAGGTTCGAATCCTGCCGGGCGCACATTCCTTACCCCACGTCAGTGGCCGCTGCGTCCCGGTCCGGTCGATCAACCACGGCCCCCGTACAGTCATTCGTACCGACAAGTCAGCCGAAGAGGTGCCTCACGGCCTCGTCCACGGCGGCCCGCTCGATCTCCGGCAGGACATGGGCGTAGGTGTTCATGGTCAGCCCGATCTGGCTGTGCCAAGCACCTTCATCACCGTTTGCGGCGAGGCCCCCGAGACGAGCAGAAACGTCGCGCAGGCATGGCGCAGGTCGTGCAGGCGCAGCCAGTCGAGGTCGGCCGCAGCCGGATCTTGTGCCAGGTCCGCTCGATGTGTCCGAGCTACAACCGGTCGGCGATGCGGCGCCTCAGTGGGTCCACCGCGTCGATTGCCTGCTCAACAGCCTCAGCCGGCCCTCGATCTGATCTCATGATCTCCTCCAGTGCCGACTCGGCGGCTGCCACGTCCTTACCGAAGGCCGAGTCGGCCAGAGCCCTGGCCGTGGCGTAGAGCAGCGCATGCACGTCGACCACGGTGGTCTGTCGGTCAAATAGCCGGTCGAACGCATCGAGGAGCGCCTCAAGGAGAGGCAGTTCATCTGCCGAGGTCATGCTTCATGATCCTATCGATCCATGGCCCACAGGCAGGAGTCTGAGGCGTGCCATTGGGCCAGGAAAGCAGGGCCGGCCGAGGCCACGAGAGACCGCCGGGACCAGGCCGCCAACCCAGTAGACGGCCGGAGATCGACAATTCCCCAAGCTGACAGTCGGTGCGACCTCTAGACCGTCGCCAGCTACGGGAGTTGGTCCTCGTCACCGAGGTTCAGCATGAACGGCGATCCGGGATGATCCGGCTGCCAGCCACGGTCAAGAGCTTGCCGTATGGCGCTGGCGACCGCGGAAGGCAGCACCGGCGAGGCTGGAGCATTCATCCAGTTGTCAGGATGAGGGGACGCCAGCCGGACGATGAGGGTGGCGCAGCCAGGTGGGTCCGCCCGCTCAACAGCAAAGCTCAGCGGCGACCAGGTCAAGCCCTGGCTGTACGTCGGCTTCCGGCGGACGAACCAGCGGTAGCCGATCCCGTCTACAACGATCGGCCTACTGCCCCGCTTCTTGAGCGCCGCCGCCACGAGTTCGTCGGCCTGGCGCTGATGGCGGGCCACGATGGTGCACCCCGCCGGCAGGGTGAGCCCGGGAAATCGAGAACGCGGTGCGTGGTGGCGACCATGTCCGTGTCGAGTTCCTCGTAACGCACGACGTGCGGTTCGATCCCCCACGAGGCGAACCACGACTCCCAGGCCGCGTTGTGCTCTTTGATCGTTTCGATGAGGTGCGTGATGCCGTCCGCGTCGAAGCGGGGTGCCTGCCCGTTGCCGGCGTCGCCGCCGATTTCTCCGTTGCCGCCGATGAACCACGTGGCCGTCTGCTCGGCGCGCAGCCAGGACACCGCTTGCGCCAGTACGTCATCCCGTCGCACGAAGACGAAGCGGGTACGGCCGAATGCCTTGTTCAGCAGGGCGATGTCGTTGCCGGCAAGATCCGGGTAGACCCGCGCGAGCTTGTCGACCACCTCGTCCAACGTGCCCCACATGAGCTTCGCGCCGAACACGCCGTTGTCTGCCCGGCCGGAGGCCAGCGCAGTCCGCACGTAGTCCGCGTAGTTGAACCCACCCTCGGCGGTGCGGCGGATCTGCCAGCGGTCGACCCACAGTGGTTCATCAGGTGAGCGGAAGTACGCCTGCGGATGACCGGCGACAGCCGTGGACTCCAACAACCCGAGCAGTTCTGAGCAGTTCTGAGCAGTTCTGAACTGCCCGTTGCGCGGGTGCCGCAGATAAGATACAAAGTCGACACGATCGGAGAGATCCCGCATGCCGCCCATAGTCGCAACCGATGCCCGACAAATTCGTGGGGTGCCCGGCCTGATGTGGTTGGTGCAGACGTGCCCGTGCTGGTGGTAGCAGGCGGGCATGACGGTTCAGATAGTCATCGAGGTTCCTACGCCTTGTTGATCGTCCGAAGTGGAAACGGTTCACTACCGAGACCGTCTACGCAATCACCGATCTGCGCGTGCACCCGCCACTGGCGCTAATCGGCATCACCTGACGGTTTTGCCGGGCTTGGACTCAGCGGGGAACGTTCGACTGAACCAGGAGCACAGCTATCCGTTGGGGCTAGTGGGCACGCAACTGATCGGATTGGTGAAGCGATGGCCGCACCGGTGTCAGCATCGAAGGCAGCATTCGTGCAGGCTGGGTCAGCTTGGAGAGATTCAGTGACCGGCCGCCGATGCCGATGCCGATGCTTCACCGAATGCGTGACCACAATGGGGGAGGAAAGTTGGCTGCAAGTTTATGTGCGGCGGAAGGATCACTGAGAATCGCCAGGCGGTGGGACGTGCATGTACTTGTTCAAACCGCCCGTCTTTGCGACTTGGCAGCCGTCAACGACCTGCACATGCGCTGCTCGCGAGAAGCCCGGCGAGCCCGTTATCACGGCCCGCGCGATGGCCTCCGACCCGTCGAATGGAGGAGGCTGACCGATCCGGAACAAGGCTCGACCGTCTTGCTCAGGGCGAACAATGATCGTGGACGTGTCATAGGCTTCGCCAGCCTGATGCACCTGCCGGATTCCGAGGCCGAGATAGCACTACTAATTGAAGACCGTTGGCAGAACCTCGGGATCGGAACGGCGGTAGTCAACCACCTCGCCTCCACCGCAAGCTCTCTGAGTATTCAGGCTCTGGCAGCCTGGATCGAACCGGGCAACGCACGGGCTTTGCGCATCATGCACGGGTTAGGCGCCAAGATCGACCTCACCGATGGCGTTGCTGAGGCGCGAATCCTGTTGCGGAGCCCCGTAGATTCGTCCGTGTGACCTGGGCAGCGCCCCGGCATAGTCGTCAGGTGAGTGCCGAGTAGTGCGAGTGGGCGGGTGCACGCGCAGGTCGGTGATCGCGCTTTGCCGGGCCCCTGTAATCGCAACCCAGGTACGCCCGCAACTGAAACGCTGCACGGGCTGACCAGTTCGACGATGGTCCGATCCCCAGCCGGGCAATAGGTTTGTGCCCCTCCAGGGAGGGTGAGCCGGTGAAGAAGCAACGGCGCGTTTCGCTCGCACCGCCTGCCAGTGGCATTCGTCCACGCAGGAAGGTGCTGCTAATGGGGCTGATCATCCTGCTGGCGGGCCTGGGTCTGGCCGGCGGTGCCCTGGCCTTCCGCTGGCACGTGTCGTCCGAGGCGGACCGGCTGCGATCTGACGGCGTACCGGTGACCGCGTATGTCTCCGACCGGGCCGGGGGTGGCGGTCGGGGCAGCGGTATCGACCGGATCGAGGTCTCCTACCTGTACGAGTCGAGGCAGTACAGCACCTGGATCCCCTGCGCCGGTGTAACCGGCTGCCACAAGACTCCCGGACCGAGGATGGCGGTCTGGGTGGACCCGGCCGACCCGGGGAAGTTCGTTGCGGAGAACGGGCACACGTCCGGCTCGCTGTCGTTCCTGATGTCGTGGACCACGATTCCGGGTGGACTGCTCTTCGCCTCGCTCGGAACCGTCCTACTCGTGTTGGTCGTCCGGTTCAAGGACGACAAGTGGAAGTAGCGACAGCCCCGGCGGACGCGACCCGCGAAGGCCTACAACAACCGAGGTAACCGGCACGGCGAAGCCTGCGACTCGCGGTCGCCGGTTGGGTGGTCCTCCTGGCGGCTTTTCAGACTGAGGTTGCGGCCACGCAGAACTCGTTGCCCTCCGGGTCGGCCATCACCACGTGGTGCTCGTCGACTTCCTCCAGGACTCTCCCGCCCGCCTTCACCAGGCGCTCCGACTCTGCCCTGATCCGTGCCCACCGCTCGTCGGGGTTGCCGTGGCCCGGCACCCGGATGTCGATGTGCAGCCGGTTCTTCGCCGTCTTGGGTTCGGGGACGTTGAGGATGGAGAGGCGGGGGCCGACGCCATCGGGATCGCACAGCCATGCAGCGTGCTCCGGGAGGTCGTCCTCCGGTAGGTCGAACTGCGCCAGCCACTCCTCCCGCGTGGCGAAGGGAGCGGGCGGCGGCTCGTCGACATAGCCCAGGGCCGTCTTCCAGAACGCCGCGAGCACCTGGGCGTCCGTGGAGTCAAGCGTCAGGTCAATGCTGGCTGCCATGCCGGGACCGTAGCCCGCACCTCTGACTTTCCCCCAAGGCGCGCCTCGCCGGAATGGCGTCGGCGCTGAGGATCTCGACGCCTGCCTCCTGCACGTAGATCTCACGCCGGTCGACCGCCTGCCCGCGCTTGTCGAGGACGTAGCCGGTCAGCCAGATCCAACCGTGGTAGGTCGGACCCAGGTTCACCGCGGAGATGCGGAGCCGGAGAGTGCGGTCGCCGGCGAACTGGACGCTGGCGGCGGCACCGATGAGTACGACGTCCCCCGTGGCCGGAACGCTCACGACGGCCAGTGGCCCCGGCTGATCGGAAGGCGGTGCCGGGTGCGGCAGGGCAGCTCCGAGCCGCATCGGCAGACCCGTCGCCAACGCGTCCAACTCCACACGGGTCGGTGCCGCCGAGCCAGCGTCAGCGCTGTGGCAAACAGGTAGTCGTCGTAGCGGATCCGGTTCATCGGCACTCCTGCGTCAAGCCCAAGGGACAGCCGTCAGGGCGACGGGATCCACGCCGCCCTGACGGGGCTGACCACCGGTTTGCCGAACCAAGGGAGCAGCCACCCACAACCTACGTCACTATCTGACGTAGGTAAACCCACCGTGCGTGATCCTCTTACATCACTTGCTGACGGAGGTTGAGCCATGGTCAGATGGCAGGGCCGAACCAAGGGAACCGGACCTCATGCCCTCTGCACCTGCCGAATATCGGCGTATCGCCGACGAGTTGACCGCGAAGATCAAGAGTGGCGATCTCGCGCCAGGGACGAAGCTGCCCAGCACGAGCGAGCTGGCCGATCAGTTCGGGGTCAGCGTCGCCACCGCCTACCGCGCGGTCTCGCTCCTGCACGACCGCGACCTGGTCGTGGGCCAACCCGGACGCGGCGTCTACGTCGCTGGCCAGAAGTAGCGGCAACCGCGCTGCCCTGGCGGCGCCGGTCCGCCCAGAAGCAGATGTCGGATCTTTCCCCCGGTGCCATATGCTGCGCGCGTCGGCACGGGGCCACGGGGAGAAACACTTGCGACGCCACACCAGGGCAGCGGTCACGGCTGCGCTCATCACGATGACGCTGGCGGGCTGCGGCACGCCGGCCGGCACGGACGGTGACCTGTCCGACGACTGGAAGCCGATGGCCCAGGCGCAGCAGTACAGCCCGAAGGCCGGCGAGTGCCACGTGATCCCCGAACCGACCGCGTACCTCGCCAGCTACGCGCCGGTGGACTGCGCGAAGACCCACCTGGTGGAGACGTTCCACGTCGGCACCTTCACCGGCGCCCTGGCGGCGCGGACCGCCCCGCCCAAGGTGGAGTCGGCGGCCATGCGCGCCGTCTTCACCGACTGTGACACCCGGGCCAAGGAGTTCGTCGGTGGCGACTGGCGCACGGCCCGACTGTCGGTGCAGGTCGCGCCCACCTCACCGGCCGGTTGGACAGGCGGCAGCCGCTGGTACCGGTGCGACATCTTCGAGCTGGACGAGGTGGACGGCGCCAACGGCGACGGCGAACGGGCGATCCACCGGGCTGGCACGCTGCGCAACGCGGTGGGTAGCCGCTCGCCGCTGACGTACGGCTGCATGAACGAGGATGAGTGGGGTCGACTTCGCCCGGCGGGCTGCACCACCGCGCACCAGTACGAGTTCGTCGGCATCTGGACCGCCCCGGACCGCTCCTACGAGGACGCCGGCCGGGACGAGGACTCGGTGCACTCGGCCTGCCGCACCGCGGTTGCCCGCTACGCCAAGGTGCCCGTCGATGCCAAGCTGCGCTATCGCACCGGCACCTCGTACCGCTTCCCCTCGCCGGAGCTGTGGGCGCGCGGTGACCGGGGGGTGCGCTGCTACTTCTGGTCCGGTGGTCCCAAGCTCACCCGGTCCATCGCCGGCGGCGGCCCGGCGGTGTTGCCGGTCAACTGAGCCGGGTTCGTCAGCTCTTGAGCGCCTGGGCGGATTTCCAGGCCACGGCACGGTTGATCCGGTCCGGGTAGCGCTCGATGATCGCCGCGTACAGTTCCTCGGCACTTCCCGTACGCTGCGCGGCGGCCTCGACCTCCTCCAGGTAGCGGCGGGTCTCCTCGACGTTGGTCAGATCGTCGTCCGCGCCGTCACGTTTGTGCCCGGCGATCACCACACACGGCCGCAACGAGTTGACCATCTTGAGGGCCGCGTACCAGCTCTGAATGCCGTCGTTGCCCGCCTCGGCGAGGTACAGGTGGACGTCGTTGTAGACCACGTCGCCTGCGACGACGAGACCGAGCGACGGTACGTGCAGCACGGTCGTCCTGTCGGTGTCGGTGTGGCCCGCCTCGACGGCGACCAACTGCTCGCCCTCAAGATCGATCGTGTTATCGGCCAACGGCTCCGCCATCGGTGGATGCTCGGCGAGCTGGTCGGGGAAACCCTTGCGCCAGACACCGTCGAGCCACTGCTCCCCGAGCTGAACGCGCATCTTCTCCACCACGCCGCGAGGTGCCACCATCCGCGCCTGAGGAAAGCGCTCCAGCACGGCTGCCGCGCCGAAGAAGTGGTCGCCGTGGCCGTGCGTGATGTAGATCGTCGTGAGGTTCCTGCCGTTCGCCGCGACCCAGTCGGCCAGGGCCCGGCCCTCGTCGACGGTCAGTAACGCGTCGACCAGGACGGCGTCGCGATCGCCGTAGATCAGCGTCGAGCTGGTGGGCGACCACAGCTCGCGGCTCTCGCCCGGCGGCAGGTTCGTCGACACGACCGGCTTGGCCGGGGCGACATAGGTTGACCAGGCCAACCGTCCCATGGTTGCTCCTCACCGCACCGGCGCGCTCCCCGACACCCAGTGCAGCAGACCACCACGGCGCTCCGGGCGGGATCGCGGAAAGAGCGAACCGGAGGTGGCTCAGCGACGCCCCAGCAGCTCGGCCAGCGCGGCGTCGCCCTGCCCGAGCTGCGACCCACCGGTCGGTGCCACGACCAGGAAGCGCAGGCAGCCGTCGAGTTCCACGTACCGGTCGGGTCCGCCGGTGCCGTCGAGCGGGCGCAGCACGGCGAAGCGGGACGCCGGGGTGGCGCACTCGGTCGCCGGCCGAGCGGCGGCCAGTTTGCCGAGTACGGCGGGCTGCCGGTCGGGCGGCAGCGGCCCGCCGTACGCGAAGTCACCGGCCGGTTTGCCGCCGCCCTGCTGCGACGCGGGCACCTGGTAGACGCAGAAGCGCAGCGGCTCCGCGTCCGGGACCGCCGGTGCGGGCGGTCCGGGCCGTCCGATCGTCGTCTCCACCCACACCATGTCCGCCCACCGCTGCTCGCAGCCGGCGGCCTCCGCCGCCGCGGATTCGACCTCCCCGACGGTACGGGTGTCCACCGTGGTCAGTCGCAGCGCGTCCAGGGCCGCCAGTACCTCGGGACGAGGCTTGCGGCATTCGTTCACCGGCAGGTACGGCCGCAGCCAGCGGCCCCGCTCGTCCAGTAGTGCCAACCAAGGCGGGATGACCATGTCGAGGGTGCAGGCGATCTCCCCGTCCGCCTGCTGGTCGGGGAGGCGCAGGGCGGCGATCAGCGGACCGATCTCCTCGGCCCGCCGCTCGGTGGCCACCTGCTCCCGACCGCCGCCGGGTCGCGGCCGGACCTCCCGGCCGCACAGCACGGCGGTGACCGGGGTGAACGCCGGGTCGATCCGCCCGATCGCCGGGTCGTCGCCGCCCGGCGCCGGCAGCTCACCGGACTGCGGGGCCGCCTCGGCGCACGAGGTCCACTTCTCGACGATCCGGGCCGGGCCGGGATCCTCCACCACCCCCGGCCCGGCGCTCCGGCCCGCACAGCCGACCAGCGCCACGCCGAGCAGCGCCACCGCCAGTACCGTCCCGCCCGAACGCACCCGGCTCACCACCTCTCCACAGGCGATGGGACGGGCGGTCACCGCCCCCGGTTCCCTCAGGTGCCGACGTAGGCCGCGAGGTGCTCGCCGGTGAGGGTGGAGCGGGCGGCGACGAGGTCTGCGGGTGTGCCCTCGAAGACGACCCGGCCGCCGTCGTGGCCAGCACCGGGGCCAAGGTCGATGATCCAGTCGGCGTGCGCCATGACCGCCTGGTGGTGCTCGACGACGATGACCGACTTGCCGGAGTCGACGAGCCGGTCCAGCAGGCCGAGCAACTGCTCGACGTCGGCGAGGTGCAGACCGGTGGTCGGCTCGTCGAGGATGTAGACGCCGCCCTTCTCGGCCATCCGAGTGGCCAGCTTGAGCCGCTGCCGCTCGCCGCCGGACAGCGTGGTGAGCGGCTGGCCGAGGCTGAGGTAGCCGAGCCCGACGTCGGCGAGCCGGTCGAGGATGGCGTGCGCGGCCGGCGTGTGCGCGTCGCCGGAGCCGAAGAACTTCTCGGCCTCGGTCACCGACATCGCCAGCACCTCGCTGATGTCACGGCCGCCGAGGTGGTACTCCAGCACCGATGCCTGGAACCGCTTTCCCTCGCACTCCTCGCAGAGGGTGGCGACGCCGGCCATGATCCCCAGATCGGTGTAGATGACGCCGGCACCGTTGCAGGCGGGGCAGGCCCCCTCGGAGTTGGCGCTGAACAGCGCGGGCTTCACACCGTTGGCCTTCGCGAACGCCTTGCGGATCGGGTCCAACAGCCCGGTGTACGTCGCCGGGTTGCTGCGCCGCGAGCCCTTGATCGCGGCCTGGTCGACCGACACCACGCCGTCCCGGCCCGACACCGAGCCGTGGATCAGCGAACTCTTGCCCGAGCCCGCCACCCCGGTGAGGACGACCAGGACGCCGAGCGGGATGTCGACGTTGACGTCCTGCAGGTTGTGGGTGCTGGCGCCGCGTACCTCCAGTGCCCCCGACGGCGTCCGCACCGACGACTTCAGGGAGGCGCGGTCGTCCAGGTGCTGCCCGGTGCGGGTGCCACTGGTCCGCAGCCCCTCGACGGTGCCCTCGAACACCACCTCACCGCCCTCGGTGCCGGCGCCCGGGCCGAGGTCGACGACGTGGTCGGCGATCGCGATCGCCTCCGGCTTGTGCTCCACGACCAGCACCGTGTTGCCCTTGTCCCGCAGCCGCAGCAGCAGGTCGTTCATCCGCTGGATGTCGTGCGGGTGCAGCCCGATCGTCGGCTCGTCGAACACGTAGGTGACGTCGGTGAGCGACGACCCGAGGTGGCGGATCATCTTGGTCCGCTGGGCCTCGCCGCCCGACAGGGTCCCGGACGACCGGTCGAGGCTGAGATAGCCCAGCCCGATCTCCACGAACGAGTCGAGCGTGTGTTGCAGCTTCGCCAGCAGGGGCGCGACGGATGGCTTGTCCAGACCGCGTACCCACTTGGCGAGGTCGCTGATCTGCATGGCGCACGCGTCGGCGATGTTGACCCCGTCGATCTTCGACGACCGAGCCGCCTCGCTGAGCCGGCTGCCGCCGCACTCGGGGCAGGAGGTGAACGTCACCGCCCGCTCCACGAAGGCGCGGATGTGCGGCTGCAGCGTGTCGACGTCCTTGGACAGGAACGACTTCTGGATCTTCGGGATCAGACCCTCGTAGGTGAGGTTCACGCCCTCGACCTTCACCTTGGTCGGCTCCCGGTACAGGAAGTCGTGCATCTCCTTCTTGGTGAACGTGCGGATCGGCTTGTTCGGGTCGAGGAGTCCCGACTCGGCGTAGGTCCGCACCGTCCAGAAGCTGTCCGACTTCCAGCCCGGGATGGTGAACGCGCCCTCGGCGATCGACTTGGAGTCGTCGTAGAGCTGGGTGAGGTCGATGTCGGAGACGTTGCCCCGGCCCTCGCAGCGCGGACACATACCGCCGGTGATGCTGAATTCGCGACGTTCCTTGACGGTCTTTCCGGCGCGCTCCAGCGTGACGGCACCCGCTCCGCTGATCGAGGCGACGTTGAAGGAGAAGGCCTGGGGCGAGCCGACGTGCGGCTGCCCGAGTCGGCTGAAGAGGATGCGCAGCATCGCGTTGGCGTCGGTGGCGGTGCCGACCGTGGACCGGGCGTCGCCACCCATCCGCTGCTGGTCGACGATGATCGCGGTCGTCAGCCCGTCGAGCACGTCGACCTCGGGCCGCGCCAGCGTCGGCATGAAGCCCTGCACGAAGGCGCTGTACGTCTCGTTGATCATCCGCTGTGACTCCGCGGCGATCGTGCCGAACACCAGCGAGCTCTTGCCGGAGCCGGAGACGCCGGTGAACACCGTCAACCGGCGCTTCGGGAGCTCGACGCTGACGTCCTTGAGGTTGTTCACGCGGGCGCCCTGCACGCGGATCAGATCGTGGCGGTCGGCAGCGTGCAGCTCAGGCGACTGCGTGGCCTTCCCCGTGGCCTTGCTCATCGTGTCTCCATCTGTTGGGCGGGACCGCCGTCACGGTCTCCGTCGGCGTCCGCTGGCTCAGCCGGCAGGGGCGTCGGACCGACCGGTCACCCACTCCTGCCGGGCGGTCGGTCTAGCGCAGTTCCTGGATGCGGACCATGTTGCCCGCGGGGTCGCGGAAGGCGCAGTCGCGGACGCCGTACGGCTGCTCGGTCGGCTCCTGGACGACCTCGGCGTCGCTGGCCTCCAGCTTGGCGAAGGTGGCGTCGAGGTCGGCGGTGGCCAGGTTGACGCCGAAGTAGCTGCCCTTGGCCATCAGCTCAAGGATGGTGCGCCGCTCGTCGTCGGTGATGCCGGGGCTGGCGGTCGGCGGGTGCAGGACGATGGACGTGTCGGGCTGGTCGGCGGGGCCGACGGTGATCCAGCGCATCCCCTCGTACCCGACGTCGTTCCGAACCTCGAAGCCGAGGGTGTCGCGGTAGAAGGCCAGCGAAGCGTCCGGGTCGGTGTGCGGGAGGAAGCTCGAGTGAATGGTGATCTGCATGACGGTCACGCTAGGCGCGGCCCGGGAGCCGGCGCTTCTCGATTCCTGACCGGTCTGGTCACCTGTTTCGCCACGCAGGACGGCATCCCCGCCGTCGCGGCCGCCGCCTCGCGCCGGTAGGTGCTGGGCGGCACACCGACCAACTCGGTGAAGCGGGTGCTGAAGGTGCCCAGTGACGAGCAGCCGACCGCGAAACAGACTTCGGTGACGCTGAGGTCGCCACGGCGCAACATTGCCATCGCACGCTCGATACGCCGCGTCATGAGATAGCTGTACGGCGACTCGCCGTAGGCGAGCCGGAACTCGCGGCTGAGGTGCCCGGCGGACATGTGCGCGCCACGGGCGAGCGCCTCGACGTCCAGCGGCTGTGCGTACTCCCGGTCGATCCGGTCGCGGACACGGCGCAGCCGCGCCAGGTCGCTCAGGCGCTGCGCCGCGTCGGGTTTGCTGGTCACCTGCGAAATCGTGCCACAAAGCAGGGGCCAACGGTCGAGCGTGACGCGTCCGGTCGACCAGGATCGGCTTCGCTCGGCTGACCGGCTGCGCGACCCCACCGAGCGGGAGGACACTGCCGGCCGGGGCCGGCGCGACCGCCGGCATGATGACCGGATGGCACATCTGGGACTGGTCGCGCTGCTGGTACGGGAGTACGACGAGGCGATCGACTTCTACGTCGGCGGCCTCGGCTTCGAGTTGGTGGAGGACACCGCCCGCCCGGACGGCTCCCGCTGGGTGGTGGTCCGCCCGCCGGGCGCCCGGGAGACGGCGCTGCTGCTGGCCCGGCCGAGCAGTGCGGAGCAGCAGGCCCGGATCGGCGACCAGACCGGCGGCCGCGTCGGCCTGTTCCTGTACACCGAGGACCTCGCCCGGGACCACGCCCGGATGGTCGCGGCCGGGGTGCGGTTCCTGGAGGAGCCGCGGCACGAGGCGTACGGCTCGGTCGCGGTCTTCGCCGACCTGTACGGCAACCGGTGGGACCTGCTCCAGCCTCGCAGCACAGGGTGACGCGTCGACGACACTCCGCGCATGGAGGGTGATCGACTGTCACCGGTCATGTTATTCTCCGATGTCGATCTCTGCCGCGCGGACCCGGACCGGGTCGTTGTCGGAAGGACACCTCCCGATGCCGGCCGTTGCCACTCCGACCGCGCCGCCGCCCGCGCTGGACAATCCGGCCGGCGGCGCGTTCGGCCTCATCTTCACCACGTTGCCGGCACTGCTGCGGCTGACCTGCGGGCTGGTCGGCGCGGTGGTGGCGCTGTCGGTGCGTACCCCGCCGGTCGAGCCGGCCCTGCTGCTGCCCGGCGTGGCCGCACTGACCGGCTGGTCCGTCTGGTACGCCGCCCGCGCCCTGCGCCACGGGATCACCCCGGCCCTGGTCGCCGGTGACGTCGCGGTCACCGCGGTGGCCTGCCTGCTCATCCCCCGCCTGGTGGCGCCCGGGGTGCTGCCCGGCGAGGGCAGTTGGATCGCGGTGCTGGCCAGCACCACAGTGATCAACACGCAGGCCACCGCCTCGGCGCGCTGGTCCATCCCGGCCGGGCTGCTGGTCACCGCCGCGTACGCGGCGGGGGCGCAGGGGGCCGGCAATCCCACCGAGGCCCGGGCGCACGCGGCCACCCTGCTGGTGCAGACCGCCTGCACGGCGATGATGACGGCCGTGATGCGCCGCCGGATCGGGCGGGCGGACCAGGCGTTCGCCGAGCACCAGCGGCTGACTCGGGACGCGTTGGTCGCCCGGGCCGCCCGGGAGGCCGAACGCCGGCAGAACCGCGACCTGCACGACACGGTGCTCGGCACGCTGACCATGGTGGGGCTCGGCGCGGTGCCCGGGCGGTCGGCCATGTTCAGCGAACGGTGTGCCGCTGACCTGCGTGCCCTCGTCGCGCTGACCGACGGCGGCCCGGTGCCGGGCGACGGTCCGGTGCCGCTGGACGGGCGGCTGCGGACGGTGCCCGACCGGCTGCCGGAGCTGCGGGTGAGCCTGGAGCTGGCGTCGTGCGCGGTGCCCGCCAGCGTGGCCGACGCGATCACCGACAGCGCCTACGCCGCGCTGTCCAACGTGGCCCGGCACGCGCCGGGCGCACAGGCCACGCTGCGGTTGACCCGGGACGCGGTCGCCGTCGTGGTCGAGGTGGCCGACGACGGCCCCGGCTTCGACCCGGCCAGCGTCCCACCGCACCGGTACGGGCTGCGCGAGTCGGTCCGTGGCCGGATGGCGGCGATCGGTGGGCGGGCCGAGGTGCGCTCGGCGCCCGGCGCGGGCACTGTGATCCGGCTGGAGTGGCCCGGTGTCGGCTGACCTCGGTGCCCCGGCGGAGCGCCCCGGAGCACCGGAGGCAACCCTCCGCGCCCCGGGGCCGGCGCTCCAGCCCGGCCTGACCAGCGTTCCGGGGCCCAGAAACCCGGCGCCGACGATGGTGCTCGCCGCGCCGGCGGCGGTGGCACACGCCTCCGACCGGGGTGCCCGGATCGCCGCCGTCGCCATCGCGCTGGCCTGGCACGCCGCCATCGGGCTGCCGGCGGTGCTGGGCGCCCGCACGGAGTTCGCCGCGCCAGCGGTGGTGCTCGGCGGCTGGGCGCTGGTCGCCGTGGCCGGCGCGGTGGCCGGGGTGCGGCTGCTGCGCGGCGCGCAGCTGCCGCCATGGCCACTCGCCGCGCTGCTGGTCGCCGTCGACGCGGCGGTCTTCGCCGCGGCCGGCGAACGGCAGCTGTTCACCGCCGGCAACTGGGTGTGGAGCACGCTCGGCTGGTTCTTCCTGCTGGCGATGTGGGGCCGGCGGGTCACCGGGCTGCTCGCGCTGCTCACCACGCACGCGTTGATCGCGTTGGCCGCCGTGCTCCGGCACGGCCCTGACACGGCCGACCTGGCCCGCTACGTGATGTACGTCTACGGCACCTTCTCGCTGCCGGTGGCGGTGTTCATGGGCAGCGCGGCGATCGTCGGCCTGGCCCGGGACCGGGCAGCCACCGCAGCCGCCGGTCACGCGATGGCCGCGGAGCGGGACGCCGCCGAGCGGGCCCTTCGGGAACGCCGCGACCGCCTCGCCCTGGTCGGCGCGGCGGCCGGGCGGGTGCTCGGGGACCTGGCCGCCGGGCAGGCCGATCCGGACGACCCGGAGGTGCAGCGCCGCTGCATGCTGGCCGCGGCCCGGCTGCGCCGCCTCATCGCCGAATCCGACGACGTGCCCGATCCGCTGCTGCACGAGCTGCGGGCCGCCGCCGACCTGGCCGAACGTAACGGACTGCCGATCGATCTGGTCACCATCGGCAGTCCGCCGCCGCTGCCGGTGGAGATCCGCCGCCGGCTGGCCGACCCGCTCACCGGCGTCCTCGCCGACGCGCGGGGCTGGGCCCGACTGACCGTGGTTTCCGGTCCCGACGAGGTGGTGGTCAGCCTGGTCACGCCAGATCGGGAGGGGCCTGCGGCGGCCGGCCCGCCGCTCGGGGAGCACGACGACGGGCCGGTACAGCACCTCTACGAGCGGGACGGGGACATCAGATGGGCGCAGACCCGGTGGCGGAAGTGACCGGCGACCGGCCGGTCGGGGTGGCGATCGTCGACGACCACCCGGTGGTGGTCGACGGGGTGCGCGCCTGGCTCGCCACCGAGCCGAGGCTGACCGTGCTGGCCACCGGGGACGACCCGGACGAGGTGCTGCGGACGGCGCCGGACGCCGACGTGGTCCTGCTCGACCTCCGCCTGCACGGTCGGATGGTGCTGGACAAGCTGGCCGAGCTGAGCGCCACCGGGCGGCGGGTGGTGGTCTACTCGGAGCACACCGACCCGGAGACGATGCTCGCCGCGTTGGACGCCGGGGCGGTGGCGTTCCTGGCCAAGCACGAGGGCCGGGAGCACTGTGTGGCGACCGTGCTGGCTGCGGCGAGCGACCGCGCGTACGTGCCGCCGGCGCTGGCCGGCGCGATGGTCGGCGACCCGCGACCGGACCGGCCGATGCTGTCCGACAAGGAGCGCGAAGCGCTGCTGCTCTGGTTCCAGTCGATGTCCAAGGCGTCGGTGGCTCGCCGGATGCGGATCAGCGAGCACACGGTCAAGCAGTATGTCGACCGTGCGCGGATCAAGTACACCCGGGCGGGGCGGCCGGCCGCCACAAAGGCGGCGCTGCTCGCCCGGGCGATCGAGGACGGCCTAGTCCGCCCGGAGGAGATCGGCATCTACCGGTCACAGGCGACGCACGACCGGCCGACCCCCTAACGGGCGTCATGACAGCGGCTCGCTGATCCACCAGGCTTCACACCACAGCCAGCTGACCGGGAGGTCGTGACGATGCACGCCGACGCGTCCCCGTTCTTCATCGGCCCCCACCGGTTCGATGCGCCGGACGACGATGTCAGGCCGACCCTGGATCGCCGCTACGACCTGCGCCCGGTGCCCGGCGAGCGGGTGCTCGGCCGGTACCGGCTGCTGGTCGCGGGTTACCTGCTCGGGCCGACGGAGTCGCAGCGTGGCTGGCGGCTGCCCGGGCCGGTGTCGGTGACCGTCACCGACCAGCGGATGTGCTGGGTGAGCAGCGGCCCGCAGTTTTCCCTGGTTGCCGACGACACGTCCGGCCTTCGGCCGGCGGGCTGGCTGACCGGCCTGATGAGCGGTCAGATCCGCTGGCAGTGGCCGTCCCGGTTGGAGCTGCCCCCGGCCGACCCGGACGGCGTGGCGCAGCTGCTGATCGTCTGCGACGCGCTGCGCACCATTCAGCAGCCGGCGCTGGCCCTCGGCGGGTCGACCGTAGAGGTCATCGCGCTGGCCCGGCAGGTCCGTCGGGCGGTGGCCACGTTCCGGCTCATCCACCCGCAACTGGTCGACCTCTCCGCGCAGGAGCGGGACGTGCTGCTGCTGCGGGCCGGTTCCGGGTGGCTCGCCGGAAACACCCGGGTCACCCTGCCGGGCTCGCTGCCAGTGGAGTTCCGGTCCCGGGACGACTACTACCGTTCAGTGCCGGAGTCGACCTCGTGGAGCGGGCTCGCAGGCGGCGCAGCATCCGGGCGTCGGTGAAGCCGACCGTCCGCGCGGCGGCCTCCACCGTCGCGCCGTGCCCGATCAGGTGCTCGGCGCGTTCCACCCGTAGCAACTGCTGGTAGCCGAGCGGGGTGAGCCCGGTGGTCGCGCGGAACAGCCGGGTCAGCGTCCGTTCCGCCACGCCGCCGGCAGCGGCCAGGTCGGCGAGCGGCAGCGGCTCGGCGTACCGGCCGTCGATCAGGTCCTGCACCCGGTGCACCGCGTCGGACAGGTGCGAGCGATGCCGCATCATCGCGCTGGCCTGCGGCTCGTGCCCGTTGCGCCGGGCGTAGACGACCAGCGTGCGGGCGATCCGGGCGGCGGTCGCCGGGCCGTGCCGGGTGGCCACCAGGTGCAGCGCCACGTCGATGCCGCTGGCGATGCCGGCCGAGGTGACCACCCGGTCGTCGACCACGTACAGCACGTCGCGGGCCACCCGGGCCGCCGGGTACCGGCGGGCCAGGTCGTCCTGCACCTCGTGGTGGGTGGTGCAGCGCCGGCCGTCGAGCAACCCGGCCCGACCGAGGGCGTACGCACCGGCGCAGACGCTGGCCACCGTGCCTTCGGCCGCGTGGTGCTCGGCGAGCCGCCGCAGGTCGGTCGCCGACACCGGTCCCTGCGGGCCGTGCGCCGACGGTCGCCAACCGGGTACCAGCACCAGGTCGTCCGGGGTCAGCTCGGGCCATCGGGTCTCGGCGACCAGCGGTACGCCCTGCACGCTGGGCACCTGCTCCCGCTCGGCGACGTAGTGCAGTCGGTAGTCGTACCCGAGGTCGGCGGCGCTGGAGAAGACCTGGGCCGGTCCGGCGAGGTCCAGCAGGTGCAGCTGCGGGACCAGCAGGAAGACGACCCGGGTCACCTGGTCAGCCCCGTACGCCGGTCAGGGTCGCACCCGTCAACTCGTCCACTGTGCGGATGGTCGCGAAGCGGCCGGCCAGCGCGTACTCGGTGCGGGTGACCATCTCGTCGGCCGAGAGCGTGCGCGGGTCGGCGAGGATCTCCTCGACGGTGGCGGTCTCCGGCAGGTCCCGGTGCGGGGTGGGGAAGGTCAGCGTGGCGTCGGTGACGAACGTCATCCGGTAGCCGAGGTCCGCGCCGACCCGGGTGGTGGTCTCGACGCACTGCTCGGTCCGGATGCCGCAGACGGTGAGGTCGTGGATGCCGGCCAGGGTGAGCAGTTGCTGGAGGTTGGTGGTGCTGAACGCGTTGTGCGCGGTCTTGACCAGCGTCGGTTCACCCTCGGCCGGGACCAGACCGTCGATCAGCCGCACGTGCCCGAGGGCCGGGTCGAACACCCCGCCCGTGCCGGGCTCGGAGTGCAGGACCCAGACCACCAGGTCGCCGCGCTGGCGGGCGGCGGCGACCAGCCGGTCGACCTGCCGGACCAGGTCGGGGTTGGAGCCGTACGCCCAGATCGGGCGCTGGCGGAAGGACTCCTGGACGTCGACAACGACGAGTGCTGCTCTGCTCATGTCTCTGATCCTGGCCGGATGGCGGCCGCGATGGCAGACACCATCATGCCCGGTTGCGGAACGATCCGGTCATCGCCGCCAGGTCACACGCTGGGGGCGCGGTGCTCACCAGCGGCGTCGAGGGCGGCGGCCTCCTCCAGTGTCGGTGCGCTGCCGCCCAGGTGCGCCGGCTGCCACCAGGTGTCGTCCGGGCCGGCCGGCGAGTCCGGGTACTCCCGCTGCGCCCGGTCGACGAGCGCGCTGAGCCTGGTGGTCAACTCGGCGGACAGCACGTTCACGTCCGGAAAGTCCGCCGGGTCGATCGGCTCGCCGATCAGGATGGTGATCGGGGTGTGCCGGCGGGTGAGGGTGCGTGGGCGACCCTTCGTCCAGAGCCGCTGGGTGCCCCACACCGCGACCGGCAGCACCGGCACCTTCGCCGAGCGGGCCATCCGGACCGTGCCGCTCTTGAGCTCCTTGACGGTGAACGACCGGCTGATCGTCGCCTCGGGGAAGACGCCCACCACCTCGCCGCGCTTGAGCGCGTCCACGGCCGTGCGGAACGAGGCTGCGCCAGCCTGCCGGTCCACCGGGATGTGCTTCATCCCGCGCATCAACGGACCGCCGATCCGGTGCCCGAAGACCGACTGCTTGGCCATGAACCGGACCAGCCGGTGCGACGCGTGTGCACCCAGGCCGGCGAAGATGAAGTCGAGGTAGCTGACGTGGTTGCTGGCCAGCACTGCCCCGCCGGTGCGGGGTACGTGATGGGCGCCCTCGATCGTGATCTTCAGGTCGAGGACCCGGAACATCGTCTTGGCGGCGGCGATAACGGGCGGGTACACGAGCTCCGGCATTCGCAGAATCTACCCTGCCCGTCTGTGGATCGCCTGGGTGGAGACCGGGCGGCGACGCCGGGCTGCGCGTCGCCGCCGGTTCACCGGCTCGGCCGGCCGGTCGGGTCAGTCGGCGAGGTTGTGGAGGTCCAGCCGGCCCCGGGCGAACGCGTCCACCCGACCCCAGCGGCCCGGAATGTCCAGCACCTCGATCCGGCCCATCCCCACCGGCAGCCGTGGTTCGACCGCGAGGTGCCCCTCGTGCGGCTCCAAGCCGAGCATGGTGCGCAGCAGCAGCAGCGGCGTACCGGTCGACCAGGCCTGCGGGCTGCACGCCGTCGGGTACTCCACCGGGAACTTGGTCAGCTCCCGCGGGTAGCCGCCGAACGCCTCCGGCAACCGGCCGTCGAAGTAGGTGGCGGCGTCCAGGATGCCGCTGGCGATGGCGGCGGCCTCCTCGGCGAAGCCGTACCGGCGCAGTCCCCAGGCGATGAAGGAGTTGTCGAACGGCCAGATCGTGCCGTTGTGGTAGCCGATCGGGTTGTACCGGACCTCCCCCTCGGCCAGCGTCCGCACCCCCCACCCGGTGAAGAGCCGCGGCCCCACCAGGTGCTGCGCGATCTTCTCGGCCCGCTCCGGATCGACGATCCCGCTCCACAGCAGGTGGCCGATGTTGGAGCTGAGGGTGTCGCACTGGCGGCCGTCCGGGTCCAGGGCCAGGGCGAAGTACTCGCCGTCGTCCACCCACCAGTCCCGGTTGAACCGCACCTTCAGCTCTGCCGCCTCCCGCTCCAGCTGGTCGGCGAACTCCGGGTCACCCCAGAACAGCCGGGCCATCCGGGCCGCCCGGATCTTCGCGTCGTACGCGTACCCCTGCACCTCGCAGGTGGCCCGGGGGAACGGCGGCAGCGTGCCGTCCCGGTAGGAGATCGAGTCCCAGGAGTCCTTCCAGCACTGGTTCTCCAGGCCGGTGTCGGTGTTGCGCCGCTCGTACCAGATGTAGCCGTTGCCGACCAGGTCGGCGTAGTTGTCGATCCACCGCAGCGCCGCCCGGGACTCCTGCTCCAACTCCTTGACCAGCGCCACGTCACCGGTCCACCGCTCGTACTCGTCGAGCAGCACGACGAACAGCGGTGTGGCGTCCACCGAGCCGTAGTACGGCGAGTGCGGCTGCTCCTCGAACGCGGCGGTCTCGCCGTAGCGCATCTCGTGCAGGATCCGCCCGGGGTCCTCGTCCCGGAAGTCGTCGAACCGGCTGCCCTGCAGGGAGGCCAGGACGCGCAGCGTGGTCTTCGACAGTTGCGGGGTGAACGGCAGCGTCTGCAGGCAGGTGAGAATGCTGTCCCGGCCGAACATCGTCATGAACCAGGGCAGGCCGGCGGCCGGCAGGGTGGCGCCGCCGAGCGACAGCGGCGAGAAGCGTAGCGCCGCCAGGTCGATCAGGCTGCGCTGGTACGTGCTGGCTACCCGGCCGTGCTCACTGTTGACCTTGGGGGCATCCGCGATCCACTTCTCCAGGTCGTGCTGGAGGGCGAGCCGTTCGTTGCCGTGCACCCGAAGTCCGAAGCGCAGGTCCCGGCCGCCGGGCCCGACCGCGTTGGTCTGGACGTCGATCGCCGCTTCCCACTGCTCGTTGGGCTCCAGGTGGACGGTGTACACGAATCCCGTGCTGTCGTAGCGGGCCGCCACCGACGAGGAGATGACAGTCTCCCGTTTGAAGTTGCCCCGGCGGTAGCCCAACCGCAGCCGGTCCGCCTCGACCTCGGTGTAGATCTCGCCCTTCTTGTTCAGGATCTCGTCCTTGACCTGGAACAGGTCGGCGAAGTCCGACGCCGCGTCCATTCGGATTTCCAGGTCCACCGGCTTCTCGTCGTGGTTGAGGATGGTGAGCTGCTCGCGGAAGCTCCCGCCGACCGCACGCTCCCGGATGATCGACAACTTGGCGTCGATGTAGTGCGTGGCCATCCCCGGCACCAGGAAGAAGCGCGACTCGAAGTACTGGAGGTCGTCGAAGGAGAGCGAGTTGAGCCGCTCGCCGTTCACGGTCAGCACCCAGGTGGACAGAAACCGGGTGTCGATGGAGAACAGCCCGGTCGGCTCGCTCGGCGTCGCCTCGATGTCACCGGTGTCCTCGCAGACCACGAACGTGTTGCCGTCGAGGATCCGGACCGTGTTGCTCTGGCCCATCAGTGCACCTCCCCCGCGAAGCGCCGGCGCGGCCCGCGGGCGTCCGGGGAACCCGGGAAGACCCGCTCCACCTGCACCACCAGCCGGGCGTCACCCAGCACCGTCATGTCCCCCCGGAACAGTGCGGCTAGTCCGTGCTCGCGGCCCGCGGCGATGTCCTCGAAGAGCGCCGGGCTGGTCCCGAGGACCGTGTCGGCCTCCCGGTCCTCCTGGCTCACGTCCACCCGGCCGTGGTCGATCCGCAGCAGCCAGTGCCTGGTCTGCGCCCCCTCCTGCAGGTCGATGCGCAGTGTCCCGGATGCCTTCGCCAGCAGGGGTTCGTACCCCCGCCGGTCCAGGTCCTCGAAGAACCTCGTGGTCGCGTCCACCATCGGGTCCACTCCTCCCCAGTTGGCCGGGCCGGGATCCCACCCGGCGTGCTCGCGTCGCACGCGCGGCCGGCTTCGCACGTCCCCGCACGGGTCCCCGCCGGTCCTCCGGTCAACCTCGCCCGGATCGGGTGAGCCGCCGGGCGGTGTCGGACGGGCCGGGTAGCGTGCCGGGCATCGGGGTGGGCGCGACGGGACGTCCGGGACGGAGGGGCAGATGACGGTGCAGACGCCAGAGGTCGACCGCCGGCAGGTGCTCGCCTACCGGGTCGGGGCCCAGCAGCTCGACCGCTCCGGCGGCCGGCGTCCGGGCGACCTGGCGGTGCTGGCCCTCGGCGTGCAGGACACGCCCTACGGCTCGGCCCGGCAGGCGCTGGCGGCGCGCGGCGCGACCGAGCCGGACGACCGGCTGGAGCTGGTCTGGTCGATGCGGGGCGCCCCGCATCTGCACCGGCGTGCCGAGCTGCCGACGCTGGCCGCGGCCATCTGGCCGCTCAGTGACGCCGACGCCACCCGGCGGATCCCCGGGCAGATCGGCGCGGGTGCCCGGCTCGGGCTGGCCGCGTTCCGGGCCACCGCCGAGGCGTTCCAGGCGGTGGTCACCACCGAGTTGGAACGCGGCGTGGTCAGCCGGGCGGTCTCCGACCGGGTGCCCGCGGAGTTGACCTACGACTGCCGGACGTGCCAGGCGCGGCACATCTCCGGGGCGGTGTTCCAGCAGGTCGGGCTCGCCGGCGGGGTGCGCCTGGTGGTCGTTGGGCGGGCCGCCCGGCTCGCCCCGCTGCCCGACTGGCCCGGCCCACCCGCCGAGGCGGCGCACACGGCCGAGCTGATCACGACCTACCTGCGGCTGCTCGGCCCGGCCACCCCCGCCGACGCGGCCGGCTTCCTGGGCTCCACCGCGACGGAGCTACGCCGGGTCTGGCCGGCGGGCCTGGCCGAGGTACGGGTCGACGGCCGGGCCGCCTGGCTGCCGGCCGACGCGCTCGACGCGTTGACCGGCGCTCCCGCGTCACGGCTGGTGCGGCTGCTGCCGCCGGGCGACCCCTTCCTCGCCGGCCGCGACCGTAACCTGCTGGTGCCGGAGCGGGAGCACCAGCAGCAGCTGTGGCGGGCGATCGGCAATCCCGGCGCCCTGCTGGTGGACGGCGAGGTGGTCGGCACCTGGCGGGCACGGCAGGCCGGAAAGGGGCGGCTGGAGCTGACGGTCAGCCCGTGGTCGGCGTTGTCGGCCCCGGTCCGACGGGAGGTCGACGCCGAGGCCGCGACGGTGGCCGCCGCTCGCGCCGCCACCGACGTGCGGGTCCAGGTCGAGCCGATCTGACGTCCCGGAACGGCGCAGCGCCGGCCCTCCCGTGCGGGGAGAGCCGGCGCGCCCGCGGCGGACGGTCAGTTGTTCGGATCGTCGGCGCTGATGTCGGCCAGCACCGACTGTGGTTCGCGCTCGACGGCGAGGTCGCCCATCGAGACCAGGCCGATCAGCCGCCCGTCGTCGATCACCGGCAGCCGGCGTACGGCGTAGGTGCGCATCAGGTCTGCGGCGGCCACCGCGTCGTCGTACTGGCTCACGGTCACCACATCTCGGGTGGTGACCTGGTTCAACCGGGTCGAGCCCGGGTCCATGTTCTCGGCGACACCCCGGACCGTGATGTCCCGGTCCGTGACGATGCCGACCACACTGTCGCCGTCGGTCACCACCACATCACCAATCGCGCTGTCGCGCATCTCCTGCGCGGCTGCGATGAGCGTGTCGTTGCCGTCCATCGTCACCAACCGGGTCGTCATGAACTCTCCGACCGTTGTCATGGTGCTCCCCTCTCGGTGTCGGCACGGCCCGTCTACCCGCCGCCCGGGGCGGGGTAACGCGGGGTGGCCGGCCGACCGTAGGACGACGGGCGAGCGTCAGCCTCGGGGCGGCGCGCCGTAGATCCGCTCCACGGGCAGGCGCAGCACCAGCCGCCGCTCGGCGACCATGGCTTCGCGGTATTCGTCCCAGTCCGGGTGTTCGCCACGCAGCGACCGGTAGACCGCCACCAACTCCTCGACGGTCTCGTCGCCGGGCTCGCTGGCCGGGGCGGTCAGCTCGGCGTGCCCCTCGACCACCGCGTACGCCCAGCCGTCCTCGCTGCCGACGTGGAAGCTGGCCCGCGGGTCCCGGCGGAGATTGGCGGTCTTGGCGCGGCCGTCGGTGACCGAGACCCGGATCAGCCCCGCCTCCCGGTCGAACGAATAGACCACTGTGGACAACTGTGGCCGCCCGTCCCGCTTGAGCGTCGCCAGCACGCCCATCGAGCGGCCGGCGATCAGGTCGGTCAACGCCTGCTGGGTGCGATCGTCCGGCACGGCTTCCTCCAGGTGGCACGGTCAGCTTCGTCCATCCAAGCACGACCGGCTGCCCGTCGCGCCCGATGGCCGACCGGCGACATCCCCTGAAACGACCCGAGGCCCCCGCCGGTTGCCGGCGGGGGCCTCGGGTGACGGCGACGGTCAGCGACGCTCGGCGGCGACCAGCTCGGCGATCTGCACCGCGTTGAGCGCGGCGCCCTTGCGCAGGTTGTCGTTGGAGCAGAACAGGGCCAGCCCGTACTCGACGGTCTCGTCCGCGCGGATCCGCCCCACGTAGCTCGGGTCCTGCCCGGCCGCCTGCAACGGCGTCGGGACGTCGGTCAGCGCCACCCCCGGCGCGTCGGCGAGCAGTTCGTGGGCACGCTGCGGGGTGAGCGGCCGGGCGAACCGGGCGTTGATCTGGAGCGAGTGGCCGGTGAAGACCGGCACCCGGACGCAGGTGCCGGAGACCTTCAGGTCGGGGATCTCCAGGATCTTGCGGCTCTCGTTGCGCAGCTTCTGCTCCTCGTCGGTCTCGAACGAGCCGTCGTCGACGATCGAGCCGGCCAGCGGGAGCACGTTGAAGGCGATCGGCTCGGCGAACGAGCGCGGCGCAGGGAACTCCACGGCCGATCCGTCGAAGGCGAGCGCGGCGGCGTGCTCGGCGACCTTGCGGACCTGCTCATCCAGCTCGGCGACGCCGGCCAGCCCGGCGCCGGAGACCGCCTGGTACGTCGAGACGACCAGGCCGACCAGGCCGGCCTCGGCGTGCAGCGGACGCAGCACCGGCATCGCGGCCATCGTGGTGCAGTTGGGGTTGGCGATGATGCCCTTGGGGCGCTCAGTGACGGCGTGCGGGTTGACCTCGGCGACCACCAGCGGCACCAGCGGGTCCATCCGGAACGCCGAGGAGTTGTCGATCACCACGGCACCGGCCTCGGCGACTCGGGGGGCCAACTCCCGGGCCGTCCCCTTACCGGCCGAGAAGAGCACGATGTCCAGACCGGCGTAGTCCGCGGTCGCGGCGTCCTCGACGGTCACCTCGCCGTCACGCCAGGGCAGCGTCCGCCCGGCGGACCGCGCCGAGGCGAACAACCGCACCTGCTCCGCCGGGAACTCCCGTTCCGCCAGCACCTGCCGCATCACGCCACCGACCTGGCCGGTGGCCCCCACAATGCCGATCCTCATGCCCGCGAGGCTACCCAGCCCGCCCCCACAACCGGGAGCCCTTTCCCACCCCCCGCGTCCCGCATCACACTGCAACCCCAACCCGCCCCCGGACCCCCGGCCCTCCCCCGCCCGCTCCGGTGATCATGGGGTTGGCGGGGTGTTCGGTGATCGAACTCCCCGTCAACCCCATGATCAACGCGGAATCAGGGGTGGGTGATCAGTTCGCCGAGGTTGGCGGCGGTTAGCTCGTCGCGGATGATGGCGGCGTCGCCCTCGACGACCAGGGTCAGCGCGTCCGGGTGCAGGTGGGTGGCCGCCGCTGCGGAGACCTGGTCCACGTCGGCGGCGAGCAGCGCCTCGCGCAGCCGTGCGTGGTAGTCGTCCGGCAGGTCGTGGACCACCAGCGTGGTCAGCGCGGAGGCGATCGCCCGAGGGCTCTGCAACTCGACCGAGAGCTGACCGGCCCGCCAGGAACGGGCCACCGCCAGCTCGTCCTCGGTCACCCCGGCGACCTGGGTACGGGTGATCTCGCCGACCGCCTCGACCAGGGCCGGCGTGGTCACTGCGGTCTGCACGCCGGAGCTGACCGCGAACCGGCCGAACCGCCGCGACGAGGCGAAGTCGCCCCGAATGCCGTACGTGTAGCCGCGCACCTCGCGGATCAGGTGGTTGAGCCGGGAGGTGAACGCCCCGCCGAGCACCGTGCCGGCGAGCGTCATCGGCACGTGGTCGGGGTGCGCCCGGTACGGCGACGGGTGGCCGAGCCGCAGCGTGGACTGCACCGAGCCGGGGCGGTCCACCAGGATGATCCGCCGACCGCTGTGCAGCGGCACGTCGATCGGGCCGCCCCGGTCGGCCGCGCCCCCACCGGTGCCGGCGAACGCCGCGGCGGCCAGCGCGTCCAGGTCGATCCGGTCCAGGTCACCAGCGACGATCAGGGTGCCCGGCCGCAGGAACCACTCGGAGTGGAAGACCGTCACGTCCTCCACGTCCAGCCCGGCCACCGACTCCGGGTCGCCGTACATCGGGCGTCCCCAGCGGTTCTCCGCGCCGAACAGGTCCGCGCGCAGCGCGGCGTCGGCGCGCGGGCCGGGGTTGGCCCAGTCCATCCGCAGCGCGGTCGCCTCGTCGTCACGGACCCGGCTGACATCGGCCGGGTCCAGGCGGGGCGTCCGGACGGCCTCGGCGAGCAGCTGCACCGCGGCGGTCAGCCGGTCCACCGGCACCTGGACGCTGACCTGGAACGAGTCCCAGTCCAGCCCGGTCACCAGCTCGGTGCCGAGCGCCTCGATGGCCAGCGCGAACGCGGTGGCGTCCCGCTGCGCGGTGCCCTCCTCCAGCGCCTTGGCCAGCACCCCGCCCAGCCCTTCCTTGCCGGTCGATTCCCGGCCGGCGCCGGCGTCGAGCAGCAGCAGCGCGACGGCGAGGTTCTGCCCGGGCAGGTGCGCGGCGACCACCTGACCGCCGGCCACGGCGCGGCGGACCACCGGCGGGAACCGGTACGGGCGAGCGGCACCCGGGCCGGGACGGACGGCGATCAGCGTCATGGGGTCTCCTCGGGCAGGTAGGTCAGGGTCACCCGGTTGGCGGCGTCCAGCACTTCGGCGGCGGCCTCGGCGATCTGCTCGGCGGTCACCGCGAGCCAGCTGGGCAGCCGGTCGGCGGCCCGGGCCGGGTCACCGAACTGGGTGGCGTACCGGCCGAGCGTGTCGGCGCGGCCGTCCACCGTCGACATCTGCCGCCACCACGCGGTGCTCAGCAACGCCTTGGCCCGGTCCAGCTCGGCGGCGGTGACCGGCACGGTGGCCAGTTCGTCGACGACCTCGGCCAGCCCTTCGGCCAGCCGCTCGGCGCTCACACCGGGGCGGGCGGTGGCCGTGGCGATCAGCGGCGCCGGGGCGTGCGCGAGGTCCACGCCGTACGCCCCGACCAGGTCCGGCTGGGCGATCCGCTCACCGTCGGCGAGCCGCTGGTAGAGGCGGCTGCCCCGGCCGCTGCCGAGCACGGTGGCGAGCACCGTGAGCACGTCGTACCCCGGGCTGCCGAACGGGTAGCCGCGGTGCGCCACGTACACCCGGGGGGCCGGCACGTCGGTGGTCACCGTCTCGGCGGCGGGTCGCCCGGTCGCCGGGACGCTCCGGCCGTCCGGGGCCGGCGGGATGTCGTCGCGGGCGGGCAGCGCGCCGAAGTACTTGTCGGCCAGCGCGAACACCTCGGCGGCCGCGGCGTCGCCGACCACGGTGAGCACCGCGTTGTTGGGCGCGTAGTACGTCTCGTGGAACGCCTGGAAGGTGGCGAGGTCGGCGGCGTTCAGGTCGGCCATCGAGCCGATCGTCGAGTGGTGGTACGGGTGCCCCGGCGGGTAGAGCAGCGGCAACAGCCGCAGCCAGGCGTCACCGTACGGGACGTTCTCGTATCGCTGCCGGCGCTCGTTCTTTACCACGTCGCGCTGGTTGTCCAGGGTTTCCTGGGTGAGCGCGGGGACCAGGCCGCCCATCCGGTCGGCCTCCAACCAGAGCGCCAGCTCCAGGTGCTCGGCCGGGACCGTCTCGAAGTAGTTGGTCCGGTCCGGGTTGGTGGTGGCGTTGAGCGAGCCGCCCGAGCCCTGGATCAGCTTCATGTGCTCGGTCTTCGCCACGTTCACCGAGCCCTCGAACATCAGGTGCTCGAAGAGGTGGGCGAAGCCGGTCTGCCCTTCCGGCTCGTGCCGGGAGCCGACGTCGTACCAGAGGTTGACGGCCACGGCCGGCGCGGTGCGGTCCTCGCTCACCACCACGCGCATGCCGTTATCCAGTCGGGACGTCTCGATGGGCCAGGGGTAACCGCTGTCGGGCATGGCACGACGCTATCCGATCTCGCGGGCGGAAAGGTGACGCGAGGTGGGTCGGCGAGCCGACCGCGCCACCGCGGCTCGGCGCGGACGCGCCGCGCCTGGTGCTCGCGGTCGCGTCCGCCTGGGCCGTGGCCGCCGATCAGTCCGGCGGCTCGACGGCGACCACCGTCTGATCCGAGGTGCGGTGCTCCAGCACCGTGTCCGGGGCCGCGTTCTGGTCCGCCTCGCGAATATCCGACTCGGTGAGGATGGCCTCCGCCTGCGCCTCCGCGTCGTCGCTGCCAACCGCCGCCTCCTCGGGTAGGAGGTGCGCCCGGGACTCGACCCGGTCCTGATCGCTCTGCTCGTCTGTCATGGCACCCCTGTTACCCCCGCCTCGGCCCTGCCACGCGGTGATCGTCCAGCCTTCTGGGACGACCCGCTCAGCTTCACGGCCCGGTCGGGTACGCTGGGCCCGTGACGCGTTCGTATCGATGGTTTAGGCAGCCGGCTCGCACGCCGGTGACTTCACCATGATCTGACGTCACCACGGACCGAGCCGGCTGGGCAGGAGCTATCGTTCCTGCCCTTTTGCGTACGAGCAGCCGGCTCGTCCCGGGCACCGGCCCCGGGCACGGTCGGCGGAAGGATTCCCACCGTGACGACCCCGGAGACCGATCGGGTCAGCGATCAGCGGATCGACCGTGTCGTGCCGCTGACCACGCCCGCGTTGCTGCACCACGAGTTGCCCCTGGACGCCCCGCTCGCCTCGGCCGTGCTGACCGGCCGACGCGCGGTGGGTCGCGTGCTGGACCGCGAGGACGACCGCCTGCTGGTGGTGGTCGGCCCCTGCTCGGTGCACGACCCGGTTGCCGCCCTCGACTACGCCCAGCGGCTGCGCGTCGCCGCCGACCGGGTCGCCGACGACCTGCTGATCGTCATGCGCGTCTACTTCGAGAAACCGCGGTCCACGGTGGGCTGGAAGGGCCTGATCAACGACCCGGGGCTGGACGGCAGCGGGGACGTCAACACCGGTCTGCGGCGGGCGCGGGCACTGCTGCTCGACGTGCTGCGCCTCGGCCTGCCGGTGGGCTGTGAGTTCCTCGACCCGATCACCCCGCAGTACATCGCGGACACGGTGGCGTGGGGCGCGATCGGAGCGCGCACGGTGGAGAGCCAGGTGCACCGGCAGCTCGCCTCCGGCCTCTCCATGCCGATCGGCATGAAGAATCGCCCGGACGGCAGCATCGGCACCGCCGTGGACGCGATCCGCGCCGCCGGAGTCCCGCACGTCTTCCCCGGCATCGACTTCTCCGGCACCCCGGCGATCATGCACACCCGGGGTAACACCGACGGGCACCTGGTGCTGCGCGGCGGCGGTGGCCGGCCCAACTACGACGCGGAGTCGGTGGCCGGCGCGCTCGACCTGCTCCGCGCCGCCGGGCTGCCGGAGCGGCTGGTGATCGACGCCAGCCACGCCAACAGCGGCAAGGACCACCGCAACCAGCCGCTGGTCGCCGCCGATGTGGCCGCCCAACTGGCCGCCGGCCAGCGCGGGATCACCGGCGTGATGCTGGAGTCGTTCCTGCTGCCCGGCCGCCAGGACCTCGACCCGACCCGGGAGCTGGAGTACGGCCGCTCGGTCACCGACGCCTGCCTCGGCTGGGACGACACCGCCGAGGTGCTCGATCACCTGGCCACCGCCGTCCGGGCCCGGCGGGCCACCCTGCCGACCCCGGCCTGACCTGCCGGTCGCTGTGACGGCGACCACAGGAAAGGGCGGAACAGCGGTGGGGGTCCGCTCGTTGACTGGGGTGTCGGTGTGTCCAGTGTCCCCGGGCCTCACCTAAATAGCCTTCGCGGAATACCGTCCGGCTGGAGCCGCGTAGTGCCACTCGCCGAGAGGCGACCTGCACACCGACACCAGCGCCGCCCCCGGCCTACCGGCCGGGGGCGGCGCTGTCGTATGCCCGCCACGGCCAAGCGCGGGGCCAATTGGCGCGACGTTTGACCGATTACGGCCCGGGTAGCTGATCGGCGTGACCGACGACGCATCCGTGGCCGGCGAGCCGGACACCCAGGCCCTCGACGACCTGCTCGACGACATCTACCGGGGTCAGGAACGGGTCACCCAGGCGGAGATCTACCGCCGCGCGGTGGCCGCCGAGCTCCCGCCGGACCTGCTGGCCCGGATCGACTCGCTACCCGAGGGCGAGTACGCGGTGGACGAGGTCAGCGACCTGCTGGGCGGCTCCGTCGGGTGAGCGCGCCCGCCACCTCGCACCCCGACCCCGAGCGCGCCGACGACCTCTGGAGGGACACCGACATGACGCACCACGAGGACCACGACGAGAAGGTGGCGGCGCTGGCCCAACCGCCGAAGGGCAGGGACACCACGCCCGAACCGGACTTCGCCAACGAACATGACAAGACGGCGGTGGACCGGGACATCATCACCGGGGCCGACGAGGACGAACGGGAGCCGGAGTCGCCGCACGGCTGGTCCGGCATGCAGCGCTGACGCGCACGGCAGCGGGGGCCGGCATCCGCCGGCCCCCGCTGCGCTCGGCACGGATCAGTCGTCGTCGTGCCCGCCCTCGGCGGCCTGCTGCGCCGTCGCGTACGCCATCTGGAGGAAGTCGGACGCGGCGACCGCGGTCAGCGCGGTGGCCACCAACCGGGTCAGCCGGGGCGCGAGCACCAGGCCCCCGGTCAGCCCGGTGGCGACCCAGACCGCCAGGCAGAACGGGCAGCTCAGCAGCTCCCCGATGGCGTGCCGGGTGGAGCTGCCCGAGTCGCGGACCTGCTCCATCACCTCGCCGCTGCCGATCGGACGGTCGTACCGGGTGAACGGCGCCCGCAGCGGGCTGGTCACCGCGTCCTTGGACAGCAGCCGGCTGAGCTTGTGCGTGGCGATGGAGAGCAGCACCACGTCGGCCGGGGCAGGACGCTCGGGCACCGGCCGACCGGTCGCCTTCACCAGGCCGGCGAGCGCCCCGGTGACCCCGGCATAGGTGCCCATCGCCACCAGGTAGCCGCCGAGCGGGCGGTGCTCGTGCGGCGCGTACGCCCGGCGCAGTCGCGCCGCCTTCTGTCGCAGGCCAGTGGGGGTCACCCGGTCTCCTCGCGTGTCGTGGTGGTGCGGGCTTGGCCGTCCCGCGCGGCTGGCCGGGGATCGCAGGCCCGCTGCCGGGGCGCCGGCCGGGTTCGGGCCGGCGGAGGTCTCAGCCGGCCTGGAGGTTGTCGGCGACCTCGCGAATCAGGTTGCTCAGCGCCTCGTCGGCCAGCTGGTCCGGCTCCGGCCCGCCCGACCTGTCAACCAGGTCGAGCTGGATCCGGGCGCCGCCGGAGTCCGCCGGCTCCACCCGGATCTCGGCGGACCAGTCGGCGTCGTCGCCGTCGCCCCAGCGGGCCCGCAGTTCCTCGCCACTGATCTCCGCTGCGGGGCTGCCGTCGCCGCGCAGCGGCTCCGGCAACCACGCCGACGCGCGGGCGGGGTCGGTGGCCGTGTTGAAGACCACCTCGGGTGGCGCGGACATGCCACGCACCGCACGCGCCGGCATCACACGCCCCGCAGGCGGCTCGGGTCGATCTCCCGGCCCGGGTGGCGGGCCAGGTACTCGGTTTCGAGCTCCGCCGTACGCCGCAGGTGGTTGGCGAGCGCGGAGTCCGCCGCGTGTCGGAGGGTGTCCAGCCGGGTGCGGTGCAGGCTGTGCATCTCGCGGATCAGATCCTCGTCGGTCAGCTCCGTCGGGTCGACGCCGAGCAGGTCGCCGGCGGGATCCGGGCCGTCGCCCGTCGGGTCGGCGAGGTGGTCACCACCCCACTCGGGCACCCGCTGCTCCGGGCTCATATCCCTGTTACCGCTGGACGGAAAGCCGTCCTCGCGTACCGATCCGGTCATCATCGCCCCCCTGGTCTCGTTTGGGCTGGCGTCTAGACGGATGCCCACACCGGGTAATGCCAAACCATCCCCCGCCGTGCGACAACTACGACACGGTGTCGGAGAGCGGCAGCGTGCCCGGTACCCTCGATGCCATGAGGTGGCTCTGGACCCCGGCGTGGATCGCGCGTCACGTGGCCATGGTCGTGCTGGTCGTGGGCTTCCTCGGGCTGGGCTGGTGGCAGATCAGCCGGGCCACCGCCGGCAACAGCATCAGCTGGGGGTACGCGGTCGAGTGGCCGATCTTCGCCGGCTTCGTGGTCTACGTCTGGTGGCGCGAGGTGCGGCTGGCCCACCGGGCCGCCGCAGCGGCCGACGCGCCGCCGGTTGACCCGGCCGCCGAGCCTGAGCCGACCGTCACCGCCGGGTCCCGACCGGCGGTACGCCGACCGGTGCGGGTGTCCCGGGTGCCGGCCGGCGGCGAGGCCGTCGACGACTCGGACCTGGCCGCCTACAACCACTACCTGTCATGGTTGAACGCCAACCCGGGCGCTCGACCCGGTGACTATCCCGGCTGAGCCGGGCTCGGAAGGACGGACGAAGGTGGGCGCAGCCCTTACCCGGTACCGCGTGATCGCCTGGATCGTGGGCGTGGCACTGATCCTGCTGGTCGTGATCGGCATGCCGCTGAAGTACGCGTTCAACAATCCGGTCGTGGTCGAGACGGTGGGGCAGGCGCACGGCTTCCTCTACATGGTCTACCTGCTGGCCGCGTTCGACCTGAGCCGTCGGGCCGAGTGGCCGCTGAAGCGGATGCTTCTGGTGATGCTGGCCGGCACCGTGCCGTTCGTCTCGTTCTACGCCGAGCGCCGGGTCAGCGGCTGGCTGGCCGCACCGCGGCAGGAGCAGACCCCGGAGCCGGTTCTCCCCCGATGACGGTGCGCACGGCTTGACGGTCGGGGTGTTCCGACCTTCACGCCGCGCGGCGGGCGAGCAGCCAGCCGGCCAGGGCCAGCGCAGCACCGACCGCAACCAGTAGGACCGAGTCGACCGCCACCAGTCCCACCAGAATCAGCACCGCCCCCGCTACCGACAAGGCGTACGCCTTTGGGTTGCGGGCACCGGACGGTCGCCACCCAACTCGTTTGACCGGTTTCGTCATGTCATCTCCCTTTGTGGTCGGTGGGACGGTGCGTCTGGCTCCGCTTGTCGGATCTCACCAGGACGAGCATCAGGCCGCCCACGATGACAAAGAGCACGCCGACCGGAACGAGGGACCAGGACATCAGGGGGAACAGCGAGCCGTCGGTCCGGTCGTTCTCCGCCACGAAGTGCTCCGGATCGCTCGGATCCACCCAGATGGTCAATGCCTGGGGCGGCTCGCTGCGGCAGGCTGCCAGCTTGGCGCAGGGGATCCAGTCGTGGTGCTGCTCCCCGTCGTACATGTAGTAGACCTCGATCCGGTCGATGCCGCTGCCTCGGGCACTGCCGCCGGCCCGGTCGGCGAGCGTGGCCGGGACCTGCACGCCCTCGACTCGCAGCCGGTCCGCCTCGGAGGAGTCCCACCACCGGTAGCCGAGCGAACCCACGGCCAAGCCCAGACCGACCAGGAACATGGCCAGCCCTCCGCGGGCCGTCTGTCGCCGGGATGCTGCTTGCTCGCTGGATGGCGCGCCGGAAACCGGCCGCCGCTTCTTCGTCACGACATCCCCCGTCGACCATCCCAGCCATGGCCCGCAACCTTCAATATCGAAGATCAGCGTATTCGACTGGATCAACAACGAATTGCGGTCGGTTGGGGGTAACCGCTGCCCGCGCCGGATCAGCGGCTGGGCCGCCACGGGTCGGCCGAGGCGAGCGGGTCCACCCAGCCGCCGTACCGGTTCACCTCCCGGGCGCGCAGCAGCGCCCGGGTGACCTGGCCGAACTGCCGCTCGTCGTCGGCGCTGAACAGCAGCACCTCGGCACCCCGGTTCCACCCCCACAACTCGTACGGCGGTGGCCGCCAGCGGTCGCCGACCAGGGCCAGCGCCGCCGGCAGCAGGAACACCGCACCGAGGATGAGGTACGCCCCGGCGGTCAGCCGCTGCAGGCCGCCGGTGAAGCCGAGCAGCAGCCCGACACCGCCGATCATGGCGGCGGTGATCGCGACGGCCCGGACGGCGATCCGGTCGTGGGGGCCCCGGGTGGTACGCAGATGGGTCAGGTCGGCGACCCGGTAACTCGTCCGGCCGACGGTGAACCGGTCGACGGTCACGATGATGCCGGGTCGCGCGTACAGCAGGGTCGACCTTGCGCCCGGCACCGTTCGCGGCGGTCGCGTCTTTGCGCCTTCACGATTCACGGTTCCTCCCGCGGGGCGGTTCGCCGGGCTGGCCTGCGGGTGAGGCATCGCTGCCTGTCGACGGGATTCCCGGCTCCGGCCTTCATTGTGTTGTGGCGCCGCCAGCCCACCGGGCAAGTTACGGCCTCCCGACAGCTCACCCGGCCGGGGGACATCGTCGCGAAACAGCATCCATTTCAGGTTTTATCGGTTATGGCGCACTGGTATCCGGCGTCATACGCCCGGAACGACGAAGGTCGTATATCCGTCAATCGACCCGGAAAGGGATCGCGCCGGAAGGCTCGTCGCGCGTCAGCAGCCCCGCTAAAGCCACCTGCCGCAGCGCTACTTCCCGCCACTTTGCCAACATTCGCCCCTGCTTCAACTGCGGGCGACATCCGTCCCGGGTTAGGTTGGGCGGGCCGGTCCGGCCCAGTGCCGTCCGCCCGGGTGGCCCCGGCCGGTGTCGCCGAGGGCATCAGCAGCCCCGTCGGCGGCCGTGGGAGAGGAGCCTTCCGCTCTTGTCATCCCTGAGAAACCTGCTGCGCACCGTGGCGCTGGTCGGCATGTCGGCCGCGCTGATCGCACCGACGGCGGCGGCATACGCCGAGCCGTCACCCGCTGACCTGACCCGCCGGATCGAGACGTCCTCGGCCGAGCTGGAGCGGGTCGTCGAGTCATACAACAAGCTCCGCGAGGAGATCAAGACCAACAAGACGGCAGCGGGCCGATTACAGGCCCGCATCGGCCCGCTCGAACAGCAGGCCGAGCAGAGCCGGGCTGACGTCGCCGAGCTGGCCACGACCGCGTACAAGAGTGGTGGTCTGCGGACCGCGGACGCGCTGCTGCGTCCCGGCGGCTCGGCGGCGCTGCTGGACCGGCTCGGCGCGCTCGATCAACTGACCCGCCAACGGCAGGAACGCATCTCGGGCTTCACCGCCACCCAGCAACGGCTGCTCGATGAGAAGAGCCGCCTGGACGCCACGCTGACCCGGCAGGCCGCGCAGGCCCGCCAACTCTCGGCGGCCAAGAAGCAGATCGAGAAGGACCTGGCCAACCTGTACGAGCTGCGCCGGCAGGCGTACGGGGCGGCCACCGAGCAACCCGCGCCCAGGGCGGCGGCCACCGAGGCCGCGAACGTACCCGCCGTCGCCGGTGCGGCCGGCGTCGCGGTGCGCTACGCCTTCGGCGCGCTGGGCAAGCCGTACGTCTGGGCGGCCGACGGGCCGAACGGCTACGACTGCTCCGGGCTGACCTCGGCGGCCTGGCGGGCGGCTGGGAAGTCGCTGCCGCACAACACCCGGATGCAGTGGGGTGCGGTCGCCCACATCGGTCGGGGCGACCTAAGCCCGGGAGATCTGGTCTTCTACAGCGGGCTCGGGCACGTCGCCCTCTACGTCGGCGGCGGCCAGGTGATCGACGCACCGAGCGCCGGCCGCAACGTGCTCAAGCGGGGCATGAACATGATGTCCATCCAGGGCTACGGCCGGGTCCGCTAGCCGGACCGGATACGGCGAACGGCCGGCGTCCCCCTATCGGACGCCGGCCGTTCGCCGTCATTACTAGCAGGTCAGGCTGCCTGCAGCCCCTCTGCCCGGGCCAGCTCACGGAGCCGGCCGAGGGCCTGGATCTCCAGCTGCCGGATCCGTTCGCGGGACAGGGAGAACCGGGACGCGACCTCGGTGAGCGAGTGCTCGCGGCCGTCCTCAAGCCCGTACCGGGCCCGCATGATGCCGGCCGACCGGTCGTCGAGGTGGTTCAACAGCCCCTCGATGCGCTGCCGCTCCAGGCCGCTGAGGACGATGTCCTCCGGCGACGGCGCGTCACTGTCGGCGACCAGGTCACCGAGGTTCGTGTCGCCGTCGTCGCCCACCGGGGTGTCCAGCGAGACGGTGTCCTGCGACCAGCGGCGTAGCTCGTTGACCCGCTCGACGGTGACGCCGAGGGCGGCCGCGATCTGGTCCGGCTCCGGGTCGCCACCCAGCTCACGGGTGAGCTGCCGGGCCACGTTGCGCATCCGGTTGACGTCCTCCACGAGGTGCACCGGAAGACGGACCGTGCGCTCCTGCTGGGCGATCGCCCGGCTGATGGCCTGGCGGATCCACCAGGTGGCGTAGGTGGAGAACTTGTAGCCGCGCTCGTAGTCGAACTTCTCGACCGCCCGGACGAGGCCGGTGTTGCCCTCCTGGATCAGATCCAGCATGGGCATGCCCGAGCGCACGTAACGGCGGGCGATTGACACGACCAGTCGCAGGTTGGCGCGGATGAAGAGGTCCTTCGCGCGCTCCCCCTCGACGACCAGCCACTCCAGGTCAGCCCGGTCGACACCGGCGGGGACGCGGTCCTCGCCGAGCAGGTGCTCAGCGTAGAGGCCGGTCTCGATCGCCTTGGAGAGATCGACCTCCTTGGCGGCGTCCAGCAGTGGCGTCCGGGAGATCTCGTGCAGGTAGACGCCGACCAGGTCGCGCTCCTCGGCAACCTCGTCGGTGCGCATGCCGATGTTCTTGTCCACGTTGCCCACGGTCCCCTCGCTCGCGCCGGTTGCCCGGTTCCTTGCCGTCCCCACGTCCGTCAGCCCTTCCCCGGTAACCTTCTGTTGTGCCCACCGGTGCTGACACCTACACAACAGATGAGACGTGTCAGGGATTCCATGTCCTGAGTCGAAAGTGTCACGAATGCCTGAGTAGTAGCTGAGAGCACGGTCCACGTTTGCTGTCAGCACCCGCCGGGTGGCTCGCCTCTGGGCACCACGTACGGGTTGGCGGGTCGACGAATCGCCGAACGCCCGCAACTATGGCAACACCGCCCGCCGCGGGGGCACAGCGACCCGGGTCACCACCGAGCTGCGATCCTGGTCACTGCCAGATACGCACCGGTGGACCGGTCGGTTCATCTACGGAGGTGGTATTACCCCCCGGCCAGATGAACAATCCGGAGCCCCGTTCGCTTCCCATCCGTCGGTACGGGGTTTGGGGGCTAGGAGGCGAGCAGGGCCAGCGCGCCGCGAACCTGGTCGGCAGAGCGGGCCAGCGCGGCCCGGGCGGCGGCGACCTCGGCACCGGAGACCAGCGAGACCAGCGCGGTCTTCAGATCGCCGTCGGCCTCGTTGAGGGCCCGCCGGGAGATCTCCTCCGAGCAGCCGGTGGCCTCGACCAGGATCGAAATCATCCGCCCACGGAGTTTCGCGTTGGTGGCCACCATGTCGATCATGAGGTTCGAGTAGACCCGTCCCAGGCGCACCATGACGGCGGTGGAGAACGTGTTGAGCACCAACTTCTGCGCGGTGCCCGCCTTCATCCGGGTCGACCCGGTGACCACCTCCGGTCCGGTGTCCACCCCAATGAACACGTCGACCGACCGGGCGGCCTCCGCCTCCGGATTGGCGCAGAGCAGCACCGTCGAGGCACCCGTGGCGCGGGACGCGGCGAGCGCCCCGAGGACGTACGGGGTGCGTCCGCTGGCGGCCAGACCGACCACCAGGTCGCCGGCGTGCACACACCCGGCCGCATCGACCGCGCCGCCCCGCTCGTCGTCCTCGGCGTCCTCCACGGCCCGCCACATCGCGTCCGGCCCACCGGCGAGGTGGGAGCAGAACCAGTGCCGGGGCGAGTTGAAGGTCGGTGCCAGCTCGGCCGCGTCGAGCACACCCAGGCGGCCGGAGGTGCCGGCCCCGAAGTAGTGCACCCGGTGGCCGCCACGCAGCGCCGCGACTGCCAGATCGACCGTTGCGGCGATCTCGTCGAGCACCGCGGCGACCGCCGCCGGTACCCGCCGGTCGGCCTCGTTGATAACGGTGAGCACGTCGCGGGTCGACATCAGGTCGAGGTCGACGCTCAGCGGGTTGCGCCGTTCGGTCGGGGCACCCACCCGGACCGTCGGGCGGGCGGGGCGTGCTGGCGTGTCCTCGTCGGGCTCCACGCCGGCCGTCATCCCCGCCTCCGGTTGGCGCCCACCCGGTGCGACTGGACCGCTTCCGCCGTCGCCTCAAGGGCCTTACGCGCCCTGGAGCGGTTGCGGGCGGCCACGCCCACGAAGAGGCAGTCGACCACCGTGAGCTGGGCCAGTCGGCTGGCCGTCGCGCCGGAACGGTAGGTGGTCTCGCGGGCGGCGGTGGTCAACACGAAGTCGGCCACGTCGGTGATCGGCGAGCGCGGGAAGTTGGTCAGTGCCACGGTGGCGGCGCCCCGCGTCCGGGCCTGCTCCAGCACCTCGATCACGTCGGAGGTGGTGCCGGTGTGCGAGATGCCGATCGCCACGTCGCCGCGACCGAGCAGGGCCGCCGAGGTCAGCGCGGTGTGCACGTCCGGGAAGTAGAAGGCGATCCGGCCGATGCGGTGCAGCTTCTGTTGGAAGTCGGAGGCGACGAACCCGCTGGCCCCGGCGCCGTAGATGTCGATCCGGCCGGCGTTGGCGATCGCCTCGACCACCTGCTCACAGACGGCCGGGTCGAGTTGCTCGGCAGTCTCCTCCACCGCGCGTGCGTCGTTGAAGGCAATGGTGGCGATGATCTGGGCGAGGTCGGCGCCGGGCGGGATGTCACCGCCGACCACCCGGGCGTCCGGCGGCTCGATCCGGCGCGCGGCCTCGGCGGCGAGCCGGATGCGCAGCTGCGGGTAGCCGTCCATGCCGACCGACCGGCAGAACCGGATGACGGTCGCCTCGGATGTCTCGGCCGCGGTGGCGAGATCGGTGATGGTCCGCCGGGCGGCGGCCGCCGGGTCGGACACGACCAGACGGGCCACCCGCTGTTCGGCTGGCGACAGCGACGGAAGCAGGCCACTGATGTGGACGATCAGCCCACCGGGCTCGTGACTCGCGGAAATCTTCGGACTCTTCGCCACGGATGAAACTTACTTTCATGAGGCGTGAGCGTCAACCATGACTGGCCGTGATGGGAAAAGTACCGTCGATCGGGATCACCCGTCCTGCACAGCGTGCCACTCCCCCAGGAGCGCCGCCTCATCCGCCGGGTCCAGTCCGCCCTGCCGGACGGCGGCTGGTTGTGCGGCCATCCAGGTCGCGGTCGCCCGAACGGTGTCGGACAGCGGCCGGACCGCCAGTCCGGCGTCGAGCGCCGGTCGGACGTCCCGATCCATCAGGCCGCCCCACTCCGGCAGCCGCACCCACAGCGGCAGTGCCCGCTCCCCCGACCACTCGCGTACGTCCCGGACCAGCAGAAAACCCTGGTCGACCCAGGTGAGGAGCGGATCGGCGACGCCCAGCCCGGCGGCCACCCCGGCCAACAGGTCAGCTCGGGACAGCGCCGGGCCGCTGCCGTCGTACGTGCCGGTGAGGCGGGTGCCGGCGGCGTGCAGTAGCCAGGCCGCCAGATCGGCGACGTCCACGAACTGCACGCGGTCGGTCTGGCGTCCGGGCGCGAGCACCTCCCCACCGGCCGACAGTCGCCGCACCCAGTACGGAAAGCGGTCGCTCGGATCTTCCGCCCCCACGATCAGCCCCGCCCGGCAGATGAACGAGCGGTCCTCGCCCATCCGCTCCCGGACCAGCTGCTCGATGCTCACCTTGCACTCGCCGTACCAGCGGTTGTCCGGGCCGACCGGACCGTCCACGTCCGGCGGGGCGGGTGCCAGCACCGGCGCGTCCGCCGCGTTCTGGCCGGGGGTGGTGTTGTCGGCGTACACCGAAACCGTCGACACGAACGACCAGTGGCCGACCTGATTGGCCAGCGCGGCCAGCGCGTGCCGGGCATGACTGACCTGGCGGGTCACGTCCACCACCGCGTCGAAGCCCTCCCTGGCGAGCGGCGCCAGGCCGTCCGGGTCGTCCCGGTCGACCGGCACGAACCGGGCCTCGGCCGGGGCGGTGCCGGAGACGCCCCGGGCGGCGCAGGTCACGTCGTGCCCCTGCGCGACGGCGAGCTGGGCCAGTGCCCGGCCGAGGAACCGGGTGCCACCGAGAATGAGGATCCGCATCCGCTGATGCTGCGCCGCTGGTGGGCTGTTCACCAAGCCGCTCTGCTCTCGGCAGAGCGCTCCCGCAGCCGGCCCGCAGCCTGCCCCGCCGCCGGAGTGGCCGCTAGCGTGGGCGCATGGCAGATCGCAGTGTGCTGGTGACCGGAGGTACGGGCGGGCTCGGCGGGGCGGTCGTCGCCACCTTCTTGACGGCCGGCTGGCGGGTGGTCGTACCGGAGCGGGAAGCCCGGCCCCGGTCGGAGCCGGCAGTGGACGGGCCGGTCCGGCTGGTCGCGGACCTGACCGACCCGGCCGGCGCGGCACGGGCGGTCGAGGCCGCCGCCGGTGAGCCGGCGGCGCCACTGCGGGCGGTGGTCAACCTTGTCGGGGGGTACGCCAGCGGCGGGCTGGTGCACGAGACACCGGTCGAGGAGTTCGAGCGGATGCTCACCGCCAACCTGCGGCCGACCTACCTGGTCACCCAGGCCGCGCTGCCGCACCTGGTGTCGGCTGGCGGCGGCGCGGTGGTCTGCGTCTCGGCCCGCGCGGCGGTCGCCCCGTTTCCCGGCGCGGCCGGCTATGTCACGGCCAAGGCGGCCGTGCTCGCCTTCGCCAACGCGGTCGCCGTGGAGTACCGGTCCCGCAATGTGCGATGCAACACCATTCTGCCCAGCGTCATCGACACCCCGGCGAACCGGGCCGCGCAGCCCGACGCCGACCACTCCCGCTGGGTGACCCCGGCCGAGATCGCGCCGGTGATCCACTTCCTCGCGTCGGCGGAGTCCGCACCGACCAGCGGCGCCACCGTCCCGGTCTACGGGCGGGCCTGAGCCACCAGCGGCCCGGCGGGATAGCGACCGCTCTGCTCCCCCGCCGCCGGCTCGGCGGACGTGGTCACGACGGGTGGCGGCGACGCCGACGGCTCCGGCACGGACGGCTCAGGCGGCACGTCGGACGGCGGCGGAACGGCCGACGGACGGGCGGGGTCGGGACGGGCGTCGGGCGGCAGCCAGGTCGCCAGGTGCGCCTGAATCTGCTCGGTCACCTCCTCGGCCGGGCGGCCCGCGTCCACCAACACGAAGGTCGGGTACTCGGGCAGGGCGCGGTAGGCGGTGTCGGCCGCGGTCAGCCAGCCCATCGTCTCGTGGTCGGTGCCGCGCTGTTCGATCCGTCGGTACGCCTCGGCCGGGTCGACGGCGAGCAGGAAGGTCACCTGGGGCGTCGGGAAGCACCGGTAGCCGGCCCGGGCCAGCCGCTCCCAGCGGTGCCCGCCATGGGCCCGGATGCTGGCGTACTGGCAGGCCGAGTACCGGTCCATCACCGCCGTCCGGCCGGTGAGCAGGCAGCTGAGCAGCGCGGCTGCGATGGCGAGCCAGCGCAGCACGGACTCCACCGCCAGCATGCCGTCGCGCCCGACAAGTCGCTGGGCGTCGGGGCGGCCGAACCGGTGGGCGACCCGGCCGAGCCAGCGGCGCCCGCTCGCGTTGCGCCGGTACTTGGCCGGGCGGCCAGCGGCGGTCAACGCGTCGGCCAGCCGGTGCGCCTGGGTGGTCTTGCCCGAACCGTCAATGCCGATCAGGGCGACGGTGCGCAACCGGGCCCTGCTGCGTCGCATCCCCGTTGATCTGGCCACCCTCGACAGGTTATCCGACCCGCGCTCCGAGTCGGCGAGGTTTATGGTGCTTCATCCCGGTTGGCACCCGCCCGCGACCGGACCAGGTGTGGCCGACCGGAATGCCGGGTACGGGAGATTCAAATCCAACCGCCTGTCCACCGACCTGACCGACGGGAGAACCAGATGGCTGAGCGCGGGGACGAGAGTCTGGTGCACACCCTCAAGAAGGTCGCCGCCGTGCTCAAGCAGTCCGAGATCCCGTTCGCGCTCGGCGGCAGCTTCGCCGTCTACGCCCACGGTGGCCACTCCAGCGACCACGACGTCGACTTCCTGATCCGGGAGGCCGACGTCGAACGGTCGCTGGAGGCCCTGGTGGCCGCCGGCTTCGTCGCCGAGCGTCCCCCAGAGGACTGGCTGGTGAAGGTCTTCGACGACGGGCGGATGGTGGACCTGATCCACCGGCCGATCGAGACGCCGGTGACCGAGGAGACGTTCGGCGACACGGTCATCCGGCCGGTCGACGCGATTCACATGCCGGTTCTGTCCGCCACCCAGCTGATGGTGCACAAGCTGCTCAGCTTCTCCCAGCACTACTGCGACTTCGCCCGCGGCCTACCGCTGGCCCGGTCGCTGCGGGAGCAGATCGACTGGGAACGGGTACGCAAGGAGACGCAGCACTCGCCGTACGCCGAGGCGTTCCTGGTGCTGCTGGACCGGCTGGAGGTGGTGCCGGAAGCCGGCACCCAGGCAGGAGAGGGGACACCGTGACCCACCATCGCGACAGCGGCGCCGGGCCGCCGGACGAGTACGTCGAGGCGGAGATCCACCGGCTGCTGGCCGAGGACCCGGCCGTCGCCGAACAGGGGATCACCGTGGTGCGGCGGGAACGCGCCCTCGTGCTCTACGGCGAGGTGGAGAGCCCGCACCGGCGCGAGGAGATCCTGCGCCGGGTGGCCGCGCGTTTCCCGGACGTGCCGATCACCAGCGACATCGGGGTGATCCGTGTTCAGGCGCCCACGGAGATCGAGCAACTGCCCTGAGGGAGGTTCCATGGTGATCCGGATCGCCGCCGTGGGCGACGTACATCTGGACGAGGACGTGGTCGGCCGGTTCCGCCCCGCGCTGGAGGAGCTGCCGGAGTGCGCCGACGTGCTGCTGCTGGCCGGGGATCTGACCCGGCACGGTACCGAGGCCGAGGCGCGCTGCGTCGCGCAGGAGTTCGGCGGGTTGGCCGTGCCCGTGGTGACCGTGCTGGGCAACCACGACCACCAGTGTGACCAGGTGCCGCAGGTGGTCAAGGTGCTCGAGGACGCGGGCATCACCGTACTGGAGGGCAACGGCGTCGTGCTGGACTGCGCGGGCGGGCGACTCGGCATCGCCGGCGTCAAGGGGTTCGGCGGCGGGTTCGCCGGTCGGTGTGCGAGCGACTTCGGCGAGCCGGAGATGAAGGCGTTCGTCCAAACCACCAACGACAGCGCGGACCGGCTCGGTGACGCACTGCGCCAGCTGGACTGCGACATGCTGGTCGCGCTCACCCACTACTCACCGGTGCCGGACACGCTGGCCGGCGAGCCGCTGGAGATCTACCCGTTCCTCGGCTCGTACCAGCTGGGGCAGGCGATCGACTCGGCCCCCACCGCGCTCGCCCTGCACGGGCACGCGCACGCCGGCACCGAGCGGGGCACCACCCCCGGCGGGGTACGCGTACGCAACGTCGCGCACCCGGTGATCAAGCAGGCGTACAGCGTCTTCCACGTGGGCGATCAACTTGACACCGACCAGGTTTCCCCGATCGGCGGGTCGGGTAGTCAGAGGTCATGGAGCTGATTCTCTGGATTCTCGCAGTCGTACTCGTGGTCGCCGGCATTCTCGCGCTGTTCCGCCGGCAGATCCTGTGGGGCATCGTCCTCATCGTCGTCGGGCTGTTGGTCGGCCCGGGTGGTGTCAGCATCTTCAATTGACGTTCGTATCTCGTAACACCGGGACCCGCCGGGGTCGCCGCGACCGGAGCTCCGTCCTCCCGACAGGAGCACCGCCCGCGGCGACCCCGGCGTTGTGCTGTCCGAGAGCGCTGTGCTGTCCGAGGCCGCTCTGTCCGAGGGTCTGAGCATCCAGGCGGAGGCGTCCCGCCCGGCCGCCCCCGCCCGGGTGCCCCCTTCAGTCCCTGTCGAGCTGCCCCAGATATGGGGCGCCGGAGCCAGCACCAGTTACAGCATGTGCGCGCCAGTTGGCCGCCACGACGTGAGCGCACCAGTCGGGCCACGACGGCGTCCCCGCCCACCCGCGAACACCCGACCGCGCCGCAACGCCACCCGCACCGACCGGTTCGGCCACGACCGCGCCCCAACACCACCCCCACCCCCGGTTCGGCCACAACCGCGCCCCAACACCACCCCCACCCCCGGTTCAGCCACAACCGCGCCCCAACACCACCCCCACCCCCGGTTCAGCCACAACCGCGCCCCAACACCACCCCCACCCCCGGTTCAGCCAGATCGCCCCGCAAGACCATCCCCACCCCCGGTTCAGCCACAACCGCGCCCCAACACCACCCCCACCCCCGGTTCAGCCACGACCGCCCCGCAACGCCATCCGCGCCCACCGGTTCGGCCACGGCGAGGGCTGCACAGCGGTTTGGCCTACGAGGGAGTATCGGCACGAGTACGGTCACGGCGCAGACCGGTCCAGATCTGGGGCAGCTCGACAGGACCGTGCTGGCGCGGGCACCGGCGGCGGCAACCTGGGCGCGAGCCCTGCCTGGCCGGTGCAGCGTTTGACCGCCGACCAGACGGAAACATCTTGACCGTGAAGAGATCGCAGGACGTGCGTCCAACCTCCAACCGACGGTCGCGCTGGGCGCTGGTCGGCTTCGTGGCGGCCGTCTTCGTCGCGGCCGCGATCGGAGGGCTGGGGGTACAGGGCACCACCGAGGAGTACGCGAGCCTGCGGCAACCCAGCTGGGCACCGCCCTCGTGGCTGTTCGGCCCGGCCTGGTCGCTGCTCTACGCGCTGATCGCGGTGGCCGGCTGGCTGGTCTGGCGCCGGGTCGGCTTCTCCCCGCCGCTCTGGGCGTGGACCGCCCAACTGGTGCTCAACGCGATCTGGACCCCGCTGTTCTTCGGCGCGGGGCAGTACGGGCTGGCGTTCGCCGAGATCGTGGCGATGTGGCTGGCCATCGGGCTCACGGTGGTGTTGTTCGCCCGGGCCTCGCGGGTCGCGGCGGCGCTGTTGCTGCCCTACTGGGCCTGGGTCACCTTCGCTGCCGCACTGAACCTGTCGATCTGGCGGCTGAACTCCTGACCTACCGGTCCCCGGCGGCGGCGCCCGCCGGGGACCGTGGCCGTTCCCGGGTCAGCAGCGGGGCACGTTGGGGATGTAGCCGTCGTGACCCGTGTACACGTACGCGTCGGCGATGTAGCGGCCACTGCCAATCCGGTCCCAGATCGAGCTGGTGCCGTAGGTGCCGGTGACCGTGGTGCCGCTGGTCTGGCAGGCGATGGTCACCCGGGTGCCGTCGGCGACGGTCCCCACCGAGGCGTACCCGGTGCCGGGGCCGGAGCGGACGGTCAGCGGGGTGCCGCTGGTGTCGACCGTGCCGGAACCGGCGCCCGAGCTGCAACCGTTGTCGCTGGTGTAGCTCCTGCTGCCCCAGTAGAGCGCGAGGGTGCCGTTGAATCGGACCTGGATGTCGCTGCCGTTGAGGCGCTGCTCGTAGTGCAGGTGCGGGCCGGTCGAGCCGCCGGTGCTGCCGACCCAGCCGAGCACCTTTCCGTAGGCGACCGTCTGCCCGACCGAGACGTTGAAGCCGTTGAGGTGGGCGTAGTACGTGCTGTAACCGCCACCGTGGTTGATTCGGACGTACTTGCCGTAGCTGGTGCCGCCGAGGTCGGTCACCCGGTCGACGGTGCCGGGCGCGCTGGCCACCACCGGGTCACCGAGGTCGTCGGTGCGGTTGAAGTCGACGGCGTTCGCCGGGCTGTGGTTCGTCCGGGTCTGCCCGGTCCAGGACTGGCCGCACGGGAACGGCACTTTGAAAGTCGGCGCGGCCAGCGCCGGGCTCGCCGGGGCCAGGACTCCCCCGACGAGCAGACCCGTCACCAGCAGGCTGATCCACCGCTTACGCATACAGCTCCTCCTATGTCGAAAACCTTCGATGCGTAGCACTCAGCCTGACAGATATCGTCATCCTTCGAAAGAGTCGAAGATCTGGCCCGGGAGCGCGCCCATGAGGCAGCCCGGAGGTTTCCGGATTGTTACTCGCTCGTGTCTGACAGGGGCTGGACCGAACCCGATGCAAGCGCTTACATGTGTGCACGCCCATCGGGACCGGCGCCGGGCCTTTGAGCACGACCGCGCCGGCTAGAAAGGAGGACGGCATGGCGGTCTTTACCAGACCACGCCAGGCCTTCGCGATCGCCGGCGTACTCGGGCTGGCGCTCAGCGCCACCGCTTGCGGTACCGGCGACGACAAGAAGAGCGACAACGCGGGCTCCGCGGAGTGTGCCGCATACGACAAGTACGAGGGCCACGACGGCAAGAAGGTCTCCATCTACGCGTCCATCCGTGACGCCGAGGCCGACCTGCTGGAGCGGTCGTGGTCGCAGTTCACCGAGTGCACCGGCATCGAGATCGACTACGAGGGCAACGCCGAGTTCGAGGCGCAGCTCCCGGTCCGGGTCGACGGCGGCAACGCGCCCGACCTGGCGTTCGTGCCCCAGCCGGGTCTGGTCAAGCGGTTCGCCGACGCGGGCAAGCTGAAGTCCCTCGGTGCCGACACCAAGACGATGGCCGAGCAGAACCTGCCGGCCGACTGGCTGAAGTACGGCACCGTCAACGGCACCCTCTACGGCGTGCCACTCGGCGCCAACGTGAAGTCCTTCGTCTGGTACTCGCCGAAGCTCTTCAAGGAGAAGGGCTGGGCGGTCCCGACCAGCTGGGACGACATGATCAAGCTCAGCGACACGATCGCTGCGAGCGGCGTCAAGCCGTGGTGCGCCGGCATCGAGTCCGGTGACGCCACCGGCTGGCCGGCCACGGACTGGATCGAGGACGTGCTGCTGCGGACGCAGACCCCCGAGGTCTACGACCAGTGGACGACCCACGCCATCCCGTTCAACGACCCGCGGATCGTCGACGCGGTCAACCGGGCCGGCACCATCCTGAAGAACGAGAAGTACATGAACGGCGGCTTCGGCGGCGTGAAGAGCATCGGCACCACCGCCTTCGGTGAGGCCGGCCTGCCCGTCACCACCGGCAAGTGCGCCATGCACCGGCAGGCGTCCTTCTACGCCAACCAGTTCCCCGAGGGCACCAAGGTGGCCGAGGACGGTGACGCCTTCGCGTTCTACTTCCCGGCCATCGACCCCGCCAAGGGCAAGCCGGTGCTGGGCGCGGGCGAGTTCGTCGTCGCCTACGCCGACCGCCCCGAGGTCCAGGCGGTGCAGACCTACCTCGCCTCCAGCGAGTACGTCAACAGCCGCGCGAAGCTGGGCAACTGGGTCACGGCGAACAACAAGCTGGACATCGCCAATGTCGCCAGCCCGATCGACAAGCTCTCCGTCCAGATCCTGCAGGACAAGAGCGGCGTCTTCCGCTTCGACGGATCCGACCTGATGCCGGCCGCGGTCGGCGCGGGGACGTTCTGGAAGGGCATGGTCGAGTGGATCAACGGCAAGGACACCGCACCGGTGCTCCAGGGCATCGAGAGCAGCTGGAAGTGATCTGAACGGTGGGCCGGTCCGCACCCGCGGGCCGGCCCACCGGCGGATCCGGACCTGGGAGGGTCGATGGAGTTCGACTTCGCGGAGGAACAGCCGAAGTTCCTCATGCTGATGTACGGGCTGATCGCTTTCGTCGCGGTGGTGGGCGGTCTGCTCCTGCTTCTCGACGTGGTGCCGGCCTGGTTCGCTCGGCGGCGGGAGGCGCAGTTGGTCGCCGCGTCCGTCAGCGGCACCCCGCTCCCCCGCCGGCGCAAGCAGGGGGAGGGACTCTTCGCGCTCTTCTTCCTGCTGCCCACGCTGCTGCTGCTCATGGTCGGGTTGGTCGTTCCGGCCATCCGCACCACACTGCTGTCCTTCATGGACGCGGGCAGCAACAACTGGGTCGGGCTGCGCAACTACGGCTGGCTGTTCTCCGACGGCTCGATCATCCGGGTCCTGATCAACACCCTGGTCTGGGTGGTCCTGGTCCCGCTGGTTGCGACCGCGTTCGGCCTGATCTACGCCGTCCTGGTGGACAAGGCCCGCTTCGAGGCGGTGGCCAAATCACTGATCTTCCTGCCGATGGCGATCTCCTTCGTCGGCGCCAGCATCATCTGGAAGTTCGTCTACGCCTACCGCGGCGACGGCGACCAGATCGGTCTGCTCAACCAGATCGTGGTCAGCCTCGGCGGTGAGCCCAAGCAGTGGCTGCTCGAATCACCGCTGAACACGCTGCTGCTGATCGTCATCATGGTCTGGATCCAGGCCGGTTTCGCCATGGTGGTGCTCTCCGCCGCGATCAAGTCCATCCCCGGTGACATCGTGGAGGCCGCCCGACTCGACGGCGTCAGCCCGTGGCAGATGTTCTGGCGGATCACCATGCCGAGCATCCGGCCGGCGCTGATCGTCGTGGTGGTGACGCTCACGATCGCCACGCTCAAGGTCTTCGACATCGTCCGGACCTCGACCAACGGCAACTACGACACCAACGTGATCGCCAGCGAGATGTACAACCAGGCGTTCCGGTACGGCCAGAACGGGCAGGGCTCCGCACTCGCGGTCTTCCTCTTCATCCTGGTCATCCCGGTCGTGATCTACCAGATCCGCAACCTCCGTCAGCAGCGGGAGGGCTGAGATGACCACCGCAACGCCCACCGTGGCCGCCGGCACCCAGAAGACCGACGGCACCACGCCCACCACCGCCGGGCGGGTCCGCAAGCGGCTGAACAGCCGTACCGCGACCCTTGTCTCGGTCGTCATCGCGGTGGTCTGGACCATCCCGACCTTCGGCCTGTTCATCTCCTCCCTCCGGCCGGAGGACGAGATCAAGACCACCGGCTGGTGGACCGCCTTCACCAACCCGCAGTTCACGCTGGAGAACTACCAGCAGGTCCTGTTCGGGCGGTCGTCGTCATCCGGGCAGCTCGCGAGCTACTTCGTCAACTCGTTGGCGATCACCATCCCCTCGGTGCTCTTCCCGCTCGCCTTCGCGGCTCTGGCCGCGTACGCGCTGGCGTGGATCAACTTCCGTGGCCGGGACTGGCTCTACATCGCGATCTTCGCGTTGCAGATCGTGCCGTTGCAGATGGCCCTGGTGCCGCTGCTGAAGTTCTTCTCCACCGGCGTCACCCTCGGCGGCGTGACCCTGATGCCGGCCTGGGATCTGGTCGACGAACAGAAGTTCGCCCAGGTGTGGTTCGCGCACACCTGCTTCGCGCTCCCGTTCGCCGTCTTCCTGCTGCACAACTTCATCTCGCAACTGCCGGGAGACCTGATGGAGGCGGCCCGGGTAGACGGGGCCAGCCACCCGAAGATCTTCCGCAGCATCGTGCTGCCGCTGATCATGCCGGCGCTGGCCGCGTTCGGCATCTTCCAGTTCCTCTGGGTCTGGAACGACCTGCTGGTCGCGCTGATCTTCGCTGGCGGTGGCAACGAGACAGCTCCGCTCACCGTCCGGCTGGCCGAGATGGCCGGCACCCGGGGCAACGAGTGGCAGCGGCTGACTGCCGGCGCGTTCGTCTCGATCGTCGTACCGCTCATCGTGTTCCTGTCCCTCCAGCGCTACTTCGTGCGAGGTCTGCTCGCCGGCAGCGTCAAGGGCTGACCCGCATGCCCGCCGCCGCCTGGCCCCTCGGGCGGCGGCGGGCATGCGGGTACGGAGCGGGGGAACCGTGACGAAGATTGATGATGTCGCCCGGCTGGCCGGAGTGTCCACAGCCACCGTTTCGCGGGCACTGCGCGGGCTGCCGACGGTCTCGGCGGCCACCCGACGCCGGGTACTAGCCGCCGCCGAGCAGCTCGACTACGAGGTCTCGCCGAGTGCGTCCCGGCTCGCTGGCGGCCGGACCGGCACGGTCGCTGTGGTGGTCCCCCGGATCACCCGCTGGTTCTTCAGCACCATCGTCGAGGCGGTCGAGGAGTTCCTCCACCAGTCCGGCTACGACCTGCTGCTGTACAACCTGGGCGGCCGGGAACAGGTCCGCCAACGGGTGCTGCGCACCGCCAACCTGCACAAGCGGGTGGACGCGATCATGCTGGTCGCCACGCCGCTGCGGCCGGCCGACCTGACCGCGCTGGCCACCCTGGACCTGCCCGGTGTGACCATCAGCTCGGGGACCAGGGTGCCCAACTGGCCGTGCGTGCGGATCGACGACGTGGCCGCCGCCCGGACCGCCACCCGGCACCTGCTCGACCTCGGTCACCACCGGATCGCGCACATCTCCGGTGACCCCGACGACGAACTGGCCTTCACCACCCACCTGGACCGACGCCGGGGCTACCAGGCGGAGCTGCGGGCCGCCGGCCTGCGACCCGACCCGAGCCTGGACGTCGAGTCGACGTTCACCATCGACGGCGGCAACCGGGCCGCCGCCGAACTGCTGGCCCGGGGCGAGCCGCCGACCGCGATCTTCGCGGCCTGCGACGAGATGGCGATGGGCGCGATGACCGCGCTGCGCGACGCCGGGCTGCGCGTACCGCAGGACGTCAGCGTGATCGGCATCGACGACCACGACCTGGCCGGCGTGCTCGGGCTCAGCACCATCGCCCAGCCCGCCGCCGAGCAGGGCCGGCTGGCCGCCCGGATGCTGCTCGACCCGCTCGGGGCCCGGAGCGTGGGCCCGATCGTCGGTCAGCGGACCGCCGGCTGCGAGACCCCGGTGATCCTGCCCACTCGGCTGGTGGTCCGGGACTCGACCGCACCACCCCGGGCACACTGAACGGACCCATCCGCCGCCGGCCGGCGGCTGGCGGCGACGTGGCCGGCAGCAGCACCGCCCGGCAGTCCACCCACAGCTCGACACGGGAGACGACCCTGAACACCGACCCGACGCAGCAGATCCCCTCCGGCGACCCGATCACCGGCTGGTGGACCGAAGCCGCCATCTACCAGATCTACCCCCGCTCGTTCGCCGACTCGGACGGCGACGGGGTCGGCGACCTGCCGGGCATCACCGCCCGCCTCGACCACCTGGTCGAGCTGGGCGTGGACGCGGTGTGGCTCTCCCCGTTCTACCCGTCGCCGCAGGCCGACGCCGGCTACGACGTGGCCGACTACCGGGACGTCGATCCGCTGTTCGGCACCCTCTCGGACGCGGACAAGCTGATCGCCGAGGCCCGCTCCCGCGGTCTGCGGGTGATCGTCGACCTGGTGCCGAACCACACCTCCTCGGCGCACCGCTGGTTCCGAGCCGCGCTGCCCACCGCACCCGGCAGCCCGGAGCGGGCCCGGTACATCTTCCGCGACGGCCTCGGCCCGGCCGGCGACCAGCCGCCGAACGACTGGCAGAGCGTCTTCGGCGGCCCGGCCTGGACTCGCACGGTCGACCCGGACGGGCGGCCCGGCCAGTGGTACCTGCACCTGTTCGACACCGGCCAGCCCGACCTGAACTGGGACAACCCCGAGGTGCACGCGGAGTTCCTGGACGTGCTGCGGTTCTGGCTGGACCGTGGGGTCGACGGCTTCCGCGTCGACGTGGCGCACGGCCTGGTCAAGCAGGCCGACCTGGCCGACTGGCAGGAGCCGCAGGAGATCCTCTCCGGCAACGAGGTGGACAAGCCGCGCCCGCCGATGTGGGACCAGGAGGGCGTGCACGAGATCTACCGGCAGTGGCGGCAGGTCCTGGACAGCTACCCCGGCGAGCGGGTGCTGGTCGCCGAGGCGTGGGTGGAGCCGGCCGAGCGGCTGGCCCGCTACGTCCGCCCGGACGAGATGCACCAGGCGTTCAACTTCGAGTACCTGCTCGCCTCCTGGACCGCACCGGCCCAGTACGCGGTGATCACCCGCTCGCTGGAGGCGACCGACTCGGTCGGCGCGCCGACCACCTGGGTGCTGTCCAACCACGACGTGGTGCGGCACGCCTCCCGGCTCGGCCTGCCGATCGGCGCCGGCCGGCCCAACGGCATCGGGATCGGCGACCCGCAGCCGGACGCCGCACTCGGCCTGCGCCGGGCCCGGGCGGCCACCCTGCTGATGCTGGCCCTGCCCGGCTCGGCCTACCTCTACCAGGGCGAGGAGCTGGGGCTGCCCGAGCACACCACGATGCCCGACGAGGCCCGGCAGGACCCGACCTGGCTGCGTAGCGGGCACACCCAGCGTGGTCGCGACGGCTGCCGGGTGCCGATCCCGTGGGAGGCCGACGCGCCGTCGTACGGCTTCGGCCCGACCGACGCCAGCTGGCTGCCGCAGCCACCGCTGTTCGCGGAGTACGCCCTGGACCGGCAGCGCGACGTGCCCGGATCGACGTACGAGCTGTACCGCACGGCCCTGCGGTTGCGCCGTGCCCACGGGCTGGGTCGCGGCACGCTGGAGTGGTTGTCCTCCGGCGACGAGGTGCTGACCTTCCGCAATGGCGGGCTGACCGTGCTGACCAACTTCGGTGACGCCCCGGTGCCGGTTCCGGCCGGTGCCGAGTTGCTGGCCGCCAGCGCGCCGCTGGACGACGACGGCGCGGTCCCGACCGACGTGACGGTCTGGCTGCGCGGCTGACCTCAACCCAACCGGCCCATCCCGTCGACCCCTGCTCCTGACCGGGCCGACGGGATGGGCCGGCGAGGGCCGGGGGCGGCGGGACGGCGCCGCCGAGCGCAGCCGGCGGGGTCGGATCAGAGACGGTCGGCGCGGGTGTGCAGCAGGTCGTGCACGTTTTCGATGTCCGCCGGTGAGGTCCGCGAGGCGAGCCAGTACATGATGCCGGTGGGAATGAAGAAGAGCTGGAACGCGGCCAGCCCGACGGCGAAGTTCAGCGGCGGCGGGAACGCCGTACGCAGGCCCTGGAAGGCCGCCCCGACCAGCCCGTTGCCGGCCGCCCGGCCGACCCCGTTGACCAGGTTGCCCAGGCTGTACACGGTGCCCCGGTGCTCCGGCGGGTTGACGTCGGCGATCAGCGCGAACCAGTTCGGCGAGTTGGCCGAGGTCAGCGCCAGCGCCACCACCGCGGTCAGCAGGCTCAGCCCGACCGTCGGCTCGGTGAACACACTGGACAGCACGGCGCCGACCACCGCGCCGGTGCTGCCGCCGTCCGGCACGTCGATGGTCACCGGCACGAAGAACAGCACCAGGTAGAACGGCAGCGCGGCGAGGATGCCGACCGCGGCGACCAGTGCCCGGCCCCGAGGGGTACGCCGCTGCACCGCGTCGCCGATCAGCCCACCGACGATGGAGAGCACGCCGCCGAGCTGGAACAGCGTGGCGAAGACACTGCCCACCACCACCGCTGTCGACTCCGAGTAGCCCTGGTCCTCGGCCCGCTCGGCGAAGAGCACCGGCAGCCAGACCAGCGAGCCGAAGGCGGCCTGCGCGGTCAGGCCCTGCAGGATCAGCCACCGGTTGGTCCGCCGGGCCAGGATTCGCGGCAGGTCGGCCCGGCTGATCCGGTAGTCGTACTCGGCTCCGGCCTCCAGTGCCTCGGCCAGCTCCGGCTCGCTCTGGCCACGCCGGATGTCGTAGGTGAACAGGTAGGCCATGGTGGCGGCCAGGCCCACGCCGGTCAGCACCAGGAACGGACGCCGCCAGTCGGTCGCGCCGAGCAGCCCGCCGACCAGCGTGCCGGCCAGTGTGCCGACGCCCTGGGACAGCCCCCAGAAGCTCATCACCAGCCCTCGTCGGGTCGGTGAGATCAGGTCGGTGACCACCGAGAAGCCCACCGAGCCGACCGCACCGAGACCGACCGCCGCGACCATCTGCGCGGCCAGGAACGTCAGGTAGTCGCCGGCGAACGCACTGCCTCCGGTGCCCGCCGCCCAGAGCAGCGTGCCCACCATGAGCAGGGGTTTGCGGTTGGTCCGGTCGCCGACGTACGCCCAGCCGACCGCGGCCACCGCGCTGACCAGGAAGCTGACCGCGGTGACCAGGCCGAGCAACCGCGCCGACACGGCGAACGCGTCGGAGATCGGCCCGTACAGCGGCGGCACCAGCCCGATCGCCACATTGTCCAGTGAGGCGAGCAGCACGAACACCACGACGCTGTACAGCCGGTGCGCCCGGCTGCCGCCCCTGGCCCGCCGAGGCCCGTCACTGGTCACGGTCATGACCGGCAGCCAACCAGACCGCGCCGACGGGTGCGTCACGCGGGTGGGTGCCGCCGGTCAGCGGCGGTCGAGGACCAACCCCCGAGCGGCGGCGTACTGGTCACGGACGGCGGGGACGGGCTCGGCGCCGTACTCCTCGGTGCCCTCGACCGCCCAGGCGGGCGGCGTCGGACCGCCCAGGGCGACCCAGGCGGCCTGCCGGGCGGCGCCGTCGGCGACGTACTCCCCGGCTGGCGGAACGACCACCGGGCAGCCGAAGACCTGCGGCGCGATCCGGCGCACCGCGACCGACCGTGCCCCGCCGCCGACCAGGATGACCCGGCGGACGGTGGCGCCCTGAGCCCTCAGCGCGTCCAGGCCGTCGGCGAGCGCGCAGAGCATGCCCTCCACGGCGGCCCGAGCCAGATGCGCGGGAGTCGAGGTGCGCAGGGTCAGGCCGTGCACCGCGCCGGTGGCCAGCGGTCGGTTCGGCGTCCGCTCCCCCTCCAGGTAGGGAACCATCACCAGCCCGTCCGCCCCCGCCGGCGCGGACAGCGCCAGCTCGGCCAGCTCGTCCAGGCCGACCCCGAGCATCGCGGCGGCGGCGTCCAGCACCCGGGCGGCGTTCAGCGTGCAGACCAGCGGCAGGAATCGTCCGGCCGCGTCGGCGAAGCCGGCCACCGCGCCACTCTCGTCGGCCGCCGCCACGTCGGCGACGCTGAACACCGTGCCGGAAGTGCCGATCGAGACGACCACGTCGCCCGGGCCGGCGCCGACGCCGAGCGCGGCGGCGGCGTTGTCCCCGGTGCCCGCGCCGAGCAGCGCACCGCCCGGCCCACCCAGCTTCCCGGCCGGCAGCGTGCCGGCCGACTCGGCCGGGCCGAGCACCTCGGGCACCGCCAGCCGCCGGCCGAAGGCCCGCTCCAGCAGGTCCAGCCGGTAGCCGCCGGTGGCCGGCGACCAGTAACCCGTGCCGCTGGCGTCACCCCGGTCGGTACGCAACGCGGCCAGCCCTGGCGCGCCGGCCAGCCGCCAGGTCAGCCAGTCGTGCGGCAGGCAGACGGCGGCCACCCGGGCCGCCAGCTCCGGCTCGTGCCGGGCCAGCCAGCGCAGCTTGGTGATGGTGAAGCTGGCCACCGGCACGCTGCCGGTGGCCTCGGCCCAGAACTGGCGCCCGACCGCGCCGCCGCCGGCCTCCTCGACCAGCTCGGCGGCGGCGTCGGCGGAGCGGGTGTCGTTCCACAGCAGCGCCGGGCGGACCACCCGGCCGGCCTCGTCGAGGCAGACCATGCCGTGCTGCTGGCCGGCGACCGAGACCGCCGCCACGTCGGCCAGCCCGCCGGCCTGGTCGGCGGCGCTGCCCAGCGCCTGCCACCAGGCTTCCGGGTCGACCTCGGTGCCGTCCGGGTGCGGCGCCCGGCCCTGCCGGAGCAGGGCACCGGTCTCCGCGTCCCGGATCACCACCTTGCAGGACTGGGTGGACGAGTCAACGCCTGCGACCAGCGGCATGGCGGGCCTCAGCGGGCGCCGAGCAGGTGCTCGACGGCGAGCTGGTTGAGCCGGACGAAGCCGAAGCCCCGGGCGGCCACCGCGTCGGCGTCGAACTCCTCGAAGGCGGACCGGTCGGCGCGCAGCTCGTCGTACCCCTCGCCGGGGTTCAGCGTCGGGGTGGTCAGCTCGGCGACCTTGCTGACGGCGAGCGCCTCGGCCACCTCGGGGTCCTCGCGGAACGCCGCGGCCCGCTCCTTGAGCAGCAGGTACGTGCTCATGTTGGCCGCTGCCGACGCCCACACCCCGGCCATGTCCTCGGTCCGGGAGGGCTTGTAGTCGAAGTGCCGGGGCCCGTCGTAGGTCGGACCGCCGTCCGGGCCGCCGTTCTCCAGCAGATCCACCAGGGCGAACGCGTTGAGCAGGTCGCCGTGGCCGAAGACCAGGTCCTGGTCGTACTTGATGCCGCGCTGACCGTTGAGGTCAAGGTGGAACAGCTTGCCCTGCCAGAGCGCCTGGGCGATGCCGTGGGCGTAGTTGAGCCCGGCCATCTGCTCGTGCCCGACCTCGGGGTTGAGGCCGACCAGCTCCGGGTGGGCCAGCTGGGAGATGAAGGCCAGTGCGTGCCCGATGGTGGGCAGCAGGATGTCACCACGCGGCTCGTTGGGCTTGGGCTCCAGCGCGAAGCGCAGGTTGTAGCCCCGGTCGATGACGTACTGGGTGAGCAGGTCGACCGCCTCGCGGTAGCGGTCCAGCGCGGCACGGACGTCCTTGGCGACGTCGTACTCGGAGCCCTCCCGGCCGCCCCACATCACGAAGGTGCTGGCACCCAGCTCGGCGGCCAGGTCGACGTTGCGCAGCACCTTGCGCAGCGCGTAGCGGCGGACGTCGCGGTCGTTGCTGGTGAAGCCGCCGTCCTTGAAGACCGGGTGGTTGAAGAGGTTGGTGGTGACCATCGGCACCACCAGGCCGGTCTCGTCGAGAGCCTTGCGGAATCGGGCGATGTGCTGGTCACGGGTGGCGGCGTCGGCCCCGAACGGGACCAGGTCGTCGTCGTGGAAGGTGATCCCGTACGCGCCCAGCTCGGCGAGGCGGTGCACCGACTCGACCGGGTCCAGCTCGGGACGGGTCGCGTCACCGAACGGATCGCGGGCCTGCCAACCCACGGTCCAGAGCCCGAAGGAGAACTTGTCAGCGGGGGTGGGACGGGGTGCCATGAGGAACCTCCGGGGGTGGTGGGGTGGTGTCGTCCACTATTTGTTCAACGATTGAATTATTTGCGCGACGTATGGCACTGTCAAGGGGTGAGCCCCACCAACGCCCCTGCCGGTGCGGTCCGTCAGGGCAGCCTGCGCGAGCTCAACCTCGCCCTGGTGCTCGGCCGGATCGCCGCCGCCGACCGACCCCCGTCCCGGGCCGATTTGGCCACGGCGACCGGCCTGACCCGGGCCACCGTCTCCGCGGTGGTCGAGGACCTGCTCGCCGGCCAACTGGTCAGCGAGGCCGATCCGGCGCCCCGATCCGGCGCCGGCCGCCCGGCCCGGGGTCTGGTGCTGGCCGACCAAGGGCCGGCCGGGCTCGGCCTGGAGGTCAACGTCGACTACCTGGCGGTCTGCGTGGTGGACCTCGCCGGCCAGGTCCGGCACCGGACCGTGCACCGAGCCGACCTGCGCCCGGTCGACCCCGCCGACGCCCTGGCCCGACTGGTCGAGCTGGCCGGACAGGCCCGCGCCGACGCCGCCCGGCAGGGCCTGACCCTGGCCGGGGCCGCGCTCGCCGTGCCCGGCCTGGTGGACGACGCCGGGATGGTCCGGCTCGCGCCGAACCTCGGCTGGCGGGACGTGCCGGTGCCCGCACTGCTCGCCAGGCATTCCCCGCTGACCGAGCAGGTGCCCGGCATGCCGGCACTGGTGGTGGACAACGAGGCCAACCTCGCGGCGCTCGGCGAACTGCACTCCCGGCCGCCCGGCCCGGCCAGCTTCCTGCACATCTCCGGCGAGGTCGGCATCGGCGCCGGGATCGTGCTGGACGGGGCGCTGTTCCGTGGCGTCCGCGGTTGGAGCGGCGAGATCGGGCACCTCCCGGTCCACCCGCAGGGCCTTCCGTGCCGCTGCGGCGGGCGGGGCTGCCTGGAGCAGTACGCCGGGCAGGAGGCCATCGTGGCCGCCGCCGGGCTGGCCCGGGCGGAGCTTCCCGCGGACACCGCGACCGCGCGCCTGGCCGAGTTGGCCGAGGGGGGCGACGCCGCCGCGCTGCGGGCGCTGCACGACGCCGGGACCGCGCTCGGTGTCGCGGTGGCCGGCGTGGTCAACCTGCTGGACCTGGACACCGTGGTGCTCGGCGGCGGATACGCACCGCTGGCGCCCTGGCTGTGCCCGCCGGTGCTCGCCGAGATCGCCAGCCGGGTGCTCACCGCCGCCTGGTCACCGGTCACGGTCCGGCCGGCGACGCTCGGCGCGGAAGCCGCCGCGGTGGGCGCGGCCGGCTCGGTGGTCCGCCGGATCGTCGCCCGGCCCGCCGGCTGGCTGGCCCGCTGCGGCTGAGCCGGGCCGTCCGCTCTGGGCGTCCGTCGGAGGGGCTCGGTACGCTTTCCCTCCAGCAACGATCCCCGGGCAAGGAGCCAGGAACAGCATGTGCAGAGGTCGTCAGACGGGGGCCGGCGTCGGGCGGTGAGCACGACCCGACAGCCCACCGGCCATCCGCTGCCGGCCGACTCCCAGTTGGCCCGGGAGCTGCTCGACGGGCTCGCCGAGGCCGTGCTGACGACCGATGCGGGCGGGCGGGTCACCCTGGTCAACGCCACTGCGACGGAGCTGCTCCCGGAGATCACCGCGGGCGTCGACCTGTCCCGGTGCCCGGTGCCGGCACTGGCCCGGGCGATCGCCGACGACACTGAGAGCTTCGACGCCGAGCATCGCGGGCCGCGCGGCGGGCCGCGCGGCGTGGAGATGTTCGGCGAGGCCCGGCTGAGCGCCGCGCTCGCCTCGGCGGCCGGGCTGCCTCCGGCAGCGCTGGTCGACTGGCTGCTCCAGTTGGTCGACGAATGGCTGGACGGGCAGGCCCACGACGACATCGCGATGCTGGCCGTGCGTGCGTCAGCACCGGCGTGACCGACGGGGCGTCAGGCGGTCCGGGCCACCGGGGGCTCACCGGTGGGCTGCTCCCGGGATGCGCCGACGGTCCGCTCCGGGCCACCCGAGACGCCCGGCCACACCGCCCGGGTCGGCCCGTCCGGATCCTCCACCGAGTCCGTCTGCCCGGTCGGCCGGTCCGGGCCGTCCGGCCCACCCGGCGCCTGCACGTTCTGGCTCCGCTGCCGACGGGCGGTCTCGTCGAACTCCTGCATCCCCCGCAGCAGCGCGTTGCGTCCCGCCGGTGTCATCCCGTTCAGCACGGCGGCGAGCTGTGCCTGCCGGTTGGCCCGCAGCTCGGCGAGGAGCCGCTGGGCCTCCGGCGTGAGGTGCAGGGCGATCTCCCGCCGGTCGAACCGACCCGGCTCGCGCTCCAGCATTCCGGCGGCGACCAGCCGGTCGCAGAGCCGACTGGCGGAGCTGAGCAGCATGTCGAGTCGGGAGGCGAGCCGGCGAAGGTTGATCCCGTCGAATTGCTCCACCACCATCACAGCCCGTAGCTGGGCTCCGGAGACCCGGTTGGCCGTCCTCTCCCGGGCGGACTCCCACACGGTCAGCAGGGCAGCCGCTGCCGCGTCTAATGCGGCAGCCATACTCGTCTCGGGGTCCGGCGGACCGTGCAGTTCGGCCATGGTGGCCCGAGACTACTCCGAACCCACTGGTGGTCGAGCTTTGATCAAGGGAGTGGTGATGAGCGAAACGGTCAATCGGGCACGACGCGCCCTGAACGAGACACCCGCCGATCGACTCGTCGTCGGCATCGGGGATGTTCTGGCCCCGTCGTACGGGATCACCGAGGCGGAGCTGTACCAGGTCGACTACCGGCTCTCGAAGCTGTTGCCCCTCACCGAGGGTGATCCCATCACGGGTCCCGGGCACCCCGCCTGGCGCGCCTTCGACCATCAGTCGCCGGTGCTCGCCGACGGCACCGCCTGGCTCCCGGTCAGCATGCGCGGCGAGCGTCGGGGCGTGCTGCGACTGGCACCGGTCCCGGACGACCCTGCCCTCCTCGGCGAGCTGGCCGACATCACCACCGCGCTCGCCCACGAGCTGGCCGCCGTCTCCGCGGGCACCGACGTCTACCGCGCCACGCGGCGCAGCCAGCGGCTCACCCTGGCCGCCGAGATGCAGTGGGACCTGCTGCCGGGCCGCAGCCGGATCCGGCCCTCGTTCAGTCTGGCCGGGCAGTTGGAGCCGGCGTACACGGTGCGCGGCGACGGCTTCGACTGGTCCGACGACGGGCAGCGGCTCTGGTTGTCCACCATCAACGGCACCGGCGAGGGTGTCGCGGCCTCCCTGCTCACCTCACTGGCCACCCACGCGCTCCGCAACGCCCGCCGGGGCGGGCTCGGCCTGGCCGACCAGGCCGCCCTCGCCGACCAGGCCCTGTACGACGAGTACCGGGGTGAACGGCACCTGTCCGCGCTGCTGATGGAGCTGGACCTGCGCTCCGGGGTGATGACCGTGGTCGACGCCGGCTCGCCCCGCCTGGTCCTGCTGCGTGACGGAGAGGTCACCGAGCAGCCGCTGGAGGCGCAGTTCCCGCTCGGCATGTTCGAGGCGACCGACTACCACGAGCAGCGGTTTCCGCTGGAGCGCGGCGACCGGCTCTTCGTGGTCAGCGACGGGGTGGTGGACGCCACCGGGCAGGACGTGCGCTACGGCGAGACGGCGCTGGACCGGTTCCTTCGGCGGACCGGCCCGATGGAGCCGCTGGACGCCGTCCGGTCGCTGATCGGGGACCTGCGCGCGTTCGTGTCCGGTGACCTGGTCGACGACGCGGTGGTGGTCTGCCTGGACTGGACCGGCCCGCAGCCGTAGCCGGCCCGGCGTGTCGTCGCCGGGGATCACCGCCGGCGGACGGTCAGTACGCGCCGCGGCTTTTCAGCACGGCGCCGAAGGTCTTCCAGAGGATGGTGAGGTCGGCGGCGAGGGACCAGTTCTCCACGTAGTAGAGATCGAGCCGGATGCCGTCCTCCCAGCTCAGGTCGGACCGGCCACTGACCTGCCACAGACCCGTCATTCCTGGCTTGACCAGCAGCCGCCGGGCCACATCACCGTCGTAGCGGGCCACCTCGGAGGGCAGCGGCGGCCGCGGCCCGACCAGGCTCATCTGCCCCAGCAGCACGTTGACCAGCTGCGGCAGCTCGTCCAGCGACCACTTCCGCAGCAGCCGGCCAACCCGGGTGACCCGGGGGTCGTCGCGCATCTTGAACATCAGACCGTCGGTCTCGTTGCGGGCGGCCAACTCACCGAGCAGTACGTCGGCGTTCACCACCATGGTGCGGAACTTGAACACGCCGAACTCCTGCCCGCCCCGGCCGACCCGGACCTGCCGGAAGAGCACCGGGCCTCGGCTGTCCAGCTTGATGGCCAGCGCGATGACCGCGATCAGGGGCAGCAGCGCCAACAGCGCCATCGATGAGACGGACCGGTCGACAAAGCCCTTCACCAGCTTCCGCGCACCGCGGAACTCGGGCGCCTCGACGTGGATGAGTGGCAGCCCGGCGACCGGGCGGGTGTGGATCCGCGGGCCGGCCACGTCGGTCAGCGCGGGTGCCACCACCAGGTCGATGCCGGTCCCCTCCAACTGCCAGCCGAGTCGGCGCAGCCGGGTGGCGGTCAGCTCACCGGAGGCGGTGACCGCGACGGTGTCCGCGCCGATCGCGGTCGCGGCCTCCGGGATGCCACGGAACGATCCCACCACCGGCACGTCACCCAGCCGCTGCGCCACCGGCGCCAGCAGCGCGTCGGGGATGCACGCGCCGACCACCTGGTAGCCCGCGTACGGCTCTCGGCGCAACGTCTGCACCAGCTCCAGCACGTGCGCGGTGCCGCCGACCACCAGCACTTTCCGGGACCAGCCGGCGCCCCGAGAGCGGGCCCGGTGCAGGCGCTTGCGGGCGGCGAAGCGGACAACTTCCAGCCCGACGGTGCCCACCGCGAAGGACATGCCGAGGAAGCCTCGGGACACCGCGACGTCGGCGATGTACCCGGCGATGGCGATCGCACCGGCCAGCCGCAGGCTGGCCGTGCTGACCCGCCGGTACTCGTCCGCCCCGTAGCCGATCACCCGGTCGTCGTAGCAGCCGAGCGCCTTGAGTGAGACCAGCCAGGCCAGCACCAGCCCTGGGGCCACCAGCACGTACGGGATCTTCGAGCCGCTCGGCTCCTCGTTACCGAAGCGGGAGACGTACCCGATGAGCAGCGCGAGGATGAGGACGGTGGTGTCCAGCACCACCAGGATCCGGATGTAGGACCGTTCGTCGGCGCGCGCCACCAGCCCGGCCGGACGGCCTTCCGGCTTCGCCGACGTGCTGGCGGGGGTCAACAGTGTCGCAGTGGCCACCGGCCCTCCCACTCCGCTCAGGACGGCCTCGGCCGACGGGTCGGACCGGAGGCGGGCCGACATTGTCGGACACGTCGACATCCTGCCCCGACAACTGTGGTGAGCGATCACTTACGACGCATTGCCGTCACTTTTCTTTAGCGTTGAGGGCGAAAAAGGGCCCGCCGTACCGGATTGCGGTACGGCGGGCCCTTTCGTGCTGAGCGTCGACTCAGCGCGGCGCCGGGGGACGGAGCGCGATGGCGTTGAGGAAGATGGAGCCGATCTCGGTCGGGTCCTTGGTGACGAAGCTACCGCCACCGGTCACCTTCGTGATCGACTCCAGCTCGGCCTTGCTGACGCCCTCACCGATGCCGATCATGACGACCTGGACCGGCCGCTCCGGGTCGGCGAGCCGCTTCAGTTGGGCGAGCAGCTCGGCCTGGGAGATGCCGTTGTCGTCCTCGTTCTTGCCGTCGGTAAAGAGCACCACCGAGTTGACCCGGCCGGGCTGCCAGTCCGCCTGCACCGTCTTGTAGGCCGCGAGCATCGTGTCGTAGAGGCCGGTGTCGCCGTCGGATGGCTTGATGTTGCCGAGCGCCGCCTCCAGCTGGGCCCGCTGGCCGGAGAGCGGGGCGATGCCGACCAGCTCGCGGTAGTCCCGGTTGCCGACCAGCTTGGTGGAGAAGGTCCACAGCCCGATCGACCAGGAGTCGTCGAAGAGGCCGAGGCCGCGGCGGGCCGCGTCCACGGTGACCTCCTCCCGGCTGCGGTTGTTGGCGCTGGGCACCTCTTCCTTCATCGAGCCGGACACGTCGATGACGCAGAGCATCCGACCCGACTGGGTGGCGACCGACCAGGTGGTGACGACGCGCTGGATGGCGGCCGGGTCCAGGCCACCCGCGGCGGTGCCGCCGGTCGCCGGCGCGGTCGACGCGCCGCCGGCCGGGCTCGGTGCACCCTGCGGCGCCTTGAAGCCGGAGCCCCAGTTGCCGTCCGGTGCGCGCAGCGACTGCGCCGCGAGCCGGTTGCGGAAGGTCGGGGTGGTGAGCAGCTCGAACAGCACCCGGGCCGCGGACGCCTTGGACGGCTCCAGGCCGGGCAGCACCGCGTACGGGTAGTCCAGCGGCATCGGCGCCGGCTCCATGTAGAGCGCGGCGAGCTTGACCGGCGGCTCCTTGCTGTTGTACGCGATCACGTCTTCTTCGGACAGGGCCGCCGCGCCGAGACCACTGGCGATGGACGTCGCGTCCTTGGAGGTCGGGAAGCGGGCCAACAGGTCGTTACGGAGCGAGGAACGGCCGGTGGCCAGCGCACGCAGCGCGCCGACGGTGTTGCGCTGGGCGTCGCCGCCAGCCGCGCTGGCGGCCGTGGTCAGCGAGAGGAGACCGGACAGGCCGGCCGCGTCCCGGGTGGGCTCGACGATCCCGGTGCGCAGCGGCTTGCTGCTGTTGACCTGCTTGAGCAGGTCCGTCCAGGTGAACTTCTTGTTGGGCCAGCCGAGCCGGGTTGCCACCGGCTCGGGCATCGCCACCACGATGGGGCTGCGCGCGATGGACGCGCCGTTGGTCGGAGCGAACGCGGTCGCGTCCTTCTTCAACCGCAGCAGCCACGTCGAGGAGTCCGGCACCCAGACGTCCGGGGTGACGGCGGTGCCACTGGCCTGCCCCACGCCGGCCAGGATGACACCGTGCTTGGCCGCCACCACGGCGGCCACGTCGACCGGGTCGGACGCTGAGACGTCCACCCGGATGCACGTGCCGCCTACCGCGGCGCCGTCCTTCACCCACTGGGACGCGGCGGCGTCCACCGCTGGCGCGAGCTCGGCCGCGACTGCCACCGAGAGCCGGATCTCGCCCGAACAGTTGGGCTGGATCAGCTCTCGATAGCCGAACCAGACGCCGGTCGTGACGACGAGAACCGTCGCCGTCGCGGCGGCGGCGGCTAGATGAAGTTTCGAACGCATGCGATGGCGGCCTGCTGACACGGTGACCATCTTGCGTACAAGATGCCGTCCTTGCCACAACCGTTCGGACTAAAGTTACGCAGGAGAAACAGTTGATCACTGTTTAGCAACACACAGTGATGATGTGGCCCCGTCGTGTTGCCAAACCCGCGCCGCCCTCGCATCCCGTCCATCGACGCCGAGGCTCACGGCAGCACGCAGGTCGGGCTCGGCACCAGCACGGGCTCCCCGACGGGCGCCGGGACGCCGGTGTCGGCGTTCCGCCGGAAGACCCGCACCATGTCCGCCCGCTCATCAGCGACGTAGAGGTGGTCCCCGACCAGCGCGAAGTGCCGGGGCCACTCGCCACCGGTGTCCACTTCGGCCACCAGCTCGGGCAACTCGCCGGCCAGGCTGAAGACGGCGAGGGTGCCCACCCCGCGGTTGGCGACGTAGAGGAATCGACCATCCGGGGCGACCGCCAACTCCGACGGCTGGACGTGGCCGGTCCGCTCGCTCGCCTCGACCCGACCACGCTGGTGCAGCGCGCCGTCGTCGGTCAGCTCGTACGCGACGACCGAGGCGTCCAGCTCGCCGACGAGGAAGCAGCGCCGTCCGTCAGGGTGGCGGGCCAGGTGCCGGGGCCCGGTGCCGGGCGCCGTCCTGATCCGTGGCCTGCGTGGGACCAGCCGCCCGCTCGCGCCGTCCAGGTCGTACCGGTAGACCGAGTCGGTGCCGAGGTCCACCGCGAGCAACGGCCCCCGGCCCGACCCCGGGGAGACCATGTGGGTGTGCGCCCGCTCCTGGCGCTCCGGGTCCGGGCCGTGACCCTCGTGCACCACCAGGTCGGTGCGCTCGCCGGGCGAACCCTGCGGGTCGAGCGGGAAGACCGCGACGCTGCCGCCGCCGTAGTTGGCCGCCACCAGGTGGGCGCCGTCGGGCAGCACGGCCAGGTGGCAGGGCTCGGCGCCGCCGGTCGACCGGCTGCCGAGCGCGTCCAGCGCGCCGTCTGGCCCGACCCGCCAGGCGCTGATCTCGCCGTCCGTCAGCTCGTTGACCGCATAGAGCACCGGCTGGGTGGGATGCCGAACCAGGAAGGAGGGCGACGGGGTGACCGCCACCGTGCCGAGCGGAGTCAGCGCCCCGGTTGCCGGGTCGCGGCGGGCCACCACGATGCCGCTGCCCCGCCCGCCGCTCTGCGCCGTGTAACCCCCGATGTGGACGATCTCGTCCTGACCACTCACGTGCAACCCCTCCGCCGGCATCCTCCGTCGATCCAACCAGAGGCTGCCCGCGATGCCGGCCCGTTAACCGGCTTTCCGGCGGCGGATCGGCATCGTCGACGCCTTCGCCCACGACGGCGTCGGCGCTGCCGAACGCGGGCGGCGCCCCGCTCAGGCGGCCGGCACCGGCTCCCCGCGCTGCCGGGCAACATGCTCGACCAGGGAGATCAACACCAACTTGCCGGACTGCCGGTCCCGGGCGTCACAGAGCACCATCGGCACGTCCGGGTCCAGGTCGAGCGCCCGGCGTACGGTCTCCAGGTTGAACCGGCGGGAGTCGTCGAAGCAGTTCACGCCGACCACGAACGGGATGCCGCGCTGCTCGAAGTAGTCGATGGAGGGGAAGCAGTCCGCCAACCGCCGGGTGTCCGCGAGCACCACCGCACCGAGCGCGCCGAAGGCCAGCTCGTCCCAGAGGAACCAGAACCGGTCCTGGCCCGGGGTGCCGAACAGGTAGACCTGAAGGTCCTCGGTGATGGTGATCCGTCCGAAGTCCATCGCCACCGTGGTGGTCGACTTCCCCTCCACCCCGGAGACGTCATCGGTGCCGATCCCGGCACCGGTCAGCACCTCCTCGGTCTGCAACGGCCGGACCTCGCTGAGCGCGCTCACCAGCGTCGTCTTGCCTGCTCCGAAGCCTCCGGCGATGAGGATCTTCAGTGCCAGCGGGATGGTGGCGCCAGATCCCACATGGTCATAGCGCACGGAGTCCACTGACCACCGCCTTGAGGATGTCGTCGTCGGGAAGGTTGCCGGCGGCCGGCGGTTCGTGCACCGCGACCAGACCCTGGGCGAGGAGGTCACCGAGTAGCACCCGGACCACCCCGACCGCGAGGTCCAACTCGGCCGCCAACTCGGCCACCGAAACAGGTTGACGGGCCAGCTCGACCAGCCGCCGGTGCTCCGGAAGCAGCCGCGGGTCGCCCGCCGGATCGAGGTCCAACCTGGCCAGTACGAACGCGACCAGGTCGAAACCGTCGACGGCGGAGCGTACCCGGCCGCCGGTGAGTGTGTACGGGCGCACTACCGGGCCGGCGTCGCCGTCCAGCCACTCGTGCTGCGGCCCGGGCGGCTCAGCCCGCATCACCGGCACCGGCCGACGATCGGGCTGGCGCGGTGAGGTTCTCCCCCACCCGGATCACCAGCATCGCCATCTCGTACGCGACCAGCCCGATGTCCGCGTCGGCATCGCTCACCACGGCCAGGCAGGCGCCCTGTCCGGCGGCGGTGACGAAGAGGTACGCCGACTCCATCTCCACCACGGTCTGCCGGACCGGGCCACCGTCCACGTGCCGGCTCGCGCCCCTGGCCAGGCTGGAGAAGCCGGCGGCGAGCGCGCAGAGGTGCTCGGCGTCGGAACGCTCCAACTCGGCCGACGAGCCGAGCAGCAGCCCGTCGGCGGAGAGCACCACCGCCTCCCGGGCGGCCGGTACCCGTACAACCAACTCGTCGAGCAGCCAGTCGAGGCCGGCGCTCTGCTTCGTCGAATGCCGCACTAGGCGTCCCTCTCACTCGCGGTCAGGGGTTCGGGGGCCGCCGCCGGTCCGGGCGCGGCGGGCGAGGCGGGCCCAGGGTCGACAGCTGGCCCGGTACGGAGGTCCGCGCCGACCGGGCTGGCCGGGGTCACCGGCGCGGCCGAACTCACCGGAGCCGCCGCGTCCGCCGGAGCGGCCGGGCTGACCGGAGCGGTCGGGGCCGCCGGAGTGGCCGGGGTGGCCGGGGCCGCCGGAGTGGCCGGGGTCGCCGGGGTGATGACGGTGGCGCGGCCCCGGGCGGTGCCGGCCTGGAGGGCCGACATCACCCGGCGTACCTCCTCCGGCGATCGGGGCGTCGCGGTGTCGGCGACGGTCGACCGGGGCCGGGTGGTGGGGGTACGCCGCCGCACCCGGCGAGGCAGCCCGTCCAGCTCGTCCACCGACTCGTCAGCGGGTGGCACCCGGTCGGCGACACCGTCACCTGGCCCATCGACCGCGGCCGGCGCGGTGGCCGGCGACCCGTGATCGCCCAGCTCGGTGGCGTCCGACCCGATCGCGGGAGGCACGGCCGGAGCCGGGCTGCCCGGAGCCGGGGTGCCGGTGGCTGGAGCGGACGGTGCACCGGCGGCGGACGCCGCGGTGGTCGGTCGACTGCGGCCCATCCGGGGCCGGGGCACGGCGCCCCGACGGCTGGTCCGGGTCAGCCGCCGGTCCGGGCCGGCCGGCGCGGCACCCGGTGCGGCAGGGTCGGGGCCGGCCGGAGGCTCGGCGGTGACCAGGTCGGTGGGAACCAGCGCCACGGCGGTCACCCCGCCCTCCCCGGACGGGCGTAGCCGCACCCGCACGCCGTGCCGAGCGGCCAGCCGCGCAACCACGAACAGGCCGAGCCGGGCGCTCTGCGCCGGGTCGAACTCGGGCGAGCTGGCCAGCCGGGTGTTGGCGGTCTCCAACGCGGCGGCGGACATCCCCAGCCCACGGTCGGTGATCTCCAGGGCGTAGCCGTTGGCCACCTGCTCCCCGGTCACGGTGACCCGGGTGTCCGGCGGGGAGAAGGCGGTGGCGTTCTCGATCAGCTCGGCGAGCAGGTGGATGACGTCGCCGACGGCCCGGCCCAGCACACCGGCCGGCTGCACGGAGGTGATGTCCACCCGGTCGTACGCCTCGACCTCGGAGATCGCGCCGCGGACCAGGTCGACCATCGCGACCGGGTTGCGCCAGCCCCGGCCCGGCGCGGAGCCGGCGAGGATGACCAGGTCCTCGGCGTGCCGGCGGAGCCGGGTGGCGAGGTGGTCCACCTGGAACAGCTCGGCCAGCTCGTCCGGGTCCTCGGCGCGTCGCTCCATCCGGTCCAGCAGGTGCAACTGCCGGTGCACCAGGCTCTGGCTGCGCCGGGCGATGTTGAGGAAGACCTCGTTGAGCCCACGGCGCAGGGTGACCTCGTCCACCGCGGCCTGGACCGCGGTGCGCTGCACCTCGGTGAAGGCTCGCCCGACCTCGCCGATCTCGTCGTGGCCGTACTCCAGTGGGGGTGCCTCCCGCGCGACGTCGACCTGCTCGCCTCGGCGCAGCCGGGCCACCACGTCCGGGAGCCGGTGCTCGGCCAACTCCAGGGCGGCGGTGCGGACCCCGCTGAGCCGTCGGACCAGCGTGCGGCCGACCCGCACCGCCACCAGCACCGAGACCACCACGGCGACGAGCCCGAGCACCCCGGCGGCAGCCAGGCGGATCAGGATCCGGACCGCCATCGGCACCGAGCGGTCGGTGAGCCCGTCGGCCTCGGCCAGCTCGAAGTCACGCAACTGCTGCTGCACCGCGTCGTGGCTGGCCTGCCAGCTCGCCGCGTCCACCTGCGGCCGGCTGGACCGGTCGGCCACGACCAGCGCGTCCTGCATGGTGCGCAGCTGGGTGAACGCCTCGCTCTCGGTCAACCGCTGGTACGCGGCCCGGCCGGCCTCGGGCAGGTCGGCCACCGCGCTCTCGGTGAGCCACCGCTGGTTGCCGATGGCCTGCACGAGCTGGGTGTGCTCCCCCTCGGCGTACCGGCCGGCGGTCAGCGCACCGGCCAGCAGGGCGTCGGTCTGGCCGAGCAACTCGCGGGAGCGGCCCAGCGCGGTGAGCGCCAACGCCTGCCGGTTGAGGTCGGGGTCGGCCAGGGTCGCCATGCCGGCGAACGCCTGGAAGGCCGAGGAGATCATGCCGCTGTAGAGGCCGATCGCGCCGGCCCGGTCCACCTTGCGGTCGTCGATGAAGTCCCGGCCGGCCGGCAGCGCCGCCAGGGCGGTGACCAGCTGGTCGACCCGGGTGTCGAGCAGATCGTTGGCAGCGTCGCGCAGCTCCTCCCCGTCGACCCGGCGGCGCAGCTCGGTGACCGCCCGATCGGTGCGCTGCCGTTGCTCGGTCAGCGCGGGCAGCTCGGTGGTGCCGGCGAGCTGGACCACCGAGAGCCGGCGTTCCCGTTGCAGCTCGGTGACCACGACTTCACCGGGGCGACCCAGGTCGTACAGCAAGGTCCGGGCGGAGAGCAGGTTCAGGGCGGGACCGAAGGTCAGCGTGGTCGCGAAGATCCATAACGCCAGTAGTGCGGTGACCGGCGCGACGACCAGCGCAGTCAACTTCGAACGGATCGGCCAGTCGCGGGTTCTCATCAGACCTCGCCCGTACAGGGGTGGCAGGAGGGGCGCCGGCACCGCCGGGCAACGCGAGGCCGGCTGCGCCCGGCCATGACGCCGGGCACCGGCGCGGGCGCCTTGGGCAGGATACGTAATCGCGGGCCGTTGCACTACCGCCTGTCGCGCCGAGATCGACGCTCCGGAATGCACCCCGAGCGGTACGGCGAGCGCCCCGCCGGCGGACCGGCGGGGCGCTCGTGGTGGTGCGGTACGGGTCAGGCGTTGGCGGAGATGCCGAGCCCTTCGGCGACCCGACGGCCGTAGTTCTCGTCGCACTGGCTGAAGTGCCAGACCATCTTCTCCTGGATGTGCTTGTCGCACTGGGCCAGCAGCGTGGTCAGGTTGAGGATCAGGTCGTCGCGCTCCCAGTCCGCCATCTCGCGGAAGCGGCGGCCCGCCTGGGAGTAGTTGTTCTGCCGCTCGATCGGGGCCTTCATGACCTGCCCGGAGACGAACGGACGGTACTCCCGGTAGGACTCGTCAGCCTCCTGGAGGCCGGCGACCGAGGACGGCTCGAAGTTGATGTGCGGGTTGCCGCCCCGGTTGTCCACCCCGTACGACATCTGGCCGCCACCCTGGTTGGTGCTGACCTGGACGTCCTCGCGCGGCCGGTTCACCGGCAGCTGGAGGTAGTTCGGGCCTACCCGGTAGCGCTGGGTGTCCGAGTAGGAGAAGGTCCGGCCGACCAGCATCTTGTCGTCGGAGAAGTCGATGCCGTCGACCAGCACGCCGGTGCCGAAGGCGATCTGCTCGTTCTCGTTGTGGTGGTCGGTGATGTTGCGGTTGAGCGTCATCATGCCGACCGGCAGGTAGGGGAACTGCTCCTCCGGCCAGATCTTGGTGTCGTCGAGCGGGTCGAAGTCCAGCTCCGGGTGCTCGTCGTCGCTCATCACCTGCACGTTGAGCTCCCACTGCGGGTACTCGCCGCTCTCGATGGCGTCGTAGAGGTCCTTGGAGGCGTGGCCCAGCTCGGTGGCCTGGATCGCGTCCGCCTCGGCCTGGGTCAGGTTGTGCTCGCCCTGCTGGGTGATCCAGTGGAACTTGACCAGCACGCCCTCGCCCTGGGCGTTGACGAGACGGTAGGTGTTCACCCCGGAGCCGCGCATGGTGCGGTAGTTCTTCGGGATTCCGTACGGGGAGAAGAGCCAGGTCAGCATGTGCATCGACTCCGGCGTGTTCGACATGAAGTCGAAGATCCGGTTCGGCTCCTGGCGGAAGGTCACCGGGTCCGGCTTCAGCGAGTGGATCACGTCGGGGAACTTGATCGCGTCGCGGATGAAGAAGACCTGGAGGTTGTTGCCCACCACGTCCCAGTTGCCGTCCTCGGTGCGGAACTTGACCGCGAAGCCGCGCGGGTCGCGGGCGGCCTCGGAGGAGTCCCGGCCGCCGATGACGGTGGAGAACCGGATGGTGACCGGGGTCTTCTTGCCCTTGGTCTGGAACAGCTTGGCGCGGGTGTACTTCGCCGCCGGTTCGTCACCGATCGTCCCGTACGCCTCGAAATCGCCGTGCGCGACGAAACCGCGCGCGTGCACGACCCGCTCCGGGATCCGCTCCCGGTCGAAGTGGCTGATCTTCTCCAGGAAGTGGTAGTTCTCCAGCGTCGCGGGGCCGCGCGAGCCGACCGTCCGCTGCTGCTGGTTGTTGTTGACAGGGTGACCCTGCCGGGTGGTGAGGATCGGCTTGTTGGCCTCGTCGCTCATCGCTCTCCTCCAGGTGGCTGGTGCGGCGCTTCTGATCGGTGCTGGGACTGACAGTCAGGGCAGCGGCCCCAGTAGGTGACCTCGGTGTAGTCGACCTCGAACGCGGCGGCTCCCGGGTCCAGGCAGGGCCTGGGGGCGGCGCTCCGGCCGGTGTCGACGATCGCCCCACATTCCCGGCACACGAGGTGGTCGTGGTCGTCCCCGCCCACCTCGTACCGGGCCGGCCCGCCGGCCGGGGTGAACCGGCGCAGCAGACCCGCGTCGGTCAGTGCGTGCAGGACGTCGTAGACCGCCTGGCCGGAGACCCGGTCGAGGCGGACCCGGGTCCGCCGGGTGATCGTGTCGGCATCCAGGTGTGGCCGCTCACGCACCGTCGCGAGCACCGCGAGGCGAGGCTGCGTGACCCGCAGCCCAGCGGCCCGCAGGCGTTCGACGTCGGTTCCGAGCGGCATCACCCCACCCAAGCTCGTTTTCTGGAATGAGTCAAGTTTTAGGCGGGTGCGGCACTGTGTGCCTCGTCATCGCCGGGAGGAATCCCGACATCGGACGCGGGCCGGCAAGGAAAGTGCCCCGGATGGGGATTGGCGATCAGTACGCGGAGGGAATACCGGGTAACGAAGGAGGAGCCCATGTCGCCCACGCAGATAATCGTCATCGTGCTCGTCGTGCTGGTGATCGCGGCACTGGCCGTGGCCGCCCGGTCGCTCATCCGGCGCCGCGAGCTGCGCAGCCGGTTCGGGCCGGAGTACGACCGGGTGGTTGCCGAGCAGGACAGCCGGTCTGCCGCGGAGCGCGAACTGCGCGACCGGGAACGCCGGCACGCCGAACTCGCGCTCACCCCGCTCAGCCCGGAGTCCCGGGCCCGCTACGCCGCCGCCTGGGAGGAGCTCCAGGTCCGCTTCATCGACTCGCCGAGCGAGACCGTGGGTGACGCGGATGAACTGGTCACCCGGCTCATCGAGGAGCAGGGCTACCCGACCGGGGACTTCTCCGACCAGACCGCCCACCTCTCCGTCGACCACGCCCGCACGCTGGCCAACTACCGGGACGCGCACGAGATCCACCTGCGCAACTCCCGGGGCGAGGCCAGCACCGAGGAGCTGCGCCAGGCGGTCGTGCACTACCGGGCACTCTTCGCCGACCTGCTCGGCGAGGAGCCGGTCGGCCACCATCCGCCCGAGCAGCGCCATCCGGACACCCCGCACGACGCCACGAGCCGCTGAGGAGACCACCGATGCGCCAGGAAGAGCAGCAGGTGAGCAACGACCACCCGGAGGCCGTCCGGTCCGCGCCGGTCCCGGTGCCGCCGGCCGGTGACCTGGCCGGCCCCTCGGACATACCCGAGGACGCCCTGGACGACCGGGGCACGTTCGACGACCCGTCCGTCGCCGACGAGCGGGCCGACGGGTCCCGGCGCGACCGGCCGGACGACCGGTCCGCCGACCCGGACGACCGGTCCGCCGACGAGGGCGGGTTCCACGAGCCAGGGCCGCTGCCGACCACGTTCGGTGCCACCACGGTGGCCGACGCGGTGGCGGCTTCCGCGCTGGCCAGCCCGCGCCCGCAGGACAAGCCGGACCCCCGGGGCGAGCGGACCGCCCAGCCGGGCGACGGTGCCGAGGACGGCGAACGCGAGGGTCTGCGCGCCGACCCCACGGCCGAGCTGCACCGCCGAAACACCGACGCGGACGAGGACGCGGACACCGACGACGACTGGCGGGCCGACGCGGACACCTCGCGGACCGTCGTACCGCCGGGAAGCACGGACGGTGCGCCCGAGCGGCGCAGCGATCTGACCGCGGCCGGTGGCGATCCGGACGCGGCCGCCTACGGCAGCGCGACGCCGGAGATGGTCGACCCGGACGCGGTCTCGCCGGACGCCGACCCGGTGCTCGCCGGACGTGGCGCCGGCACCTCGCTGGAGTCCGCTGGGACGTCGCGACCGGCCGGCTCGACCGTGGCGGCCGAGGCGGCCGCGCTCCTCGACGCGGACACGGCACAGGCGTTCCGGGATCGCTGGCGGGACGTGCAGCTGCGCTTCGTGGACGATCCGCAGGCCGCGGCCGCCGAGGCGCAGGCGCTGGTGGAGGAGGCCATCCAGGCACTCGCCTCGGCGCTGGCCGCGCAGAAGACCACCCTGGGCGGATGGCAGGACGCCGGCTCGGCGGACACCGAGCACCTGCGGGTGGCGGTGCGCCGCTACCGGGACTTCCTGGACCGCGTGCTGGGTCGCTGAGCGACGACGAACCACGGGCGCCCCGGCCGACCGGCCGGGGCGCCCGCGCACATCCGTCAAAGCGCCCGCGGCACCCTCCGGGCGGGCGAAGCCGGGTGGGACAAGGCCCAGGGCCTCCGGATCAACCTGTGGGCCGGCCTGGTGATGCTCGTCTTCGGCCTGCTCATGCTGCTCTGGCAGCGGCTGCGCCCGGCGGAACCACCCGCCCCCAACGAGGAGGAGCCCGGTCGCTGACCATCGGCCGCGCACCGGTGTACGCCGGTGTCGGGGGCGCGGGGCATGAGCGCGGCCCGAGGGGGTACGCGAGGGGGATCAGGCAACGTGTCGGACACAGGAGGCAGCACCATGACCGATCGCGATCGCCGACCGCCGCTGGAGGACAGCCCGGAGGTGGCCTCTGCGGTGGACGATGACAGCACCGTCCCGGAGCTGCGGACCGGCGGCGGCCCCGACCGGGACACCCCGGCCTTCGCCGAGCCCCGCGACCGGCCGGACGACCTCGCGCCGGACACCGACGACCTGATCGGCGACCCGTACGCGGCGGGCACCGGAGCGACCGGGACGGGTACCGGCGCCGGCGGGGACAACATCCGGACTGGGGCGGAGCAACCCTGGGAGCCGGAGGATCTGGTGATGGCCCGCGGGCAGGACCTCACCCCGGAGAACCTGGACAAGGCCCGCCGCGATCTGGCCGAGCAGGGTCGGGCGGCGATCGAACGCACCGTGCCCTGATCCCGGCGCACGAGGGCGGGTCCCCGGCCCGACCACAACGGTCGGACCGGGGACCCGGGGGAACCTGCCGCCGGCAGTGCCTCACCTACTGCCGGCGGCGGGTGGGTGCGGGAGCGAGCCGGTCAGAGCGCCGGGTACGCGTTGCGCATCAACTCCTGGAACTGGGCGGAGAACCAGGCACCGGAGATCGGCGCGTTCGGCAGGGCACCCGTCGCGCTGTTGCCGTTGCGGGGGTTGCCGCCGTAGGTCGGGTCGCACATCCGGTCGAAGCCCTTGCCCTCGTCGTTCGGGATCAGCTCGCTGGAGCCGTCCGACTCGCCCGGAGGCTTCACCCAGACGTACGCGTCGATGCCGGACTCCGGCGCCGACCGGGGCCGCTCGCCGAGACCCGCACCGGACTGGTTGCACCAGTTGCCGGCGTGGATCCGGCGGTCGATCCGACCCCCGTTGACGTAGGTGTCCACGCTGGTCGTCGCGCCCGGTCCGGTGGGCCGCGCGGAGCCGCCCCAGCCGTTGCGGGAAGTGTCGATCAGCATGCCGATGTTGGCGTCGAAGCCGACCTGGACCAGCTTCTGCCGGAACGCCTGGGCGAAGGACAGCTCGTCGACGTAGAAGTTCCAGTCGACCCACTTGGACTGCCGCACCGACTGGCCGTTGACCGAGTCGGTGATCTTGACGTACGGCTCGCGGAGAGCCGAATAGTTGGCCGTGTTGACGATGAAGCCGTGCACGTTCGCCACCGTGCTGCCGGAGGCGACCGCGGCGCTCTTGAGCATGTCGGCGGTCGGGCCGAAGTTGCTGTCCCAGCCGATCCAGCCGTGGTGCGCGGCGTCGATGTAGTTGTAGACGTTGCCGAGCGCGCCCAGCTTCGTCAGGGCGTAGCCGACGCCGTTGACGTACGCGCCGTTGGCCTTGACCGTGTCGCACATGGCCGTACCGCCCGGCTGTCCCGAGGTGTTGGTCACCAGGTTCGGCAGCGAGTCGATCTCAATGATGTTGATGATGCGTAGGTTCCGGTACTTCGGGTCGGCCTGGATCGCGGCGATCGGGTCGATGTACTCGGCCTTGTAGCGGGGCAGGTCGTTCGGGCCCAGCTCACCGTTGGAGGCGAGCGCGGCGCAGTCCCGGCCGGGCAGGTTGTAGATCACGAACTGGATGTAGCCGGCGCCCTGGCGCAGCGCCTCCTCCAGGTGGTCCCGCACCCCGAAGGCGCCGTTGGAGCTGCTGTCCGGGGTGCCGTTGATGGCGGCGATCCGGTCCAGCCAGACGGCGGTCGGGTTGTTGGAGATCCGGCTGCCACCCGCCTCGGCGTCCGCCTTGGCCTTCCACTCCGGGTTCACGTACCCCCGCGCCCCGGCGTACGGGTTGTCCACCTTGCTGCCGGCGGGCGGCGGCGTGGTCGGGGGTGGCGTGGTCGGCGGCGGGGTGGTCGGGGGCGGCGTGGTCGGGGGCGGCGTGGTCGGGGGCGGCGTGGTCGGCGGCGTGGTGCCGCCGTTGCAGGTCACCCCGTTGAGGGTGAACGACGTCGGCTTGGGGTTGCTGCCACTCCACGCGCCGTTGAAGCCGAGGCTGATCGAGGCACCGGTGGCGAGGCTGCCGTTGTAGGACAGGTTGCGTGCGGTGACCTGGCTGCCGGACTGGGTGAACTCGGCCGACCAGCCCTGCTGAACCCGCTGGCCCGCGTTCGGGAAGGTCCAGCCGAGGGTCCAGCCGTTGACCGGGTCGCCGAGGTTCTTGAGGGTGATGCTCGCGGTGAAGCCACCGGGCCAGTCGTTCGTCGTGTAAGCGACGTCGCACTGCGTCGCGGCGTGCGCCACGGTGACCGGAATGGTCACCAACCCGCCGGCGACCAGGACGCCCGCGCCGGCGAGCGCGAGGGCCCGGCGTTGGCCGGACAGCCTTCTCCACACATTCATGCCACTGATCTCCTTGGGCGAGACCGGGCTCGCGTACGGCCCGGCGAGACGGCCCGGTGGGCGTCCTGGACGGACGGCCGCCGGCGCCAAACGGGATTCTTCGGGGGTGCCCGACCCGGACGGGCGTGGTGGTGGTGGTGAACGACCGGCACGCGGCCGGGCGGTCAATCGGCGGCGGGACGTCGTCCGGTGGACCGGATGCCCTCGACTCCCTGCCTGCGCGGTGTGGCTCCCCGAACCGCGTGCGCCGATTCTTGCATGGGAGCGCTTCCATGGCAATGGCTCGATGCGTTCCCGTGGTGAGGCCCGTGACCCGAGTCGGACGATACCGCCGAGCCGGGCCCGAGCGGCACGAGCGCCACCGTGCTCACCGCTACCGGATGAGCACGACGGGCAGGGCACAGCGAGCGCGGAACAGCGCGGGCCGCTCGCAACGGCGTGCCGCGCCTGAGACGGCACTCACTGCGGCGAAAGCCGCGCAGTGCCTCCTTTGCCACCTACCAACAGTAAACGCCAAAACACGAATCTTTCGCTTCAAAGGTCATGAAACGGTCTAACGTCGGTCGTAGCTCGGTTGTCGCCGGGCTCAGGACAACAGGGATGGAGTGACGCAGGTCATGGCTAAGAAGATGCTCGGGAAGGTCGTTGCGGGCGCCGCGCTCGGGAGCGCGTCGCTGCTGGTGTTCGCGCCGGGGATCGCGTTCGCTGACGGTCACCACGACGACGGCAAGGACCGTGACGGCAAGGTGTTCGCCAAGCCGCACGTGGTCAAGGCCGGCGACGAGGTCAAGCTCCTCGAGATCTGCTCGGAGCGACAGGAGCACGCGTTCGTGTGGTCCAAGGTCACCGGCAAGGTCAAGCTCAAGCCGGTGCACGACGAGCACGGCAAGGACGACAAGGACAAGGACGAGCACGGCAAGGACGAGCACGGCAAGGACGACAGGGACAAGGACCACAAGGGCAAGGACGAGCACGGCAAGGACGACAAGGGCAAGGACCACGAAGGCAAGGACGAGCACGGCAAGGACGACAAGGACAAGGACGAGCACGGCAAGGACGAGCACGGCAAGGACGACAAGGGCAAGGACCACGAAGGCAAGGACGAGCACGGCAAGGACGACAAGGACAAGGACGAGCACGGCAAGGACGACAAGGGCAACGACCACGACGGCAAGGACGAGAACGAGCGGTACGGCCAGGGCGGCGGCGCTGCGGCCGACGAGGGCAGCAAGGACTGGAAGGGCGAGGAGCACGGCCAGGACGCGGAGCACAGCCGCGACAAGAAGGACTGGGAGTCCAAGGACGAGGACAAGAAGGACCGGGACTCCAAGGACGAAGACAAGAAGGACTGGGACTCCAAGGACGAAGACAAGAAGGACCGGGACTCCAAGGACCACGACAAGAAGGACTGGGACTCCAAGGACCACGACAAGAAGGACTGGGAGCACAAGAAGGACTTCGTCTACTACGGCGAGGCCAAGGTCGACAAGGACGCCCGTCCGGGTCGCCACGAGCTCAAGGGCTCGTGCGGCGAGGGTGAGCTCGTCGTCCTGCCCCGCGGCGGGGTCGACGGTGGTGACGGTGGCGCCAGCACCGGCACCGACCGTGGCCTGGCTACCGGTGGGGCGAGCCTGCTCGGCGCTGCCGCGCTGGGCGGGATCGTGCTGATGCGCCGTCGGCGGACCGATGGTTCGCTCGTCTGACGTGACGACGACACGGGCCGGCGGCCGTCACGGGAAACCGTGGCGCGCCGCCGGCGCGGCCGTCGCCGTCGTCACCCTGGCCATGATCGGCGCCGGCATGATCGGCGCCTCCCTGAAGACCACGCCCGCACCCCGCCCGCCGCAGCCACTGGCCCAGGCCGGTCCCGAGGTCACCGGGCCGACGGTCACCGCCACCGGCGTCCCTCCGGTCGACGGGGAATCCGTCGCGCAGGCAGAGGCTCCGGCCGGACTGGCCCGCTCCGCAGCGACCACGATCGAGATCCCCCGGATCGGCGTCAACGCGACGATCATGTCGCTGGGCACCAACCCGGACGGCACCGTCCAGGTCCCTCCGCTGAGCAAGGCCGACCAGGCCGGCTGGTACGAGCCGGGCGTGAGCCCCGGCGAGACCGGTAACGCGGTCATCGTCGGGCACGTGGACTCGGCGAAGCTCGGCCCGGCCGTCTTCTTCGACCTCGGCTCCCTCGTCCCGGGCGACAGGATCACCGTGGGGCGGGCGGACGGAAAACCGGTCGCCTTCCGGGTCGACTCGGTGAAGTCGTACCCGAAGACGTCCTTCCCCACCGAGCTGGTCTACGGGCCGAACGACCGGGCCGGTCTGCGCGTGGTGACCTGCGGCGGTCAGTTCGACGAGACCGTCAAGAGCTACCCGGACAACGTGGTCGTCTTCGCCACCCTGGTGGAATGACCAGCCAACACCAACGCGGTCCGGCCGGTCGGGGTTACCCGACCGGCCGGACCGCGTCCGGCGTACCGACTCAGGCTGCCGCGGAGGTCCGCACCAGGGTGCGGATCTGGCGCAGCAGCACGGACAGGGCGGCGAGATCCGCCCGCGACTCGTCGAACTCCCCCATGGCTCGGCGGGCCCGGTGGATCGAGGTGGCGTTCGACTGCTCCCACTGCTGCACCCGCTCGTGCGGCGGCAACTCGTCCGGGGTCGAGTCGAGCACCTCCGCGGTGAGCGCGGCCAGCGCGGCGTACAGGTCGTAGCGCAGCGCCATCCGGGCCAACGTCTGCCAGCGGTCCTCCCGCGGCAGCAGGGAGATCTTCGACAGCAGCGAATCCACCCGGAACAGGTCGGAGAGCACGAAGTAGACCGAGGCCACCTCGCTGACGTCCCGCCCGCTGCCGGTCGCGGTCTCCACCACGTCCATCAGACCGAAGCTGTACATGAGCCGGGTCGCGCGTTCCGCCAGCTCCCGGGGCAGGCCACGCTCGGTCATCGAGTCGATGTGCGCCACGATGCCCTGCCGCTCGGTGCCGTAGAACAGCTCCTCCAGCCCCGGCAGCAGCCGGGCCACCCCGTCGCGCAGCCGGGCGATCTCGGCCGGCACGTCGATCGGCGAGCGCCGGTTGGACACCAGCCACCGCACCGCGCGGTCGAGCAGCCGCCGGGTGTCCAGGTAGACGCTGGTCTGCAGTTCCGGCGCAACCTTGTTGTCCAGCGCCTCGACCGCGTCCCACAGCTCGCGCAGCCCGAACACCTCGCTGACCACCACGTAGGCCCGGATCACGTCGGCCGCGCTGGCCGCGGTCTCCTCGACCACCCGGAAGACGAACGAGATGCCGCCCCGGTTGATCGCCTCGTTGACCAGCACGGTGGTGACGATGTCCCGGCGCAGCCGGTGCCGGCCCATCCGGTCGGCGAACCGCTCGCGCATCGGCGTCGGGAAGTAGTTGACCAGAACCTCGGTCGTCCACTCCTCGTCTGCCAGCCCCTCGGTGAGGATCTCCCGCTCCAGGACGATCTTCACGTACGCGAGCAGCACCGCGAACTCCGGCGCGGTCAGCCCCGACTCGCTGCGGACCGCCAGCTCTTCGTCCGGCGGCAACGCCTCCAGTGCCCGGTCCAACGCGCCCGAGCGCTCCAGGTCGTTGATCATCCGGCGGTGCACCGGGAGCAGCGAGGCGGCCTGGGCCTGGGCGTTGTTGATCGCCCGGGCCTGGTCGTAGTTGTCCCGCAGCACCAACTCCGCGACCTCGTCGGTCATCTCGGCCAGCAACTCGTCCCGCGCAGCCGTGGTCAGCTCCCCGTCGGCGACCGCGGTGTTCAGCAGGATCTTGATGTTCACCTCGTGGTCGGAGGTGTCCACGCCGGCCGCGTTGTCGATGAAGTCGGTGTAGATCCGGCCACCGGTCAACGCGTACTCGATCCGGCCGAGCTGGGTCCAGCCCAGGTTGCCGCCCTCGCCCGCCACCCGGCAGCGCAGGCTACGCCCGTCCACCCGGATCGCGTCGTTGGACTTGTCGCCCACCTCGGCGTTGGTCTGGCTCGACGCCTTGACGTAGGTGCCGATGCCGCCGTTCCAGAACAGGTCGACCGGCGCGGTGACGATCGCCTTCATCAGCTCCTGCGGCGAGATCTGCGTGACGTCGTCGTCCAGGCCGATCGCCGCGCGGACCTGCGGGGTGATCGGGATGGACTTGGCGGTACGCGAGAAGATGCCACCGCCGGCCGAGATCAGCTCCGGGTTGTAGTCCTCCCAGGATGATCGGGGCATTTCGAACAGCCGCCTGCGCTCGGCGTACGAGGTGGCCGCGTCCGGGGTCGGGTCGAGGAAGATGTGCCGGTGGTCGAAGGCGGCCACCAGCCGGATGTGCTCGGAGAGCAGCATCCCGTTACCGAACACGTCACCGGACATGTCGCCGACGCCGACCACGGTGAAGTCCTGGGTCTGGGTGTCCAGGCCCAGCTCCCGGAAGTGCCGCTTGACCGACTCCCAGGCGCCCCGGGCGGTGATGCCCATCCTCTTGTGGTCGTAGCCGGCCGAACCGCCGGAGGCGAACGCGTCACCCATCCAGAAGTTGTGGGTCTTGGAGATCTCGTTGGCGATGTCGGAGAACGTCGCGGTGCCCTTGTCCGCCGCCACGACCAGGTACGGATCGTCGCCGTCGTGCCGGACCACGTCCTCGGGCGGCACGATCTGCCCGCTGACGATGTTGTCGGTGACGTCCAGCATCGCGCCGACGAACGCCTGGTAGCAGGCGACCGCCTCGTCCCGGTCGCCCGGCTTCTGCTTCAGCACGAAGCCGCCCTTGGCACCCACCGGCACGATCACCGTGTTCTTCACCATCTGCGCCTTGACCAGGCCGAGCACCTCGGTGCGGAAGTCCTCCCGCCGGTCGGACCAGCGCAGCCCGCCCCGGGCCACCGGCCCGAACCGCAGGTGCACGCCCTCGAACCTGGGTGAGTAGACGAAGATCTCGAACTTCGGTCGCGGCGCCGGCAGGTCCGGGATGGCCTGCGGATCGAGCTTGAAGGCCACGTACGCCTTCGGCCGCCCGTCGGCGCGCTTCTGGTAGAAGCTGGTCCGCAGAGTCGCCTCGATCAGCGTCAGGTACGAGCGCAGAATCCGGTCCTGGTCGAGGCTGGCCACGTCGTCCAGCGCGCCCCGGATCGTCTCCACCAGCTCACCGCTGCGCTGCTGACGCTGCTCGGTGCTCAGCTCGCCCGGCGCGAACCGGGTCTCGAAGAGCTCCACCAGCAGCGCGGCGAGCTTCGGGTACGCGATGAAGGTCTGCTCCATGTAGTCCTGCGAGAAGACCGTGCCGGCCTGCCGCAGGTACTTCGCGTACGCCCGCAGCACCACCACCTGCCGCCAGGTCAGCCCGCCGCGCAGCACCAGCTCGTTGAACCGGTCCACCTCGGCCTCGCCACGCCAGGCGGCCGCGAACGCGTTCTCCACGTGCGGGCGTACCTCGGCCAGCTCCTGGTGCGCCTCGGGCAGCATCAGGCCGAAGTCGTAGAGGTACACCCGGCCGTCGATCCGGTCCACCTCGTACGGGTGCTCGTCGACCACCCGGACACCGAGCGAGTGCAGCACCGGCAGTACGGCGGAGAGCATCATCGGCTCGCCGTACCGGTAGACCTTGAACCGGACGTCCATCGCCTCGGTCGGGTCCGCCCCCGGCACGCGGGTGCCGGGCCGGGGCGGGAGCTGCTTGCGGAACAGGTGCATCTCCAGCTGGCCCGGCTCCTCCAGCAGCTCCAGCTTGGCCAGGTCCTTCATCGCCTCGTACGGCGTGTGCCCGTCCTTGTAGCCCTCCGGGAACGCGTCGGCGTACCGGGCGAAGAGGTGCTTGGCCTGCTCGTCGCCGAGCTTGCGCTCCAGCACCAGCCGGTAGTCGTCGTCCCAGAGCCGGGTCGCGTCGGCCAACTCCTCGGCGAGCAGGTCGGCGTCGATCTCACCGGGCGGCCGGGTGGGGTCGGTACGGACGATGAAGTGGACCCGGGCCAGCATCGACTCGGTCACCCGGGTGGTGTAGTCCACCCCGACACCGTTCAGCTCGCGCAGCAGGATGTCCTGCATGCGGAGCCGGTTCTGCGTGGTGAACCGGTCCCGGGGCAGGTAGATCAGGCAGGAGATGAACCGCCCGTACGCGTCCCGGCGCAGGAAGACCCGCAGCTGCCGCCGGCCCGCCATCCGCAGCACGCCGATCACCGCGTGGTACAGGTCGTCGGTCTTGATCTGGAACAGCTCGTCGCGCGGGTACGTCTCCAGGATCTGGAGCAGGTCCTTGCCGGAGTGGCTGCGCCGGCTCAGGCCGGAGCGGTCCAGCACCTCGGCCACCTTGCGGCGTACCACCGGTAGTTCTCGCACGCTGGTCCGGTACGCGGCGGTGGAGAACAGGCCCAGGAAGCGCCGCTCGCCGATCACCTCGCCGGCCTCGTTGAAGATCTTGAAGCCGATGTAGTCCAGGTACGCAGAGCGGTGCACGGTAGCGCGCGAGTTGGCCTTCGTGATGATCAGCAGGCGCTTCTCCAGCACCTTCTCGTGCGCCTCGGGCGTCATCGACGACAGCGACCGGGCCTCCGGCGAATCCGAACGCAGGATGCCCAGACCGGTGCCGAGCACCGCCTCCAGGGCCTTGCCGTCGACCATGTCCGCGCCGCCGCCACCGGCGGCGTCCACCAACCGGTACTCGCGGTAGCCGAGGAAGGTGAAGTGGTCCTGGGCGAGCCAGCGCAGCAACTCCACCGAGTCGGTGATGTCCTTCTCCGGCACCGGCGGACGGTTGTCCGAGGTGCGGGCCGAGGCCAGCTCGTCGGCGAGCGCGAGGGCCCGCTGACGCATCTTCGGCCAGTCCTCCACCGCCTCCCGCACGTCGGTGAGCACCCGTTGCAGCTCGCGGCGCAACCGGTCCCGCTCGGCGGCGTCCCGGACCGGATCGATCTCGATCCGCATCCAACTCTCGATGATGTCACCGGCGATCGCGTCGTCCGGTTCGACGTCCGCGGAAACCTCGGTGAGCCGGCCCAGCGGCTCGCGCCGGACCACCACCAGCGGGTGCACCAGCAGGTGCACGTCCAGGTGGTACGAGTTGAGCAGCGCGGTCACCGAGTCGACCAGGAACGGCATGTCGTCGGTGACGAACTCGACGACAGTGTGGTGCTGGTCCGCGTGCGGTTCGTGGATCCGCAGCTTGAGCTCTCCCGGCACCCGTTGCTGGGCGAGGTCCCGGTGCGCACGGGCGGCGTCGAGCATCTCCTCCGCCGTGAAGCCGACCAGCTCCTCGTCCGGGGCGAACCGCCAGAAGCGGCCTACCAGGGTCGCCGCGTCGTGATCGTCTCCGGCGAGCGCGACGGCCTGGGCCACCAGGCGCTCCGCGTTGGGCACCGGCTCGTCGAGCTCGGCGTCCTCCACATCGTCGGCCAACGCCTCTGTCGGCAGGCCCAGATCGTAGATCGTGTCGATACTCGACCCGGTCAGCCCGGTCACTCCCGTGTCGAGTCGGCCGTAGCCGTCCCCGTCGGTCGCCGAATCGAAGCTGTCGTCGTCCCGGCCAGAGTCATCCTGCCGGAGGTCGGGTTCCGGTTTGATCGCCGGACGCCGGTCCATCGGTGCCACTCCCCTCGACCCACCACGTTGTGGGTCACTCAGCCCAAGCCTAGGCCCTGCCGTTCTGCACGATCGTCGGCGGACCACCGGCCAGACGTCCGGATCGGGACTCTGTCCTTTCACCCGTTGCGGGTCATGAGGTTGGCCGGTTGCGGGATACCCCGCCACGCGATGTTCATCACACCGGCACGGACGGTCTTTCCGCACGTAGGGCCGCATCACGGGACGTTGAGGACACCATCCGCGTACTACCGTGCAGGGCAGTCCGAGATTGGAAGGACCCGCTTCATGCCCCTGTCGTACCCCCGGCCCCACCGGCCGAACCATGCCCGCCGGCGCATCGCCGCCCTCACCGCGACCCTGGTCGCCGCCGGTCTCCTGGCCGCTTGCTCCGGCGACGACGGGCCGCAGCGCAGCGTCGACGCGTTTCTGGCCGGCTGGCGCAGTGGCGACCTCCAGGCGGTCGGCCTGGTCGACACGACCGGCGCCAAGGTGCCGGCGGCCGAGGTGAGCCGCGAGATCAAGGAGCTCTCCGGTGAACTGGCGGCCACCCCGCCCACGCTGACCCGCCGGGGCGAGCCGAAGGTCACCGCCAACATCGCGACCGTGCCGATCCGGGTGGAGTGGACCCTGCCCGGTCAGACCCGCTGGGCGTACGACCGGGAGGTGCGGCTCGTCCAGGGCGACGACGACCAGTGGCAGGTGACGTGGGAGCCCCGGGTGCTGCACGAGCAGCTCACGAAGGGTGACCGGCTGGGTCTGCGCCGCGACACCGGTCCCCGGGCCGGGCTGCTGGACGCCGCCGGGCAGCCGATCGTGTCCCCGCGTCCGGTGATCCGGGTGGGCGTGCAGCCGAACGGGGTCGCCGACATCAATAAGCTGGTCAAGGATCTCGACGCGGCCTTCAAGGCGATCCGCCCGGCGCTGGTCCCCGCGATCGACCTGACCGATCTGCCCTCGCGGGTGGCGAAGGCCGAGCCGGGCGCCTTCGTCGAGGTGGTGTCGCTGCGCGAGGAGGCGTACCTCCAGATCAAGCCCCGGATCTACGACCTGCCCGGCACCAAGTTCCAGTCCGACAAGATCGACCTGGCGCCCACCCGGGAGTTCGCCCGGGCGCTGCTCGGCTCGGTCGATCAGGCGCAGGCCGACGACCTCGCCGCGCACCCGGACCGGTACGTCGCCGGCGACCTGGTCGGGCACGGCGGCTTGCAGGGCCGCTACGACGAGCGGCTGCGCGGCAACCCCGGGCTGACCGTGGTGGTCGAACGCCCGGACGAGGGCGGCAAGCTGGCACCCACCGGCACCGAGTTGTTCCGTCGGGAGCCGCAGCCCGGGCAGGCGCTCAAGACCACGCTGGACGTGGCCGCCCAGAACGCGGCCGACGGGGCACTGCGTGCGGAGTCCCGCCGATCGTCCCTGGTGGCGGTACGGATCAGCGACGGTGCGGTGCTCGCCGTGGCGAACGGCCCCGGGCCGGCCGGGGAGAACCTGGCCTTCACCGCCCAGGTGCCGCCGGGCTCCACGTTCAAGATGGTCAGCGCGCTGGGCCTGCTGGACCGGGGCGCGGTGACGCTGGACGGGCCGGTGAACTGCCCGAAGACCTTCACCGTCGACGGTCGCTCGTTCAAGAACTCGGACAATTTCCAGCTCGGCTCGGTGCCGTTCCGCACCGACTTCGCCAAGTCCTGCAACACCGCGTTCGCGGCGCTGGCGCCGAAGCTCGGCGGCGACGGGCTGGCCGCTGCCGGCCGCTCGCTGGGCCTGGAGGGGCAGTGGGACCTCGGCGCGGACGCGTTCACCGGCAAGGTGTCGACCGGCGGCAGCCCGGCCGAGCAGGCCGCCGCCTCGTTCGGGCAGGGCACCACGCTGGTCAGCCCGCTGGCCATGGCCGGCGCCACCGCCGCGGTCGCCCGAGGCCGGTTCGAGCAGCCGAAGCTGCTGATCGACCCGGCACCGGCCAAGCCCGCCGCAGCCGGCGAGCAGCTCAAGCCGGAGTCGGTCGCGGCGCTGCGCACGATGATGCGCGAGGTGGTCACCGTCGGCACCGGCAGCGCGCTCAAGGACGTGCCGGGCGGCGAGGTGTACGGCAAGACCGGCACCGCCGAGTACGACGACAACCCGGCCCACACGCACGCCTGGTTCGTCGGTTGGCGGGGCGACGTCGCGTTCGCCGTCTTCGTGGAGAAGGGCGGCGCCAGCACCGCCTCGGCCGTGCCGATCGCCGAGCGCTTCCTGCGCGCCCTGCCGGCCCGCTGACCCACCCAGGCACTGCGGTGATCCACTCGCGAGGTCGCTGATGTTGGGGTGTCCGAGCCACTGGACACCCCAACATCGCCGATACCGTCTCGATCACGGGCACCGGCCGCCCCCGCGTTCGGGCGGTCGGTGGGTCAGGCCGTGTCGACGTTGGGGCGGTCGGTGTCCGGGGCGGCTGGCGAGGGCCGCCGCAGCAGACCCGGGCCGGCCGATGCGGGCGGGCCGACCGGTTCCCGCTCGACCGGAGCCGCGACGCCCGCCGGCTCCGCGTGCACCGACGCCAGGGTGCCGAGCGGCTCCGGCTCGGCGGGGGCCGGAACGCCGCGCGGCCGGCCCGACGGGCGGACGCCGGAGGGGCCGTCGGCGGGCGAACCGGCAGCGACGGCGAGGTCGAGCGCGGCGGACTGCGCCTCGTCGACGGGCGCGGGACGCGCTCCGTCGAGCCGCTCGGGGGCAACCGCTGGCCGCCCCTTCCCGCGCCGCGGGGCGGGGGCGGCGGGGCGGGCCGACAGCAACCGGGGCGGTACCGCCTCCGGGGCGGTGACCGGGGCCAGGCCGGCCACCACGGTGTTGACGATCTCGGCGGCGTAGGAGCCGTCCGGGTCGTAGTCGGGGTCGAAGACGGTCAGCTCGACGCCCAGGCAGTGCGGAGTGTCCACCAGGCCGGCGAGCAGGATCTCCAGCTCGGCGAAGGCGATCCCGCCTGGGTCGGGCGCGTCCACGGCGGGCATCACGGCCGGGTCGAGCACGTCCACGTCGATGTGCACCCAGTAGCCCGCGCAGTCGGCGAGCTGCTCGTGCGCCCACTGAGCCGTCCGGGCGGCGCCCTCGGCGCGCAGCGCGGGCACCGGCCGGGTGATGATCCCGGCCGCCTGGAGGTCGAGCCGGTACTCGTCCTGCGCCCGGATGCCGAGCACCACCACGTCGATGTCACGGAAGTAGGGTCGGCGTCCCTCCAGCGCGGCCAGGTCGGCCTGCCCCCGCCCGGTGACCAGGGCCAGGTCCTCGCCGGCCGCAGCACCCACGTAGGAGGCGTTGCCGGGGTGCCGGAAGTCGGAGTGCCCGTCCACGAAGACCAGCCCGATCCGCCCGCCGACCGCCTCACCGAGGCGGTGCATGGCCAGCGCCGAGCCGAGCAGCACCGAGCAGTCGCCGCCCAGCACCACCGGGAACTCGCCCCGGTCGATGATCGAGCCGATCCGCTCGGCGAGCGCCATCGAGTAGTCGGCGATCTCCCGGGCGTGGCACACCCCGTCGCCGGGCCGCCAGTCGCCCGGGTCGTACCGGGGCGGGGTGAGGCAGCCGGCGTCGCGGGCCCGCAGCCGGGCCAGCAGGTCGTGGTCCCGCAGCGCACCGGGCGCCTTGCCGCAGCCCGGGATCGAGGTGGACGTCGGCGGCCGCAGACCAAGATTTGTCGGCGCGTCGAGGACGGCGATCCGGCGCATCATGAGCTCCCGTCCTCGGTGGTCGGGCGGGCCGGCCGGAACGCCGGCCCGCGCTGGCGTGCTACGAACTCAGAACAGGGCGCTGGCCAGAGCCCGGCGCGCCGAGGCGACCGCCGGATCGTCGGGGCCGGCGATGGTGAACAGCGAGACCAGGTGCTGGCGTGCCGTCTCGCGGTCCTCGCCGGCGGTGCGCCGGACCAGGCCGACCAGCCGGGCGTACGCCTGCTCGGCCATGCCGCTGAGCACCTCGATGTCGGCGGCCAGCAGTTGGGCCGCCACGTCGTCGGGAGCGCTCTCGGCGGCGGCCAGCGCGGCGGTCGGGTCGGCGCCGGCCACCCGGCGGGCCACCCCGACCTGGGCCAGACCGGCCTCGGCCGCGGCATCCGCCGGGGAGTCGGCCAGGATCTTGCGGTACGCCCGCTCGGCGGCGTCCAGGTCGCCGCTCATCAGCGCGTCGTCCGCCTCGTCGAGGCGCGGGTCCTCCGGCTCGGCGACAGCCACGCCACCGGCCTTGAGCACGGCCTGGAGCCACTGGCGCAACTGCGCCTCGGGCACCACGCCGGAGAAGGCGTCGATCGGCTGGCCGCCGACCACCGCGTAGACCATGGGGATGCCCTGGACCCGGAACATCTGGGCGATCCGCGGACTTTCCTGCACGTCGACCCGGGCGAGCACCCACGCGCCGCCACTCTCGGCGGCCAGCCGCTCCAGCACCGGGGCGAACTCGTCGCTCTCCGGGAAGCCGGCCGCGCCGAAGAAGACGATGACCGGCAGGGCCATCGACCGTTCGAGCACGTCGGCCTGGATGGTGGCCTCGGTGACGTCGACGATGGCGGCGTTACCGCCAGCGGTGGGCGCGCCGGGGGCGCCTGCGGACGGGCCGCCCTGCGGGGGTGTGCCGGGACGGGTACTGGCTGGTGCGGGGCCGCGCAGCGTGCTGAGGTCGACCGCGCCGCGGGTGAAGATCGACGAGGTGATCCGTGGGTCGCTCATGGTTACCTAGTCTCGCACGTGAGCCCGCGATCTCAGCTCACCCGCAACCCCGACGTTGCAACTCTCACGCCCACCAACCCGCGCCGCCCCCAACCCCCGTGATCACGCACTTTCTGTCCCCGAGACGCGGCATATGTCGGGGCAGAAAATGCAAGATCGAGGGGGGTCGGGGGCGGTGGAGGGTCAGAAGCGGGCGGGTTCGCGGTAGGTGCCCCATTCGGCGCGCAGAGCGTCGCAGATCTCGCCGAGGGTGGCTTCGACGCGGACCGCGTCCAGCATGGCGGGGATCATGTTCTGGTCGGTGCGGCCGACCTCGACCATCCGGGCCACCGCCGCGCGGACCGCCGACTCGTCCCGGGCGCCCTTGCGCTCGGCGAGCACCCGGCGCTGCTCCAGCTCCACCTCGTGCGAGATGCGCAGGATCTCCAGCTCCTTGGCGACCGTGCCGGTGTGGCAGTTGACGCCGACGATCTTCTTGTCGCCCTTCTCCAGCGCCTGCTGGTAGACGAAGGCCGACTCGGCGATGTGCCCGGTGAACCAGCCGTCCTCGATGCCGCGCAGGATGCCGGAGGTCATCGGGCCGATCTGGTGCGGGCCCTCGCCGCCGAGCTGCCTGATCCGGGCGAAGATCTCCTCCGCCTCGGCCTCGATCTTGTCGGTGAGCGCCTCGACGTACCAGGAGCCGCCGAGCGGGTCGGCCACGTTGACCACACCGGTCTCCTCCATCAACACCTGCTGGGTACGCAGGGCGATCTCGGCGGACTCGTCGGTGGGCAGCGCCAGGGTCTCGTCCAGCGCGTTGGTGTGCAGCGAGTTGGTCCCGCCGAGCACCGCGGCCAGCGCCTCGACGGCGGTGCGTACGACGTTGTTGACCGGCTGCTGGGCGGTCAGCGACACCCCGGCGGTCTGCGTGTGGAACCGCAGCCAGAGGGCCTTCTCGCTGGTCGCGCCGTAGACCTCGCGCAGCCAGCGGGCCCAGATCCGGCGGGCGGCCCGGAACTTGGCGATCTCCTCGAAGAAGTCGAGGTGCGAGTCGAAGAAGAAGCTCAGCCCCGGCGCGAAGACGTTGACGTCGAGCCCTCGGCTCAGCCCCAGCTCGACGTAGCCGAACCCGTCAGCCAGGGTGTACGCCAACTCCTGCGCGGCGGTCGAGCCGGCCTCGCGGATGTGGTAGCCGGAGACCGACAGCGGCTTGTAGCGCGGGATCTCCCCGGCGCAGTACTCCATCAGGTCGCCGATGAGGCGCAGGTGCGGCTCGGGGTCGAAGAGCCACTCCTTCTGCGCGATGTACTCCTTGAAGATGTCGGTCTGCAGGGTGCCATCCAGCTTGGACAGGTCGGCGCCCTGCCGCTCGGCGGCGACCAGGTACATGCAGAACACCGGCACGGCCGGGCCGGAAATGGTCATCGAGGTGGTGACGCTGGCCAGGTCGATGCCGTCGAAGAGCGCCTCCATGTCGGTGGCGGTGTCGATGGCGACGCCGCAGTGGCCGACCTCGCCGAGCGCCTGCGGGTCGTCCGAGTCGCGGCCCATCAGGGTCGGCATGTCGAACGCGACCGAGAGGCCACCACCGCCGGCACCGAGGATCATCTTGTAGCGCTCGTTGGTCTGCTGGGCGTTGCCGAAGCCGGCGAACTGCCGGATCGTCCAGGTCCGCCCGCGGTAGCCGGTCGGATGGAGACCCCGGGTGTACGGGTACTCGCCCGGCCAGCCGATCCGCTCGAAGCCCGGGTACGCGGCACCCTCCGGCGGTCCGTAGACCGGGTCGACCGGCATCCCGGAGAGCGTCGTGAAGTCCGCGTCCCGCTTGCGCGCGGAGTCGTACCGGGCCTGCCAGCGTGCCCGTCCGGCGGCGATCTCGTCGGCGTCCATGCGCAGGGCTCCTCCTCGGGTCCTCGACTGCACATCGAGTGTAGAGCCCTCGCCTGAACGATCGCTAAGTCACGCCGTACCCGTGGGTAACGTGAGCTGGGCGGTTTCCATTCGACGGCAGGCCGAGTACGTGGACCGAGTCGGTGAGGGTGCCGGCGCGACGGTGGCCGTTGCCACCGTCGCACCGGAATGAGAGGCCGCCGGTGGCACGGCGGACGATTGTCATCCCCCTACGATGGCCACCTGCGGCCCACCGCCAGCCGAGGTCAGGAGACTGATCTCAGTAGCGGGTCTTCACGAGGAACTGGTAACCAAGCAACTTGGTGCCGTTGTAGTTGTACATCGGCCAGCACTGCTGGGGCGACGTCCACGACGAGACGTACGTCGGCCTCGCCGCTTTGCACGCCGACATCGTCGGGTACATCGGGCTGTTGTAGTCCGCAAGAGCGGGCGAGGCGGTGCCCAGCACCAAGCCGCCAGCCAAGGCGACAGCAGCGATGAGGGTGCGGGGGCGGGGGTGACGCGAGTTCTTCGCCATCCTTACTCCATTCCTGGTGAACCGTCCATTATGGATCTTGACACCAGGAGCTTAAGGCACCCACCGGGACGCGCACGCCGAGCGTCTACCTCTGGCCGCCCTGTCGGAGGTCAGGCCGTCGGAGCCGCGGCCCCGCCCATCTCCACGTCGTCGACCCGGATGTTGACCTCGTCGACCCGCAGCCCGTACGCCTCGACCGCCTCGGTGACCCGTGCCCGCACCTGGCCGGTCACCTCCGGCACCGGCTGGCCGGCCTGGATCACCAGTACCAGGTTGACCACAGCCGCGTTTCCGGTCACGTGGGCAGAGCAGCCCCGCCGGGCATCGCCCACCTCATCCAGCCCCACCTTGTCGAGGAACGAGTTGAAGAACCGGGCGACGTCCCCACCAAGCTCGGCCACCCCGGGCACCGCGCGGGCCGCCGCTACGGCGATCTTCTCGATCACCTCGTCGGAGACCTGCGTCGACCCACCGGCCGCCGCCGACACCGTGGTCAGCTCTCGCGTCGCCTCGTCACTCACGTCCCGCTCCCCTGCTCTTCGCGCCACCGCACTGGCACACGCCCGACCCCCACCGCCGTGGGGCGGTGCGAGCCTACAAGGGCGTCGGGATGTCGGGGTGTCCCTGGTGGACGGTCAGCGGGCGAGCTGGGAGAGCAGGGTATCCGCCGCCGCGTACGGGTCGAGCGCGCCCTCAGCCACCTTGGCGGCGAGCGTGGGCAGCTCCGTACCGTCGCGCAGTGAGCCGATCCGGGCACGGAGCACGCCGAGCGCGATGGCCTCGATCTCGGCGGCGGCCCGCGTCTCCTGGCGGCGGCGCAGCTCGCCGTGCTCGACCAGCCAGCCACGGTGCTTGTCGATCGCGGCGGCGATGTCGTCGATGCCCTCGCCCCGCGCGGCGACCGAGCGGACCACCTGTGGCCGCCACTGCCCCGGGCCGCGCTCACCGAGGGCGATCATGCCCTGGATGTCGCGGACCGTGGCGTCGACGCCGTCCCGGTCGGCCTTGTTGACCACGAACACGTCGGCGATCTCCAGGATGCCGGCCTTGACGGCCTGGATGGCGTCGCCCATGCCGGGCGCGAGCAGCACCAGCGTGGTGTCGGCCAGCGACGCGACCTCCACCTCGGCCTGGCCGACGCCGACGGTCTCCACCAGCACCACGTCGCAGCCGGCGCCCTCCAGCACCCGGACCGCCTGCGGCGTCGCGGCGGCCAGCCCGCCGAGGTGCCCACGGCTGGACATCGACCGGATGTAGACGCCCGGGTCGGTGGCGTGGTCCTGCATCCGCACCCGGTCGCCGAGGATCGCCCCGCCGGTGAACGGGCTGGACGGGTCGACCGCCAGCACGCCGACCCGGTGCCCCCGGGCCCGCAGCGCGCGGACCAGCTCATTGGTGGTGGTCGACTTGCCCACCCCGGGCGAACCGGTCAGCCCGACCACCTGGGCCTGCCCGGCGTAGGGCGCGAGCGCCGCCGCGATCTCCGGCAGCAGATCGTCGCCGTTCTCCACCAGCGTGATCAGCCGGGCCACCGCGCGGGGGTCGCCCGCGCGAGCCCGCTCGACCAGCAGCGGTACGTCCCGGCTACGGCGCACCGACGAGGCGCCCGCCGCCGGAACGTGCTCGACCGCTTCGCTCACTGTGCCATTTTCGTTCACGACTGCGGGGCTCGCAGAACCGGCTCACTTCTCGCGCTCACTGGTTGGTCTCAGCCTTACCCGGAACATGGATGATCAGGGCGTCGCCCTGGCCGCCGCCGCCGCAGAGCGCCGCCGCGCCGGTGCCGCCGCCACGCCGCCTCAGCTCCAGCGCGAGGGTGAGCACCAGCCGGGCACCGGACATGCCGATCGGGTGCCCCAGCGCGATGGCACCACCGTTGACGTTGACCTTGTCCGGGTTGATCCCGAGGTCACGGGTGGACTGCACGCCGACCTGGGCGAAAGCCTCGTTGATCTCGATGAGGTCCAGGTCCTCGACGCTCAGGCCGCCCTTCTTCAGGGCGTGGTTGATCGCGTTGGACGGCTGCGAGTGCAGGGAGTTGTCCGGGCCCGCCACGTTGCCGTGCGCGCCGATCTCGGCCAGCCAGGTCAGCCCCAGCTCCTTGGCCTTGGCCTTGCTCATCACGACCACCGCGGCGGCGCCGTCGGAGATCGGCGAGGAGCTGCCGGCGGTGATCGTGCCGTCCTTGGCGAAGGCGGGACGGAGCTTGGCCAGCGACTCGACGGTGGTGTCCGGGCGGATCCCCTCGTCCTCGTTGATCACCAGTGGGTCGCCCTTGCGCTGCGGGATCACCACCCGGGTGATCTCCTCGGCGAAGTGGCCGTTCTTCTGCGCGGCCGCGGCCCGCTGGTGGCTGGCCGCGGCGAAGGCGTCCTGCTCGGTGCGGGAGATGCCGTGCTTCGTACCGAGCCGCTCGGTGGACTCGCCCATGGAGCAGCAGTCCCAGGCGTCGCTGAGCCCGTCGTGCGCCATGTGGTCCTTGATCACCACGTCGCCGTACTTGTAGCCGGAGCGCTGGCCGAGCAGCAGGTGCGGGGCGTTGGTCATCGACTCCATGCCACCGGCCACCACGACGTCGAACTCGCCGGCCCGGATCAGCTGGTCGGCCAGGGCGATGGCGTCCAGGCCGGAGAGGCAGACCTTGTTGATGGTCAGCGCCGGCACGGACATCGGCACGCCGGCCTCGACCGCCGCCTGCCGGGCCGGGATCTGGCCCGCACCGGCCTGGAGGACCTGACCCATGATCACGTACTGGACCTGGTCCGGGCTGATACCGGCCCGCTCCAGCGCTGCCTTGATCGCGATCCCGCCGAGCTTCGTGGCCGGGAGGTCCTTGAGGTTGCCCAGCAGCCGCCCCATCGGGGTCCGCGCGCCGCTGACGATCACCGAAGCCATGCCTGCCTCCGAGGGGGGTGCCGAGCTGTACGCCTTAACGATTGTTCGGTCAGACTAACGCCATGGCTGAGAACTCCCCCGCCGAGCCCGGTGCGGACTACGTCACAGACATCGGGCTTCGCAAGATTGACCACGTCGGGATCGCCGTGGCCGACCTGGACGCCGCGATCGACTTCTACCAGCGGACGTTCGGGATGCGCTGCGTACACATCGAGACCAACGCCGAGCAGGGCGTCCGGGAAGCGATGCTGGCCGTCGGGCCGACCGCCGAGGGCGGCTGCGTGCAGTTGCTCGCCCCGCTCACCCCCGAGTCGACGATCGCCAAGTTCCTGGACCGCAACGGGCCGGGCGTGCAGCAGGTCGCGTACACCGTGGTGGACATCGACGTGGCCTGCGCGGCGCTGCGCGCGCGGGGGATGCGGCTGCTCTACGACGCCCCACGGCGCGGGACCGCGGACTCGCGGATCAACTTCGTGCACCCCAAGGACGCCGGCGGCGTCCTGGTCGAACTCGTCGAACCCGCCGCCTCGCACTGAGCCCGCCACGCGGCGCCGCTCGCTGGCGGCCGGGGCTCTGATCAACTCCAGATCGCCGATGTGGCGGTGTCGCGATCGTCCGGACACCGCCACATCAGCGAAATGGAGACGATCAAGCGTCGCAGGGACCGCGCAACGGGCCCGAGAGCGCATGGGTGCGCGGTTGGCGGGGCCGCCGGACACCTTCACGCATCGGCCGATGCAGTTTTTCACAGATGACTTCCGGCTTTAGCTACCGTTCAGTAACGTCCCGGCCCACAGGAGCGCGACCGGTGCCGGATGTGTCGAATGCCGACATGGCGGTCGTGCCCACCGGCGCCGACGATGGCAGCACCCGGGCCCGTGCGGGTGCGGACGAACCGGAGGTCACCGTGCAGGACATCCTCGAAGCAATCATGGCGGCGGAGGAATCGAGCGACCCGGACCGCGAACTGGCCGGCCTCGCCGGGCTGCCCGTACCGGAGAGCTACCGGGGCGTGGTCGTCCGCGCCGAAGAGGCCCGGATGTTCGACGGCATGGCCACCCGGGACAAGGACCCCCGCAAGGCGCTGCACGTGCAGGAGGTGCCGACACCGGAGCTCGGGCCGGGCGAGGCGCTGATCGCGGTGATGGCCAGCGCGATCAACTACAACACGGTGTGGACCAGCATCTTCGAGCCGCTGCCCACCTTCAAGTTCCTCCAGCGGTACGGCCGGATCTCCGAGCTGACCAGCCGCCACGACCTGCCGTACCACGTGGTCGGCTCGGACGCGGCCGGCGTGGTGCTGCGCACCGGCCCCGGGGTGACCCGGTGGGCCGCTGGCGACGAGGTCGTCGCGCACTGCCTCTCCGTCGAGCTGGAGGACGCGGCCGGGCACGACGACACCATGCTCGATCCACAGCAACGGATCTGGGGCTTCGAGACGAACTTCGGCGGGCTGGCCGAACTGGCCGTGGTCAAGGCCAACCAGCTGATGCCCAAGCCGCGCCACCTGAGCTGGGAGGAGGCGGCCAGCCCAGGGCTGGTCAACTCCACCGCGTACCGGCAGCTCGTCTCGCACCACGGGGCCAACATGAAGCAGGGCGACGTGGTGCTGATCTGGGGCGCCTCCGGCGGCCTCGGCGGATACGCCACCCAGATGGCGCTGAACGGCGGCGCCATCCCGGTCTGCGTCGTCTCGTCACCGGAGAAGGCCGAGCTGTGCCGCCGGATGGGCGCGGAGCTGGTCATCGACCGGGCGGCCGAGGGCTTCCGGTTCTGGAAGGACGAGGAGACCCAGGACCCGGACGAGTGGAAGCGCCTGGGCGAGCGGATCCGCGAGCTGACCGGGGGTGAGGACCCGGACATCGTCTTCGAGCACCCCGGCCGGGAGACCTTCGGCGCGAGTGTCTACGTGGCCCGGCGCGGCGGCACCATCGTCACCTGTGCCTCCACCAGCGGCTTCCAGCACCAGTACGACAACCGCTACCTCTGGATGCACCTCAAGAGGATCGTCGGCAGCCACTTCGCCAACTACCACGAGGCGTGGCAGGCCAACCGCCTGGTCGCGCTCGGCAAGGTGCACCCGACGGTGTCCCGCACCTACCCGCTGGAGCAGACCGGTCAGGCGGCGTACGAGGTGCACCGCAACGCCCACCAGGGCAAAGTCGGAGTGCGCTGCCTCGCCCCCGCCGACGGGCTGGGCGTCCGTGACGGGGAGTTGCGGGCCCGGCACGAGGACGCGATCAACCGGTTCCGGGGGCACTGACCGGGCCGCAGGCCGGACGGACGAGCACCGGATGGCCATTGCGGTGATCGGCCATTGTTCTTCCACCCTATTTGTGGGATACCCAGCCGGATCGAACAAAGGGCCACGGGCACGTCCCGTGGCCCTTTTTCGTGTCACTCTCCGTGGCGTCCGACCCGCCCGGGACCTGCCAAGATCGCCGATTGGTCCGGCCTCGTCGATTGCGGGAGTTGACCATGTAAAGAGGACACGAAAGCTGCGCACCGCTCTTGCGAAGCACCCTGGGGCGTCTGCCAGTATGTCCCAATGCCCCAGCAGCAGTCCTCCCCTCTCGCGTTCTTCGATAACGCGAACTCGCAGCCAGATTTCACCGTTGGCCTGCGCGGATACAACACTCACCAGGTCGACGACTTCCTCGGCCGGATGACGGCCGCGCTGACCCAGTCCGAGCAGGCCCGTGCCGAGGCCGAGCAGCGGATGAACGACGCCCAGCGTCGCCTCCGCCAGGCCGAGCAGCGCATGAGTGCGCTGGAGCAGAAGCTCACCGACACGAACAAGCAGCTCGAAGAGAACAACCGGCCCACCCTCTCCGGGCTCGGCACCCGCGTCGAGCAGATCCTCCGGCTCGCCGAGGAGCAGGCCAACGACCACCGCAACGAGGCCAAGCGCGAGTCTGAGGGCATCCTCTCCGCCGCCCGCCTCGAGGCCCGTGAGATCACGGACAAGGCCCGCGCCGAGGCCGCCGCGATGAAGGCGAGCGCCGAGCGCGAGGCCGGCAACCTGCGCACCGCCGCCGAGCGCGAGGCCGCCGAGGTCCGGGTGCAGGCCCGCCGCGAGGCCGACACGCTGCGCGCCGACGCCGACCGCGAGACCAAGCAGCTTCGTACCGTCACCGCGCACGAGGTGGCCGAGCTGAAGTCGACCGTCGAGCGGGAGGTGGCCACCCTCCGGGCCACCGCCGAGCGGGAGATCACCCAGCAGCGGGCCAAGGCCGCCCGCGAGGCCGAGGAGAAGCGCGCCGAGGCGACCAAGCTGCTCACCGACGCACGGGACAAGCGCGACAAGGACCTCCAGGCCCTGGAGCTGCAGCTTGCCGAGCGGCGGGAGAAGGCCGAGCGCGAGGAGTCCGAGCGGCACGCCGCCCAGGTCGCGCAGACCCAGAAGATGGTCAGCGAGGCCGAGCAGCGGGCCCGCGCCGCGCAGGAGCGCGCCAAGGAGATCGAGCAGCGCGCTGAGGCCCGCCGGGTCGAGTCGGAGCGCAGCGCAGCCGAGACGCTCGACAAGGCGAAGGCACACTCGGAGAAGACGCTCAACGAGGCCAAGGCCGAGTCGCAGCGCCTGCTCACCGAGGCCCGCACCGAGGCGGAGCTGACCACTCAGGCCGCCCGCCGCGAGGTCGAGGACCTCACCCGGCAGAAGGACGCGGTCACCTCGCAGCTCGGTCAGATGCTCTCCGGGCTCGCCGGCATCGTCCCCGGCATGCCAGCCGCGGCCGCTCCGGCGGCCAAGCCGGAGGCCAAGAAGGCCGACGGCGGTCAGGAGCGGGCGACGGCGGAGACTGCCGGCTGACGCCAGGCGTCAGGTTGGGGCAACGACGGCGCGAGGTGACACCGGGTAACCGGTGTGACCTCGCGCCGTGTGCGTTTCCCGCCCCTTGGCATTCACCCGTTGCGTCCGGAGTGAAGTAGGTCCCATAAGGGGCGTCCGTATCGCCCCAGCAGGGGCCGTTGCGTGTGAGGATGGGGGCATGTCGCACGGCGAGGAACTGTTCGCACTCGGCGGGGACGTGACCACGGAGCCCAGCTTCGAGTCCGCTCTGCGGGGATACGAGAAGAAACAGGTCGACCGGTACGTCGCGCGTGCCGAGCACGAGATCGCGACCCTCGCCGCCGAACGGGAACAGGCGTACACACAGATCCACAAGCTCGCCGGCCAGGTCGAGGTGCTTCAGCGGGACCTCGTCCAGGTGCGCAAGCAGATGAACGTGGTGGACCGGGCCTCGTTCCGGCACCTCGGCCCCCGGGTCGAGTCGATCCTCGCCCTCGCCGAGGAGCAGGGCGAGGAGATCCTGTCCGCGGCGAACGAGGAGATCGAGGCCCGCCGCGCCGCTGCCGAGCACATCATCGATGAGGCCCGCGAGCAGGCCGCGCGGGCACTGAAGGACTTCGAGATCACCCTCGCCGCACGACGCGCGGAGGAGGAGCGGCACAGCGCCGCCCGGCGCGCCGAGGCGGAAGAGACTCTGCAGTCGGCCAAGGACGAGTCGGCGCAGTTGCGCAAGACGGCGCAGGACGCGCTGGCGAAGGCCCAGCAGGAGGCCACCCAGCTGCGGGACACCGCCAAGGAGATCCACACCCGGGCCCAGCAGGAGGCCACCAAGCTGCGCGAGGCGGCCCGCGAGACGCTGACCACCGCCCGGCAGGAGGCCAGCGAGCTGCGCGAGGCCGCGAAGGAGGTGCACGCCAAGGCCCTGCAGGAGGCCAAGCGGCTCACCGACACCGCGACCGAGGCCGGCCGGGCCACTCACGCCAAGGCGCAGCAGGAGGCCAAGCAGATCATCGACGACGCGTCGATGGCCGGCCGGGCCACCCGGGCGAAGGCCCAGCAGGAGGCGGAGCGGCTGATAACGCAGGCCACCGAGTCGGCCAAGCGCAGCCGGGGCGAGACCGAAGCGTACGTGCAGCGGATGCGCAGCGAGACCGAGGCGTACGTGCAGCACGCCCGGGCGCAGACCCAGCAGGAGCTGGGCGCCTGGCGGGCCGGCGTGGAGCAGGAGGTCAACTCCCGGCGGGAGACGGCCGACCGGGAGCTGGCCCAGCGGCGGTCCACTGCCGAGCAGGAGTTCGCCAAGCGTCGCGACGAGCTGGAAAAGCAGTACAAGTCCCGCCAGCACGAGCTGGAGACCGGTTTCACCAGCCGTCAGGAGGAGCTGGAGACCACCTTCAGCAGCCGCCAGCAGGAGCTGGAGACGGGCTTCATCACCCGGCGCGACACACTGGAGACCGAGTACACCACCCGCAAGAACGAGGTCGAGCAGGGCGCCGACGCGATCCGCCAGGCGGCCGAGCAGGATGCGCTGACCATGCGCCGGCAGGCCGAGGAAGAGTCCGCCGAGATGCTGAGCCGGGCCGAGACCGAGGCGGGCGACAAGCGCCGCGAGGCCGACGAGCATGTCGCGGCCTCCCGCCGCCAGTTCGAGGAGTACGCGGCCACCACCCAGCAGCACCTGGCCACCACCCAGCAGCATCTGGCTGCCACTCAGCAGGAGTCGGCGGCCGGCCGGCAGCAGCTCGCCCAGGTCATGCTGGAGATCGCCCAGGCCCAGCAGCAGCTCGCCGACCTGCGGCAGGAAACCTGGAAGTCCCGGCAGGAGTCCGACGAGCTCCAGCGGCAGATGGCCGAGCTGCGGTTGCAGAGCGTCACCGTCCCGACCGTCGACGGGGCCGCGAGCGCGCCGGCCACGCGCGACGGAGCGACGGCGAGCGCGCCGACCAGCGGAGACGGCTCGACCGCACCGGTTGCTGGAGACCGTCCGACCGCGCCGGTCGCTGGAGACGGCCTGACCGCACCGGTTGCTGGGGACGGCCGCGTGACCGCCCCGGCCACGGCGATCACCGACGCTGCCCCGGCGACCGCCGGAGCCGCCGCGAACGGGTTCAAGGCCGAGCCTGCCGACGCCCGGCAGCCGGCGAACGCCGAGGCCGAGCCCGCCGAGCAGTCCACGACCCGGCCGGTGGCCGAGCCGTTGACCACCGTCGACGGCGGGGCGGCCAGCGCCGGGGTGGACGGCGAGCCGACCGTGGCCGCCGTTCCGGGTGAGGGTGGCCGGGGCGCCAAGCCGACCAAGATCACCAGCACCGGCGAGAACGGCAAGCGGCCGACCAAGCCGACCACCGACGAGCGCAGTGCCAAGCCCAGCAAGGTCACCGTCGAGAAAGACTGACCCGCACGGCAACAGCCCGGCCCCGGCCGCGTCGCTGTCGAGCTGCCCCCGATCTGGTTGTCGAGCTGCCCCAGATCTGGGGCAGCTCGACAGGGCGTCGGAACAGCATCGGGCACCGGCCTGATCAGCCGGGCTGGCACGGCAGGTCAGGGCCCGGAGGCGGGTCGATGACCGGGCGGCGGAACGGGCCCCACGCCACGAAGCGTTCGAACAGCTCCCGAGGGGTCGGCCCGTCGTAGGGGTTGAGCTGGTACAGGTCGTGTGCCGCCTCGTGATAGAGCCCGGCCAGGTAGATGGTCAGGGCCGCCGGGTCCGCGTCGAACTCCGCCTTGAGCAGCAACCGGGCCTCCGCGCACGGCCACGGCCGGCCGTCGGCCCGGCAGCACCACATCGGCCGCAGCGGGGTGTGCGGCGTCCGTTCACCGCAGGCTCGGGGATGTGCGGGGTACGGCCCGAGCCGCGGGTGCGGCAGCCCGGCCATCGACGTACGCGCCCGCGACCGTCGGGGCCAGCCGGGGCGGCTTGAGCTGGGCATGGGGTACCTCCTCGACTGGGGACGGGAACGCGCAGCCGGGTGCGCGGGCCCGGTGGGGTGACAACCGGAGCTGCCGACGGCGATCCGGTAGGTGACAGTCTGCTGATCACACCGCTACGGTCGGAAGGCGTCGGCGCGTCCGACGGCGGAGCTGCGTCGGTTGCGCGACCCGCCGGGCGGGCCGGTGGAGACGACCCCCGACCTGCGGAGGCACTGTGGAAGGCGACGCCGCGCCGACGGCCGACATGATCCGCGCCCAACTGCGCCGGCTGCGCACCGCCGCCGGGATGAGTCAGGAGGACTTCGGCCGGCTGGTGCACTACTCCGGTTCGATGGTGTCCGCGCTGGAGCTGGGTCAGCGCCCGCTGGACCGGCTCTTCCTGGCCCGCGCCGACGAGGTGCTGGCCACCGGCGGCCTGCTGGTCTACCTGCTCAAGCTCGCCGAGCGGGACGGCCAGCCAAGCTGGTTCCGGCCCTGGCTGGACGCCGAGCGCAGCGCCCGCCAGTTGCGCTGCTTCCAGCCCACGCTGATCCCCGGCCTGCTCCAGACCGAGAACTACGCCCGCGCCGTCCTTCGTGGCGACGAGACCCTCAGCACGGACGGCCTGGACAGATTGCTCGCCGGTCGGATGGACCGCCAATCGCTGCTGATCCAAGCCGAGCCGCCGCAGTTCGTCGCCGTCATCGACGAGTTGGTGCTGCGTCGCACCGGTGCGGAATTCCTAGGGCTGATGGTTGAGCAGGTCACCCACCTGATCACCTGCGCGGAGCAACCAAACGTCAGCGTGCACATCGTTCCGGCCGAGGTCGGGCTGCACCCAGGGCTGTCGGGCCCGTTCGTCCTTGCTCGGGGCGCGGACGGCGGCTGGGTGGGGCACCTGGAAAACCAGCTCGGCGGCACGGTGGTGGACACCGAGGATGGTCTGGCTACGCTGCTCGCAAGATGGGAGAGCGTGCGGAGCGATGCCTTGTCCCGCCGACACTCCATCGAGCTGATGAAAAGGATCGTGACGACATGGAGCTGAACGGCGCCGAATGGCGCAAATCAACCCGCAGCGGCGTGAGCGGGGGCGACTGCGTCGAGGTGGCGGACAATCTTCCCGGGGTGGTGGGCGTGCGGGACAGCAAGGACCGAACCGGCCCGGTGCTGGTCTTCGCGCCGGCCGCCTGGCGGGCGTTCGTCGCCGTCGCCCGCCGACCCACCGCCTGACCCGGAGGTCCTGTTGCCGCAGAACGGCCCGCCGACCGAGAACCCGGACGCGACGCCCGGTCGCCCGCCGGCCAGTCCCCCGCCGATCACTCCCTCGCCAACCGAGACGCCACGCCCGGTGCCGATCCCCGACCCGGGCGTCGACCCGGACGAGCCGCCCGCCGTCCCGTCCGGAAAGTTCGGCACGCCGGGGCGTCCGCTTCGGCGCAACAGCTTCCTGATCGGCTTCACCGGCGCGGTCGGCGTGCTGCTGGCGTACACCCTTTATCTGGGGGTCCGCAACGCCGGCGGCATCCTGGTGCTGGTGGTGATCGCGCTCTTCCTCGCGGTCGGCCTCAACCCGGCGGTGGTCCGGCTGCGCCGCTGGAAGCTGCCGCACGGCCTGGCGGTCGCGGTGGTGGCGCTGACGGTGGTGCTGCTGCTCTGCGGCGGCGTGGTGGCGCTGGTGCCGCCGATCGTGACCCAGTCCGGGCAGTTCATCGACCAGATCCCCAGCCTGGTCGAGGATCTGCGCCGCAACCCGACGGTCAATGACCTGGTGGAGCGGTACGACGTGATGGAGCGGGTGCAGAGCGCGGCCAACGCCCAGACGGTGGGCCGGGCGCTGGGCGGGGTGCTCGGCGGCGCCCAACTGATCTTCGGCACGGTGTTCCGGACGCTGACCGTGCTGGTGCTGACCATCTACTTCCTGGCCTACTTCAACCGGCTGCGCTCCCTGGGTTACGCGCTGGTGCCGCGCTCACGCCGGGAGCGCGTACAGCTGATCGGTGACGAGATCCTGGCCAAGGTCGGCGCGTACATGGTCGGCGCGTTGAGCATCGCGGTGCTGGCCGGCGCGACCACCTTCGTGTTCGCGTTGATCGTCGGGCTGCCGTACCCCTTCGCGCTGGCCGTGGTGGTCGCGGTGACCGACCTGATCCCGCAGATCGGTGCCACCCTGGGCGCGGTGGTCGTGAGCCTGGTCGGTTTCGCCACCAGCCTGCCGGTGGGTATCGCCTGCGTGGTGTTCTTCCTCATCTACCAGCAGGTGGAGAACTATCTGATCTACCCGAAGGTGATGCGGCGCTCGGTCGAGGTCAACGAGGTGGCCGCCCTGCTGGCCGCGCTGCTCGGGGTGGCGCTGCTGGGCGTGGTGGGCGCGCTGATCGCCATCCCCACGGTGGCCGCGCTGCAACTGATCCTGCGCGAGGTGGTGCTCCCCCGGCAGGAGACCCGCTGACCGGCCCCTGCGGTCAGTCGGCCTGGCCGGCGAGCGGTCCGGGGACGGGGACGTCGGCGAACGACGCCACCGTCCGGTCGGCGTACGCGCTGACGTCGCCGGCCTCCATCGGGCCGTCCCAGGTGGTCGGCAGCGGCACCGCGACCGCCGGGTTGACCCGACGGACGATCTCGTCGAGCACCCTCTCCGCGTCGCCGACCCAGAGGTGTTTGGCGCCCGGCACCCCCACCACCTCGGCCTGCGGCACCGCGGCGAACCGCTCCTCGGCCTCCGCCGGGCGCAGGTAGTCGTCGAACTCCGGCACCAGGGCCACCAGCGGCCGACCGGAGGCGGCCCAGGTGGCCAGGTCCTCCGGTGCCGAGAAGCGCAGCGGCGGGGAGAGCAGGATCGCGCCGGCGATCGCCGGGTCGCAGCCGTACTTGAGCGCCAGGTCGGTGCCGAACGACCAGCCGACCAGCCAGATGTTCGGCAGTTCGGCGAACTCCGCGTACTCGATGGCGGCAGCCACGTCGAAGCGCTCGCCGACGGCCCCGTCGAAGGCCCCCTCGCTGGTGCCGCGCACGCTGCTGGTCCCCCGGGTGTTGAACCGGAGCACGGCCACGTCGGCCAGCGCTGGCAACCGCCAGGCCGCCTTGCGGAACACGTGGCTGTCCATCATCCCGCCGTGGGTCGGCAGCGGGTGCAGACAGACCAGGGTGGCCACCGGCGGCCGGTCGGCCGGCACGGCCAACTCGCCGACCAGCCGCAGACCATCGGCGGTGTGCAGCTCGATGTCCTCCCGGCGGCCGGGCAGGATCGACGACGCGCGGATCGCTGTGCTCACCGCTCAAGTCTGTCGCGAAGTCACCGCCGCCGCCCGCCCAGGCACGAACAGGGTGATCCAGGTCGCTCAGTAGCGCGGAGTACCCCGGCCGCGCTGCACCGCAGGGCCACGCCGGTCGCGAGCGCGCCAGCAGCCGCTGTGCCAGTGCCGCCGGTCGGTGAGGTCACCAAGGCCGTCCGCAGGCCAGGCCACCAGGTGCGCCACGCCGGGCCGAATCTCCTGGTTACAGCCGGGGCAACGGTACGTCTTGACCGACGCCCCCGCGCCGATCCCGCGTACCTGCCAGGCGCCGTCGGTCCACTGCTGCACCGAGGCGACGCCCTGCCGGACCCGGTCGTCGTCCAGGTTGGCGTTCTCGTCCCGGCGGGGGCGATTGCGACGGGGGCTCACAGTCACCAAGCGTACGGTCCGACGGGCGGGACGGCCCCACGGCCGTCCCGCCCGACGGCTGAGATCGGCGTTGACCCGTCAGCGGTGCGAGTGGTCGCGGAAGCCCCGGCGGGTCTTGCGGCCCAGGTAGCCGGCGGTGACCAGGTGCTCCAGCAACGGCGCGGGCGCGAAGCCCGGCTCGCGCAGCTCCAGGTACAGCTCCCGCTGGATGGCCAGCGAGACGTCCAACCCGACCACGTCGAGCAGGTCGAACGGGCCCATCGGGTAGCCGCAGCCCAGCTTCATGGCGTGGTCGATGTCGTCGGCCGTGGAGTAGCTGGCCTCCAGCATCTTCACCGCGTCGTTGAGGTACGGGAAGAGCAGCGCGTTGACGATGAACCCGGACCGGTCGCCGCAGACCACGGCGGTCTTGCCCAGCGCGGCGCAGACCGCCCGGGCGGTCGCGGTGGTCTCCGGGGAGGTGCGGATGGTGCGGACCACCTCGACCAGCGGCATGATCGGCGCCGGGTTGAAGAAGTGCAGCCCCACCACGTCGGCCGGCCGGTGGGTGGCCATCGCCACGTCGATCACCGGCAGGGACGAGGTGGTGGTGGCCAGCACCACGCCCGGCTTGCAGATCTCGTCGAGGCTGGCGAAGAGCGCCTTCTTCACGCTCAACTCCTCGACCACGGCCTCGACCACCAGGTCGACGTCGGCGAGGTGGTCGAGCGCGGCCGACCAGCTGATCCGGCCCAGCGCGGCGTCCCGGTCGGCCTCCGCGAGCTTGCCGCGCACCACGCCCTTGTTCAGCGAGGTCTTCACCGCCTCGCAGACCTTCGCGGACTTCTCCGCGCCCCGGGTCACCGAGACGACCTCGTAGCCGGCCTTCGCGAAGACCTCGATGATCCCGGTGGCCATCGTCCCCGAGCCGACCACGCCAACCTTGGTGATGGCCCGCGCGCCGTCGGCGAGCGCGACCTCCGAGGCCAGCGGCGTCGCCTCGTCCGGTACGACCACCGGCGAGCCGGGCCGCTCGTAGGTGTAGAAGCCCCGGCCGGACTTCCGGCCGAGCAGCCCCGCCGTCACCATCTGCTTGAGCAGCGGCACCGGGGCGTGCCGGCGGTCCCGCCCGCCGCGCCGGTACATGGTGTCCAGGATTTCGTACGCGGTGTCCAGGCCGATCAGGTCCATCAGCGCCAGCGGGCCCATCGGCAGGCCGCAGCCGAGCTTCATGGCGGCGTCGATGTCCTCCCGGGTCGCGTAGTGCGACTCGAACATGCCGACCGCGTGGTTGAGGTAGCCGAAGAGCAGCGCGTTGGCGATGAAGCCGGCGCGGTCGTTGATGGTGACGTCGACCTTGCCGAGCCGGGCGCAGAGCGCCTCCACGTCGGCGACCACCTCGGGCGCGGTGACCACGGTGCGGACCACCTCGACCAGCTTCATCACCGGCGCGGGGTTGAAGAAGTGGATGCCGATCACCTGGTTGGGCCGGGTGGTGGCCACCGAGATCTCGGTGACGCTCAGCGACGAGGTGTTGGTGGCCAGGATGGTTTCCGGCCGGCAGACCCGGTCCAGCTCCGCGAAGATCCGCTGCTTCAGGTCCAGGTGCTCGGGCACCGCCTCGATGACCAGGTCGACGGAGTGCAGCGCGTCCAGCCCGACCGCGAAGTGCACCCGCTCGTGCAGGGCGTCCCGGTCCGCCGCGGCGAGCTTGCCCTTGGCCACCGCACGGTCGGTGGAACCGGTGAGGGTGACCCGGCCTCGCTCCAGCGCCGGCTCGGAGATCTCGACCGCCACCACGTCGATGCCATTGCGGGCGAAGACCTCGACGATGCCGGCACCCATGGTGCCCAGCCCCACAACGCCTACGGTGCTGAACTCGCGCGCCACGACCGGCCTCCCCAGACAGTCCGCACGACCACTGAACGGCCGCTAAGGTTATGCGCGCGAGTCTGCCACGTGACGCACAGTTGTCGAGGCGCCGTGGCATATTTCACCCACGACGACACCGTCTGACCGGGTTGCCGAGGCTCCGCTTCAGCTCGCCGGGACGGTGGTCAGCGCCAGCAGCTCCGAGACGAACGCCGCCGGCCGCTCCAGGTGCGGACTGTGCCCACAGCCGGGCAGCACCACCTCGTGGTACGCGCCGCCGGCCGCCGCGTACCGCTCCAGCACCGCCCGGGTCTGGCCGATCATCGGCTGCGCCGGGCAGTCCTCCTCACCAGGCCAGCCGGGCACCACACCCAGCGAGCCCAGGTACGCCAGGTCGAACAGCGAGGTGTCCGACACGATCACGTCGGCGTCGCCGCGTACCCAGGTGACCGGGGGCTTGTCGGCGACGGCCACCAGCTCGTCGGCGAGCCGGAACCAGGTCGGCGCGAGCGCGTTGAGCACCCCGCGCTCCCCCGGCGCCATGCCCGGCCAGTTCTCCGAGGACGCCGCCGTGCCCGGGTAGTTGTCGTCCCCGGTCGCGGTGGAGAGCAGGCTGTCCAGCAGCAGTTCCTCGTCTGCGCCCAGCGACGCCGGATCAGCCACGTAGGTGGCCCGCAGCACGGCGCGTGGGCTGGTCTGGGCGTCCGCGCTCCGGTCGTGGGCGGCCAGCCGGGCGACGAAGTCCGCGTTGGCTGTGCCGGCGCCGGTCCCCGCGTAGTCAGCGGTGGTCGGTGTACCGACCAGGTCGCGGGTGCCACCGAAGCCGTACGGGGAGACCGGCGCGGCGAGCAGCAGTGCGCCCACCCGGTGTGGGTGGTCGACCAGCAGCCGCATCGCCACGCCCCCGCCGAGGGAGTGCCCGACCACCACTGGGCGGGCGTCGGCGGTGCCGAAGAGCGTCGGGTCGTCCAGCAGGGCGGCCACGTCGTCGGCGAAGTCAGTCAGCCCTCGGGTGGCGTTCACCGGGGCGGTCTCGGAGTCGCCGTAGCCGCGCAGGTCCGGGGCGACCACCCGCAGCGTCGGCGGCAGCCGCCGGACCAGCGGCTCCCAGAACAGCGCGGACGAGCAGTTGCCGTGGATCAGCAGCACCGGCGTGCCGTCCGGCGGGCCTGCCACCCGTACCGCCAGGGTGATGCCGTTCGCCGTCACGGTCCGCTGCTCGGTCTCCATTCGCGGGATGGTGCCACGCCCGCCGACGCCGGTCCATGTGCCAGCCACCCATCCGCAGTCCGCCGCGAATGTGGCCCACCGGCATCCGAGTGAGGGGTCAGCGGCGCGCGGAGGGCGGTGTGGCCAGGGGCAGAGGCAGCGTCGGCCGGATGTCGCGCCGGGACAGGCCGAAGCTGAGCCCGACCGGATCGGTGTGGGCCACCCCCGGGTCGAACAGGCGCAGCTCGGTGCGGCCGATCCGAATCAGGTCGCCGTCGGAGAGTCGTTCCACCTCGGTGATCCGGCGGTCGTTGAGCCAGGTGCCATTGGTGGAGCCCAGGTCCCGGAGCGAGGCGCCCTCCGGGGCCAGCCACACCTCCGCGTGCCGACGGCTCAGGTGCGGGTCGTTGATGACCACATGACCGGTCGGGGCGCGACCGATCATTTGCGGCTCGGCCCGCAGTCGAAAGCTCGCCCCGCGCATCGGCCCACCTGCGACCGTCAACAGTGGCCTCAGCTCCGGATGTTCGTCCATCGACAGTCATCCCTCCACCCACACCGTCACTCCGCGCGTCAGCCTGCCACCAGACGGTAATCGTCAATATTGACCGGCCGGTCAGCTCCGCGCCGCCTCCCGGCCACCTCCCGCTCGACGATTCGGACGGGCGACATCCGGCCCCAAGGCCCTGAACTGCTCTGATCAACGAGTGGGCGGGTCGATGCGACTCCCGTCCCGCCGGCCCGAATCAGGGCCTACCGGCGAGTAATCTCCGGGTCTAGACTTCCGCCATGACGGCTGTTCATGTCCCGGGCACCCCGGTCATCGATGCGGGCCTGCTGGTGTCCACCAGCCCGGCCACCGGCGCCGAGGCCGGTCGCTTCCCCGTCGCCACCGACGTGCGGCAGGCCGTCGACCGCGCCCGCGCCGCGGGCGAGTGGTGGGCCGGTCTGGGCTTCACCGGCCGTCGGGCGCGGCTGCTGCGCTGGCGCGCCCTGCTCGCCAAGCGGATCGAGCAGCTCGCCGAGCTGATGCACCTTGAGGGCGGCAAGCCCGTCGCCGACGCCATCGTCGAGATCGTCACCGCGATCGAGCACGTCGACTGGGCCGCCCGCAACGCCGGCAGGGTGCTCGGCCCACGCCGGGTGCGGTCCCGGCTCATCCTCGCCGAGTTCTCCGGGCACCTCGAATACCAGCCGTACGGCGTGGTCGGCGTCCTCGCGCCGTGGAACTATCCGGTCCTCACCCCGATCGGCTCCGCGGCGTACGCCCTCGCCGCCGGCAACGCCGTGGTGTTCAAGCCGAGCGAGTACACGCCGGCAATCGGCCAGTGGCTGGTGGACAGCTTCGCCGAGGTCGTCCCCGAGCAGCCCGTGTTCACCGCCGTGCACGGGCTGGGCGACGTGGGCGCCGCGCTGTGCCGCTCCGGGGTGAACAAGGTGGCCTTCACCGGCTCCACGGCGACCGGCCGGAAGGTGATGGCCGCCTGCGCCGAGACGCTGACCCCGGTGGTCATCGAGGGCGGCGGCAAGGACGCCATGATCGTCGACAGCGACGCCGACCTGGACGCCGCCGCAACGGCGTGCGTCTGGGGCGGCATGACCAACGCCGGCCAGACCTGCATCGGCATCGAGCGGGTGTACGCCGTCGACCCGATCTTCGACGCCTTCGTCGACAAGGTGGTGGCCCGTGCGGGCCGGCTGACCGTTGGGCCGGACGGCGAGGACATCGGCCCGATCACCATGCCCGGTCAGATCGACGTGATCCGCCGCCACATCGAGGACGCGGTCAGCTCCGGTGGGCGCGCCGTGCTCGGCGGCCCGAGCGCGGTGCAGCCGCCGTACGTGCACCCGACCGTGCTCGTGGACGTACCGGAAGAGTCGGCCGCCGTCCGCGAGGAGACCTTCGGGCCGACGCTGACCATCAGCCGGGTCCGCGACGCCGACGAGGCCGTCGCCCGGGCCAACGCGCTGCCGTACGGGCTCGGTGGTTCGGTCTTCGGCCGGCGCCGCGCGGTGACCATCGCCCGACGGCTGCGCTCCGGGATGGCGTCGGTCAACTCCACCCTGACCTTCGCCGGGATGTCCACCCTGCCGTTCGGCGGGGTCGGCGACTCCGGCTTCGGGCGGATCCACGGCGAGGACGGCTTGCGCGAGTTCGGCCGGACAAAGGCGATCACCCGCCGGCGAGCCCGGTCACTGCTGCCATCGATGACCTTCGAGCGGACCCCGGCCGACGTCGCCCGACTGGTCAAGACCATCAAGATGCTGTACGGGCGGTGACTCTCAGAAGAGGGTCAGCTCGTCCTTCTCGATGCCCCGCAGCTTGTCGTAATCCACCACCACGCACCGGATGCCCCGGTCGGCGGCGAGCACCCGCGCCTGCGGCTTGATCTCCTGCGCGGCGAAGACCCCGGCGACCGGGGTGAGCAGCGGGTCGCGGTTCATCAACTCGAGATAGCGGGTGAGCTGCTCCACCCCGTCGATCTCACCGCGCCGTTTGACCTCGACGGCGACCGCGCCCTGGTTGGCATCCCGGCAGAGCAGGTCGACCGGACCGATCGCCGTCATGTACTCGCGGCGGACCAGCGTGTACCCCTCGCCCAACGTGCCCGGGTTGGCCGCCAGCAACTCCTGCAGGTGCGCCTCCACCCCGTCCTTGCGCAGGCCAGGATCCAGCCCCAGCTCGTACGAGGTGTCCTGGAAGATCTCCTCCAGGGTGATCCGCAACTCCTCGCCGGCCTTGTTGACCACCCGCCACACACCGGGGGCCTCCTCCAGCCGACACGGGGGGCTCATCCAGTTCAACGGCTTGTACGCCCGGTCGTCGGCATGGATCGACACCGACCCGTCCGCCTTCACCATCAGGAGCCTGGTGGCCAGCGGCAGGTGAGCCGAGAGCCGTCCGACGTAGTCCACAGAGCACTTCGCAATGACCAACCGCACCCGACGAGGGTAGCCGAGCACCCACCGGTCGCCAGCGAGCGGCACTGGCGCGTCGATGCGATGCTGAGACCGTGCTCGAAGTCCTCACCGGTACCGGACTCGCCGCGTCGGCGGGGCTGAACGCCTACATCCCCCTGCTCACCCTCGGTCTGCTCGCCCGCTACACCGACCTGATCGACCTGCCCAGCGGCTGGACGTGGCTCGGCAACGGCTGGGTCATCGTCATCCTGGCCGCCCTGCTCGCCGTGGAGATGGTGGCGGACAAGGTGCCGGTGGTCGACCACGTCAACGACGTGGTGCAGACCGTGGTCCGACCCACCGCCGGCGGCCTGGCCTTCGGCGCCGGATCATCGTCGGAGACGGTGACGGTCAGCGACCCGGCGAGCTTCTTCTCGTCCCACCAGTGGGTGCCGGTGGTCGTCGGCGTTCTGCTCGCGTTCGGCGTACACCTGCTCAAGTCCGCCGCGCGGCCGGTGGTCAACGCCACCACCGCAGGGTTCGGTGCCCCGGTGGCCAGCACCGCCGAGGACGCCACAAGCGTGTTGGTCTCACTGGCGGCGATCCTCCTGCCGGTGTTGGTGCTCGCCTTCCTGCTCGGCCTCGTGGCGTTCGTCTACTGGTTCCTGCGCCGGCGCTCCGAACGTCGCCGGGAACGCCAGGCAGCCCGCGCCGCCGGCTTCCGCGTCTGACGGCTGCTGTCCAGGTTCGTCTGCTGTCCAGATTCGTCGTGACCCTGGACATGCCGCTGGCCGGCACCCCGGGTTGGGGGTGCCGGCCAGCGGTCGGGTCACGCGGTGGTGCGGTGGTGTTTTGTGGGTCAGCTGTTCCAGTACTGGCCGACCAGGTCGGTGGCCTGCTTCTCCCACTGGGCGTAGGCGTCCGGGTAGGCCGACACCTGCACGGTCTGGGCGGCGTCGGTCAGCGGCATGTCCTGCCACCCGTCAACCTGCTTCAAACCCTTGAGGAACGCGGTGGTCGAGTACTCAGGATCGGTGATCTGCTCCGGCGTACCCCAACCCGAGCTCGGCCGCTGCTGGAACAGGCCCAGCGAGTCGTGGTCGTTCATGTCGCCGAGGTGGCCGAGGTTCTCCAGCTTCGACTCCTGCAGGCTCGTCGCGATCGAGATGACCGCGGCCCGCTCCGGCAGACCGGCCTTCTTCGTCGCGGCGATGATCGCCTTCACGTTGGCGGTCTGCTCACCATTCAAGTCGATGCGCGACTGCTCACCCTGCGGCGAGACCGACTGCACGGCCACGGCGGCGGGCTTGCCGTCGACGGGGGTGGCGGCGTGGGCGGCGATCGGACCGGCGAACACACCACCGGCGAAGGCCAGACCAGCAACAGACAGCACACTCTTACGCATGATCGTGTTCATGGGGGTAGCTCCTTCACGGGGGTAAACACCCAAGCCGACCGGGGGATCGGCATCACGGGTGCGAGCACCTCGTCCGGCGCTAACAACAACAAGGGAAAAGTCTTTTCGGCTGCCTACAAGCGGGGGGCTCGTGGCGCCGGGTCCATGTGTAACGACCGCCGGGCCGACATCATTCCGGCCTGGCCCATCCGCCGGCACCCTGTCGAGCGGGGCGCGGGGGCGGTCGTTCAGGGGATCTGCAACGACCGGCGGGCCGAGGTCATTCCGGCCTGGCCCATCCGCCGGCACCCTGTCGAGCGGGGCGCTGGGTGCGGTCGTTCGGGGATCTGTAACGACCGGGCTTGGCCTGGCATTCCAACCCCGGGGGGTGGGGCGGCGGGCCGTGGTGCTGCGATCGTCAGGGTATGTAACGACCCCGGGCCGGCCCCCATTCCGGCCGACGGGTGCAGCCGGTCACACGCCAGAGACCCCGATAACGGGACATTCGGCGCCCGGATCGCCCACCGCTCCCGGCGTCAGCCGGACATTCACACCCGGACCGCCCCGCTCCCGGCGTCAGCCGCACATTCGACGCGATCGGCCACCGCTCCCGCCGTCAGCCGGACGTTCTACGCGCGCTCGATCACCGCCCCGGCGTCAGACCGGGCCGGCTGGCCATGGTCAACTCCAGATCGCCGACATGGGGGCTATCACCGCGTCGGGATACCGCGACATCGCCGACACCGAGTCGATCACCCCGAAACCTCGCGATCCCGGCCCGGGGTCGACAACACCAGTGATACCTCACAGGCATATTTATGCCTCACAGGTATCACGCCAACAACAGCGACCGACCGGAAGACGAGGGCTGGGCTGGGCTGGGGCTGGGGCCGCGTCCAGGCGATCGGAGCAGACGGCGACCACCGACGCGCGATCGGGACAGGCGGTGACCATCGACGCGGCGATGGACTGACCGCACCCAACCGTGGGTCGGGAAAGACGACCACTCCCAGGGCGGACCCGCCTGCCAGCGCAGGCATCAGGACCGACGACGACAGCCGACACGGGGTGGAGCCCGCCGCCGTCCAGCGCAGGAACCAGAAAGCGACGGTGACCACCGACAGGGTGGGGCCCCGCCGTGCCCGGCGCAGGGATCAAGCCTGACCGCCCGGAGCCGGGCACGGCGGGCCCCACCCCACCAACGACGCATGCCCACCATCGGGGCAGACGCCACCCCCGGAGGCAAGGGGCAGGCAGCACGCCATAGCCAGCCCAGGAAGCCGACAAAAGCCTAGGATCGGGGCAAGAGCCCGAGGAGGTCGGCATGACCACAGCGATCGAGATGCCCCGAGTTCAGGAGTGCGTGGTGGCTGCCTGCGCGTACAACAACGCTGGCGACTGCCACGCCTACGCGATCACGATCGGCAGCATGGATCACGCCCACTGCCACACCTTCGTCGAGTCACCGGTCCGGGGCGGCGTGGAGAGTCTGATCGCACAGGTGGGTGCCTGCCAGCGTTCCGACTGCCAGCACAACGAGCAGTTGGAGTGCCACGCGCCGTCGATCAGGGTCGGGCCGGACAACGACCTGGCCGACTGTATGACCTACGTCGGCCGCTGACCTGCCAAACCCATCCGCTCAGGGCAGGTCGTTGGCGCGACGGATGACCGTCACCAGGTCGTCGATGATGCTGGTGAGAGCGAAGTCCTTCGGGGTGAAGACCCGGGCCACCCCGCAGGCCCGCAGCGTGTCGGCGTCGCCCGCGGGGATGATGCCGCCAACGACCACCGGCAGGTCCGCCCGGCCGGCGGCGCGCAGCCCGTCGAGCACCGCCGGTACGGCGGCCAGGTGCGAGCCGGAGAGCACGGAGAGCCCGACCAGGTCGACGTCCTCCTCCACGGCGGCGGCGACGATCTGCCCGGCGGTCAGCCGGATGCCCTGGTAGACGACCTCGAAGCCGGCGTCGCGGGCGCGTACCGCGATCTGTTCGGCGCCGTTGGAGTGCCCGTCCAGGCCGGGCTTGCCGACCAGCAGCCGCAGCCGGCCGCTGCCCAGCTCGCGGGCGGTGGCGGTGACCCGCTCGCGGACGTCCGCGAGGCCGGGTTCGCCGCCGGTCCCGGTGGCGCCGGCCAACCCGGTGGGCGCCCGGTACTCGCCGAAGACCTGGCGCAGCGCGCCGGCCCACTCGCCGGTGGTCACCCCGACCCGCACGCACTCCAGGGTGGCCGGCATCAGGTTCGTGGTGGTCGCGGCGTCCGCACGGAGCCGGGCCAGGGCCGCGTCGACGGCCGCACCGTCCCGGTCGGCTCGCCACCGGCGTACGCCCTCGGCGGCGGCGGCCTCGACCGCAGGGTCCACCTGCTCGACCGCTTCCGCTCCGGCCCCGGTGAGCGGGGAGGGCTCGGTCTCGGCGAACCGGTTGACCCCGACCACCACATCGGCGCCGGACTCTATCCGGCGGCGACGCTCGGCCAGCGAGGTGACCAGCGCGCTCTTGAGGTAGCCGGTCTCCACGGCGGCGACCACACCGCCCAGCTCCAGCACCTGGTCCAACTCGACCCGGGCTCCGGTGACGATCTCGTCGACCAGCGCGGTCATCACGTGCGAGCCGGCGAAGAGGTCGGGGTATTCGAGCAGGTCCGACTCGTACGCCAGGACCTGCTGCATCCGCAGCGACCACTGCTGGTCCCAGGGACGGGGCAGGCCGAGTGCCTCGTTCCAGGCGGGCAGTTGCACGGCGCGGGCCCGGGCGTCGCGGGACATCGTCACGCCGAGCATCTCCAGCACGATGCGTTGGATGTTGTTCTCCGGCTGCGCCTCGGTCAGGCCGAGCGAGTTGACCTGCACGCCGTAGCGGAACCGGCGCTGCTTGGCCTCGGTGACCCCGTACCGGTCGCGGGTGATCTCGTCCCAGAGCGCGCCGAACGCGCGCATCTTGGCGATCTCCTCGACGAAGCGCACCCCGGCGTTGACGAAGAACGAGATCCGCTGCACCACGTCGCCCATCCGCTCGGCGGGCACCTGGCCGGAGTCGCGCACGGCGTCGAGCACGGCGACGGCGGTGGCCAGCGCGAAGCCGACCTCCTGCACCGGCGTGGCACCGGCCTCCTGAAGGTGGTACGAGCAGATGTTGACCGGGTTCCAGCGCGGCATCTCGCGCAGCGTGTACGCCACCACGTCGGCGGTGAGCCGCAGCGACGCCGCCGGCGGGAAGATGTACGTCCCCCGGGACAGGTATTCCTTGATGATGTCGTTCTGGGTGGTGCCGGCGCAGCGGGCCAGCTCGGCGTCCTGCTCCAGCCCCACGGTGCCGTACAGGGCGAGCAGCCACATCGCCGGGGCGTTGATGGTCATCGAGGTGTTCATGTCGGCCAGCGGAAGGCCGTCGAAGAGCGCCCGCATGTCGCCGAGGTGGGCCACCGGCACGCCGACCCGGCCGACCTCACCGGCGGCCAGTTCGTGGTCGGGGTCGTACCCGGTCTGGGTGGGCAGGTCGAAGGCGACCGAGAGCCCGGTCTGCCCCTTCGCCAGGTTGCGGCGGAAGAGGGCGTTGGTCGCGGCGGCCGAGGAGTGGCCGGCGTAGGTGCGCATCACCCACGGGCGGTCCCGCTCGGGCAGGCGCCCCGAAAGTGCCTTCTCATCCATGGCCGGAGTTTAAGTTACCGTTCAGTAAAACGGGCTGTGGAAAACCACACAGGTCCATGTCGCGGACGTCCGGGTGCGAACTGCCCGCAGTGGCGCGGACCGACACACCCCGGGCGCCGCTCCGCCCCAGCAAGGACGCACACTGGACGCCATGGATGACGAGCTGGCCATCTCCGTCCGGGGGTTGCGCAAGGCGTACGGCGGCAACGTGGCGGTGGCGGGCGTGGACCTCGACGTCCACCGTGGCGAGGTGTTCGCTCTGCTCGGCCCGAACGGTGCCGGCAAGACCACCACGGTGGAGATCCTGGAGGGCTACCGGCGCCGGGATGCCGGCGAGGTCTCCGTGCTCGGCGCGGACCCGGCCCATCCGGACCCGGGCTGGCGATCCCGGGTGGGCATCGTCCTCCAGGGCACCGGCGAGTTCGACGAGCTGACCGTGGCCGAGGTGATCCGGCACTTCTCCGGCTTCTACCCCGACGCCGACGACCCGGACAAGGTGATCGAGCGGGTCGGGCTGGCCGGTAAGGCGAAGGCCCGCACGCACACCCTCTCCGGCGGGCAGAAGCGCCGCCTCGACGTGGCGCTCGGCATCATCGGCCGCCCCGAGCTGCTCTTCCTCGACGAGCCGACCACCGGCTTCGACCCGGAGGCGCGCCGCGAGTTCTGGGAGCTGATCCGCGACCTCGCCGCGGCCGGCACCACCATCGTGCTGACCACCCACTACCTGGACGAGGCGGAGGCGCTGGCCGACCGGGTCGGCGTGATCAGCGGCGGCCGGTTGGTCGAGGTGGCCGCGCCGAACCGGCTGGGCAACCGGCAGGAGGCGCTGGCGACGGTCTCCTGGCGTACCCCGGACGGGACGCCGGAGAGCGCGCAGAGTGCCACGCCGACGGCCCTGGTGGCCGAGCTGGCCGCGCGCTACGGCGGCGAGGTCCCCGGGCTCACCGTGACCCGGCCGACCCTGGAGGACGTCTACCTCACGATGATCGGACACGCGCGATGACGACCACGACGAAGCCGGCGACGCCGGTCGCCGCGACCTCGGGCCGCCGGCCGGGCGTCGCCGCGCTCGCCCTGCGGCAGGGCCGGCTGGAGATCACCCAGTTCCTGCGTAGCCGGGAGTCCGTGGTCTTCACGATGGGCTTCCCGATCATCATGATCCTGATCTTCGCTTCGATCTTCAGCGGGGAGATCGGCGGCGGGGTCAAGTACACCCAGTACTTCATCACCGGCATGATCGCGACCGGCCTGATGACCGTGAGCTTCCAGAACCTCGGCATCTGGATCCCGATCGAGCGGGACCGGGGCGTGCTCAAGCGCTACCGCGGCACGCCGATGCCCAAGTGGGTGTGGTTCGCCGGCAAGGTGATCATGGTGGTGGCGATCGGCATCGCCGAGACCGCGCTGCTGCTGGCGGTCGCGGTGGGGCTGTTCGACCTCGACCTGCCGGGCACCGCCGGGAAGTGGTTCACCTTCGGCTGGGTCTCCGTGCTCGGTGTCACCGCCTGCACCCTGTGCGGCATCGCCATCTCGTCGCTGGCCCGCACCGCCCGCAGCGGCTCGGCGGTGGTCACCCCGGTCGCCCTGGTGCTCCAGTTCGTCTCCGGCGTGTTCTTCATCTTCACCGACCTGCCCACCTGGATGCAGCAGCTGGCCGCGCTGTTCCCGCTCAAGTGGATGTGCCAGGGGCTGCGATCGGTCTTCCTGCCGTCCAGCTTCGGCGCCCAGGAGCCGGGCGGCTCGTTCGAGCTGGGCCGGGTCGCGCTGATGCTGGCCCTGTGGTGCGTGATCGGCCTGGTGCTCTGCCTGACCACCTTCCGCTGGACCACCAAGCGCGACGGCTGACGCTGAAAAAAGGGGGCGGGCGCACGGCGCCCGCCCCCTTTCCATGTCCCGCTCAGTACGTGTAGAAGCCCTTGCCGGTCTTGCGGCCCAGGTCGCCGGCGGTGACCATCCGCTGGAGCAGCTCCGGCGGGAAGAACTTCTCGTCCGCCGTGTCGGTGTAGATGTTCTTCGAAGCGTGCAGCAGCACGTCCACGCCGGTCAGGTCGGTGGTGGCCAGCGGGCCCATGGCGTGCCCGAAGCCCAGCCGGCAGGCGGTGTCCAGGTCCTCCGCGGACACCACGCCGGACTCGACCAGCTTGACCGCCTCCACCACCAGGGCGGAGATCAGCCGGGTGGTGACGAAGCCGGCGATGTCCCGGTTGACCACCACGACCGTCTTGCCGATCTCCTCGGCGAAGGCCCGCACGGTGGCCAGCGTGGCGTCACTGGTCTTGTAGCCGCGGACCAACTCGCAGAGCTGCATCATCGGCACCGGGGAGAAGAAGTGCGTGCCGACGACCGCCTCGGGCCGCTCGGTGACCGCGGCGATCTGGGTGACCGGTATGGCCGAGGTGTTGGTGGCGAGCACCGCGTCGGCCTTGCAGATCTTGTCCAGGGCGCGGAACACCTCGTGCTTGATCTCCAGCCGCTCGAAGACCGCCTCGACCACGATGTCCGCGTCCGCCGCCGCCTCCAGGTCGGTGGTCGGGGTGATCCGGGCAAGCGTTGCCTCGACCTCGGACGCCTCGATCCGGCCCTTCTCGGCGAACTTCTCCAGCGACTTCCGGATGCCGCCGAGCCCCCGGGTGGTGGCCGCCTCGTCCAGATCGCGCAGCGTCACCTGCCAGCCCGCCTGCGCCGCCACCTGGGCGATGCCGGAGCCCATCAGCCCGGCCCCGACGACCGCGAGTCGACCCGCCATCTACTTCTCCCTCGCTGCGATTGAGTGCCTCCCTGCACCCTAGTCGGCGAGCCTGAACGACGGCTAAGGGGCTGTCGGGAGACCCCGCAGCCCCTGGGCCATGTCGGCGTCAGATCTCCAGCGCCGGCTCCTCCGGCGTGGTGCCCCGCTCGACGGCCACCCCGAGCGCACGCAGGTCGGCCACGAAGTCCGGGTAACCCCGGTCGACGTGGTGCACGTGGGAGACCTCGGTGAGCCCGTCCGCGCAGAGCCCCGCGATGATCAACCCCGCTCCGGCGCGGATGTCGGTGGCCCGCACCGGCGCCCCGGAGAGCCGATCCCGGCCCCGGACCACCGCGTGGTGCCCGTCGGTCTTGATGTCCGCGCCAAGGCGGGCCATCTCGTTGGCGAACATGAACCGGCCGTCGAAGATGTTCTCGGTGATCAAGGAGGCGCCGTCGCTCACGGCGGCCAGCCCGATCGCCATCGGCAGTAGATCGGTGGCGAAGCCGGGGTACGGCAGCGTCACCACGTCCACCGCCCGGGGCCGGTCGTCCATCCGTACCCGGAAGCTGTCTCCCCGCGTCTCGACCAGGCCGCCGGCCGCCACCACCTTGTCCAGCGCGACCTCCAGGTAGGCCGGGTCGAGCCCGGTCACCGTCACGTCGCCGCGGGTCATCGCCGCACCGAACGCCCAGGTGCCGGCGACGATCCGGTCCCCCACCGTGGCGTGCCGCACCGGGCGCAGCCCGGGCACCCCGGTGATCCGCAGGGTGGACGTCCCGGCACCGGAGATCCGCGCGCCCATCTGGTTGAGCATGGTGCAGATGTCGACGATCTCCGGCTCGCGCGCCGCGTTGTCGATCACCGTGGTGCCCTGGGCCAGCACCGCCGCCATCACCAGGTTCTCGGTCGCGCCCACGCTGGGGAAGTCCAGCACGATGTCCGCGCCGCGCAGCCCGTGCGGGGCGGCGGCGATGACGAACCCGTGCTCACCGGAGATGTCCGCGCCCATCCGGGTCAGCCCGGAGACGTGCATGTCCAACCCACGCGAGCCGATCGCGTCGCCGCCCGGGTGGGCCACCCGCACGTACCCCCGGCGGGCCAGCAGGGGGCCGAGCACGCAGATCGACGCGCGCAGCCGGCGGACCAGGTCGTAGTCCGCGTCCGCACCCGGCTGCTCGGGCACGTCGATGGTCACCGACCGGGACCGCGCCACCCCACCTCGGGCGACCATCGGGTCGACGGGGTCGTCCTCGTCGAACCGAACCTCGCAGCCCAGCCGGCGCAGCACCTCCCCCATGATCGCGATGTCGGTGATCCGCGGGACGTTGGTGATCACGCTGCGGCCCGGGGCGAGCAGAGCCGCGGCCATCAGCTTCAACGCCGAGTTCTTGGCACCGACGACGTGCACGGTGCCGGTCAGCCGGGCATCACCGCGTACCCGGATGACATCGACGTCGTTGACCGCCGGATCGCCCGCGTCGCCGGGGCCCACCACCGCGGGCCAGCCGGCGGTGTCAGGCCGCGCCGGGATCGTCAGGTCCGGTATCCGTAGGCTGTGCGTCATGGCCGTCCACCTCACGCGCATCTACACCAAGGCCGGCGATGCCGGCATGACCAGGCTGAGCAACAACGAACAGGTGCCGAAGAGCGATCCGCGGATCGCCGCGTACGCCGACGTCGACGAGTGCAACGCGGCGATCGGTGTCGCGCTCGCCCTGGGCCAGCTCGACGAGGAACTGCGGGCCGTGCTGGGCTCGGTGCAGAACGACCTCTTCGACGTGGGCGCCGACCTGTCCAACCCAGTCGAGCCGGAGCCGAAGTATCCGCCGCTGCGGGTGACCGAGGAGTACGTCGAGCGCCTCGAGGGCTGGTGCGACGAATACAACGCGCGCCTGAGCAACCTCGACTCCTTTATCCTCCCCGGCGGCACCGCGGGCGCGGCGCTGCTACACGTGGCGCGGACCATCGCCCGGCGTGCCGAACGGGCAGCGTGGGCGCTGGTCAGCCACGATCCGGAGCGGACCAGCACGCTCCCGGCAAAGTATCTCAACCGGCTCTCCGATCTGCTCTTTATCCTGTCAAGAACGGCCAATCCGGCTGGAGATGTGCTATGGGTGCCGGGCGGGAAGCGCTGAACGTCGGCGCGCTGCACCACGTCGAGGTATGGGTTCCCGATCTCGGGGCGGCCACGCGTAGCTAGGCGAGCTGGGCTGGACGGCTCCACCAGGACTGACAGGCCGGTCGCTCCTGGCGCCTCGGCCACTTACCTGGCACTGGAGCGCACGCCGGCGCTCTCCGGTCAGCGGCATGACCGGCTCGCCCCCGCGCTGAACCATCTGGCCTTCCACGCCGGTCCGCCGGCGGGGCGGTGATCGACTCCAGGTCGGCGATATCGGGGTATCCAGGGCAGCGGGACACCCCAACATCGCCGATACCGTGTCGATCATTCCCGACGGAGACCCGGATAGCCGGCTGCCACCGGTATCGGCAGGGTGAAAAGCGGCGCCTGGACGACGCACAGCGCCTCGGCAGGGTTTCCGGGGAGCCCGCCCGGCGGAGGGATCAAGCCTGACCGCCCGGAGCCGGGCGGGCTCCCCGGAAACCCCCACGGCGAGAGGGAACTAGGCAGCAGGCCAATCTTGGGAGGCCATACGCGGCGAGACCGCCCCCGGAGGGGCGGCCTCGAGCCAGGAGAGGAATCCGGTCACTGTCGACCGCGCCATGGCGATCTCCACCGGTGCGTGGTGACTGGTACAGCGGAGGATCACCCAGTCGGCCGGCATGGAGAGGCGTTCCTGACCCTCCGGCAACCGGCGGCGCTCCACCGCGAGCCCTTTGCGGGAGAGCACCCGCTTGGGCCGCAGCGCGAAGCTGAACATCCGGTACCAGCGCAGCTCGTCGCCAGCGAACCGGCCGAAGCCCGGCGACCAGCCGCGGCCGTCGAGCATGGTGGAGACCCGGACGCTGAGCCGGATGATGCCACCGCTACGGGTGACCAGGGCTCGCCGGACGAAGAGAATGAGGAGCGCGCCGAGGATGACTGCGACGCCGATCCCGAATCCCTCGACGATCTCCATCCCCGGTACGGCTCAGTGACTCTGCGCGGAGACCGGGGTCGCGCTCTCGGCCAGAACGATGACACCGTCGGCGCTCACCGAGAGGAAGCCGCCGGCCACCTCGTAGGAGACCTGCTCACCACCGGCAAGCTTGATGCGTACCTGGCCGGGCTCGGCGAGCTGGCCGAGCAGCGGCGCGTGCCCCGGCAGCACGCCGAGCTCACCCTCGGTCGTCCGGGCGACGACCATCTCGGCCTCACCGGACCAGACTTTCTCCTCGACGGCGACGAGCTCGACGTGAAGCTGCTGTGCCACGCTGTCTCCTTGCTGCGGCGACGGATTGCCGAAAGTCTAGTCGGGTGGCCGACGCGCACCCAAGGCGGGTGGGGAGAGCTGCGCCACGGCTACTTGGTCTTGTTCTGGAACTCCGGGTGCTCCAGCAGGAACGGGTCCAGTTGTTCATTGTGCAGGGCGGTAAAGAAGTCCGGTACGCCTGCCTGGAACTGCTCACCCTTGTATTTCGACCCGTCGAAGACGGGACCACCGGGCAGCTTGATCATCTGGATGGTGTTCGGCCGGATGTCCTTCAGGGCGAGCCCGAAGTCGACCACGCTGTTGCCCCGACCGTTGAAGATCAGCGACTGGCCGGCGGCGCGGAGCACCTTGTCCAGCTTGAGCGGGTTGGCCACCACGTCGGCGCTGAACGCCTGCCCGACCATCGCCTTGACGAACTGCTGCTGGTGGCGCTGCCGGCCGTAGTCGGCGTCCGGGACACCGTTCTTCGGGTAGCGCTGCCGGACGTAGTCCAGGGCCTGCCACCCGCTCAGGTGGTGGTTGCCCTTCTTGTAGACCGCCTGCGGGCCGACGTAGCCCTCGCCGCGCGTGTTGCCGGGCCGCGGCGTGCCGTCCGGCTGCTTGTGCTCGGACCTCACTTCGCGCTCGACGTACATGTCGACGCCGCCCATCGCGTCGACGATCTTCTGGAAGCCGGTGAAGTTGATGATCGCGCCGCCGTCGAAGCGCTTGATGCCGGTCACCGTCTGCACCGTGGTGGCCAGCAACTCGAAGCCGCGCGCCGCGTCGGGTTTCCCGCCGGGCACCCGGCTGCCGAACGACATGGCCGCGTTGATCTTGTCCTTGGTGCCGTTGAAGTCCGACTTGCGGAACGGCGGGATGTCGACGTAGAGGTCGCGAGGCAGCGAGAAGAGGTACGCCCGGTCCATCGTTGCCGGCACATGCAGCACCATGATCGAGTCGGCCAGTGGCAACGCCGTCGCATTACGTGGGTCGATACCGACCAGCAGGATGTTGAGCGGGCCCTTGATCTCGGACTTCTTCGCCTGGGCCCCGGCCGCCTGGTCGCCGAAGAGGTCGGCCTTGCCGACCGCGCCCTCGTAGCGGGCCATCAGCACCTCGGTGCCGACCAGCACCGCCCCGCTGAGCATGGTCAGCACGGTGCCGAACACCGTGCAGATCCTGGCCCAGCGCGGCACACCCCGCCAGATGGACGACTTGCGGCCACTCTTGCTGGCCTTACCCACGAGCATCTCCGTTCGTTACGCCCACGAGAAGGAGACGGGCGCACGTCGCCGAAAGGTTGCAAAGATCAACGCTCGTTCAAGTGAACGTGCGGAAGAACCGTATCTCGGGTGGCGCGCAACCGACGACCGCGAGAAACGGACTGCGGCGATGGTAAGGCCTGAAGATGAACAAAAGACTGCCCCGGCATTGCCGGGGCAGTCTTTTGGGTCAGCTCTGGTCGGAGCTGTCAGTCCTTCATCAGTTCCTCGGCCTTGCGCTCCAGGTCCTCAAGACCGCCGCACATGAAGAACGCCTGCTCGGGGAAGTGGTCGTACTCCCCCTCGCTGATCTTGCGGAACGCCTCGATGGTCTCCTTGATCGGGACCGTCGAGCCCGGCACGCCGGTGAACTGCTCCGCAGCGTAGGTGTTCTGCGACAGGAAGCGCTCGATCCGCCGCGCGCGCTGCACGGTGATCTTGTCTTCCTCGGAGAGTTCCTCGATGCCGAGGATGGCGATGATGTCCTGCAGGTCGCGGTAGCGCTGCAGGATCCGCTTCACCTCGGTGGCGACCTGGAAGTGCTCGGCGCCGACGAACTCCGGGGCGAGGATCCGGGACGAGGACGCCAGCGGGTCCACGGCCGGGTAGATGCCCTTGTCGGAGATCGACCGCTCCAGGTTGGTGGTCGCGTCCAGGTGGGCGAACGTGGTGGCCGGGGCGGGGTCGGTGTAGTCGTCCGCCGGCACGTAGATCGCCTGCATGGAGGTGATGGCCTGGCCCCGGACGGAGGTGATCCGCTCCTGGAGCTCGCCCATCTCGTCGGCCAGGGTCGGCTGGTAACCCACCGCGCTCGGCATCCGGCCGAGCAGGGTGGAGACCTCCGAACCCGCCTGGGTGAAGCGGAAGATGTTGTCGATGAAGAGCAGCACCTCCTGCTTCTTCACGTCACGGAAGTACTCGGCCATGGTCAGCGCGGAGAGCGCCACCCGCAGCCGGGTGCCCGGCGGCTCGTCCATCTGGCCGTAGACCAGCGCGGTCTTGTCGATAACGCCGGACTCGGTCATCTCGGCGATGAGGTCGTTGCCCTCACGGGTGCGCTCACCCACGCCGGCGAAGACCGAGGTACCACCGAAGTTACGGGCCACTCGGGTGATCATCTCCTGGATGAGCACCGTCTTGCCCACACCCGCGCCGCCGAACAGGCCGATCTTGCCGCCCTTGACGTACGGGGCGAGCAGGTCGATGACCTTGATGCCGGTCTCCAGCATCTCGGTCTTCGGCTCCAGGTCGGCGAAGGCCGGGGCCTTGCGGTGGATGCCCCACCGGTCGTCGGCCTGGATGGTCTCGCCCTCGGTGAGGTTGAGGCACTCGCCGATCGCGTTGAACACGTGCCCCTTCACCGCGTCGCCCACCGGCACGGTGATCGGCTCGCCGCGGTCACGCACCACCGCGCCGCGGACGAGGCCGTCCGTCGGCTGCATCGAGATGGCGCGGACCAGGTTGTCACCCAGGTGCTGGGCGACCTCCAGGGTCAGCGTCTTCTCACCGCCGGACAGGTGCACGTCCACGTTCAGGGCGTTGAACAGGGCCGGCATGGCGTCGCGCGGGAACTCGGCGTCGACGACCGGGCCGATGACCCGGACCACGCGACCCGTGGCCGTCTTGGTCTCTACTGGTGCAGTCATCACACTTCACTTCCCGACGCGGCCAGCGCGTTGGCGCCGCCGACGATCTCGCTGATCTCCTGGGTGATCCCGGCCTGCCGGGCCGAGTTCATCTCACGCGTGTACTTGTCGATCATTTCTTCGGCGTTGTCGGTGGCGCTCTTCATCGCCCGCCGCCGTGCCGCCGACTCACTCGCCGCCGACTCGATCAACGCCGCGTAGATCCGCGTGTTGATGTACCTCGGCAGGAGCGCGTCGAGCAGCGCCTCCGCCTCCGGCTCGAACTCGTACGCCGGCAGCAGCCCCTCGGAGCGCGGCCGGTCCTCGACCTGCATCGGCCCGATGACCTTGGTGACCGGGGTCTGCGTCATCAGCGACTGGAACTCGGTGTAGACGATGTGCAACTCGTCGACGCCGAGCACCCCGTCCGCACCGGCGCTGCCGTCGACGTCGTCCGCACCGGCCGTGAACGCCTTGATCAGCGTCTCACCGACCGTACGGGCGTCCTCGAACGACGGCTGCTCGCTGAACCCGGTCCAGTTCGCCTCCATCGGCCGACCGCGGAACCGGTAGAACCCGACGCCCTTACGCCCGATGACGTAGAGCACCGGCTCCTTGCCGTCCGCCCGGAGCCGCGCGATCAGCGACTCCGCCTTCCTGATCGCGTTGGAGCTGTAGCCGCCGGCCAGGCCACGGTCGCTGGTGACCAGCAGGACGCCCGCCCGCTGCACCCGCTCGCGCGGGGTCAGCAGCGGGTGGTCGATCCGTGCGTTGGACGCCAGCGCCGTGAGCACCCCGGTGATGGCCTGGGCGTACGGCAGGGACGCCTGCACCCGGGCCTGGGCCTTGGCGATCCGGCTCGTCGCCACGAGCTCCATCGCCTTGGTGATCTTCTTCATCGACTTCGCCGAGCGGATTCGTTGACGAAGAACGCGTACCTGGGCCGCCACGGGATCAGCTCTCGGCCGGGCGGTCGGTCGTGCCGTCGCGGAAGCGGGTCACCGTCTCGCGGTTCTCCTCGCCCTCCAGCGGCGTGGCCGGCGCATCGTTGATCCGACGCTCGTCGGCCTTGCCGAGGAAGACCTGCTTGAACTCGCTGATCGCGGTGTCCAGGGAACCGATGATCTCATCGTTCCACTGGTTGTCGGCGATCCCGGCCAGCACACCCGCGTGCTTGTGCCGCAGGTACTGGAGGAACTCCGACTCGAAGCGCCGGACCTCACCCACCGGGATGTCGTCCAGCTTGCCCTCGACGCCGGCCCAGACCGAGACGACCTGCTCCTGCACCGGGTACGGCGAGTAGTTCGGCTGCTTGAGCAGCTCGACCAGCCGCGAACCGCGGTCCAGCTGGGCCCGGGAGGCCCGGTCCAGGTCGGAGGCGAAGGCGGCGAACGCCTCCAGCTCGCGGTACTGGGCCAGGTTGAGCCGCAGCGAACCGGCGACCTTCTTCATCGGCTTCACCTGCGCGGCGCCACCGACCCGGGAGACCGAGGTGCCGACGTTGATCGCCGGACGAACGCCCTGGTTGAACAGGTCGGTCTCCAGGAAGATCTGGCCGTCGGTGATCGAGATGACGTTGGTCGGGATGAAGGCCGAGATGTCGTTGGCCTTCGTCTCGATGATCGGCAGACCGGTCATCGAGCCGCCACCCAGCTCGTCGGAGAGCTTCGCGCAGCGCTCCAGCAGGCGGGAGTGCAGGTAGAAGACGTCACCCGGGTACGCCTCACGGCCCGGCGGGCGACGCAGCAGCAGCGACACGGCCCGGTACGCCTCGGCCTGCTTGCTCAGGTCGTCGAAGACGATCAGGACGTGCTTGCCGCCGTACATCCAGTGCTGCCCGATGGACGAGCCGGTGTACGGGGCGAGGTACTTGAAGCCGGCCGGGTCGGAGGCCGGGGAGGCGACGATGGTGGTGTACTCCATCGCGCCCGCCTCCTCCAGCTGGCCCTTGATCGAGGCGATCGTGGAGGCCTTCTGGCCGATGGCGACGTAGATGCAGCGAACCTGCTTCTTCGGGTCGCCGGTGCGCCAGTTGTCCCGCTGGTTGAGGATGGCGTCCAGGGCGACCGTGGTCTTGCCGGTCTTCCGGTCACCGATGATCAGCTGCCGCTGACCCCGACCGATCGGGGTCATCGCGTCGATGGCCTTGATGCCGGTCTGCAGCGGCTCGTCAACGGACTGCCGGGCCATCACGTTCGGAGCCTGCAGCTCCAGCTCGCGGAAGCCCTCGTTGGGGATGTCACCGAGCCCGTCGATCGGCTGGGCGAGCGCGTTGACCACGCGGCCGAGGAAGGCGTCGCCGACCGGGACGGAGAGGACCCGTTCGGTGCGCTTGACGCGCTGCCCCTCCTCCAGCTTGGCGGAGTCACCGAGAACGACGACACCGATCTCCCGGACGTCGAGGTTCAACGCCACGCCGAGCGTGCCGTCCTCGAACTCCAGGAGCTCGTTGGTCATGGTCGAGGGCAGGCCCTCGACGTGGGCGATTCCGTCGCCGGTGTCGGCGACGGTGCCGACCTCCTCGCGGGAGACGTCGGACGAGTAGGAGGAGACGTAGCGCTCCAGGGCGCCGCGGATCTCCTCCGTCGAGATGGTCAGCTCGGCCATCCTCTGCTTCCTTAAAATTCAGGGGCCCGGGATACCTAGTACCGACCGGTCCGAATGGCGTCTGTCAATCCGGGCGCTGCGCGGCGGAGCCGCCCCAACGTTGGGCGGCGGAGCTGCTCAGCGCTTCGCGAGCGCGTTGCGGGTCTCGTTGAGCCGACGCAGGATGGTGCCGTCGTACAGGTCGGAGCCGACCCGCACGCTCATGCCACCCAGGACGTCGGGGTCCACCGTCTGCCTGACGGAGACCTCTCGACCGTATATCGCGGTGAGGCTCGCACCCAGCCGCCGCTCGTCCTCGTCACTCAACGGGGCCGCGACGGTCACGTACGCCACCTGCCGGTCGCGTCGCTCGGCGGCGAGCTCGACCAGCCGGGTGAGCGCCCCGATGAAGGAGCGTCCGCCGAACCCGCCCAGCGCCACCTCGACGAGGCGGACGGTCACCGGACGAGCCTTGTCGGCGAGCAGCTCGCGAGCCAGGGAGGCCCGCTGCTCGACCGGGGCGACCGGGTCGGCCAGCGCGTTGCTCAGCGCCGACTGACCCGCCACGACCTGGCCGAAGCGGAACAGCTCGTCCTCGACCTCGCCGAGGTCGCCGGCCTTGTCGGCGCTGGCCAGCAGCGCCTCCACGCCCAGCCGCTCGGCGCCCTCGAGCAACTCCGACGGTGCCGACCAACGGCCGGAGACCAGCGACACGAGCAGGTCGAGCGCGTCGACGCCGATCCGGCCGCCCAGCATGTCACCGAGCAGAGCGCCGCGGTCCTCGCCGGAACGGGCCGGCTCGGACAGCGCCCGGCGCAGCCGCGGCTCACGCCGCAGCAGGGTGGCGACGGAGAGGACGGCGTCAGCGGTGGAGGCCACCGCCGACGGCTCCGCGCCGCGGACGTACGCGTCGAGGCTCTCGGCCGCGATCTTGTACGACTCCCGGCTGGCGGCCTGCATCAGCGGGCCCCCGTGCTCTCAAGACCGCTCAGGAACCGGTCGACGGTGCCCTTGCGCCGCGCCTCGTCGGCCAGCGACTCGCCGACGATCTTGCTGGCCAGGTCCACCGCGATGGTGCCGACCTCGGTGCGCAGCTCGCGCACGATGGTGGCCCGCTCGGCGGCGAGCTGATCCTTGCCGGCCGCGATGATCCGGTCGGATTCCTCCCGCGCCTTGGCGAGAACGTCCTGCCGGATCCCCTCGGCGTCGGCCCGGGCGTCGTCGCGGATCTTGGCGGCGTCGGTCCGGGCTTCGGCGAGCTGGGCACGGTACTGCTCGAGCAGCTGGTTCGCCTCGGCCTGGGCGGCCTCGGCGCGCTTGATGCCACCCTCGATCGCGTCGACCCGAGCCTGGAACGTCTGCTCCATGCGGGGGAAGACGAACTTCATCAGCACGAAGCAGAGCACAGCGAAGGCGACCGTACCGACCACGATCTCCTGCCAGAGCGGGATGATCGGGTTGTGGGTCGACTCACCACCCTCAGCGGCGAGGAAATACATGGTTACCTCCCAGTCGAGGGGCGGAATCAGCTAGCAGTGCCGGCCCAGATGAAGCCGAAGGCGATGCCCAGCAGCGCGAGCGCCTCGATGACGGCGAAGCCGATCCAGACGTACGGCAGGGTCATCCGGGACGACTCCGGCTGGCGGGCGGTCGACTGGATGTAGGCGGCGAAGACCAGGCCAACGCCGATGCCCGGGCCGATGGCGGCGAGGCCGTAGCCGATGGCAGCGGTGCTACCGGTGACCTCGGCGAGAACGCTAGCGTCCATTGGTGTGGTTCCTCCTGGGTATCACGCGTGACTCTCACGCGGGACGACAACGGATGGTGCGGTGGATCAGTGCTCTTCGGCGAGCGCGCCCTGCACGTAGCTGGCGGTGAGGACGGTGAAGACGTAGGCCTGCAGGCAGATCACCAGGAACTCAAGGAAGGTGAGCGCGATGGTCATCACCCAGGAGAGCACCGAGACCGGAGCCAGCCAGGCGTTGGCGCTCAGCATGGCGAAGCCGCCGAGCGTGAAGACCAGCAGGAGCATGTGGCCGGCGAACATGTTCGCGAAAAGACGAACCGCGAGCGAGAACGGCCGGACGAGGAAGGTCGAGAAGAACTCGATCGGGATCAGCAGCGGCAGGATGTACCAGGGTGCCGGCGGGATCAGGGAGTTCCGCACGTACTTCTTGAAGCCGTGGTGCTTGATGCCGATGTAGTTGAACAGCACGTAGCTGATCACCGCGAGGATCGCCGGGAAGGCGATGTGCGAGTTCGGCGAGATCTGGAAGAACGGGATGATCGCGAACGCGTTCGTCAGCAGCACGAAGCAGAACAGCGACGTGAAGTACGGCGCGAACCGCACCCCCGCGTGCCCGATCATGTCGACCGCGATGTTGTTCCGTACGAAGCCGTAGATCGACTCGGCGAACCACTGCTTCTTGGTCGGCACCAGTTGCGGGTTCCGGTAGCTCGCCAGGAAGAAGATGATCAGGACGCCGACCGCGATCCAGACCATCGCCGTGATCTTGGTGAACCAGTATGAGTCGTGCGCACCCCAGGGCAGGATGCTGGGCAGGTAAAAGTCCTCCACACTGGGTGGGAATGCCGCCTGGCCCGCTGCCAGAACGTTCGCCTGTCCGAACACCGCGTCCCTTCCTAAGTAGGCGTGCCGAGCCGGCGGACGACGAGGATGATTCCCCCGGCCATGCCGAGCACGACGCCGATCCCGGTGGCGACGCCGCCGGTGTCGAGCCACTGGTCAACCAGCCAGCCGATGAAACCCCACACGAGCATGCCTCCGATGAGGTAGCTGAGCGCGGTCCAACCCTGACCGGCGCCGGACGGAATGTCGTCCGGTTCGCCGGCGGGACGGGGGGTTTGGTCACCAGCCATGACGGGGCGAACGATATCAGCCGGGAAGACGAGGCTGTGCCTCACCCCCCGCACAACCGTCGTTGTGTGGGCATCTCGGGGGCGCCGTCGTCTGTGGGCACGCTACTCCCCTTCCGCCCATGAGAGAATGACCGATGGCCGACAGCTTGTCGCGCGTCCGATGGATGGGACGAGCGGCCGATTGCCAGGTCAGCTACGCGATCGTCGGGCGTGCACGGTGGTCAACCACCAGATGTGCACCGCCGTCCACACTGCCACTCCGGCGACGATGCCGAGGCAGAGCGGGACCAACCCGGGCCAGCCCGTCGACGCCACCGCCACCATCACCACACCCAGCAGGGTGAACTTCAGCGCGTACAGGCCCAGCCCGAGCGGCAGCATCAGCTGTGGGTTGATCCGGTCCGCCCAGGCCAGCACCACGGTGGTGAGGGTGTAGCTGAAGACCGTGACACCGACACCGGCCGCCGCGCCGAACGCGGCCGTCATGCCGCCGGTCACCCCGCCGATCACCGCGGCGACCGCGGCCAGCGCCACCGACGCGGTCAGGAGCACCGGCAGGTGCCGCAGCCGCCAGCGCCGGTCGGCGTCGGGCTCGACCACCCCGGGCTCAGCCACGGGGGTACGCCGGGAACGCGGCAACCAACTCGGCCACCTCGGCACCGATCCGGGCCAGCTCGTCCGCGCCGCCCGGGACGCCGGGATCGGCGCGTACCGCCCGGGCGATCAGGCCGGCGACCTGTCGCAGCTCCCCCTCCCGCATGCCCTGGGTGGTGACGGCGGGCGTGCCCACCCGGATGCCGGAGGCGACCATCGGCGGCTGCGGGTCGTACGGGATCGCGTTCTTGTTCAGGGTGATCGACGCGGCGTCGCAGCGACTCTCGGCCTCGGCGCCGGTGACCCCCACCTCGCGCAGGTCGATCAGGGCGAGGTGGGTGTCGGTGCCGCCGGACACCGGGCGCATCCCCTCGGCGGCCAGCCCGGCGGCGAGCGCCTGGGCGTTGCGGACCACCTGACCGGCGTACGTCTGGAACTCGGGCTGGGCGGCCTCACGCAGCGCGACCGCCTTGGCCGCGACCGCGTGCATCAACGGGCCGCCCTGGGTGAACGGGAAGACCGCCTTGTCGATCCGCTGGGCCAGCGACTCCCGGCAGAGGATCATGCCCCCGCGTGGGCCGCGCAGCACCTTGTGGGTGGTGGCGCAGACGACGTCGGCGTACGGCACCGGGGACGGGATCGCCCGCCCGGCGACCAGGCCGATGAAGTGCGCCGCGTCCACCATCAGGTACGCACCGACCTCGTCAGCGATCTCCCGGAACCGGGCGAAGTCGATCAGCCGGGAGTAGGCCGTGGCGCCGCAAATGATCATCTTGGGCCGGTGCGTCAGGGCCAGGTCCCGTACCTCGTCGTAGTCGATCAGCTCGGTGTCCCGCCGGACGGTGTACCCGACCGTGGCGAACCACTTGCCGGAGAAGTTCACCCGACTGCCGTGCGTCAGGTGACCGCCGTGCGGCAGGTCCATCGCCAGCACCGTGTCCCCCGGCTGCACCAACGCGGCGTACGCGGCCAGGTTGGCGCTCGCCCCGGAGTGCGGCTGGAGGTTGGCGTGCTCGGCGCCGAAGAGCTCCTTCGCCCGGGCGATGCCGATCTCCTCGGCCCGGTCGACCTCGGCGCAGCCACCGTAGTAGCGCCGACCCGGGTAGCCCTCGGCGTACTTGTTGGTCAGCGTCGAACCGAGCGCGGCCAGCACCGCTGGCGAGGTCAGGTTCTCGCTCGCAATCAGCTGCAGGCCGCTGCGCAGCCGGTCCAACTCGCCGAGGACCACCCCGGCGATCTCCGGGTCGGTGGCCCTGAGCTGCGCGAAATCCGGCCCCCAGAAGGTGCTCGTCTCGGTGTCCACAGCGAAGGAGTCTAGGGGGCCGCACACTGGGAACCGTGAGATGCCTGGTCACCGGAGCCACGGGATACATCGGCGGGCGGCTGACGCCGCTGCTGCTCGCCGACGGACACACCGTGCGCTGCCTGGCGCGGAAGGCCGTGCGGCTGCGTGACGTGCCCTGGGCGTCGGCGGCCGAGATCGTCGAGGGGGACCTGAGCCGGCCGGAGACGCTGCCCGCCGTGTTCGCCGACGTGGACGTCGCCTACTTCCTGGTGCACTCGCTGGGCCGGGCCGACTTCGAGGCGACCGACCGCACGGCGGCGACCAACTTCGCGGCGGCGGCCCGCGAGGCCGGCGTACGCCGGATCATCTACCTGGGCGGCCCGGAGCCGGCGTCGCACGAGGAGGTGCCCTCCCCGCACCTGCGGTCCCGGGCCGAGGTGGGCCGGATCCTGCTGTCCAGCGGAGTGCCCACGGCGGTGCTCCGAGCCGCGGTGATCATCGGCTCCGGCTCGGCGTCGTTCGAGATGCTGCGCTACCTGACCGAGCGACTGCCCGCCATGGTCACCCCACGCTGGGTGAGCAACCGGATCCAGCCGATCGCGGTCCGCGACGTGCTGCGCTACCTGGCCGGCTGCACCGCGCTGCCGGCGGAGGTCAACCGGGGCTTCGACATCGGCGGGCCCGACGTGCTCACCTTCGGCGACATGATGCAGCGCTACGCCTCGGTGGCCGGGCTGCGCCGGCGGGTCATCGTGCCGGTCCGCCTGCTCACCCCGTCGCTCTCGTCGCACTGGGTCGGCCTGATCACCCCGGTGCCGAACGCCATCGCCCGCCCGCTGGTGGACAGCCTGGTCCAAGAGGCGGTCACGCACGAACACGACATCGCCCGGTACGTGCCCGACCCGCCGGGCGGCCTGATCGGCTTCGACCAGGCCGTCGCGCTGGCGCTGGCCAAGGTGCGCGACGCCCAGGTGGAGACCCGTTGGTCGACCGCGAGCGGCCCGGACGCGCCCGCCGAGCCGCTGCCCAGCGACCCGGCCTGGTCCGGCGGCACCGCCTACACCGACGTCCGGGAACAGGCGGTGAACGCGCCACCGGAGGCGCTCTGGCGGGTCATCGAGGGCGTCGGCGGCGAGCACGGCTGGTACTCGTTTCCGCTCGCCTGGTCGGTTCGCGGCTGGCTGGACCGGCTGATCGGCGGGGTCGGGCTGCGTCGCGGCCGGCGCGACCCGCACCGCCTGCAGGTCGGCGAGGCGCTGGACTTCTGGCGGGTCGAGGAGATCATCCCGGGCGAGTTGCTGCGGCTGCGCGCCGAGATGCGGCTGCCCGGCCGGGCCTGGCTGGAGATGCGGGTACTGCCGACCGACGACGGACGCAGCCACTACCACCAGCGCGCCGTCTTCCTGCCGCGTGGGTTGGCCGGGCACACCTACTGGGGGTCGGTGGCCCCGTTCCACGCCGTGGTCTTCGGCGGAATGGCCCGCAACATCGCCCGCAACGCCGAACACCTGGGTTAGTTGCCGGTTCGGGGTTCGGTGACCTGGAAGGCGGCCCGTTCGCTCGGCGGGACGAAGTCCCGCACCGGCTGGCCGCGCAGGCCGATGGCGAGCACCTCGCCGACGGCATCCACCATCTGGGCCTGCACCGCCTGACCGACGGCGTCGCGTGGGTTGTCCGGGTTGGCAGCCATCGAGGCGACCGCGAGCTGCGGGGTGAACGCCACCACCGTCTCCACCTCGTACCGATCCGAGCTGCCGGTCTTGCCCGCCACCGGACGGCCGAGCTTGGCCCGGAAGTCGCCCGCGGTGGCGCCGTCGCAACGTCCGTACATCGACTGGTCGCCGACCGGGCAGCGAGCCGCGTCGGTGGCCGCCCGGGCCACGTCGGTGTCGATCACCTGCCGGCAGTCCGGCTTGGCGGCGTCGACCGGCCGACCGGCCGAGTCGGTGATCGAGACCACCGGCAGCGGCGCGCACCAGGTCCCCTCGGCCGCCACCGTGGCGTACGCAGTGGCCAGGTCGAGTGGGGTGGTCGCGGCCACGCCCAGGGTGAACGGGCCCCAGTTCTTCGCTCCGTACCGGGCCAGCCGGGCATCGGAGTCGGCGCGCAGCACGATGCCGAGCCGCTCGGCCATCTCCACCACCCGGTCGGCGCCCACCTGCTCGGTGAGCCAGGCGAAGTAGGTGTTCACCGAGCGCCCGAACGCGGTCCACATGGTGCGCCGGCCGTCCATCACCGAGGGGCTGGAGTTCTCCGGGCACCAGCGGCCGTCGCAGCTCGCCTCACCGGTCGCCGCGTAGCGGGTGACCAGCCGGCTCGGCGAGTCGAAGTCGGTCGACAGCGGCAGGCCGGACTCCAGCGCGGCCAGCATGGTGAAGAGCTTGAACGTGGACCCACCCTGGTACCCCTCGATCGCCCCGCCGCCGGCCACCAGCTGGTTCACCGTGTTCGGGTGGTTCTTCTGCCCGACCGGGTTGTCCGCCACGCCGTAGCTGCGATTCACCGACATCGCCAGCACCCGGCCCGTGCCGGGCTGCACCACGGCGGTCGGCATGGCCCGGGCATTGGTCGGCTTGTAGATTTTCAGCACCTGCTCGGTGGTGGCCCGCTGGATCCCCGGGTCCAGCGAGGAGACGATGGAGAATCCGCCCCGGCGCAGCGTGCGCTGCCGCTCGTCGGCGCTCGACCCGAACGCCGACTGGCTGCTCCACCATTTGGTGAACCAGTCGCAGAAGAAGCCCCAGTCGTTGTGCCCGTTGGGCACCGCGGTGCAGTCGTTCGGGGTCTCGCTGGGCCGCAGCTCCAGCGCCTCGGCCCGGGCCGCCGCCGCCGCCTCCACCGACACCTGGCTCGACTCCACCAGTTGGTCCAGCACGTACCCCCGTCGCTGCAGCGCACTGTCGGCGTCGCCGTTGATCGGGTCGTCGCTGTCCGGCGACCGGACCAGACCGGCCAGCATCGCGGCCTGGGCCAGGGTCAGCTCGGCCGGGGACCGCGAGAAGTAGCGCTTGCTGGCTGCCGCGATGCCGTACGCCCCGGCGCCGAAGTAGGCGATGTTGAGGTAGCGGGCGAGGATCTCCTCCTTGTTCAGCTCCCGCTCCAGCGCCAGCGCGTACCGCATCTCCTGGACCTTGCGGGCGGTGGTGACCTCGGTGGCCGCGTCGCGCTGCCGCTCGGTCAGCCGCGGGTCGCTGCGGAGCACGTTGCGGACGTACTGCATGGTCAGCGTGGAGGCGCCCTGCCGGGTGTGGCCGTCACGCTTGTTCACCGTGAACGCGCGCACCACGCCTCGCAGGTCCACCCCGCTGTGCTGGTAGAACCGGACGTCCTCGGCGGCCACGATCGCCTGGCGCATCACCGGGGCGACCTCGTGCAGCGGCACGTCCACCCGGTCCTCCTGGTAGAAGGAGGTGATCAGGGTGGTGCCGTCGTTGGCGTAGAGGTTGGAGCGCTGGGCGGTGGGCGGCGTGCGCAGCGTGTTCGGCAGCTCCGAGTAGGGCGTGGAGAGGGCGCTGAAGCCGATCCCGAAGACCAGGGCCGCGGGCAGGGCGGCCGCTGCCAGCACCAGCCCGGCCAGCACACCGGCAATCAACACGGTCAGCAGTTTGTCGAGTCGGGCCCGGATCATCAGCTCTCCCCGCAGGAGCCGGTCACGCTAGGACCCGTTCAGAATGACCCGGAACGCCCCTTTCGCCCCGGGTTTTCCCCAAACCCGGAGGAAATTCGCACGACGCTCAGGGCAGCAGCGCGCCGGCCAGCGGGTGGACCGTCTCCTCGATCTCGTCGGCAACCCGGCTGAAGCACTGGTCGCCACGACCCCACGGGTCGTCCAGATCATCGGTGGGCAGCGACGAGGCGCCCAACCGGGCGCTGTGGGCCGCCGCCACCAGGGCCATGCCCCGGGCGTACACCGCCTCCGGGGTCGCCTCGGCCGGCGGCAACGCGGCGGCGTCCACCGCGGCCAGCAGCCGACCGAACTCACCCAGCACGAACGTGCGGGCCGCCGCGTCCGGACGCAGCGCCACCACGTACTCCTGCTGATCGGCGGTCGCGGTCAGGACCAGGTCGGCGGCGTCGATGTGGTCCGAGCGCAGCTTGCGCGCGGCGAACCCCTCGACGTCCCCACCCCGGCCGGTCACCTGCCGCGCCGCCGGCGGGTTCATCTCCTCGCCGGCGTGCCAGCCGCCGGTGCCCGCGCTGTGGCTGTGCAGCAGCTCCTCGGCCCGGGCCGGGTCCTGCTCGCGCCGGGCCAACCGCTCCCGCACCGCGAGGGCCAGCAACCGTTCCGCCATCGGCGAGCGGCAGATGTTGCCCATGCAGACGTGCAGAACGGTGAAGGGGGGCACTCAGACCCCCTGGCCGTCAATGAGGTCCGGCACCACGTCGCGCAGCTTCTCCAGTGGGATCGCACCGGCCCGCAGCAACTGCGGCACCTCGCCGGTCAGGTCCACGATCGTGCTCGGCACCGGGTCCGGGCAGGGCCCGGCCTCCAGGTACGCACGCACCGAGTAGCCGAGCTGGTCGCGGGCCTCCTCGGCGGTGACCGCGGCGGGCTGGCCGGTCTTGTTGGCCGAGGAGACCGCCATCGGGCCGGTCTCCCGCAGCACCTCCAGCGCCACCGGGTGCAGCGGCATCCGCACCGCCACCGTGCCCGACTTGTCGCCGAGGTCCCACTGCAGGCTCGGCGAGTGCTCGACCACGATCGTCAGCGCACCCGGCCAGAACGCCTCCACCAGGTCTCGCGCTGCGCTGGGCAGCGAGAAGACCAACCCGTCCAGGGTGTGCCGCGAGCCGATCAGGACCGGCGGCGGCATCTGCCGGCCCCGGCCCTTCGCGTCCAGCAGCGCCTTGACCGCGTACGGGGTGAACGCGTCCGCGCCGATGCCGTAGACAGTGTCCGTTGGCAGGACGACCAGCTCGCCGTTCTTGACCGCCTCGATGGCCGCAGCGATGCCGCGGTCCCGATCGGCGGGCGATCGGCAGTCGTAGAGCATCACGAGGAGTCAGTCTGCCACGCCGGGCCGGCCGTGGCGTGCTGGCCGTCCGCCCGTCGGGACGCGGTCGCGTACCGGGGGCGGCCGGTGAGGTCCAGATGCTCCGTGACGTCGGCGAACCGGCCGTCCGCAGCGAGCAGCCCGGGCACCGCCGCGCCGTGCGTGTCGTCGTGCTCGACCGCGAACCCGCCGCCGGGACGCAGCAGCGCCGCCGCCCTGGTGATGACCGGCCGGATCACCGCCAGACCGTCCGCGCCGCCGAAGACCGCCTCCGCCGGGTCATGCCCGGCCACCTCCGGCGGCACGACCACGTCGACCGGTACGTACGGCGGGTTGCAGAGCAGCACGTCCACCCGGCCGACCAGGTCGGCCAGCAGGTCCGGTGCGGTGACGTCGGCCTCGACCACCTCGATCGGGCGGTCCCCCGCCGCGGCCCGCTCCGCCGCGTTGCGGCGCAGCCAGCTCAGCGCCGCCGGGGACCGCTCCACCGCGATCACCCGCGCCCCCGGCAGCTCCTGGGCTACCGCCAGTGCGATCGCGCCGGAGCCGCTGCATAGGTCCACCACCAGCGGGTCCGGCAGGCCCCGGGCCTGCTCAACGCCCCAGCCGGCCAGCAGCTCGGTCTCCGGCCGGGGCACGAAGACACCCGGGCCGACCACCAGCTCCAGGTGCCGGAAGCCGGCGACACCGGTCAGATGCTGCAACGGCTCCCGGGTGGCGCGGCGGCGCACCAGCTCGTCGAGCCGGTCCGCCTGGTCGTCGGTCAGGTCGTCGGCGAGGGCCAGCCGGCCCCGGGGCACCCCCAGCACGTACGCCGCCAACAGCTCGGCCTCCGCGCGGGCCGGACCCACCCCGGCGGCGGCGAGCACCCGGGCCGACCGGGCCACCGCGGCGGACGGACGGAGCCGGCCTGTCCCTTCGGGGGGGTGTTGCGGCAGAGTGGTCACGTCATAATCATGAAGCGTCGCGGGGGACGCCATGAACGGGTGCGACCATGCGCACACGACGGGAGGTTGCGAGTGGGCTGGCTCGACCGGGTCGATGACCAGGTTGACGCCCTCACGCGCGCTCGGGCGTTGCAGGAGGCCAGTCGCTCCGCGGAGGCGTACGCCCTGCTGGAGCGGGTGATCCGCAGCACCACGGACCCGGCGGCGCGAGCGGACGCCCTGGTGCAGCGCCTCTCCGCGTTGATCAATCTTGGTCGGACGGCGGAGTTCACCCGGGCCATCGAGGAGGCCTCGGCGGCCGTCCGCGACCTCGCCGAGCCCTACCTGCACGGGCACCTCAACGCGCTGGCCGCGCTCGCCGCACACCACCAGGGAGCACTGGACCGCTGCGTCACCCACCTGGTCAAGGCCGCCCGGGCGCTGGGCGCCGTGGAGGACCCGGACCGGGACACCGCCTGGGGCTGGCACGACCTCGCGATGGCCTACAGCTATCTCAGCTTCCACGGGTACGCCCTGGGTGCGATCGAACGTGCCCGGCAGCTCGGGCTGACCTCCGGGATCCCGGAGGAGACGTTCGCCGCGCCGGGGATCCGGCTGCGCAACGCCGTGGCGCTGGACCACAACGGCGACAGCGACGGCTGCCTGCGGGTGCTCCGGGACGTGGCCGCCGACCTGGCCCGGTTCGTCCGCACCGGGCGGGCCGGCCGGCTGCGCCCGAGCAGCCTCGCCGCGTACGGGTACGCGGCGGCCCGACAGGCCGCGCTCGGCGACCGGGTGGAGTCCGCCCCGGACACCGAGCCGTCCCGGCTGCTCGGCCACGGCGGGGACAGCGCCCGGGCCCGCGACATGCGGCAACTCGGGCTGGTCTGCCTGGCCGTGGCCGACGGACGGCCGATCGAGGCGGTCACCCGGCTGGACACCATCCGGGTGTCCACCGAGACGCTGGGCGCCGCCGAGCCGGCCCGGCTGCGCAGCATCGCGCTGACCCGTGCCGGGGACCACCTGGCGGCGCACCGGGCCGACCGGCTGGCGTTCCGGCTCGCCGCACAGCGCAACGACCGGCTGCGCGACGTCTACATCGACGGCATCGCCGCCCGGATCGACCACGAGGAGATGCGCCGGGAGGCGGCACGGTTCGAGGGCGAAGCCCTGACCGACCCGCTCACCGGGCTGCCCAACCGGCGACGGTTGGAGCGGTACATCACCGCCGTGGTCACCCGCGGCGAACGGGTGGTGATCGGCGTCTGCGACCTGGACGGCTTCAAGGCGGTCAACACCCGGCACGGGCACCACTCGGGAGACCTGGTGCTCCAACGCATCGCCGGGGTGATCAACCGGGTGATGCGCCGGGGTGACTTCGTGGCCCGCTACGGTGGTGACGAGTTCGTGGTGGTGCTGCCCGACACCGGCATGGCCGAGGCCTCCGAGGTAGCCCGCAGGATCGAAGCGGCGGTCAGCGCGGAGGACTGGGAGTCGCTGGTGCCCGGCACCCCGGTCGGGGTGAGCATCGGCTTCGCCGAGGTCTCCGGCGGCGGCGGGCTGCGCGACGCGCTCAGCGTCGCCTTCGAACAGGCCGACCGGGAGATGCTGCGCGCGAAGTCCCGTCCACGCGCGAGCTGACCGCCGGCTGTTCGGCCGTCGCCGGAGGGCGCCGGTGGCGATCCGTCAGCGGCGGGTCAGCTCGGTGTCGCCGGCCAGCCGGGCGGCGCGGTCGGCTTCGCTCAGGGCGTCCAGCACCCCGTCCAGATCCCCGGCGAGCGCCAGGTCCAGGTTGTACGCGGTGTAGCCGATCCGGTGGTCGGTGATCCGGTTCTGCGGGAAGTTGTAGGTCCGGATCCGCTCCGAGCGGTCCACCGTGCGCACCTGCGCCTTGCGGGCGTCCGAGGCGGCGGCGTCGGCCTGCTCCTGGGCGGCGGCGAGCAGCCGGGCCCGCATGATCCGCATCGCCTGCTCCCGGTTCTGCAGCTGGGACTTCTCGTTCTGGCAGGAGACGACGATGCCGGTCGGCAGGTGGGTGATCCGCACCGCCGAGTCGGTGGTGTTGACCGACTGGCCACCCGGGCCGGACGAGCGGAACACGTCGATGCGCAGGTCGTTCTGGTCGATGGTGACGTCGACGTCCTCGGCCTCCGGCAGCACCAGCACCCCGGCGGCGGAGGTGTGGATCCGACCCTGCGACTCGGTGACCGGGACACGCTGCACGCGGTGCACGCCGCCCTCCCACTTGAGCCGCGACCAGACGCCGTTGCCGCCCTCCGGGACGCCCTTGGTCTTGATCGACAGCGAGACGTCCTTGACCCCGCCGAGGTCCGAGTCCTGTGCGTCGATCACCTCGGTGATCCAGCCGTGGCGCTCGGCGTACCGGGTGTACATCCGCAGCAGGTCACCGGCGAAGAGCGCGGACTCCTCACCGCCCTCACCGGCCTTGATCTCGACGATCACGTCCTTGGCGTCGTGTGGGTCACGCGGAATGAGCAGCTCGGCGAGGCGCTCCTCCAGGGCCGGCAGGGACGCCGCGATCGCCTCGGTCTCGGCGGCGAAGGAGGGGTCCTCGGCGGCCAGCTCGCGGGCTGCGGCCAGGTCGGCGCGCGCCTGCTCCAGCTCGCCGGCAGCCTTGCGCAACGGCACCAGCTCGGCGTACCGACGGCCGACCCGACGCGCGGTGGCCTGGTCGGCGTGGATGGCCGGATCGGCCAACCGCTTCTCCAGCTCCGCGTACTCGTCGAGGAGACCGGCCAGACGCTCGCTGCTCATGCTGCGGGTGCTCCTTCAGGGGTTGCGGCGCCGGCCGGGCCGGCCGGAGGGCCGGGCGCCAGGCGAAACAGGGCGGAATGCGGACGGCGCCCGCGTCCGGTGGAAAACCGGACGCGGGCGCCGAACGAGAAGTTACTTGGCCTTCTTGGCCTGAACCTTGGCGTACTTCTGCTGGAACTTCGCGACCCGGCCGGCGGTGTCGAGAACGCGCTGCTTACCGGTGTAGAACGGGTGGCAGGCGCTGCAGGTCTCGACGTGGATCGCCCCGCCCTTGGCGGTGCTGCGGGTCGTGAACGTGTTGCCACAGGAGCAGCTGACCTCGGTGGTCACGTACTCCGGGTGGATGTTTGCCTTCATCTTGCCTCGGTCCTCTCGTTGGTGGTCGCCGGGTCGCCGTCACCGCCCGTCGCGCCGTGCACGACGGGCTCGGGCGTGAACCGGAACCGGTGGCCGATTGACCAGTGTGCCATGGGCCTGAGCCGACCCGGCAATCGGGCCGCACACCTCGTCCGGCATCGTCAACACGTGCCTCCCCGTCCGCATTCCCGCCGCTCGGCCGGGCATTCACCCGCCCGGCGGGCCGCGGTCGAGTGCCCCGCCGGGGGTACGCCCGCCGAGCCGAAGAGGAGCCGATGAGCCGCCTGATCGCCACCCGGGGCCTGCCCGCGTCCGGCAAGACGACCTTTGCCCGGACCCTTCAGCCGTCCGTGGTCCGGGTCAACCGCGACGACCTGCGCCGGATGCTGCACGGCGAGCGGCTCTTCACCCAGTGGGCGGAGGCGCAGGTGACCGTCGTCCAGCGAGCCCAGGTCGAGGCGCTGCTGCGGGCCCGGGCGGACGTCTGCGTGGACGACACCAACCTGCGCTCGCGGTCGCTGCGGGACTGGGCCGAGCTGGCCGCCCGGTACGGCGCGGAGTTCGAGGTGCACGACTTCACCGACGTGCCGTTGGCCGAGTGCCTGCGCCGGGACGCCGCCCGCCCGGAGGCCGACCGGGTCGGTGCGGACGTGATCTCCCGGCTGCACGAGCGGTACCTGGCGGGGCGGACGCTGCCCTTGCCGGTGCCGCAGGCCCGCACCGGACGACCCGCCAGCGTCCACCCGCCGTCGACCGAACCGCCGGAGATCGTGCTCGTGGACATCGACGGCACCGTCGCGCTGGCCGTCTCCCGAAGCCCGTACGACATGACCCGGGTTGGCGAGGACCAGCCGAACCTGGCGGTGATCGCGGCGGTCCGGGCGATGCACGCCGCCGGGTACGGGGTGGTCTTCTGCTCCGGGCGGGACGCCTCGGCCCGGGCGGCCACCGAGGCGTGGCTGGCCCGGCACGTCCGGGTCCCCTACCTCGGCCTGCACCTGCGTGCCGTCGGCGACTCGCGCAAGGACGCGATCGTCAAACGGGAGATCTACGACCGGGAGATCCGGGACCGGTACCGGGTGGTCGGTGTCTTCGACGACCGCGTCCAGGTGGTGCAGATGTGGCGGGCCCTCGGTCTCACCGTCTTCCAGGTGGCCGACGGCGACTTCTGACCCGGCGCCGCCCCGCCCCGTGCGGCTCGACGGGGCGGGGCGGCGGCGGGGTCAGGCCGCGGGCGCGGCGGCCCGGGCGGTGAGGGTGATCGCGGTTTCGGCGCGGACGCCGTTGACGGTGACCGCCAGAACCACCGACCCGGGGCGCAGCGCCGTGAGGGTGCCGCTCGCCGGGTCGAAGCGGGCCCTGTGCCACGGGCGTACCCCGGCCGCCGAGCCGATGTGCACGCCCGGCGAGGCCGACCAGTCCGCACTGACCGGTGCGGCCACCGAAACGGTCCGGCCGCCGGGCTGGGTCAGCGTGGCGGTGACCGGTGCCGGGGTGCCGACCGCGACGCTGGCCGGTGCGGTCAGCGCGAGCTGGTCCACGTGCGCGTGGAACTCCACGTCCACCCAGCGGGGTCCCTCGGCGCGCGGGTCGCGCCGGGCCTGGTCCGCCTCGGCCGGGGTGACCGGGTCCACGCCGAACTCCGTCCAGCCGGTGAAGCCTCCCTGGTCCGCCGGGGTGGACGGCGTCTTGCCCGCGTTGCCGTTGATCACGTACGGCACCCCGTCCACCCGCTCGGCATGGAAGGTGCCGACGTGGCCGCCGACGAAGAGCGCGCCCTTGCCGGTGCGGTGCTGGAAGTCGGCCAGCCACTGCTCCAGCAGCGCCGCCTCCTTGCGGTCGCCGAGCTGGCTGGCCTGCGCCGGGCTGGGGTCGCGCGGCGGGTGGTGGTGCAGCACGACGACCGAGCCGACACGCTTGTCGGTGGCCGCCGCGTCCAGCGTCTCGCGCAGCATCCGGACCTGGTCGAAGCCACCGCCCCGCAGCGTCCCGGTGGACGAGTTCAGCGTGACGAACCGCGTGCCGGCGTGGTCGAAGACCCGCGAGGTGGCGCCGAACGCCGCCTGGAAGTTGCTGATCGGGGCGCCCATGATCTCGTGGTTGCCGGGCACGTAGTACCAGGGCAGCGCGTCACCCAACTCCTCGTCGAGGATGCGCTTGGCCAGCGTGAAGTCGGCCGGGTAGGCGGTGTCGACGAAGTCACCGTTGATCAGCAGGAAGTCCGGCCGGGCCGCCTTCACCTCGCGCAGCGTCCGGCGGGCCTGGGCGACCAGGTCGCTGTCCGGGTTCGCGGCGACGAACTGGGCGTCGGAGAGCACGGCGAACCGCCAGGGTGCGCCGTCCACGGTGCCGTCGCGGATCACCACCCGGTCGGTACGCGACGCCTCCACCGGCACGTCCACCGAGGGCGGCACCTTCGCCACCAGATCGTCGATGATCACCTCGCTGCGGTACTGCGCGGTGGCGATGGTCTCGGCCACGTAGAACCGGCGCACCCGGACCGGGTACTGCACGCCGGCAGGGACCGCGAACTCCACGTACCGCCAACCGGTCCAGGTGATCAGCGGGCCGCGCAGCACGTGCTGGGTGTCCTGGGCGTCGTGCAGGTGCAGGCTGGGCCACTCCCCGGTGCCGTTGCCGTGGATCCACATGCCGAACGCCTGCGGCTGGCCAGGCACCTCGATCCAGGCCGGCGGGTCGGCGTACGCGGCCCGGGTGCCGGTGGACTGGCTGAAGTCGTACGTCATCCGCAGGCCGGTGCCGGTGTGGCCGGGCGCCGGCGCGACCGATCCGCTGGCCCGGGCCTGGCTGAACCGCCAGGACGCGGCGTCGTCGAAGTCGGCCACCGGCACGTCGGTCAACCCGACGGTGACCGGCACGACGGTGCTGTTCCGTCCGACGTGGACGGTGATCAGGCCGGAGCCGGTGTCCCGCAGCGCGGTGACGGCGAGGTTTCCGTCCTCGGTGGGGGTGACCCGCAGCAGGTCCCGGTCGTAGTCGAGGGTCAAGTCGGCCGGCTCGATCGGCGCGGTGTTGCCCTCGGCGTCGTAGCCGACCACCCCGACCACGGCGTTGCCGTCCCGGCCGGTGAGCCCGACCCGCTCCACGGTGAGGCCGATCCGTTCCAGCGAGCCGAGCACGGTGAGGCCCAGTGAGCCGGTGGCCCGGCCGCGTGCGGCGGTGACCGTGCTGGTCCCCGACGCGCCAGCGCGGAACACACCGTGCTGGTCGACGCGGCCGCGCGCCGCCGGGGTGGCCCGCCAGGTCGGCGTGCCGGCCGCCGGGCCGTACGTCTCGTCGTAGCCGGCCGCGGTGAGGGTGCGGGTCAGACCGGGAAAGACCCGGTCCGGCCGGCCACCGCGCACCGGTGAGACGCCCGGGGCCGCGGTGGGGTCGCTGGCGGTCTCCACCCAGTAGCCGGTGAGCCGGCCGCTGCCCTTCGGCGCGTAGATGGCCAGGCCGTTGGGCACGGGTCGCTCGCTGCCGTCGGAGGGGCTGTTCTCCACCTGCACGGCGGGCGCGCCCGGCTCTCGGGCCAGCAACGTGGACGATCCGCCGCCGTCCAGGTTGAGCGCGTGGTGGGCACCCAGCTCGGCCATCATCCGACCCATCTCGGTCTGAGTCACACCACGGCTGTCGACCTGCCGACCATCCACCGTCAACATGATCATCTTGCGACCGTCGGCGGTGAAGCCGACCGCGGTGCGCGGGGCCAGCGCAGGGTCGGCGATGCTCTGCACGACGCCGTCGCGGACCAGGACGTTGCCGCCGCCGACCGCCGCGTGCAGGGAGCTGCCGTCGGACGACTTCGGCTGCCAGGCCACCGTCACCGGGTCACCGGGGCGGAGCCCGGCCAGCGCGTCCGCGCCGGCGTCGCGGCCGAGCAGCACGGTGCTGCCGGCGACGATCGGGCCGCTGCCGGCCGCGCCGGCCACCGCAGCCACCCGGCCGCCGGCCACGGTGACCTCGACGACCCGGGCCGCGCCCGCGACCGCCCGCTCCCGGGAGTACGTCCCCCAGAGCTCGGTGAACGCGCCGATGCCGTTGGCCTGCACGATGTTGTTGAACTGGGTCAGCGGCACCGGCCCGCTGGGCAGGGTGGCGGTGCCGTCGAAGTTCACCTCGATCACGCGGCCGAGCCCGTCGGCGGTGACCGCCACCGCGTTGCGGTGACCGCTGACCGCCGACTGGATCAGCTCGCCGTCGCGGATGCCGACGCCCTGGGCGGCCCCGGAGTTGTTGATGTCGAAGAAGTCGCCGTTGACCGCGGCGACCGCGCGCGAGCCGTCCACCGCGGTGCGCAGCGGCTCGGCCCGGCTGACCGCTCCGGAGTTGACGTAGTCGACAGTGGCGCCGCCGGTGAGATCGGTGGTGAGCGCGTCGGCACGCAGCCAGCCATCGGCGTCGTACCGGTCGAAGGAGGTGAGCTGCACGCCCGGCGCGACCGGCCGGGTGGCCTTCGTGGTCTCCAGACCGCCGGCCGGCTCCAGGCCGGCGGCGACGGTCGGGGCGGCGATCGGGGCGGAGACGGCGGTCGGGGCCGGCGGGGCGGCGGTCGCCGGCACCGGAACGGCCAGGGTGAGCAGCGGTGTCAGCAGCAGGACGCCGGTGCGACGGGCGGAACGTCTGCGGGTACGCATGGACGACAGTCAACCCGATGGTGAATAGAAGTTTCAAGATGTACCGACTGAACCGAAGGAAAACTCCACCCCTCGCCGCCGGGCGGGGTGGACACGACGAAGGGGCACGGCCGGGTTGGCCGTGCCCCTTCGTCGTGTTGTCACCTGGGGATGGTTACTCCCCCGGCGTCGACTTCGCGATCTGCATCAGGAACTCGATGTTGGTGCGGGACTGCTTGAGCCGGTCCAGCAGCAGGTCCAGCGCCGCCTGCGAGTCCAGCGAGTGCAGCACCTTGCGGAGCTTGTGGATGATGGCCAGCTCCTCCGGCGCGAGCAGGACCTCTTCCTTACGCGTACCGGACGGGTTGATGTCGATGGCCGGGAAGGTTCGCTTGTCGGCGATCTTCCGGTCCAGCTTCAGCTCCGCGTTACCGGTGCCCTTGAACTCCTCGAAGATGACCGTGTCCGCCATGGACCCGGTCTCCACCAGCGCGGTGGCGAGGATGGTAAGCGACCCGCCGTTCTCGATGTTGCGGGCCGCGCCGAGGAAGCGCTTCGGCGGGTAGAGCGCGGTGGAGTCGATACCACCCGACATGATCCGGCCGCTGGCCGGCGCCGCCAGGTTGTACGACCGACCGAGCCGGGTCACCGAGTCCAGCAGCACGACCACGTCGTGCCCCAGCTCGACCAGGCGCTTCGCCCGCTCGATCGCCAGCTCAGCGACCGTGGTGTGGTCCTGCGGCGGCCGGTCGAACGTGGCCGCGATGACCTCGCCCTTCACCGAACGCTGCATGTCGGTGACCTCTTCGGGCCGCTCGTCCACCAGCACCACCATCAGGTGGCACTCCGGGTTGTTGCGGGTGATCGCGTTCGCGATCGCCTGCAGCACCATCGTCTTACCCGCCTTCGGCGGCGACACGATGAGCGCCCGCTGGCCCTTGCCGATCGGCATGACCAGGTCGATGACCCGGGTGGTCAGGATGTGCGGCTCGGTCTCCAACCGCAGGCGCTCCTGCGGGTACAGCGGCGTGAGCTTGTAGAACTCCGGCCGGCGCCGCGCCTCCTCCGGCTCCATGCCGTTGATGGTGTCCAGCCGCATCAGCGGGTTGTACTTGTCCCGCCGCTGGTCGCCACTGTTGCCGCCCTCGCGGGCCGCACGCACCGCACCGGTGATCGCGTCACCGCGGCGCAGGCCGTACTTCTTGATCTGGGACATCGAGACGTACACGTCGTTCGGTCCGGCCAGGTAACCGGTCGTCCGCACGAAGGCGTAGTTGTCGAGCACGTCGATGATGCCGGCCACCGGGACGAGCACGTCGTCCTCGCCGACCTGCGGCTCGCGCCCACCGGTGTCGGCACCGGTCTCGGTGCGCTCGCCACGGCCGCGGCGACGGTCCCGGAAGCGGCTGCGCCGGCCACGCCGGCCGCCGCCCTCGCCGTCATCGTCGTCGTTGTCGCGCTCGGCGCGCTGGCCACGGTCGTTGCGGTCGCCCCGGTCGTTGCGCTCGGGACGGTCACCACGCTCGTTGCGCTCGGCACGCTCGCCTCGCTCGGCACGGTCACCACGCTCGTTGCGCTCGCCCCGCTCGGCACGCTCGCCCCGGTCGTTGCGCTCGGCACGCTCGCCCCGCTCGGCACGCTCGCCCCGCTCGGGACGCTCTGCCCGGTCGGCACGCTCTACCCGGTCGTTGCGCTCGCCCCGGTCGGCACGCTCTGCCCGCTCCGGACGCTCGGCACGCTCCGGACGCTCGGCGCGCTCGGCACGCTCCGCGCGCTCCGGACGCTCGGCCCGGTCCCGGCGATTCTCACCCCGGTCGGTCCGCTCGCCGGCCTCCGCCTCGTCGGTGCGTGCCTCAGTGGGACGCGCCTCCGCCGCGGTGGTCCGGCTCCGCCGGGTACGACCCCGGCCCTCGGTCTCGGCGGCCGGCTCGGCCGGCGCCTGGTCGGTGCTGCGTCCCTCGGCCGCCGGACGGTCCACGGTCTCCCGCACCTCCTCACGAGCCGGAGCGGCCGCAGCCGCGACCTCAGCCCGCGGTCGAGGGGTCCCGGCGGCGTTGCCGCCCTGCCGCTCGGAGATCGCGGCGATCAGCTCGCCTTTGCGCATGCGAGCCGTGCCGGAGATGCCGAGCGACGCGGCCAGGCTCTGCAGCTCTGGCAGCAGCATCGCCGACAGACCGGTGCCGCTACGCCGCCGACGGGCGGGAGCGGCGGTGGTGGCATCGCCAGCGACGTTGGAAACATCCGACGTCACGTCGGTGGTGTCGCTCAATGGATTCCTTCCCTCGATAAAGGCCGGGACTGCCCGGAGTCAGAACTCAGGTGGCCGGGCGGCCTCGGTGCACCCGCCTCGCAAGGACGCGTCGCGGGAGTCTGTGACACAGCAGCCGGTCGGTATCCCGACTCACCAAAGGTCGGTGAGCAGGTCTCGCCGTCTGCGGCGACCTGTGGAAACTGCGGTGCGGCGTGAGCCTTGGGCAGGGGTGACGGGCTGACCGCCGAGAGCTTCGGGGGTGCGCCGCCCCGCAGGAGATCGCGTGCTTCGCGGCTGTGCTAGGTCTAGAGCGTAATCAACTCTTCCGACCTGCGGCAACAGGGTCCCGCTCGGCGTGTCCAAGTCTACCCCGGGCAACCCTTGCACCGCTGACGTCTATCGGTAACTGCCAGATCTGCCAATCTGTTCCCATCGGGAAGGCGGCCGGTGGGTCACTGAGCGCCAGGACGGTCGGCCCCGCACCACTGATCACAGCCGCCACACCGGCCGCTCGCAACTCGCTGACCAGGGCGGACGTCCCCGGCATCGCGGGTGCGCGGTAATCCTGGTGGAGCCGGTCAACGGTGGCCGGCAGCAGCAGTGTCGGGTCGGCGGTCAGCGCGTGCACCAGCAGCGCGGCCCGCCCGGCGGTCAACGCGGCGTCGCCGTGCGGCACGGTGGCCGGCAACGCCGCCCTCGCGGTCGCGGTCAACCCACGCTCCGCCGGAACGAAAACAGTGGGCCGGACCCCGTCAGCGACCGTCAGGGACACCGCGCGGGCGCCGGTCGACTCGGACCAGGCCAGCGTGAAGCCCCCGAGCAGACACGGCGCGACATTGTCCGGATGGCCCTCGATCTCGGCGGCCAGCCGGAGAACGGCCGCGTCGTCCAGCCGGCGCTCCCCATCGGTGACCAGGGCGCGAGCCAGCAACACACCGGCGACGATCGCGGCGGACGAGGAGCCCAACCCACGCGCCTGCGGGATCCGGTTGACGCACTCCACGCTCAGCCCCTCGGGCTGGGCACCGAGCACGTCGAAGCCGGCCCGCATCGCCCGCACCACCAGGTGCCGGTCGTCGTCGGGCAGCTCACCGGCCCCCTGCCCGGTCACCGTCACCCGGACCCCACCCGAGGTGACCTCGGCGGCCAGGTCGTCGTAGAGGCCGAGGGCGAGACCGAGCGCGTCGAAGCCCGGGCCCAGGTTGGCACTGGTCGCGGGGACCCGGACCCGGACCGGCCCGGCGGCGAAGTTCGTCGGCACGGGCTCATGCTAGGGGTCGACACCGACGTTCCGGTCCTGCGCCCGCAGCGTGGGACCGGCGCGCTCAGCCGGCCGGGTCGGGAACCGGCTCGGCAGCCGGGGTGGTGAGCGAGAGTCGGCGGGTGGCGATCCGCCAGCCGACCGCGTACACGAGGGTGACCAGCCCACAGCCGGCCAGCACCACCCGCTCGTCCACCACGTCCACCACCAGGGCCACGGCCAGCTGGCTCACCGAGATGGCCAGCGTCGCGAGCATCATGTCGGTGGCGAAGACTCGCCCCCGCAACCGGTCCGGCACTTCGCCCTGCAGGGCGAAGTTCGACATCACCCAGTTGCTCCCGCCCGCGAAGTGCGCCACGAAGACCAGCAGCAGCACCAAGGGGAACCAGCGGACCACCGACGCGCCCAGGTAGGACAGGCCGTAGAGCGACATGGACAGCGCCAGCCCGGGCAGCAGCCAGGACCGGTTGGTCAGCACCCGACGCATCAGGATCGGCCCCACCAGAGCCCCCGCCCCGCGCACCGCGAAGAGCAGGCCAGCGCCCAGCGAGCCGACCCCGTACACGCCGGCGAGCAGCGGGAACACGGTCAGCACCCCGTTGCCCAGGCCGACCGCCGACTTCACCGTGACCAGCGCCAGCACCCGCGGCCGGTGCCCGATGTAGCCGAGTGCCTCGCGGACCGCCGGCCAGGTCCGCTGGGCCGGCCGGTCGGCGTCCCGGGGCGCCTGCAGGGGCCGGCGGATCCGTGTGGCGAGACCCGCGGCAAGCGCCAGGCCCACCGCCGCAACCCAGAAGCAGACGTACGGGCCGGCGGCCGAGCTGAGTACGCCGCCGAGCGAAGCGCCGACCACCGTCATGGTGCCCCAGGCTGAGCCGGCCACCGCGTTACCGGCCGCCAGCTCGTCCGGCTCCAGCACGTTGGGCAGCGCGGCCTGGGCGGCCGGCGAGTAGAACGCCTTGGCGACCGCCACCACCCCGATCGCCACCAGCGCCAGCCAGGCCGTTCCGTCCCGGACGCCGAGCAGCAGCAACACGCCCACCAGCGCCGCCACGTTCGCCGCGATCATGATCTTCCGCCGGTCGAACCGGTCGGCCACCGTGCCGGTGTACGGCAGCAGCAGCGCCACGATGCCGGTGTCCACCGCCAGCACCAGCGCGCCCCAGACCCCGCTGCCGGTCAGCTGGGGCAGCAACACCAGCAGCGGCACCATGACGAACCAGTCGGCACCGAAGACCACCAGCTCGGCGAGGAACAGGTTACGGAAGCTCCGGTTGCCGGTGAGAACCGAGAGGGTGGACGCCACGGAGCAGGACCCTACCCGGATGACAGGGCTCTATTTCGGCGCGACCAGCCACGACCGGTCCCGGGATCCACCCGGAGCCGGCCGGCCTCGGAAGCCGGAACGCCCCCGGCGGGTCGGAACCCGCCGGGGGCGATTCACCGTGCCGGTCCGACTACTCGGTCGGCTCCGACGGAGGCAGCGGCGAGGTACGGCTGCGCGGCAGCCGCAGCACCTCGAACTGGTCCGTGCCGTCCACCAGCGCACCCGACGGGGCGAGTCGCCCCGCCGCCGGCTGCGATCCCTCGGTCTGCGCCGCGGCCGGCGCACCGGACGGCACCGCGACCTGGTTCGGGCCGGCCGGCTCGTCGGTCTCCGGTCCGGTCGACCCGGTCACCGCCGGCTGGCCGGAGCGCCGCTGGCGGCGCCGCTCCCGCAGCGACTCCTTGGTGCGCTCCACCATCGTGTACAGCGTCGGCACCAGGATCAGGGTGAGCAGCGTCGAGCTGAGCAGGCCACCGATCACCACGACCGCCAGCGGCTGGGAGATGAAGCCGCCCTCGCCGGTCAACCCGAGCGCCATCGGCAGCAGCGCGAAGATGGTCGCGACCGCGGTCATCAGGATCGGGCGCAGCCGGCGCCGGCCACCCTCGACCACCGCCTCCCCGACTCCCATGCCCCGGGCCCGGTACTGGTTGATCAGATCCAGCAGCACGATCGCGTTGGTCACCACGATGCCGACCAGCATCAGCACGCCGATCAGCGCCGGCACGCCGAGCGGCGTCCCGGTCACCAGCAGCAGGCCGATCGCGCCGGTCGCCGCGAACGGGATGGAGATCAGCAGGATCAGCGCCTGGGTGAGGCTCCGGAACGTCGCCACCATGATCAGGAACACGATCGCGATCGCGGCCAGCACAGCCAGGCCCAGGTCGCCGAACGCGTCCGCCTGGTCCGCGCTGACCCCACCGATGGTGAAGGTCGCCCCGGGCACGTCGATGCCGTCCAGCCGCTTCTGCAGCTCCTGGCTGGTCGCGCCCAGGTTCGAGCCGGTCGCCGTGCCGGTCACCGAGACGCTGCGCTCACCGTCGATCCGGCTGACCTGCTGCGGCCCCTCGGCCCGGGTGACCTTCGCGATGTCGCCCAGCTTGACCGGACCGATCGGCAGGGCGTTCAGCTGCTCCACCGACACCGGCGGCTGTACGCCCAACCGCAGCACCACGTTCTGCTGCTGGCCGTCGAGCGTGACCTGGCCCAGCGGCGCCCCACGGAACGCCTGCGACACGAACTGACCCACCGCGGCCTCGGTGAGCCCGACCCGACCGGCGGCGACCCGGTCGACGGTCACGTCGACCCGCGGCACCTGCGCGGCAAGGCTGGTGGTGACGTCCGCGACGTCCGGCACCCCGGCCATCGCCGTCCGGGCCGCCTCAGCGGCCCGGGTCAGCACCTCCGGGTCGCTGGCCTGGACGACCACCTCAAGCTGGCTGGTCGAGGCGTCCTGCCCGCCGCCGAAGGTGACCTCGCCCAGTCCGGTGCCGAGCGTGTCGAACTCCTTGCGCAGCACCTCGCGCATCTGCTTCGCGTCGGTGTCCCCGTTCAGCGCCACCGACCACGTCGCGATGTTGTTGCCGCCGCCCGCGAACGGGTTGTCCCCGCCGCCGGCGGTCACCTGGTAGGTCTCGACCCCGTCGGTACGCCCGAGCACCGTCTCGACCTGCTTGGCCGCCGCGTCGGTGGCGGCCAGGCCGCTACCCGCCGGCAACTCCTGCTGGAAGCTGAGCGTGTCCTGACCGGAGTCGTCCAGGAAGTTGGTCTCCAGCTTCTGGGACAGACCGAAGGTGCCGAAGAGCACCAGCAGGCCGAGACCGACGGTGATCCAGCGGGTGGACCGCTTGCGGGTGGCGAACCCGATCACCGGCAGGTACGCCCGCTGCAACGGGCTGCGCAGCTCCTTCTCCTCCGCGCCGCGCCGCACCGCCTCGTCGTCCACGGTGCCGCCGCGCGGCTTGAGGAACCAGTACGCCAGCACCGGGATCACGGTCAGCGACACCAGCAGCGAGGCGAGCAGCGCCACCGTCACGGTGATCGCGAACGGCGCGAAGAGCTGCCCGACGAACCCGCCGACCAGCGCGATCGGCGCGAACACCGCGACCGTGGTGAGGGTGGACGCGGTCACCGCGCCAGCCACCTCACGGACGCCGGTGATGATCGCGTGCTGCTTCTCCTCGCCGTACTCGAGGTGCCGTTTGATGTTTTCCAGCACCACGATCGAGTCGTCCACCACCCGGCCCACCGCGATGGTCAGCGCGCCGAGGGTGAGCAGGTTGAGCGAGTAGTCGCCGATCCAGAGAGCGATCAGTGCCACCAGCACGGAGAGCGGGATGGAGACCGCGGTGACCACGGTCGAGCGCACCGACAGCAGGAAGACCAGGATGACGATGACCGCCATCAGCAGGCCCAGCAGGCCCTCGGTGGTCAGCGACTCGATCGACTTCTCGACGAACGGCGCCTGGTCGAAGACCACGGTCAGCTCGGCGCCGGAGGCGTCCTTCAGGTCGGCCAGCTTGTCCCGGATCTCGTGCGAGATCTCCACGGCGTTGCCGTCCGGCGCCGCGGTGACCGCAATGCCGAGACTGTCCTGGCCGTTGGTCCGGGTGATCGCGGTGGCCGGGGCGACCTGCTGCTCGACGGCCGCCACGTCACCGAGACGGACCGGGCGCGCGCCAGGGGCGACCACGATGCCGCGCAGGTCGTCCAGGGTGGCGACCGGCGTGCCAACCTGCACCGGGAGGGCCAGGCTGCCGTCGTTCACCGCGCCGGCCGGGATCGTCACGCCGTTGGTCTTCAGCGCGGCGCCGATCGCCGTGGGCTGGAGCTTCGCCGCGGCGAGCTTGGCCGGGTCCGGGGTGACCACCACGACGTCGTCGCGGGTCCCGGTCACATCGACCGTGCGGACCCCCTCGATCCCCTCCAGCTCCGGCACCACCGTGTCGCGCAGCTTCTCGGCGAGCGCCCGCTGGTCCGCCCCGCCGGCCGCAGCCAGCACCACCGCCGGCAGGTCGTCGGTGCTGCCCGCGATGACCTGCGGATCGACGCCCTCCGGCAGCTGGGCGTCGATGCGGCTCAGCGCGGTCTGCATCTTGTTGACCATGTCGTCCAGGTCGGTGCCGAACTCGTACTGCACCTGGACGGTGGCCGACCCCTCGCGGGAGGTGGAGGTGACCTTGTCCAGACCGGGGATGCTCTGGAGGGCGTTCTCGATCGGCTCGGTCACCTGCGACTCGACGATCTCGGGTCCGGCGCCGGGGTAGGGGGCCACGATGAACGCGGCCGGGAATTCGAGCGACGGCAGCAGTTGCTGCTTCAGCGACGGTACGGCGAACGCTCCGAACGCCGTGATCACCACCGCGATGAGGGCAACCAGCCCTCGGTTGGCGAGGCTGAATCTGGCGAGCAGCGACATCGGCCTGGCTCACTCCTGAAAGAGAATGCGGGTGGGGATACCCGAAAGTGTGCCGGACTCGATCACCCCGACCCTCGCCGGCCCCACGCCGGCCACGTTTCCGGAGCCGGCCGCCGCCGAGACCGGCGGCGATGCGGGGGCGCTGGCCGCTCAGGCCAGGTCGAGGGCGCGGGCCGCGGCCAGCGGGTCGTTCGCGATGGTCAGCGGAGCGGGCGCCGTGGAGATCGCCCACTCCGGGTCCTTCAGACCATGGCCGGTCACCGTGCAGACCACCGTCGAACCCGGCGGCACCGCACCCGCCGCGGCCTGCTGGAGCAGGCCGGCCACGCTGGCCGCGCTGCCCAGCTCGACGAAGACCCCCACCTCGCGGGCGAGCAGCCGGTACGCGGACAGGATCTCCCGGTCCGTCACCGCCGCGATCAGGCCACCCGAGGCGTCGCGGGCGTCCAGCGCCTTGGTCCAGCTCGCCGGGTTGCCGATCCGGATCGCGGTGGCGATGGTCGACGGCTCCGGCACCACCTGGCCGGTCACGATCGGGGCCGCGCCGGCGGCCTGGAAGCCGTACATCTTCGGGGCCCGGGTGGTGGCGCCGGCGGCGTGCTCCTCCGCGTACCCCATCCAGTAGGCGGCGATGTTGCCGGCGTTGCCGACCGGCAGGCAGTGGATGTCGGGCGCGTCACCGAGCGCCTCGACGATCTCGAAGGCGGCGGTCTTCTGCCCGTGCAGCCGGTCGATGTTGACCGAGTTGACCAAGGCGACCGGGTAGTCCTGGGCGAGCTTGGCGGCCGTCGCGAGACAGTCGTCGAAGTTGCCGCTCACCTGGAGCAGCTTCGCGCCGTGCACCAGCGCCTGGGCCAGCTTGCCCAGCGCGATCTTGCCCTGTGGCACCAGCACCGCGCAGGTCAGCCCGGCCCGGGCCGCGTACGCCGCGGCGGAGGCGCTGGTGTTGCCGGTGGAGGCGCAGATGATGGCCTTGTTGCCGGCCTCGACCGCCTTGGAGACCGCGAGGGTCATCCCGCGGTCCTTGAACGAGCCGGTCGGGTTGGCGCCCTCCACCTTGAGGTGCACGTCGCAACCGAGCCGGGCGGAGAGCACCGGCGCGGGCAGCAGTGGGGTGTTCCCCTCGTGCAGCGTGACGACGGGCGTGGCCGCGGTGACCGGCAGCCGATCCCGGTACGCCTCGATCAGACCCCGCCACATGTCGCTCTCCTCGCCTCTACCGCCGTGCCGACCTGAGCATTTCCAGGCCACCCTGGACCAGCCTGCCGGAGCGACCGGTGGCGCACCCCGGGTTACCCACCTGGCGGGACGCGAGGGCCGCACACGGCCTGCCCCACCACCGGGTCAACGACTCACGCGCCGCCCTCGACCCGCAGCACGCTGGTCACCGACCGGACGATGTCCAGACCACGAAGCTCGCCGACGGTGGCGGCGAGCGCGGCGTCCGGTGCCACGTGGGTGACGATGACCAACTCGGCGTCGCCGTCCCGGCCGGGCACCCCGCCCGCCGAGCCCTGCCGCACGGTCGCGATCGACACGTCGTGCCGGGCGAACACGCCAGCCACCGCGGCCAGCACACCCGGACGGTCGGCCACGTCCAGGCTGACGTGGTAGCGGGTCAGCGCCTCGCCCATCGGCCGCACCGCCAGGTCGGCGTACGCGCTCTCGCTGGCCGCGCGCACCCCGGCGAGCCGGTTGCGGGCCACCGCCACCACGTCGCCGAGGACGGCGCTGGCCGTCGGCGCGCCACCCGCGCCCCGGCCGTAGAACATCAGCTCCCCGGCCGCGTCCGCCTCCACGAAGACCGCGTTGAACGCGTCGCCGACGCTGGCCAGCGGGTGGCTGCGCGGGATCATCGCCGGGTGCACCCGGACACTGACCGTGTCCCGGCCGGCCGGGTCGACGCCGCGGGCCGCGATGCAGAGCAGCTTGATCGTGCAGCCCATCGCCTGGGCGCTGGCCACGTCCGCGGCGGTGACCTCGGTGATGCCCTCCCGGTGCACGTCGGCGGCACCGACCCGGGTGTGGAACGCCAGCGAGGCGAGGATCGCCGCCTTGGCCGCCGCGTCGAAGCCCTCCACGTCGGCGGTCGGGTCGGCCTCCGCGTACCCCAGCTCGGTGGCCTCCTCCAATGCCTCGGCGAAGCCGGCGCCGGTGGCGTCCATGGCGGAGAGGATGAAGTTGGTGGTGCCGTTGACGATGCCGGTGACCCGGTTGATCCGATCGCCGTGCAGCGACTCGCGCAGCGGGCGCAGCAGCGGGATGGCCCCGGCCACGGACGCCTCGTAGTAGAGGTCGCCGCCGCCCTCGGCCGCCGCGTCGTGCAGCGCCACGCCGTCCTCGGCGAGCAGCGCCTTGTTGGCGGTGACCACGCTCTTGCCGGCGCGCAGCGCCTCGACCAGCCAGGTCCGGGCCGGCTCGATGCCGCCGACCACCTCGATCACCACGTCCACGTCGTCGCGCTTGATCAGGCCGAGCGCGTCGGTCGTGAACAGGGTGGGGTCGACCGGCAGGTCACCGCGGTCACGGCCGAGTCGGCGGACGGCGATGCCGGCGATCTCCAGCGGAGCGCCGATCCGGGCGGCCAGGTCGGTCCCCTGCTCGTGCAGCAGCCGGACCACCTCCTGACCGACCGTGCCGCAGCCGAGCAGTGCCAAGCGCACAGGTGACGTCATCCCACATCCAAAGCCAGCAGATCCTCTTCGGTTTCCCGCCGGACGATCAGACGCGCCTGGCCGTCGCGCACCGCGACCACCGGTGGCCGGGGTACGTGGTTGTAGTTGCTGGCCATGCTGCGGCAGTAGGCACCGGTGCCGGGCACCGCGACAAGATCTCCGGCCTGCACGTCGGCGGGCAGGAATTCATCCTTCACCACGATGTCCCCGGACTCACAGTGCTTTCCCACCACGCGGGCGAGCATCGGCTCGGCGGTCGAGGCACGGGAGGCCAGCGTCGCCGAGTAGGACGCGTCATAGAGCGCCGTCCGGATGTTGTCGCTCATCCCGCCGTCGACGCTGACGTACGTGCGGATGCCGTCGAGGTCCTTGACCGTGCCGACCTCGTAGAGGGTGAACACGGACGGCCCGACAATGGCCCGCCCCGGCTCGATGGAGAGCCGCGGCACGGCCAGATTCTCCGCCGCGCACTCCGAGTCGACGATCTTGCGCAGCCGCTTGGCCAGATCCTGCGGAGCGGCCGGGTCGTCCTGGGTGGTGTAGGCGATGCCGAAGCCGCCGCCCAGGTCCAGCTCGGGCAGCTCGACCCCGCGCGCGTCGCGGATCTGCGCCTGGAGGGCGAGCACCCGGCGGGCGGAGACCTCGAAGCCGCTGGCGTCGAAGATCTGCGAGCCGATGTGCGAGTGCAGCCCGCGCAACTCCAGTACGTCCTCGTCGAGGATCTTGAAGGCGGCCGACGCGGCCGCCCCGCCGGCCAGCGAGAAGCCGAATTTCTGGTCCTCGTGGGCGGTGGCGATGAACTCGTGGGTGTGCGCCTCGACGCCGACGGTGACCCGGACCAGCACCCGGGGGCGGACCCCCCACTCGCGGGCCAGCGCGGTCAGCCGGTCGATCTCGGTGAACGAGTCGACGATGATCCGCCCCACCCTGGCGTCCAGTGCCCGGCTCAGCTCGGCCACCGACTTGTTGTTGCCGTGGAAGCCGATCCGCTCCGGCGGCATCCCGGCCGCCAGCGCGGTGGCCAGCTCGCCGCCGGTGCAGACGTCGAGGTGCAGCCCCTCCTCGGCGATCATCCGAACCACCGCCCGGCAGAGGAACGCCTTGCCGGCGTAGTAGACGTCCTCGGTCGGGAAGGCCGCCCGAAAGTCCCGGCAGCGTGACCGCAGGTCGTCCTCGTCGAGGACGTACACCGGGGTGCCGAACTCGGCCGCGATGTCGCGGACGCTCAGGCCCGCGACGGCGACCGCGCCGTCGGCGCCACGCGTCACCGTACGTGGCCACAGCGCCGGCACGAGGGCGTTGACGTCCTGTGGGGTACGCAGCCAGGCCGGCCCCTGGTTGCTGATGTCCGCGTGCAGCGCACCAGCCTCATGAGCCCTCATGTCACATCCTCTCGGGTGCGGAGACGCCGAGCAGGTGCAGACCGTTGGCGATCACCGTGCGGGTGGCGTTGTTGAGCCAGAGCCGGGCCCGGTGCAGGTCGGTGACCTCCTCGTCGCCCAACGGCAGCACCCGGCAGTTGTCGTAGAACCGGTGGAAGGAGGCGGCGACGCTCTCCTCCAGGTAGCGGGCCACCCGGTGCGGCTCGCGCAGCTCGGCGGCGGTGGCGACCACCGCCGGGAACTCGGCGAGCGCCTTGAGCAGCTCGTTCTCCTTCTCGTGCCCGAGCAGCTCGGGGCGGAAGTCGTCGGCGCCGCCCTGGAGCAGCCCCACCTCGGCGGCGTTGCGGGCCACGCCCGCCGTCCGGGCGGCGACGTACTGCACGTAGTAGACCGGGTTGTCACGGGTGGCCCGGGTCCACAGCTCGATGTCGATGTCGATCGGGGAGTCGCTGGAGTAGCGGGCCAGCGCGTACCGGGAGGCGTCCACCCCGATCGCCTCGACCAGGTCCTCCAGGGTGATCACGGTGCCGGCCCGCTTGCTCATCCGCACCGGGGCGCCGTCGCGCAGCAGGTTGACCAGCTGCCCGATCAGGATCTCCAGGTTGCGCTCCGGGTCGTCGCCGAAGCAGGCGGCCATCGCCTTCATCCGGCCGATGTAGCCGTGGTGGTCGGCGCCCAGCATGATCACGACCCGCTCGAAGCCGCGCTCCCGCTTGTCCAGGTAGTAGGCGCAGTCCGCGGCGAAGTACGTCCACTCGCCGTTGGACTTGCGCAGCACCCGGTCCTTGTCGTCGCCGAAGTCGGTGGTCCGCAGCCAGGTGGCGCCCTCGGACTCGTAGACCTGGCCCTGCTCACGCAGCCGGGCCAGGGCGAGGTCCAGCTCACCCCGGTCGTGCAGGTCCTTCTCGTTGAAGTAGGTGTCGAACTCCACCCCGAAGTCGCGCAGCGAGGAGCGGATCTCGTCGAACATCAGCGCGACGCCCTCGACCCGGAACACCTCCTGGGCGGCGGCGTCGTCCAGGGTCAGCACGTCCGGCCGGCGGGCCTGCACCTCGGCGGCAATCTCCCCGATGTACGCCCCGCCGTAGCCGTCCTCGGGCGCGGACTGGCCGTTGGCGGCGGCGAGCAGCGAGCGGGCGAACCGGTCGATCTGCGACCCGGCGTCGTTGAAGTAGTACTCCGTGCCCACCTCGGCGCCGGTGGCCCGCAGCAGCCGGCTGAGCGCGTCACCGACGGCCGCCCAGCGGACTCCGCCGATGTGCACCGGGCCGGTCGGGTTGGCCGAGACGAACTCCAGGTTGATCTTTTCGCCGGCGAGCCGGTCGCTGCGGCCGTACTCCGCGCCGGCCTCGACGATCACCCGGGCGAGCTGGCCGGCGGCGGCCGCGTCCAGCCGGATGTTCAGGAAGCCTGGGCCGGCGATTTCCACCGACTTGACCCCGGGTGCCCGGCCCAGCTCGTCGGCCAGCGCGGCGGCCAGCTCGCGCGGCGGAACGCCCACCTTCTTGCTCAACTGCAGGGCGAGCGTGGAGGCGTAGTCGCCGTGCTCGGGGTTGCGGGGTCGCTCCACCGCCGTACGCTCCGGCAGCGCGGCCTGGTCCAGGCCACGCTCGCTGAAGACGGCGCGGGCAGCGGTGAGGACGACCGAGGCGAGTTCTGCAGGAGTCACCCAGCCATGTTATCGGGGGTAGACTCGGGCACTCGGCGGCTACCCACCGCGTCATCCGGCCCGCCAACATCCCTGACCGACCGACTTGACGAGGCACGATGAGCATCAGCACCCCCGGTGGCCCTGAGCGCCGCCCGACCGTGGTCAGCACCGGCAAGAAGCCGGCCGCAGGCCGGCCGGCGTCCGGCGCCAAGGCCGGTTCCGGCAAGCCGGCGGGCAAGCCTGCGGGCACTCCGCGGGCAGGTGGCAAGGGCCCCCGCAAGCCGGTCACCCCGGTCAAGGTGAGCCAGGGCCGCGCGTGGGGCCCGATCGCGCTCTTCGTCGCCGTGGGCGTGCTCGCCGCCGGCATCATCGGGTACGGCGCCTGGGCGTCGTTCCAGGGTGCCAAGCCGTGGGACAAGCGGGCGAGCGCCATCGACGGCATCGTCAACTACCGCAAGTCGGACCCGGAGAGCCTCAAGTACGAGGCACACAAGTCCGGCCCGCTGACCTACAAGTACTCGCCGCCGGTGGGCGGGGTGCACAACGCCACCTGGCAGAACTGCATGGGTGACGTGTACGACGCCCCGATCGCCAGCGAGCACGCGGTGCACAGCCTGGAGCACGGCGCCGTCTGGATCACCTACCGGCCAGGCCTGCCGCAGGACCAGATCGACAAGCTCGCCGGCAAGGTCCGCGGCGTCGAGAAGATGATGATGAGCCCGTACGAGGGCCTGGACAAGCCGATCTCGCTTCAGGCGTGGGGCTTCCAGCTCAAGGTCGACAACGCCGACGACGCGCGGATCGACGAGTTCATCAAGGACCTGCGGGTGAACGCCTCCATCGAGGGCCCGACCGCGCTGTGCAACACCGGCGTCACCGCCACCGGCACCACGCCGCGTGACCTCGACTCCCAGATGCCCACCCAGTAAGGACGGCGATGACTGCTCCCGCCACCACTGACAGCGAGCACGACGAGGCTCCGGCCGCCCCGGACCAGGGCGGCCGGGCCCCGGCGCGGCGCTACGGCGTGCTGGCGCTGACCGCCATGCTCGTGGTGGGCCTGCTGCTCGGGTTCGGCGGCGGCCTGCTCACCCCGGGGCTCACCCGACCGGGTGACACCTCGGTGGAGGCGGGCTTCGCGCGGGACATGACCACGCACCACACCCAGGCGGTGGAGATGAGCCTGACCGCGTACCGGTCGGCGACCCTGCCCGGGGTGCGGCAGATGGCAGTCGACATCGCCAGCGGGCAGCAGGGCGAGATCGGCGCCATGCAGACCTGGCTGCGGCAGTGGGAGCTGAGCCCGACCGGGTCGCAGCCGCCGATGTCGTGGATGTCCGACGGGGCCACTGTCAAGGACGGGCTGATGCCGGGGATGGCCACCCCGCAGGAGATGGCCGCCCTGCGTGACGCCCAGGGCATCGAGGTCGACCGGCAGTTCCTGGACCTGATGATCAATCATCACCTGGGCGGCATCCACATGATCGACGCGGTGCTCGGCGAGACCGACAACGCCGAGGTGCTGCGGGTGGCGCGGACCATGAAGTCCACCCAGCAGAGCGAGCTGAACAACCTCCGGCAGCTCCAGGCGCAGGCCAAGGGCTGACCTACCGGACGGGCACATCGGGCCCGCGTCACCGCCGTGGACCGGCGGGGCGCGGGCCCGCGTCATGTGGTGGGAACGACCCCATCTTGTCCCTGAAGTTCCGTATGGGCGTTTTGAGCGGTGCAACCGATTACGTTGCTTAGAGAGTTTTCTCCGCACATATCGTGACCAGTTGCGATTCGGGCTCGTTGCGCAGGACGTGGGGGTTGCACTCAGAGACGCACGGCGTTCGGTCACCAGCTGGTGCCGGCGCCACACCATCGGCGGTGACGGGGCGGTGGCAGCCGTCCGTCGCGGACAGCGGCAGGGCGAGCCGGGAATGCTCAGCCGCGAACAGGAACTCGAACTGATCGACGCGCTCCGGGGCGTCCACCCCGACGAGTTCGGCCTGGACGAGGAGCTGTGGACGCGGCAGAGCCTCACCACGCTCATCCAGCGCCGGTTCGACCTGCCGCTGGACGCGGGGGCGGTCGGGGCGTACCTGCGGGCCTGGGGGTTGGGTCCGCGGGAGCCGCGCGAGCGGGCCTGCGGGCTCTGCGTCAGCGCGGTCGAGCGCTGGGTACGCAGCGAGTACCCGGCGATCACCCGGGCCGCCCAGGAGCACCTCGCCGAGGTCTACTGGCTCGGGCGGGTCCGGCTGCGCGGCACCATGCCGGCGGCCGACGTGATCTCCGCCGTCTCGTCCCGCGGTCGGGTGCGCTTCATGATCACCACGCCGACGGTGGACCCGCCGCTCCCCCGGGACTTCGTGCTGCGACTCAGCGGGGAGGAGCAGCGCACCGTGCACCTGATCGTGGACGGCTCCTGGCCACGCAACGAGTGGCCCCGGCGACTCCCCCGGCGGATCGTGCTGCACCCGCTGCCCAGCTGCGGTCGGGTGATCGCCGCCGCCTGACGGCTACGGGCCCTCGCCGCCTGACCGCCCCGGGCGGTCGGGCGGCTGACCACCAGGGCGATCGGGCGGTTGGCGACACGATCGGGTCACCGGATACCGATTCGGCGTTCACGGAGGAGGTTTGCTAGTCTTCTCCAGTCGCTGAGCCCCCGTAGCTCAGGGGATAGAGCACCGCCCTCCGGAGGCGGGGGCGCAGGTTCGAATCCTGCCGGGGGCACCATCGTTGAATCGCACGTAAGGCCTCTGACAGGGTAAACCCCGGTCAGGGGCCTTAGTCGTGTGCCCAGGGCTGGAGCACGTAGCGACCGCGCACCCCACCCTTCGCCATCGCCCGGTGGGCGTCGTCGACCTGGTCCAGCGGCATGACCGTGTGCACTCGGGCCGGCAGTTCGCCGGACGCGGTGCGGGCGAGCAGGTCACCCAATCGAGGGCCGTCGGGGTGCGCTACCACGGCGGCTACGGTGATCCCACGCTCCATGGCCGGCACGGCGTTCGGCCGGACGCCGACGAAGGCCCCGCCGTCGCGGACCAGGGCGAGACCCTGCTCCTGCAGGGCAGCACCGTCGGCGACCGCGTCCCAGCCCGACTCGGCTCGGGCGGTGAAGTCGGCGCCGAGGCTGCGGACGAACTCCTCGTCCTCGGCTCGGGCCAGGCCGGTCACGCGCCAGCCGCGGTCCTGCGCGAGCGAGGCGACGTACCCCCCGACCGCGCCGGCCGCCCCGGTCACCAGCAGCCGGTTACCGCCGGTGGGCGCGTCGCCGAGCAGGTCGACGATCTGCGCCGCAGCCAGCCCATTGAGCGGCACCGTCGACGCCGCGACCAGGTCCAGCCCGTCAGGCACGACGGCGAGGTCGGCGGCCGGCACGACGAGCTGTTCGGCGTAGGTGCCGAAGTCGCGGTCGAACCCAGCCACCAGACCGGCGACCCGGGTACCTACGGTCAGGTCCACGCCGCGGCCGGCGGCTACCACGATGCCGGCGAAGTCCCAACCCAGGCCGGTACGCTCCGCCTGATTGATCAGTCCCATGGCGTGGAAGAAGCCACCCGCGACCCCGAGGTCGACGGGGTTGACCGGCGCAGCGGCGATCTCGACCCGGACCTCGCCGGGCCGGGGCTCAGTTACGGGAACGTCAATGATCTCGATCGAGCCGGGTGCGCCCGGGGTGCGCACGACGGCGGTGCGGTAGGTGGACATGCTCATGGGTTCGCTCCTCATGGCTTGTGTTCGGCGGTCTTCCCACATCACTATTGAGGGGTAACTCTCCACTAGGAAGTACGCACCTCAGAGTGCGTAGGGCACCGCCCGGTAGGAAGGAGCAGTCGATGCCAACACGGACGGCAGCCCAGAGGCGGGCACAGGCGCAGGCGGACTACGACGCGTTCCTCGCACGCTGCCCCAGCCGCCAGCTACTCGACCGGATCTCCGACAAGTGGGTGACGCTGATCCTGGCGGCACTCGGCAGCGACGGCCCGCATGCCCCCGGCAGCAACCGTGTCGGCGAGCCGCGAGCGATGCGCTACTCGGAGTTGGCCCGCCGGCTGGCCGGCGTCAGCCAGAAGATGCTCACCCAGACGCTGCGCTCCCTCGAACGCGACGGCCTGGTCACCCGCACCGTGACGGCAACCGTGCCGGTCACCGTCACGTACGAGCTGACCGACCTGGGTCTCTCGCTCCACCACCTGATGCGCGCCGTCAAGGATTGGGCCGAGGCGCACATGGACGAGGTGCTCGCCAATCGCGAGCAGCATGACATCCGCGTCGGCTGAACGCTGACCATCAGCGCAAGAGCGTGCTGTTAGCGTTGCCCCCTCAACAGGGGAGACAGAATGACATCGACAACGTTCCGTATCGGAGGAGATCTGGAGGTACGCCGGCTCGGGTTCGGTGCCATGCGCCTGCCGACCGAGGCGGGCGCTGCCCGCGAGGCATCTCTGGCGGTGATCCGGCGGGCCGTCGCGCTGGGCGTCACGCTGATCGATACCGCCCACCTGTATGGCGGAGGAGCAAACGAGGAGCTTCTCGCCGAGGCCCTCTACCCCTATCCGGACGGGCTGCTCATCACGACCAAGGTCGGCGTTGCGCGATCAGGCCCGCAAGGGGAGTGGAAACTGGACGGGCGGCCGGCCGTCCTGCGCGCGCAAGTCGAGCAGGCTCTGCGCCGGCTGCGCGTCGAGCGAATCGAGCTGCTCCAGCTGCACCGGATCGATCCAGAGACGCCGCTGGCCGAGCAACTCGGTACGTTGCGGGAGCTGAAGGCTGAAGGCAAGATCGGCCGAATCGGGCTGTCCGAGGTCACCGTTGCCGAGTTGGACCAGGCGCGTCAGATCGTTGATGTGGCGAGCGTGCAGAACCGGTACAACGTGCTCGACCGCGAGCATGAGCCCGTCCTCATGGCCTGTGAGCGGGCAGGCATCGCGTTTCTGCCGTGGCGGCCGGTCGCGGCAGGAACGTCGGGGGCGAAGGCGGGGATCGCCGCCGTAGCATCCGAGGTCGGCGCCACCCCCACCCAGATTGCGCTCGCCTGGCTCCTGAGTCGCTCGCCGGTGATGCTCCCGATCCCCGGCACCGCCCGGGTGGACCATTTGGAAGAGAATCTCGCTGCAGAGAGCCTTCACCTGACTCCAGCCCAACAAACCAGCCTGGACCGGCTGCAAGAGCTGGCATAGGCACTGCACGATCTCCCAGCCGGGCAGCGCCGGTACCGGGACCCGTCATGCCGGGTCCGCGGCCCGCAGCCGTGGCCACCGCTGCTCGGTCCAGGCCCGCAACAGCCACTCCATCGGTCCGTACCGGAACCGGGCCATCCATGCCGCGCTGGCGGCGAGCTGCACGCAGTAGATCGCGACCGCGATGAGTACGACGACCGGGGGTGCGACGGCACCGGCGAGGCCCAGCCCGACGCCGGTGAAGACCAGCACGCAGAGCAGCGACTGACCCAGGTAGTTCGACAGGGACATCCGGCCGGCCGGCGCGAGTACGGCGACGACCCGCCGCCCCCGGGCGGTCTGGAAGAACTGGAGCAGGGTGGCGGCGTACGCGGCCGCGAGCAGCGGCGCGGTGAGCACGCCCGCCGTCAGCCCGGTCAGGTTGGCGGTGCCCCCGCCCGATGCGAAGATCACCGCACCGGCCAGGCCGACCGGATAGCCCAGCTGCTGCACCCGGTGCAGGAGCTGCTGGTTCCCGACGACGTCGGTGAGTAGCCGGCGCCGCCCGGCCGCGTAACCGAAGAGGAAGGCCGAGAGGGCGAGCGGCCCCTGCACGAGGAGCGTGCCGAACATCGCCGGCAGCTGGCGTACGTGCTCGGTGATCACCGAGCCGATCCCGCCCTGTAGTGCCTCGGTGGACCGCTGCCCCGCCGCGAGTGCCGTCGCCGGATCGGTGACCAGCTGGGTCCCGCCCGTGGCGGCGAGCGCGAGGACGAAGCCGATCCCGCCGGTCAGCAGTACGGCGGCGCGCAGCGCGGTCCCGGCGCCGACTCGCCGCATGCCGAGCAGGACCAGACCGAGCAATGCGTACGTGGTCAGGATGTCGCCCTGGAACAGCAGCACCGCGTGCAGGATGCCGAGCACGAAGAGCCCGGCCAGCCGTCGCCGGAACCGTGGGGCGAAGTCGACGCCGCGCCGCGCGGCGGAATCGAGCTGGAGGGTGAAGCTGTAGCCGAACAGAAAGGAGAAGAGCAGGTACGCCTTCATGGTGAGGAGCAGCTCGACCAGCCACCGGACCGCCTGGTCGCCCCACGAGTCGTGCGCGGGATCCGGAACCAGCTGGAAGGAATAGCCGGAGGCGAAGAAGGCGATGTTGACGACCAGGATGAGGAGCAGCGCCACGGCGCGCAACGCGTCGACGTCGACGATCCGGGAGAGCGTCCCGGACGACGCTCGATTCTCGACGGGCGGGTCTCCGATGGAGAAATTCACGTGACCACCTCCGGAACGGACAGGAATCGTCTTCGATGACTTTCCTGCGACGCTACGAAGCGGTCTGTCCAGATGACAGCCGGTGAGCGGGAAGTTCGCCGGTGGGGCAGGCCCTACCCCCGCGAGGCCGGGGGGCAACGCGACCATGGCCGGAGACATCTACCGGATCATGGACGTATGGGGCCGATGTCCCCGTCCGAGGCGACGCCAGCCGAATCTGTTAACAACCCTTGATATTAAACATCACGGACGTCAATATGTGGAGGTCGCGGGTCGTCGAAGCCTGGGGAGTGAGCCATGAGAAGCCGTCGGATTTTCGCAGTGGTAGCCGGGGCGGCGATGACCGTCGCGGCCGCCGTCGCCTTCGTCCCCAGCAGCATGGCCGCCGTGTCCTCGGCGGACGCCGCCCTGCTGGTCGCCTGTACCGCACCGGCCTGGGCCGAGGGCAACACCTACCCGGCGGGTGCCCAGGTCACCTATGGCGGCCGGCTCTACCAGGCTCTGGTCACCCACACCGCACACCCCGGCGCGGGCTGGAACCCGGCCGCGACCCCGTCGCTGTGGCGTGACCTGGGCGCGTGCTCGGGAGGCACCCCGCCACCGACCACACCGCCACCGACCACACCGCCGCCCACCACACCGCCACCCACCACGCCGCCACCGACCACGCCGCCGCCGACCGGTGGGACCTGCGGGGTGAAGTCGCGGCCCGCCGGCAAGGTGCTGCAGGGCTACTGGGAGAACTGGGATGGCGCCTCCAACGGCGTACACCCCGGCCTCGGCTGGATCCCGATCACCGACAGCCGGCTCAGCCAGCACGGCTACAACGTGATCAACGCGGCTTTCCCGGTGATCCGCTCAGACGGCACGGTGCTCTGGGAGAACGGCATGGACGCTGGCGTCAAGGTGGCCACCCCAGCCGAGATGTGCCAGGCCAAAGCGGCCGGCGCAACGATCCTGATGTCGATCGGCGGGGCCGCGGCGGGCATCGACCTGAGCTCCAGCGCGGTCGCCGACCGGTTCATCGCGACGATCGTGCCGATCCTCACGGCCTACCACTTCGACGGCATCGACATCGACATCGAGACTGGCCTGACCGGTAGCGGGAACATCAACACCCTCTCCACGTCGCAGGCCAACCTGATCCGGATCATCGACGGAGTCCTGGCCCGGATGCCGTCGAACTTCGGCCTGACCATGGCACCGGAGACGGCCTACGTCACCGGCGGCAGCGTGGTCTACGGCTCGATCTGGGGCTCGTACCTGCCGATCATCAAGAAGTACGTGGACAACGGCCGGCTCTGGTGGCTGAACATGCAGTACTACAACGGCAGCATGTACGGCTGCGCCGGCGACTCGTACCCCGCTGGCACGGTGCAGGGCTTCACGGTGCAGACGCAGTGCCTGAACAACGGCCTGACCATCCAGGGCACCACCATCCGCGTGCCGTACGACAAGCAGGTTCCGGGCCTCCCCGCGCAGAACGGCGCCGGTGGCGGCTACATGTCGACGTCGCTGGTCACGCAGTCGTGGAACGCCATACCCGGCCTCAAGGGCCTGATGACCTGGTCGGCGAACTGGGACGGGTCAAAGGGCTGGACGTTCGGCGACAACGTGAAGCGCTTGCAGGGGCGCTGAAGGGTCGCGGCTCCCCTGCCCGACTGGGAGGGGGAGCCGCGCCGCGACAGCGAGCGCCCGGACCGGACCGCAGCGCGTGCCGTCAGCCGGTCTGTCGGCGGGCGCGGGCCCGGCGCTTGCCCTCGTGCATGGCCTGCACGCGGGCCACCGGGATGGCTCGCCCCTCGGCCACCAGGTCGGCGGGGAGCGGCTGCGGCGCCGGCATCAGCGCCACCCACGGGTCGGCCCCGGCCACCAGCGACGGCACGGTCCGGATGGTGAAGTCGGCCGGGGTCACCTGGGGCAGGTCGGCCCAGTCGACCGGGAAGGAGACCGGCAGCCCAGGGCGCAGCCGCGGGCTGTACGTGGCCGCCACGGTCGCCCCGCCGGCCCGGGTGGCGTCCACGAAGACCCGGCCGCCCCGGTCCTCCTTGATGTAGGCCGTGGTGGCCAGCGCCGGGTCGAGCCGCTCGGCGCGGACGGCGAGCGCCCGGGTGGCCGCGGCCAACTCCTCCGCCGTGGGCTCGTCGGCCACCGGGACGAAGACGTGCACGCCCTTGGCGCCGCTGGTCTTGACCGCCCCGGCCAGGCCGACGTCGGCGAGCGCCTGGCGGACCAGCAGCGCCGTGGCGACCGCCGCGCCGAACCCGTCCCCCTCCGGCGGGTCGAGGTCGAGCACCAGGTGGGTCGGGCGGTGCAGGTCCGCCGCGGTGGCCAGCGTCGGGTGGAACTCCACGGCCCGCTGGTTGGCGAACCAGAGCAGGGTGCGCCGGTCGTCGCAGAGGGCGTACGAGATCTCCCGGTGCGACGCCTCCGCCCAGACCGGCACCCGGCGGACCCAGTCCGGGGTGTACCGGGGCAGGTTCTTCTGCATGAACGGCGGCTGGCCGGGGCGGACCCGGATCACCGACAGCGGCCGGTCTCGCAGCTGCGGCAGGATCCGGTCCCGGACCGCGTCCAGGTAGTCGACCAGGTCGCGCTTGGTCGCGTCGTCGCGGTCGGACAGCGGCTGGTCCAGGTTGGTCAGGGCCACCCCGTCCCGGGTTTCCTCAGCCTCGCTCACCCGCTCACCCTCCCGGCACCGGCGCCGTCGGTCAACTGGACGCGGCGCTTCGCTGCCGATCGGTTTCGACGCGCGGCGCAGTGGGCCGGTCGCCGGACAGCGTGGTCAACGCGACCAGCAGCGCGGCGATCACCAGGGCCGCGGCGACGGCGAACGCCATCCGGTAGCCGCCGGCCAGCGCGGCCGTCTCGGCCCAGCCGGCGGCCCGCAGGCCGTCGGCGCGCGTGGCGGCCAGGGTGGCCAGCGCGGCCAGTCCGACCGCACCGCCGACCTGCTGGGTGGTGTTGGCCAGCCCGGAGGCGAGCCCGGCGTCCGCGTCGGTCGCGCCGGCCATGGCCAGCGTGGTGACCGCCGGCAGGGTCAGGCCACCGGCCATCCCGAAGACCACCATCGAGGGGAGTACGTCGGCGAGATAGCCGCCGTCGGCGGGCAGCCGGGCGAGCAGCAGGAAGCCGACGGTCGCCAGACCGAGCCCGGCGAGCAGCACGGTCCGGGCACCCCACCGGGCGATCAGCCGACCGGCCAGGCCGAGCGACACCACCGCGATCACCACCGGGGTGGGCAGGAAGGCCCAGCCGGTGGCGGCCGCATCCAGCCCGAGCACCAGTTGCAGCTCCACGGCGAGCAGGAACTGGAAGCCGAAGTACGCGGAGACCATGAGGAACTGCACGGCGTTCGCCGCGACCAGGCCCGGAACGCGCAGCACCCGGGCCGGCAGCAGCGGAGTGGCCGCCACCCGTTGGCGCATGGCGAACCCGCCGAGCAGCAGCGCCGCGAGCGCCGCCGCACCGAGGGTCCGTGGGCTCGTCCAGCCATGCTCGCCGGTCCCCACGATGCTCAGCACGGCGGCCATCAGGCCGGCGGTGGCGAGCAGCGCGCCGGGCAGGTCCAGGCCCGCCCGCAGGCCGATCCCCCGCTCGGCGGGGAGCCGGCGGACGGCGGCGAGCAGGATCACCGCCCCGATCGGGAGGTTGATCAGGAAGATCGACCGCCAGCCGGCCAGGTCGGTGAGCACGCCACCGGCCACCGTGCCGACCGACGCGCCAGCCGCCCCGGTGAAGCTGAACACGGCGATCGCGCGGGCCCGCTCGGCCGGCTCGGGGTAGAGCCGGACGATCATGCCGAGACTGACCGCCATGGCCAGCGCGCCGCCGACGCCCTGACCGAAGCGCGCGGCGACCAGCAGGGCCGGCCCGGTAGCGACCGCGCAGGCCAGCGAGGCCAGGGTGAACAGCGCGACGCCGGCCAGGAAGACCCGCCGGCGGCCAAGCAGGTCGCCGAGGCGGCCGGCGAGCAGCAGCAGCCCGCCGAACGCGACCAGGTAGGCGTTGACCACCCACGCCAGGCCGGCGGCGGTGAAGCCCAGGTCGCGTTGCACGGCGGGCAGTGCCACGGCGACCACGCTGCCGTCCAGGATGATCATCAGGCTGCCGGCGCAGAGCACGAGCAGCGCTGGCCAGCGGGACGGGACGACACGGTCCATGGGGACCCCTCCTTGGTGCACGGTTTGTTACCGACGCCATCGTCTGTGACCATGAGCCTGAGCGGAAGGAGGCACTGTTATGTCCCAGAGGAACAGCGATGTGTCCGCGCTGGTCCAGGCCGAGCTGACCTGCGCGGCCGGGAACGTGCCGTTCACCCCGGGGCAGGCCCGGGCGTGCACCGTCCGCGAGGTGCTCGACCGGGTCGGCGGCAAGTGGAGCATCGGCATCCTGGTGGCGGCCTCGAACGGCCCGGTGCGCTTCACCGAACTGGAGCGGCACATCGAGGGGATCAGTCGACGGATGCTCACGCTGACCCTGCGCAACCTGGAACGGGACGGCCTGCTGCACCGCACGGTCTATCCGACCGTCCCGCCCAAGGTCGAGTACACGGCCACCCCGATGGCGCTGGAGCTCTACGAGTCGCTGGTGGCGCTGACCAGCTGGGCCGAGCGGCACCGCCGGGCCATCGCCGAGGCCCGGACCAGGTACGACACCGAGCACGCCGGTTAAACCGGTCGGCGGTGTGGGGAACGCCACCCCGGCAATCTGACCGATCGGTCAGGGTCTGACCGATCGGTCAGGCATGCTGGTCTGCGGAGGTGGACCAGTGATGGCCAAGGCGGTTTTCGACACGCACGGCGAGATCCTCGCCGCGGCGGCGCGGCGGTTCGCGGTGACCGGCTACCGGGGCACCTCGCTCCAGGACATCGCCCGCGAGGTCGGCTGTTCCAAGGCCACCGTGCTGTACCACTTCGCCAACAAGGAAGCCCTGCTCGCCGAGCTGATGTCCCCGGCGATCGCCGTCCTGCGGGACCTCGACGACCAGCTCACCGGGCTGACCGGCGCGGCCGCCCAGCAGGCCGCCGGCGTGGGCTTCGTCGACCTCGCGGTCCGGTTCCGGGGGGAGATCGCGCTGCTCCGCGGTCAGTTCTCGGAGCTGCTCTGCCAGCCGGCCTTCGCCCACATCCAGCAGATCTCCGAACGGCTGCGAGACGCGTTGGCCGGGCACTCCGACCGGCCGGTAGCCCGGATCACGGCGCTGGTGCTGCTGGCCGGCATCCCCGAGGCGTGCGCCGAGTTCGTCGACATTCCCGACGACGAACTGCGCGTCGCCCTGCTCTCCCTCGTCCGGCAGGCCCTCGAACCCGTCGACGACACACGCCTGCCCCAACCACCCACGACCGAGGACAAGGAATCCTGATGGCCACCCTGCTCTACCGGCTCGGCCGGGGCGCGCTGCGCCGGCGACGGCTCGTCGTCGCGCTCTGGCTCGTCGTACTCGTCGTCGCCGGCCTTGCCGCAGCGACCCTGCGCGGCCCGACGGCGAGCAACTTCACCATGCCCGGCACCGAGAGCCAGCGCGCGCTCGACCTGCTCGCCGAGCAGTTCCCCGCGGCCAGCGGCGCCACCGGCACCATCGCGGTCAAGGCGCCGGGGGACGGCCAACTGGCCAGCCCCGAGGGCCAGGCCGTGGTGCAGGAGCTGGTCCAGCAGGCCTCCACGCTGCCCGGCGTGGTCGGTGCGGTCGACCCGTTCCAGGTCGGCGCGGTCTCGCCCGACGGCCGGTACGCACTGGTCCAGGTCCAGTTCGCGACCGGCGCCGACGGGGTGAGCGATGAGCAGCGCACCGCGTACGAGGAGGTCGGTGCCGCCGCCGAGGCCAAGGGTTGGCAGGTCGCCCCGGGTGGCGAGGTGCTGGGTGGTGAGCCGGAGATCGGCTCCACCGAGGCGCTCGGCGTACTGGTCGCCGCGATCGTTCTGATCATCACCTTCGGCTCACTGGTGGCCGCCGGGATGACCATGCTCAACGCCCTGATCGGCGTGGGCGTCGGCATGGCCGGTCTGTTCGCGCTGAGCGGCGTCATCGAGTTGACCAGCACCGCGCCGATCCTGGCACTGATGCTCGGCCTCGCGGTCGGCATCGACTACTCGCTGTTCATCACCTCCCGGCATCGGCAGAACCTGCTCGACGGCCTGTCCCCGGAGGAGGCGGTCGGCCGGGCCGTGGGTACCGCTGGCTCCGCCGTGGTCTTCGCGGGCGCCACCGTGGTCATCGCCCTGGCCGGGCTGGCCGTGGTGAACATCCCGTTCCTCACCGTGATGGGTTTCGCCGCCGCCGGCACGGTCACCGTCGCGGTGCTCGTCGCGATCACCCTCCAGCCCGCGCTGCTCGGCTTCGCGGGCCTCCGGGTGCTCCCCCGCCGGCTGCGATCGGTCGCCGCCGACTCCGCGAGTGCCGGTGACGTCGCACTGGTCGACGGTCCGGACGTCAACGACCGGCCGTCCGTCGGGAACGCGCCGAACGAGGACCGGTCCTCGTTCGGCTTCCGCTGGGCGCGGCTGGTCACCCGGTTCCGGGTACCGGTCATCCTGCTCAGCCTGCTCGGCCTGGGGCTGCTCGCGCTGCCCACACCGGACATGCGGCTGGCTCTGCCGGACCCCTCGACGGCGGCCGTCGGCTCGCCCGCCCGGGTGGCGAGTGACCTGACCACCGAGGGCTTCGGACCGGGCTTCACCGGCCGGCTCGCGGTGGTGGTCGCCGGCGACACGCCGCAGGCCACCTCGGCCGCCGTGCCGCAGGTCACCGCCCTGCTCCAGCGCACCGAGAACGTGCTCGCGGTGGCGCCGGCGCAGGTCAGCCCGGACGGCCGGACCGCGCTGCTCGGGGTGGTGCCGAAGACCGGCCCGACCGATGAGGCCACCGAGACGATGGTGCACGAGATCCGTGGCTCGGTGGGCGGGATCCGCGACGCGGACGTACTGCTCACGGGGGCCACCGCAGTCGGCATCGACGTCTCCGAGAAGCTCTCCGACGCGCTGCCGACCTACCTGCTGCTGGTGGTCGGGCTCTCCGTACTGCTGCTGATGCTGGTCTTCCGCTCGCTGCTGGTGCCGATCAAGGCCGCACTGGGCTTCCTGCTCACCGTCGCCGCCACGTTCGGCATCACGGTGGCGGTCTTCCAACAGGGGCACCTCGCCGACCTGGTCGGCCTGGACACCCCGGCCCCGCTGATCAGCTTCCTGCCGATCCTGCTCATCGGCATCCTGTTCGGGCTCGCGATGGACTACGAGGTGTTCCTGGTGTCCCGGATGCGGGAGGACTTCGTGCACGGCGAGTCCGCCCGGCAGGCCACCATCAGCGGTATGGGGCACGGTGCCCGGGTGGTCACCGCCGCCGCGCTGATCATGATTTCGGTCTTCGGAGGCTTCGTCTTCCTGGAGGACCCGGTGATCAAGTCGATGGGCTTCGCGCTCGCCGTGGGTGTGGCCATCGACGCCTTCGTGGTCCGGATGACCATCGTTCCCGCGGTGATGTCGCTGCTCGGCGACCGGGCCTGGTGGCTGCCCCGCTGGCTGTCCCGCGTCCTGCCGAACGTCGACATCGAGGGCGAGGGCCTGCGGAACCACCTCACCGAGCGCACGCCGACCCGGGTCTGACCCGCTCGACCGCGGAGGCGTGGTGGCATTTCGGACACCACGCCTCCGCGGTGCGGGCCTGGTCAGACGCCGGCTGGGTAGGTCTCCATCTCGCCAGGGGCGGCCGGGACGGGCAGCGGGTGCAGGGCGGTGGTCTCGTCACACCAGATGAAGGCGTCGTAGCGTTCGCCGAGCCGGGTCGGCACGTAGTTGCCCCAGGACTCGAAGGACGGGTCGTAGACGACGCCGATCGCCCGGTGGTCCACGGTGTCGGTGACCCAGCCGGGCTGGTCCTCCCCGCCGAAGACCAGGACCGCCCGATCCGGCATCAACTCGTGCATCCGCCGCTCGACCGACCCCTCCCGGGCCGGTGGCACCACCATCGGCTCGGGCGTCGAGCCCCACCGGGGGGCGGCGATCACCGTCCCGCGATAGCTGCCGAAGCCGATCAGCGTCACCGCGTCGTCGCCGTGCCGCTCCCGGGCCAGCTGACCAATGTTGATCATCCCGTCCGCGGCCATGTCGGTGGCCCGGGCGTCCCCGACGTGCGTGTTGTGCGCCCAGACGATCCCTCGGGCGTCCGGGCCGTACCGGTCCAGCAGCCGGTCCAGGGTGTCCTGCATGTGGGTGTCGCGGATGTTCCACGAATCCGGCCCACCGGCCACCATCGCCCGGTAGTAGCGCTCCGCGCCGGCCACCACCTCCGCGTTCTGCCAGGCCGAGAAGCGGTCCGGACCGTCGGAGAGGGCATGTTCCCGGGTCCGGGCCAACAGCCGGACCACCTCCTCCTCGCAGCGGGCGGAGACGAACCGGCTGGCCGCGCCGTACTCCTCGACCCGCTTGCCGTACGGCTCAAAGCACCGGTACGCGTCCTGCGCCGCCTCCAGCGAGGTCGGATCCTCCTCCCCCAGGTAGTCGAAGATGGCCTGCATCGACTCCCAGAGGCTGTACACATCGAGCCCGTGGAATCCGGCCCGTTGCTCCTCCGGCCGTTCCACGTTCCACGCCCGCAGCCACCGGCAGAACCGGGCCACCTCGGCGTTCGCCCACATCCAGGTCGGCCACCGCTCGAACCGATCGAGCGCGATCTGTGGATCGAGCGCCCCGCCCGGCGCGGCGGTGACCGAGCGGTGCACCCGGTCGCAGTCCGGCCAGTCGCCCTCCACGGCCACGAACGAGAAGCCGCACTCCGCGATCAGCCGGCGGGTGAGCTGCTCGCGCAGCCGGTAGTAGTCGTAGCTGCCGTGGGTGGATTCGCCGATCATCACCACCCGGGCGTCCCGGACGCGCTCCAGCAACGGGTCGAAGTCGCTCGGCGCGCCGAGCCGCTGAACCAGCATGTCAGCGGCTACCCGGCGGCCGCTGCGACAAACCGTCGGCGCGCCGCGGGCGACACGCCGTACACCGGCCGTCCGGCCGACCGGTGTACGGGTGGAGCGAGCGGGTAGCCGGCCGACATGACCGTCACCGGGGTTCAGTTGCAGGAGTACCTGGCCGGGCTCGACTACCCGGTCTCGCGCGAGGATCTGGTCCGCTGGGGGCAGGAGAACGGGGCCAGCACGGCGATGTTGCAGATGTTCCAGGCGTTGCCGGTGGAGCAGTTCGAGTCGCCGGACGAGTTGAGCGCCGCGCTGACCACCCGCACCTGATCGGGGCGGTGGGGTCACCGGGCGTGCAGCAGGCGGAACAGCACCAGCCACTGTTCGGGCCAGACGTAGCCGACCGGGGTGTCCGATGCGATCCGGGTGGCCCGCAGCGCGGCCGCCACCCGGGACGGCGGGTGATGCCGGCGCAGGCTCGCGGCGAGGGAGCCGCCGACTCCCTCGAAGCCCACCGCCACCAGCCGCTGGTACGCCGGCAGGGCCGCCCGGGGTAGCAGCGGCTCCGCCCGACGCTCGATGCGCAGGATCCCGGCGTCCACCGCCGGCACCGGCCGGAACGCGGTACGTGGTACCCGTCCGGCCAGCCGCCAGCCGAGCTCCGGCCAGGTCGAGACGGTGAGCCGGGTCCACCGGCCGTAGTCGCCGCTGCGCCGCCGGGCGTACTCCAACTGGGTGAGCAGGGTGGCCGAGCGCAACCGGGGCGCGGCAAGGCACCACCGCACCACGGCCGAGGTCAGCGACCAGGGGATGTTGCCGACCACCGCGAACGGCTCCGGTGGTGGCTCGGCGGCCAGGAAGTCGGCCTGTCGGTGCTCGACGGTGGGCAGGGTCGCGCAGACGGCGGCCAACTCCCGGCCGGCGGCCGGATCCACCTCGTACGCCGTCAGTCGCGCGCATCGGGCGGCGAGCGGCCGGGTCAGCTGGCCACGACCGGCGCCGACCTCCAGTAGGAGCCCGTCCGGATCGGGGTCGGCGGCGCGGACCAGCCGTGCCACGGCGGTCGGGTCGGCGAGAAAGTTCTGGCTGAGTACACGACGGGACCGGTCGCGTTCGGTAGGTCGGGATTTGCGGGGCGCCACGGGTCTTCGTCCTGTCTGTCGCCGTTCGGCGACGGGCTGGACAGGCAGCCGGGATTCCGGGCCTGTCCGAGTGGATCGGGACTCGGACGGCCCTGGACGATGGCGCGGGAACGCGGCGGTGCGGCAGCGACGGGGCGACAGCCCCGGGTGCGGCGGCAGGAATGAGCCGATCAGCGGCGGCGGGGCTCAGCCCCGGCTCGCCGCGAGGGTGAACCGATCAGCGGCGGGTCGCGTCCCGGCCGGCCAGGGCCGGACGCCGGACTCGCGGGCGGGACACCAACAAGTGGCCCCGAGCGGCCGGCGTACCGACCCCCTCGATCAGGGCATGCGTGAACATGCCCGCCACCCTAACCAACCCCAACCCCGCCCTCCACCCATTTCCCCCGCCGCCGACCCATCCCCCGGTGAGTGGGGGTGGGGGTGGGGTTACGGGAGGGGGACTGTGCGGGATTCGGTGCGGGCGATTTCGGCGGCGGCGAGGATGCCGACGACCTCCCGGCCGAAGCGGACGTCGCAGCGGTGGTCCCGGGTACCCGCCTGAACCTGCTCGATGAGCTGGTCGATCGCCACGCCGAACGCCGTCGCGGGGTCGTTCTCCCCGAGCGGGACGGTCTCGATGCCGTTCTCGCCGTAGAACACGAACTCCCGGGCCATCGCCTCGCGCGGTGCGTCCAGGGAGAGCGAGGCGCTGCTGGTGGCCCCACCATCGTGGGTGAGCAGCAGGTGCACCATCCCGCTCGGGCCGTTCATCGCGGCCACCTGAGTCGCCCGGCCCAGCACCGGCAGGATGATCGAGAGCGCGTGCGGGCCGATGTCCCAGAGCGCGCCGTGCTCGCGCCGCCACAGCGAACCGCCGTACGGGCTGCCCTCCTGGAAGATCGACGCGAACGCGGTGGTCCGACCGTGCTGCCAGCCCCCGGCGGCCGCGGTCGCGGCGAGGAAAGCGGTCACGTTCGGCTGGAACCGCTGGGTGAAGAAGATGACCGACGCGACCCCGGACGCCTCGGCGGCGGCGACCACCCGGTCGGCGTCGGCGACGGTGAGCGCCAGCGGCTTGTCCAGCAGCAGGTGCCGGCCGGCGGTGGCCGCCCGGACCGCGATGTCGGCCTGGATGTCCGGCGGCAGCGCGACGGCGACCGCGTCGCACACCTCGAGCAGCGCGTCGACGTCGGCGAACGCCGGCACCCCGTACACCTCGGCCAGCGCGGCGGCCCGCTCCGGGTTACGCCCCCACACCCCGACCAGTTCCGCGTCCGGGTGTGCGTGCAGCGCCTTCCCGTGCGTCTCAATCGCCCAGTGACCGGTGCCGAACAAGCCGAACCGCAGCACGTGTACCTCCGCCGTTTCCCCTCACCGCGGCGACGCCACGGGCGAGATCCACGCTAGTCGCCCCACCAGGCGTGCCGGCAGCGGGTTGACCAACCGGAGCCCGGAGGTTCCGGCGCGGGCCGGCAGAGCCGATGCCTGATTGGCGCCTGTCGAGCTGCCCCAGATATGGGCCATCGACGCTCAGACCAAAAAGTGCCCGCCCCTGCCACTGCCCCATTTGTGGGGCAGCTCGACAGCGAGCGGCGATAGACAGCCAGGCGGCATCACTCGTTTACTACGACGGTTAGTAGGCTGTGCCGGTGACCGAGGCAACGACCGGGTGGGTCCGGTGACCAGCGTGGGCGCCGACTCACCGGTGGACGGGATCCTCGCGACGGCTTCCATCGTGCTGTCGCTGCTCGTCGCGGTGTGGGCACTGGTGGCGGCGCTACGCCAGCGGCCGCCGGACCGGGTGCAGTTCATCGGCCTGGGCGTACTCGAGTTGGCGCTGCTCGCGTTGAGTGTGCTGGCGCTGGTCGCGGTCGGCGGCGGGGACCGGCCCGGCGAGCCCGGTGCCTTCTTCGGCTACCTGGTCACGCTCGTCTGCCTGCCGCCGCTGGCCTGGGTGCTGGCCCGGATGGAGCCGACCCGCTGGGGTTCGGCGATCGTCTGCGCGGTCTGCCTGGTAGCCCCGGTGGTGGTGGTCCGGTTGCAGCAGACCTGGGAGGTGCTCGGTGGTTGAGACACGACCGGCGCGGCGCGCCACGAACACCGGTCCGGGCCGGCTGCTGATCGCGGTGTACCTGCTCTTCGCCATCGCGGCGACCAGCCGGGCGGGCCTGCAGATCGCCACGAAGTTCGACGAGGCACCGGTGGCGTACCTGCTCTCCGCGCTGGCCGCACTCATCTACATCGTGGCCGCGGTGGGGCTGGCCCGCGCCGGGCACACCGGCCGGCGGGTCGCACTGGCCTGCTGCACGGTGGAACTGGTCGGGGTGCTCGCGGTCGGCGTCCTGAGCGTGGTCGACAAGGAACTCTTCCCGGACGAGACGGTCTGGTCGCAGTTCGGCAGCGGGTACGGGTACATCCCGCTGGTGCTGCCGGTGCTCGGCCTGCTCTGGCTCTGGCGCACCCGCCGCGACACCGACTGACCAGCAGCACCGCCTGACCCGGCTCTGGCGCGCGTCGAGGGCGCTCCATGCAAACGGAGCGCCCTCGTCGGGAGTGCGGAGGCGCGGGGGTACGGGTCAGTCCCGCGGGCCACCGGCGACGTAGATGACCTGGCCGGAGACGAACCCCGCTCCCTCGCTGGCCAGGAACGAGATGGTGTGCGCGACGTCCTCCGGCCGGCCCGGGCGGCGTACCGGGATCTCGGCGGCGGCGTGCTTCTGGAAGTCGTCGAAGTCGACCTTCATGCGGGCGGCGGTGGCCGCGGTCATGTCGGTGACGATGAAGCCGGGCGCGACCGCGTTGACGGTCACCCCGAACGGACCCAGCTCGATGGCGAGCGTCTTGGTGAAGCCCTGGAGGCCGGCCTTGGCGGCGGCGTAGTTCGCCTGGCCCCGGTTACCAAGCGCGGAGGTGCTGGACAGGTTGACGATCCGCCCCCACTTGCGGTCCACCATGTGCTTCTGGGCCGCCTGGCTGAACAGGAACGCGCCGCGCAGGTGCACGCCCATGACCGTGTCCCAGTCGGCGCTGGTCATCTTGAACAGCAGGTTGTCGCGGAGCACGCCGGCGTTGTTCACCAGCACGGTGGGCGCGCCCAGCTCGGCGGCCACCCGTTCCACGGCCGCCTCGACCTGTGCCCGGTCGGACACGTCGGCGCCCACACCGAGCGCCCGGCCGCCGGCACCGGCGATGGCGTCCACCGTCTCCTTGGTCGCCGCCTCCTCGATGTCGACCACGGCGACAGCCATCCCGTCGGCGGCCAACCGCCGGGCGGTGGCCGCGCCGATACCGCGCGCGGCTCCGGTGACGATGGCGACGCGGGGCTCCTCCGACATGATTACCTCCCGGTAACGTGGGGTCGATCGAAGGAGCTTAGCGTCAGCAGGCCGGGCCCCGGCAGAGGCGGATCCAGCGGTAGCCGTGGCCGGAGAGCTTGACCGCACCGAGCTTGCCCAACTCGCCGTAGCCACGGTCGGTGAGCACGTCGATCGGCAGGTCGGCCTCCGCCTCCAGGCTGCTCAGGTCCACCTCGACGTCGTCGGTGCCCAGGTTGTGCAGGAAGACCATGGTCCCGGTCCGCCCGTCCGCCCGGTGCGCCAGCACTCCGGCCGGCATCGGCACGTCGATGTGGGTGGTCGAGCCGGAGCCGATCTCCGGCGCCTCGCGCAGTGTCCCGATCATGCGCTCGAACCAGGCGAGCAGCGACTTCGAGTCGCCCCGCTGGGCAGTGACGTTGACCTTCTGGTAGCCGAACTCACCCTTGTCGATCACGGGACGGACCAGCTTCTCCGGGTCCGCCGTTGAGAAGCCGGCGTTCGGCTGGTACGACCACTGCATCGGGGTACGGATCGCCTCCCGACCGGGCAGCGACAGGTCCTCGCCCATCCCGATCTCCTCGCCGTAGCGCAGCACCGGAGTGCCGCGCAGCGAGAACTGCAGGGCGTACGCCAGCTCGATGCGACGCCGGTCGTTGCCGAGCATCGGGGCGAGCCGGCGACGGATGCCCCGGTCGTAGATGCGCATGTTCTCGTCCGGGCCGAACTCCGCGTACACCTGGTTGCGCTGTTCGGTGGTGAGCCGGGACAGGTCGATCTCGTCGTGGTTGCGCAGGAAGGTCGCCCACTGGCCGCCGACGGGCAGCTTCGGAGTGTCCCGCAGCGCTTCGATCAGCGCCTCCGGGTCCTGCCGGGCCAGGGCCAGGATGAGACGGCCGTTGAGCATGAAGTCGAAGAGCATGTGGATCCGGTTGCCGGAGCCGCCGGCGTCGCCGAAGAACGTGGGCAACTGGTCCGGCTCGACGTTCGCCTCGGCCAGCAGGACGGCGTCGGGGCGCCGCCACTGCACGTGCTGGCGCAGCTCGGTGAGGAACTCGAAGTCCTTCGGCGAGTTCGGGTTGCCCGGCTCGGTCAGCTCGATGATGAACGGCACCGCGTCCATCCGGAAGCCGGAGACACCGAGCTGGAGCCAGAACGACATGATCTTCTTGATCTCCGCCCGGACCTCCGGATTGGCGAAGTTCAGGTCCGGCTGGAACTTGTAGAACCGGTGGTAGAACCACGCCTTGGCGGTGCGGTCGTAGCTCCAGGTCTCGTTCTGCTCGCCGGGGAAGACCATGCCCTGGTGCCGGTCGTCCGGCTCGGTGTCGGACCAGACGAACCAGTCGCGGTACGGCGAGTCCGGCGAGGAGCGGGCGGACTGGAACCACGGGTGCTCGTCGGAGGTGTGGTTGACCACCAGGTCGATGATCACGCGGATGCCCCGGTTCTGCGCCTGGTGCAGCAGCTCGGCGAAGTCGCCGAGAGTGCCGAAGCGCGGGTCCACGTTGTAGAAGTCGGTGGCGTCGTAGCCGTCGTCGCGGTTGGGCGACGGGTGGATCGGGTGCAGCCACAGGCACGTCACCCCCAGCCGGGCCAGGTAGTCCAGCCGGCCGATCAGCCCGCGGATGTCACCGACCCCGTCGCCGTCGGAGTCGGCGTACGTGTCGATGTCGAGGCAGTAGACGACGGCTTCGGAGTACCAACGGTCACCCATGCCGGAAGAACTTCTCCGGTTGATCATCGCGGCAAACCCGCCCCGGCCGGTGGCGGACCGCGGTCGGCTCTTTCCGGCCGGTACGGTGCCGGTCATGGAGATCGACCTCGTACCGCCGAGCCAACCGTTGGACTGGGCCCGGGGCGGTTGGCTGCACCAGCCGGTCCGCGCCGAGGAGGGCCCGGCGGGTGAGCTGGTCGTCGAACCGGCGGCGGAGAGCGACTTCTGGCGGCGGACCAGCTACGGGTTCGTGCACGACAACGGCCCCGCCCTGCTGGCCCCGCTGCCGGTCGGCAGCGCCATGGAGGTGAGCTTCCGGCTCGACCTCAGCGGGCAGTTCGACCAGGCCGGCGCGCTGGTCCGGGTGGACGAACGCACCTGGGTCAAGGCCGGCGTCGAGCTGAGCGACGGCGAGCTCCAGCTCGGTGCGGTGGTGACCCGGGAGTTCTCCGACTGGTCGGTTGCGCCGGTGCCGGAGTGGGCGGGCCGGGAGGTGACCGTCCGGGTCAGCCGCGCCGGCAACGCACTAACCGTCCGGGCCCGGGCCGACGGCGAGCCGTGGCGACTGGTCCGGCTCGCCCCGCTGGACCCGGCGGTCGAGGCCATGGCCGGCCCGTTCTGCTGCGCTCCGGTCCGCGCCGGCCTGGCTGTGGTGTTCACCGGTTGGCGGCAGGGACCGGCCGACATCGCGCTGCACCCGGAGCACTGACCGCCAGGACAGGGTGGCCCGGCTCACCGGCAGGTGTGCCCCTCGGCCGACGGGGTATGACCATCCGATCCCCGGCAGCCGACACGGAAGGACGATCATGGCGCTCGCCCAGAATGTCGACCCGTCCAAGTTCACTGGGTTGACCGGCTGGGTGGCCAGCGTCATCGAGAGCATGGGGCCAGTCGGTGTGGCGCTGCTGGTGGCGCTGGAGAGCATCATCCCGCCCATCCCCAGCGAAATCGTGCTGGCGCTGGCCGGCTACCTGGCCAGCGAGGGCCGGTTCAACGTGGTGCTCGTGGTGCTGGCGGCGACGGTCGGCTCGCTGGTCGGCGCGCTGGTGCTCTACTGGCTCGGCGCGGCGCTGGGCGAGGAGCGGCTCAAGCGCTGGCTGGACCGTATCCCGCTGGTGGATCGTGACGACCTGGAGAAGGCCGACCGCTGGTTCGAGCGGCACGGCCGCTGGGCGGTGCTGATCGGCCGGGTGGTGCCGGTGGTCCGCAGCCTCGTCTCCGTGCCGGCCGGGGCGAACCGGATGCCGCTGGGCGAGTTCATCCTGCTCACCACGATCGGCAGCGGGGTGTGGAACTCCCTCATCGTCGGAGCCGGCTACGCGCTCGGCAGCCGTTGGCAGGACGTCGAGCGGTACAGCGACTGGTTCAACTACGGGATCGTCGCGATCTTCGTCGTCATGGTGGTTTGGTGGGTGATCCGCAAGATGCGCCGACGCCGGACGCGCGACGACCGGCGGTCGGTGACCGCCGGTCGCTGATCCCGCGTCGCCGCTCAGCCCAACCCGGATGGACGCCGACCGGTCAGGGCAGGGTGTCCAGGTGCGGCGCCACCGCGCGGGCGAAGCCGTTGCCGTTGCTGACGTCCCAGTTCACCGACCAGGTCATCGCGCCACGGATGCCGGGGTAGGTGCGCGGCGGCCGGAAGCTGCCGCAGTTGGTGCCCCGGGCCAAACAGTCCAGCGCGGCGTTGACCACGCTGGGCGCGACGATGCCGCCACCGGCCGCGCCCGGTCCGGCGGGCAGGCCGAGGCCGACCTGGTCGGGGCGAAGTCCGGCCTCCAGTTGGATGCAGGCCAGCGCGACGATGAAGTTCACCGTGCCCTGGGCGTACGCGGCGTTCTGGTCGCAGCCGAGCATCGCCCCGGAGTTGTAGTACTGGGTGTTGACCACGGTGAGGATGTCCTTGATGTCCAGGGCCAGCTTGAAGTAGCCGCCGGGCGGGGACTGCATGTCGATGGTCTGCGGCGCCATCGCGATGATCAGGCCCGCGCCGACCTTGGCCCGCAGTGCGCGCAGCGCCTGTGCCATGTACGTCGGGTTGAGCCCGTTCTCCAGGTCGATGTCGATCCCGTCGAAGCCGTAGCGGGCGATCAGCGCGGCGGCCGTGTCGGCGAACACGGTGGCCGAGGCGGCGTCGTTGACCGTGACCCGGCCGGCCTCGCCACCGACCGAGAGGATCACCCGCTTGCCCCGGTCGTGCAGGGTGCGCACGTCCGCGGTGAAGTCGGCGTCGGTGTAGCCGCCGAGCGCGGCGGACAGCCCGGGATCGATGCCGAAGGTGAGTGCGCCCGGCGTCGCGGTGGCCTCGGCGAAGGCGACCGCCACCAGGTCGTAGTCAGCGGGGACGTCGCGCAGCCGCAGCTCCACGGCGGGGTTGTCGAAGTTGTGCCAGTAGCCGGTGAGCAGGTGCTTCGGCAGCCCACCGGTGGGCGGTGGGTTCGTCGGGGGCGGCGTGGTCGGTGGCGGGGTGGTCGGCGGTGGCGTGGTCGGTGGCGGGGTGGTGGGCGGGGTGCCTCCACCGCAGGGTGCGCCGTTGAGCTGGCAGCCGCTCGGCGAGCCGGAGCCGCTGGCCAGGAAGCCGAAGGAGACCGAGGCACCAGGGGCGATGCTGCCGTTCCAGGACCGGTTGGTGAAGGTGTGCCGCTGGCCGGCGGAGCTGAGCAGCGCGTCCCAGTAGCTGCCGAGGGTGGTGCCGGCCGGCAGGTCGAAGGCGAGGCTCCAACCGTTGATGGTCGAGCCGCCGCCGTTGGTGATGGTGTACTTCCCCTCCCAGCCGGAGCCCCAGTCGGCCGTTTTGACGAAGCCGGCGGTGGCCCCGGCGGCGAACGCGGGCAGCGCGACCCAGGCCGCGCCGAGCGTCGCGACGAGCGCGGTGACCAGGGACAGGACAAGGGATCTGGCAGGTTTCATGCGACCCTCCACGCCCGGGCAGGCATCCATGGACGTCAACGTTGGCGCTAATTATTAAGACAGTTAACTGTTTCTGTCCAGGGGTTGACGCGGATGATCGGGCCTCCCGCCGTGCGGCGACACGACGGGAGACCCGAAAGGCCCGCCTCAGCGGCGGAAGGTGAACCAGTTGACGTTGACGAAGTCGTTCGGTTGGCCGCTGGTGAAGGTGAGGTAGACGGTGTGCCGGCTGGTCACCGCGCCGACGTTTCCGGGCACCGAGCGCCAGCTCTGCCAGCCGCCGGTGTTGCCGATCGCGAAGCTGCCGATGGGCGCCGCCGTCGGGCTGTCCAGCCGCACCTCGACCAGGCCACTGACCCCGCCACCCGCGCCGGATGCCACCCGCGCCACGAAGTCCCGCGCCGGCGTGGAGCCGAACTCGACGTTGTCGTAGCGCACCCAGTCGCCGTTACGCAGCGCGCCGATGTTCTGCCCGCCCTCGGCGCACGCCTCGACGAACACTCCGTTCTGCCCGTTGAACGACTCGGCCTCGATTTGCCCGTACGCGTCCCTCGTCCCGCCGGGCGGTGGAGTGGTGGGCGGCGGGGTGGTCCCGCCGCCACGGCGGTACACCGCCACGTAGTCGACCAGCATCGGCCGACCCGGGACGGTCGCCGCGGTGGGCGTGCCGCTGCCGGCCACCCCGTTCGGGAACGCCCCGCCCATCGCCACGTTGAGCAGCAGGAAATAGCCCGCGTGCGAGGTCATCTGCGACCAGGCCGGTTCACCGACCCGACTCTGGGTGACGGTGTGGTAGAGCTGCCCGTCGACGTACCAGCGCAGTTGCTGGGGGCTGATCGAGGCGTCCCACTCGAACCGGTAGGTGTGGAACGCGGACTGGCAGCTGGCGCCCGGGCAGGCCCGGGACGCGCCGATGCCGTTGAACTCGTCGCACGGCCCGCCGGGGGCGACGCCGCAGTGCAGCACGCCCCAGACCGAGTTGATGCCGTTGACGTTCTCCATCACGTCGAACTCGCCGATGCCCGGCCAGTTCTGGTAGTTGCCTCGGTAGGGCGCGCCGAGCGCCCAGAACGCAGGCCAGTAGCCGGCCGCCGCGGCACCGGTGACGTTCGGCATCTGGATCCGGCCCTCAATGGCCAGCACGCCGCCGGCCGGGGCCTTGAAGTCGCTGCGCACGGTTTCGATCCGGGCGGAGGTCCAACCGCCCCCACCGTCGCGCAGCGGCGTGATCCGCAGGTTGCCGCCGCCGTCGTGGCTGACGTTGGCGGTGCTGGCGGTGTAGTTCTGGATCTCGCCGGTGCCCCAGTTGGCCGGGCCGCCGGGGTAGTTGTGCCCGGTGTCGATGATCCAGTTGGCGGCCGACGGCAGGGTGCCGGCCGCGCCGGTGAAGTCGTCGCTCCAGACCGTGCTCCAGCCGGCGGCGGGGGGCGGAACGGCGGCCTGCGCGGTCACGGTGATGCCGGCCAGGACGGTGGTGGTGGCGACGAGCAGGACGGACGCCAGCCGCAGGCGGCGTCGGACGGGCGGGGCGGCGGTGGCCGCCGGAGGAGGTGGCATGGACGTGCCTCTCTGCGGGGACGGGCCGAGAGAGCGCTCTCTCAGAGTTGTACGTCCCACCGTGACAGTTGTCAACGTCGATCTATGTCGACGCTCGCCGGAGCCGCCTGCGGGCGCCGGAGCACCGCCTGCTCCAGTGCCGACCAGGCGGTCGTGGTCACCAGGTAGATCACCGCCGCGAGCGGCAGCACCAGCGCCACCAGCACTGTCGTGAACGGCAGCAGGGGCAGCAACCGGGCGAGCGTGGCGGCACCCGGCCCCTCGGTGGGCGTACCGGCCACCGTGCCGACCGCCGCCGACGCCCGGCGGGCCCGCCGGGACGACCACCAGGCCAACAGCAGCAGCACGGCCAACAGGATGGCGAAGAGCGGACCGGCCGCGCCGGCAAGTCCGTCGCCGAGATGATGGCCCAGCGGCACCCCGGCCAACCGCTCCTCCAGCAGCCCGGTGCCGCCCTCGGTGCTGCTGAACAACCGGTACAGGACCAGCAGGAACGGTGCCTGGAGCAGCAATGGCAGGCAGCCGGCGATCGGGTTGGCGCCGGCCGAGCGGTACAGGGCGAACACCTCGCCCTGGAGCTTCGCCGGGTCGTCGGCGTACCGCCGCTGCAGGTCGCGCACCTGCGGGGCGAGCGCCGCGCGGCGCCGCTCGCCGCGGACCTGCGCGACGGTGAGCGGCGAGATGAGCAACCGGACGGCGATGGTGAACAGCACGATGGCGGCGGCGGTCGCCATGCCACCGGCCAGCGGTTCGAGCAGATCGGTGAGCCAGGAAAGCGCGGTGCCGGCGGCGCCGACCGCGCCGTGCAGTGGTGCGAAGGCGAGCATGGGAAACCCCTCGGGTCCGATTCCGGTGGGGTCCTCCCGGCGGCGTTAGCCCGGCGGAAGGACCGGTGACGGCGGGATCGGCCGCGCGGCGGCGTGGCGCTACGCGGCCGAGGGGTGACCGGGTGCGTGGGGGCGGGGCCGACCGGCGGCGTCGGGGTCGACCTGTCGGGGCACCTGGCGACCACGGGAGCGGGCGCGCAGCCCGACCCGGCGTCGCCCGGTGCCCGGTGGGCTCATGCGGCCCAGCACCCGCGCCGCGAGCAGCGCGGCCAGCAGTGCCAGGGTGGTCAACGCGGCACCGGCGAGCAGGTCAGTCGGGCGGTCCGCAAGCAGGGTGACCTGGGCGAACGCGGACATCCACGCGACCCAGACGAACCCCAGCGGCACCGGCACGGGATCAGCCTAGGACCCGGTGTCACGTCGGCGGGCCGGATCGCGGGCCCGGTGTGCGGCCGAGGCGCGTACCCGAATCCAGCGGCCGGCCGACACGCCAGGTGCGACGTGCGACGCGCCGCCACCACGTTTCCCGGCATCGCCACTGTGGGTAACCAAACGACCGACCGACGCGGACGGACCGCGACCGGCAGGAACGGACGGTGGTGTCGATGACCGGCCAGTTGGCGGAGATGCCGCACGAGACGACCGCGGGGACCGAACTGCTGACCGTGGGTGTCGAGGAGGAGTTCCTGCTCGTCGACCCGCACACCGGGGCCGCGGTGCCCGCCGTCGACCTCGTCCTGGAGCAGGTGCCGGCAGAGCTGCGCGGGCAGGTGGAGCGGGAGTTCCAGACCAGCCAGATCGAGATCGGCAGCCCGCCCGGCCTGGAACTCTCGTCGATCCGGCACTCCCTCGGCGTGCTGCGCCAGGCGCTCGCCGACGCCGCCGAGCGGGCCGGCGTACGGCTGCTGGCCATCGGCACCGGCCCGGTGGACGGCCCGGTGCCGCCGGTGGTGGACAAGCCCCGCTTCGACCGCATGATCGAACGGTTCCGGTTGCTCGTCCCCGGCCCCGGCAACAACGGCATGCACGTACACGTCGGCATCCCCGACCCGGAGACCGGCGTGCAGGTGCTCAACCACGTCCGCCCCTGGCTGCCGATGCTGCACGCGGTGACCACCAACTCCCCGTTCGCCCGGGGCGAGGACACCGGCTACGCCAGCTGGCGCTCGGTGGAGTGGGAGCGCTGGCCGTCGGTGGCGCCGACGCCGTGGCTGGAGTCGCACGAGCACTACCAGCGGCTGATCCGCCAGTTGATCTCCAGCGGGTTGATGCTCGACGAGGGGATGCTCTACTGGTACGCGCGACTGTCGGCGAAGTACCCGACCGTCGAGCTGCGGATCGGCGACGTCTGCCCGTCCGTCGACGACGCGGTGCTGGTCGCCGCGCTGGTCCGGGCCCTGGTGGCCACCGCCATGGCGGACGTCGAGGCCGACCGGCCGGCGCTGCAGACCGACCACCACCTGCTGGTCGGCGCGCACTGGCGGGCGGCCCACGACGGCCTGGAGGGCGAGGGCGTCGACGTCACCACCGGCGAGCTGCGCCCCGCCTGGGAGCTGCTGGACCAGTTCGTGGAACGGATGCGACCCGCGCTGGAGCAGCACGACGACTGGGCCGAGGTGACCGACCTGCTGGGCGGGCTGCGCCGGCACGGCAGCGGCGCGGCGCGGCAGCGCGCGGTTTTCGCCCGCGCCGGGCGGCTCACCGACGTCGTGCAGGACGTGGCGCGACAGACCCGCGGCTGATCACCGCGTGACAGGATGGTTCCGTGGCGCAAAGACTGATCGTCATCGGTGGGGACGCCGCCGGAATGTCGGCGGCGTCTCAGGCCCGACGCCGCCGTGGCCGCGAGGACCTGGAGATCGTGGTCTTCGAGCGGGGGCACTTCACGTCCTACTCGGCATGCGGCATTCCGTACTGGATCAGTGGCCTGGTGCCCGACCCTGAGCAGCTGATCGCCCGGGACCCGCAGACGTTCCGCACCGAGTTCGCCATCGACGTGCGGATACGCCACGAGGTGGTCGCCATCGACCTGGAGCGCCGCGAGGTGGTCGCCCGGGACCTGGAGCAGGGCGACGAGGTCCGCGAGCGCTTCGACGAACTGCTGTACGCCGCCGGCGCGGTGCCGGTGAAGCCGCCGTGGGCGGAGACGGACGTGGCCGGCGTGTTCGGCATGCAGACCCTCGACGACGGAGCGGAGCTGCGCGACTGGCTGGACGGCGAGCCGCAGCCGCACCGGGCGGTGGTGATCGGCGGCGGGTACATCGGCGTCGAGATGGCCGAGGCGCTGATCCAGCGCGGCCTCTCCGTCACCCTGGTCGAGCGGGGCGACCAGCCCATGTCGACGGTGGACGGCGACATGGCCGAGCTGGTCGCCGACGCGATGCGCGGCCTGGGCGTCACGATCCGCACCGGCCTGTCCGTGAACGGCCTGGAGCAGCGGGACGGCCGGGTGTCCGCGGTGGTCACCGCCGAGGGGTCGATCCCGACCGACGTCGTGGTCCTGGGTCTGGGCGTACGCCCCAACACCGCGCTCGCCGAGGCGGCCGGGCTGCCGATGGGGCCGACCGGCGGGATCCGGGTGGATCGCAGGATGCGGGTGGTCGGGCTGCCCGGGGTCTGGGCGGCCGGCGACTGCGTGGAGACACTGCACCGGGTCAGCGGGATGCAGGTGCACGTGCCGCTGGGCACGCACGCCAACAAGCAGGGCCGGGTGGCCGGGATCAACATCGGCGGCGGGTACGCCACCTTCATGGGCGTGATCGGCACGGCGGTCACCAAGGTCTGCGATCTGGAGGTGGGCCGGACGGGGCTGCGCGAGCGGGACGCCACCGAGGCCGGCTTCGACTTCGTCTCGGTCATCGCCGAGTCGACCAACCGGGCCGGCTACTACCCCGGTGCCCGGCCGATGACCGTCAAGCTGATCGCCGAGCGACCCAGCGGGCGGCTGCTCGGCGCGCAGATCGTCGGCTGGTCCGAGGCGGCAAAACGGATCGACACACTGGCCGTGGCGCTGTGGAACGGCATGACGGTGGACGATATGACGGCGCTCGACCTGGGCTACGCTCCGCCGTACGCGCCGGTATGGGACCCGGTGCTGATCGCCGCCCGAAAAGCGGTCGACGTGCTGGCCGCCGCCAGCCGCTGACCCGCGTCCGCCGTGGAGGACCATCCCGTGACCCAGACCCCGATCCGACCGGCCGCGCGCCGCCGCCCGACGATGGTCGACGTGGCCCGACGCGCCGGGGTCAGCCTGAAGACGGTCTCTCGCGTGGTCAACGACGAGCCGGTGGGTCAGGAGTTGGTCGCCCGGGTGCTGGCCGCCATCACCGAGCTGGGGTTCCGGCGCAACGACATCGCCCGCAACCTCCGCTCCCGGCAGCTCAACGCCACCGTCGGTCTGCTCATCGAGGAGATCGCGAACCCGTTCTACGCCACCATCGCCAGCGTCGCCGCCGACATCGCGGCCGAGCACGGCACCATGCTGATCACCGCCTCCTCCGAGGAGGATCCGGAGCGGGAACGCGCCCTGCTCCAGGACTTCACCCAGCGCCGCGTCGACGGGCTGCTGGTGGTGCCGGCCGGCCTGGACCACTCGTTCCTGCGCCGCGAGGTCGAGCTGGGCATGCCGGTGGTCTTCCTGGACCGGCCGCCGCAGGGGCTGCTCGCGGACGCCGTACTGCTGGACAACCAGGGCGGCAGCCGGGCCGGGGTCGGCGCACTGCTCGACGAGGGGCACCGCCGGGTGGGTGTCCTGCTCGGCGCGCCGACCGTGCCCACCATTCGCGAGCGGCTGGCCGGCGTGCGGGCGGCGCTGGCCGCCGCCGGGATCGAGCCCGACGAGTCCTTGGTCCGCGACCGGCTCATCGCACCGGAGGAAGCCGGGCGGGCCGTCGCCGAACTGCTCGACCTGCCGGACCCGCCCACCGCCTTCTTCTGCGGCAACAACCGGCTCACCGTCGGTGCACTGCAGGAGTTGCACCGGCGAGGCAGCGACGCCGCACTGGCCGGTTTCGACGACTTCGAGCTGGCCCACCTGATGCCCCGGCCGCTGACCGTCGTCGGGTACGACACCCGGGAGCTGGCCCGGGTCGCCACCGAGCGGCTGTTCCAGCGGATCGCCGGCGACAACTCGCCACCGTCAACCACGGTGCTCCCCACCCGGCTGCTGCGCCGAGGCCTGCCCCCACCGACCGCCTGAGGCGCAGCCCCCTCTCCAGCGTCGATCATGGAGTTGTGGTGCCTCGCGTATGCCGCGAAGTGCGGTCAAACGCCCACCACAACTCCATGATCGACCCCACAGTCAGGCGCGGAGCAGGGAGTCGAGCTCGGCGCGGCGGGGCGGGTCCGCACCCCGGCGGCCGCAGGTGAGCGCGGCTACTGTTGCGGCTTGGCGGAGCACTGCGGCCCACTGCTCCGCGGTTACCGCGGCGAGCCGGTCGGCCGGCCGGCCACCGAGCGCGTCGAGGTCGGCCAGCGCGGCCAGCAGGCCGCCGGTGAACGCGTCGCCGGCGCCGACGGTGTCGACCACCGTGGTGGGCACCGCCGGCTCCTCGTGCATCGACCCGTCCGGGGCGAGCAGCCAGGCACCGTCCCCGCCCCGGGTCACCACTGCGCAGCACACCCCGGCCGCACGCCACCCAGCCATCACGTCGGACACCGTCCGGTCCGGGTAGAGCCAGGCCAGGTCCTCGTCGCTGGCCTTGACCAGGTGCGCGAGGCTCACCTGCCGTTCCACCCTCGCCTGCTCCGCCGCCCGGTCGGTGACGATGCCCGGACGCAGGTTGAGGTCGATCGAGACGGTGAGCCCGTCCCGGCGGCGTTCGCGGGCGAGCAGGTCCTCCAGCACCTGCGCGCCGGGCGCCAGTGCGAGCGCGAGCGACCCGGTGTGCAGGGCGGTCGCCGACGTCCCGGCCAGTTCGGGCAGCTCCTGGGGCGTCCACTGCCAGTCCGCCGTGCCGATCAACCGGAACTCGTAGCTGGCCTGCCCGGTGGCGTCCAGGGTGGCCAGCGCCACCGAGGTGGGCTGCTCGGCGCGGACCGCCCACCCCAGGTCCACCCGGTTGGCGGTCAGGTGTTCGGTGAGCTGCTTGCCGTACCCGTCGGCGCCGAGCCGGGCCAGCAGCCGCACCGGCTGGTCGAGTCGGGCCAGAGTGACCGCCACGTTCGCCGGCGAGCCGCCCGGCACCGCCCGCTCGCCCTCGGCGGAGACCACCAGGTCGATCAGGGCCTCGCCGGCCACCACGATCACGCGGGCACCTCGCCCGGGGCGAGCGGGCCGGGGCCGCCGAGCCCGTCGGCCGAGCGGGACAGCAGAACCGCCTGGTAGGCGTGGTAGACGTCCGGCCGGCCGTGCCAGACCGTGCTGGCGGGCCGGTTCTGCGGATCCAGCTCGTGCCGCCACCCGCTGTCGTCGATCAGGTAGCGGCGCGCGTATCCCCAGAACACCCGGTACCAGTCGGCGTAGACCGCGTCCCCGGTGCGCCGGTGCAGGGTGACCGCCGCCCCGATCGCCTCGGCCACCACCCAGTGCATCCGGGAGCGGACCACCGGCCGGTCGTCCCAGTCGATGGTGTAGACGAAGCCGTCGGCGCCGTCGACCGCCCAACCACGTCGCACGGCGGCGGCGAACAGGGCGCGGGCGTCGGTGAGCAGCCAACTCGGCGGCTGCGGCAGGACCGCCTCCAGCTCCAGCAGCAGCCGGGCCCACTCCAGCCAGTGCCCCATGGTGGAGCCGTACGGCCGGAACGGGTCGGCGGGCCGGTCCCGGTTGTAGTCGGGTAGCGGCGCCCAGTCGGCGGTGAAGTGCTCGGGCAGCCGCCAGTCGTGCCGGGCGCCCTCCCCGTGCACCAGGTGGGTGCCGATCCGCAGGGCCCGGTCGGTCCAGCTCGGATCGCCGGTGGCGGCGGCCGCGCCGAGGAACGACTCGACCATATGCATGCTGCTGTTCGCGCCCCGGTAGTCCTCGGTGACCGTCCAGTCCCGGTTCCAGGACTCGCGGACCGCTCCAGCGTCGTCGTCCCAGAACCGGTCCCGCACCACGGTCAGCGCGTCGGCGAGGAGCCGGTCCGCGCCGGGCCGTCCGGCGCGCGCCGCGCCGGACGCGGCGAGCAGCACGAACGCGTGGTCGTACCCGGCCTTGCGCTCGTTGGTCGGCGACCCCTGCTGGTCCACGGCGCTGAACCAGCCGCCGTACCGGTCGTCGCGCAGCAGTGTGCTGAGCGCGGCGACTCCGTGGTCGACCAGGGCGGCAGCGTCCGGGTCGCCGTTGCGGTAGGCGATGGCCGACACGTGGGTCATCCGGCAGGTGATCCAGGTGTGCAGCGGCTCGGTGGGGTCCGGAGTGCGGTCGTCGGTCAACCACCAGAAGCCGCCCTCGGGCCGGACCGCGCGGCGGACCGTGTCGAGCAGGGTGCGGGTCTGGTCGGCGAGGAACTCTTCGAGGTCGGGCAGTTCGGGCGCCCCGGCCGGGGCGAGGGTCAGTTCGGCGTCAGATCGGGGCACGTCGGTCATCTCAGCTGGTCACCGTCGGGTAGGAAAGGGACATACGGTCAGGATCGGCGGGCGGACCGGGTCCGCGCCGGAAAACCGCCAACGGGACGCCGCGAGCCGGCCGGCCGCGCTACGGGAAGGATCATGAGTACGATTCCTCCCATTTGCCCGTTGACATCGTTGTCTCGACTCCACCCTGCTCCGGCACCCGTCGGCTGTCAATTCCCTGCCGCATCACATCGGCACCGTGACGACCCGGGCCAGCCGCGCGGCCACGGATGCTCCACGATGGCCGGATGGAGCTGCCCGAGGGACTCGACTGGGTACGCGGATCACCCGCCGGCCGGGACTGGCTGGCCACGCTCCCCGGCCGGCTGGCGGAGTGCGCCGAACGGTGGTCGCTGCGACTCGGGCCACCCTTCCGGTACGCCTTCGCCTCGCTGGCGCTCCCCGCCGACCTGCCCGACGGCACGGCGGCCGTGCTGAAGCTCCAGTTCCCGGATGGGGAGAGCCGGCACGAGGCCGACGCGCTGGCTCGGTGGGACGGGGACGGGGCGATCCGGCTGCTCGACCACGACCCGCAGCGGCGGGCGCTGCTGGTGGAGCGCTGCCGACCCGGGACGGCACTGCACGAGTTGCCCATGGACCGGGCGCTGGACGTGGTGACCGGACTGCTGCGCCGGCTGTGGCGCCCGGCCGGCACGCCGTTCACCCCACTGGCCGAGGAGGCCGCCGGCTGGATCGACCGGATGCCCCAAGCCTGGGAACGGGCCGGCCGGCCGTACGAGCGGCGGCTGCTCGACGCCGCGCTCGCCCTGCTCGCCGGGCTGGCATCGAGCCAGGGCGAGCAGGTGCTGGTCAACCAGGACCTGCACGCCGGCAACGTGCTCGCCGCCGACCGGGAACCGTGGCTGGTGATCGACCCGAAGCCGCTGACCGGCGAGCGGGAGTTCTCGGTGGTGCCGATGGTGCGCGGCCGGGAGTTGGGCCACTCGCCGGCCGCCGTCCGGCACCGGCTGGACCGGCTCAGCGCCGAGTTGGGGCTGGACCGGGAGCGGGTCCGAGGCTGGACCATCGGGCACACGCTGGCCTGGAGCATCGACGGGGACGTGGTGCTTCCGCACCAGCTCGAGGTGGTCCGCTGGCTGCTTGACGAGCAGTGACCGCCCACCGCCCTGTCGAGCTGCCCCATATCTGGTTGTCGAGCCGCACCGCAGTTGTCGAGCCGCCCCATATCTGGGGCAGCTCGACAGGGCATCGAAGCAGCGTCCGGCACCGGGCCGATCAGGCGGCCTGGCAGGTGCGGCACCAGTAGAGGTTGCGGCCGGCCAGCTCGCCCCGACTCACCTCGCCCCCGCAGACGTGGCAGGGCTCGCCGGGGCGGCGGTAGACGTACACCTCGCCGCCGTGCCGGTCCACCCGGGGCGGCCGGCCCATCGCCGCCGGCAGGTGCGCGTCACGCACGGTGTCGATCCGGCCGTGCTCGACCGCGAGCCGCATCAGCCCGACCAGGTCGGCCCAGAGCGCGTCCCAACCGGCCCGGGTCAGCCGCCGCCCGGGCAGCGTCGGCGGCAGCCCGGCCCGGAACAGCGCCTCGGTCACGAAGATCAGCCCGGTGCCGGCCACCACGGACTGGTCCAGCAGCAGCGCGGTCAGCGGCGTCGGGCTTCGCGAGATCCGGGCGTACGCCCGCTCCGGGTCGGCATCGGTGCGCAGCGGATCCGGCCCGAGGCGGCCACGCAGTGCGGCCACCTCGGGCGGGGTGAGCAGCTCGCAGGCGGTCGGCCCGCGCAGGTCCAGCCAGTGCCGGTCGCTGGCCAGCCGCAGCCGAATTTGACCGACCGGCTCCGGCGGCTCCCCCGGCCCGTCGGTGAACTTTCCGTACAGCCCGAGGTGCACGTGCAGGGTCAGCTCGCCGGCGTAGTGGTGCAGCAGGTGCTTGCCGTACGCCTCGGTGCCGTCCAGCACCGTGCCGGAGAGCAGGGCGGCGCCCTCGGTGAAACGGCCCTGCGGGCTGGCGGCGTGCAGCTTGTCCCCGGCGAACAGCTCGGCGTGCCGAGCCGCCAGGCGATGAATCGTGTGTCCCTCTGGCACGGGTGCCAAGGATAGTCAGCAGCGACCTCAGAGGGCTGGGCCCCGGTCCACGCAGCCGGTGAGCAACTCCAAGGAATCCATTGACTTCTATTACTAAGGAATATTAACTGTAGGCAACGGATGCCGGACAGGTCGGGGCAATCCGTGACATCCATCCGCCGCGCGAGAGGAAGCCGTCAAATGGCCGCCATCCCCGTACCCCCGCCACCGGGCCAGCGCCGACGGTCCCGACGCCGAACGACCGCGGCGAGCATGCTCGCGCTCTGCACCGCCGCGGCCGTCGCCACGGTCGCCCTGCCCGCCCCGGCGTCCGCCGCCGGCGAGCCGGTGAGCATCTGGCTGACCACCACCTCGGACTCCGGTGGCCGCCAGGTCAGCCGGGGCCTCCAACCACAGGCACCGGTCACCTTCGCCGCCACCAGCGGCGGCGCGACGCACACCATCACGGTCGACGAGAACACCCGCTACCAGCAGTTCGAGGGCGGTGGCGCGTCGATCACCGACACCACTGCGTACCTGTTCCGAGGCGGTCCGATCAGCGCCGCCACCCGCGACGCCGTGATGAGCAAGCTCTTCTCCCCAACCGACGGCATCGGCCTCTCCTTCGTCCGCAACCCGATCGGCGCCTCAGACCTCTCCCGCCCCGGCAACGTCTCGCTCGACGACACCTGCTGCAACCTGAACGACTTCCACGCCAACGGCTACGACACCAACGTCCGGCTGCTCACCGCACAGGCCCGGTCGCTCAACCCGGCGCTGCGGGTGATGGGCGTGCCGTGGAGCGCCCCGGGCTGGATGAAGGACAACGGCCGGATGGACCAGATGGGCTGGCTCAAGTCCGAGTACTACCCGATGTACGCCCAGTACCTGGTCAAGTACGTGCAGATGTACCAGGCCGCCGGCGTACCGGTGAACTACCTCTCGGTGCAGAACGAGCCGAACTGCTGCCAGGCCGGCAACCCGACGGCGATGAACTACCCGGGCATGAGCTGGAACGGGTCCGGGCTGGTGGAGCTCACCAAGAACCACCTGTACCCGGCGCTGCGCGCCGCCGGCCTCACCACCAAGGTGCTCGTGCACGACTGGAACTACGGCGACTATCCGAACTTCGGCGCGGTGCTGCTGGCCGACGCCGCCGTCCGCAACGACCCGCTCTTCGGCGGCATCGCCTGGCACGGCTACTTCGGTGACCCGGCGGTCGGCACCCAGGTGCGCAACCAGTACCCGGCGGTACGCCAGTTCAGCACCGAACACTCCGGCGGCACCTGGATCAGCAACCAGCACAACGAGGACCTGGCCGACATCGTCAACTACGCCCGCAACTACAGCGGCAGCCTGGTCAAGTGGAGCCTCGCCCTCAACCAGTCGATGGGCCCGCACAACGGCGGATGTGACGTCTGCACCGGCCTGGTCACCGTGCAGGAGGGCGGCTCCCGGGCCGGCCAGGTCGACTACACGATCGAGTACTACACCACCGGGCACCTCACCAAGTTCGTCAAGCCCGGGGCGTACCGGATCGCCTCGACCGCCAACGGCTCGGTGCCGAACGTGGCGTACGTCAACCCGGACGGCTCCAAGGCGCTGATCGCCCACAACGGCGGCACCGGCACCCAGTCGGTCAAGGTGGCCTGGGGCGGGCAGTCCTTCACGTACTCGCTGCCGGCCCGGACCACGGCCACCTTCACCTGGTCGGGCAGTCAGTCCGGTGGGGGCGGCGGGGGCCGGACCGGCCCGATCGTCGGACTGGCCGGCAAGTGCCTCGACGTGGCCGCGGCCAGCAGCGCCGACGGCACGGCCGTCCAGCTGTACGACTGCAACGGCAGCGCCGCACAGCAGTGGACGCTCGGCACCGACGGCACCGTGCGGGCGCTGGGCAAGTGCCTGGACGTCCGGGACAACGCCACGACCGACGGCAGCCGGGTGCAGATCTGGACCTGCACCGCCGCCGCGAACCAGCGCTGGACCGCGACGGCGGCCCGCGACCTGGTCAGCGTCAGCGCGAACAAGTGTCTGGACGTGGTGGGCAACACCTCGGCCAACGCCACCCCCACCCAGGTCTGGAGTTGCACCGGTGGCGCCAACCAGAAATGGACGGTGCCGGCCTGACCGCCGGTGCGATCGGGTGTCGAAAATCGAGCTTCTGGGTACCTCCGGTGACATACCGCGTGGGTGCCACCCGTTCCGTCGGCCACCACGCATTCATCAGGAGGTGTGTTGTGGTCAGGATTCCTTCGCTGTCCCGCCGGTCCGAGCCGGCACCGACGCGGGACGAGAACCTCGACGGCCGCATTGACGGCCGCGACACCCCGGTCGACAGCGGCCGGGAAAGCTCGGCGGTCACCGGCGTGGGCCGGTCGGACGACAGCCCCGGCCGCCCGGTGGTCACCGACCGGGCCGCCGACCAGACGACGTACCGCAGCGCCACCGCGACCGACGACCAGGCCGGCGACGCCGGCGAGGCCGAGCGGCGGGCGACCGAACGGGCCGCGGTGGCCCGCGCCGCCACCGCCCGTCCGGTGGAGGGCGAGACCCGGCGGCCTGACCCGGAGGACCGGGTCGCGACCGACCGGCCGGTCTCCCCGGCACCGGAGCGGACCGAGCCGCCGGTGACGCGCGGCCCGAAGCCGCGCGCCAGCCTGCTCGCCACGTTCGGCCTCATCGTCGCCGTCGCCGGTGCGCTCTTCGTGCTGACCGGCGCCCTGGCCGGGTACGGCATCGGGCTCGGCGCCCTCGGCGCGGTGCTCTCGGTGCTCGGCCTGTCCGCCACCCGCCGCCGGCATGTCGCCGGCAAGACCGACGCGCTGTTCGGCGTGCTGATCGGGCTGGCCGCGGTGGTGCTCGGGGTGCTGGCGATGACCGGCCAGTTCGACTGGCCGACCACCGACGGCGACTGGGTGCAGCGGTTCCGCGAGTGGCTCGACTCACAGTTTGTCGATCGTTTCTAGCGGGCACTGTTCCGCTCGCCGGTGGTGCACCGGCAAAAGCCGGTGGTTCGCCGGCAGCCCGAACTCTCCGGTGGTTCATCGGCCGGGCGACACCCTTTCAGGGGCGGCGGTTCGCCGCCCCTGAAGTGTTTCCAGGGCCCGGTTCGCCGGGCCCCGAGGAGTTTCCACGGCCCCGCCGACCGCTCACGCAACGAATCGCAGCCGCCAACCGCTCAGACGCAACGAATGTTCGGTGTGCGCAACTCTCGGTGGTGGATCCTGCTGCTGGCGCCGCATAACGTTGAGCAACGGCGCCAGCCCGTGGGCCATGGTGGCCGGGCGCGCCCGACCCCTGGGAGCAGGACAATGACGATGGACGCCACCAGCCAGCGCCTGTTGATGTGCCGGCCGACGTACTTCGCCGTGGATTACGCGATCAACCCGTGGATGGACCCGAGTGCGCCGGTCGACGCCGCGCTGGCCGTCCAGCAGTGGGAGCGGCTGCGCCAGACGTACCTCGACCTGGGCCACACCGTCGAGGAGATCACTCCGGTGCAGGGCCTGCCCGACATGGTCTTCGCCGCCAACGGCGGCACCGTGATCGACGGCAAGGCGATGGCCGTGCAGTTCCGCGACCCGCAGCGCGCCGACGAGGCGCCGGCCTACCGGGCGTGGTTCGAGGCCGCCGGCTTCGAGATGTACGACCCGAAGCACGTCAACGAGGGCGAAGGCGACGTCCTGCTGGCCGGCGACTACCTGCTGGCCGGCACCGGGTTCCGCACCGCGCACGCCTCGCACGCCCAGTTGCAGGAGGTCTTCGGCTACCCGGTGATCACCATGCAGCTGGTCGACCCCCGCTTCTACCACCTGGACACGGCGCTGACCGTGCTCGACGAGCGGACCGTGGCGTACCTGCCCGAGGCGTTCTCGCCCGGCAGCCAGGCCGTGCTGCGTCGGCTCTTCCCCGACGCCGTGCACGCCACCATGGCCGACGCCGAGGTGCTGGGGCTGAACGCGGTCAGCGACGGGCGGCACGTGGTGCTGCCCGCGCAGGCCACCGACCTGGCCGCCAAGCTGCGCGACCGGGGCTACGAGACCATCGGTGTCGACCTGTCCGAGCTGCGTAAGGCCGGCGGCGGACCGAAGTGCTGCACGCTGCGACTCCGTCAGGGAAAGGCAAGCAAGTGATCGTGGACGACATGCTGCGGACGCCGGGCGCGGTCCGGGACGCCGAGCGCTGGACAGCGCACAACTACCACCCGCTGCCGGTGGTGATCTCGTCTGCGGAGGGTGCCTGGCTCACCGACGTGGACGGCCGGCGCTACCTGGACTGCCTGGCCGGCTACTCCGCCCTCAACTTCGGCCACCGGCATCCACAACTGATCGCCGCCGCACACGCGCAGCTGGACCGGTTGACGCTGACCAGCCGGGCGTTCATCCACGACCAGTTCGCCGACTTCTGCCGGGAGCTGGCCGAGCTGTGCGGCAAGGATCTGGTGCTGCCGATGAACACCGGCGCCGAGGCCGTGGAGACCGGGATCAAGGTGGCCCGCAAGTGGGGCTACCAGGTCAAGGGTGTGGCCGCCGGTCAGGCCAACATCGTGGTGGCCGAGGGCAACTTCCACGGCCGGACCACCACCATCGTGAGCTTCTCCACCGACGAGGACGCCCGCGCCGACTTCGGGCCGTACACCCCGGGCTTCACCGTGGTCCCGTACGGCGACCTGGACGCGCTGGCTGCCGCGATCGACGAGAACACCGTCGCCGTGCTGCTGGAGCCGATCCAGGGCGAGCAGGGCGTCGTGATGCCGCCGGAGGGCTACCTGCCAGGCGTACGCCAGGTCTGCACCGACCGCAACGTGCTCTTCATCGCGGACGAGATCCAGTCCGGCCTGGGCCGCACCGGCACCACCTTCGCCTGTGACCACGAGGGCGTCGTGCCGGACATGTACCTGCTGGGCAAGGCGCTCGGCGGCGGCATCGTGCCGGTTTCCGCCGTGGCCGCGAACGCCGACGTGCTCGGCGTGCTCAAGCCCGGCCAGCACGGCTCCACCTTCGGCGGCAACCCGCTGGCCTGCGCGGTGGCGATCGAGGTGGTCCGGCTGCTGGCAACCGGCGAGTTCCAGCGCCGCTCGGCCGAGCTGGGCGAACGGCTGCGGGCCGGCCTGGAGGGGCTGGTCGGCAAGGGCCTGGTCGGGGTGCGCGTCCGTGGTCTCTGGGCCGGTCTGGACATCGACCCGGCGCTGATGAGCGGACGGGAGGCGTGCGAGCGGCTCGCCCAGCGCGGTGTGCTCGCCAAGGACACCCACGGCTCCACCATCCGGCTCGCCCCGCCGCTGGTGATCACCGAGGAGGAGATCGACCTCGCGGTGGCTCAGCTCGCCGCCGTACTGGCCAGCTGAACCGGAACGTACTTCGGGCGGGCGTCGGGACCACGGTCCCGGCGCCCGCCCGCACGTCAGGCGCGGGGTAGGCGCATCGCCATGGTGGGGGCCTCGGCCATCACCGAGGTCGGGGTGAACGGGGCGCCGGCGGGCAGCTCCTCGGCGCGGCCGACCTGCACCCCGGGGTAGAGCTCCACCATGTCGCCCTCGCCCAGCACCCGGGACTGCTGCGGGGCCAGGGGGATCCGGTCGGACTCGGCCATCGAGCCGGCCGGCCGGATGCCGGAGCCGTTGGTGCTGACGTCGGTCACGATGACCTCGCCGACCCGCAGCTCGAAGCGGACGTGCCCACGACTGATCCACCGCCGGGCCTCGTCGTTGAGCCACTGCCCGAGCATGATCCCGCCGTCCTGCTCGGGGGCCCGACCGGCCACCACCGGCTGCTCCTCGGTCAGCACGAACCGCCGCCGGACCAGGCCGCCGACGCGGACCGCGAGCACCTCGGAGCGTGGCCGGGGGCCGGCGTCACCGAGCCGCACGCCGTGCCGGGGGCAGGTCGGTACGCCGTTGCGCAGCGCGGGCGGCGGCTGACCGGCCGGGCTGCGTTCCACCACCCGGGCCAGGTCGGCGAACGCGCCGCCTCCGCCACCACTGCCGAAGAGCGCGCAGCCCGGCTCGGGGCAGCGCCACTGGCGGGCCAGCAGCTTCGCCCCGGTCGGCGAACGCTTGCCGGCAACCGGCGTGTGCCCGCCACCGACGTGCGCGATGAACGCAGGTCCGCCGGCACCGGGCACCGGGGCGAGCACCCGTCCGGCCTGCTCGACCAGCCACGGGAACCGCCCGCGCAGCCCGTCGAAGCGGACCCGGCTGAGCACCGGAAGCCCGAGCAGATCGGCGACCTCCAACATCCGGTCGCCCGGGTTGTCGAGCACCTCGACGAGCCCGTCGTCGGCCCAGCGGCGGACCACCATCCGCTCGTTGGAGGTGAGGTCGGCATCGGAGAGCAGCGCCCGGTGCACCACGGCGTAGACCTGGACGCTGTCCTCCTCCAGCTCGCGGGAGAGCGCGTCGATGACCATGCCGAGCCGCAGCAGGCTGGCCGGCCGGCCGCCGTCGATGTCCTGGTAGCGGATCACCTCGGCCAGGTCGAGCACGGCCCGGGCCAGCGACGGGTCCGTGCAGACCCGGCCCTCGATGGCGTCCAGCACCTTGCTGATCTCAAACCTCATCGGGCGCTCCGAATGATCTCGTCGATCCGACGCGCCAGGTCGACGTCGCGGTGGGTGACCCCGCCGGCCGAGTGGGTGACGCAGCGGAAGGTCAGCGTGCGCCAGCGGATGTCGATGTCAGGGTGGTGGTCCAGCTCCTCGGCTGTCCCGGCCACCCGGTCGACCACCGCGATGGCCGCCGGGAAGCTGGTCAGCTCCACCGTGCGGCTGATCCCGGTGCCATCGCCCGACCAGCCCGTCAGCCCGCCCAGCTCGTCTCGCACCGCCTCCGCGGTGAGCAGGTCTGCCATGCGCCGACCCTACCGGGCACGGCGAGTGCCACCGACCAGCGGTGGCGGGGTGTCGGGGCGGACCCCACACGACGAAGCGGGGGCGGTGCCCTCCGGCACCGCCCCCACCAGGTACGTCCTCAGCCGCGCAGCGGCCGGCGTCCTCAGCCGCGCAGCGGCTGTCCGACGTCGTGCAGGTGGCCGAGCGCCTGCCGGTACGACTCGACCAGCCCGGTCTCGGTGTACGAGATGCCCTGCTCGTCGCAGTAGGCGCGAACGATCGGCTGCGCCCGGCGCAGGTTGGCCCGGGGCATGTTCGGGAACAGGTGGTGCTCGATCTGGTAGTTGAGCCCGCCCAGCGCGGTGTCCACCAGCCGGCTGCCCCGCACGTTGCGGGAGGTCAGCACCTGCTTACGCAGGAAGTCCAGCTCGTCCTCGGCGGTCGGCATCGGCATGCCCTTGTGGTTCGGCGCGAACGCGCAGCCCATGTAGAGGCCCCACAACGCCTGGTGCACGACAGCGAAGAGCAGTGCCTTCCCCGGCGACATGACCGCCAGCAGCAGCGCCACGTAGCCGGCGGTGTGCAGGACGAGCAGCCCCGCCTCGACGGCCCGGTGCCGCATCGGGGTGCTGTACCCGCCGTCCGATTCCCGGCCGACGATCGCCCGGATGCTCGCCACGTGCAGGTTCAGCCCCTCCAGCAGCAGCATCGGGAAGAAGAAGTACGCCTGCCGCTTGGCCATCCAGCGGCCGAACCCACGGGTCTCCAGCGCCTGCTCGGGCGTCCACACCAGGGCACCCGCGCCGACGTCCGGGTCCTCGTCCTCGTGGTTCGGGTTGGCGTGGTGCCGGTTGTGCTTGTCGACCCACCAGCCGTAGCTGATCCCCACTGCAACGTTGCCGGCGAGCAGCCCCACCAGTTCGCTGGGGCCGCGCCGACGGAACATCTGGCGGTGCCCGGCATCGTGGCCGAGGAACGCGACCTGGGTGGTGGCCACCGCCATCACGGCTGCGAGCGGCAGCTGCCACCAGGAGTCGCCGACCAGGAACACGGCGACCCAGCCGGCCACGAAGGCACCGAGCGTGATCACGATGCGGGCGACGTACGCGGCTGGGCGCCGCTCCAGCAGGCCTGCCTCGCTGATCCGTCGGGACAACTGTGCGTAGTCACTGCCTCGCCGGCGTACCGGCGGTTCCGCCACCGCTCCGAGCGCCATTGGTGCTCCCGTCCCGCTCACGCCCGTGCCGGGGCGCCCGGGCTCATCTCGAGTCTCCCGGCATTGGTTGCGCTGAGTAACCCTGACAACCCCCGAATGGGGGGTAGGGCGAGCCCTACCCCCGGGGATTCGGCTCAGCCCAGCCGGGCCACCACGGCCCGTATCCGGGCCAGGTCGCGGCGCCGCCGCTCGTAGCTGGCGGCGAGTCCGATCAGCGCCAGACCGCCGGCACCCAGGTAGATCCACCGCGGCAGCAGGTCCCAGCCGCGGGCCAGTTCGTGCAGCGCCAGCACCGCCAGCACCCCACCGCCGAGGAGCACCGGGGCCTGCCAGCGGCGGGTGGCACCGGCCAGCACCACGCCCAGCGCCGCCACGCCGAGCAGCAGCCGCCGCCACGGCTGCGGGTCCGCACCGGCCAGCACCGACACCAGGCTCGGCAGCAGCGCCGCGACCAGCCCCGGGCCGAGCGCCGGCCAACTGGTCAGCCCGGGCCGGGTGCGCAGCGCCAGCAGGCCCGCGCCGAGTGCGAGGGTCGCAGCCGGCAGGGTGTACGCCTCCAGCACGGTCACCCCGCCCGCGGCCAACAGCACCCACGCCCCGAGCAGTTCGCTGCCACCGGCGATGCCGGCGAATGCCCACCGCCGGCCTGCCGGCTCGCCCCGGCGCAGCAGCCGCAGCGCCACTGCGACGCCCCAGAGCACGCAGACGGTCGCGAGGTGCCGCGCCACCTCGACCGCGAGCAGTGCCGCCACCAGCGCCACCGCCTGCGCGGCACCGTCCAGCACCCGCCCGACCCGGGCCCGCCCCGCCACACTCCAGTCGGCCGAAGCACCCGCCCCGGACGTGTCGGTGGGCGCTCCCACCGCAGCGACCGTCGGACTGATCGCGGCGGCGACCGCCAGGACCAGCGCGGCCACCCCCAGCAGCGGGTACGCCGCCGCCCGCAGCGGCAACCCACCGGCGAGCGGCACGGTCACCGCCAGCGCGGAGGCCGCGCCCACCGCCGCGAGACAACCCGTGACGCGCACCTCGACGATCCGCGCCCCGACGGCGACGGCCACCGCCGCCACCAGCAGCATGCCCTCGGCGGCGAGCGTGCCCGCCCGGGTGGCCAACAGCCCCACCACACCGGCGGCGGCCAACACCGCCCCCACCGGCACCGCCATCGGCGCGAGCGCCGGGCGGGGCACCGCCAGGGCCGCGAGCAGCAGCACGGCCAACCCGGCGAGCAGGACGGCTACCGGCAGCACCGGCCAGGGCGCGCGGACCGCGACGAGGAGCACCGGCAGCGCACCCGCGGCGAACGGCAGCGCGGGCAGCAGCGTTGGTCGGACCCCCCGGCCGATCAGCACGGCGGCCACCGCCAACGCGACCAGCGCCAGCCCGGCGGGGAGCGCCGCCGGGTCGGCGACGACCGTGGGCACCCCGGACCAGATCGGCCCCCGGCTGCCGTACGGAGCGGCGAGCGCAGTCAGCAGTGCCGGCAGTGCGGCCAGCACCGCGACCGCCGCCAGCCCGGCGCCCGCCACCACCAGTGGACCCGACCGGCTGATCGCCGGCGGCCCCCCGACCGCCGACGACCCCCCGACCACCGGCGGCCCCCCGACCGCCGGCACCCGCGACTCATCAGGTTGATCGCCGGCTGTCGGCAGGTCCCGTCGGGCGACGAACACGACGCCCAGCGCCGCCAGCGCGGCGTACAGCCCGAGCCGCTCATCCCCCGCCACGACCAGCGGCGCGAGCCCGGCGGCAGTCACCGCGACCGCGGCACCGGTCACCGCGTACCCGGTCAGCTCGACCCGGTGGCGACGCGCCGCGAGCACCGCGACCAGCGGCAGCCCGGCGGCGGCCAGCGCGGCCCGGGCCTGCCACCAGGGCGGTGCACCCGCGGCGAACAGCGCCAGCGCGGCGACCGCCGGCAGCGCGAGCTGCGCGACCAGCAGACCCGGACCGGCCACCCACCGGTACGGCCCGGCGGCCCGGCGCACGGCCAGTGCCAACCCGAGCACGGTGATCGTCCCGAGCGCCACCAGGGCAGCGGCCGGGGCGGCCAGGGCCACCAGCAGCCCGTGCCCCAGCAGGACGGCGCCGCCAAGCGCCCCGGTGAGCAGCGTGGCCGGTCGGGCCGCCGGACGGGCCAGCACGGCGAGCAGCAGCATGACCCCGCCGACCAGGTCCACGGCCACCACGACCGGCCAGGCCGCCGCCCAGCCGACGGGCACGGCGAGCAGCACGGCCGCCGCGCCGGCCGTGGCGAGCAGCACCCGCGCGCCCCGGGGCAGCAGGAGGGCCATCGCGGCGAGCGCCACCGCCAGAGCGGGTGCCACCTGCCAGCCCCAATCCAGGTCCGGGCCCGTCTCGGCACCAGTCCACGGCGGCAGCGATCGGGCACCGGCGGCGACCGCCAGCCCGCCGGTGATCAGCACCGCGGTCTGCACCGTGCCCGCCGAGACCAGCAGCGCCCCGACGCGCGGGCCGGTCCGCCAGCCGGCGGGCAGCAGCCGTACGGCGCCGGCCAGCCCGAGGGCCACCGTGGCCGCCGCGAGCAGCAGCAGTGACGGCCGCAGCTCGGCCACCGGGCGCAGCAGCGCGGCGGCGAGCACCGGCACCAGCAGCCCGGCCGCCACCACCCGCAGCGCCCGTCCGCCGACCAACCGTGCCGCACCGAGCCCGGTCAGCGCGACCAGCAACAGCGGAACCCCGGCCAACAGCGGTGCACCCGCCGCCCTGCCGAGCAGCAGCGGCACCAGGGCGCAGCCGGCGGCACCGACCAGCGCGGCGACGTGCCCGATCCCGGCGAGCACACGGCCGGCGAGCTGGGCCGGCCGCCCCCGATCGCGCAGCGCGGCCAGCACGGCCAGGTCGAGCAGCGCCACCCCGAGCAGGACCAGCGCCCAACCGCCCGCTGCCGGCCGGGCCTCGACGGCGAGCAGCGGCAGCACCGGCTGGGAGGCCAGCAACGCGGCGAACCAGGGCCCGGTCAACCGGCTCAACCTGGCGTACGCCACGGCGACCGCCGCGCTGGCCCCCCCGACCAGCGCGGCGTACCTGCTGCCCGGCCAGCCGGCCACACCGGCCAGGTCCACCGACCAGGCCGCGTAGCCGTCCAGCACCACCAGCAGCAGCCCCACCGCGGCGAACGTCTCCGCCGTGCCGCGCAGCCCCCGACGAACCGCCAGCAGCGGGGCGGCCAGGACGAGCGCGGTGACCGCCGCCAGGATCAGGGCCCGTCCACCGACCCCCACCGCCGCCCAGGCCACCGCCGTGAAGACCACGGCCGCAGTACTCAGAAGAAGTCCACCGAGGACGAAGAGCAGGCCCTGGACCGTCCGCGTCGAGGTCTCCGCCGCGCCGGAAGCCGCGGATCCCGTACCGACCGGTTCCGGAACCCCCTGGCCGGCGGGCGTCCCCGGCCCTTGGAACGGCGTCGGGCCGGTGGACGGCGTCGGGCGCACGGCGACGGAAGCGGCCAGCCCGGCGCGGACGCGCGCGGCCAACTCGGCCCGCCGCTGCGTACTGGCCGCCAGCCGCCCGGCCAGCTCGACGTACGTCCGGCGGGCCCGCTCCACCTCCGGCGCGAGCTGGGCGACCTCCCGGCCCAGCCGGACCACCTCGGCGGCGACGGGGTCGGGCGGACGACGGCAGCCGGCGCACCCGGTACTCAGGTCGGCCGGGGCGCCGCAGGCGGGGCAGGGATAGCCGGTGTCATCCACCCGGTCATCATCGAGACCGGCCGGGGCGCCCGCCCAGAGTGCGCGTACTCAGGGGCGCGTGTGCTCGTGTACCCAGGTGGCGTAGCCGGGGTCGCCGCTCTCCACCCTGGACACCAGAATCTCCGGCACCTCGTACGGGTGGCTGGCCCGGACCTGGTCCACCAGCGCGGTGAGCCGGTCCGGCGCGGTCTTGAACTGCACCGACCACTCGGTGCTGGTCTCCACCCCGGACCGCCACCAGTAGGTGCTGTCCACCTGACCGCCGACCTGGGCGCAGGCGGCGAGCCGTCCGGCGACGGCCGCGGCCGCCAGCACGTCGGCGACCGAACGCGCATCCACCACCGTCGTCACCACGCAGATCTGGTCCACGTCCGCACCCTACGCGGCGACCTCCCGATTGGCCGCGATCCAGGTGTCGATCCGCGCCCACCAGTCATAAAGCCAGTCGATGCGTTCCTGCCGACCGGTCGGCACGTCCTCCGGCGGCACCGACCAGAACCGCATCACGATCCGCTTGTCCATCGGCAGTTCGCGCCACACGTCGGCGACGGTGACCATCCGGTCCAGCCCGGTGTGGGCGACGAAGATGACCCCGGCGTCCGGGGCGGCGTCCAGCGCGGCGAGCACCCCACCGGGCTGCGGGGCGAGCACGTGCCGCATCCGTTCCGCGCGCAGGGCCATTCGCTCCAGGCCGAGGGAGCGCAGCCGGGCGATGGCACGCAGCCGGCGCTTGGGGGTGAAGTTGCCGCCCTCCGGGAAGATCACGAAGGCGTCGTTGTCGTCCAGGCCGGTGGCCAGGTGCCCGACCTGGCGTACCGTCTCCTCGCCGCGCTCCGGCGTCGGCGCGATGAACCGGTTGGGCAGCCGGTTGAGCAGCACGTCGATCGCCGGGTCCCACTGGAGGCTGTCCTTGAGCACGATCCGCGGCTCCCGGTTGAACCAGTTGACCAGCCCGTGGATCAGGATGAACGAGTCGCCAGGCCCGGCGTGCCGGCAGAGCACCAGTTCAGGCCGGCCGGGCAGGGCGGTGTCGGGGTCGGTGCCCACCACGTCGATGCGCAACCGCAGCGTCCAGTGGGCCTGCCAGAACAGCACCCGCAGGAACCAGCCCGCCAGCACGTAGTGCGCGCGCTGGAAGGCCGGCGACCGGGTCCGCCAGCCAAAGCCGGAGACGACCCAGAGCACGAAGAGCGCGAGCAGCGCGGCGGCATCCCAGACCAGGTACACGCAGCCGATCCAGAGCAGTCGCAGCGGGCGCAACCGGCCCCGGACCAGGGGGGAGGCGGCCGCGGCGACCAGCGCCCAGACCGGCAGCGTGGTCACCACGGCGACCGCGAGCAGCACCACGGCAGGGGCGAACAGCAGCCGGCGCAGCCACCTGGGGGGCAACGGCATCACCGCACCACGTGGGTGGCCAGGTAGTGCCGGGAGGCGGTGTACGCCCGGCTGATCCGCCGCCCCACCGCCGCCATGTCCCGGTACGCCCACGGGGTGTCGTCGCGCGGGTTCAGCCCTCCGGTCGGCAGGACGTGCACCTCCACCCCCTCGGGCAGCGCGGCCATCTCGCGGAAGAACCGGTGCCGGCGGGAGATCTCGAACGCGACCTGCGCGATCTCCCACGGACGCCGGGGCGGTGTCAGCTCCCGTTCGATCCGGCCCACCTGGAGGACGAAGATCTGGCGGGCCCCGACGGCCACCGCCTCGCCGATCGGGATGGAGTTGACGATGCCACCGTCCACATAGTGCGCTCCGTCGATCTCGGTGGGCGGAAGCAGGCCGGGCACCGAGGCCGACGCCAGCACCGCCGGCACCACCGGACCGCTGTCGAACCAGTGCTCGGCGGCCCGCTCGATGTGCGCGGCGCAGCAACGGAACGGCACCCGCAGGTCGGCGAAGGTGGTGTCCACCCCCAACTCGGATTCGAGTAGGCGGCGCAGCGGTCGGGGCGAGTGCAGGTGGGTCCGGGCGGCGAAGCGGCGCACCTGCCGGGCGACCGAGTCGCCGTACACCTCGCTGGCCTCCGGCGAGGCCCAGAGCCGGACCAGCCGGTCGGTCACCGCCTCCGACGGGTCGGCGGCGACCAGCGCGCCGTTGACCGCGCCGATCGAGGTGCCGAGCACCAGGTCGGGTTGGATGCCGGCCCGGAACAGGGCACGCAACATGCCCACCTCGACCGCGCCGAGCACTCCCCCGCCGCCGAGTACGAACGCCACCGGTCCCCCCGCCATACCACTCATCCTGGCACGGGCCCGCCGCCGACCGGTCGGCCGCCGTCGCGGGAGGGGGCGGCGCACGACAGGGCCACTCATCGACGACGGCGTTGACAGGCCGGACACATTCGCGCAACCTGATACCGCTCCCACCCCGAGGCAGGTGCGATCCGTGAAGGCAGCACTGCATCCGGGCCGGTTGCTGGCCCGCAGGTACCGGCTCATCGACCAGGTCGGCGCCGGTGGCATGTCGGTCATCTGGCGCGCCCGGGACGAGGTGCTGGACCGGGTCGTCGCGCTCAAGGTGCTCGCCCCGTCGCTGGCCGCCGACGCCCGGTTCCGGGGCATGGTGCGCGAGGAGGCCCGGGCCGCCGCCCAGTTGGTCCACCCGCACGTGACCTCGGTGCACGACTACGGCGAGACGGTCGACCCGGACGGTTCCATCACCTCGTTCGTCGTGATGGAGCTGCTCAGCGGCGAGGAGTTGAAGCTGCGGCTCACCGAGGGGCCGCTGCCGTGGGCCGAGGCGGTCCAGGTCGGCGCGCAGATCGCGGACGCGCTGGCCGCCGCGCACCGGCTCGGCATCGTGCACCGCGACATCACCCCGGCCAACGTGATGATGACCGACGTGGGCGTCAAGGTGCTCGACTTCGGCATCGCCACCCGGATCGGGGCACCGGACGAGGACGAGGACGGCGGCACCTTCGGGACTCCGGCATACGTGGCACCGGAACGGCTCGACGGCGCGCCCGCCCAGCCGGCCACCGACGTGTACTCGCTCGGCGTGCTGCTGCACGAGGCGCTCACCGGCCGGGTCCCGTACCCGGCGGACACCTGGGAGCAGCTCAGCGCAGCGCTGGCGGGCGGCCCGCCGCCGACGCTGGCCGAGGTGCCGGAACTGCCGTCGGTCGTGGCCCGGATCTGCCTGCGCAGCCTGGCCCGGGATCCGGCCGACCGGCCGACCGCCCGGCAGGTCTCCACCGCGCTGCGCGACCAGCTGCTGCCGGCCGACCCGCCGACGGCCACCATCCGGGTGCCCACGCTGACCCCGCCCCCGGCCCCCTCGGTGCCGGAAACCGTGGCGACCGAAACCGGCGGGGCGGCGGCGGAACCGGCCGCACCGGAGGCGGGACCGGCCGACGGTGGGCCGGGCCGGTCGCGTCGCCGTCCGGCCCTGCTGCTGGTTCCGGCCATCCTGGCGGTCGGTGTGGCGCTGGCCGTCGCGGCCCTGCTGCCCGACGATCGGCAGCCAGCGCCACGGACGCAGCCTTCGGCTGGTCCGTCGGCGTCCGCGTCGAACGATCCGTCGATCAGCGAGCCGTCCGGCCCGGCCGCGTCACCGTCGGCGCGGTCGAGCACGGGCTCGCCCACCTCGGAGCCGGGCACGCTGGTGGAGGCCGCCAGCCGGCTCAACGGGCTGATCGGCGCCGGGTTGGACGCCGGGGAGATCCGCCCCGACGTCGGTCTCGACCTGCGCAACGAGCTGCGCAACCTGACCGCGGCCGTCGGCTCCGGCCGGGACGAGCTGGCTCCGCCGGTGGCTCGGCTGCGCGAGAAGGTCGCCGTCCGGCTGGGCGAGGGCGGCATCAGCCCGGCGTACGCGGAGCGGCTGGACGCCGCCATCGCCGAGCTGGGTGCGGCCCGGGTCTGACCGCGGCCACAACGGCACCGGGGCAGGCTGATCAGCGGACCGCGACTCCGGCCGACTCGCGGACGTCGTGCCGGCCGGCGACGACCCGTCGGTAGACCTCCTCGTAGCCGGACGCCAGGCGCTCGGTCGAGAAGTTCTCCGCGACGTGCGCCACGCAGTCCTCCGGGTCCAGTTTCTTCGCCGCCCGCAGGGCCTCGGGCAGGTCCTCCGGCCGCTCGCACACCAGCCCGGTCACCCCGGGAAGGACCAGCTCCGGCACCGCGCCCCGGTCGAGTGCGACCACCGGTGTGCCGGTCGCCATCGCCTCCAACATCACCATGCCGAACGGCTCGTCCCACTGAATCGGCATGATCAGGCATCGGGCGTCGACCAGCATCCGCAGGGTCTCCGCGCGGCCGGCGTTGAACACGACCCTGACGTCGTCGCCGATCAGCGGCTCGACCACCTGCTCGTAGTAGCGGCGCTCGGCCGGCTCATTGCACTTGCCCGCCAGCAGCAGCGGCACCCCGGCCGCTCGGCACGCCCGGATGGCGAAGTCCGGGCCCTTGTCCGGGCTGAACCGGGCCAACCACAGCACCGGCCCGGGACCGGGTGCGGTCTTGCGTGGAAAGCCCCGGATGTCCAACGCGTTGTGCACCGTACCGACCCAGGGCAGGAGCGGGTTGAGCCGGCGCTGGGCGTGCGAGATGGCCACCAGCCCGACCCCCTGGTCGACTTCGCCGAGCACGTCGCCGTACTCCCCCACCGGGTTGCCGTGCACGGTCGCCACCGTCGGCACGGCCCGGCGGCCGGCCACCAGCGGGCCGATCGTGGTGTGGTCGTGGATCACGTCGAAGTCCGCCGCCGTGATCATCTGGTTCACCCGGGCCAGGTGGGCCAGCTCCGGCAGTGACTCGCCGAGCCGCTCGTACTGGACCTCGGGAACGGTGGAGACGAAGCCGCCAGCGGCGGTGCCGTGCTCGACGCCGGCACCGAACAGGGTTACCGCGTGGCCGTGCCCGGTCAGCGCGTCCACCAGGCCGGCGACCACCTGTTCCAGGCCGCCGTAGCCAGGCGGCGGTACGGACAGCCACGGCGGGACCACCATCGCGATGCGCAACGACCGCTCCGGAGGGCGGTCGGCGGGCGGGTGGTTCACAACCACGAGTCCTCCCCGTTGATCCCCGGTCGAGCGTCGCCGCCGGCATGGTCTGCGGCGGTTTCCCCACGGCGTCTCCGGTAAACCGGACAAAGACGGACGCTCAACCGCCGACCAGGAGCTGGTCGTGGACCACCCGCACCCCCGGCGCGGACCAGGCCACCCGCTCGACCTGGTCGCGTTCCCACCACGAGTGGACCACCCCGGCCAGGACCAACGTGTCGCCGTCCACCTCGACGGTCACCCGGTCGGCGCCGAGCGTACGCAGCAGCGCGCGCTGTACGTCGCGCCGCAGCCGCTCGGCGGCCGGCGGCGCCGACGGTCGCACCTCGACCAGGTTGGTGATCCCCCGTACGCCGTCCAGCCGGCGCAGTTCCCCCTCGGCAGCGCGGCGCTGCCAGCCGAACTCGACCTCGCCGCGGAGCATCAGCCAGCCGTTCGCGACTGTCACGTCCAGGCGCTCGGCCGGCACGAAGCTGTCCCACTCCAGCGCCCGACTGGCGGCGATGGCGATCTCGGCGTCGGTACGCCCCGGTGTGCCCGGCAGCCGCACCTCGATCTCGTCGGCTACCGCCCGCACCCCACGGACGCGCTGCGCGCAGCGGGTCGCCGCCCAACTGCGGGCGGCGCCGTCGACGAATCCGGTCAGGGTGACCACCCCCTGGTCGACGGTCACGCCGATCTCGTTCGGTTGCAGCTGCGCGTCCCAGGCCAGCTCGGCCAGGACGTCGCGCTGGATCTGCTGGTCGTCGCGGACATCCGTCGCCGTGCTCATGGCATCCACCCCCCGTACGGTCGCGGGCTCGCCTTCCGAACGTGCCGGGCGCACGGGTGACGGCGGTTCACCCGATCCGGGTGAACCGCCGTCAGGGCGGAAAAGAGCGGCGGGTGACGGAGCCAACCCCCTTGGCCCCGCCACCCGCCGCCGGAGGGAGGAGGCAGGTTCAGATATCGGTTAGGACGTTTCGGCGAGCGTCACGGTTGCCGACTTCTCGGCGCCGTTCCGCTTGAACTGCACCTCGACCCGGTCGCCGACCTTGCCGGCCTGCACCGCGCCGACCAGGTCGTCGGAGTCGTTGACCGCCTTGTCGCCGAACCGGGTGATCACGTCACCCCGCTGGAAGCCGGCCTTCTCGGCGGGGCTGCCCGCGGTGATCGACGCGACCAGTGCGCCGCCGCCCTCGGCCTGGTTGACGCCGACCCCGAGCGACGGGTGGCTGACCTTCTCGCCGCGCTGGAGCTTGCCCGCGACGTCCTTGGCCTTGTTGCTGGGGATGGCGAACCCGACGCCGATGTTGCCGGTGCTCTGCCCGGAGGTGGCGATGGCGGTGTTGACGCCGATCACCTCGCCCCGGGTGTTGACCAGGGCGCCACCGGAGTTACCCGGGTTGATCGGGGCGTCGGTCTGGAGCAGGCCGGAGATCGAGCTGACCGCCTGGCCCTGCTGGCTCGGGTCCTGCTGCTGACCCTCGCCAGCCCGGATGGTGCGGTCCCGGGCGCTGAGGATGCCCGCGGTCACCGAGCCCTGCAGGCCGAGCGGGCTGCCCAGGGCGAGCACCTGGTCGCCGACCTGCATGCCGTCGCTGTCACCGAAGGTGGCCGGCTTGAGATCGGAGACCCCGTTGGCCTTCACCACGGCCAGGTCGGTCTTCGGGTCGGTACCGATGATCTTCGCTTCGGCGGTCTTGCCGTCGGCGAAGACCACCTGCACGGTGTCCCCGCTGGCGGAGGCGACCACGTGGTTGTTGCTGAGCACGTAACCGTCGGCGCTGAGCACCACACCGGAGCCCTCGCCACTGTCGGTGGCGATGGAGACGACGCTGTCCTGCACGGCGGCGGCGATCTTCGGCAGGTCGGCGCTGTTGAGCACCGGGGCCGCGGAGTAGGTGCGGGTGACACCGCCACCGTCGCCGTCGAGAGCGAGCGCGAGCGCCCCGCCCGCCACGCCGGAGCCGAGCATCAGGGCGAACACCGCGACACCGGCGCCGGCGAACTTGGCGATCCGGCCCGGCCGGGGCCCGGTGCCGGGCGGCGTGGCCTGCGGGCCCCAGGGCGGCACCGGCTGCCCCGGGTGCTGCTGCTGGTGCTGGTGCTGCTGGTACGCCGCGCCCGGCTGGCCCCCGCCGGCCCAGCCGGACTGGTGCTGGCCCGGGTACCAGGGAGAGCCGGGGTACCGGCCGGCGGTCGGCTGCGGGTAGCCGTGCTGGCCGGGCGCCGGGTGCCCGGAGACCGGGTACGGCGGCGCGGAGGGGGTGGCGGCCGAGGGCTCGTACCCGGTTGGCTGCCCAACGGCCGGCGGCGCGCTGGCCGGCTGGCCGGGCTCGTACCCGGTCGGCTGCCCAACGGCCGGCGGCGCGCTGGCCGGTTGGCCGGCGGAGGCGGCGGGCACGGCCGGGGTGACGGCTGTGGTCGCCGCGTCCTCGGTGGTCGACACGACCGGAACAGGGGTGGTCGGGGAGTCGGACTGCGCGCGCTCGTCGCGCGGCAGCTCGGCGGTGGGGTGCGACGGCTCGGCGTCGGTGGCGGCCGGCCGGCGCTGCGGGTCGGACTCGAACTCGGTCATGCCACTACCTTCTCCCCGGCCACTGCGATCAAGCTGGATCCGTCCTGGAAGTTGGCTGAAAGTCACTCGCCCGTCTCGTCGACCTGAGGCGCCTGAGGCAGCCGGACCCGGAACGTGGCCCCGCCGCCGGGGGTCTCGGTCACCTCCACCGAGCCGTGGTGGGCGGCGACCAGCGCCGCCACGATGGCCAGGCCGAGGCCGGTGCCGGTGTTGCCGTCGGCCCGCCTGGTACGCGCCGCGTCGGCCCGGTAGAACCGCTCGAACACCCGTTCCGTCTGCTCCGGGGAGAGGCCCGGACCGGTGTCGGCCACCTCCACCACCGCGAGGTTCCCCGGCTCGGCGCGCAGCCGCAGCTTGATCTCGGCGTCCGGCGGGGTGTGGGTCAGCGCGTTGGTGACCAGGTTGCCGATCACCTGACGCAGCCGCGCGTCGTCGGCGAAGACGACGAGGGGGCCCGAGCCGGGCTCGATCTCCAGCTCGATCCGCCGGTCCGGCGCGATCGCCCGAGCGGCGTGCACCGCGTCGGAGGCGAGCACCGGCAGCTCCACCGGGGCGAGCGAGAGCGGCCGTTCCCGGTCCAGTCGGGCGAGCAGCAGCAGGTCCTCCACCAGCAGCCCCATCCGGGCCGCCTCGTCCTCGATCCGGCGCAGCAGGCCGGCGGTCTGCTCCGGTGCCCGGGCTGCGCCCTGCCGGTACAGCTCGGCGAAGCCGCGGATGGTGGTCAGTGGGGTACGCAGTTCGTGCGAGGCGTCCGCGACGAACTGCCGCATCCGCCCCTCCGAGCGCCGGGCCCGCGCCTCGGACGCCTGGGCGGCAGCGGCCGCGTCCCGCGCGGTGCTCTCGGCCGAGCGGGCGGCGGTCTCCGAGGCGGCCCGGGCGGTGAACGCCGCCTCGATCTGGGCGAGCATCGCGTTCAGCGCACGGGAGAGCCGGCCCAGTTCGGACGTGGGGTACTCCTGCCCCTCCTCCGGGTCGGGCACCCGACGGGTCAGGTCACCGCCGGCGATGGCCGCGGCGGTCCGTTCGATCTCCACCAGCGGCTTGAGGCTGGTCCGCACGATGGCCGCGCCGATCGAGGCCAGCATGATCAGCACCGCACCGCCGACCAGGAGGTCGATCCAGACGAGCTGCTGCACCGCCCGGTCCACCTCGGTCAGCGGCTGGCCCACCGCCAGCACCGAGCCGTCGCGCTGGGCGGCGTAGTACACCCGCCACCGGGTCTGGCCGTCGTGGGACACGACGGTCCGCGGCTCCCCCTCCAGGTCCGCGAAGCCCGCACGGCTGGCGGGAAAGGTGGGCAACTGCTCGGGGTCGAGACTGATGTCGTCGTAGATCGCCCGGTACACCTGCTGGTCGTCGGCCAGGGTCACGACGTAGTCGCTGGGCAGCATGGCGTTGATCTCACCGCTGCGCAGCTTTGGGAGCAGCTGACCGAGACCCTGGGCGGTCGACCTGATCTGCCCGTCCACCTGGCCCACCAGGTAGTTGCGGAGGAAGTAGGCGGTCAGCGAGCTGATCACCAGCAGTGCGACAGCGACGAGCGCCAGCACCGAGGTGACCAGCTTGAACCGCAGTGGTACGCCCCGCAGCCGTCCCTTCGCCTGCTGGACCGCGTTCACGCCGCTGGCTTGCGCAGCACGTACCCGACGCCGCGGAGGGTGTGGATCAACCGGGGCTGGGTGGTGTCGACCTTGCGCCGCAGGTAGGAGATGTAGGACTCGACGATGTTGTCGTCGCCCCGGAAGTCGTAGTTCCAGACGTGGTCCAGGATCTGCGCCTTGGACAGCACCCGGTTGGCGTTGAGCATCAGGTAGCGCAGCAGCTTGAACTCGGTCGGCGAGAGCTGCACCCGCTGCCCGGCCCGGTGCACCTCGTGGGTCTCCTCGTCCAACTCCAGGTCGGCGAAGGTGAGCCGGGACGGGGCCTGCTCCCCGGTGGTGGTGCGGCGCAGCACGGCCCGGATCCGGGCCGTCAACTCCTCCAGGCTGAACGGCTTAGTCACGTAGTCGTCGCCACCCAGGGTCAGCCCACGGATCTTGTCGTCGGTGGCGTCCCGGGCGGTCAGGAAGACCACCGGGGTACGCGTACCGCCCTCGCGGAGCATCCGGATGACCTCGAAGCCGTCCAGGTCCGGCAGCATCACGTCGAGCACCACCAGGTCGGGCCGGTGATCCTTGGCGGCATTCAGGGCCGCGCTGCCGCTGGTCGCGGTGGCCACGTCGAACCCCGCGAAGCGCAGGCTTGCGGAGAGCAGTTCGAGGATGTTCGGGTCGTCCTCGACGACGAGCAGTCGCGCCTCGGTTTGGGTAGCGGGCATGTGCCCATCATCGGTGACCTCACTGCGTCGGCGCTGGACACTTCCTGCAAAAACCCTGTGAGTCGTTGGCCGCCACCTCTGCCCGGCGGGCGACGACGGTCAGCGCAGCAGCCGGCGCAACCCGTCCAGCGCGCCGTCGAGCAGTCGGATCGCGGTACGCACCTGGGTGTCGCTGAACTGCCGGGCCCGCGCCAGCCGGCCCACCTCGGCGGTGAACGCGGCCAGCCGCTGGTCGAACTCGTCGAGCAGGGCCGCGCTCGGCCCATTGGCCGACGCCGGACCGGGCGGCGGCGGAGGGGGAGGCGCCGAAGGCTCCCACCGGGTACGCCGGGTCTGCCGGGCTGCCGCGTTGAGCTCCCGCTTGAGGTCACGCACCGAGCCGCTCACCTCGCTGCGGATCTCGCCTGCCAGGGTGGAGAGGTCCGCCACCGAGGCGGCGATGTCCGCCTCCAGGGTGGCCAGCTCGCCGTCGCGCTGGCGCAGCTCGTCGCGGCCGGCGTCGGTGATGCCGTACGTCTTGCGGCCGCCCGCGGCGGTGTGGCTGACCAGCCCTTCGGCCTCCAGCCGCTGGAGCCGGGGGTAGATGGTGCCGGCGCTGGGGGCGTACAGCCCGAGGAACCGGTCCTCCAGGAGGCGGATCAGCTCGTAGCCGTGCTTCGGGCCGTCGTCGAGGAGCTTGAGCAGGTAGAGCCGGAGCCGGCCGTGGCTGAACACGGCGGTCACGGCAGCTCCTTCTCGTCGTCGCGCACCGGCCGGGCGAGCAGCGCGATGCTGCCCGAGGTGGCGGAAGCCCAGAGCTTACCCTCGCCTGCGCCGAGCACCCCCTCGCTGTTGGCCAGCGGGAATGTCGAGGTCCGCACCTGGGGAAACCCGCTGGTGATCCGGCCTGAGGCGGTGTGCAGCCGGACATCGAGGTCGCTGTCCTCCCGGACCCGCACCGTGATGCTGCCGGAGATGGTGGTGAGCCGGATCTCGCTGCCCCGAGGGTTGTCCAGGTCGCAGGTGATAGCTCCGGAAACGGTCTGGGCGTGCACCCGGTCGGCGGCGCTGTCGGCGAGGATCACCTCCCCGGAGACCGTCTCCAGGGTGAGGTCACCACCCACCCCGAGCGCCTCCACCGGCCCGGAGGTGATCTTCGCGGAGGTGCTGCCGCGCAGCCCCATCAGGATGATCTGGCCGGCGGTCACGTCGACCGTGGTCTCCCGTCGCAACCCGGAGGCGACCAGCGAGCCCGCAACCAGGCGGAGGTCGGCGAGGACGTCGGCGGGCACCGCGACGGAGACGTCCACCTTCGGGTAGCGGGTCAGCGACCGGAGCCACCGCAGGGCGTCCGCCCAGCCCCGACCGCGCTCCTGGCGGAGGGTGAGCCGGCCGTCGGAGTGGGTGATCAGGACGGGCCGCCGGCCGACCCGGGTGATGTCGATCCGGGTCGGGCCGTCGGTGGCGACCACGTTGAGCCGCCCGCTCACCAGGCGGACGTCCAGCCGGGTGACCGGGCCGTCCACGGTGAGCCGCTGCGGGCTGTCGACCGTCCATCCGGTCATCGCGTTCTCCCCTCGACGACGCGCCGACGCGCGTCCGACAACGAGACAGTAACGCGATACATCGCGACAGCACAAGACTGCCGCCAGTTGTCAGGCCGCCGGACGGAGCGGCGTCCACCCCGTGGCGTGGATGATCAGGCCGCCAGGTCCAGCTCCCGGCCGGCGTCCGGCGTCAGCGCGGGCGTGGATGCGGGCGGCGCGACGACCGTCAAGGTGGGCACCGGGTGCAGCCGGCCCCGCGTCGCGGCACCCGCCACGGGCCGCAGGTGTACGGCCGACTCGGCGGCCCGGGCCAGCAACCGCCGGTCGGCGTCGCGGGCCGGGTGCAGCGCGGCGGCGATCGTCACCGAGACCACCAGTTCCCGCGCCGCGACCACCCGCGCCATCGAGCGCAGCAGGGTGTCCGCACCGAGGAAGGCGGCTGCCGTGGTGGCCGTCCCGGTGACCTCGCACCGGTAGGCGAGCCGCAGCGGCACCACCGGGCTGCCCGCGTCGATGGCCGCCTGGAACATCGCGGGCCGGAACCCGCCGCCGGGACGGCAGTCGGCCGCGCCGTCCCCGGCGCACCAGGTCGTACCCTCCGGGAAGACCGCGACCGGCCGGCCGGCGCGCAGCGCGTCGGTCACCCGGCGCACGGTGGCCGGCAGCGCCCGCGGCCGGGACCGGTCCACGAAGACCGTGCCCGCCGCCGCGGCCAGCAGGCCGAGCACAGGCCAGGAGCGGACCTCACGCTTCGCCACCATCCGGGTCGGCGCGACCGCCAGCACCGCGAGGATGTCCAGCCACGAGACATGGTTGGCGACCAGCAGTGCGCGCCGCCGGGGCAGCCGGCCCCGGATCACCAGCCGGACGCCGAACGCCCGCGCGGTGCCCCGGGCCCAACCGCGCACCGCCGCCTGCCGCTCCGGTGCCGGCAACACCGGCAGGAGCACCGCCAGCCCCGCCCCGGCCAGCAGCATGCCGGCCACGGCGACCAACCGAAGGACCCGGCGGGGCACCGGCACCGTGGGCACCTCGCCGGCCGCCGGCAGGCACTCCTCGTCGCAGCCGGAGGAGGGCCGCCACAGGTCATCCGACACGGCGGTCACCGCTCCACCCCGCCCAGGAAGTGCCGCAGGTAGCGCGGGTTCATCCGGTCGAGCGAGAAGAGCACGTAGAAGTCCGCGACCCCGAAGTCGGGGTCGTACGAGGGCTCACCACTGATCCACGCGCCGAGCCGGAGGTAACCGCGCAACAGCGGCGGCACCAGGGCCCGGCCGGCCGGGCTGGGGACGGTGGTCGCCGGGTCAACGAGGGCGGCCGGCTCGGCGAACCAGGGCCGCAGCGGGCGGACCCGCAGCGGCGGCGGCGCCAGGTGCCGGGCCTGGGCCTGTGCCCACACCTCGGCGACCGCGCGACCGCCGTCGGCCACCGGCACCGAGGCGCAGCCGCCGAGCCAGCGCGAGCCTCGCAGGTGCAGGTAACGGGTGATACCGGCCCACATCAGGTTGATCACCGCGCCGGAGCGGTGATCCGGGTGCACGCAGGACCGGCCCGCCTCGACCAGGACGTCACGGAGCGGGTCGAGCGCGGTGAGGTCGAACTCGTCCTCGGCGTACCGCCGGTTGGTGCGGCCGGGCGGCAGCAGCCGGTAGGTACCGACCACCTCGCCGGTGCTCTCCTGGCGGACGATGAGGTGGTCGCAGTGGGCGTCGAAGGGGTCCACGTCCAACCCGACCTCGCCCGGGCGGAGGGTGGCGCCGAGCTCGGTGGCGAACACCTGGTGACGCAGGCGTTGCGCGGCCGCGACCTGGGTGGGGTCGTCGGCGATCAGCAGGGTGTATCCGCTGGTCGTAAGGGGTGCGCCAGCGGCATGCAGAACGGCCATGGGATCTGTGTAAGTGCCCCGGGTTGCCATCCCCGGTGACCACCGGTGTCGATCGGGTGAACGCCGGCCCAACCACCGGATGACCCACCGGCACGGCCGCCGGAGGTGCCCGACGGTGCCCGTGCGAGGCTGCCGGACGGACCCGGCGACGGTGCCGGCACAGCCCTCCGGAGGTCGACGATGCGCATCGAGTCCCGCTACAACGGGCCCTCCGGCTCCGGCAACGGCGGCTGGAGCGCCGGAGTCTTCGCCGCCGCCGCGGGCGGCCCCGGACCGGTCGAGGTGACGCTGCGCCGGCCGCCGCCGTTGGAGACCGCGCTGCGGATGGTCGACGGCGAGGTTCGTGACCCGGCCGGCGAGCTGGTGGCCGAGGTCCGCCCGACCGGAGAGGTGGACGCCGTCGTACCGCCGGTCGACCGGGACATCGCGGTGGACGCCGCGACCCGCTACCCCGGCCTGGTCGAGCACCCGTTCCCCGACTGCTACGTCTGCGGCCCGCACCGGACGGACGGGCTGCGGATCTTCCCCGGCCGGCTGCCGGACGGGCGGACCGCCGCGCCGTTCCGGGCACCCGAGCAGGTCAGCGGCGCCACGGCCTGGGCGGCGCTGGACTGCCCCGGCGGCTGGACGGTGCTCGCACCCGGCCGGCCGTACGTGTTGGGCCGGATCGCCGCCGTGGTCACCGCGCTGCCAGCGCCGGGCGACGAGTGCGTGGTGACCGGTGCGCTGATTCGCATCGACGGCCGCAAGGCGCTCGTGCACACCAGCCTGTACGGCCCGGACGGCGCCCTGCTGGGTGCGGCCCGGGCCACCTGGATCGCCCGCTGACCCACGGCGTCGTCCGCAGGACGGACCCGCCTCCACCTCGAGAAGGACCACGCCGTACGGACCGCGCCTGATTGACCTTGTTGCCTGGGGCCGTCACGCTGTGCCACGGCGTACCTCGACGCCACACGCGGGAGGAGAACGATGACTGACGGGCAGCGAAGCCCCACCAGCGACGGTCAGATCGTGGTGTCCGGTCTGACGAAGCAGTACAAGAACGTCCGGGCGGTGAACAACCTGTCCTTCACCGTGGCACCGGGGCGGGTGACCGGCTTCCTCGGCCCGAACGGCGCCGGCAAGACCACCACGCTGCGCATGCTGCTGAACCTCGTCACGCCCACCGCCGGTACGGCCACCATCAGCGGCCACCGGTACGTCGACCTCTCGGACCCGATGCGGCAGGTCGGCGCGGTGCTGGAGGCGTCCAGCGCGCACAAGGGTCGCACCGGCATCAACCACCTGCGGGTGATCTGCGCGGCGGCAGGGCTGCCCAAGCAGCGAGCCGACGAGGCGCTGGCCCTGGTCGGGCTGACCCCGGCGGCGAAGCGCAAGTTCAAGGGTTACTCGCTGGGTATGAAGCAGCGGCTCGGCATCGCCGCCGCGATGCTCGGCGACCCCCGGGTGCTGATCCTCGACGAGCCCGCCAACGGGCTCGACCCGGAGGGCATCCGGTGGATGCGGGGATTCCTCAAGAACCTCGCCCACGAGGGTCGCACCGTGCTGGTCTCCAGCCACCTGCTGTCGGAGATGCAGCTGCTCGCCGACGACGTGGTGATCATCGCGGCCGGCCAGTTGGTCCGGCAGGGGCCGGTCGACCAGGTCCTCGGGTCGATGGCGCAGGGCGCCCGCGTGCGGGTCCGCACCCCGCAGGCCGAGGCGCTGACCGCCGCGCTGAAGGCGCAGTCGGCCACCGTCGACACCGACGAGCACGGCGTCCTGCTGGTGGCCGGGGTGGACGCCCCGACGGTCGGCCGGACCGCTCTCGCCGCCGGGGTGGAGCTGCACGAACTGACCACCGAACGGCCCGACCTGGAACGGGTCTTCCTGGAGCTGACGGCCGGAAAGGCGGGCATCCGATGAACCTGGTCCGAGCCGAACTGCTCAAGATCCGTACCACCAACACCTGGTGGCTGCTGGGCCTCGGGGCATTCCTGTCGATCGTCCTGGCCTTCGCGCTGAACGCCTGGCTGGCCAGCGAGGCGCTGAAGGGCAACGGCGAGAACATCGGCCTCACCGGCGACGCCGCCTCCGCTCCGTCCGTGATGGCGAACCTCTACACCTCGGGTCAGTACCTCGGCCTGATGTTCGTGATGCTCATCGGCATCCTCATGGTCACGAACGAGTTCTTCCACCAGACCGCGACCACCACCTTCCTCACCACCCCGCGGCGAACCTCGGTGATCATCAGCAAGCTCCTCGCGGCTGCCGTGCTCGGCTTCGCGTTCTGGCTGGTGACCACCGTGATCGACCTGGCCGCCGGGGCGTCGTTCCTGTCGCTCAACGGCTACGACACGGGCCTCGGGGAGTGGGAAGTCCAGCGCGCGCTGCTGCTCAACCTGCTGGCCTACGGCATCTGGACCATCCTCGGGGTGGGGATCGGCACGCTCATCACCAGCCAGTTGGGCGCCGTGATCACCGCCTCGGTGCTCTATCTGGTGGGTACGCAGGTCGTGGGGGTGCTCTTCCTCCTGCTGGCCAACTGGATGGACAACATGGACATCGTCAAGTGGCAGGTCGTCTGGCCGGCCGCCGCGTCGACCATCATGATCAGCGGGGGCGAGTCGGAGATGACGCCCGCCTGGTGGGTCGGGGCTCTGGTGTTGGTCGGCTATGCCCTGGTCAGCGGCATCGTCGGCATTCTGCTGACTCGTCGGCGGGACATTTCCTGAGCACAGCCGGCTCCGGGTGGCGATCTGCCGTCGCCACCCGGGGCTGGGGCCAACGGCACGGTCGTCGCCCGGGGCCAACGCCACGCGTCGCCGGCTACCCGCCCGGGCAGCTTCGGCCGCCGCTGATCGGGACGCAGTGGCCGACCGGCGGGTCCGGCTCCTGGTCGGCCGGGCTGTGGCCGATCAAGGCGCTGGTCGCCATGCTGCCGGCCAGCGCGACCGCCAGGTAGATCAGCGCCACCCCGCCGAAGGCCCAGCCGAAGTGCCGACGCCAGCCCTCCTCCCCGACCAGCCCGGCCAGCAGCAGGCCGACCGCCGGGAGCGCCACATTCAGCACCAGCCCGACGGCCAGCAGGGCGTCCGTGGTGGCCCCGAACGCCCGCGCCGCGTCCTCGGTCGGCGTGTACGGCGTCGACGTCCGCCGGATCAGGCCCACCACGAGCAGGAACGGCACCCCGTAGAGCCAGGCGAAGAAGAGCCCGCCCAGGCCGAGCCGCTTCACGATCGACCCAGGTACGCGCCGGCCACGACGGCGCCGACCGCGACGCTGACCGCCACGGACAGGGTGCCGGCCAGCACCACCGAGGGGATCCGGCGAACGAGCAGCGCGGCGACGATCGCCGTGACGACCAGCAAGGCCACGAGCACCGGCCCGCCCCAGAACAGCCCGGCCAGTGCCAGCGACTCCAGCGGCGAGAGGCAGCTGAACATCGCCGAGCAGTCCTGCCGCGGCGCGCTCGGCACGCTGGTCGTGCCCACCACCACCGCCGCGATCGCGGTGGCGTACCAGCCGAACGCGACCGCCATGCTCCGGCCGTACCGACCCGGCGCCTCTGTGTGATCCATGCGGCCGATCCTCGCCGGCATCGCTCCGGCGGACATCCGTACCGGTACTCAGTCGTGGCTGGTCAGCGCCTTTATCAGTGGTTGACGGACCACGCAGCGGTTGCTGAACTTCTGGCATCTTCTGTGAAACGGACCACGGGGCCGAGGCGGAAATGCCTGCGGGATCAGTACGGCGTAGCCTGGGAGCCGTCCTGTCCGTGCTCCTAACTGGGCGCGGCGGACACCGCTTGACACACAAACCCGCTTGAAAGAGGCGATTACCGGCCGTGTCGACCCAGCAGACTTCGCAGGAGAACCCACTGGCGGGTTTCGGCCCGAACGAGTGGATCGTCGAGGAGATGTACCAGCGGTACCTCGCCGACCCAACGAGCGTCGATTCGGCCTGGCACGACTTCTTCGCCGACTACCGGCCGGCGCCGGGCGCCGGCACCCCGCGCGCTGGTGAGCCGACGAGCGCACCGGCCGCCGCGCCGGAGCCGGACGGCCAGCCGGAAGCCGCCGCCAAGGTCAGCCAGCCGAGCGCCACGGCACCGTCGGCGCCCGCCAGCAAGCCGGCCGCCGCGAAGCCGGCACCGGCCAAGCCCGCCGCCGCACCCGCCCCGACGAAGGCCGCCCCGGCCAAGCCGGCCGCGAAGGCCGCCCCGGCGCCGAGCGCCGACGGCCCGCAGACCACGCCACTGCGTGGCGTCGCCGCGAAGATCGTCCAGAACATGGACGCCTCGCTGAGCGTGCCCACGGCAACCAGTGTGCGGGCGGTCCCGGCCAAGCTGCTGGTCGACAACCGCATCGTGATCAACAACCACCTCGCCCGGGGGCGCGGCGGCAAGGTCAGCTTCACCCACCTGGTCGGCTACGCGATGGTCCGGGCGCTGGTCCAGCACCCGGAGATGAACAACTCCTTCGCCGAGGCCAACGGCAAGCCGGCCGTGGTCCGCCCGGCGCACGTCAACCTCGGCATCGCGATCGACCTGGCCAAGCCGGACGGCAGCCGCAACCTGGTGGTCCCCTCCATCAAGGGCTGCGAGCAGATGGACTTCCGGCAGTTCTGGCAGGCGTACGAGGACGTGGTCCGGCGGGCGCGGCGCAACGAGCTGACCATGGAGGACTACTCCGGCACCACGATCTCGCTGACCAACCCGGGCGGCATCGGCACCGTGCACTCGATGCCGCGGCTCATGCAGGGGCAGAGCGCGATCATCGGCGTCGGCGCCATGGAGTACCCGGCCCCCTACCAGGGCATGTCCGAGGTCACCCTGGCCGAGCTCGCGGTCAGCAAGATCATCACGCTGACCAGCACGTACGACCACCGGATCATCCAGGGCGCGCAGTCCGGCGAGTTCCTCAAGGTGATGCACGAGCTGATCCTGGGCGAGCACGGCTTCTACGACGAGATCTTCACCTCGCTGCGGATCCCGTACGAGCCGGTGCGCTGGGTGCGCGACGTGGCGGTCAACTCCGAGGGTCAGATCAACAAGACCGCCCGGGTGCACGAGCTGATCCACGCGTACCGGGTGCGCGGTCACCTGATGGCCGACACCGACCCGCTGGAATTCAAGATCCGCAAGCACCCCGACCTGGACGTCCTCCAGCACGGGCTGACGCTGTGGGACCTGGACCGCGAGTTCCCGGTGAACGGTTTCGCCGGCCGGCAGCGGATGAAGCTGCGCTCGATCCTCGGCGTGCTGCGCGACTCGTACTGCCGCCGGGTCGGCATCGAGTACATGCACATCCAGGACCCGGAGGAGCGGCGCTGGATCCAGGAGCGGATCGAGCGCAAGTACGAGAAGCCGCCCCTCGACGAGCAGAAGCATGTGCTCAACCGGCTCAACGCCGCCGAGGCGTTCGAGACCTTCCTGCAGACCAAGTACGTCGGCCAGAAGCGGTTCTCGCTGGAGGGCGGCGAGTCGCTGATCCCGCTGCTCGGCGAGGTGCTGGAGTCCTCCGCCGAGGGCGGGCTGGACGAGGTCGTCATCGGCATGGCGCACCGGGGCCGGCTCAACGTGCTGGCCAACATCGTCGGCAAGCCGTACGAGAAGATCTTCTCCGAGTTCGAGGGTCACCTGGACCCGCGCTCGACGCAGGGCTCCGGCGACGTGAAGTACCACCTGGGCCAGAACGGCAAGTTCACCACCCCCGACGGCGAGCACGCCGTCAAGGTGTCGGTGGTGGCCAACCCGTCGCACCTGGAGGCCGTCGACCCAGTGCTGGAGGGCATCGTCCGGGCCAAGCAGGACCGGATCGACCTCAAGCTGGAGGGCTACACCGTGCTGCCGCTGGCGGTGCACGGTGACGCCGCCTTCGCGGGTCAGGGCGTGGTCGCCGAGACGCTCAACCTCTCGCAGCTGCGCGGCTACCGCACCGGCGGCACCGTGCACGTGGTGGTCAACAACCAGGTCGGCTTCACCACCGCCCCGGAGTACAGCCGGTCCAGCCTCTACAGCACCGATGTGGCCCGGATGATCCAGGCGCCGATCTTCCACGTCAACGGCGACGACCCGGAGGCCGTGGTCCGGGTGGCCCGGCTGGCCTTCGAGTACCGGCAGGCGTTCAACAAGGACGTCGTGATCGACATGGTCTGCTACCGCCGGCGCGGGCACAACGAGGGCGACGACCCGTCGATGTCCAACCCCCAGATGTACAAGATCATTGACTCGAAGCGCTCGGTGCGCAAGCTCTACACCGAGGAGCTGATCGGTCGCGGCGACATCACCGTGGAGGACGCGGAGGAACTGCTGCGCGACTACCAGGCGCAGTTGGAGAAGGTCTTCAAGGCCACCCGGGACGCCGCCGCGGCACCGCGCCAGCTCAACCGGCCGCGCCGCGAGGAGGAGCCGGAGCCGCAGGTCGACACCGCCACCGACGCGGCCGTCGTGAAGGCGATCGGCGAGGCGCACGTCAACCTGCCGGAGGGCTTCACGCCGCACAAGCGGATCCAGCAGCTGCTCGACCGGCGGGCCAAGATGTCCGTCGAGGGCAACATCGACTGGGGCTTCGGCGAGATCATCGCGCTCGGGGCGCTGCTGCACGACGGGGTCACCGTCCGGCTGGCCGGTCAGGACTCCCGCCGCGGCACCTTCGTCCAGCGGCACGCCTCGGTGGTGGACGCCCGCACCGGCGACGACTACCTGCCGCTGAAGTCGCTCACCGGCGACGGCGAGCGTTCCCGGTTCTTCGTGCACGACTCGCTGCTCAGCGAGTACGCGGCGATGGGCTTCGAGTACGGCTACTCGGTGGAGAACATCAACGCGCTGGTGGCCTGGGAGGCCCAGTTCGGTGACTTCGTCAACGGCGCCCAGTCGGTGATCGACGAGTTCATCTCCTCCGGCGAGGTGAAGTGGGGCCAGCGCTCCGCGGTCACCCTGCTGTTGCCGCACGGTCACGAGGGCCAGGGCCCGGACCACACCTCCGGCCGCCCGGAGCGGTTCCTGCAGATGTGCGCCGAGGACAACATGCGGGTGTCCATCCCGACCACCCCGGCGAACTACTTCCACCTGCTGCGCCGCCAGGCCCTGTCGCCCAAGCGCAAGCCGCTGGTGGTGTTCACGCCGAAGTCGCTGCTGCGGCACAAGCTCTGCGTCTCCTCGGTGGAGGACTTCACCACCGGGACCTTCCAGCCGGTGCTGCGCGACACGGCCGCCCCGGCGCCGGAGGCGGTGAAGCGCGTGCTGCTCTGCACCGGCAAGATCTACTACGACCTGTTCCAGGCCCGGCAGCAGCGTGAGGTCACCGACACCGCGATCATCCGGATCGAGCAGCTGTACCCGCTGCCGGTGGAGGAGATCCGGGCGGCCCTCGCGCAGTACCCGAACGCGGAGGACTTCGCCTGGGTGCAGGAGGAGCCGGCCAACCAGGGCGCCTGGTCGTTCGTCGCGCTCAACCTGCTGGAGCACCTCACGGACGTCCGGCTGCAGCGGATCTCCCGCCCGGCCGCGGCAGCCCCGGCGGTCGGCTCGGCCAAGACGCACGAGGTCGAGCAGAACGCGCTGATCGAGGCGGCTCTCCCCCGCCCGTGACCTGACCGCGCCGTGAGAGCCGGGGCAGGGCCGTCACCACGGTCCTGCCCCGGCCTCCGTCGGTCCACCCGCCCGGCCCGAGCCGGGCCGAGCAGGAGGACGTACCGATGTACTTCACCGACCGTGGCATCGAGGAACTGGTCGAGCGCCGGGGCGACGAGCAGGTGACCCTGGAGTGGCTCGGCGAGCGCCTGCGCGACTTCGTCGACCTCAACCCCGACTTCGAAACCCCCATCGAACGCCTGGCTACCTACCTGGCCCGCCTAGACGACCCCGAAGACGACTAACCCCAAACCCACCCCAAACCCACCCCACCCCACCCCGCCCGGCCCGCCCGGCCCGCCCGGCCCCGCCCGGCCCGCCCGGCCCCGCCCGGCCCGCCCGGCCCCGCCCGTTGATCATAAAGTTGTTTGCGCGTGTCATCGGCGGGTCGCGGCACAACTTCATGATCAACGGAGAAAAGGCCCTGGGGGTGGGGGTCGGAGGGCCCGGGTGGGGGGCGGGCGCGATCTTCTAGGGTGGGGGGCGTGGCCAGGAGCGTGTATCTGACGAGTGTGGGGTCTGGCGGGGGTAAGTCGACGATCGCGCTCGGACTGGCCGAGTTGCTGTCCCGCCAGGTCGGGCGGATCGGTGTGTTCCGGCCGCTGGTCGGCGACAACGGCCCGGACCCGATCCTCGCCCTGCTCAGCGAGCGCTACCGGGTCGAGCTGCCGTTGGCCGAGTTGGCCGGGACGACCTATGCCGAGGCCGCTGCACTGGTGGCCGACGGCCGGCGGGAGGAGCTGATCTCCGCCATCGTCGAGCGCTACCGGGCGGTGGAGCGGCAGTGCCCGGCGGTGGTCGTGGTGGGCAGCGACTTCGACGACCCGGGCGACCCGGCCCGTCCCCGGGAGTTGGCCTTCAACGCCCGGCTGGCCACCGAGTTCGGCAGCGTGGTGGTGCCGGTGGTGGACGGCTTCGGGCAGGAGCCGGCCGCCGTCGCGGCCGCCGTGCGGGGGGCGTACCACGACCTGGCCGACCTGGGCGCCACCGTGCTCGCGGTGATCGCCAATCGGGTAGCCGAGCCGATGACCCTGCCCGACCTGCCGGTCCCCGCGTACGCCATCCCGGAGGTGCCGACCGTGTCGGCGCCGACGGTGGCCGAGGTGGCGGCGGCGCTCGACGCCACCCTGCTGGCCGGGGACGACGCCGCGCTCGGCCGGGACGTACTGGACTTCGTGGTCGGCGCCGCGCACGTGCCGACCCTGCTGGGCCACCTCACCGAGGGCGCCCTGGTGATCACCCCCGGGGACCGGGCCGACCTGCTCGTCGCCGCCAGCGCCGCGCACGTGGCCGGGCAGGTGTCGGTGGCCGGGCTCGTGCTGACGCTCGGCGAGCAGCCCGACCCACGGGTGATGCGGCTGGTGGAAGGGCTGAACACCGGACTGGCGGTGCTGTCCGTACGCAGTGACAGCTACGACACGGTGGCCGCGTCCAGCCGGATCGAGGGTCGGCCCAACGCGGCCAACCCCCGCAAGGTGGAGGCGGCGCTCGGTGCGTTCGAGCGCTGCGTGGACACCGACGATCTGGCCCGCCGGCTGCGGGTCAGCCGGTCGGCCCGGGTCACCCCGCTGATGTTCGAGAACGAGCTGATCGACCGCGCCCGCTCGCGGCGCCGGCACGTGGTGCTGCCGGAGGGCGCCGATGAGCGGATCCTGCGCGCGGCCGAGATCCTGCTCCGCCGGGGGGTGGCCGAGCTGACTCTGCTCGGCCGGCCGGACGACATCGCCCGGCGGACCCGCGAGCTGGGAATCGACGTCGGCGACGCGCACCTGGTCGACCCGGTCACCAGCGGGTGGCGGGACGACTTCGCGGCCGAGTACGCCCGGTTGCGCGCCCACCGGGGCGTCACCGCCGAGTTGGCGCACGACATCGTGGCCCAGCCCAACTACTTCGGCACGCTGATGGTGGCCACCGGGCACGCTGACGGCATGGTCTCCGGCGCCACGCACACCACCGCCGCCACCATCCGGCCGGCGTTCGAGATCATCCGTACCGTGCCGGGGGCCTCGGTGGCCTCCAGTGTGTTCTTCATGCTGCTCGCCGACCGGGTGCTCGTCTACGGCGACTGCGCGGTCAACCGCGACCCGGACGCCGCCCAGCTCGCGGACATCGCGATCTCCTCCGCCGATACCGCGGCCCGGTTCGGCATCGAGCCTCGGGTGGCCATGCTGTCCTACTCCACCGGCAGCTCCGGCGCCGGCGCGGACGTGGAGAAGGTCGCCACGGCCACCGCGCTGGTGCGAGAGCGCCGGCCCGACCTGCTGGTCGAGGGGCCGATCCAGTACGACGCGGCGATCGACCCGGCGGTGGCGGCCACCAAGCTGCCGGGCAGCCCGGTCGCCGGCCAGGCCACGGTCTTCATCTTCCCGGACCTGAACACCGGCAACAACACGTACAAGGCGGTACAGCGCTCCGCCGGGGCGGTCGCGGTCGGCCCGGTGATGCAGGGCCTGCGCCGGCCGGTGAACGACCTGTCCCGCGGCGCCACCGTGCCGGACATCGTCAACACGGTGGCGATCACCGCCATCCAGGCGGCCACCGAGGAGGCGTCGTGAGTTGCGTGCTGGTGCTCAACTGCGGGTCGTCGTCGGTGAAGTGGCGCCGCTACGACGGCGACCGGGTGCTCGACCAGGGCACGGTCGAGCGGGTCGGTGAGCCCGGCGGCGGGCCGGCGGACCACGCCAGTGCGGTCCGGCAGATCCTTGCCGGGCTGGACCTGGCCGGGCTGACCGCGGTCGGGCACCGGGTGGTGCACGGTGGCCGGAAGTTCAGCACGCCGGTCCTGATCGACGACGCGGTGCTGGCCGCGATCCGGGACCTGGTCCCGCTCGCCCCGCTGCACAACCCGGCGAACCTGGCCGGCATCGAGGTGGCCCGGGAGGCGCTGCCGGACGTCCCGCAGGTCGCCGTCTTCGACACCGCGTTCCACCACACCCTGCCGGAGGCCGCCGCGACCTACGCGATCGACCGGGACACCGCCGAGCGGTACGGCATCCGCCGGTACGGCTTCCACGGCACCTCACACGCGTACGTCTCCCGGCGCACCGCCGACCTGCTGGGCCGCCCGTACGAGCAGCTGAACACGATCACCCTGCACCTGGGCAACGGGGCGAGCGCCTGCGCGGTGGCCGCCGGTCGCAGCGTCGCCACCTCGATGGGCATGTCCCCGCTGGAGGGGTTGGTGATGGGCACCCGCAGCGGCGACCTCGACCCGACCGTGATCTTCCATTTGCGGCGGGAGGGCGGGCTGTCGGTGGACGACATCGACGACCTGCTCAACCACCGCAGCGGCCTGCTCGGGCTGACCGGCGTCAACGACATGCGTGAGGTGCTCCAACGCCGGGGGGACGGGGACCGGGCGGCGGAGCTGGCCTTCGACGTGTACTGCCGGCGGATCACCGAGTACGTGGGCGCGTACTACGCGCTGCTCGGACGGGTGGACGCGATCGCCTTCACGGCTGGGGTGGGCGAGCACGCCGCGCCGGTCCGGGCCGCGGCGCTGGCCGGGCTGGATCGGCTCGGCATCGCCGTGGACCCGGCCCGCAACGACGGTGCCGGCGACCGGCTGATCTCCCCCGACGGCGCCGAGGTGTCCGTTTGCGTCATTCGCACCGACGAGGAACGCGAGATCGCCCGGCAGACCCGGGATGTGGTCCAGGCCGGCTGACGACCGGCCGGGATCAGCGCCCGACGCTGCGGGTGCGCCGGGCCCGGTTCCGACCCGGGTCTCCGGGCGAGCGGACGCGCCGTCGCCCGGTCCGGCACGGTCGGCTCTAGGCGAGCCAGGCGACGAGGGCAACCAGCAGCACGACGACCACCGCCGCAGCGATGATCAGCGGTAGACGGGACGGCGACTCCGCCGATGCGGTGGCCTCCGGCGTCTGGGTGAACGCGCGGAACGCCTCGGTGTTGCCGCTGGGGTCGCTGTAGTTCTCAGGCATGCGGGTGACCCTAGCGAAGCTGGTCGCGGCGCACCGCCCCCGACCCACGCCGACCGGCCGGGTCGACCCGGCCGGCGGGGCGGAGCCGACCGGGTGGCGGGTACAGGCGGGCCGGACGGCGGGGTCGCTGCGCACGCTCGGGCACCTACCGTGGAACGATGGGGGCGGGGCGGCTGATCGCCGTACTGGTGACAGCTCTGCTGGCTGGTTGCGCGCCGGCCACCGCCGTGGCGGGCGGGTCCACCGCCGCCCCGGGCGGGCCGCTGTCGGCGCGCCGGGCGCCCGAGGGGTCGTACGCCGTCGGCGTGCGTACGCTCACCCTCGATCCGCGCTCGGCGCGCCCCCTGCCGGTGACCATCTGGTACCCGGCTGCCCTGGGCGGGGTCGCCGCCGGGCGGTTCCCGGTCGTCATCTACAGCCACGGGTTGGGCAGCCGACCCGACCTGCACGCCGGGCTGACCACCCGCTGGGCGGCGGCCGGTTTCGTGGTGGCCGCCCCGGCGTTCCCGCACACCCGGCACGGCGCGGCCCATTTCACCCGGGCGGACGTCCGCAACCAGCCGGCCGACGGCTGGCGGCTGATCCGACATCTGCTCCGTCTCGCAACCGACCCGGGCGATCCGCTCGCCGGCCACCTGGACACGGCGCGGATCGCCGCCGCCGGGCACTCGGCAGGCGGCTTCACCACCACCGGCATGTTCAGCGCGGGGCACCCGGCCCGGCTGCGCGCCGGCATCGTGATCGCCGGAGGCGGACTGCCGGGCAGCTTCGCCGGGCCGGCCGCGCCGGTGCTCTTCGTGCACGGTACGGCCGACGCGGTGGTGCCGGTGACGGTCGGCCGAGCCGCGTATGGGCGTACCCCCGGGCCGGCCGCGTTCCTCAGCCTGCTCGGCCAGGACCACGGCGCGTACCTCACCCCGGGCCACCCGGGCTTCGTCCCGGTCCTCGCCACCACGACCGACTTTCTCCGCTGGACCCTCTACGACGACCCGGCGGCGGGTGCCCGGCTCCCCGCCGACGCCCACTCCCCCACCCTGACCCATTACGAGTCCCGCCCGGCCCACTGATGCTGCGGCGGGACTGAGCGCTGGGTCAGCGGGCAGGCACGCCACGCCGATCCCGGCCGAGCGGGTCAGCCGGACAAGGCACAATCGGTCTCATGTCGCGTCGCGTCACCCCCGCGCTGCTTGCCAGCGCCCTGTTCCTGACCAGCATGGTCGGCTGCTCCGCCGATGCCCGCCCGGCCCAGAGCCGGCAGGCACTGCCGGCCGAGCCGCAGCCCACCGTCACGGCGACACCGCAGGTACCCGCCGGGACCGCCCCACAAAAGAGCTTCGCCGTCGGCGTACGCCAGCTGAAGCTGAACCGGGACGGCCGGGCGCTGCCGGTGACGCTCTGGTATCCGGCGGTCGGGGCGGCCGGCGGCGCGACGAAGCGGTCCGCGGCGGCTGCGGACGGCCGGTTTCCGGTGGTGATGTTCAGTCACGGCCTGACCGGGCGGCCGGAGGACTACGCCACGATCCTGACCCGGTGGGCGGCGGCGGGCTTCGTGGTGGCCGCGCCGACCTTTCCGCACACCGCCCGGGGCAGCGACGGCAACATCCTCGACGTGCTCAACCAGCCGGCCGACGTGTCCTACGCGCTGACCCAGGTGCTGGCGCTGGACGGCAAGGCCGGCGACCCGCTGCGCGGCCGGCTGGACGCCGAGCGGGTGGCCGCCGCCGGGCACTCCGCCGGCGGGGTGACCACCATCGGCCTCTTCACCGCCAGCCGGGACGAACGGCTGGACGCCGGCGTGGTGTTCGCCGGTACGGCGCTCGGCGTGGGCACCGCGTTCGCCGGTGCGGCCGCGCCGCAACTGTTCGTGCACGGCGAGCTGGACGAGGTGGTCGACTACGCGGCGGGCAAGGCCGCGTACGACAAGGTGCCCTGGCCGAAGGCGATGCTGAGCCTGCCCAAGGGCGACCACGGGCGTGCCCTGCTCAGCGACGGTGCGACGCTGCGGGTGGTCTCGGACGCCTCGGTCGAGTTCCTCCGTTGGACGCTCTACGGCGACGCGAAGGCCAAGGGCCGCATCTCCACCGACGCCACCCGCGGCGACATCGCCACCTTCGACGATCACCTCTGACCACCGACGCGCCCGACGATCCGCGCAACATCAGGGAAAGAGTGGCCTCCGGCAGCGCTGAGGCCACTCTTTCCTGGATATTGCGCGGATCTTGAAGGTAACGCCTCGTCAGGCGGTGTGGTCGACGACGATCTTGCCGAAGGTGTCGCCGGAGTGCAGCCGGGCGAAGGCGTCCTCGACCCGGCTGAACGGGATCACGCTGTCCACCACCGGGCGCACGCCGCTGTCGGCGCAGAACGCCAGCAACTCGTACAGCTCGCCCGGGGTGCCCATCGAGGTGCCCAGGATCTCCAGCTGCATGGCGAAGACCCGGCGGAGGTTCACCGACGGCTCGTGCCCGGCGGTGGCGCCGGAGACCACGATCCGGGCCATCGGCGCGGCCGACTTCAGGGAGTGGTCGAAGGTGGCCGCGCCGACCGTCTCGATCACCACGTCGACCCGTTCCGGCAGCCGGGCGCCCGGTTCCACGGCGATGGCGCCGAGCCCGGTGATGCGCTCGCGCTTGACGGGGTCGCGGCTGGTCGCGTACACCCGCTTGCCCATCGCGACGGCGAGCGCGACGGCCGCGGTGGCCACGCCGCCACCCGCGCCCTGCACCAGCACGCTGTCGGCGTCCGCGACGCGGCCCTTGGTGGTCAGCATCCGCCACGCGGTCAGCCAGGCCGTGGGCAGGCAGGCCGCGTCGGTCGCCGCCAGCCCGTCGGGCAGCGGGACCAGGTTCGACCGGGGTACGGCGACCCGCTCGGCGAGGGTGCCGGGGAAGTGCTCGGAGAGGATGGAGACCCCGCGCGGGTCACCCGGGGTGACCACCACCGGGTACACGACCACCGTGTTGCCCTGCGGGTCCACGCCGACCGCGTCACAGCCCAGGATCATCGGCAGCTGGGCCTCGGTGAGCCCCACCCCGCGCAGTGACCAGAGGTCGTGGTGGTTGAGCGAGGTGGCCCGCAGCTGCACGGTCACCCAGTCGTCGGCCGGATGGGTCGGCTCGGGCCGCTCACCGACGGTGAGCGCGGCGAGCGGATCGGCGTCGTCGAAGCGGGAGGCGAAGGCAGCACGCATGATCGGCACGGTAACAAGCTGAGCGCCCGTTAAGAAGTGCCCGTCCCTACCGGCGGGCGACGCCGTCGCGGCGCGCCGCCTCGGCGACGGCCTCGGCGACGGCCGGGGCGACCCGGGGGTCCAGCGGCGACGGAACGATCGCCTCGGCGGTCAGCGACTCGGCCACCACGCCGGCGATGGCGTCCGCGGCGGCGACCTTCATGCCCTCGGTGATCCGGGTGGCCCGGGCGTCCAGCGCGCCGCGGAACACCCCGGGGAAGGCCAGCACATTGTTGATCTGGTTGGGGTAGTCGCTGCGCCCGGTGGCGACCACCGCGACGTGCCGGGCGGCCACCTCGGGGTGCACCTCCGGGGTCGGGTTGGCCAGCGCGAACACGATCCCGCCGGGCGCCATGCCGGCGACCGCCGCCTCCGGGATCTGCCCGCCGGAGACGCCGATCAGCACGTCCGCGCCGCGCAGCGCCTCGGTGATGTCGCCCTGGCGACCGTCGGCGTTGGTGCTGGCGGCCAACTCGGCCTTGGTGCCGGTCAGCTCGGTGCGGTGCCGGCCGATGATCCCCTTGGAGTCACAGACCACCACCTGGTCGGGGTTGACGCCCCCGGCGACCAGCATCTTCGTCACGGCCACGCCGGCCGCGCCAGCGCCGCTCACGGCGACCCGCAGGTCACCGAGCTTGCGATTGAGCAGGGTGGCCGCGTTGCGCAGCGCGGCGAGCACCACGATGGCGGTGCCGTGCTGGTCGTCGTGGAAGACCGGGATGTCCAGCGCCTCGTCCAGCCGACGCTCGACCTCGAAGCAGCGCGGCGCGCTGATGTCCTCCAGGTTGATCCCACCGAACGAGGGGGCCAGCGCCCGCACCACCGCGACGATCTCGTCGACGTCCTGCGTGTCCAGACAGATCGGCACCGCGTCCACCCCGGCGAACTGCTTGAACAGCACCGCCTTGCCCTCCATCACCGGCAGCGCGGCGCGCGGGCCGATGTTGCCGAGCCCGAGCACCGCCGAGCCGTCGGTGACCACCGCGACGGCGTGCGACGCCCACGTGTAGTCGTCGGCCAGGTCGGGGTCGGCGGCGATCGCCTCACACACCAGGGCAACCCCGGGGGTGTACGCGAGCGAGAGGTCTTCCCGGCTGGTGAGCGGCACCGTCGAGGTGACGGCCATCTTGCCGCCCAGGTGCAGCTGGAAGACCGGATCAGCAGGGTCCATGGTGGACGAGGACATGGCGGTGACTCCAGAATCTGTCGAGGCAGACGGGGCGGCCGGCCCGGCCGCGAGGTTGGCGGCGAGCGGTGGCACGCGGTGCGGGGGGTCACCCGGGCACATTCGAGCATAGTGTCGACACCGCCGCTCGGATGTGAGCAGGGTCATAACGGTCGACGAGGGACCCGTCCGGGGCGGGGCCAGTACCGGGCCACCACCCTCCCCCGCACATCGGCCACCCCGTACGCCCGGGAGTCGTCGGTGATCAGGTCGTTGTCCCCGCGCAGCCACCAACCGCCGTCCTGCGGCCGAACCGCCCGCTTCACCACCAGCAGCTCCGGACGGGTCCGGAAGACCGCGACCACCACATCGCCGGGACGGATCGGACGACCGCCCGGGCGGACCAGCACCGCGTCGCCATGCCGCAGCGCCGGCGCCATGGACGGACCGGTCACCAGGACAGCGGTCAGCGGCCCCCGCAGCCGGGGTGGCACCGCCGGGTGATCGGCCCGCACTGGTTTCACCTCCACCCGGTCCGGGGAGCACTCCCAGGAGTAATGTCGCCTTTGATCATCGCAAACTTCCCATGGAGGATCCCGATGCGACTTCCACGCATCCTTGCGCCCCGCGTCACCGCGAGCGCTCACTGCGACCTGCCGTGCGGCGTCTACGACCCGGCACAGGCCCGGATCGAGGCCGAGTCGGTCAAAATGATCTGCGAGAAGTACCAGTCGAACACCGACCCGGAGTTCCGCACCCGGGCGGTCATCATCAAGGAACAGCGCGCCGAGCTGGTCAAGCACCACCTCTGGGTGCTCTGGACCGACTACTTCAAGCCGGCCCACTTCGAGAAGTACCCGAACCTGCACACGCTGTTCAACGAGGCCACCAAGCTCGCGGGCGCCGGCGGCGTCAAGGGCAGCCTGGACCCGGCCACCGCCGACAAGCTGCTCGCGAAGATCGACGAGATCTCGAAGATCTTCTGGGAGACCAAGAAGGCGTGACCAACCCGGTCATCCCGACGATCCGGCCGGCACGTCCCGAGGATGTGCCGGCCGTCGTCGCCATGGTGCACGAGCTGGCGGAGTACGAACGCGCTCCCGACCAGTGCCACCTCACCACCGAGCAGTTGACCTCGGCCCTGTTCGGGACTGCGCCGGCCCTCTTCGGCCACGTCGCGGTCGACGAGCACGACCAGCCGATCGGCTTCGCGCTGTGGTTCCTCAACTTCTCCACCTGGGCCGGCGTGCACGGCATCTACCTGGAGGACCTCTACGTCCGGCCGACCGCGCGGGGCACCGGGGCGGGCCGGCTGCTGCTCGCCACCCTGGCCGACATCTGCGTACGACGCGGCTACCGGCGGCTGGAGTGGTGGATGATCGACTGGAACCCGGCCGCCGGGTTCTACGCCTCGATCGGCGCCGAGCAGATGAGCGAGTGGGTCCCCTATCGGCTCAGCGGCGACGCACTGCGCGACCTGGCCGGCCAGGCGGCGGCTGCCGGCACGCGTACGGACGACCGACCGGGTAGAGTCCCCGACCGGGGGGATGAGGCGTGACTCAACTGACCGGCCAGCCAGCGACCGACGACGACGTGGTGCACCTGACGGTGCCCGCCGACGGCGGCTACCTCGGCGTGCTCCGTACCGCCACCGCCGGTCTCGCGGCCCGGTTGCAGTTCGCGCTGGACGAGATCGAGGATCTGCGGATCGCGGTCGACGAGGCGTGCGCCATGCTGCTCGCCATCGCCACCCGCGACGCCGAGTTGGAGTGCCGGTTCTCCGTCACCGAGGACGCGCTGACCGTCGAGGTCACCGTGCCGACCGTGCACGGTGCCACGCTGCCTGCCGAGTCGTCCTTCGCCTGGAAGGTGCTCACCGCGCTGACCACGTCGGCGTCCGCCACGGCCGCCGACGGCCGGGCGACGATCTCGTTGCTCACCCGCCGCTCCGGCGGATACTGACCGGCCGCCGCGCGGTCCCCTGCCGGTCGCGGTCACCTGCCGCGCGCCGTCACCTGCCGCGCGCCGTCACTCGAAGCCGAGGGCCCGGGTCGTCGGAGGACTGACCAGCAGCCAGCCGACGCCCAGACCGAGCGCCATCAGCGGCACGCCCAGCCAGCCCAGCCCAGCCTGAATCATGAACCACCCGATCGGCAGCAGCATCAGCTGAAGCACGATTGCGGGGGCTCGCGCGCCGGCCCGGCGGCGCAGCAGCGCGCGGCCCAGCGCCCAGAGCACGACCGCCGCCCCGACGGCGAGCGCCGTCACCAGCAACGCCGACGGAAGATCCGTGGTGGTTGCGGTGAAATCGGCCCAGACCAGCCAGGCGGCGATCAACCCGACGGCGGCCGCCTCCGCCCACAGCAGCCGGACCGCCCAGCGGAGCGTGACGGGAATCGGGTCCGAGTCGATGGTCACGCGCGACACGATACCTGGGCTACTGGGAGGTACAGTGCCGCCCATGCGCGCCGTCCTGGTGGTCAATCCGAAGGCCACCACCACCAGCGAACGCAGCCGGGACGTGCTTGTCCGGGCGCTGCGCAGCGAAGTCGACCTCAGCGTGCGCTACACCCGCCGACGCGGGCACGCCATGGCGCTGGCCCGGGAGGCCGCCGCCGAGGGGGTTGACCTCGTCGTCACCCTGGGTGGTGACGGCACCGTGAACGAGGTGGTGAACGGCCTGATGACGGCCGAGCCGCCAACCGGCGCCGACGGTGCCACGCTGGCCGAGCGGCTGCCCGCGCTGGCCACCGTTCCGGGCGGCTCGACAAACGTGTTCGCCCGCGCGCTCGGCCTGCCCCGGGAGTGGCCGGAGGCCACCAGCATGATCCTCGAAGGGCTGCGCCTGGGCCGACAGCGGACGGTGGGGCTGGGCCGCGCGGACGACCGCTACTTCACCTTCTGCGCCGGGTTCGGCCTGGACGCCGCGGTGATTCACCGGGTGGAGCAGGCTCGGCGTCGGGGTCGGGTCTCCACCCCGGCGCTCTACCTGCGCTCGATCATGAACCAGTACTTCCTCGCCTCCGACCGACGGCACCCGGCGATCACCCTGGACCGACCGGGCGAGCCGGCGGAGAGCGAGTTGGCCACCGTCATCATCCAGAACACCGCGCCGTGGACGTACCTGGGCGATCGGGAGATCAACCCGAACCCGGAGGCCTCGTTCGACCTCGGGCTGGATGTGCTGGCGCTCCGTCAGCTCCGGGTGGCCAGTACGACACGGACAGTGACGCAGTTTTTCTCCCGGCGGCCGGATCCCAAGGGGCGGCAGGTGTTACGACTCCATGACACGGCGGAGTTCACCCTGTTCTCCAGCCGCCCGCAGGCGTTCCAGCTCGACGGTGACTACCTTGGCGAGCGGGAGAAAGTCAGATTCACATCCGTTCCCGCCGCACTGAGAGTAATCTGCTAGGTCTCGGGTACTGCCCTAGGTCGACGCGGCGCCACATCGCACCGTCGCGAGTCGCCGCCACACCGAGGGGCAGGTGCCGGAAATGTCAGCAATGTCACGCGCACTGTACTATATTGATCCTCGACTGTGGCACGGCGGGTAACCAGGAAGGCACTGGAACCCGGACAAATGGGTTGTGGGCTTGCTCACCGCCCGGAGTTTTTCCCAGCGTCACCCTTGACATCGCGAGCGTTCGTGAAAGTATTCACAAGCGAACTTGAGTTACCGGGACATTGCCTGGATATGCTCGTCAGGTTGAGCTGTTCCAGCAGGTCCACGGGGCTAACTGCCTGCTCACGCACTGCCGAATGGCCGGACGCGAACTGTCACCATCGGCACTGCGGATGCATATAGGAAAAGCACGACCAAGCAATTAATTGCCACCCATCCAGAATGAGGAGTGTTGCCGCCATGGACTGGCGTCACCATGCTGTCTGCCGCGACGAGGACCCGGAGCTGTTCTTCCCGATCGGGACGTCCGGACCGGCTCTCCTGCAGGTCGAGCAGGCCAAGGCCGTCTGCAGGCGCTGCTCCGTGACCGACCAGTGCCTGCAGTGGGCGCTTGAGTCGGGTCAGGACGCCGGCGTCTGGGGCGGGATGAGCGAAGAGGAGCGGCGCGCTGTCAAGCGGCGCGGCGGCCTCCGGGTGCTGCGCGCTCACTCCGCCTGATCCCACGACACAGCTGCAACGCCCCGGCGGGTCCGCCCGCCGGGGCGTTCTGCTGTCCAACCCCGGTCACACCGCTGTCGCCAGGACGCGGCGACCGGACCAGTCGTCGACCCGGCGCAGCACCAGCTCGGCCAACTCAGGGGCGTCGGACAACGGGGCCGCCACCGCCACCGCGCCGGCCGCCCGTGCCTCCTCGGTCACCGCATCGTGAAACAGGCCCGGCGCCAGGAAGTACCCGGACACCGCCACCCGGCGTGCGCCGGCCGCTCGCAGCAGGGACACCGCTGCACCCGTCGCCGGCGGAGCCGCCGAGGCGTACGACACCCGGCAGGGCAGCCCGAACTCCGCACCGAGCGCCTCCGCCACCCGGCCCACCGAGCCGCGTGCCCGCGCGTCCCGGGTGCCCGCCGCGGCCAGCACCAGCGCATCGAAGCGGCCCGGACGCGACTCACCGAGCCGGCGGCGCAGCCCGGCCAGCAACGCTGGGTCCACCCTCCCGTCCGCCGGCCCGAGCACGTCGGTCACCCGTACCGCCAGCGGAGGCCCGGTCTGCGCCGCGGCGGCGACGGCCGCCGGGATGTCCACCCGATGGTGGTACGCGGCGGTCAGCAGCAGCGGCACCAGCACCGCGCGGCGGTGGCCGGCCACCGCCAGCGCGCGCAGCACCTCGGTCGGACCCGGCTCGGTATGGTCCAGCCAGCTCGCCCACACCGGGGTGCCGGGCCGGGCCGCCGACACGGCCCGGGCCAGCGCCCGCGTCGCGTCGGCAGCTCGTGGATCGCGGCTGCCGTGGGCGACCAGCACGATCGGAACCGCCCCGCCGGCCACACCGGGCCAGGTCGGGGTCGGAGTCGGGGAGGTCAGACGTGCAGTCCGCACTCGGTCTTCTCGAACATGGCCCACCGGCCGGCGCGCGCGTCCTCGCCGGCCTTGGTACGGCGGGTGCACGGCCAGCAGCCGATCGAGCCGTAACCCTGCTTGAACAGCTCGTTGACCGGCACGTTCCACCGGGCGATGTACGCGTCCACGTCGCCCTGCGACCAGGCCGCGATCGGGTTGACCTTGACCTTGCCGCGCCGCGGGTCGAAGGTCGCCACCGGCGTGTTGGCCCGGGTCGGCGACTCGTCCCGCCGCAGACCGGCGGCCCAGGCGTCGTACCCGGTCAGCGCCCGCTCCAGCGGCTCCACCTTGCGCAGTTGGCAGCAGTCGTCCGGCGACTTGTTGAACAGCCGCGGGCCGTACTGGCCGTCCTGCTGCCCGACGGTGAGACGGGGCCGGATCGACCGGACGTTCACCGGAAGCGTCCGGGCCACCTCGTCGCGCACCCGCAGCGTCTCCGGGAAGTGCAGGCCGGTGTCGAGGAAGACCACGTCCACCCCCGGAGCCACCCGGGACACCAGGTGGGCCAGCACCGCGTCGGCCATCGAGCTGGTGACGCAGAACCGGTCGCCAAAGGTCTGCGCCGCCCAGCGGGCGATCTCCAGCGCCGGGGCGCCCTCCAGCTCCCGACCCGCCTGCTCGGCCAGCGCCCGCAGCTCGTCGGGGCTGCGCCGGGCCGGGTCGGCCGGCGTCGGACCGCCCGGGCCGACCAGGCCCAGGCCAGTCGCGGAGACGAGGCTCATCGGGTCACCTCCCGCGAGAGCAGCCCGGTGAACTTCACCGAGAAGACCCGGGTGCAGGCGTGGCACTCCCAGGCGCCGTGCCCCGCCTCGTGCGGCCGCAGGTCCTCCTCGCCGCAGTACGGGCAGTACAGAGGTGCCGCTCGGTTCTCGCTGCTCATCGCAGTTCCTCCTCGTCGACTCTGATCACCCAGTTGGCGAACGTCTCGCCCTTGCTCCGGCCAGCCAGGTAGCGACGGGCCAGCCGTTCCACGTACTCCGGAAGCTCATCGGCGGTGGTCTTCAGGCCGCGCAGCTTGCGCCCGAAGCCGGCGGTCTGCCCCTGCGCCATGCCCAGCCCGCCACCCAGGTGCACCTGGAAGCCCTCCACCTGCCGGCCGTCCGGGCCGACCACCAGCTGACCCTTGAGCCCGATGTCGGCCACCTGGGTGCGGGCGCAGGCGTTCGGGCAGCCGTTGATGTGGATCGAGATGTCCGCGTCGAAGTCGCGCAGCCGCTGCTCCAGCCGTGCCACCAGCTCCTCGCCGCGGGCCTTCGTCTCGACAATGGCCAGCTTGCAGTACTCGATGCCGGTGCACGCCATGGTGCCGCGCCGCCAGGCCGACGGCCGGGCCTCCAGACCGATCCCCCGCAGCGCGTCGACCAGCGACTCGGTCCGCTCCGACGGCACGTCGAGGACCAGCAGCTTCTGGTACGGGGTGAGCCGCACCCGGTCGCTGCCGTGCGCCTCGACCACGTCGGCCAGCTGGGCGAGCTGCCCACCGGAGACCCGGCCGACCACCGGGGCGGCACCCACGTAGTGCCGCCCGTCGGCCTGCTCGTGCACGCCCACGTGGTCGACCGGCTTCGCCGGCAGGTCCGGTGCCGGGCCGTCGAGCAGCGTCCGGCCGAGGTAGTCCTTCTCCAGGACCTCGCGGAAACGCTCCACGCCCCAGTCGGCCACCAGGAACTTCAGCCGGGCCCGGTTGCGCAGCCGGCGGTAGCCGTAGTCGCGGAAGATCCCGACCACGCCGGCCCACACGTCCGGCACCTCGGCCATCGGCACCCAGACGCCGAGTCGCTGGGCCAGCATCGGGTTGGTGGAGAGACCGCCACCCACCCAGACGTCGAAGCCGGGGCCGTGCTCGGGGTGGTCGACGCCGAGGAAGGAGATGTCGTTCGACTGGTACGGCGTGTCCACCAGCCAGGAGATCGACGTCTTGAACTTGCGGGGCAGGTTGGAGTACTGCTTGTCGCCGACGTACCGGGCCACGATCTCGTCGATCGCCGGGGTCGGGTCGAGCACCTCGTCCCGAGCGACCCCGGCGACCGGGCTGCCCAGCACGATCCGGGGGCAGTCGCCGCACGCCTCGGTGGTCTGCAGGCCGACCGACTCCAGTCGGCGCCAGATCTCCGGCATGTCCTCGACCCGGATCCAGTGGTACTGGATGTTCTGCCGGTCGGTGATGTCGGCGGTGTCCCGGGCGAACTCCCGGGAGATGTCCGCTATCACCCGCAGCTGAGCCAGGCTGAGCTGACCGCCGTCGATGCGGACCCGGAGCATGAAGAACTCGTCCTCCAGCTCGTGCGGCTCCAGCACGGCGGTGCGCCCGCCGTCGATGCCCGCCTTGCGCTGGGTGTAGAGGCCCCACCAACGGAACCGGCCGCGCAGGTCCTGCGGGTCGATGGAGGCGAAGCCGCGGTGCGCGTAGATGTTCTCGATCCGGGCCCGGACGTTGAGCGGATCGTCGTCCTTCTTGATCCGCTCGTTGGGGTTGAGCGGCTCGCGGTGGCCGAGCGCCCACTGACCCTCACCCCGCGGCCGGCGCGGCGCCCGGGTCGGGCCGGTCGTCGGGTCCTCGGAACGGGCCGGGATGCTGCTGACCGCCATCGCGGCGTCCTCCGTTGTCTGCGGTGTCTCGGGCAGGCGCGGGGCGCGGCGGCCGGCCCGTCAAGAGCGGGCGGGACAACGGTGTCTGAGACAGCCGGCGCGGAGCGCGCCCGAGACAGATGGGTCGGGCGTCGTCAGTAGGCCGGACAGATCGCGCTGCGGACGCGGCCGTAATCGACGTGGCGACGTGCCACGAAGCGGCGAAGGACAGCGGCGGTCATGGGCTCATGCTGCCACACGCCAGGGGGTCGGGCCAATGTCCGCGTGCCCGATCCCACATGACGGGTGAGCGCTAGCCGACCAGCTGGCCACCGAGGACAGTTCGGGCATAACAGACGGTACGTCCCCGCCGGACGCCGGCGATCAGGCCGTTGTCCCGCAGCGTGGTGAGGTGGTGCGACGCGGTGGCCGGCGCGAGGCCCAGCATCGCGGCCAGCTCGCCGGTGCTCAGCGGCGTGTCGAGCAGGGACAGCGTCCCGACCCGAGCAGCTCGCCGAGACGGCGGCGGCCACCGCAGTCCGGCTGGACGACGACCTGATGGCGCGGATCGACGCTGTGCTCGACGAGCTCATCGAGCGTGATCCGGCGAAGACCGCCCGCCCGAACGACGTGCTGCCCGCCTGGCGCTGACCACCGGCTCTCACCCGTGACCGGGGGTGGCCGTGGCAGGCTCACAGCGTGGGCATATTGTCCGGAAAGTCGACCAGGGCGGCGCGGAGCGGCCTGCACCGCGTCCCGGTCTGGCTCCCCCCGGCGCTGCTGACCCTGGCGGTGACCGGGACCGGGCTGAGCTCCGCCCAGCTCTGGCGCGACGAGCTGGCCACCTGGAGCGCGGCCACCCGGTCGCCCGGTGACCTGGCCCGGTTGGCCGGCACCATCGACGCCGCCACCGGCCCGTACTACCTGCTGATGCACGGCTGGCTCGCGATCGTCGGCGACTCCACGGTCGCCCTGCGCGCGCCGGCGGCGCTGGCGATGGCCGTCGCCGCCGGGCTGCTCGCCGTGCTCGGCGCGCGATTGGTCGACGGCCGGACGGGCCTCTTCACCGGGCTGCTCTTCGCGGTGCTCCCCAGCACCTCCCGCTACGGCCAGGAGGCCCGCCCGTACGCCCTGGCCACCATGCTCGCGGTGCTCGCCACCCTGCTGCTGGTGGCGGCGCTGCGGCGCCCTGGCTGGCCCCGGTGGGCCGGGTACGCCGCCGCCGTGGCCGCACTCGGGCTCACCCACCTGGTCGCGCTCACCCTGCTCGCCGCGCACGCGCTCGTCGTACTGATCGCCTGGTGGCGGGGTGCCGCCACGGCTGGTGTGGTCGGGCCGGCAGCGGCCGGTGTCGACGACGCGCGCGACGGGGATCGGCCGGATCGGCGAGCGTGGCGGTGGGTGGTCGCGCTGCTGCCGGCCGCGCTGCTGGTCGGCCCGCTGCTCGTCGAGGCCGGCACCCAGCGTTCCCGGCAGTTGGACTGGGTCGACCCGGCCCGGTTGGACGACCTGACCGCGTTGCCCGGTGGAGTGGCCCAGAGCAGCGTGGTGGGAGGCCTGCTGGTCGGCCTCGCCACGCTCGGCGCGGCCCGGCTCGGGCGGCGCGCCCTGCTCCCGGTGAGCGCGGTGCTGCTGCCGGTACTGCTGCTCTTCGCCGCCGGCACGGTCGTACCGCTGTGGGTACCCCGGTACCTGGTCTTCGTGGTGCCCTTCGCCTGCCTACTGGCCGGCGCGGCGCTGGCCGGGGTGGCCGCGCCGGCCGCGCTGGCCGTGGTGGTCCTGGCCGGGCTGCTCGGCCTGCCCGATCAGGCGGCGCTGCGGCGGACCCACGAGTGGCCGCGCAGCGCCCCGGTGGACTACGTGGGTGCCGCGCGGGTGATCGCCGAGGGGCAGCGGCCCGGGGACGCGGTGGTCTACTCGCCCCGGCAGAGCTGGCTCTTCCTCGACCTGGGCATCGGGTACCACCTCGACGACCGGCCACGGGACGTACTGGTCACCGAGGACGAGGCCCGCCGGGGTGACCTGTGGGCCGCCGAGTGCCTCCAGCCGGCGCAGTGCCTGGCCGGCACGCCAAGGGTGTGGCTGGTCCTCGCCGGGCGGCAGGCTGCGCCGCTGGCCGCCGTGCCGGGCTCCAAGGGTGACGCGCTGCGCGCGGACTTCACCGTCGCCCGGGTCTGGCAGCGCCCCGGCCTGACCGTCGCCCTGCTCACCAGCCGCCCCGACCGCTGACCTGACCGCCCCGGCCGGCGGGCCGGCTGTGTGCCGTCGGGTCACGCCCACCTTGGTGAGCGTGATACCGCAGAGGCATAAATATGACTCACAGGTATCGCGCTCATCCGCACATCTACGCCCGGAGCCGACCCGCCCGGGCGCGGAACACCCAACGCCGGCCGGGGAGGGGGCCGGTAGGTCAGGGTTGCGAGCGGCCCTCGGGCGCGCTGCGGGCCAGCGGGACGACGAGCACCGCCTCGGTGCCGCCGTTCGCGCCGGCACGCAGCTCGATGGTGCCGCGCAACTCCCCGGTGACCAGGGCACGGACGATCTGGAGGCCGAGCCGGCTGCCGCGTTCGGCGTCGAAGTCGGGCGGCAGCCCGCGCCCGTTGTCCGTCACCGAGACGTGCAGCATCTTGCGGAACCGGTGCGCCGAGACCACCACCTCCGGCCGGTCCACCGCCTCGGTCGCCGGGACGACGGCGGGCACGGCACCGGGCACCACGGCCGGGACGTACGCGGGACCCGCCTCGTCCACCTCATCCGCTGGCGGGAAGCCGTGCTCGACGGCGTTGAGCAGCAACTCGTTGAGGACCATCACCAGCGAGGTGGCGATCTCCGCCGGCAGCACGCCGAAGGTGCCCTGCCGGCGCATGCCGACGCTCACCTCGGTCGCCGCGACCTCGGTCGCCGCGCTCGCCACCCGGTCGACGATGCCGTCGAACTCGACCGCCTCGTCGCTGGACATGGAGAGCGTCTCGTGCACCAGGGCGATCGAGGCGACCCGGCGGACCGACTCCTCCAGGGCGACCTTGGCCTCCGGCATGGCCACCCGGCGGGCCTGCAACCGCAGCAGCGCGGCCACCGTCTGGAGGTTGTTCTTCACCCGGTGGTGGATCTCCCGGATGGTGGCGTCCTTGGTGATCAGGGCCCGGTCCCGGCGACGGACCTCGGTGATGTCCCGGACCAGCACCAGCGCGCCGATCGGTACCCCGGCGGGCATCAGCGGCAGCGCCCGGGTGAGCATCGTGGCGCCGCGCGCGTCGATCTCCCGTCGGGGCGGCGCCTCGCCGCGCAGCGCGGCCAGGATGCCGTTCGCCGCCTCGGTGCCGTCCAGCGGGTCGCCGGCCAGCCGGCGGTGCAGCGCGGCCAGGTCCTCCCCCACCAGGTGGGCGGCGTAGCCCAGCCGGCGGTACGCGGACTGCGCGTTCGGGCTGGCGTAGGTGACCTTGCCGCCGGCATCCAGACGGACCAGCCCGTCGCCGACACGGGGCGCGGAGGTGGTCTCGCCGGGGTGCCGGGGCGGCGGGAAGGTGCCGTCCGCGATCATCTGGGCCAGGTCGTCGGCCGTGGTCAGGTAGTTGAGCTCCAGCTGGCTGGGGGTACGCGCGGTGGAGAGGTTGGTGTCCCGGCCGACCACGGCGACCACCTCGCCGGCCTCGCCCTCGGCGGTGCGCAGCCGGACCGGGATCGCCTCGTGCCGGGCCGGCACGTCGCCGTACCAGACCGGGTCGCCCTCCCGCCAGATCCGGCCCTGGGAGTACGCCACCCCCAGGTGGGCCACCTCCGGCCCGCCGACGATCCGCCCCACCTGATCGTCCTGGTACGCGGTGGGCGCGGTCGTCGGGCGGACCTGGGCGACGCAGAGGAACGTGCCCTCGGCGTCGACCGGCACCCACAGCAGCAGATCGGCGAAGGACAGGTCGGAGAGCAGTTGCCAGTCGCCGGCGATCCGGTGCAGGTGGTCGATGTCGGCCGGACGGAGATGGGTGTGCTCCTCGGCGAGGTCGCGCAGCGTGGACACGGTGACAGCGTGCCACGCCGCGCCTCACATCGTTGCGGTGACCTTCTTCAACCCGCGCGGTGCGTCCGGGTCCTCGCCCCGGGTCAGCGCCAGGGCCAACGCCAGGCGCTGCAACGGCAGGATGTCCAGCAACGGGGCGTACCGCTCGTCGACCTCAGGAACGGCGAGCCGGGTGGCACCGGGCACGTCGGCGGAGCCGACCACCACCACGTCGGCGCGGCGTTCGCCGAGGCGGGGCAGCACCTCCCCCATCGACCGGCCACCCGGGCCGGAGCCGACCACGGCGAGCACCGGGACCTCCGGGTCGGTCATGGCGAGCGGACCGTGCAGCAGGTCGGCGCCGGAGAAGGCGAGCGCCGGCAGGTACGAGGTCTCCATCAGCTTCAGCGCGGCCTCCCGGGCGGTCGGGTAGGCGTACCCGCGCCCGGTGGTGACCAGTTGACGGGCGAACCGGTAGCGCGGCGCGAGCTTGGCCGGGGTTTCGTCGGCCAGGGTGCGGGCGGCCAGCTCGGGCAGCGCCGCGAGCGCCTCCCGCTCGGCCGCCGGGAGCACCCCGTCGCCGGCCCGGATTCCCTCCACGAGCATCAGCAGGGCGAGCAGCTCGGCGGTGTACGTCTTGGTGGCGGCGACCGCGCGCTCGTGCCCGGCGGCGATGTCGATGCTCAGCTCGGCAACCTCGGCCAGCGGGGACCCCGGGGCGTTGGTCACCGCGAGGGTCAGCGCGCCGGAGGACCGGGCGGCTCGTAGCACCTCGGCCAGGTCGGGCGAGCCGCCGCTCTGGCTGACCCCGACGACCAACGCGTCGGACAGGTCGGGACGGGCGCCGAACAGGGTGACCGCGCTGGGCGAGGCGAGCCCGGCGGGCAGGTTGAGACGAATCTCGGTCAGGTACGCCCCGTAGAGGGCCGCGTGGTCGGAGGTGCCCCGTGCGGTGAAGACCACGTGCCGCGGCCGGCGCTCGGCGACGGCAGCCGCCACCCGGGCGATCTCGCCTGCGTTGGTGGTGGAGAGCAGGCGGGCGTAGCCGGCCGGCTGCTCGTCGATGTCGGCGGCCATCCCGGCCCCTGCACGTGTCACGGACACTCCCCCCTTTGCGCGATTGCCGCGCGTTTCCTGCTCAGTCTTGCATCTTTGGCTCGCTCCGAGCAATCGAACGAGCAGTAGTGCGCAGTTGATCACCTACCAATCTCAATATCAACTAGACTTGCCCCGCTTCACCCGGTGTAGCTGCGACGAGAGGACGACGTGCCCGAGGGAAGGGACGACCCCGCGCTCTCCGCGACGGAGGAGCTGGCCCTGGCCCGGCTGGCATTGGACGAGGGTGATCTCGACCATGCCGCCGGCCACCTCGCCGGCGCGCTGGCCCGGGCACCGACCCTGCCGGAGGTGCACGAGACGCTGGCCCGGCTGGCCGCGGTCGGCGGTGGCGGGCTCGACCTCTTCCCCCTCAACCACCACACCTTCGTCGGCGCCGTCGTCGCCCGGGCCCACCTGCTGGCCGCTGCCGGCCGCCCCGCCGAAGGGCTGGAGCTGCTGGCCGCGGCGACCGGGTACGCACCCGGCACGGAGTGGGCCGGCGTGCCGTGGGTGACCGCGCCCGAGCTGGCCGAGCGGCTGGACCCGGAGCACATCGCCCGGGTCCTCATGCAGGTCTGCTCCGCACTGCCCGATCCGGTGCCGCGGGCCGGCCGGGGCGCGCTGGCGCCGTACCTCGCGCTGGCCCGCAACGCGGTCACCGTCCGCCCCGAGCACGGCCTGCTGCTCGGCGCGGCGTCCGCGCTGGCCCGGCGGCTCGGCGAGGTCACGCTGGCGATCCGCTGGGCCACCCGAGGGGTACGGTCCCAGCCGTCGAAGATGGGCGAGGTCTGGCTCGGGTACGCGTACCGCAGCGCCGGCCGGACCCGCGAAGCCCTCGCGGCGCTCGGCCGGGCCGTCGCGCTGGACCCCGACGACCTGGCCATCTACGCCGACGTCGCCGGCACCCTGGCCGAGACCGGCCGGCTCGACGAGGCGCTGGAGTGGACCGAGCGGGCGCTTGCCCGGGACCCGTCGTTCGACTGCGCGGTGCACACCGCCCACCGCCTGCGGCACCTGCGCGACGGTGACCTGTCCCACCTGGTGGCGCTCGCCGACTTCGTCCGTGACCACCCGGACGACAGCCACGAGCACGGCGACCTGGCCCAGTGCTGCCGAGGCCGGCCCTGGCTCGGCCAGCTGACACCGGCCGGCGGTCCGCTGGTCGACGCGCTGCGCCAGGCGGTCGTCGACGACGACAACGGTCTCGGCAGCGCCGTACGCCTGACGGCGGCGCCGCCGCCGAGCGCCGTACGGACGGCCACCTCGGTGGCGCCCGGGCTACGGATCGAGGTGTCCGGCGCGCCGGACCCGGATCCGCGCGAGCCCCGGCGGGCGTCCGCCCAGCGGCTGTGGCACTACGCGGACACCGTGCCGACGCCCGCGCTGCCGGCGCCCTCGGCGGCGGCGGTCGAACGGATCGGGCAGGTCGCGCACCCGGCCTGGCCACACCCGCCGGCCGCCTACGACGCCGCCGTGGGCCTGGCCGGTCTCGATGTGGCCGACCTGCTCGGCCTGCTGGTGCACCCGCCGGCGGCGCCGGCCAACGCGGTGGGCCGACTGCTGGCCGCCCACGACCCGTCGGTCTGGGTACGCGGCGTGCAGGTGTGGGCCTGCCTGGGGCTGCTGCACCACCGGACCGACGAGCCGTGGGACGGCAGCACCCGGCGCCGGGTGCTGCTGGACCTGGTCTGGGGGGTGGAGGACTGGGTCACCGAGGCGGCGCTGTTCGCCCTGGTCACCGCCGCCTGGGTGGACCCGGCGGTGCGGCCGGACGTGGCCCGGGTGGTCGCCGAGCGGCTGGCCGACGCGGCGGCGGTGGCCCGTGTGCGGCCGGTCCCGATCGCCGTCTCACTGGCCCACCTGGCGCTGGCCGCGCCGGCACTGGACCCGGCCACCGCGGCACTCGCCACCGAACTACTCGGCAACCAGTCGCCCCAGCTCCCCCGACCCCGCAACCCACTCCGCCGGCTCTGGCAACGCCTGACCACCCTCCGCTCCCGCCCCTGATCAGGCGACCGGGGCCCTGCCGAGAGCGATCTCGGCCTCCTCCTCCGGAGTGGCCTGCGCCGGCGCCTCGTTCGCGGTGCGCAACGGGATCTCCTTGATGAACCAGGCGAGCACCGGGATCGCGATGGTGAACAGCACCGCCCAGAGGAAGACGTGTGAGATCGCGTCGGCGAGACCGCCGAGCACCAGCTCACGCGCCTGGGCCGGCAGCTCCTTGAGCTTCTCCAGGTCCATCCCGCCGCCCTCGCCACCGAAGGCACCGCCCGCGCTGGAGCCGTTCAACCGGCTGGCGAAGATCGCGCCGAACAGGGAGATGCCGAACGAGCCGCCGATCGACCGGAAGAAGGTGGCCGCGCCGCTGGCCGCGCCGAGGTCCTTCTGCTCCACGCTGTTCTGCGCGATCAGCATGGAGGTCTGCATGAGGAAGCCCATGCCGGCACCCAGCACGACCATGTACAGCGAGGACTGCAACTTGCTGGTTTCGGTGTCGAGCAGGGTCAGCAGCGCCATGCCCGCGGTCATCACCACGCCACCGATGATCGGGTACGCCCGGTACCGGCCGGTCTTCGTGATCGCCCGCCCGATGACCAGCGAGACGACCAGCATGCCGAACATCAGCGGCAGCAGCAGCAGGCCACTGTTGGTCGCCGAGGCTCCCTGCACGGTCTGCTGGTAGAGCGGCAGGAAGTTCATCGCACCGAACATCGCGAAACCGAGCAGGAAGCCGATCAGCGAGACCAGTGCGAAGTTGCGGTTGGCGAAGAGGGCCAGCGGGAGGATTGGCTCGGCGACACGGCGTTCGACCAGGCCGAACGCCACCAGCGCGAGCGCGGCCAGCACGGCCAGGCCGAGGATCTGCGGTGAGGTCCAGTCGTACTCGTTGCCGCCCCAGGTGGTGATCAGCACGACCGCGGTGATGCCGACCGAGAGCAGCCCGGCGCCGAGCCAGTCGATCCGGTGCTCGGTGCGGTACTTCGGCAGGTGCATGGTGGTGATCAGCACGAGCAGCGCGACGCCGCCCAGCGGCAGGTTGACGTAGAACGCCCAGCGCCAGGAGAGGTGGTCGGTGATGAAACCGCCGACCAGCGGGCCGGCCACCATGGCGATGGCCATGATGCCGGCGATCATGCCCTGGTAGCGCCCGCGCTCGCGGGGCGGGACCAGGTCACCGATGATCGCCATCACGCCGACCATGAGGCCGCCGGCGCCCAGACCCTGCACGGCCCGGAAGGCGATGAGCTGAACCATGCCGTCACTCGGACCGCCGAAGAGCCCGGAGCCGGCCATGCCGCAGAGCGCGGAGCCGAGGAGGAAGATGCCGACCGAGGTCAGGAAGACCGACTTGCGGCCGTAGAGGTCACCGAGCTTGCCCCAAATCGGGGTGGAGACGGTGGTGCCCAGGACGTACGCGGTGACCACCCAGGTGAAGTGGCCGAGCCCGCCGAACTCGCCGACGATCCGCGGCAGCGCGGTGCTGACGATCATGTTGTCGAGCATCGCGAGCATCATCGCGATCATCAGCCCGAACAGCACGACCCGTACGTTGGGTCGCACTGTGGCCTGAGTTGCCTGAGTCATGGGTAAGCTCCCCCCGAGGAATGCCACACTTACTTGCCGCCCGGCTAGTTACCTTACTAGCCGCACGGTAAGTTGGGTGCCAACTGGCGGTCAACCGATTTGGGGGCATGGGTGAGGGAGAGCACAGGCGGCACTCGGGAGCGGATCAAGGTCGTCGCGCTCGAGCTCTTCACCGAGCAGGGGTACGAGAAGACCTCGCTGCGGGAGATCGCCGAGCGCCTCAACGTCACCAAGGCAGCGCTCTACTACCACTTCAAGAGCAAGGACGACATCGTCGCCAGCTTCGTCGAGGAGCGCTTGGAGCGGATGGACGCGCTGACCGCCTGGGCCGAGTCACAGCCGGCGACCCTGGCCACCCGGCGCGAGCTGATCTCCCAGTACGCCGACACGATGTTCACCGGCGACCAGCCGTCGGTGATGCGCTTCTTCGAGCAGAACCAGACCGTGCTCAAGAGCCTCGCGTCCGGCCAGCAGATGCGCGGCCGGATGATGCAGCTGGCCAACGCGCTCTGCCGGGGCGACGACTCCCCCTCCGCCCAGCTGCGCGCCGTGCTGTCACTGTTCGCGGTGCACAGCAGCTGGTTCGCGGTGCGGGCGCCGGGCATTACCGACGCTGAGCGCCGCCGGATCGCCCTGGAGGTGGCCGACGAGCTGCTTGCCGCCATCGGCGTCGCGCCCGACGAGAAGGCGGCCCCGGCCACCTCGGTCGGCCCGCCCGCCTGATCGACCGCGGGCTCAGCCCCGGCATCTCGGCCTCGGGGCGGCTCCGGCATCTCAGCCTCGGGAGAGCTCCCGGCGCAGGCCGAGCAGGTCCACGCCGGGCACCGGCGACCAGTCCTGCTCCCGCGACCGGACGAAGCCGAGCCGCTCGTACAGCCGGTGCGCCGAAGCGGCCATCCCCGCGCGGACGCAGATCACCACCGCCGTGCAGCCCAGCTCGGCCGCGCGGTCGACGCACGCCTGGGCCAGCGCCGCGCCGACACCTCGACCCTGCCCGGCCGGGTCGACCGCGAGCATCCGGAACTCCGCCTCGCCGGGGCCGGAGAGCTCGGCGAACGGGGTGCCCGGCAGCACGAAGGTGACCGAGCCGAGCACCGCGGCGGTCGCCTCGTCCACCGCGACCAGCACCTCGCCGCTGGAGGCCCGGGTCGACACGTCGGCCAGCACCGCGCCGTACCCGTGCTCGCCCTTGAGCTGGCCGTCCGCCTCGTATGCGGCCACGGTCAGCCGGGCCACCGCCGGGAAGTCGGCCGGCTCGGCGCGCCGGACCCGCAGGCCGGTCAATCGATCACCGCGATGAGGTCGCCGTCCTGCACGACGTCGCCCTCGTTGACGGCGAGCTGCTTGAGCACACCGTCGGACTCGGCGATGACCGGGATCTCCATCTTCATCGACTCGAGGATCACCAGGGTGTCGCCCTCGGACACGGTGTCGCCGGCCGATGCCACGACCTTCCAGACGTTCGCCACCATCTCGGCGCGGATCTCCTCGGCCATGTGCACGGCCCTCCCTTTTCCCGATGTGCCTGCCGACGTATCCAATCATGCGGCGGGCGACGGTGGGCGCAGAGCGGTGTTGCAAGGGTGCCCGGCCGCCCCTGGGGAAGGTGTCGGGTGCCGGCCGCACTACCATCAGCGGGTTGGAACCGCCGCCGGGCCGCCGGTGGGTGCACCGGCGCGAGGACGTGCGCAGGACGGTTCCGACCCATCACGAGGAGGTCAGCATGGCGAAGAAGTCCCGGAAGAAGAAGGCCCGGAAGAAGAGCAACGCGAACCACGGCAAGCGTCCCAACTCCTGAACGCGCCGACGGGCCGACCGCCCGTCACCGCTCAGCCCAGCCCGGGGGACTCCGGGTACGACGGTGGCCCGGGTCGACATCGACCCGGGCCACCGGTTTGTCCGTTCAGAACGCCGACGTCAGTCGGCCAACTCGCGGGAATCGCTGGTCTCGAAGACCACCAGCTCAGTGAGCTTGACCCGCAGCCGCTCGCGCAGCTCGTCCGGCGCGGTCTCGTTGCCGCAGCAACGAGCCACCAGCGCCCGCACCTCCTGCTCGAGGCCGTACTCGCGCAGGCAGGGCCCGCACTCGTCGAGGTGGTGCCGGATCAGCGAGCGCCGCTCGTCGGCGCACTCCAGATCCAGGTAGAGATAGACCTCCGCGAGCACCTCGCGGCAGTCCGTCTCGTGCGGCTTCCCACAGCTCACGTCACACCTCCCGGCCGGCAGCGGCAGCGGTCGAGCCCTTCGACGAGCGGGCCGGGCTGAAGCCCCGCTCCGCGGCGTAGCGCTCGAGCAGCTTGCGCAGATTACGACGGCCCCGGTGCAGGCGCGACATCACGGTGCCGATCGGCGTGCCCATGATGTCGGCGACCTCCTTGTACGAGAAGCCCTCGACATCGGTGAGGTAGACGGCCAGGCGGAACTCCTCCGGCAACTGCTGGAGGGCCTCCTTGACGTCGCTGTCCGGCAGCCGGTCCAGTGCCTCGGTCTCGGCGGAGCGCAGCCCACTGGAGGTGTGCGACTCAGCCTCGGCGAGCTGCCAGTCGGTGATCTCCTCGGTGGGCGCCTGGATCGGCTGGCGCTGCCGCTTGCGGTAGGAGTTGATGTAGGTGTTGGTCAGGATCCGGTAGAGCCAGGCCTTCAGGTTGGTGCCCTGCTCGAACTGGTGGAAGGCGGCGTACGCCTTCAGGTAGGTCTCTTGGACCAGGTCCTCGGCATCCGCCGGGTTGCGCGTCATCCGCAGCCCAGCAGCGTAGAGCTGATCGACGAATGGCATCGCGTCCCGCTCGAAACGGGCCCTGCGCTCGTCCGTCTTCTCGGTGGTCAACCGCACATCCCCTCGCGTCGGATGCTTTCCCGCCGAGGATACGCGCACGGACCTGCCCACAGATTCACTTCCGGCCGGTGTGCTCGTGCTCACCGCACCCGCCCCGCCCGGTCCCGCCGTCGCGGGCCAGTCCGGGCCATCCAACAGCCGCTTCAGCTGCCGGGCGTCCCGTTCGTCCCGTTCCAGGCTCCGTGTATCGGTTGGCACCCGTCACCCCCCTCGCAGAAAAGTCGTCCGGGGGTAGTAACGCGGGACAACGGGTGGGGCATTCCGGCCGGCCGTCCCGTTCCTGGTCCCAGCCCCGGCGACAGCCGGCGCTGGGACCAGGAAGGGCCTGGGAGGACTGGCACCGCCCGTCCGGATCGGGCCGGCGGCACCATCGGATGCAACGACCCGCGCCCGGCACCGGACACGGTCCGGCCGACCGACCGGTGCTGTGGCAGGCGTTCACGTCGCGCGGCCGCGACCGGGTTCGGCGCGGCAGCGCGGATCAGCCGGCCGCCCAGCCCTGGGCGCGCAGCCAGTCCCGGACCACGGCCGCCGTACCGACCGGATCCCGCCGCAGGTCATGGGTTTCGCCGGGTCGGGTCACCACCTGCACGGCCGGCCCCGGCTCCGGCATCCCGAACGGGTCCCGGTCGCCGTTGACCACCAACGTCGGCAGCCCGGTGTCCAGTTCGCTGGCCCGGGAGCGTTCCGGCCGGCCGGGTGGGTGCAGCGGAAAGGCCAGCGCGACGACGCCGGCCGCGCCCACCGCGCGGGCCGTCCGGCAGGCCACCCGCGCACCGCTGGACCGACCGCCGACCAGCAGCGTCGGGACGTCCGGGTGCCGTTCACGCAGCGCGGCGAGCACTGCGGTCCACGCCTCGTCGAGGTGCCCGGCGGGGGCCGGCGCACGCCGGCCGGCGACCCGGTAGGGCTGGGTCACCCGGACCACCGCCAGGCCGACCGCGACCGCCGCCTCCCGTACCGCGATCAGGTCGGGCGCGTCCACGCTGCCGCCCGCACCGTGCCCGAGCACCAACAGGGTTGCAGCCGGCCGGGCCGGCAGGTCGGTGTCGATCCGCGCCGGACCGCGCGGAGTCTCGATCTCGTCGCTGGGCAGCACCGCACCATTCTGCGCCGCCAGGTCGGCGCCCGGGACAGGACCCGGCCGGCGTTCAGCTCAGCGGCACCAGGGTGAGCAGACGGTCCCGTACCGGCGGGCCCGCGTCGTCGACGGCGTCCGGATCCGGCTGGACCTCGCCGCGCCAGGCGACCAGCATCGCCCGCCGCTCCCGGGGCGTAGTGCCGCCCCACACGCCGTGGCAGTCACCCACCTCCAGGGCCCAGGCCAGACAGGACCCCTGTACGTCGCAACTGCGGCACAGGGCGACAGCGGCGTCCGCCGGCTCGTTCGGCGCCGGAAAGAATGTCTCTGGATCGACGCTCTGGCACGTCCCTCTGGTGCGCCAACTGTCATCCTGTCGCCGTTCCTGCAAGGCTCGCAGCAGTCGCGGATCTCGCCGCGCCGCAGCCACCTCGTGCGGGCGGGGCATACGCGCCCGTGTCATCCACCCACCTCCCCCGTGGGACCGGCAAGATCGATGGATGTCGTCCGCCCCGTGCGAATCGACACCCACTACCGGCGCTGTGTTCTATCGCACTTCCGGACACTGAGACAAGGGGTTGCCGGGAACATGACTGAACGGTTAGGAGACGAATCGCGCGCAACCCTGGCAAATCGGCGCCCGACGATGCGGCTGGGCCTCAGAACAGGGTCAGCTCCTGCGGCGCGACCGTTGGCGCCACCGGCACCCGCGCGATCAACTGCGGCCCGTCGTTGCGGACGTCGCCCACCGCCGGCCCGACCGGGCGGATCTCCAACCCGGCCAGCCGGTCCGCCGTCGGCGGGGCGAGCAGCCGGTCCGGCTCGTCGGTCGACGCCAGCCACGTCGACCACCGCTCGGGCGGCAGCAGCACCGGCATCCGGTCGTGCACCTCGGCCAGCTCGCCGAGCGCCGCGGTGGTCAGCACGCTGAAGGTGAGCCGGGTGTCGGCACCGGACTCCCAGATCGACCAGATGCCGGCCAGAGCGAGCACCGAGCCGTCGGTGGGCGTCATGTAGTACGCCTGACGCCCGCCGTCGGGCTGGCGGACCCACTCGTACCAGCCGTCGGCCGGGACCAGGCAGCGACGACGGGCGAACGCCCCGGCGTACGCCCGGCTGGTGGCCACCGTCTCCGCCCGCGCGTTGATCATGCGGGCCGCGCCAGCGGCGGACCGGGACCAGTGCGGCAGCAGGCCCCAGCGTCCGACGCAGAGGGAGCGGTGCCCCTCCGGGGTGACCCGGACCAGCGGCACCGGGTCGGTGGGCGCGACGTTGTGATCAGGCAGGACCCGGCCGTCGGTGTCGTCCGACGACTCGAACAACGCGCTCAGCTCACCGGAGCTCCGGGTCGTCGCGTACCTGCCGCACATGGGCACACGCTAACCCGTCGAGGGCTCCGCGGCTGTCCCGCCAACCGGGAGTACGACCGCCGTTCGGCGCCGCCCACCGGCCGACACGGCAGAATGTAACCGTGGGGAACCTGATCGCGACCCGGCCGCCGCAGCCGTGGACCGCACCGACCGCGTCCGACCCGGTGGCGGCCACGCTGCGCCTGCCCGGGTCCAAGTCGATGACCGCGCGTGCCCTGGTGCTCAGCGCACTGGCCGCCGGCCCGTCGACCCTGGCCGGGCCGCTGCGCGCCCGGGACACCGAGCTGATGGCGGCCGGCCTGCGGGCGATGGGCGCGCACGTGTCGATCAGCGACGACGAACGCTGGCTCGTCCGGCCGCACCCGCTGGCCGGCCCGGCGCACGTGGACGTGGGCCTGGCCGGCACGGTGATGCGGTTCGTCCCGCCGGTGGCCGGGCTGGCCGACGGACGGATCACCTTCGACGGCGACCCGCAGGCCCGCACCCGGCCGCTCGGCCCGCTGATCGGCGCGCTGCGCTCGCTGGGCGTCCGGATCGACGCCAGCGGCGCGGGCAGCCTGCCGCTGACCGTGCTCGGCTCCGGCGGGGTCACCGGCGGTGAAGTGGTGATCGACGCCTCCGCCTCCAGCCAACTGGTCTCCGGGCTGCTGCTGGCCGCGCCGCGCTTCGACCGGGGCGTCGTGGTGCGCCACGTCGGCCCGCCGGTGCCGTCCGCGCCGCACCTGCGGATGACGGTGCAGATGCTGCGGGCCGCTGGCGCGGCGGTCGACGACACCACCCCCGACGTGTGGACCGTCGAGCCCGGCCCGCTCACCGGGCGCGGCTGGGAGATCGAGCCGGACCTCTCCGGTGCGGTGCCGTTCTTCGCCGCCGCCCTGGTCACCGGCGGCGAGGTCACCCTCCAGGGCTGGCCGCGCAGCAGCGCCCAGCCGGTCGAGCAGCTCCGCTCGCTACTGCACCGGATGGGTGGCGAGGTCACCCTCTCCACCACCGGGCTGACCGTCCGGGGCACCGGCGTGGTGCACGGCCTGACCGCCGACCTCTCCGACGTCAGCGAGCTGACACCGGCGCTGACCGCGCTGGCCATGCTGGCCGACTCGCCGTCGTCCTTCACCGGCATCGGGCACATCCGCGGCCACGAGACCGACCGGCTGACCGCGCTGGCGCGGGAGTTCACCGCACTCGGGGCGGACGTCACCGAGGCTCCGGACGGGCTGGAGATCCGGCCCCGGCCGCTGCGCGGCGGCGTGTTCCGCACCTACCACGACCACCGGATGGCGCACGCCGCCGCAGTGGCCGGGCTCGCCGTGCCGGGCGTCGAGGTGGACGACGTCGGGTGTACCTCCAAGACCATGCCGGAGTTCCCGGCACTATGGTCAGCGATGGTGACCGGCAAGAGCTGACGCGACAGGGGGCGGTCCTGGCGACCAAACGGCGGGAGTACGACGAGGACGACGTACGGGTCCGACCCGGGAAATCGTCGCGTCCGCGTACCCGCACCCGACCCCGGCACGCCGACGCGGTGGACGGCTTCGTCATCGCCGTCGACCGGGGGCGCTACACCTGCGTGCTGGCCGGGGCCGAGCACGGCGTGGTCGGGGCCGAGCTGCCCACGGTCACCGCCATGCGGGCTCGTGAGCTGGGCCGCAAGTCGGTCGTGGTGGGCGACCGGGTCAGCCTGGTCGGGGACACCTCGGGCGCGGAGGGCGCTCTCGCACGCATCGTCCGGATCGCCGAGCGCCGCTCGGTGCTGCGCCGCACCGCCGACGACGACGAGACCACCGCCGAGGGCCGGCTGGAGCGGGTGGTGGTGGCCAACGCCGACCAGTTGGTGATCGTCAGCGCGCTGGCCGACCCGCCGCCGCGCACCGGGTTCATCGACCGCTGCCTGGTGGCCGCGTACGACGCGGACATCGACCCACTGCTCTGCCTCACCAAGGCCGACCTGGCCGGGCCGGAGGAGGTGCTGGGCTACTACACGGAGCTGGAGCTGCCGTACGTGCTGAACCACCCCGACTCCGACCTGGACGCGCTGCGCGCGCTGCTCGCCGGCCGGGTGTCGGTGCTGGTCGGGCACTCCGGTGTGGGCAAGTCGACACTGGTCAACCGCCTCGTCCCGGACGCCCTTCGGGCGGTCGGCGTGGTCAGCGCGATCGGCCGTGGCCGGCACACCTCGACCAGTGCGGTGGCGCTGCGGCTGCCACCGATCCCCGGCATCGACACCGACCCGGGCTGGATCATCGACACCCCGGGCATCCGCAGCTTCGGGCTGGCGCACGTCTCCGCCGACAGCCTGCTGCACGGCTTCCCCGACCTGGTCGAGGGGACCGCCGACTGCCCACCCAACTGCCCGCACACGGCCGACGAGGCCGACTGCGGGCTGGACGCCTGGGTGGCGGCCGGCAAGGCCGACCCGCGCCGGCTGGCCTCGTACCGCCGGTTGCTCGCCTCCCGGGCCGGCGACGGCGACCAGCGCGGCGAGACCGACCAGCGCGGGCCCGGCGAGGGCGACCGGCGCGGGCCCGACGAGTGAGCCACCCGGCGTCGGCTAGGTTGCCGGCATGACCGGGTACGCCGACGACCTCGCCCTCGCCCACCTGCTCGCCGACCGGGCCGACGCCATCGCCACGGACCGGTTCCGGGCGCTCGACCTGCGGGTCGAGGCGAAGCCTGATCTGACCCCGGTGTCCGACGCGGACACCGCCGTGGAGCGGGAGATTCGCGCGTTGCTGGCCGAGCACCGGCCGGGCGACGGCCTGCTCGGCGAGGAGTACGGCGCCCAGCCGCCGAACGCCCCGGACGGCCGGCAGTGGATCATCGACCCGATCGACGGCACCAAGAACTTCGTCCGCGGCGTGCCTGTCTGGGCCACCCTGATCGCGCTCCTCGACGGTGACCGGCCGGTGGTCGGCGTGGTGTCCGCCCCGGCGCTGGGCCGGCGCTGGTGGGCGAGCGCGGGCGCGGGCGCGTACGCCGGGCCGGGCCCCGCGGCCGGCGAGCGGATCGGCGTCTCCGCGGTGCGACGGATCGCCGACGCCAGCTTCTGTTACTCGTCCCTGAACGGGTGGGAACGCGCCGGGCGGCTCGACGCGATGCTCGACCTGATGCGCGACAGTTGGCGCAGCCGGGCGTACGGCGACTTCTACGGCTACATGCTGCTGGCCGAGGGCGCACTGGACGTGATGGTCGAGCCGGAGTTGTCGCTGTGGGACGTGGCGGCGCTGGTGCCGATCGTCACCGAGGCGGGTGGCACGGTCACGGATCTGGCCGGTCGACCGGCTCCGGCTGGCGCGCCGGGCACCGAGAGCAGCGCGGTGGCCACCAACGGTGTGCTGCACGCCGACATCCTCGCCCGGCTGAATCGACCAGCCGAGCATTGACCCCGGGCAACCTCTATCCTCGCCAGGTGGTCTCCTCCGGCTGGTGCTTTCTCGCGGCGATGATTGTCGCGTACGGCTTCGCCAACCTGCTCCAGTCGGTGGCCGCGGCCCGCACAACCGTGCACCACACCTTCGATCCGGGGCTGCTGCTGCGGCTGGCCGGGCACCGGACGTACCTGGTCGGGTTGGGCTGCCAGATCGGCGGTTTCGTGCTCGCCTTCCTGGCCCGGCGGGACCTGCCGCTGTTCCTGGTCCAGGCCAGCGTGGCCGCCGGGCTCGGAGTGACCGCCATCCTCGGCGTGCTGGTGCTGAAGTGGCGGCTGCCGGTGGCCGAGGTGGTGCTGCTGGGCCTGCTCTTCGCCGGGATCAGCGCGCTGGTGCTGTCCGCGCGACCGGCGCCGTCCCGGCAGCTCGGCACCGCCGGCTCGGTCGCCCTGCTGGTGGCGCTCGGCGTGATCGCGGTGCTCGGTGTCTTCGCCGTCCGGCTGCACGGAGCGCCCGGGTCGGTGGCTCTCGGCTCGCTGGCCGGGCTGGCGTTCTCCTCGGCCGCGGTGGCTGCCCGGCCACTGGCCTCCGCACCGTCGGCCGAGGCGTTCCTCGCCAACCCGCTGTTCTACCTGCTGATCGTCCACTCGATCGTCGGCCAACTGCTGCTCGGCCTGGCCATGCAGCGCGGCTCGACGACCGCCGCGGTCGCCGCGATGGACGCCGCCGGAGCGGTGCCGGCGGCGATCGTTGGCCTGCTGTTGCTCAACGACAAGATCTGGCCGGGGCGGGAGTGGCTGGCCGCGGTCGGTTTCCTGGTCACCCTGGCCGCGGTGATCGGGCTGACCCGGTACGCCGAGCCGCAGCAGCACTCCGCGAGGGCGCAACGCCCCGGCCGGACCATGGTCGGCGCCGGCCGACCCGGCTGAGCAGGCGCCCACGCCACGACTGGCGTGGCGTGGGCGGATCCCGACTCAGACTCAGGCTTCGACCGGTTTGCGGCGGCTCACCACCCGCTCGTAGAGGCGCTCCAGCGCACCGGCGGTCCGTTCCCAGGTGTAGCTGCTCCGGACCCGGTCCACCGCGGCGTGGCCGTAGGCGAACCGCCCGGCGTTGTCGGTGAGCAGCCGGCGCAGGGAGACCCCGAGGGTCCGTACGTCGCCGGGGGGCACCAGCCGGCCGGTGACCTCGTCGACGACGGCGTCCGCCAGGCCGCCCATCGCGTAGCCGACCACCGGCACCCCGCAGGCCATCGCCTCCAGCGAGACCCGCCCGGCGGAGGAGTAGTGCGGCGTGCAGGCCACCACGTCCGCCGACCGGTACCAGGTCGCCATCTGGTCGTGCGGCACCGCCCCGACCAGCCGTACCTGGTCGGCCAACCCGGCCTGCTCGGCCAGCTCGCGCAGCCGGCGTGCCTCCGTGTGGTTGGCCAACTGGTCAGCCGGCGGCCCACCGGCGATCACCAGCTCAGCGTCACCGACCAGCCGCATCGCCCGGATCAGGTCCTCCTGGCCGTGGCCCGGGGAGAGCCCGCCCACGGAGAGGATCCGGGCCCGCTGCTCGCGCGGCGCCGCCTCACCATCGGGGTGGAACTGCTCGATGTCCACCCCGGCGGGCACCATCGCCACCGAGCTGCGCTGCAGGCCCATCCGGGTCAGTTCGTCCACCTCGTCGTTGCTCTGGGCCACCGCGATGTCCACGGCGCGGGTCAGCGCGCGTTCCAGTGGGATCCGCTCCCCCGGCCCGTCGTACCGACCGCCCAGGTGGCGCAGTTGCTCGACGCCGAGCGAGTGGAAGGTCTGCACCACCGGGATGTCGGTCTCCCGGACGGCGTGCGCGGCGGCCAGGCCGCCGATCCAGTAGTGCCCGTGCACCACCTCGGGCTGCCAGGCGCCGGCCCACTCGTCGGCCAGCCAGCGGCCGAAGCCGGTCACGTGCGGGATCAGCTCGGCGGTGGGCAGCGGGGTGGGCGGCCCAGCCGACACCCGTCGCACCTGGTAGCCATCGACGTCAACGGTCTCCGGTAGCCCGGGGTCGTCCCGGCGCTCGTAGATCCGGACGTCGTGGCCTCGGCCGGCCAGCTCGGCGGCGACCCGCGCGATGTGCTGTTGGGTGCCGACCGGCGGGCCGTCGGCGTGCCGGTACGAGCTGGTGTGCGCGCAGACGAGGCCGACGCGCATGGGTCACCTCCCTGCGATCTTTCCTCGGCGGTGGTCCTCCCGGTCAGAGCGTCCCATTAACCCAGAGGTCGGGAGCCGAAACCTGGCAGATCGGGAACAGTCCCCGCAGGTGCCACCGACACTTGCGCCACGACAACCACGAAACCGCCCTGCGCAGCCCCCGACGAGGCTGTTCCACGAGGATCGGCGAGGGACCTTTGGTATGACCCGGCCTGGTCGGGGGTACCGCTCAGGAATGCCGCTGACCCGCAGCCTCGACGATTCGACCGTGGTGATCACCGGCGCCTCCAGCGGGATCGGCACGGCCACCGCGTACGCGCTGGCTCGCCGGGGCGCCGCCGTCGTGCTGGCCGCCCGAAGCGAGCCGGCGCTGCGGCAGGTCGCGCAGCGCTGCCGGGAGTTGGGCGGTCGGGCGCTGGTCGTGCCGACCGATGTGACCGACCTGGAGTCGGTGCAGCGGCTGGCCGACCGGGCGGCGGCCGAGTTCGGGCGCATCGACGCCTGGGTGAACAACGCCGCCGTGGGAGCGGTGGGGCTTTTCGACGAGATCCCGGTCGCCGAGTTCCGCCGGGTGGTGGAGGTGAACCTGCTCGGCGCGGTGCACAGCTTCAAGGCCGCGCTGCCGCACCTCGGCGCGGCCGGCGGCGGGGTGCTGGTCAACAACGCCTCGATGCTTGCCGAGGTGGCGATGCCGTACCAGTCGGCGTACAACGCCACCAAGCACGGCATCCGCGGGCTCGCCGACACCGTCCGGCAGGAGCTGCGGGTCACCGGTCGGGGGCAGATCTCCATCTGCACCGTGCTGCCGGCCACCATCGACACCCCGTTCTTTCGGCACGCGGCCAACCACAGCGGACGCGAGCTGGTACCACCGCCGCCGGTCTACCCGCCGGAGGTGGTCGCCGAGACCATCGTCCGGCTGCTGCGTCGGCCCCGCCGCGAGGCGTACGCCGGCGGCGCAGCCCGGCTCCTCGGCCTGCAGTGGCGGCTGGCGCCCGCACTGGTGGAGCGCATCCTCGGCTGGTACACCCACCGCACCCAGTTCGGCCCGGGCGCCCGAGTCGACAGCAGCGGCAACGTGTTCCACGCCGACGCGGAGGGCCACCGGGACGGCGGTTGGCACGGCCGACGGCGGCAGTTGGTGCGGATGACCGCCGCGTTCGGCCTCGCCGCCGCCGGCACCGCGGTCGGCACGATGGCGGCGATGAGCCGTCGGACCCGGCAGGACCAGTGATGCCGAGCATCGAGCGACCGGACGCCAGCGCGAGAAGTGAGCCGGTGCTGCGAGCCCCGCAGTCGCGAGCGAAGGAAGGAACAGTGACGTCCGTCACCAGCGAGCACGATCGGGCGATCATGTCGGCCGGCGCGCATTGTCTGGTGGAGATCGACGAGTCGTCCGCGGTGGTCCGGGTGACCGGTGTGCTCGACGCCCCCTGCGCCGGCACGGTCCGCGACGCGCTGCTCGCCCGACTCTGCGACCGGCCCGGCCCGGTGGTGGCCGACGTGACCGGGCTGCGGGTCGACGACCCGGTCGGGCGGGGCGTCTTCGCCGAGGTCCGCCGGGAGGTCGCCGACTGGCCCGCTGCTGACCTGCTTCTCTGTGACCCGGCGGTCCCCGGGCCCAGTCGCGCGGACACGTCGCTGGGCGGCGTGCCGGCCTGGCCCACCCTGGCCGGCGCGCTGGCCGCGATCGCCGCAGCGCCGCTGGCGGCGGTGCTCACCGCCGAGCTGGCCCCGACGGTCGGAGCGGCCGGGCAGGCCCGCGAGCTGGTGACCACCGGTTGCCGGCGCTGGGACATGCCGGCGCTGGCCGAGCCCGCGTGCATCGCGGTCACCGAGATGGTCAACAACGTGGTCGCGCACGCCCGGACCCCGATGACCGTCCGGCTGGCTCCGCAGGACAGCACCCTGCACCTGGCGGTTCGCGACCACTCCCCGCGGCGGCCGGCGTTCGCCGGGCTGGTGCCGCCGACCCACGCCGGAGGGCGGGGCCTGCTGCTGATCAGCACGATGGCACGGCGGTGGGGCAGCAGCGTGGTACCGGACGGCAAGGTCGTCTGGTGCGTGCTGCACCCCGCAGACGAGGCGAGCGCCCTCGGCTGACGGGCCGTTGCGGCCCTGTTGTCCAACTCGACACCGCACGGCCGGCAGTGCCCCGGTTATGCCGGGAGGGCAGCGGGTAGTGATCAGACATGCGCGACAACGAGTTCCCGACCCCCGTGTCCGACACCGAGGCGCAGGGGCTGCCCGACACCGCCGACGACGACTCGACCGCCAACGACGACGTGCTCACCGGGCGCGAGGCGGACGGCCCGGATCCGGCCCAGCTGCCCGGCGACCGGACGCCCGTGGCGGTGGACCGGTTCGGGACCACCGCCGAGGAGCAGCTCGACGGTGAGTCGTTGGACTACAAGCTCCAGCGGGAGACCTTCGAACGCCCGGTCGACGACCCGCTGGCCGGCCCGGTCGACCCGAAGATCGCCTTCGAGGCGGACAACGAGGCCGCGGCAGCGGAGGCCCAACTGGACGCCGACGTGATGGACCCGGGGCCCACCTCGGACCCGAAGTCCCCGGTCTCCCTCTACGACCACGGCCAGCTCGGCACGGTGGCCGACGCCACCGTGGGCCGGCTGGTGGAACCGGACGAGGGAGCGCACACCGACCAGGAGACCGACTCCGTCGCGTACGACGCCGGTTCAGCCGGGGGCGGGGCGACCGCCGAGGAGTTGGCCATCCACGAGACGGAGCCACCGCGCTCGGTCTGACCCGCCGGCCGGCCGCCGAGTCAGTCGTCGAGACCGCGCTCGATCGCGTACCGGGTCAGCTCGACCCGGTTGTGCAGTTGCAGCTTGCCCAGCGTGTTCTGCACGTGGTTCTGCACCGTGCGGTGCGACAGCCCGAGCCGCTGCGCGATCTGCTTGTACGACAGCCCCTTGGCCACCAGGCGCAGCACCTCCGTTTCCCGATCGGTGAGCCGGGGCGCCCCGGGCTCCGAGCCGTCGGCCGGGCCGGACCCCGACCCCGACCCGGTGCCGGCGGCGAGCCGGCGGTACTCGCCGAGGACCAGCCCGGCCAGGCCGGGGGTGAAGACCGGCGCGCCGTCCGCCGTGCGGCGTACCGCGTCGAGGAACTCGGCCGGCGCCGTCGACTTCACCAGGTACCCGGTGGCCCCCGCCTTGACCGCGTCCAGCACGCTCTGCTGCTCGCCGCTGGCGCTGAGCATCAGCACCCGCACGTCGGGCAGCGCCGCGCGCAGCCCATGGACCACCTCGACCCCGGAGATGTCCGGTAGTTGCAGGTCGAGGACGACCACGTCGGGTCGGGCGGCGGCGGCCACCCGGATCGCCTGCCGTCCCTCGCCGCTGGTGGCCACCACCAGGAAACCGGCCTCGGTCAGATCGCGGGCCACCCCCTCCCGCCACATCGGATGGTCGTCGACCACCATCACCCGTACCGGGGTCACCGGTCCGCCCTCGGCACGGTCAGCTCGATCTCGGTGCCGACCTCGGGGGTCGACACGATCCGGACCGTCCCGCCCAGGTCCGCCACCCGGCCCCGGATCGACTGGGTCACGCCGAGCCGCCCCTGGGCGGCCGCCTCGGCCAGCCGGCCGTCCGGGATGCCCGGCCCCTCGTCACGGATCGACACGGTCACCGTCTCCCCCTCGTCCTCGATCAGCACCCAGGCCCGCCCGCCAGCGTGCCGTCCCACGTTGTCCAGGGCCGCGCCGGTCGCGGCGGCCAGTTCCCCGGCCGTACGCCGGGGCAGCGGCACCGGGGTGGCCGGCGCGGAGAGCGACACCGCCGGTGAGGCGTACCGGCCGAGCAGGGTCCGCAGGTCCACCGCGCCGGCATCGGCCACGTCCGTGCCGCCCCGGCCGGCGTCACCCGGCGGGACCGCGTCACCGACCGGAGCGGCGCCGGCGATCAGCGCGCGCAACGCGGCCTCCTGCTCGCCGGCCAGCCGGGCCAGTTCGCCGGCCTCGCCGGCCAGGTGCGCGCCGCGCCGCTGCACGAGCGCCAGCACCTGCAGGACCGAGTCGTGGATGCCCCGGGCCAGCCGCTCCCGCTCCCGGGTGGCCGCCTCCAACTCCACCGCGCGTTGCAGCCGCTCCTCGGCGGTCACCGCGAGCCGGGCCACGTGCCCGACCACCACTCCGGCGAGCAGCAACAGGATGACCCCGGTGAACGAGGACTGGCCGATCCGCTCCCGGGTCGCCAGGTCCGCGCCGGCGACCAGCAGCGCGGCCACCGTGCCCCGCCGCCGGCCGCCAGAGACGGCCCAGGCCAGCACCGGGCCGGCCATCCAGGCCACCCCCAGCGTGGGCACGCCAGCGGCGAGCGCCGCGCGGCCGACCACCCACGGAGTGGCCAGCACGAGGGCCATCACCACCCCGAGGTCGGCCAGCAGCAGCGGCCAGCGCCGCCAGGCCGGCCGGGCGTACCCGATCGCGGTCGCCGCGGTCCAGGCCATCATCACCAGGACGAGGGCGCCGACGAGGAACGGATGGGCGTACCGGTCGGCGTCGCGCACCGCGAGCGCGCAGACGTACGCGAGGGACGCCAGCCGGAACACGGTGAGCGCCCGCCAGAGCGGCACCTCGAAACCACCCGGCGGTGACGACATGGCGGTCAGGATGCCACAACCGGGCCCGCCGGGCGGGGAGCGCGAAGTGCGGTCCGAGGAACCCTGACGTACGGTGGAAATGCCGCGAAATACTCCGCGATCGGCCGTCGGGACGGGGCCATGACGAACGCAGATCCGCACGCACCGCGTACGGTTGTGCCCATCGAACCTGCCCTCCTGATCGCCGAGGCCTTCGACCAGGCCCAGGTGACCGAGATTCGACACTCGGTCACCTCCTGCGCGCATGCCTCTGGGCTGACCGGGCAGCGGCTGGACGACTTCGTGCTGGCGATCAACGAGCTGATCACCAACGCGGTGCGGCACGGCGGCGGGCGGGGATGGCTGCGGCTCTGGCTGGAGCCGGGGATGCTGGTCTGCGAGGTCGCCGACCACGGGCGTGGGATCAGCGCGCAGCGGCTGGGCGACCGGCGCCGGCCGGCCCCGGACACCGCCGGCGGCTGGGGCCTCTGGCTGGCCCGCGAGCTGACCGACGCCATGGAGGTCGCCACCGGCACCGCCGGCACCACCGTCCGCATCACCACGGCCCTCACCAGCAACAACCACAACACCGCACGCTGACCCCACGCCCACGGGTGGCGGGTCAGGCGAAGAGGGCGGAGACGGACTCCCCGTTGTGGATCCGCCGCATGGCTTCGGCCAGGGCCGGTGCCACCGAGAGGACCTGTAGTTTGGGGACCCGCTTGGCGGTCGGGATGGGGACCGTGTTGGTACAGACGATCTCCAGTACGCCCTCCTGGTCGCCGAGCCGCTGCAGCGCGTCGCCGGAGAAGAGGCCGTGCGTGCAGGCCAGCCGGATCGAGCGGACCTTCAGGCCACGCAGGTGCTCCATCAGCTCGACGACCGTGCTGCCCTTGGCGATCTCGTCGTCCAGCACGATGACGTCCTTGTCGGTCACCTCACCGATCACGGCGCTGATCTTGACCAGGTCGTCGTTGAACCGCTGCTTCGCCCCGGCCGCGACCGGCGTGCCGAGCAGCCGCGCGAACGCGGCCGCCTCCTTGGCGTTGCCCAGGTCGGGCGAGACCACCACGGTGTTGCTGAGGTCGTATTGCCGGAAGTGGGTGGCCAGCTCGCGCAACGCGTGCAGGTGGTCCACGGGGACGCTGAAGAAGCCGTGCACCTGCGGCGAGTGCAGGGTCAGCGCGAGCACCCGGTCCGCCCCGGCCGAGGTGAGCAGGTCGGCGACCAGCCGGGCGCCGATCGAGATCCGCGGCGCGTCCTTCTTGTCCGAGCGGGCGTACGCGTAGTGCGGCAGCACCACCGTGATCCGGCCGGCGGACGCGCCCCGGGCCGCGTCGATCATCAGCAGCAGCTCGACCAGGTGCTCCTGCACCGGCGGCACCAACGGCTGGATCAGGAAGACGTCCCGCTCCCGACAGTTGGCCTGCAACTGGACTTCCAGGCAGTCGTTGGCGAACCGGGAGACCCGCACCGGATGCAGCGGCACCCCCAGGTGGGCGCAGATCTCGGCGGCGAGGTCGGGATGGGCGGTTCCACTGAAAACGGCGATGTCGCGCACGTTCGCACATCGTAGGCGAAGCGTTTGGTGGCGGACGGCGGCGGGCGGCAACCCGGCCGTGACACCGGTCGACCGGCGCCGCAGGTCCGGGTACGGTGCTGCGGTGACCCCCCAGTACGTCGCCGCCATCGACCAGGGCACCACCTCCTCGCGGTGCATCGTCTTCGACCGGGCCGGGGAGATCGTCGCCGCGGCCCAGCGCGAGCATCGGCAGATCTTCCCCCAACCCGGTTGGGTGGAGCACGACGCCGAGGAGATCTGGGACAACGTCCAGCAGGTCGTCCGGGAGGCGCTGGAGGCCGCTGGCACCGACGCGGCGGGGCTGGCCGCGGTCGGCATCACCAACCAGCGGGAGACCACCGTGGTCTGGGACCGGGCCACCGGCCGCCCGGTGGCCAACGCCGTGGTCTGGCAGGACACCCGGACGGGACCGCTGCTGCGCGAGCTGGCGGCGGCGTACGGCGAGGAACGGTTCCGGGCCCGCACCGGCCTGCCGCTGGCCACCTACTTCGCCGGGCCGAAGCTGCGCTGGCTGCTGGACGAGGTGGACGGCCTCCGCGAGCGCGCCGAGCGCGGCGAGGTGCTCTTCGGCACCATCGACAGTTGGCTGATCTGGAAGCTGACCGGCGAGCACGTCACCGACGTGACCAACGCCAGCCGGACCATGCTGATGGACCTCGCCACCCTGGACTGGGACCCGGAACTGCTGGACGCCATGGGCGTACCGGCGGCGATGCTGCCCGAGATCCGCTGCTCCGCCGAGGTCTACGGCACGGCCACCGGAGTGCTGGCCGGGGTGCCGGTGGCCAGCGCGCTCGGCGACCAGCAGGCCGCCCTGTTCGGGCAGACCTGCTTCCAGCCGGGCGAGGCGAAGTGCACCTACGGCACCGGCAGCTTCCTGCTGCTCAACACCGGCGCCAGCCCGGTCCCCTCGACGCACGGCCTGCTCACCACGGTCGCCTACCGGATCCACGGCCAACCGGCGGCGTACGCCCTGGAGGGCGCGATCGCGGTCACCGGGTCGCTGGTGCAGTGGCTGCGCGACAACCTCGGGTTGATCTCCACGGCCGCGGAGGTGGAAGAGCTGGCCGGCACCGTGGACGACAACGGCGGCTGCTACGTGGTGCCGGCGTTCTCCGGGCTCTTCGCCCCGCACTGGCGCAGCGACGCGCGCGGCGTGATCGCCGGCCTGACGGGCTACATCACCAAGGGGCACCTGGCCCGGGCGGTGCTGGAGGCGTCGGCCTGGCAGACCCGCGAGGTCGTCGACGCGATGAACGCCGACTCCGACGTGGCGCTGCGCCGACTCCGGGTGGACGGCGGCATGACCGCCAACGGGCTGCTCATGCAGTTTCTCGCCGACGTGCTCGACGTGCCGGTGGTCCGTTCCCGGATCACCGAGACCACCTGCCTGGGCGCCGCGTACGCGGCCGGCCTGGCGGTCGGCTTCTGGCCGGACCTGGCCACGCTGCGCGCGCAGTGGCGCTCCGACGCGCAGTGGGAGCCGGCCATGGCCCCGGAGCTGCGCGACCGGGAGCTGCGCAACTGGCGCAAGGCCGTACAGCGCACCCTCGACTGGGTGGAGTGACCGCCGGTCCCGGCGATCACTCCCAACGGTTGCCGGTGAGCTTCTCGTAGACGTCGATGTAGCGGGCCCGGGTCGCCTCGACCACCTCGGCCGGCATGTCCGGCGCCGGGCCCTGCTTGTCCCAGCCGCTGCCGGTGGCCCAGTCCCGCACGTACTGCTTGTCGTAGGAGAACTGCACCCGCCCCGGCTGGTACGACTCGGCCGGCCAGAACCGCGACGAGTCGGAGGTGAGCAGCTCGTCGGCGAGGACCAGGGTGCCGTCCGGCGCCCAGCCCAGCTCGATCTTGGTGTCGGCGACCAGGATGCCCCGGTCGGCGGCCAGCTCGGCGCCGCGCCGGTAGATGTCGATGGTGATCTGCCGCAGCCGCTCGGCGGTGGCCTGGCCCACCTTGTCCACCACGTCGGCGAACGTGATCGGCTCGTCGTGCTCGCCCACCGGCGCCTTGCTGGACGGCGTGAAGATCGGCTCGGGCAGGATCGACGCCTCACCGAGCCCTCGGGGCAGCGGTACGCCGGAGACGGCGCCGGTGCGCTCGTACTCCCGCAGGCCGCCGCCGGTGAGGTAACCCCGGGCGACGCACTCGACCGGGACCATGTCCAGCCGCTGGCAGCGGATCGCCCGCCCGGCGAACTCCGCCGGCACGTCGGTGGCCGAGATGACGTGGTTCGGCACCAGGTCGGCGAGCTGCTCGAACCACCACAGCGAGAGCGCGGTGAGCAGGCGGCCCTTGTCCGGGATCGGCGTCGGCAGCGCCACGTCGTAGATCGAGATGCGGTCCGAGGCGACCAGGATCAGGTCGTCACCGTCGGCGTAGACGTCCCGGACCTTGCCCGAGTGCAGAAGTTCCACGCGCCCTAGTACACCACGTGGCACCGGGGGCCCCGTTCCGGCCACCCGAGCCGGGGCCGATCGCAGGGGTGACCGGACGGACGTTGACACCTCCCCGCGCCTCCTGCGTGAATGGTCCGACCGCCGCCCGCAGGTGCCAGGAGACCCCGTGCCCTTTGTTCGACCCCCGATCGACCGCTTCGGCGCCGACCCGGGCCGGCGCCGAGTGCTCACTGCGCTGCTCGGTGCCCCCCTGCTGGCCTCCGGCGGCCTCGCCGGATGCAGCGACGGCACCGCGACCTCGACCGAGGAGGGGCCGGTCGAGCTGTCGGTCTTCTGGTGGGGAGGGACGAAGCGGGCCGAGCTCACCGAGAAGGTGCTGCGGCTCTACTCGGAACGCAACCCCCGGGTCACCTTCCGGGTCACCTGGCAGGGCGCCGACGGCTACTACGACCGGCTGGCCACCCAGGCCGCCGGCGGCAACGTGCCGGACCTGATCCAGCTCGACGACGCCATGCTGACCGAGTACGCCCAACGCCAGATCGTCCTCGACCTGAGTGAGCGGGTGGCCGACCACCGGTTGGACCTGCGGGGCCTGCCGGAGGGCCTGATCCGCTACGGCGCCGTGGAGGGGCGGACGATGGCCGTCGCCGGTGGGCAGACCCTCGCGGCGGTGGTGTTCAACCGGGACCTGCTCCGGGAGCTCCGGGTGCCGGAGCCGCGCGCCGGGATGTCCTGGGCTGACTACATCTCCTGGGCGGAGCAGGTCACCGACGCCAGCGACGGCCGGGTGGCCGGCACCGCGGACCCGTCCGGCGACTACCGGGCACTCTGGCTCTGGCTGCGCTCTCAGGGTGGCGAGTTCTACCGGGGGCGCCAGCTCGGCTTCGGCGCGGACGAGCTGATCGCCTGGTTCGAGCTGTGGCAGCGAGCTCGCGCCGGGCGGGCCACGCCGGGCGCGGCGCTGGTCGAGCAGGCCGACAGCGGGGAGCCGGCCCGGCAACTGGTGGTCACCGGGTTGACCGCCGCGTCCTTCGCCTGGTCCCACCAGCTACCGGAGCTGCAGCGGCTCACCGAAGCCGAGCTTGGGGTGATCGGCGTCCCGGGGCCGCCTGGTGCACAGTGGGCGCGGGCCTCGATGTACTGGGCCGGGTTCCGCGGCACCCGTCACCCGGACACCGTCATCGACGTGATCGACTTCCTGACCACGAACGGCGAGGCCGGCACCGTCCTCGGCCACGAACGTGGCCTCAACGCCAGTCTCGCCGTCCGCCGGTACACCGAGGGCAGCATCACCGACCCGGCCCAGCAGCGCGCCGCCGCGTTCGGTGCCAGCATCGCCGACCAACTCGGGCCGGCGCCGGCGCCACCGCCGAAGGGGCACGCCACGGTGCGTACCCTGCTGGTCGCCGCCGCGGAGAGCATTCGCGCCGGACGGGCCGGCACCCGCGCGGCCACCTCCCGTCTCGTCGCCCAGGCCAACGCCGCCCTGGCGGCGTGACCGCTGGCCGGTGGCCCGCCGCCGATAGCCGGTAACCCCCCGACGGTCGGGCACGGCGCGAACGACCGGGTCAGCGCGGCGGCCCACCCCGACGGCTGCGCGTCAGCCGCAGCAGCAGGAACACGACGATCGCCACCACCACCAGGCAGCAGAGCAGGCCGAGGAAACCGAAGCCGCCGCCGCGGGACCGCCGCCGGGCGGCCTCGACCACCAGCTCGCCGGTACCCGTGGACGCCCAGGCCGCGACGGGCACGAAGACCGCCAGCACGACCGCACCGAGGACCGCGCTGAGCCGGCCCCACCACTTGCTGAATGAAGACATGCGCCCATCCTCGCCGAAGGACGCAACCTCGGCATGTTGGTCCACGCCGAATCGCGGGACGGAGACCGCGCGGACCGGACTGGGCCGAACATGCGGAACGGCCCCCGAGGACTTGATCCTCGAGGGCCGTTCGTCGTGGTAGCGGGGACAGGATTTGAACCTGCGACCTCTGGGTTATGAGCCCAGCGAGCTACCGAGCTGCTCCACCCCGCGTCGACTGGTTAACCTTAACCCATCCGTTCTGGCGATGATCAGCGGGGCCGGCATCCGCCCCGGAGGCCGGCGGAGCGGCCACACCAGGCGGGTCGACGGCCGGTTGGCGACGGCCGGTCGAGCCGGCTGGGAGATGCGAAACGGCCCCCGAGGATCAGATCCTCGAGGGCCGTTCGTCGTGGTAGCGGGGACAGGATTTGAACCTGCGACCTCTGGGTTATGAGCCCAGCGAGCTACCGAGCTGCTCCACCCCGCGTCGGTTCGATAACCGTAGCGCACCGACCCGGGGCACCGCAAAGCGACCCCGATACCGCCGCCGCCCACCGCGTTGACCTGGGCTTCCGTCAGTCGAGCCAGTTCTCGATCGCCGCCACCGCCCGCCTGCTGTCGGCATCGACCTGGGCACGCTCGGCCGCCGTGTCCTCCCAGCCCTGTTCCCAGAGCACCGTCACCACGTTGTCGATCCGGACCGCCCGAACCAACCGGACCTCGTCCTCGCCCGGGTCGCCTCTGCCCTCCGGGTACGGCGCCCGCATCTCGAACAGCACCGACTCGTCCCCGTACCTCCCCGCGTCCAGCAGCCGCTGCCGCCAGGTCCTGGTGTCGTCGGGCAACCTCTGCTCGGGGCATTCGCGGACGGCCTGCCGCAGCTCCCGCAGCGCATCGTCGGCGCGGCCCGCCCGGTAGATGGTGATGGTGTGCCGGTAACTGCCCGCTGGCACGTACCCCGGCGGGGTTTCCGGCCGCTTGTAGGCCAGGTACCGACCGCGGCGCTGCACCACGGCGGAGTCGCTGGGATAGCGGGCCGTGCAGAGCACCGGCAGCGCTGGCCCGTCCACCTGCGACTCCAGGCCCGTCTGGTTCGCTGCCGCCAGGACGAAGAAGGCACGGTCCGGGATCGAGGTGGGCTGCGGGGGCGTCGCCGTACCGGTTGTCGGGGCCGACGGCGTGGCGCTCGGCGTGCTGCGAGGCGGCGTCGGGGACGGCGGCATCGGGGACCGGGACGGCGGCGCGGACGGGGACGGGCGGGGAGCCGGGCCGCTCGGCAGCGGGCCGGGGGTGTCGGCGGGCGGCGGCAGCGGCGCGGGGCCGTCCGCCGGAAATGCCACCCGTCCCCCGGCGGCCACCCCGCCGAGCAGCAGAGCCACCGCGAGCGCGGTGCCGGCCATCCGGACCCGGGCCCGCCGGTCGGCGCGCCGCCGGACCAGCTCCGGGTGGATCAGCTCCTGGCCGTCGGCCACAGCGGTGAGCGACCGGTACAGGTCGGAGAGTTCAGCTGACATCGTTCGCCTCCAGCTCCACTGCGGAGAGGTCGGGCAGCAGCGCGGCCAGCCGGCACCGGCCCCGGGACAGCCAGGACTTCACGGTGCCGACCGGGGCCTCGGTCTCCCGGGCAATCTCCTCCACGGACATGTCGAAGAGGTAGTGCAAGGCCAGCGCCTGCCGCTGGGCGGCCGGCAGTTGGCGGAGCGCGTGGACCAGCAGCACCCCGTCCTCACTCGGTGGCGGGGCTGCCGGCGGGGGGCCGGTACGGCTCAGCACCGCCCGCCAGCGGTGCAGGTGGCGCCAGCGATCGGTCGCCAGCCGGGCCACCACCAGCCGCAGCCACGCCTCGGGCGCCGGATGCGCCACCAGCCGCCCCCAGTGCCGCCAGGCCCGGGCGAACGCCTCCTGCACGAGATCCTGTGCCTCGGTGTGGTCGCCGGTGACCGCGTAGCCGTACCGCAACATCCGCCGGGCGGTGCTGCGGTAGAAGTCGTCGAAGCTCTGCGCGTCCCTCACGACTGCCCCCTCGTCCGCACCCCGTTGCAGTGAGGACGGCGAACCGGTGCCGCAGGTTGCGGGCCGGTCGGACCCTGTCGGAGAGGCGACAACGGGACCGGCTGCGGGTACGGCGGAGCCCCCGGCGTCAGGACCGGATGGGTCCGACGCCGAGGGCTCCGAAAAGGGTGCTCCGGGTAGTGCGGGTCAGCCGGTCGGGCTGACGCTCGGCGCCGGACCACCGGTGGGCGTACCGGCCGGGTTGGCCGCCTGCTGCGCCTGCTGGAAGGCGGTGAGCGCCTCGTCCAGCGCCTTCAGCGCGCGACCGTACCGCTCGAAGTCACCGGAGGTCTGCGCGGCGCGGACCTCGGTGATGGCGGCCTGCACCCGATCCGCGGCGGTGGCCAGCTCGCCGGTCGGCGGCGGAGTGCCGGTGCCGGCGCTCGGCGTCGGTGCCGGCGTCTGCGTCGGTGCCGGCGTCGGTGTCGTCGGGTTGCCACCGGTGGTCGGGGGTGGCGGCGCGCCCTGTCCGGCCCGCTTGCCCTGGTCGACCAGTTGCTTGATGCCGTCGTTGATGTTGTCGGCGAGCGCCACGAACGAGCCGCCGTCGCCGTACGAGAGCAGCACCTTCTGCAACAGCGGGTACGCGTCCTGCTGGTTGCTCTTCACGTAGACCGGCTCGACGTAGAGCATGCCGTCGGCGAACGGCAGCGAGAGCAGGTTGCCGTACTGCACCTGCGCCTGGTTGCTGGAGAGCAGGTTGAGCTGCTGGCGGATGTTGGCGTTGTTCGTCATCTGCTGGTGCACCTGCACCGGGCCGGAGATCCGGGTCTGGTCCGGTAGCTCCAGCACCTCCAGCCGGGGCTTCCCGTCGACGTACGACCCGGAGATCAGCGCGGCGAGGTTCTGCCGGCCGTTCGGGGTGACCGCGGAGGTGAGCTGGAACCGCGGGCCCTCCTGCTGCCCTGGGAACTGCGTGAACAGGTAGTACGGGGGCTGCTTCTGGCCGCTGTCCGGCGCGTCCGGCACGTTCGGCACCTGCCAGAAGTCCTGCGCGGAGTAGAAGTCGCCCGGGTTGGTCACGTGGAACTTGGTGAGCAGGTTGCGCTGCACCTTGAACATGTCCGCCGGGTAGCGCAGGTGCTCGGTCAGCTCGACCGGGATCTCTTCCTTCGGCAGCACCAGGTCACCGCCGAACGCCTTGTTCCACGCCTTGAGCACCGGATCGGTGTCGTCGTACTCGTAGAGCTTCACGGTGCCGTCGTACGCGTCGACCGTGGCCTTCACCGAGTTGCGCATGTAGTTGACGTTCTCCCGGGCCAGCTGGAAGGTGCCCCGGTTGGTCAACTCGTCGGTGGTCTCGGTCTGCAGGTTGACCCGCTCGGCGTACGGGTAGGTCGCCGCCGTCGTGTAGCCGTCGACGATCCACTGCACGCGGCCGTCGACCACCGCCGGGTACGGGTCGCCGTCCAGGGTGAGGAACGGCGCGACCTTCTCCACCCGGTCCCGCGGGTTGCGCACGTAGAGCAGCTTGGAGTCCTTGTTGACCGCCTCGGAGAGCAGGAAGTTCGACTCCTGCTCCTTGATGGCGTACAGCAGTCGCCGCGGGAAGGAACCGATCTCCACGCCGCCCTCACCGGTGTAGGTGTAGGACTCGCCGCCACCCTCACCGACCGGCCGGTCGAACTCGGCCTTCTTGTTCGGGTCGGCCTGGCCGACGATCGCGTAGTCGTCGGCGGCCATCCGCTCGCCGTAGTAGATGCGCGGCTGCTTCGCCGGGATCTGCTCGGTCTGCGAGGAGCACGCCTCCTGGGCCTTCTCGCCGAGGAAGCCGGAGACGAAGAACGGCTGCCCGCCGCAGACCACCTGGTTGGCCGGGGCGGCCACCAGCCCGTACCCGTGGGTGTAGACGGTGTGCCGGTTGATCCAGGTGTTCTGCTGGTCGGTCAGCTCGCCGTAGTTGATCTCCCGGACGCCGACCACGTAGTCGGAGGTCTTGCCGTTCACCCCGTACCGGTCGATGTCCAGCTTGGGGCCGAAGTCGTAGAAGCCACGCACCTGCTGGAGCTGGGTGTACGTCTCGCTGACCAGCTGCGGGTCGAGCAGCCGCACGTTCGACACCACCGAGGTGTCGGTGGCCAGGTTGGCCGGCGGGGTGAGGTTGCTCGCCGCGTACGGGGTGGTCTCGGTGGCCGCCAGCCCGAACGCCGCCCGGGTCGCGTCGATGCTGCGCTGGATGTACGGCGCTTCCTTGTCCTTGGCGCTCGGCTTGACCTCGAAGGTCTGCACCGCCCAGGGGTAGATGCCGCCGATGGCCACCGCGGAGACGCCGAGCAGGGCCAGCGAGATGCCCGGCCAGACCAGGTTCCGCATCCAGGCGTTGGAGAACACGATGATCGCGATCGCCACGACGATGGAGATGTAGGCCAGGATCTCCTTCGCCGGCAGCAACGCGTTGACATCGGCGTAGCCCGCGCCGTACAGCTTGGCGCCCTCGTTGTACTCCAGCAGCATCGCGCGCCGGTCCAGCACGTACGCAATGGCCTTGAGCAGCACGAAGACCGCGACCAGGCTGCTCAGGTGGGCCCGGGCCGCGTTGCTCATCCGGTCCCCGACGCCCTGGAGGCGGACGCCGCCGAAGAGGTAGTGCACCGCCAGCGCGCCGATCACGGCCAGCACCACGGCGGTGAAGGCGACCCCGAGCAGGTACCGCCAGAACGGCAACTGGAAGACGTAGAAGCCGATGTCCACGCCGAACTCCGGGTCCTTGATCCCGAAGTCGCCGCCGTTGCGGAAGAGCAGCCACTGGTTCCACCGGCTCTGCGCGGAGAGACCGGCGAAGAGCCCCACCACGGCGGCGGTCAGCGCGATCCAGGTGCCGAGGCGCGGGCTGAGCGCCATCCGGTAGCGCTCCAGGGTCGCCTGCTCGACCGAGTGCGGACGCAGCCGCGGGCGCAGCCGGTGGGCCAGCCACAGGTTGCCGCCGACGATCAGCGCCATGCCGAGGCCGACGGCGAGGAAGAGCAGCAGCCGGGTGACCAGCACACCGGTGAAGACCTCGGTGTAGCGGACCTCGTCGAACCAGAGCCAGTCCGTCCACGCCTGAACACCCCACCCGAGCAGGGTGAAGAGCACGAACACCCCGACCAGCACGGCGATGGTGACGCGTCCGCGCCGGCTCATCCTCGGAAGGGGGCTGCTGCTACGCATTACCACTGTTGGCTCCGCACGCTCGAATATGATCGGCTCCGACCAGGCACCCAGAGTACGGGGTGTTCCTGAACGTGGCGGGGCACGGTCACACGAGTCAGCAGCGGGTCGGCTGGCCCCCCGCGCGCAGCGTCTCCAGCGCGGTCAATGCTTCGTCCAATGAGCCCACCCGCAGCAGCGGCAGATCGGGCTGCGGATTGCGGACCGCCTCGGCACAGTTGTCGGCCGGTACCAGGAATGCCTTGGCCCCGGCGCGCTTCGCGCCGACCAGTTTCTGGGCGATCCCGCCGATCGGGCCGACCGCGCCCTCGTCGTCTATGGTGCCCGTGCCGGCGATGACCTTGCCGCCGGTGAGGTCGGCCGGGGTCAGCTTGTCGATGATGCCCAGGGCGAACATCAGGCCGGCGCTCGGCCCGCCGATGTCCTCCAGGTCGATGTCGAGCGTGAACGGGTGCGGCTGCTGCTGGTCGATCTCGACGCCGATCCGCGGCCGGCCGTCCTGCTCGCGGCTGGTCACCGTCGCGGTGGCCGGCACACCGTCACGGGTGTAGCCGATGGCCAGGGCCGTGCCGGCCGGCTTGGCCCGGATCAGCTCGGTGAGCTTCGTGGCCACCGGCACCGGCTGGCCGTCGACCGAGGTGACCACGTCGCCGACCTTGAGCTCCCCGGCGGACGGGCCGTCCGCGGCCACCGTCTTGACCACTACCTGCACCGGGAAGCCCAGTTCGCGCAGTGCGGCGGTCTCAGCGCTGGTCTCCGACGCCTGGAAGTCCTCCGCGTTGCGCTGCTCGACCTGCTCCGTCGACTCCCCCGGCGGGTAGACCAGCTCCCGCGGCACCACCGCCTCGTCGTCGGAGAACCAGCCGGCGATCGCGGCCCGGAGCCGCACCGTGGGCTGCACCCCCACCGTGGTCAGCCGGAGCTGGCCGGCGGAGGTCGACGTCTCCCGCCCGGAGATCTGGATGATTTCCTTGCCGTCGGCCGTGCCGAGGGTGTTGACCGTCGGGCCCGGGCCGAGCACCACGTACGGGATCGGCACCCGGAGCACCCCGATGCTCAGCAGGGCGGTGAACAGGGCACCGAGCAGGACCGTCAGGCCACGACGTCTCATGCGGCAGAGAGTACCGACCGCCCAGAGCGCGGCTGCCGGATGCGCGCACGACTTCGCCCTCAGCGCAACGCCAGCGGCGGCGACCTGGGGCGCGGCGCGCGTACCGTAGACGTCGTGCCTGATATTCCGTTCGGTTTCGCGCTCCCGGGTGGGCAACCACCAGACCCCAACGATCCCGCGCAGATGCAGCAGTTCATGTCGCAGTTGCAGCACCTGCTCTCCGCGCCGGGCAGCGGGCCGGTCAACTGGGACCTGGCCCGGCAGGTGGCGGCCAGCCAACTGGCGGCTGCCGGCGACCCGGCGGTGTCGCCGTACGAGCGCAACGCGGTCGAGGAGGCCCTGCGCCTCGCTGACCTGTGGCTCGAACCCGCCTCGGCGTGGCCCTCCGGCATCCAGTCCCCGGTGGCGTGGAACCGGAACGAGTGGATCTTCAAGACGCTCGACGTCTGGCGCAAGCTCTGTGACCCGGTGGCCAGCCGGATGGTCGGCGCGATGGGCGACCTGGTGCCGCCGGAGGCGCGCGCCCAGCTCGGCCCGATGCAGTCGATGGTGGCCACCCTCGGTGGCGCGCTCTTCGGCGGCCAGTTGGGCCAGGCGCTCGGCTCGCTCGCCGCGGAGGTGCTCTCCGCCGGCGACATCGGGCTACCGCTCGGCCCGGCCGGCACGGCCGCGCTGATCCCGGCCAACATCCGGGCGTACGGCGAGGGCCTGGAGCTTCCCGAGGACGAGGTACGCCTCTACGTGGCGCTGCGCGAGGCCGCCCACCAGCGGCTGTTCCAGCACGTCCCGTGGTTGCGCGGGCACGTGCTCAGCGCGGTCGAGATGTACGCCGCGGGCATCCGGGTCAACCGGGAGGCGATCGAGGAGGCGATGGGCCGGGTCGACCCGACCGACCCGGAGTCGATGCAGGCGATCGCCCTGGAGGGCATCTTCACGCCGGAGGACAGCCCGGCCCAGAAGGCCTCGCTGGCCCGGCTGGAGACCGCGCTGGCCCTGGTCGAGGGCTGGGTGTGCCACGTGGTGGACAGCGCCGCCAGCGACCGACTGCCCAACGTCGTCCGACTGGGTGAGGCGTTCCGCCGTCGCCGGGCCGCCGGCGGTCCCGCCGAGCAGACCTTCGCCGCGCTGGTCGGCCTGGAGCTGCGCCCGCGCCGGCTGCGCGAGGCGGCGGCGCTCTGGGCCGCGCTCACCGAGCACCGCGGCATCGCCGGTCGGGACGCCGTCTGGGGCCACCCGGACCTGCTCCCGTCGGACGACGACTTCGCCGACCCGGTCGCGTTCGCAATGAACGACATGGACCTGAGCGAGTTGGACAACTTCGACTTCACCGCGCCCGGCGGGGTGGAGGAGAAGGCCCCGGGCCAGCCCGACGACACCGACGGCGAGACCGACGGCGACGCCAAGCCCTGACGACGGCGATGGGTGCCCGCAGATCACCGCGGGCACCCGGCACCAGGCTTCTGGCGGCCGGTCAGGCTGGTTGACTCGGCAGGCTGGTTGACCGGTCAGGCAGGGCGGCCCGAGCCCGAGAGCAGAGCGCGGGTGGCCTCCCAGCCCTCGAAGGCCGGGTCCAGGGTGGCCAGGTCGGCCGGGCCGCGCAGCCGGCGCCAGCCGGCGGTGACCGCCACGTCCTGCGGTCGAGGGGCACCGGCCCGCGCGTCGGCCGGGCTCGCGGTCTCCAGATCCAGCGGAGGCAGCCAACCCGGCACGGGCAGCCGTACGGCCACCCCGAGCAGGCCCGGTCCGCCGCCCTCCACCGGAGCGACCGCCACCGGCCGGGTGGTGAGCGGGCGCAGCAGCTTGCCGACGGTCAGCGCGGGCAGGTCGGGTACGTCGCTGGCGAGCACCGCCGCCTGGTCGTAGCAGCCCTCCAGCGCGGCGAACACCGCGTTCGGCGTTGGCTCGGGCACCTCGTACACGGCGGTGCCGGGCCAGACCAGCGCGTCCGCCAGAGCACGGTCGGCCGGGGTCACCGCGACCGCGACCTCCACCTCGTTGAGCGTGGCGAACAGGTCGACGACGTCCTCGGCGAGCGCCGCGCGCCAGTCCTCCCGGTCAACGCCGGGCGGCGACCAGTGCACCGGCCCCAGCAACGCCACCACCACCCGCCGCGCCATCCCCCGACCCTAGCGCCCCCGACGCGGCCCAGCCCGGCCCGGCCCGGCGTCGCCCGGGCAGGGCCTCGCCTGGCGCGGCCCGGCGCGGCCCGGCGCGGCCCGGCGCGGCCCGGCGCGGCCCGGCGCGGCCCGGCGCGGCCCGGCGCGGCGCTCCCCCCATGATCGACTCCATATCGGCGATGGTGGGGTGTCCTGGAGCGCGGACAGCGCGATATCGCGGACATGGAGTCGATCTAGGGCGCCGGAGGCCAGCCAGCCCATCAGGGCGGGGCGATCAGGGCGGGGGATCAGGTGGGGAGCGGGGCGCAGGAGGCGGCGGCGACGCCTTCGAGGTAGCCACGGGCTCGTTCCGCCTTGGGGTAGCGGCCGACCAGCGCCCAGAACCGGGCGTTGTGGCTGGGCACGATGAGATGGGCAAGCTCGTGCAGCAGCACGTAGTCGATGACCCACTCGGGCATGTCCTGCACCCGATGGGAGATCCGGATGCTGCGGTCGGCGGGGGTGCAGGAGCCCCACCGGCCGTTCTGGTTGGTGACCCACCGGACGCTCGCCGGCACCGCCTTCGCGCCGTACCCGACGAGGTAGAGATCGATCAGCCGGGTGGCCCGGGCCAACAGCTCGTCGTCGGAGCGGGCCAGCCGACCCTCCCTGGCCGCGAGCCGGGCCAGCATCCGGTCGACCCACTCGCTCTCCTCGGCCCGGGAGAACTGGTCCGGGATGAGGACGACGACCCGCTCACCGTCACGGTACGCAGACACCGTACGTCGTCGGCGCTGGCTGCGCCGCACCTCGACGACCGGCTTGCGCGTCCCCGCCATCACTGGCCCGCGCAGCCTCGGCTACGTGTCACGAAGGAAAGCTAATGCGTACTGACCAGGGGTCCGCAAGAGTCAACCGCACGACACGCGCCCAGAAAATGGCGATTGGTCGCCCGGCGTCCCGAAAATTTCTTGGTCGGGTTGCCGCCAGGCCATCTCGTCACCCTTCGTGAACACCGATGGCGGCGCTGCGCGGCTCCCCTCCACCGTAGGTGATCACCCCCGCTCGCGCCTCCGCGGGGCCACCCGCACGGGTGGCTGAGAGGGTTTGGCCGGCGTGTCCCCGCCAAACTGACTTATCAGACCTAATTCGCCATGCACACTCTCGACGTCGACTAGCTCACAGTGTCGATGCACAGCTGACATGGAACCGCCCAGACCTGGGTAGGGTCCGCGGACCAGCGGTCACGATGGTGGCTGCGGAGTGAGACCCAGCGCCGGCGCCCCCTGTGGCCCGCCGCCGGGCACCCCGCCGGGACGGTATTGACCGGCGGACGAGACGAGGAGGGCACCGTGGCCGACCAGGCCCAGACGACCTACAACGGTTACTGCGTGAAGTGCAAGGAGAAGCGGGACTTCGAGGGGCACGTCGAGGTCTCGAAGACCGGGATGAACATGGCCAAGGGCAAGTGTCCGGTTTGCGGCACAACAGTGAACCGCATCCTCGGCAAGGCCAAGGTCTGACCCGTACGGGTGGACGGGGGCGGGGTGGCCAGCGACGGCCACCCCGCCCCCGTTGCCGTATCGGACGGTGATCACCGCAGTGCGGCCACCCGGTCATCGACGGTCTGTCGGGTGACCGACACCGTTACCGGCAGGTTGTGGATAACCGGGCAAATCCTGTGGACAGCGCTGGACAGCGGCCCGGCCACCTGTGGACAACGATCGACCGAGCGCACGGACGCGGTCACGATTCGTCATCATGAGCCGTACCGCGCTGCCCCGCCCCACGCTGCTGCCCGGCCTCAGCCGGCTCTGGCGGGACCGGCACACCCTCCAGCTCGGCATCGGCCCGGGGCCCGCCGTCCTGCTGGAGCTGGCGAACCCGCGCGCTGCCCGTCTACTCGACCTGCTGGACGGCACCCGCAGCGAACGCGCCGTGCTGGCGCACCCAGTCGCCACCCAGGTCTCCACCGACGAGGCGTACAGCCTGCTCGACGCCCTGCGCGCGGCGGGCCTGCTGGTGCCCGCACACAATCTGCTCCCCCGCGACCTGGCCGGCCCGGTCCGGGCCCGGCTCGCCGCGGAGGCCGCCGCGCTGGCCCTGGCCGCGGCCCGGCTGCCCGGCACCCCCGCGCAGGTCCTCCGCCAGCGGCTGGCCGCCCGGGTGCTGCTCACCGGCGCCGGGGCGCTCGGCGGGTCGCTGGCGGTGGCGCTGGCGCAGTCCGGCATCGGGCAGGTGATCCCGCACCTCACCGGCCCGGTACGCCCCGTCGACCTGGTCGGCACCGGCATCCCCGCCAGCGAGCTGGGCCAGCCGTTGGCGCCGGCGGTACGGGCCGCGGTCAACCGAATCGCGCCGGGGACCGGCACCCACCCGGGCCGGCCGACCCGCTTCGACCTGGTGATCCAGCTCGGCACGGACCGTCCGCCCGCGCTGCTCGCCGCCGGTCTCGCCCAGCGCCGCCAGCCGCACCTGCTGGTCACCGTGCGCGAGGGCGTACCGGTCATCGGGCCGCTGGTCCGCCCGCCCGCCGGGCCCTGCCTGCACTGCGTCGAGCTGCACCGGGCCGACCGCGACCCGGCCTGGCCACGGCTCGCCGCCCAACTCGCTGCCGCCGAGCCGATGGCGGCCGGCGCGGCCGGCACGCTCCTCGCGGCCACCGGGTACGCGCTGGCCGAAGCGCTGGCGCAGCTCGACGGCGGCAGTCCGGAGACGCTGGGCGGTGCCATGGAGATCATCGGCGCCGGCCGCCTCCGCCGCCGGGGCTGGCCGCCACATCCCGCGTGCGGGTGCTCGCGGAGCGGGCGTGGGCACCAGCCCAGCCGCAGAGCAGCAACGGAGCCCTCCGGTCGGTAACAATGACCGTGTGACCGACATCCCGCGCCGGGCCGTGTCCCGGACCGCCAAGCTCGCCGCTCTGCCGCTCGGCTTCGCCGGTCGGACCGTCCTCGGCATGGGTAAGCGCGTCACCGGGCTCGCCTCCGACGTGATCTCCGCGGAGATCCAGCAGCGCACCGCCGAGCAGCTGTTCAGCGTGTTGGGCCAGCTCAAGGGCGGCGCGATGAAGTTCGGCCAGGCGCTGTCGGTCTTCGAGGCGGCCCTGCCGGAGGAGATCGCCGCCCCCTACCGCCAGGCCCTGACCAAGCTCCAGGAGGCCGCACCGCCACTCCCCGTCGCCAGCGTGCACAAGGTGCTGACCGAGCAGCTCGGCCCGGACTGGCGGGACCGGTTCGTCGAGTTCAACGACACCCCGGCCGCAGCGGCCAGCATCGGGCAGGTGCACCGGGCGCGGTGGCGCGAGCCGGGGTACGGCCCGGCGGGCGAACCGAACAGCCGCGACGTGGCAGTCAAGATCCAGTACCCGGGCGCCGGTGACGCGCTGCTCGCCGACCTCAAGCAGCTCTCCCGGCTGGGCGGGATGTTCCGGGCCATCCAGCCCGGCCTGGACGTCAAGCCGCTCCTGGCTGAGCTGCGCGAGCGGATCACCGAGGAACTGGACTACGAGCTGGAGGCCGAGTCGCAGCGCACCTTCGCCGCCGCGTACGCCGACGACCCGGAGATCTACATCCCGGCGGTGGTCTCCACGTCGCCCCGGGTGCTGGTCACCGAGTGGGTGACGGGCACGCCGCTGGCCGACATCATCCGGGAGGGCACCGAGGAGCGGCGGGACGAGGCTGGCCGGCTGATGGCCACCCTGCACCTCTCCGCGCCGCAGCGGGCCGGCCTTCTGCACGCCGACCCGCACCCGGGCAACTTCCGGCTGCTGCCCGACGGCCGGCTCGGGGTGATCGACTTCGGTGCGGTGGCTCGGATGCCTGAGGGCACACCGGAGCCGATCGGTCGCATCGCCGCGCTGGCCCTGCGCAGCGACGCCGACGGGGTCGTGGCCGGGCTGCGGTCAGAGGGGTTCATCAGCCCCACGGCGGAGATCGACGCCGAGGGGGTGCTCGACTTCCTTCGGCCGATGCTGGAGCCCATCGCCGCCGACGGGTTCCGCTTCACCCGGGCGTGGCTGCGGGCCGAGGCGGCCCGACTGGCAAGCCCCCGCTCCCCCACCTACCAGCTGAGCCGGCAGCTCAACCTGCCGCCGTCGTACCTGCTCATCCACCGGGTGACGCTCGGGTCGATCGGGGTGCTCTGCCAGTTGGAGGCGAAGGCCCCGTACCGGAGCATCCTGGAGCGCTGGCTGCCGGGCTTCGCCCCCGTCGCCTGAACACACCGTTGACGCCAGGAAGGGCGGGTGCCGGTGGCACCCGCCCTTCTGCGTGGGGTGGTACTAGAGAACGCCCAGGTCGCGCGCCGACTGGTTACGGCTGTTCATGGCGACGGTACGGGCGGATCGGGTTGCCTCAGTGCTCGTGGTGGTACGACCGGCCTGAGGCCGCCGCATTCGAGCCCTGGACAACGCTTCGTGGAGTAGTTGCATCTCAAAGGCTCCAGTCGGTACGTGCAACATCGTTTTCTCACTCGCTGCCGGTGTGACACCGGCGTAGTTGGGACGGATCGGGAACATGTCAGGCTGCCAGCCGGACCGCGCCACGCACCTCGGACAGCCCACTGGCCGCCAGGCGCGCCTCGGCCTCGACCCGGAGCTCGGCGTCACGGGCGACGTCCTCCTTGCGCGGACGGCCACGGGGCCGCTTGCGCGGGACGACCGCGCCACGCTCGAAGATCTCGCCGCCCCAGACGCCCCACGGCTCCGCTCGCTCCACCGCTCCGGCCAGGCACTCGACGCGCAGCGGGCAGTCCCCGCAGAGCGACTTGGCCAGCTCGAGCTCGGCAGGCGAGTCGGAGAACCACAGGTCGGGGTCGAACTTCCGGCAGGGCAGGTTCGCCTCCATCTCGACGCTCACGTCGAGGGGGGCCAACGCCAGACTCATCGCCCGGTCACCTCTCTCTCACTTCGATCTCGTGGATCGCATTCCGACGTACTTCGGCAGGGCAAAAAACTGAGGCCGCGGATCCCGGTATGCGGGTTCCGCGGCCTCGAAGTGAGCCGGTGTCTGATGGTCAGACCGGTCTACCTCGAGGTGGAACGCCGCGGACATCCATGCGCTTCTTGGCGCCCTGAATGCCCATGCCCGTGAAGCCACTGGTCCCCTCGACTCCGGTGGGTGCAACGGTCAGGTTCAGCTCGGCCTGAACCTGGTGCACCTGCGGAACCGACGGTCGTGCAGCCACAAGGGCCACCCGGACAGCCGACAGCGGAGCGTGGACAGCTGGCATCGCCGCCAGACGCTCATAGGTGAAGATCTTCACGGGTGCCACCTCCCTCAACGTTCCTCGGATCGACTGGACCAACCCCCCGTGAGCAGCCGGAATGGCGCCGCTCGCGTGGTGTGTTCTGAGGCTATTCCTCGCGCCGGGGCGAGGGCAAACGAATTTACGACGAGATTTCGAAAGTTTTCTCCGGGCAGACATCGTCCACCCCCGCGCCCCCCACCAGCGCCAGCACCGACTCCCCATAGAGGCCCAACTTGCGGGGGCCGATACCAGCGATGGCGATCAACTCCTCCGGCCGGCCGGGCCTCCGCTCGGCCAGCGCGGTCAGCGTGGCGTCCGTGAAGATCACGTACGCCGGCACCTTCTGCGCCCCGGCCACCCGCTGACGCCACTCGCGCAGCCGTTCGTGCAGCTCATCGTCGATATCGGACGGGCAGGTGGGGCAGCGCCCCAGCTTCCGATCCGGGCCGGCGAGCAGGGTGGCGCCGCAGATCCGGCAGGAGACGATCTGGGTGCGACGCCGCTCGGTGCGGCGGGCCGGACCGGTGCTGGCGACGGCCCGCTCGGTCCCACCGGAGCGGTCCAGTTGGGGGAGGAACCGCGACGGCCGCCGGGCCCGTCCGCCCGGCGAGCGTGCGGCGGCGTACGACAACCAGAGCCACTGCCGGGCGCGGGTGATCCCGACGTAGAGCAGCCGACGCTCCTCCTCGACCTGCTCGACGGTCTTGGCGTACGTGGTGGGCAGGGTGCCCTCAGCGAGGCCGACCAGGAAGACCGCGTCCCACTCCAGCCCCTTGGCCGAGTGCAGCGAAGCCAGCGTCACCCCGTCCACCGTCGGCACGTGCTGCTGGGTGGCCCGGCGGGCCAGCTCCTCGGTGAAGTCGGTCAGGGTGACCGCGCGCTCCACCGAGGCCGCATCGCCGATCGGCAGCACCTCGGGGGTGGCCGCGTACTCCTCGGCCAGCTGGACCAGCGCGGCCAGCGCCTCCCACCGCTCGCGGGCGGCGCCGCCGGCCGGGGGTGCGTCCGGGGCCCAGCCGACCGCGGTGAGCGCCTCGACGACGGCGGTCGGGAGCGGCGTCTCCCCCGGGATCGACCGGGTGGCGGCGCGCAACGCGACCATCGCCTGGCGTACCTCGGTCCGTTCGAAGAACCGCTCCGCGCCCTGCACCACGTACGGCACCTCGGCCTCGGTGAGCGCCTTCTCGTACGCCTCGGACTGCGCGTTGGTCCGGAACAGCACGGCGATCTCCTTCGCCGGCGTGCCCGAGTCGATCAACGTCCGGCAGCGGGTGGCCACCGCGGTCGCCTCGGCCGGCTCGTCGGTGAAGATCCGCAGGTCCGGCTCGGGACCGGCCGGGCGCTGCCCGCTCAGCTCCAGGCGCAGCCGTGCCTCGGTGCCCCGGGCTTGGGAGATCACCGCGTTGGCCAGGCCGACCACCTGCGGGGTGGAGCGGTAGTCGCGGACCAGCCGGACCACGGTGGCTCCCCGATGCCGGCGCGGGAAGTCGACCAGGTATCCGGAGGTCGCCCCGGTGAAGGAGTAGATCGTCTGGCTGGCGTCGCCGACCACGGTCAGGTCGTCCCGGCCGCCCAGCCAGGCGTCCAGCAACCGCTGCTGGAGCGGGTTGACGTCCTGGTACTCGTCGACCACGAAGTGCCGGTACTGGCTGCGGACCTGCTCGCCGACGTCCCGGTGCTCCTCGATGCCCCACACGGCGGCGCGCAGCATGTCCTCGAAGTCGATCACCCCGTTGGAGCGCTTGAGCTGCTCGTACGCGGTGAACACGTCGGCCACCTTCGTCGGCTCATGCGGGGTGTCGCGCAGCGCCCGGGCCGCCGCCACCACGTATTCCCCCGGCTCGACCAGCGACGACTTGGCCCACTCGATCTCGCCGGCCAGGTCCCGTGCGGCGGCCCGGTCGGTCCGCAGGCCGACCCGGGCGGCGGCGAGGGTGACCAGGCGCACCTTGCTGTCCAGCAGCTCAGGCATGGCCCGGCCGGCCAACAGCCGGGGGGCGAAGTAGCGCACCTGGCGCAGTGCGGCGGCGTGGAACGTGCGCGCCTGGACACCGCCCACCCCGAGCACCGTGAGACGACTCCGCAGCTCGGCGGCGGCCCGGGCGGTGAAGGTGACCGCGAGCACGTGCCGGGGGGAGATCTCGCCGGAGAGCGCCCGGTGGGCGATCCGGGAGGTGATCGCGCGGGTCTTACCGGTGCCGGCGCCGGCCAGGATGCAGACCGGCCCGGCGGGCGCGGTCACCGCGGAGCGTTGCTCAGGGTCCAGCCCGGCGAGCACGCGTTCCGACGCTGAGTGAACCACCACAACCAGGAATCATCTCAGCTACCCCGGACGTTGCAGCGAACAGCCTCGGCTTGATCCGCAAGCCGCCGGCCGAAGGAGTTGGAGGATCCGACCATGCTGACGATGTATTCCACCCCCTGGTGCGGCTACTGCCACCGGCTGAAGTCGCAGCTCGACCGGGAAGGCATCGGGTACGAGGTGGTCGACATCGAGCAGGACCCGAAGGCCGCGGACTTCGTGATGAGCGTCAACGGCGGCAACCAGACGGTGCCGACGCTGCGCTTCGCCGACGGCAGCGCCCTGACCAACCCCTCGATCAACCAGGTCAAGCAGCACCTGGCGGCCCTCACCGCCTGACCGGTCGGCTCACCCTCGACGAGCGGCCGCCCTCTGGGGCGGCCGCTCGTCGTGTCCGGTATCCGTCACCGCCCCGGCGGTCGGTGGGTGCCGGCCACCTGCCGCTCGGCGTCCTCGGCCGCGCGCCGGGGTGCCGGAAGCGTCGGACGGCTCGGCGGCGTGGGCGGGCGGGCACCGAGCGGCGCGCTCAGGTGCCGGCCCTGCCAGAGGTAGCCGCCAGCGGCCATGGTGGCGACCCCGATCAGCGCGAACAGCGCCCGGTAGTCCAGGAACCCGACCAGCAGGGCGCCCGCGCCGATGGAGAACGCCTGCGGCCCGCTGATCACCGCGTCGGTGGCCGCGGCCACCCGGCCGACCAGCCCCGGCGGGGTACGTCGCTGGATCAGCGTGTGCAGGCCCACCATGGTCAGCGGGAGCGAGACGCCGGCCAGCAGCACCGCCGCGAACCCGAGCCGGAGATCGGGGTACGCGAGCGCGAGCGCGGCCGGCCCGAACAGGGCAACGCCGGTGGCCAACGTGCCGACCTCGCCGAACCGGCGAATCAGCGCCGGCGAGCACAGCCCACCGAGCAGCCCACCCACGCCCTGCACGGTGACCAGCACGCCCACGAACGCGGCGTCCCGGTTCAGCCCTTGGTCGACGTAGGCGAAGATGAGCGACTCGCTGAAGCCCATCACGAGCGACCCGAGTCCGTAGCCGAGCAGTGCCCGGCGCAGGGCCGGCTCACCGGCCAGGTGTCGCAGCCCGGCACCCAGCTCGGCCGGCCAGCGCAGCCGCACGGTCGGCGGCGCCGGGTGCGGGGTGGGCAGCGCGGTCACCACCGCCGCCGCGGTCAGGAAGCCGACCATGCCGATTCCGGCCAGCGCCCACCCGCCGATCGCCGCGTAGAGCGCCGCGCCGGCCAGCGGGCCGATCAGCCGCAGCCCCTGTCGTACGGTCTGCAGCACGCCGTTCGCCTCGGCCAGCAACTCCACCGGCACCAACTGCCGGATCAGCCCGCTGAGTGCCGCGCTGAGCGTGATGTGGGACAGGCCGTACAGGGCCGCCACCAGGTAGACGAGCCAGACGTCGCCCGCGTCCCGGACCATGAACAACGGGGTGAGCAGCGCCGCGGTGACCAGGTTCGCGGCCACGAAGAAGGGCCGGCGCGGGTAGCGGTCGACGAACCAGCCGACCAGCGGCGCCAGCGTCATCGGTGCGATGACGGCGAAGATCGTTGCGCCGGCGAGCCCGTCGGAGCCGGTCAGGTCCTTGACCCAGATGGCCAGTGCGAGCAGCAGGATCGACTCGGCGGTCATGCTAGCCAGCAGGCCGCCAAAGAGCAGGCGGAAGTCGGGTCGGCGCAGGACGGTGCGCATGGGTCCCTCCGGCGGGATGGCGTGCTCGGGTAGGCGTGGTCGACGGGCCGCGACCACGGGTCCGCCGTGATTCGGCGTACCCGTGGTCGTCTTTTTCTGCAAGACACGCCCCCGCCGGAACCTCCGACGCCGGCCGCGCCCTCCATACTGACCGTGGGGGGCGAATCTCATACAGTTACCGTTGCGTCTGCAGCGGTCGACGGGAAAGAGGACACTGTGCCTCCTGCCGCACCCAGCCCGATCCTGCGTCGTCGCCGGTTGGGCGTAGAGCTGCGCCGCCTGCGCGAGGCCGCGGGCCTCACCGGCGATCAGGTCATCGAGCGGATCGGCTGGGCCTCCGCGTCCAAACTGTCCCGTCTGGAAAACGGCCGCAGCCGACCGGACCCACAGGATGTCGGCGACCTGCTCGACCTCTACGGCGCCGACGAGGCACTGCACGAGGAGCTGCTCGGGATCACCGGCGAGGCCGGTGACATGCGGGGCTGGTTGAAGAACTTCCCGGTGATGACGCAGCAGCAGCGCAGCTGGGCCGAGTTGGAGGCGGGCTGCGCCGAGATCTCCGAGTACAACCCGGTGCTGGTGCCGGGTCTACTGCAGACCCCCGGTTACGCCCAGGTCCGGATCGTCTCGGCCCGTCAGGTGGGTGAGGGCGCCGGCGAGCCGACGCCTGGCGAGGAGCCGGAGACCGAGGTGCAGGCGCGGCTGGCCCGCCAGTCGCTGCTGACCCGGGAGCCCGACGCGCCGCGCTACACGGCGGTGTTGGAGGAGGCGGCCCTCGGCCGGCGGGCCGGGCCGCCCGAGGTGCTGCACGAGCAACTGCTTCAACTCTGCGAGCTGGCCCTGCTACCCAACGTGACGCTGCACGTGTTGCTTCGTGACACTCAAATCGGTAATTGGTACCTTCCGCCAACCGCGTTCTCCCTCTACCGGTTCGCCGATCCGCTCGATCCGGAGACGCTGGCCATCGAAGGGGGGTTCACCGACGTCATGTCGACCGAGGCAATCGCACTAAATCGCTATAAAGTAGTGTTCGAGTGGCTATGCACGGCGGCACTGAACGCCTCGGACACCCTCTCCTGGCTGATCGAGGCGACGGGAAGGCTGGCCGAGGCGGCGCCCCCATCCACAGTGGCGTTCGGGCCGGCAACGGCGCCGACCCAACGCCGCCGGGCTTCGGGGCGGCTGACGGAACGGTGATCCACGGGGGACCCTCCGTCGGGGCGTGCGGCACCACTCGTCCCATCGGAGCGGTTCACATCAGGAGTGGAACCATGAACGACATCCGCAACACACCGTCCGTTCCCGCCTTCGACCTGGCGGATGCCCCGTGGCGTACCAGCACCCGTAGCCAGACCTCCAACTGTGTGGAGGTCGCCCCGCTGGGCACCGGCCCGTCGGCTGTCGCGCTGCGCGACAGCAAGGACCGGGGCGGCCCGGTGCTGCTGTTCAACCGGGCAGGATGGCTCGGCTTCATCTCCGGAGCGAAGAAGGGCCAGTTCGATCTGAACTGATCCGGTGATCGGACGGGGCCGTCGGCGCACTGCCGGCGGCCCTGTCGCTTTTTCCGGCTGCCGACCCCGCTGACCAGCCATCCGCCGATCAGCCGAGGCTCGAGACCAATAGGTGCGTTTCAGTTGCCGAGACGAACACGCGGCGTAACATGGCCGACGAGTACGTGGAACTTCCATTCTGGCTCATCCGTCGCGGTTCATCCGGAGACCCTTATGCGGTTCCTGATAGTTCGCACCGACATCCGCGCCGTCGCTGACGGGGACATCGCCGCCGCCTGGGCCGACGGCCACCGACTCCGCGACGAGACGACCACCCCAGAGCCGCGCCGGCAGACCGTACACGCCGACGATCTGGACGCGGCGCTGCTGCTGGCTCGAGCCCTGGCCACGGTCGGCGCGGTCCGCGCAGGCAAGCAACGGGTCAAGGTCGTGCCCCTCGGCGAGCCCCGGCCCACCTTCCGACACCGACCGGGTCGCACCGGCACCTGACCAACCAGACGTCCGTCGTGGTCGGATCGGCTCCCCCGCCGCGTTTCTCGCCCTAGCCGACCACGACGGCCCGTGTTCCCGGCCCGTGACCGCCGCGGCAACGACGGCCACGGGCCGGGACCGTGCTCACTGGTCGACGTCCACCCAGCCGTCCAGCCAACGGTGGATGAGGAACAACGCGATCGACGACGGCGGCGGCAGGATCAGCCGGGCCCCGTCACCCACGTCCACGGTCCGCCCGGCCAGCGCCGCCCCGATGTCCCGACGGGAGAACCACCGGGCGTACGCGATCTCGGACGGGTCGACCCGCACCGGGTCGGCCGGGTCGGCGGTGGCCAGGAAGCCCAGCATCAGCGAGCCGGGGAACGGCCAGGCCTGGCTACCCACGTACCGAATGCGCTCGACCCCGATGCTCACCTCCTCGCGGACTTCGCGCAGCACGGCTGCCTCCGCCGACTCCCCCGGCTCGACGTAGCCGGCCAGGCAGGAGTAGCGCCGACCGCCCGGGGTGCCCGGCCAGCCGGCGTTGTTGCCCAGCAGGCAGCGCCCGTCCGGGCCGTCGACACCGTCGTGCACCAGCACGATCATCGCCGGGTCGGTACGCGGCCAGACCCGCCCGCCGTTGCGGTCCACCCGGGACCAACCGGCCTCGTCCATCGCGGTCGGCGCTCCGGTGGCCGCCGAGTAGCCGTGCCGGGTGTGCCAGTTGACCAGCGCCAGCGCGGTGGTGAAGATGCCGGCCTCCCGGTCGGCGAGCAGATGACCCACCTCGCGCAGGTTGACTGCCCGGGTGCCCGGCAACGCCGGCAGCGGCGTGTCGACCGCGAAGACCGGCACCCCGTCCGGCTCGACACCGAGGAACATCGCCACCGACTCGGACCCGACCGGCACGTCGGCCGCCCCGAACAGCACCAGCGACGGAGGCGACCCGTTGGTACGGGCCAGCGTCCGCCCCTCGTTGGTCGAGTCGAGCAGCAGCACCCGGGCCCGTAGCCACGCCTCGGTCAGCCACAGCGAGTCGCCCCGCCGATGGGCGGCCCGGTCCAGCGTGGACCGGGCCAGCGGTGGCTCCGTCTCCCCACTCACGGCGCGCCCTCCCCCGCCGGCGCGGCCGCCCGGCTCACTGCTGCACCGGCTCGGTCCGGACCGTGGTCAGCGCGGCCAGCCCCGGGGTGACCCGCTCGGCGTCGCCGAGCACCACGACCGCAGCCCGGGCCGGCGCGAGATAGTCGGCCGCCGCCCGGGCGACGTCGTCGATGGTCACCTTCGCCAGCCGGGCCGCGTACTCGGCGAGAAAGTCCAGGCGCAGCCCGTTGCCGGCGTACGCGCTGGTCAGCGCGGCCAGCCCGGCCTGGGTGGACATGCCGAGCTGGAGGGTGCCGAGGGCGTACTGGCGCGCCTGCTCCAGCTCCTCGGGTTTCGGCGGCAGCGACGCCAGCCGGCCCAGCTCGTACGTCGTCTCCAGCAACGCCGGGCCGGTGACCTCGGTGGCCACCTCGGCGGCGGCGACCAGCACCGACCCGGCCACCGAGTGCTCGATCATCGAGTGCGGCCCGTACGTGTAGCCCTTGTCCTCACGGATGTTCTCCACCCAGCGGGAGGAGAAGTAGCCACCGAAGACCAGGTTGGCCAGTTGCAGCGGGGCGTGGTCGGGATGGGTGCGCGACACGGCCGGCAGCGCGATCCGCAGCGAGGACTGCACCGAGCCGGGCCGGTCCACCAGCAGCAGCGGCCCCGGCTCCAGCGGCGGGGTGGGCGGCAGTTCGGCGGTGCGCCCGGCGCCGGCCCAGCCGCCGAGCGCCCGCTCGGCCGCGTCCAGGGCCTTCTCCGGCTGCACGTCGCCGACCACCACCAGTTGCGCGCCGGCCGGGTGGACCCGCTCGGAGTGCAGGCTGCGCAGCGCAGCCGGCCGGACGGCGCGGATCTGACCGGGCTCCGGGGTCTGCGTGGCGTACGGGTGCCGGCCGTAGATCCGCTTCAGCAGCGCCTCCCGGGCCAGGAACGCCGGTTGGCTCTGCGCCACCTGAATCCGGTCGACCAGACGGTCCCGCTCGGTGGCCACCTCTTCGCTCGGGTAGCTGGCACCGGTCAGCACCTCGGCCAACAGCTCCAGCATCCGGTCCAGGCCGGTGACCAGGCCGGCGCCGGACAGCATCAGCCGGTCCGGATCGACGCCTGCGGAGAGCCCACCGCCCACCTTCTGCAGCTCGGCGGCGATCTGCACGCTGGTCATCGACTCGGTGCCGGAGAGCATGGTCTGCGAGAGCATCGCGCCGCGGGCCAGGTGGGCCCGACCGAACGGCACCCACAGCCGCAGCTCGACCAGGGGCACGGCGGGCCGGCGTACCGCGATCACGGTGAGGCCGTTGCTCAGCGTGCGTTCGGCCTGCTTGGGCACCTTGAGCTTGCGGGTGGGGCCGAGCGGCGGCAGCGTACGCGGCCCGGCGGGAGCGGTGGTGGTCACTGAGTCACCTTCGATCGCGACTGCGGGGCTCGCAAAACCGGCTCACTCATCGCGCTCACCGAGCACCTCCGGCGATGACCTCGACGGCTGCGCGGCGCTCCGGGCGCAGGGTGGCCGCAGCGGTCCGGACCTGCTCCTCGGTGACCTCGCCGACCAGTCGGGGCAGGTCGTTGAGCAGACCCGGTTCGCCGCGTTGCTGTTCCAGGACGGCCATCCGCAGCGCTCGGCCGAGCACCGCGTCGGTGTCCCGCAGCAGGTGGGTCGCCATCCGGGCCTGGGTCCGGGCCAGCTCGCCCTCGGTCAGCCCGTCGGTGGCCAGCCGCTCCAGCTCCTCGTCCATGGTGCGCAGCACCTTGTCCACGTCGCCGCCCGGCGGCAGGTGCGCCTGGAGCAGCAGCGCCGTCGGGTCGCGCACGTCGAACGGGTCGCCCATGAAGCCGAGGTAGCCACCGAGGCTGGTCACCGTGCGGTCGCGCTGGACCAACCGCTCGACCAGCCGCGACGCGTCGCCGTCGGTGAGCACCTCGGCCAGCACCACGTACGGCAGGTAGCCGGCGAAGTCGCTGATCGGGTCGGGCACCCGCCAGGCACCGGCCACCGCCGGCAGCGGCGCCAGCTTGTCGGTGTACGAGGTGCGCCGCTCGGTGGTCAGGTCGGGCTCGGTGAAGTCGGACCGCTGCGGAGCCGCACGGGCCGGCACGTCGCCGAAGTGCCGGGTGACCAGCTCGGTCGCCTCGGCCACGTCGATGTCGCCGCTGACCGCGAGCACCGCGTTGCCGCTGGCGTAGTAGCGGCGGAAGAAGTCCGCGGCGTCGGCGACGGTCGCCGACTCCAGGTCGACGAAGGACCCGTAGCCGTCGTGCGCGTTGGGGAAGGTGTCGAACATGACCGGAGGCAGGGTCAGCCAGGGGAAGCCACCGTACGGCCGGTTGAGCACGTTGACCCGGATCTCCTCCTTGACCACGTCGACCTGGTTGCGCAGGTTCTCCTCGGTCAGTCGGGGGCCGCGCATCCGGTCCGCCTCCAGGAACAGCGCGCGCTCCAGCGCGTTGCTCGGCAGCGTCTCGAAGTAGTCGGTGTAGTCCAGGTGGGTGGAGCCGTTGAAGGTGCCACCGGCACCCTGCACGTGCCGGAAGTGGGCCAGCTTCTCCAGGTTCTCCGAACCCTGGAACATCAGGTGCTCGAAGAGGTGGGCGAAGCCGGTGCGCCCCTCCGGTTCGGAACGGATGCCGACGTCGTAGACCACCGCCACCCCGATCACCGGGGCACTGCGATCGGGGGTCAGCACCACCCGCAGGCCGTTGTCGAGGGTGAACCGCTCGACCGGATACTTCGTCGCTGGAATTCTGGATCTCCGCGCCGCCACGGGATCGACCCTAGCGCGTCAGCACCTCCGCTACCGGCGACCTCCGCGGAGCAGCCGCCACCGGGTGGGCCACCAGGGGCAGCACCTCGGCGCCGACCCGCTCGGCCTCCTCCCGGTGCGGCCAGCCGGAGAGGACGAACTCGTCGACGCCGAGCGCGGCGTACTCATCGATCCGGGCCGCGACCTCGGCGTAGCTGCCGACCAGCGCGGTGCCGGCGCCCTCGCGGACCAGGCCGACCCCGGCCCAGAGGTTCGGTGCGACGGTGAGCCCGTCGGTGCGGCCGGCGTTCAGCGCGGCCATCCGGGCCTGACCGACGGAGTCCATCCGACGGAACCGGGCCTGGGCGGCGGCGATCCTCTCGCGGCTCATCCCGGCCAGCAGCCGATCGGCCTCCGCCCACGCTTCGGCGCTGGTCGGCCGAGCGATGACGTGCAGCCGGAGCCCGGTGCGCAGGACGCGGTCACGCTCGGCTGCCAGCGCCCGGATCCGCGTCGCCCGGGCCTCGATCGCCGCCGGTGGCTCACCCCACATCAGGTACACGTCGGCCTGGCGGGCCGCCACCGCCTCGGCGGCCGGGGACGCACCACCGAAGTAGACCGGCGGCGGGTCGGCCAGCGGGCTGGCCAGGCCGCCGCCGTCGACCCGGTAGTGCGCGCCGTCGTAGTCGAAGGGCCGGCCGGCCCAGGCGCGGCGGAGCACCTCGATGAACTCGCCGGTGCGCGCGTACCGGTCGTCGTGCCCGAGGAAGTCGCCGTACGCGCGCTGTTCGGCGGGGTCGCCGCCGGTGACGATATTGAGCGACAGCCGGCCACCCGAGACGGCCTGGAACGCCTCGGCCTGCTGGGCGATCAGCGTCGGCAGCGCGAAGCCGGCCCGGACCGCGACCAGCATGCCGAGCCGCTCGGTGTGCTGGGCGACCGCCGCGCAGACGATCCACGGGTCGGGGCAGCCGGCGCCGACCGGGGTGAGCACGGCGGTGAAGCCGTGCGCCTCGGCTGCCCGGCCGACCTCGGCCAGGTACGCCACGGTGGCGGCCCGGTCGTGCTGGGCGGCACCGGCTGTGACGGTGGCGGCGCCGACCTGATGGCCGTCGCCGGAGGTGGGCAGGAACCAGTGGAAGGTCATCGCGGAGTCGCCTCTCTACCGGTCGCCGAGGTGGCACTTACCCTAGCAAGCCAGTAGGAAATGCCGACATATCTGAGACCCGACATCCCGGCATGTGGATGGGTCTTGACGCTGACCTCGGCCTGGCCCACTCTTCCTACCAACTAAGTAGGAATACTGCGGATTGGATGGACGATGAGACGGCTCCCCCTGCGCCGGTTGGTCACCCTGGCCACCCTCGCCGTGGTCGGCGCGGCGACCCTGGGCACCACCGCCGCGTGCGGCGACGACAGCGAGGGCGCGGGCGGCAGCTCGGGCCCGGTGACGCTGCGACTCGGCTACTTCCCCAACATCACCCACGCGCCGGCCGTCGTCGGCGTCGAGAAGGGCATCTTCGCCGAGAAGCTCGGCGCCAACGTGAAGCTGGATCCGAAGACCTTCAACGCCGGCCCGGCCGCCATCGAGGCCGTCTTCTCCGGGGCGCTGGACGCCACCTACATCGGCCCGAACCCGACGGTGAACGCGTTCTCCAAGTCCAAGGGCGAGGCGGTGCGGGTCGTCTCCGGCGCCGCCTCCGGTGGCGTGGCGCTGGTGGTCAAGCCCGGCATCAACGGTCCCCAGGACCTGAAGGGCAAGAAGGTCGCCACCCCGCAGCTGGGCAACACCCAGGACGTGGCGATCCGCTACTGGCTCAAGGAGCACGGGCTCACCACCACCAAGGAGGGCGGCGGCGACGTCAAGATCGTGCCGCAGGAGAACGCCCAGACGGTGGAGACGTTCAACAGCGGCGCGATCGACGGTGCCTGGGTGCCCGAACCCTTCGTCTCCCGGCTGATCAACGCCGGCGGCAAGGTGCTGGTCGACGAGCGCGACCTGTGGCCGGACCGGAAGTTCGTCATCACCAACCTGCTGGTCAGCACCAAGTTCCTCAAGGCGCACCCGGACGTGGTGCAGAAGCTGGTCGACGGTCAGGTGGCCGCGAACGAGTTCGTCAACAGCAAGCCGGACGAGGCCCAGCAGGCCATCTCCGACGCGATCGGGAAGATCACCGGCAAGCCGCTGGACCTGAAGCTGATCAAGCAGGCGTGGCCGACGTTGGAGTTCACCAACGACCCGATCTCCTCCTCCCTGAAGACCGGGCTCGACCACGCCGTCGAGGTCAAGCTGACCGACCCGGTGGACCTCAAGGGCCTGTACGACCTCACGTACCTCAACAACGCGCTCAAGGCGCAGGGCAAGCCCGAGGTCGTCCAGCCATGACGTCGACCACGACGACGCCCGGGAGCGCGACCACCGCGGTCGCGCTCTCGGGCGTGACCAAGGTGTACGGACGTGGGGCGAACGCCGTACTGGCCCTGGACGGCGTGTCGCTGGACGTGGCGCCGGGTGAGTTCGTCTGCCTGGTCGGCGCCTCCGGCTGCGGCAAGAGCACCCTGCTCAACCTGGTCGCCGGGCTGGACCGGCCCAGCGGCGGGCAGATCGGGCTGGCCGGTGACGCCAACCCGGGGCTGATGTTCCAGGAGCCGGCGCTCTTCCCCTGGCTGACCGTCGAGGCCAACGTGGAGGTGCCGCTCAAGCTGCGTGGGCTGCCCCGGGCCGAGCGCCGTGAGCGGGTGGCCGAACTGCTGCGGACGGTGCACCTGTCCGACTTCGGTCGCAAGCGCCCGCACGAGCTGTCCGGTGGGATGCGGCAGCGGGTCGCACTGGCCCGCACGCTGGCCCTGGACACTCCGGTGCTGCTGATGGACGAGCCGTTCGGCGCGCTGGACGCGATGACCCGGGACATCCTGCACGACGAACTCGAACGGATCTGGTCCGAGCGCAAGCTCTCGGTGCTCTTCGTGACGCACAACGTCCGGGAGGCCGCCCGGCTGGCCGACCGGATCATCCTGCTCTCCAGCCGCCCCGGCCGGATCATCTACTCCACCGAAGTGGACATTCCGCGTCCACGTCGGATCGACTCCCCCGACGTCGCCGCCATCGCCGCCGAGGTCACCGAGCGGCTCCGTACGGAGGTGGGCCGCCATGGCCAGTGACACCCTCACCAACACGGCGCGCACCGACGCGCAGATATCCGGCCTCGACGCGTTGGAGATCGCCGGCCGGGACAAGGAGACGTCCCGGGCCACCCGGCTCTGGGCGGCCACCTGGCCCAAGCTGGCCGCGCTGGCCATCGTCATCGCGGCCTGGCAGTTGGTGGTCTGGTCGGGCTGGAAGCCGCCGTACTCGCTGCCGGGGCCGCTGGTCGTCGGCCGCGAGTTGCTGGCCCAGGCCCAGGGCCCACAGCTCTGGGAGGGCCTGCTCACCACGCTGCGCCGGGCCGCCGTCGGGTACCTCTTCTCGGTCGCGGTCGGTCTGCTGCTGGGCCTGGCGGTGGCCCGGTCCACGGTGCTCCGGGCCGCCATCGGCTCGATGATCACCGCGTTGCAGACCATGCCGTCGATCGCCTGGTTCCCGCTGGCCATCCTGCTGTTCGAGCTGAGTGAGAAGGCGATCTTCTTCGTGGTGGTGCTCGGTGCGGCACCGTCCATCGCCAACGGGGTGATCTCCGGTGTGGACTACGTACCGCCGCTGCTGCTGCGCGCGGGCCGCAACCTGGGCGCGCGCGGGCTCAACCTCTACCGGTACGTGATCGCACCGGCCGCGCTGCCGGCGATCGTCGCCGGGCTCAAGCAGGGCTGGGCGTTCTCCTGGCGCAGCCTGATGGCCGGCGAGCTGATCGTGGTCGGCATCTCGCAGACCTCGCTCGGCGCCCAGCTCACCTACTCCCGCGAGCTGTCCGACGCGCCCTGGCTGCTCTCCACCATGATCGTCATCCTGGTGCTCGGCCTGGTCGTGGACGCCGCGTTCGGTGCTGCGGACCGGGCGATCCGACGCCGCTGGGGCGTGCTGGACCAGGCTGGTCAGTGACGTGTACGTCTCCGCGCGCAGCGACTACGCGCTCCGGGCGATGCTCGCCGTCGCTGCCGCCAGTGTCGGCGGCGACGGAGAGGGCGGTGGCGGAGAGGGTGACGGTGGCGGTGGCGGCGAGTTGGTGAAGGCGGCCAGTCTGGCCGAGGTGCAGGGAATACCGCTCAGCTTCCTCCAGGGCATCCTGCTCGACCTGCGCCGAGCCGGCCTGCTGCTCAGCCATCGCGGCAGCGACGGTGGGTACGCGCTGACCCGCCCGGCCGATGAGATCACCGTCGGCGACGTGCTCCGAGCGGTCGGCGGCTCGCTGACCACGGTCCGCGGGCTGCCCGCCGAGCGGGCCGGATATCACGGGGTGGCCGCCGGCCTGACCGACGTCTGGCTGGCGGTGCACGGGGCGATCGCCACCGTGGTCGACAGCACCACCCTCGCCGACCTGCTCACCCATCACTCGACGGACCGCGCCCCCACAGCCTCCTGATCAGGGCGGTGTGGTCGGGCCGGTGCCCCGCCGACCCGACCACACCTCGTACCGATCCGGACCGGGCCTGCCCCTCCGCCGGCACCGGTCGGGCCGGCCGCTGCTCAGCCCACGTGTGCGACCGTCGGGCCGGAGCCCGGGTCACCGGGGCTGTGCAGCTCCACCAGACCGGCGGGAGCGTTACCCGCCGGGGTGGCATGCCAGGGTGCGAAGGCCGCAACCATGGCGAGCAACAGCCCGGCGAGCGCGACCGCGACCACCAGGATCAGTTCGCGCAGCGCCCCCGAGCCGGCTTCGCCCGCCATGGTCACCCCTCCCGCGCCGGGCCCCCCGCCCGACTTTCCCCCGCCGGTCAGCTTCGACCACCGACGCCCCCGACGCAGTCAGCCAGCCGACCCAACTGAGGCTGATTACCGACTCAGCCGAGCGGAACGGGCGGCACGGCGGACGGGCCGAAGGTGCGGCCACCCCGCCACCACGGCGCCACAAACGGACCGACCCGCCCAGCCGAAGCGGGGCGGGTCGGTCGGGCGTACGGATCAGACGGTGCGGGGGCGACGCGGGCGGCGGGACCGACCCGACGCACGGTGCGCCGAGCGGCCGGCACCGTCGGCGACCGAGCCGCCGGACCCACCGGCGGTACGTCCCCGACCAGCGGCAGCCTGCGGGGCGGCGACAATGGTCACCGGCACGCCGGAAGGCTCGCGGGCACCGGTCACCCGGGCCAGCGCCTCGTCACCCGGGCGCACCTGGACCGACTCGGGCCGGATGCCGGCGACTGCCATCAGGCGGGACACGTCCCGGCGCTGCTCCGGCAGGACCAGGGTGACCACGCTGCCGGACTCTCCGGCCCGGGCGGTCCGACCGCCCCGGTGCAGGTAGTCCTTCGCCTCGGTCGGCGGGTCCACGTTGACGACCATGTCCAGGCCGTCGACGTGGATGCCCCGGGCCGCCACGTCCGTGGCGACCAGGGCGGTCACCTGGCCGTTGCGGAACTGCTCCAGGATGCGGGTGCGCTGCGGTTGGGACTTGCCGCCGTGCAGCGCGGCCGCGCGTACCCCCTTGGAGAGCAACTGGCGGGCGAGCCGGTCGGCGCGGTGCTTCGTACCCATGAACAGGATGGTGCGGCCCTCACGGGCGGCGATCCGGGTCAGCGCGTCGGGCTTGTCCACCGCGTCGACGTGCAGCACGTGGTGGGTCATCGCGGTGACCGTGGCGGTGCCCGGGTCGACCGAGTGGGTCACCGGGCTGCTCAGGAAGCGGCGGACCAACCGGTCCACGCCGCCATCCAGGGTGGCCGAGAAGAGCATCCGCTGGCCCTGCGGCGCGACCTGCTCCAGCAGCTTGGTGACCTGCGGCAGGAAGCCCATGTCGGCCATCTGGTCGGCCTCGTCCAGCACGGTGATCTCGACCTGGTCGAGCCGGGCGTCGCCGCGATTGATCAGGTCGTGCAGCCGGCCGGGGGTCGCCACGACCACCTCGGCGCCGGCGCGCAGGGCGTCCGCCTGACGCTGCAACGACAGCCCGCCGACGACGGTGACGCAGCGCAGCCCGACGGCGCGGGCGTACGGGGCCAGCGCGGTGGTGACCTGCTGGGCCAACTCCCGGGTCGGCACCAGCACCAGGGCCAGCGGGCGGCCCGGGCGGGCCCGGTGGCCGGCGGTGCGGGAGAGCAGCGGAAGCCCGAAGGCGAGGGTCTTGCCGGAGCCGGTACGACCCCGGCCGAGCACATCCCGACCGGCGAGCGAGTCGGGCAGCGTGGCCGACTGGATCGGGAACGGCTCCGTGATGCCCTGCGCGGTCAACGCGCTGAGCAGCGCGGGTGCCAGACCGGTATGGGCGAACGAAGGAATAACAGTGGTCACGCAAAAGCCTTCCTCGACGCGGCACGTGTCGAGGGAGGGCGCCGAAGACGGCGCTGTCGCCAGCGGAAAAAGCCGCCAGGACTCACAAGCACGAACCGAAGGGGGTACGGGCCGGCCCGCCGCCGGGCCGCCGCCTGCTTACGCAGGTCGACGGCGGAGCGGGCCGGTCCCGTCACCGCCGCGCCCGGAGGGCGCGACAGGTAATGCCGACCGATCCGAAGATCAGATCGGGCGGATGTTCTCCGCCTGCGGGCCCTTCTGGCCCTGGGTCACCTCGAACTCGACCCGCTGGTTCTCGTCCAGGCTCCGGTAGCCGGAGGACTGGATCGCCGAGAAGTGGGCGAAGACGTCAGCGCCGCCGCCGTCCGGGGTGATGAAGCCGAAGCCCTTGTCAGCGTTGAACCACTTCACGGTGCCAATAGCCATGTGTTTCGTCTCCTTGACGGAACGTCGGACTCGCACTTGTTGCGAGCCCGAAGAGGAGCGCTCCGCGCGGGAATGCGCGAATCGCCTGTCGCTTCTGGTCGCCCCGCCCGGAGAACTCCGGACACAACAAAGAGCGCCTGGGGCCACAATCCCGCCAGGCGCACACAGAGTCTCTGGTAACCAAAACTGCAACCCGTTCAACCTACCACGGATTTTCCCGCCATGGTCAATGTCGGGCGGAATCTTCGGGCAACTTGGCAATCAGGGCCGTGAGCCCGGTCACGTCCAGCAGGTCGGCGGGGCGCACCGTCGCCCCGTCCCGGACGTAGTGGAACGCCGCACCCACCCGGTCGACCGGCACACCGGCCAGCTCCGCCCAGGCCAGCCGGTAGACGGCCAACTGCACCGCGGCCACCTCCGCCGCCGGACCGGAGGGCTGCGCACCGGTCTTCCAGTCGACCACGTCGAACCGGCCGCCCGGCCGAGCGAAGACAGCATCCATCCGCCCCCGGACCACCACCCCGGCGATCACCGTGGCGAACGGCACCTCCACCTCCACCGGTGCCCGGTCGGCCCACTCGCTGGCCAGGAAGCGCTCCTGAAGCTCGACGAGCGCCTCGTCCGGCGCGGCATCCGCGTCGGCCGCGCCGGGCAGCTCGTCCAGGTCGAGCAGCCGGTCGGCGCCGAAGCGCTGCTCCAGCCAGGCGTGGAAGGCCGTGCCGCGGCGGGCGTACGGGTTGGGCTCGGTGGGCACCGGGCGGCGCAGCGTCCGGGCCAGCGCCGCCGGGTCGCGGCGCAACGCGACCAGCTGGGTGACGCTCAGCTGGCCGGGCAGGGCCACCTCGACCGCGCCGGAGAGCCGGGTCAACTCGGCCCGCTCGGCCAGCAGCAGGTCCGCCTCGCGCTGCCAGCGCACCACCTCGGGATCCACCTCCGACCCGCCGGCGACCACCAACTCCGCCGGGCCATCGCTCATCAGACGGCGGACCAGACCCGCAGCCTCGGCCAGCGCCGGCCGACGGCCACCCAGCGGGTCGGCCGGCCACTCCGCGCGGAGCACCACCTCGGCGGTCGGGTTCGTCGCATCCGGGGTCGGTTCCGGCGCCCACGCGTCGACCAGGTGCCCCGGGCCGCCGTCCAGGCAGGCGTCGTACACCTCGCGCAGGAAGACCGACGGGCCACGCGGCCGCTTGGTCCCCTCCCCCCACCAGTAAGCCGAGCAGAGCAGCAGCCGGCGCGGCCGGGTCACCGCCACGTACGTCAGCCGGCGCTCCTCCCGCTCGTCGTGAGCCCGCCAGGCGTCGGTGAAGTCGGTCACCGCCCGGGCCACCGCCCGCTGGTCCGCCGCCTCGTCGAGCGCCAGCTCGGGCAACCCGTCAACGTCACCGCGCAGCGGGAACGGCAGCACGCCCAGCCCGCCCAGCCAGTGGTCGGAGTTGCGCACCGGCCCGGGCCACAGCCCACGGCTCAGCCCCGCCACCGCCACCACGTCCCACTCCAGCCCCTTGGCGGCGTGGGCGGTGACCACCTGCACCGCGCCCTCCACCACCTCGACCTCGCCGGGGGCGAGGCCGCGCTCCTCGTCCTCGGCGGCGGCCAGGTAGGACAGGAAGCCGGCGAGGGTCGCGCCGGGGGTCTCCCCGCTGAACCGGGCCGCCACGTCGCCGAGGGCGTCCAGGTGCCCCCGGGCCAGGCCGGCGTCGCCAGCGCCGTCCCGGCCGGCCCGCACCGCGACCTCCACGTCCAGGCCGATGGTCCGCTCGATGTCCGCGATCAGGTCCGGCAGTGCCTGGTCCAGGCGGTAGCGCAGCAGCGCCAGCTCCCGGCCGTACGCGCGCAACCGCGCGAAACCCTCCGCCGAGTACGCCTGCGCCGGGCCGAGGTCGGCCAGCGCCTCCACCAGGGTCGCCTCGTCCAGCAGGTCGGGACTGATCTCGGAGGTGTCGTCGGCGGCCAACCGTCGCCGGGCGTTGGCGATGGCCCGGGCCCGCCGGTGCAGGGCCACCAGGTCGCGCGGCCCGATCCGCCAGCGGGCACCGGTGAGCAGCCGCAGCAGGGCGGCACCGTCGGTCGGGTCGGCCAGCACCCGCAGCGTGCACACCACGTCGCGGACCTCGGGGGTGTCCAGCAGGCCACCCAGCCCGACCACCTCGACCGGAAGACCGCGCTCGCGCAGCGCCGACTCGATCGCCGGGATCTGACTGCGGACCCGGACCAGGACGGCGGTGGTCGGGCGCTGCGCCACCGGGATGTGCTCGGGCGCCGCGCCCGGCATCCGGGCCGCGCCACGCCACGCCGCGAGCACGCTGTCGGCGATCCAGTCCGCCTCATCGGCGTACGTGGGCAGCAATGCGCAGTGCACCGTGCCACCCGCGGCCCCTCCGGGGCTGCGGTGCGGGATCGGATCCCGGACCGTCAGCGCGGAGCGCAGCTCCGGCACCCGGGCACCGGCCGCGCGCAGCGGTGTGGACAGCGCGTTCGCCACCCGGAGGATCTCCGGGCGGTTGCGCCAACTGGTGGTGAGCCCGAGCGCTGCGGCCGGCTGACCGTCGGCCCGGGCGAACTCGGTCGGGAACCGGTCCAACGTTCCGGCGCTGGCCCCCCGCCAGCCGTAGATCGACTGGCACGGGTCCCCCACCGCCGTCACCGGGTGCCCGCCGCCGAACAAAGCGTTGAGCAGCACCACCTGGGCGTGGCTCGTGTCCTGGTACTCGTCGAGCAGCACCACCCGGAAGCGGTCCCGCTCGATCTCGCCGACCCCCGGGTGGTCCCGGGCCACCCGGGCCGCCCGGGCGAGCTGGTCGGCGAAGTCCATCGCCTCGAAGTCCGCCTTGCGCCGGGCGTACGCCCGCACCAGCGGCAGCAGGCGCAGCCGGGTCTGCTGGAGGGCGAGCGCCTTGCGCACGTCGGCGTAGACCCGACCCGGCCGGGACTGCACCTCGGCGAAGAACCGCCCGGTCCAGGCCGCCAACTGGTCCGGGGCGACCAGGTGCTCGTCCAGCTCCCCGGCGAGCGCCAGCACCGCGTCGGTGATGGTGCTCGGCATCCGGTCCACCTCGGACATGTCGCCGTCGTAGTTGCGCACCAGCAGGTCGACCAGCTGCCAGCGGGACGCCTCGGTGAGCAGTCGGGTGGACGGCTCGTAGCCGGCCCGCAGCCCGTGCTCGGTGACGATCCGCCCGGCGTACGAGTGGTACGTGGAGACGGTGGGCTCGCCGGCCAGCGGATCGTCCAGCGGGTCCCGGCCCTGCCGGCCGACCCGGCGGATCAGCTGATCGAGCCGGGTCCGTACCCGGTGGGCCAGCTCACCAGCCGCCTTACGGGTGAAGGTCAACCCGAGGATCTGCTCCGGGCGCACGTACGAGTTGGCCACCAGCCAGACCACCCGCGCGGCCATCGTCTCGGTCTTGCCGGACCCGGCACCGGCGACCACCAGCAGCGGCTCCACCGGGGCGGCGATGATCGCGGCCTGCTCCCGGGTGGGCGCCGGCAGCCGCAGCAGCTTGGCCAGCTCCACCGGGGTGTACCGCGGGCCGGAATCGGCGAGTCGGGGCGCCGGAGCGGGGCCGGCGCCGAACAGGGTGGGCTGGGTCACCGGCCCGCCTCAGCTCGCGACTGTGGGGCTCGCAGGACCGGCTCGCTCCTCGCGCTCACGGCGACATCGTTCGTGACTGCGGGAATCGCACGCTCACTCCTCGCCTTCACGGATGCTCCGGGTGGTCGGCGGTTCGACGACCTGGCGCCCCTGCCCCGAGACCGGGCAGCTGGTGCGCACCGGGCAGACCCGGCACTTCGAGTTGGCCACCGCGGCGAACGTGGCGGCTGCCATCGTATCGGCGGTCCGCCGGACCAGCGCGGTCGCCCAGCCGGCCGCCGGCCCCTCGCCGACCGCCGGCTGGTTCTGCTCCCTGGCGTCCTTGGCGGAGGTGCCGAGCTGCACCAGCGCAGCACCCCCGGACTCGTCGCCGAACTCGGCGAACGCCCCCGCCTCCACCGCCGCCTGGTATGCGCCCAGCTGCGGGTGCTCGGCCAGGTCGGTGCCGGTGACCGCGGTGGACTTACCGGTCTTCAGGTCGATCACCACCAGCCGACCGTCCTCGTCGACCTCCAGCCGATCGACCCGACCGGTCAGGTCGACCGGCCGCTGCGGGTCGTCCAGGCGGACCGCGAACTCGTGCTCGATGGCGAGCAGCCGGCGCGGGTTGGTCGCCAGCCAGCGCAGCAGCTTGTCGACCATCGCCTCGGCCCGCTCCCGCTCCGGGCCGGCCATCCACCGGGCGGCCAACTCGATCGCGTCGAACCGGGCGGCCACGTAGTCAAGCAGGGCACCCCGGTCGGCGCTGGCGTCCTCGGCGAGCATCGCGGCGGCGTGCACCAGATTGCCCACCCCCTGCGCGGTGCTGGTCGGGCCGCTGCCGCCGTGCCGTTCCAGCAGCCAGCGCAGGCTGCACCGCAGTGCGCTCTCCATCGCCGACGGAGTGACCCGTACCGGCTCGCCGTCATCCACCAACGGCCGGTCGTCGGAGAGCGCCCGGAGCCCCCACCAGTCGTCGGGGTGCGCGCCAGGCACGCCAGCGGCGGCGAGCCGTGCCAGCTCGGTCGCCGCGGCGCGCCGCCGGGCCGCCGGTGCGGCCGGGTCGGTGATCGCGGTACGCAGCTCGGCCACCAGCGCCGGCAGGGTGAGCGCCCGAGGCGGTCGGGTGACCGGCAGTGCCCCGGGCCGGTCCGGCTCGCCGTCGCCGTCAGTCGCACCGCCGCCCTCGACCGCACCGCCGCCGGTAGGCGCGGTGCTCGGAGCGCCGCCGTCGGTGAGTGGAATGCTCGGAGCGCCGCCGCTGGCGCGTGGGGTACTCGGGGCGCCGCCGTCGGTGAGCGCGGTGCTCGGGCTACCGCCGCCGGTGAGCGCGGTGCTCGGGCTACCGCCGCCGGTAGGCGCGGCGCTCGGGCTGCCGCCGCCGGCGGGATCGTTGGTCGGCGGGCCGGTGCGGGGACCGGGCGGTGTGGACGGGTCGACCGGCCCGGTGCCCCCCGGTGGGGTGGGCGGCGCGATGGGGCCCAGCTCGTAGAGGAAGCGGCTCGGCTGCTCCTCGTGGTCGTCGCCGCCGACTGCGGCCGAGGCCACGGCGCTGACCAGCAGCCGGTGTCGGGCGCGGCTGACGGCCACGTGGAAGAGGCGGCGTTCCTCGTCGAGCAACGCCGAGGTCTGACCCACCACGTTCGCCGCGGTGGCGCCGCCGACGGACCGACCCGCCAGCACGTCGACCAGCCGCTCCGAGCCGAGCAGGCTGCCGCGCAGCCGCAGGTCCGGCCAGATGCCCTCCTGCACTCCGACCACCGCGACCAGGTCCCACTCCAGGCCCTTCGCGGCGTGCGCGGTGAGCAGTCGGACCGCCGCGCCCCGGTCGGCGGTCGGGGCGATGGTGTCCGCCGGCAGGTCCTGGCCGAGCACGTGGTCGAGGAAGACCTCGGTGCGGGCACCGGGGAGCCGGTCGGTGAACCGGGCCGCCGCGTCGAAGAGCACCAGCACCGCGTCCAGGTCGCGGTCGGCCGCCTCGGCCCGTCGCCGTCGGGCCAGATCCCCCTCACCAGCCTCCGGCCGCCCCTGGCCGATCGCGCCGGCCCAGCGTTCGGCCAGACCGCTGGCCTGCCAGACGGCCCAGAGCACGTCCTCGGCGGTCGCGCCCGGCCGGGCGGCAATGTCCCGGGCGGTGGCCAGCAACCCGGCCACCGCCTGCGCCGGCTCCGCCCACCGCCGGTCGATGCCGGCCAGCTCGGCCGGGTCACGCAACGCCTCGACGATCAGCTCCCCGGACGGGCGGCGGTCCCCGCCGGCCAACGCCAGCGCACGCAGGCCCTGCCGCAGTCGCCGCTCGGCCAGCGGGTCGGCCCCGCCCAGCGGCGAGTGCAGCAGCGCGACCGCCGCCTCCTCGTCCAGGCGGTCCGGCTCCAGCGCGCAGCGCAGCAGGAGCAGCAGTGGAGCCACCGCCGGTTGCAGGTGCAGCGGCAGATCCTCGCCGTGCACCGTGGTCGGTACGCCGGCCGCGTGCAGCGCCCGTTGCAGGGTGGGTAGCTGCAACGCGGTCGACCGAACCAGCACCGCCATCCGTGACCAGGGCACGCCGTCGAGCAGGTGGGCGGAGCGCAGCGCATGGGCCAGCCAGGCGGCCTCGCTGGTCGCCGAGCGGAACGTGTGCACCTCGACCACGCCGGCCGGGGCGTCCGGCAGCGGGTGCAGACGGCGGTGCGCCGCCGGACCCCGCAGCCGGCGGCCCAGTCGTGCGATCGCGGCGAGCAGGCCCGGCCCGGCCCGGTAGGAGGTGGTCAGCAGCACCTGCGCTGCCGGCGCGCCGGAGGCGGTCCGGAACCGGTGCGGGAAGGTGGTCACCCCGGCCGGGTCGGCGCCCCGGAAGGCGTACGTGGAGGAGTCCGGGTCGGCGAAGGCGACCAGCGGCTTACCCCCGCCAGCGATCACCGAGAGCAGCTCGAGCTGGGCGGGATCGGTGTCGGCCAGCTCGTCGACGTACACATGGGCGAGCCGGCGGCGCTCGGCGGTCAGCAGTTCCTCGTCGTCGCGCAGCAGCCCGGTGGCCGCCCGGACCAGCTCGGCGGGGTCGTACGCGATCGAGCCTCGGTTGCTGACGTCGCGCAGCGCGAGCACCGCCACGTACTCCCGCAGGAACCGGGCGGCCGCCGGCCAGTCGGCGCGGCCGAGCTTCTCGCCCAGCCGGGCCAGGTCGACCGGGCCCACGCCGCGCTCGGCGGCGCGCATGAGCAGGTCGCGGAGTTGGCCGGCGAAGGCTCGGGTCCGCAGGGCGGGGCGCAGATCGGTCGGCCAGCCGACCGGGTCGTCCTCGGGCTCCTCGCCCACCACGTCCAGCAGCTCGCGGATGATCAGATCCTGCTCGGGGCCGGTGAGCAGGCGGGGCGACGGCTCGCCACGCTCGGCGGCGGCCCGGCGGAGCAGCCCGAAGGCGTACGCCGGGAAGGTGCGCACCAACGGCTCGCGCAGCACCCGGTGGCCGTCCTCGGCCACCCGGGCCTCGATCCGCTGGCGCAGGGCGGTGGCCGCTCGGCGGCCGAAGGTCAGCACCAGGATCCGCTCGGGGTCGACCCCCTCGGCCACCCGGGCGGCGACCGCCTCCACCAGGGTGCCGGTCTTTCCGGTGCCCGGCCCGCCGAGCACCAGCATCGGTCCGTCGGTGTGCGCGACCACCTCTGCCTGCACCGGGTCGACCCGCCGGCCCGGCGAACCATCCACCGACTCGGCCCCGTCGCCCCGGTCTGCTACCCCGCTGCCGACGACGCCACCACCCGCCGGGGTGTTGTCGTCAGAAAGCACGGAGCTGTCGTCGGAGAGCGCGGTGTTGTCGTCGGAGAGCACGGTGCCACCGGCGGCCACGGTGCTGCCGCCAGGCACGCTCCCGTCCCCCCGCGCCGGCCCCCCAGACCGCCGCACCAACCGGTACGCCTGCATCAGCTCATCCCATCACGCCCATACGACACCAACCCCACCCCCCACCTCCCGGCCCCCGGCTCTCCCCACCCCCCGGCCCCACCCCACCCCCCGGCCCCACCCCACCCCATCTAGCTCCGTCGATCATGAAGTTAGCGGCGCGACACGCCGACAGCGGCGCCGCTAACTTCATGATCGACGGGAGGAACCGGCCGGAGGCCGGGGGGACGGGGGGACGGGGAGAGGGGGACGGGTGGGGGTCAGGTTAGGTGGGATTCCAGGGCGTCCAGGGCGGTGGGGATGGTGTCGGCCACGGTGAGGAGGTCGAGGCCGGCGGGTTTGAGGAAGTGCTGCTCGCCGAGCGTGCCGAGCCAGTCCAGCAGCGGGCGATAGAAGCCATCGGTGTCGATCAGCACCATCGGCTTGGTGTGCAGGGCGAGAGTGGCGGTGGTCCAGACCTCGAACAGCTCGTCCAGGGTGCCCAGTCCGCCGGGCAGGGCGAGGAAGGCGTCCGACTTGTCGATCATCACGGTCTTGCGGCTGGCCATCGAGTCGGTCACCAGCAGCTCGTCCGAGCGCACGTCGGCGACCTCCAGGTCGACCAGCGCCTGTGGGATCACGCCCAGGGTTCGCCCGCCGGCGGCCCGGGCGCCGTCCGCCAGCGCGCCCATCATGCCGACACAGCCGCCGCCGCTGACCAGAGTGTGCCCGCGCCGGGCCAACTCCGCGCCGGTCTCGGTGGCCAGGTCCAGCCAGCGCTGGTCGAGGGTACGGGAGGAGGCGCAGAAGACGCAGATCGCCGCCATCAGCCCTCCCGCGGCTGGTCGGCTGCCTGCTCGGCGGCGGATTGCTGGTCGGCGGCGGCGCGGGCGACGGCCTCGTCACGGACCGCCTCCTGCTCAGCGGAGAGCGCCGCCTCGGCCTCGACGATGTGCCGGACCGCCGCGTTGACGTCGTCGGTGAGGCAGATCAGCTCCAGGTCGACCGGGCCGATCTTGCCGTCGGCTGCCATCGTGCCGCGCAACCAGTCGAGCAGGCCCTGCCAGTAGGCGACACCCATCAGCACCACCGGGAACCGGGTGACCTTGCCGGTCTGCACCAGGGTGAGCGCCTCGAAGAGCTCGTCCATGGTGCCGAACCCACCGGGCAGTACGACGAACGCCTGCGCGTACTTGACGAACATGGTCTTGCGGGCGAAGAAGTAGCGGAAGTCGATGGCCAGGTCGACCCATTCGTTGATGCCCTGCTCGAACGGAAGCTCGATGCCGAGCCCGACGGAGAGCCCGCCGGCCTCACTGGCGCCCCGGTTGGCGGCCTCCATCACCCCCGGCCCACCTCCGGTGATCACCGCGTAGCCGGCCCGGGCCAGTGCACCGCCCAGCTGCTCGGCCAACCGGCACTCGGGAGTGTCTGGGCCGCTGCGCGCTGAGCCGAAGACACTGACCGCCGGAGGCAGGTCGGCAAGGGTGTCGAAACCCTCGACGAACTCGGAGAGGATGCGCAGCGCACGCCAGGCGTCCCTGGTCTTCCAGTCGCCCCGCCCACGCGAGTCCAGCAGCCGCTGATCGGCGGTGCTGCTCGGGATCGCCCCCCGGCGCAGCGTGACCGCGCCCCGATGCCGCTCCTGTCCCGGACCGCGGCCGGCCTCCCGCCCGTTGCTCTGGCTCATGGAGCAACCGTAGTGGAGCGGCACCTGTCGGGTGGGCGGGGTGCGGACGCGGAGAAGACGCCGAGAAATAGTTCGAGATCTTGGGCAACTATTCGGCTCGCCCGTACGTCTTACTATTCACATACCGGGTATGCCCCGGCGCGCGCCTTCGGGGGAGGAGACAGCGTGATCAGCAACAGCGAGATGATCCGGATCCGTCGCCAGATGCAGCGACGGATCCGAGACGTGGTGGCCGAACGCCGCCGCACCCGCCAACTGGACCCACCCCTAGCCCCCACTGCCGCCGCACCCTCCGGAGCTGATCAAGAGGTTTGCGTCGCCGACAACGGGCCCGGCTGACGCAAACCTCTTGATCACCGGAGTCAAGGGGTCGGGGTCGGCGGGGTCAGGCTGGGGCTAGCCAGCGGTGCAGGGTTGCCGCGCCGTCACGGATCTTGCTGATCTCGACGTGCTCGTCCTTGTGGTGGGCCAGGTTGGGGTCCCCGGGGCCGAAGTTCAGCGCCGGGATGCCCATCGCCGCGAACCGGGCCACGTCCGTCCAGCCCAGCTTGCCGATCGGCGCCGCGCCGACCGCCGCCAGGAACTCCTTCGCCGGGGCCGCCTCCAACCCGGGGGTCGCGCCGGCCGCCGCGTCGGTCACGGCCAGCTCGAAGCCCGCGAAGACCTCCCGCAGGTGCGCCTCCGCCGCCGCCGGGTCGCGATCCGGTGCGTACCGGTAGTTGACCTCGATCTCGCAGTGGTCGGGGATCACGTTTCCGGCGACGCCGCCGGTGATCCGGACCGCGTTCAGACCCTCGCGGAAGTCGCACCCCTCGATGGTGACCCGGCGTGCCTCGTACGCCTGGAGCCGCCGAAGCACCTCACCGGCGGCGTGGATGGCGTTCACCCCGTGCCAGGAGCGCGCCGCGTGGGCCCGCTCACCCGAGGTGGTCACGATGGCCCGCATGGTGCCCTGGCAGCCCGCCTCGACGATGCCGTACGTGGGCTCCAGCAACACCGCGAAGTCCGCCTCCAGCCACTCCGGGTACGCCTGGCCGACCAGGGTCAGCCCGTTGTACCGAGACTCGATCTCCTCGGCCTCGTAGAAGAAGTACGTCACGTCGTAGCGCGGCTCGGGCAGGCTCACCGCGAGGTGCAGCGCGTACGCCACGCCGGACTTCATGTCGGAGGTGCCGCAGCCGTACATGAGGTCGCCGCGCATGGTCGACGGGAAGTTGTTGTTCAGCGGCACCGTGTCCAGGTGCCCGGCCAGCACGACGCGCTGCGACCGACCCAGATCGGTGCGCGCCATCACCGTGTTGCCGTGCCGGTGAGTGGTCAGGTGCGGTACGCCCCGCAGCACCTCTTCGACGCAGTCGGCGATCGCCTTCTCGTTGAGGGACACGGACTCTATGTCGACAAGAGCGCGGGTCAACGCCACCGGATCGGCGAGGACCTCGGGGGTCAGCGGGTTCTCCATGGTTCGCACGGTACCTTCAGGTCTGTCGGCGCGAGGAGCGAGCTTGCGGGCCCCTGGGGCGAGCGTGAGGAGCCCCGCAGTCGTGAGCAGAGGCCAGCCCGGCCGCGACCGAAAGGTGAAACAGTGACGTCCGCAGATTCCGCCTGGGGCATCGGCCTGGCCACCGTCACCGCAGACGAGCAGGTGCTCGACACCTGGTACCCGACCGGCAAGCTGGGCCTCGGTGAGCTGCCGCTGGTCGCCGGTGAGGACAAGGCGGACGTGCTCGACCTGCCGCCGACCGCGCTCGGCGACCGGTCGCTACCCGGTCTGCGTACCGTGCAGGTGGTCACCGTGATCGGCTCCCTGGACGACCCGATCAAGGACGCCCCCGACGCGTACCTCCGGTTGCACCTGCTCTCGCACCGTCTGGTCCGGCCCAACCAGCTCAACCTGGACGGCATCTTCGGCAAGTTGGCCAACGTGGCCTGGACCTCCGCCGGGCCGTGCCCGCCCGAGCGGGTGGACGAGCTGCGGGTTATCGAGCGGGCCGCCGGCCGTCACCTGTCGGTGTACGGAGTGGACAAGTTCCCCCGGATGACCGACTACGTGGTGCCCGCCGGTGTACGCATCGCCGACGCGGACCGGGTCCGGCTCGGCGCCCACCTGGCCGCCGGCACCACCGTCATGCACGAGGGCTTCGTCAACTTCAACGCCGGCACCGTGGGCACCTCGATGGTGGAGGGCCGGATCGTGCAGGGCGTGCTGGTGGGCGACGGCTCCGACGTCGGTGGTGGCGCCTCGATCATGGGCACGCTCTCCGGTGGCGGCACCGAGAAGGTGAGCATCGGCGACCGGAGCCTGATCGGCGCGAACGCCGGCGTCGGCATCTCACTCGGCGACGACTGCGTGGTCGAGGCGGGCTGCTACATCACCGCCGCCTCCAAGATCACCCTGCCGGACGGCCGGGTGGTCAAGGCCCGCGAGCTCTCCGGCGTCGACGGCCTGCTGTTCTGGCGCAACTCGGTGACCGGCGCGCTGGAGGCCCGCCCGCGTACCGGCCGGGGCATCGAGCTGAACGCCGCCCTGCACGCCAACGACTGACGATCCCGCCGGGTCCGCGGCGCTCGGCCACGGACCCGGACGGGGTACGCCTCAGCGCAGCCGGTACGCCTGGATGATCCGTTGGGTCACCGTGTTACCGGCGGCGTCCCGAGCGGTGGCCCGCAGGGACGCGTAGCCGGCACCGGCGGGATGCCGCACAGTGGCGGTCCAGCCGTGCCCGCCGTGCCGGACGCGGGCGGGTTGCCAGCTCTGGCCGCCGTCGTAGGAGACGTCGACGGTCAGCCCGGTCACCCGCGACCCGGCGGCACCGGGCTGCCGCCGCACCTGCACCGGGATGACCAGACTCCGGCCGGCCGGGGCGGCGTTGGCCGCGTCCAGCGGTGGCGTGAACCGGATGGCCGACACCGGCAGCGGCCGATAGTCCTCGCCGGGAACGTGCCGGGACCGGAACGTCCACGCCGTGCTGACCTCGGTGCTGAGATCGGTGAAGCTCCGCTTGGACGACGTCTCCAGCCGGTAGCCCGCGTCGCCGGGCGGCACCGTGAACCGCCCGTAGCCCGGCGTCGGCTGCTCGCCGACCAGCACGCCGTCGCGGTAGAGAGCCGTCCGGGCGGTGTCGGCGACCGAGCGGCCAGCGTGCCCCTCGGCGTCGCTGTACAGCGGTAGGTCCGCCTGGATCTCGTCAGCGAGCCGGGTGACGCCCTGCCCGGGCCAGCGCGACACCGGGAAGGATGGCCCGTACGGGGCGCTGCCCCAGCTCTCCCGGGTGTGCCGGCCGGCCCGGTACGCCCGTGGTTCGGCGCTCAGCGTCGCCTTCAGGTCGGTCCAACCGTCGTCGGTGGGCACCCCGAACATCAGCTCCGAGGACCAGCGCACCGATCGGGTGTTGTAGTGCTCGACCCGCTGCCCGGGCACCGTGGTGGGCAGGCCGACCGCCCAGCCGCCCAGGTCCGGGTCGAGGTGCGGGAAGACCACCCGCTCCGCGACCAGGCCCGGAGAACCGCCCCGGAACTGGTGCGTGACGCTGGCCAACTCCCGGCTGCGGTAGGTCTTGTCGAAGCCGGTCGGCATCCGGCCGGGGAACTTCTCGGCGAGCGCGTACAGGTACGGGCTGTTGGCGACCTCCGGCTGCGCCCACTGGCTGTTCACCGTGGCGAAGAACCGCTCACCGGAGACCGGCCGGCCGATCTGTCCGGTGGCCAGCCCGGTGAAGTCGAGCGCGAGCAGGCCGAACCCGTAGGAGCCGCCGTCGTCGGTGACCCAGTTGGCCCCGATGTCCACCAGCGCCGGCACGGCCGAGGGCTCCGGGACGGCGGTACGCACCGGCCGGGCCTTCCGGCCGTCGACGGTGACCGTGGTGTCGCCGTCCACGACCAGCTCCGGCTGGGCCAGTTGGGCGAGCCCGTCCTCGGCGAAGAGGAGGCTGACGAGTCCGTAGCGGCCCTTGGGCAACCGGGTGTCGACGGTGCCGTCCGGGTCGTACAGGTCGTAGGTGGCCAACGTGTCCAGGTCGACCAGAGCGGTGACGTGGTCGGTGGCGGCCGCACCGGTGGCGTCCAGGTGCCGCACGGTGAGCTGGTAGCTCTCCACCTCCCGGTTGACCGCGACCGGGGTGACCGCCACGGCCGTCCCGGAGCGGGCCACGATCCGCCCGGTCCAGTAGCCGTCCGTTCCGAGCCGGGTGTTCGCCGTGACGGTGGTGCCGGCGGTGCCGCCCGGGGGCACGGTGAGCTGGGTCGTTCCGAGGGCGAACATGCCGGCCGGCGCCGGCTGGCCGTCCGAGCCGGTCACCTCGAGGGACAGGTCCAGGGTGAGCGGGTCCGGGCCGTCGTTGCGCCAGCCGACCTCCCGGGTGACCGGGGTGTCGTCGTCGTGCGGCCAGGCGGGCTGGCCGAAGGAGACGCTGACCGGGTCGCTGACCACCCGCTGGGTGATCGCCCTGGCCACGTCGACCCGGCCGGCGCCCTGCTGGAAGGCGGTCTGCGCCGGGTGCGGCTTCGCCGAGGCCATCAGGGTGGCCTTGAGCTGGCCCGCCGCCCAGCCGGTGTGCTGCTGGGCGAGCAGCGCCACCGCGCCGGTGACGTGCGGCGCGGCCATCGAGGTACCGGAGAGCGAGACGTACTTCTCCCCCACCGGATCGCCGAGCAGCGTGCCGTCGCCGCGAGCGGCGACGATCTCCACCCCGGGGGCGGTGAGATCCGGCTTCAGCCCGCCGTCGCCCACCCGAGGCCCTCGGCTGGAGAAGTCGGCCAGCGCGTCGTCACGGTCCACCGCGCCCACCGCGAGGGCGGCCTCCGCCGTGCTCGGCGAGCCGACCGAGCCGTCGCTGCCGACGTTGCCCGCGGAGATCACGAAGAGCGCGCCAGTCTGCGCGGTCAGCGACTCGACCGCCGACTCCAGCGGGTCGACGTCCGGCGTGTCGGGACCGCCCAGGCTCATGTTGATCACGTCGGCGTGCTGGTCGACGGCGGCCCACTGCATGCCGGCCAGGATCGCCGACTCCGAGCAGCCCTGGTCCTCGCAGACCTTTCCGTTGAGCAGGGTTGCGTCCGGCGCGACGCCCCGGTATTTACCGCCGGAGGCGGCACCGCTGCCGGCGATGATCGAGGCGACGTGGGTGCCGTGGCCGACGGTGTCACCGGCCTCGGCGGCTTCGGTGAAGTTGTGCGACTCGGCGACCCGGCCGGTCAGGTCGGGGTGGTTGGCGTCGATGCCGGTGTCCAGCACCGCGACGCGTACGCCCTGGCCGGTGAAGCCCGCCTGGTGCGCGGCCGGCGCGCCGATCTGCGGCACGCTGTGGTCCAGGCTGACCTGCCGCCGGCCGTCGAGCCAGATCCGGTCGGCACCCCCCGCCGTGCCGACCCGGGCGCCGGCGCCGGTGAGCGCCGCCCAGACCGCTGCGGCCCGCTGCTTGTCGGCCGTCGCGGCGACCCCGCCGATGGCCGGCAGTTGCACGGTGACCGTCAGCCCGGCCGGTACGGCGGTGCGCTGCCGGGCGCCCGCGTTGCCGGTGACCAGCACCGGCAGGTGGTCCCGGCGGCTGTCGTCGTAGCCGGCGGCGATCAGCCCGGTCACGTCGAACAGCCGCCGGTCGACCCGACCGGCCCGGACCAGCGGCAGGGCGTCCTGTGGCAGCACGGTGAGGTGGCCGCGGTCGCGGGTGGTGAGGAAGCGGAGATGGGTACGTCCGGGGCCGGGACTGACCGCGGCGGACCCGGAAGCGGTGACGGTGACGCGGTCACCGGTGAGCAGGGTGACGGTGGTCGGGGATGCGGTGCCGATCGCGGTGCGCGGGGCGGCGTCCGGGGCGGTGGTGGTGGTGGGCGGGCTGCCGACGGCAGTCGCCGGAGTGCCCAGCACGAGGGCGACTACGGCGACGGCGGCCATTCTGCTACGTCGATGCAACGGAACCTCCTCGGTGGAGCGTCGGTACTACTGGAGACGCATTGACCACCGTCAGTGTTACATACCGGGTATGCATAATGTGGGCCGAAAAATGACGGACCAACCAACATGTACCGGGGCTGAACCGGCATCATCGACGGGGTGACCTCCATGAAGGACCGGATGCTCGCCGGCGAGCCCTACCTCGCCGACGATCCCGAGATCATCGCCGACCTGGACCGGGCAGCCCGGCTGATGGAACGCTTCAACACCAGCTCCGCAGCGGACGAGGCGGCTCGTCTCGCCGCCCTGCGCGACCTGCTCGGCGAGCTGGGCGAGGGCACCTGGATCCGGCCACCGTTCTACTGCGACTACGGCTGGCAGATCCGGATCGGGCCCCGCAGCTTCGTCAACTACCACGCGGTCTTCCTCGACGTCGCCCCGATCACCCTCGGCGCGGACGTCCAGGTCGGACCGAACGTGCAGCTGCTCACCCCGACCCACCCGGTGGAGCCCGGGCCGCGCCGCGACAAGTGGGAGGCGGCGAAACCGATCACCATCGGCGACAACGTCTGGCTCGGCGGCGGCGCGATCGTGCTGGCCGGGGTGACGATCGGCGCGAACACCGTCGTCGGTGCCGGCGCGGTGGTGACCCGCGACCTGCCGGCCAACGTGGTCGCGGTCGGCAACCCGGCCCGGCCGGTCCGTCAACTGGACTGATCGGCACGACACCGACGCCGGCACGGCTGCCTGCCCGGAACTTCCGGTCAGGCCGCTGGTGGCTCGGTCAGTCGGACGACCAGATCGGCGGCGCTGGCGGTGCCGGTCACCAGGGCGGCATTGACCTCGTCGCTGCCCAGCGCCCACGCTCGCGCCTGCTCCGGCGACCGCCCGAACGCCTCGTGCCGGGCGGTCAGCCGACGCAGCCGCACCTCGGCGTCCAGGTCGAGGAACCAGGCCTCGTGCAGCAGCGACCGGATCTCCTGCCACGGGAAGTCCGGCAGCAGCAGGTAGTTGCCCTCGGTCACCACCAGGCGGACCGATGGCGGGACCTCGATGGCCCCGGCGATCGGCTCCTCCAGCTCCCGGCGGAACTCCGGCGCGTAGACCGAGGTGGGCTCCAGCCGGCGCACCCGGCGCAGCAGCGAGACGTACCCGTTGGCGTCGAAGGTGTCCACCGCGCCCTTGCGATCGGCGCGGCCCAGCCGGACAAGCTGCGCCTGCGCCAGGTGGAAGCCGTCCATCGGCACCAGCCGGGCGGTCGGACCGATCTCGGCCACGATCTGCTCGGCCAACGTGGACTTCCCGGCGCCCGGTGCGCCGGTGATGCCGAGCAGTTGTCGCGGACCGGCCTCGGCCAGTGCCCGCGCCCGGGCCACCAGCTCGTCGACCGACAGCACCCGGGGCGGCGGCATCAGCCCAGGACCGGGTCGCTGATGGTGAACCTCGCCTGCACGGCCGCCTGGACGGTCTGCGGCTGCGGGTCCAACTCCAGCTCCGGCGGGCCTCCGCCGGAGCCCACGTCGAACGCCGCGCGGGCGAACATCGGCCGGTCGGCAGCGCCGGCGTCGGCCAGCTCGATCAGCGAGGTGACCTGGGCGCCGAGCGCCTCCGCGTACTCGCGGGCGCGCTGCAGCGCGTCGGTGATCGCGGCGTGCCGCGCCTCCCGGTGCGCGGGGCTGTCCGGCCGCAGCTCCCACCAGGGACCGGCCACCTCGACCTGATCCTGGTCCGCCAGCCGGAGCATCAGCTCGCCGAGGGCGGTGAAGTCGGTGACGGTGACCGTGGTGGTGACGCTGCCGTGCCAGGCCACCACCCGCTCGCCCGAGCGCCGCGTCTCCGGCCGGACCCGCAGGTCGCCGGTCTCCCGCCGGGCCACCACCGGCCCGGCGCCGTCCAACAGCACCCGGATCGCGGCGGCGCGCTCGGCGAGCCGGGTCAGGGTGGCCTCCCGGTCGCGGTCCCGGGCCGTCGCGGTGACCGCGAATCGGGCCAGTTCCGGCGGCACCTCCCGGTACGCCTCGCCGCGTACCTGCACCACCGGACCGTCCACCGCCATGCCCATCACCCTAGTCAGTCACCGGAAGCCATGCCGTGTAGGAGACGACGTCCGTGCCGACCCGGCAGCCGGTCAGGTGCCCGCCGTCGTCGCCCAGCCCGCGCAGCCAGGTCACCTCGGCGGAATGATCGCCGTCGGCGGGGAACTCCCGGTCCCGCTCGGCGAAACGCCGGTCGAGCAGCGCCGACCGGGCCGCGCGGGCCTCCGCGTACCGGGCGGTGAGCACCGCGGCGTCGCCGTCGGTCAGGGCGGTGGCCAGCTCGTCCAGGAACACGCGGACCTCGGCCAGCTCGTGCAGCACCCGGTCCCGGTTGCCGAGCAGCATGTTCGCCGTCCGCTCCGCCGGGGTGCCGGCGACCCGGGTGCCGTCCCGGAAGCTGCCCGCGGCCAGCGCGAGCACCGCGTCGCGCAGCCGCGCCCGCTGCGTCGCTCCGGCCAGCGCGCCGGCCAGCAGGTGCGGCACGTGTGAGGCGAGCGCGGCCGCCGAGTCGTGCGCTGGAGCGGACATCGGCACCACCCGGGCACCGAACAGCTCCACCAGCAGCCCGGCCAGCCAGCGGAAGGCGTCGGTCGCTGCGCCCGGAGCTGGGCAGAGCACCCAGGCGGCACCGGCCAGCAGGGTCGTGGTGGCGGCGGTCAGGCCGGCGGACTCCGCGCCAGCCATCGGGTGCCCGGGCACGAACCGGTCGGTCAGCCCGAGCCGGGCGGCCGCCTCAGCCACCTCGATCTTGGTGCTGCCGACGTCGGTCAGTACACAGCCCGGCGCGGTCGCGGCGGCCACCTGGGCCAGCGTCCCGGGCAGGGTGGGCAGTGGGCCGCAGAGGAAGACCACGTCCCGGCCGGCCACCGCCTGCTCGATCGTGGCCGGGGCGGCCACCCCCCGGGCGCGGGCCCGCTCGCGGGTCGCCGGGTCGGGATCCCAACCGGTCACGTCCAGGCCCGCGTCGGCCAGGCGCAGCAGCACCGAACCGCCGATCAGGCCGGTGCCGACCACAGCAGCCCGCACCCCGGCGTACCGCCCGGTCACACCGTCGGTCATCGCCGGGCCGCCCGGGGTCAGGCCCGCAGCCGGCCGGCGACCGCCGCGACGTGCTCGTCGGACTCGGTCAGCGCCACCCGGACGTACTGCCCGGCGGAGGGGCCGTAGAAGACGCCCGCGGCGACCAGGATGCCGCGTCGGGCCAGCCAGTCGACCGTCTGCCAGCAGTCCTCACCACGGGTGAGCCAGAGGTACAGGCCGGCCTCCGAGTGCTCGACCGTGAAGCCCACGCCGGTGAACGCGGCGGTCAGCACCTCACGCCGGGCGCGGTAGCGCTCCCGCTGCTCGTCGGCGTGCCGCTCGTCCTGCAGTGCGGCCACCATGGCCGCCTGCACCGGTGCGGGCACGATCATGCCGGCGTGCTTGCGGACCTTCAGCAGCTCGGCCACGAGCGCCGGGTCGCCGGCCACGAAGCCGGCCCGGTAGCCGGCGAGGTTGGACCGCTTGGAGAGCGAGTGCACGGCGAGCACGCCGTCGTAGCTGCCGCCGCAGACCTCCGGGGACAGCACCGAGACCGGCTCGGCCGACCAGCCGAGCGACAGGTAGCACTCGTCGCTGGCGACCACCGCGCCACGTTCCCGGGCCCAGTCGACCACCTTGCGCAGGTGCGCCGCGGGCAGCACCCGACCGGTCGGGTTGCCGGGCGAGTTGACCCAGACCAGCCGTACCCGGGAGGTCGGCCCGACCGCGGTGAGCGAGTCGGCGCGGACCACGGTCGCGCCGGCCAGCCGGGCCCCGTCCTCGTACGTGGGGTACGCGATCGACGGCACCACCACCACGTCACCCGGGCCGATGCCGAGCAGGGTGGGCAGCCAGGCGACCAGCTCCTTGGAGCCGATCGTCGGCAACACGCCGAGACCGTCGACCCCGGCGCCACAGGCCCGGGCGACCCACGCGGTGATCGCGTCCCGCAGCGCCGGCGTGCCGGCGGTCAGCGGGTAGCCAGGAGCGTCGGACGCGTCAGCGAGCGCCTGCCGGATCACCTCGGGAACCGGGTCGACCGGCGTGCCCATGGAGAGGTTGATCAGGCCCTCCGGATGCGCCGCGGCCACAACGGCCGCGGCGTCCAGGGTGTCCCAGGTGAACTCGGGCAGCCGTGACGAGACCGGCGCGGGCCGGTTCAGTGGCCCTCGCCGCGCGGCGGCTGCGCGGCGACGAAGGTGGCGTCCTTCTCCACCTTGCCGATCTTCGAGGCGCCCCCGGGCGAGCCCAGGTCCTCGAAGAACTCGTAGTTGGCGCCGGTGTAGTCCTTCCACTGCTCCGGCACGTCATCCTCGTAGAAGATCGCCTCCACGGGGCAGACGGGCTCACAGGCACCACAGTCGACGCACTCGTCGGGGTGGATGTAGAGCATCCGATTGCCCTCGTAAATGCAGTCGACCGGGCACTCCTCGATACATGCCTTGTCGAGCACATCCACGCACGGCTCGGCGATGATGTAGGTCACCGGTCTTCTCCTCCGCAAGACTCGCCGCGATCTCCCGCGACGGTAAGAGCCTAGTATCTCGCCGGGGAGGGGGTCGATCGTGCTCCGACAGCAGGACTTGGGACACCGGATCGTGGTCCGCCGGATTGTGGGGATTCGCGAAGGCCGCCCGCTCTTCTCCGATGCTCTCGGGGAGCTGGTGGAGCTGAGCGAGACTCATCTCACGCTGGCGACCGCGCAGGGTCCGCTGCGGGTCCCGGTGGCGCAGGTGCACCGGGCCAAGCGGGTGCCGCCGACCCGCCGGCCGACCGCCGCCGCCGTGGTGGCGCTGGAGCGCGCCGCCGACGAGGCCTGGCCGGCACCAACACGGGGCGGGCTCGGCGACTGGCTGCTCCGGGCGGCCGACGGCTGGACCGGTCGGGCCAACTCGGCACTGCCGATCGGCGACCCGGACCGGCCGCTGCCGGCGGCAGTGGACGCGGTCGAGCGCTGGTACGGCCAGCAGGGCCAACCTGCGATGATCAACACACCGCTGCCGCTCGCCGCGCCGGTCGGCGCCGAGCTGGACGGCCGGGGCTGGGGCAGCCGCCCGCCGACGCTGGTACAGACCGCGCGCCTGCCCCTGTCACTGTCGGGCGCCGGCCGGACGCCCCGGGCCGGATCAGCGACCGCCGCCGGCAGCCCCGACGAACGGCCCGGCGCTGCGGACGAGGCGGCACTCGACCACGCCAGCGTGATGATCGAACTGGCCGGCGCGCCGAGCGAGGAGTGGCTGGCCGTCGCCGCTGGCCGCAAGGGTGGCCTGCCGGACGCCGCCCGGCACGTGCTCACCGCCGTGGACCAGGTCCGCTTCGCCCACGGGTACGCCAACGGCACACTGGTGGCGATCGGCCGGGGCACGGTGACCGGGCAGGGCCGCTGGCTCGGGCTCAGCCTGATCGAGGTGCTGCCGGCAGCACGCCGACAGGGGCTGGCCCGCCGCGTGATCGACACGCTGGCCACCTGGGGTGCGTCCGCCGGGGCGACGCACGCCTTCCTCCAGGTGGAGCAGCGCAACACGGCGGCGGTCGCGCTCTACCAGCGGCTCGGCTTCACCACCCACCACACCTACCTGACCCGGGTCGCCCCGCACTGACCCGGGTCGCCCCGCACAGACGCGACCCGCCCCGCACTGACCCGACCGCCCCGCGCAGCGCTTGATCAGCTCGACATCGCCGATGTCGGGGTATCCGGACGCCGGGATACCGCCGGATCGGCGAAGGCGAGTCGATCAAGCGCCGCGGACCAACGCGGGTCGGGCCAGCCGCGGGTCAGCGGCGGACGACCCGACGCGGCTTGGCGGCCTTGACCTCGGCGTACCGCTTGAGCTGCTGGGATCGGTAGTCGCGCCCGAGCGCGGTGAGCACCAGGTACCCGATCAGCGTGCCGGCACCGCTGGCGAGCAGATAGAGCCAGATCTGGGCGAAGAACGTGCCCGCCCCGCCACCGAACGGGTTGTGGCCGACGAGCAGCGGCCCGACCAGCACGGTCAGCGCCATCGCCACCAGCACCACGACGACCATGTCGGTCGACCACTCGGAAAGCGGCCGGCGGCGACCCCAGCGGAAGGCGACCACGGCCAGGGTCAGCCCGATCACCACGAACATCGCCAGCGACACCCGATCGGCGACGGTGTCGTCACCGTCAAAGCCAAGCCGGATGATCAGCCGGGCGACCACGTTGACCGCGAACAGCGCTCCCGCGAGCACCCCGACGTCACGCCACCGTCTGTCCATCGCACGACCTCCTGCCGTACGCCCCGTTGCGGGGCGGCATCCTTGGCAGGAATATCTACCACTCGTACCTGTGTGGCGTCATCATCCACCGAGTGCGGGCGGCGGGGCGAGGATCTGCCGGAAGCCCATCACCGCGAAGGTCATCGCACCGGCCACGATCATGGCAAGGCCGACCCAGTTGTCGCCGGCCAGCAGCAGATCGCCCTCGGTGGTCCGGACGGCGGCCACCGCCATCAGCGCGAACCATGGCACTGCGGGCAGCGCCACCGCCCACCGACGGCCGACCACCTCGTGCGCGAACCAGGCCAGCGCGATGTTGGCGCCGACCGCGAGCAGCACCGACACGCCGACCAGTTGCCCGCCGACGCGGACCGTGGCGAACAGCAGCTCCAGCACCCCGGTCAGCACCCCGGCCACCACCACGACGAGCCCTCCGGCCAGCCGCAGACCCAGGTCCAGCAGTCGCGGCGGTGGCCCCGCCGAGGGCGGGGTGTCCTGGTCCGGCATGACCGACATCGGCGCGGCGGGCAGGGTCACCGGAGACCGGCCGCCGCGGCCGGGGACCGGTCCGGGGCGGTCTCCTCGGGCAGCCCGGCGAAGAGGTCGTCCTCCCAGCCGTACGGGCCGGCGCCCGGGCCCTTCTCGCCGACCGCGAGGGTGAAGTACTCCACGCCCATGAACTCGCCACCGAAGTTGCCGGCGATCGAGTAGAGCCAGGAGTTGGCCGGGATCTGGGTGCCGTGCGCCCGCATCGCGGCCTCCTTGGCCACGTGCTGGTCGGTGGCGTTGATCCGGGCGGCGATCTGGTCGTCCGGGGTGCCGAAGGGCAGGTCGGCGAGGTCCTCGATGCCGCCGAACGGGTTGTCCGAGGACTCGGCGAAGTGCGTCATGCCGGCTTCCATCACGCTGATCGGCATGGCCGTCCAGTAGACCTTGAGCGGGGCGCAGCCCTCGGCGGCGGCCAGTTCGACGGCGCGCATCGCCACCCGGTGCGCCTGGATGTGGTCGGGGTGGCCGTAGAAGCCGTTCGGGTCGTACGTGATCAGCACCTGCGGGCGTACCTCCCGCATGATCTCCACCAGATGCCCGGCGGCCTCGTCGAGGTCGGCCTGCCAGAAGGCGCGGGGGTGCTCGTTGGTCGCGAGCCCCATCATCCCCGAGTCGCGGTAGCGGCCGGCGCCGCCGAGGAAGCGGTGGTCGCTGACGCCCAGCGCGGCGCAGGCGGCGGCCAACTCGGCGACCCGGTACCCACCGAGCTGGTCGGCCTCGGCTGCGGCGAGCTGCGCCAGCGCCGGGACGTGGATCTCGCCCTCCTCGCCGAGGGTGCAGGTCACCAGCGTGACGTGCGCGCCGGCGGCGGCGTAGTGGGCCATCGTCGAGCCGGTGCCGATCGACTCGTCGTCGGGGTGCGCGTGGACCAGCAGCAGGCGGCGGTCGGGCAGCGTCGTCACGACGGTCACTCTAACCGGCGGTTCCGGCCGGGAGTCGTCGACGCGTCCACCCAGGTCGGCCACATCACGCCCGGCACGGCTCTACGATTTGGCCTGTGGACTTTCCGGAGCTGGCCGCCCGCACACGCCGGTTCAGCCACGGCGCGCCGCGTGCTGTCTCCGTGGCCGAGGACGGCTCCCGGGTGATCTTCCTGCGCTCCGCCGGCCCGGAGGATTCGGCGGACGCGCTCTGGCTGCTGGACGTGGCCACCGCCGAGGAGCGGTTGGTCGCCGACCCGGCCACCCTGCTCAGCGACACCGGCGACGCCGCTGTGCTCTCCCCCGGCGAGCGTGCGCTGCGCGAGCGGCTGCGGCTCAGCGCCGCCGGCATCGGTTCGTACGCGCTGGACGGCGCCGGCCGGGTGGCGGTGTTCGCGCTGGCCGGCCGGCTGTTCCGGGCCGACCTGGTGCACGGCGACGTGGTGGAGGTGGCCGCCCACGGCCCGGTGCTGGACCCACGGCCGGACCCGACCGGGCAGCGGCTGGCGTACGTGACCGACGCCGCCGAGGGTGTCCGCCGGGGCGAGCTGCGGGTGATCGACCCCGACGGCACCGACACTCTCCTGGCGGGCGAGGACGCCGGGGTGAGCTGGGGCTTGGCCGAGCACATCGCGGCCGAGGAGTTCGGCCGGTTCCGGGGCTACTGGTGGGCGCCGGACGGCCGCTCGGTGCTCGCCGCGCGGGTCGACGAGACCCGGTTGCCCCGCTGGCACCTGCACGACCCGGCCGAGCCGGCGAGCCCGCCGACCGCCGTCGCGTACCCCCGCGCGGGCGGACCGAACGCGGAGGTCAGCCTGCACCTGCTGGACCTGGACGACGGCTGGGTCGACGTGCACTGGGACCGGGAGACCTACCCGTACCTGACGGCCGTCAGCTGGACCGAGGGCAGCCCGCTGATCACCGTGCTGCGGCGCTCGCAGCAACACGGGCTGGTACTGGCCGTCGACCCACGGACCGGTGAGACGCAGGTGCACGCCGAGCTGGCCGACCCGCGCTGGGTCGAGCCGATCGCCGGCACACCGGCGCACCTGCCGGACGGCCGCGTGCTGGTCGGCGGCGAGCTGGCCCACGACGGGTACGACGCGCGGTGCCTGTTCGCCGATGGCACCCTGCTCACCCCGCCGTCGCTGTACGTGCGGCGGGTGGTGGGTCGGCTGCCGAACGGCAGCGGCCCGGCGGACCTGCTGGTCGAGGCGAGCGACGGCGAGCCGAGCGAGCGGCACCTGTTCCGGGTCCGGACCACCATCGGCGGCGGGGTGGACGCCCGCCGGCTCACCACCGACTCCGGCTGGCACACCGCCGCCGTGGGTGGGGACGTGCTGGCGGTCGGCGTCGCCTCGCTGGACCACGCCGGGGTGCGGTGGACGGTACGCCGCGGCGACCGGGAGGTGGCCGAGCTGCGCTCGCTGGCCGCCACCCCGCCGTATTCTCCGCTGCCGCTGCTGGAACGGGTGACCGACCGGCGGCTGCCGGCGGCGGTGCTCTACCCGGACAACCATGTGACGGGCCGGCGGCTGCCGGTGCTGCTGGACATCTACGGCGGCCCGGGGCACCAGGAGGTGGTGGCCGCCCGGGCGGCCTGGCTGGAGCGGCAGTGGTGGGCCGAAGCCGGGTTCGCGGTGGTCACCATCGACAACCGGGGTACGCCGGGAGTGGCCCCGTCGTTCGAGAAGGCGATCCACCGGCGGATGGCCGACGTGATCCTGACCGACCAGGTGGACGCGCTGACCGCGCTCGCCGGCAAGCACCCCGACCTGGACCTGGGCCGGGTGGGGGTGCGTGGCTGGTCGTTCGGAGGGTGGCTGGCCGGGTTGGCGGTGCTGCGCCACCCGGAACTGTTCCGGTGCGGGATCGCGGGTGCCCCGGTGACCGACTGGACGCTGTACGACACCGCGTACACCGAGCGTTATCTCGGGCTGCCGGAGGACGGGATGGACGTCTACGCGCACCACTCGCTGGTGGAGATGGCGGCCGAGCCGGTCACCGGGCCGGACCAGGCCCGGCCGTTGCTGCTGGTGCACGGTCTGGCCGACGACAACGTGGTGGCCGCGCACACGCTGCGGCTCTCGGCGGCCCTGCTGGCCACTGGCCGTCCGCACGCCGTGCTGCCGTTGACCGGTGCCACCCACATGGCCGCGAACGGCACCGCCGAGCGCCTGCTTCCGCTGGAGCTCGACTTCCTCCGTACCCACCTGTTCTGACCCCGCGCAAAGGGCGGCCCCCGGTCGACGGCGTTGTCGACCGGGGGCCCGTCCTTGCGGTGTTACGGCTTGACGAAGGCGTTCACGAACGCCGGGTAGCCGAAGACGCTGGAGATGAAGACCCCACCCGCCTTGGACCCGTGCACGTTGTAGGCCACGTCGACGAAGAGCGGCACCACGGGGGCGTGCTCCTTCATGATCCGCTCGTCGAGCTTGCCCCACTCCGGACCCTGGTCGGCCGGGGGCAGCGCCAGGATGCGGTCCATCTCGGCGTTGATCGTCGGGTCGTTGAAGAACGCGCTGTTGCTGTTGCCCTCGGCCTTGATGGTGCGGCCGTCGTAGAGCACCGGCAGGATCGAGGCACCGCTCGGCCAGTCCGCCGCCCAGTTACCGATGTAAAGGTCCCACGGGTTGTCCTTCTTCTTGACCTCGTCGAGCTTCGCGTCGTCCGGGATGTTCCGCAGGGTGATCTTGAAGCCGGCCCGCTCCAGGTTGGCCTTGAGCTGGGCACCCTCCTGCTGCTCGGTCGTGTTGTCGGCGACACCGAGGACCAGCTCCGGCGTCTGGCCGCCGAGCAGCTCCTTGACCTTGTCGACGTTGCCGTTGGCACCCGCCGGGTACGCCTCGTACGCCTTGTAGCCGATGGTGGCCGGCGGCATCAGCGTGGTCAGCGGCGCGGCGACGGTCTGCCCGCCGAGCGCCTTGATCAGGCCCTCGCGGTCGATGGCGTAGTTGAGCGCCTGGCGGATCTTCAGGTCCTTGACGCGCTGGTTGTTGATGACCAACTGGTTGGCGCTCGGGGTCGGCGAGAGGATGCTGCGCGACTTCAGCGAGGCGTCCCCGGCCACCCTGGCGACCAGCGAGGCGGGCACGGCGTTGAAGGCGATCGCGCTCTGGTCGGCACCGTTGTCCGCGATCACCCGGTTGTTGGCGGCGTCCGCCGTCGCGCCGAAGCTCCACACGAACTGGTCCGGGTACTGGTGCCGGACCGGGTCGGTGTTCGGGTCCCAGTTGGGGTTGCGGTCCAGGGTGATCTGCACGCCGACCTGGTTCTTGGCGACCTTGTACGGGCCGGACGAGAACGGCTGCTTGTCCAGGTTGACGCCGGTGTCCTTGTCCGGCGGCAGCGGCGCCGTGGTCGGCAGCGAGACCGCGAACGGGAGGTCGCAGCGGGGCTTGGCGAACTCGAAGCGCAGCGTCTTGGCGTCCGGCGTGGTCAGGCCCGGCGGCAGCGACGTCTTGTTCTTCTTGAAGTCCCACTTGGTGTCGAACTCCGGGCTGTCGGCCAGCCACTCCTGGATGTAGGTCGGGCCGCCGGAGAGGTCCGGGTCGAAGGAGCGGGCGATGCCGTACGCGATCTCCTTGGAGGTGATCGGACGGCCGTCCTCGAACTTCACCCCGTCCTTGACCTTGAACTCCCAGACCTTGCAGTCCTTGTTGACGTTGGTGCCCGGCGTCTCGGCCAGGTCTCCGACGAGAACCAGGCCGCCCTTGCCGTCGTCCTTCCAGGTGGTCAGATAGCGAGCGAAGAGCGGGTTCGTCATCAGACCGGCGAACGAGTACGTCCGCTGCGGGTCCAGGTGGGAGATCGGCGTCTCCCGGATGATGGTGAAGGTGCCGCCCTTCGCGGCCCCGCTCACCTCGGCAGCCGGGCCCTGGGACTCCTTGGGGTCGGTCGCGATGACCCCGGTCTGCTGCCGCTCGGTGTCCACCGTGGTGCCCTCGCCCGTGTTCTCCGAGCACGCACCCAATGCCACAACCAGAGCGATTGCGCCGCCTGCGGCGGCCGCCACGCGTAGTCGCATGAAGTACCTCCTTCACCCATGTGCCGTGCGGTTCGCCGGGGCGAGAACCGCCGACGTCTCGAGGATCGTAAAGAAGAAAACCTACGGATTGTGTAACAGTTGTCGATAAATTTCGCCGCCAGCCGGGTGGTGGACACGCCGGCCGACCGCCCGGCTCAGCGCAGCCGGACCCGGGGGTCGATGGCCGCGTAGAGCAGGTCGACCAGCACATTCGCCAGCACCACGAAGACGGCCGCGATCAGCACGGTGGCCATGATCGTGGGTAGGTCACCGGAGCGCACCGCGTCCACCGCCGTGCGACCCAGACCCTGGATGCCGAAGGTCGTCTCAGTGATCACCGTGCCGCCGAGCGCACCGCCGACGTCCAGGCCCGCGATGGTCACCACCGGCGTGATCGCCGCGCGCAGCGCGTGCCGCCCGTACACCTTGGGTTTGGCCAGGCCCTTGGCCCGCGCGGTGCGGACGAAGTCCTCCGACAGGGTCTCCAGCATCTGCGCCCGCGACAGCCGGGCGTAGATGGCCGAGAAGAGGAAGGCCAACGCCACCCAGGCCAGCACCAGCCCACTGGCCCACTTCGCCGGATTGTCGAAGATGGAGGTGTAGCTCGGCACCGGCAGAAGCCGCAGGTTGTAGACGAACACCAGCAGCAGCACCGCGCCCACGAAGTAGAGCTGCAACGAGGCACCGGTCAGCGAGAAGCCGATGGCGGCCCGGTCCAGCCAGGTGCCCCGGCGTAGCGCGGAGACCATGCCCAGCCCGACCCCGAGCAGCAGCCAGAGAATGGCCGCCGGGATCACGATGCTCAGCGTCACTGGCAGCACCCGGGCGATGGTGTCCGAGACCGCCTCGTTGGTGACGTACGACCAGCCCAGGCAGGGCGCGTCACACCGGCCGCCCTGGGCGCTGCCCAGGTCCCGCCCCATGACGATGCCCTTCATGTAGCCGGCGTACTGGCTGATCAGCGGGTCGTTCAGGCCCAACTCGGTGCGCACCCGCTCCAACCGCTCCGGGTTGCAGTTCTTCGGGCACATGCCAGTGACCGGGTCACGCGGCAGGGCGAAGAACATCAGGAAGGTCAGCACGCTCACCGCGAACAGGGTCAGCGTGGCGGAGAAGAGCCGCTTGATCAGAAATCGCGCCATGGAAAACCCCTACCGGGACGACTTCGGGTCGAGCGCGTCACGCAACGCGTCGCCGAAGAGGTTGAAGGCGAACACCAGCGCGAAGATCATGATGCCCGGGAAGAACACGTACGCCGGGTCGGTCTGGAGGAAGTCCAGACTGCGATAGATCATCCGACCGAAGCTGGGCGTCTCGTCGCTGAGGCCGACGCCGATGAACGACAGCGCGGCCTCGCTGGTGATGAACTGCGGCACCGCCAGGGAGAACGAGACCAGGATCGGGGCCCAGATGTTCGGCAGCAACTGCCGGAAGAGCATGTGCCCCAGCCCCGCACCGCTGGCCTTGGCCGCCTCCACGAACTCCCGCTCGCGCAGCGCGATCACCTGCCCGCGCACCAGCCGGGCCGTGCTGGTCCAGCCGAACACGGCGAAGACGGCGATCAGCACGCCCACCCCGAAGGCCGACGACACCTGCCCGCGCTCGCCGTAGAAACGCAGCGTCAGGGTGGGGGTGAGCGCCAGCGCGATGATCAGGAACGGCATGGCCAGAGTCAGGTCGGTGATCCAGTTGATCACCGCGTCGAGCCAGCCACCGAGGTAACCGGCGAGAGCGCCGAGCACGACGCCGATCGTCGCGGTGATCAGGGCCGCGGCGAACGCGATGAAGAGCGAGGTCCGCAGCCCGTAGATCAGCCGGATGAAGATGTCCCGGCCCAGTCCCGGCTCCAGGCCGAACCAGTGCTCCCCGGTGACGCCGCCGGCGTAGCCCAGCGGCATGCCGAAGCCGTCCAGCAGGTTCTGGAACTGCTCACGCGGGCCGATCCCGTAGACCATCTCGATCAGCGGGGCGGACAGTCCCAGCAGCATGAAGAAGACGAGCAGCACGCCACTGACCACGGCCGTCCGGTCGCGGCGCAGCCGCAGCCAGGCGAGCTGACCGGGTGAACGGCCGACGACGCCCTTCGCCGCGGGCTCGCCCCCGCCCGCGCTGGACTCGATCTCGGCCAGCGCCACACCCTCCACCGGAGACAGGCTCACGACGACACCTCCTCGACGACCGCGTCGGTCGACCCCGCGCTGGTGCTGGCTGCGTCCCCTTCGGGGCTCGTGCTGGCCGCTTCCCCTTCGGGGCTCGTGCTTGCTGATTCCCCTTCGGGGAAGTGACACGCGGCGGCCTGGTGGCCGCCGTCGCGCGGGACCAGCGCCGGCTCCTCGGTCGCGCAGATGTCCTGCGCCTTCCAGCACCGGGTGCGGAACCGGCAGCCCGACGGCGGGTCGAGCGGGGTGGGCACGTCGCCGGTCAGCCGGATCCGGCCCGCCGGGCCGAGCCGGGTGACGTCCGGGATCGCCGAGAGCAACGCCTTGGTGTACGGGTGCTGCGGGCGCTCGTAGATGTCCGCCCGGTCACCGATCTCCACGATCCGGCCCAGGTACATCACCGCGACCCGCTGGCAGAAGTGCCGCACCACGGCCAAGTCGTGGGCGATGAACACGAACGCCAGACCGAGGTCCCGTTGCAGGTCCCGCAGCAGGTTGACCACCTGCGCCTGGATCGAGACGTCCAGCGCGGAGACCGGCTCGTCGGCGACGATCAGCTTGGGCCGCAGGGCCAGCGCGCGGGCGATGCCGATGCGCTGGCGCTGGCCACCGGAGAACTCGTGCGGGTACCGGTTGTAGTGCTCCGGGTTCAACCCGACTAGCTCCAGCAGCTCCTGCACGCGGGCCTTGATCCCGCCCGGCGGCTTGATGCCGTTGACCTGCAACGGCATCGCCACGATCCGGCCGACGGTGTGCCGGGGGTTCAGGGAGGCGTACGGGTCCTGGAAGATGATCTGGAGGTCCTGGCGCAGCGGGCGCAACTCCCGCCGACCGGCGTGGGTGATGTCCCGCCCGGCGAACTCGATGGTGCCGGCGGTCGGCTCCAACAGCCGCACCAGCATCCGGCCGGTGGTGGTCTTGCCGCAGCCCGACTCCCCCACCAGGCCGAGTGTCTCGCCCGGTCGCACGTCGAAGTCCAGCCCGTCCACCGCCCGCACCAGGCCGGTGGAGCGCAGCCCCTGGCGTACCGGGAAGTGCTTGGTCAGGCCGCGGACCCGCAGCAACGGCTCGTCGGTCATCGGGCCACCCCCACGGATGCGATGTCCTCGGCGTAGCGCTCGGCGCGCTCCTCGGCGGTCAGGTGACAGGCGACCAGGTGGCCGTCCGCGCCCGCCGGACGCAGCTCGGGCACCTCGGTGCGGGACCGGTCGCCGTTGCGGTCCGCGTACCGGCAGCGCGGGTGGAAGGCGCAGCCGGGCGGCAGGTTGATCAGGCTGGGCGGATTGCCCCGGATCGGCAGCAGGTCCGCGTCCGCGTCGCCGTGCAGCGACGGCACGCTGGAGAGCAACCCCCAGGTGTACGGATGCTGCGGCGTGCGGAGCACCTGCTCGACGCTGCCCTGCTCGACGGCTCGCCCGCCGTACATCACCAGCACCTCGTCGGCGGCCTGACCGACCACGCCGAGGTCGTGGGTGATCAGGATGATGGCGGAGTGGTACTCGGCCTGGAGGTCGGCGAGCAGGTCCAGGATCTGCGCCTGCACGGTGACGTCCAGCGCGGTGGTCGGCTCGTCGGCGATCAGCAGGGCCGGATCGTTGACCAGCGACATGGCGATCATCGCCCGCTGGCGCATGCCGCCGGAGAACTCGTGCGGGTACTGGTCGAAGCGGCGCGAAGGCTGCGGGATACCCACCCGGTCCAGCATGTCCACCGCCCTCTGGCGGGCCTCCCGCCGGCGGGCCTTCGGGTGGTGCACCCGGTACGCCTCGGCGATCTGCCGCCCCACGGTGTAGTAGGGGTGCAGGGCCGAGAGCGGGTCCTGGAAGATCATCGCCATGTCGCGACCGCGCAGCCGGCGTATCTCCTCGTCGGGGAGGCCCACCACCTGCCGGCCGCCGACGGAGATCTCCCCGGTGATGGTGGTCCGCTTGGCGTCGTGCAGGCCGAGGATGGCCAGCGAGGTGACGCTCTTGCCGGAGCCGGACTCGCCCACGATGCCGAGGGTGCGGCCCCGCTCGACGGAGAACGACACGCCGTCGACCGCGCGGACCACGCCGTCCTCGGTGTCGAACCGGACTCGCAGGTCGGTCACCCGTAGGTAGGCGCCCGAGGTGCTGCGCTGCTCCGGCACGGTGGGATGGTCGTCCGGTTCCCCGGACGGCGCCGGATCCGAGCTGTCCACGGCTGCCTCCCTCAGTGACGAAGAGAACTTACAGGAAAGTCCCGAGGGTGAAAATAAGCTACAAAGTCGGCACCTGTCAGCGGGCCCGAGCGTAACGAGTCGGCATCGGCCTGAACACCCCTCACCTCGCCATCCATGGCCATTCATGCCCTGATCGCACGGCGGGTGCGACCACCTTGGCGGCAGCACCGGGAGGATTCCCGCCGGCATGAGGTGGAGTGAAGGCGGTCATCCGGCCGGAGGATCTGCTCGCCTGACGGGCGCCGGTCGGCTCGCTAGGGTCGGTCGCATGACCGAGTTCGACGCGGCCACCGCCGCCGTCCAGGCCGCCCTCGACGCGGGCGCCCGGTACGCCGACGCCCGGGTGATGCACCGTCGCTACGAGTCGATGACCGCGCGCAACGGAGACGTGGAGGAGTTGACCCAGGACGAGAGCATCGGGCTCGGCGTCCGGGCGCTGGTCGGGTCGAGTTGGGGCTTTCACGCCGTACCCGATCTCTCTGACGCCGCCGCCCGCGACGCCGGTCGGCGCGCGGCGCGGACCGCCATGGCGAGCGCGCGGGTGCCCGGCCCACCGGTCGACCTGGTGCCAGTCGAGGCCATCACCGCGAGCTGGGCCTCCGGCTGCCAGATCGACCCGCTCGGGGTGCCGCTGTCGGACAAGGGCGACCTGTTGGTCGGCGCGACCCGCACGATGGCCGAGCACGGCGCCGACCTGGCCGAGGGGCTGTACCAGATCTGGGACACCGCCAAGTGGTTCGTCTCCAGCGAGGGCCACCGGATCGACCAGCGGATCCGCGAGTGCGGCGGTGGCATCTCGGCCACGTCGATCGGTGACGGCGAGACCCAGCGTCGCTCCTGGCCCAGCTACCGGGGGCAGTACGGCACCACCGGGTGGGAGCTGGTCGAGTCGCTCGACCTCGCCGCGCACGCCGCGCAGATCGCCGAGGAGTCCCGGGCGCTGCTCACCGCACCGCCCTGCCCGGCCGGCGAGACGGATCTGATCCTCGGCGGCGAGCAGTTGGCCCTGCAGATCCACGAGTCGGTCGGGCACGCCATCGAGCTGGACCGGATCCTCGGCTGGGAGGCCGCGTTCGCCGGCACGTCCTGGCTGGACCTGGCCCAGCTCGGCTCGCTGCGCTACGGCTCCGAGCTGATGAACATCACCATCGACCCGACCATCCCGGGCGCGCTGGGCAGCTTCGGCTTCGACGACGAGGGCTCGCCCGCGGTCAAGCGGGACGCGGTCCGTGACGGGCGGTGGGTGGGTGTGCTCGCCGGCCGGGACTCGGCCGCCATGGCCAGCCTCGACTACGGCGGCAGCGTACGGGCCGACGGGTGGGCCCGGCTGCCGATGGTGCGGATGACCAACGTCGGCCTGGAGCCCGGCCCGCACACCCTGGAGGAGATCATCGCGGCCACCGACGACGGGGTGCTGATGGACCTCAACCGTTCCTGGTCGATCGACGACAAGCGCCTCAACTTCCAGTTCGGCTGCGAGGTCGGCTGGGAGATCAAGAAGGGGCGGCGGGGGCGGATGCTGCGCAACCCCACCTACACCGGGATCGGCCCGCTCTTCTGGCGCTCGATGGACATGCTCTCCGGCGAGACGGTGCCCTGGGGGACGCCCAACTGCGGCAAGGGCCAGCCGGGCCAGACCGGGCACACCGGCCATCCGTCCGCGCCGGCCCGCTTCCGCAACGTCCGGGTGGGGGTCTCGGCGTGAGCGCGAGGAGTGAGCCGGGTTTGCGAGCCCCGCAGTCGCGAACGAAAGAGGTGTCGGCATGAGCACCGGTGGGTCGACGGAGGTGGAGCTGGCCGGGCAGGTCATCGAGCTGGTCCGGCGGCTCGGTGGCCCGGCCGCGCAGGCCGAGGCGGTGGTGACCCGGGCCGACCTGGCGCTGACCCGGTTCGCCAACTCGGCCATCCACCAGAACGTCGCCGAGTCGACCGTCGGGGTCCGGCTGCGGCTGCACCTGGACGGGCGGACCGCCGCCGGCAGCGGCAGCGTGGTCACCCCCGACGGGCTGCGCGCGCTGGTCGAGCGCACCCTGGCCGCGGCGCGGCTCTGCCCGCCCGACCCGGGCTGGCCAGGGCTGGCCCCACCCACGCCCGCGCCGGCCGCCCCACCCGTCGACGAGGCCACCGCGCACGCCGAGCCGGATCAGCGGGCCGATCTGGTCCGCGCGTTCGTGGCCGCCGCCGGGGGCCTCAGCACGGCCGGCTACTGCCGCACCGCGCACCGCTCGTCGGCGTTCGCCAACTCTGCCGGACACACCGCGCACGGCCGCTCGGTCGAGGCGGCGATGGACGGCATCGCCCGCCGCGACGGCGCGGACGGGGTGGCCCGGCGCTGCGCCGACCGGCTGTCCGACCTCGACGGCGCCGAGTTGGGCGCGCACGCCGCGGCGAAGGCGCAGGCGGCGGCCGACCCGATCGAGCTGCCCCCGGGGCGCTACGAGGTGGTGTTCGAGCCGGCCGCCGTGGCGGACCTGTTGCAGAACCTCTCCTGGTACGGCTTCAACGGCAAGCGGTACGCCGAGCGGCAGTCGTTCGCCGAGCCGGGGGCGGCCCAGTTCGACCCGACGGTGACCCTGGTGGACGATCCGCTGGGCGCGTCGGGGCTGCCGTTCGACGCCGAGGGCACCGGCCGGCGGGCGCTGACCCTGATCGAGGCGGGCACGACCCGGGCGGTGGCGCACGATCGGCGGACCGCCGCCGACGCGGGCGCGGAGTCCACTGGGCACGCGGTCGCGGGTGGTGCCACCTGGGGCCCGATGGCCCGCAACCTGCGCCTGTCCGGGGCGGCGGCCGGGCCGGCCAGCGCGGTGGGCCGGAGCACCACCGGCACAACGGCCGGTGCCGTGGTCGACGCGGACACCGCCGCGCTGGTCGCCGGGGTACGCCGAGGGCTGCTGGTCACCGACCTCTGGTACACCCGGGTGCTCGACCCGAAGAGCCTGGTCGTCACCGGGCTGACCCGCAACGGCGTCTGGCTGGTCGAGGACGGCACGGTCGTGCGGGCGGTCCGCGACCTGCGGTTCACCGAGTCGTACCCACGGGCGCTCGGGCCGGGGGCGGTGCTCGGGCTGGGCGGCCGGCCGGTGCGCCAACCCGACCGGGTGGACGGTGCATGGTGGGCGGCGCCGCCGGTGCGGCTGGCGTCCTGGCACTTCACCGGGGGCGCCTCCGGGTGATCGGGCCCGGTGCCGGCAGTGAGGTTTCTAACAACGCGTCATCGATCAGCGTGACGGGGCTTTCCCGCAGGCCAGACACACGGGACACTCCCTTGCGCGGACGGCCCGCAAAGATCGGCGTAACGTGTGTCACTTAGCTGCGTCGGTCGATCCGGCGTGGTCGTTGGTGTGCGCATGACGTGGCAGCGGGTGCGGGTTCGCCGGTCCGCGTGCCGACCGGAGAAAGATCAGCCCGCCCGTACGGGCCCGTCGAGGAGACGACTCGAATGACTTCAACGGCAACGAGGCCGCGGGGAGCGCGGGCGCGCGCCGCCATCGCGGCGAAAACGTTGCGTACCGACCGCTGGTGGTTGGCCCCACTGATCACCGTGATCGGGCTCAGCGCCTGGGTCGCGTACGCGACGGTCCGGGTCTTCCAGCATGACAACTACTGGGTGGACGCGTACCACTACCTGACCCCGTTCTACTCCCCGTGCGTGACCGATCGGTGTGTCGAGGCAGCCTCGCACTTCGGCCGGTTCCTGCCCGGCTGGTGGGTCATCCCGGATGCCGCACTGACCCTGCCGTTCCTGCTGCTGTTCCGGCTCACCTGCTACTACTACCGCAAGGCGTACTACCGGTCGTTCTGGCTGTCCCCGCCGGCCTGCGCCGTGCCGGACGGTCACGCCTCGTACGGCGGTGAGACCCGCTTCCCGCTGCTCGGGCAGAACCTGCACCGCTACTTCTTCTACGCCGCCGCGATCATCTCGCTGATCAACACCTGGGACGCGATCCTCGCCTTCCACTCCCCCAAGGGCTTCGGCTTCGGGCTGGGCAACATCATCCTGCTGGTCAACGTGGTGATGCTCTGGGCGTACACCATCTCCTGCCACTCCTGCCGGCACATCATCGGCGGCCGGCTCAAGCACTTCTCCAAGCACCCGGTGCGCTACAAGGCCTGGACCTTCGTCTCGGCGTTGAACGTCCGGCACATGCAGCTCGCCTGGATCACCCTCGGCACCCTGGCGCTGGCCGACTTCTACATCATGGCGCTCGCGGCCGAGTGGTTCTCCGACCTGCGGTTCATCAACTAAAGGGCCCCGACATGACCACTACCACGCGAATCGAACGACACCACTACGACGTCGTCGTGATCGGGGCCGGCGGCGCCGGCCTGCGGGCGGCGATCGAGGCCCGGCTCGCCGGCAAGAAGACCGCGATCATCTCCAAGTCGCTCTTCGGCAAGGCGCACACGGTGATGGCCGAGGGCGGCGCCGCCGCCGCGATGGGGAACGTGAACAGCCGGGACAACTGGCAGGTGCACTTCCGGGACACCATGCGCGGCGGAAAGTTCCTCAACAACTTCCGGATGGCCGAGCTGCACGCGAAGGAGTCGCCGCAGCGGATCTGGGAGCTGGAGACGTACGGCGCGCTCTTCGACCGCACCAAGGACGGCAAGATCTCCCAGCGCAACTTCGGCGGCCACGAGTATCCCCGGCTGGCGCACGTGGGCGACCGGACCGGCCTGGAGCTGATCCGCACCCTCCAGCAGAAGATCGTCTCGCTTCAGCAGGAGGACAAGCGCGAGTTCGGCTCGTACGACGCCCGGATCAAGGTGTTCTCCGAGACCACCATCACCGAGCTGCTGCTGGACGGCGACCGGGTTGCCGGCGCGTTCGGCTACTACCGGGAGTCCGGGGAGTTCATCCTCTTCGAGGCGCCGGCCGTGGTGCTGGCCACCGGCGGCGTCGGGCGGTCCTACAAGGTCACCTCGAACTCCTGGGAGTACACCGGGGACGGTCACGCGCTGGCGCTGCGCGCCGGGGCGACTCTGATCAACATGGAGTTCCTCCAGTTCCACCCGACCGGCATGGTCTGGCCGCCCTCGGTGAAGGGCATCCTGGTCACCGAATCGGTACGCGGCGACGGCGGCGTGCTGAAGAACTCCGACGGCAAGCGGTTCATGTTCGACTACGTCCCCGACGTCTTCCGCAAGCAGTACGCGGAGACCGAGGAGGAGGCGGACCGCTGGTACACCGACCCGGACAACAACCGCCGCCCGCCGGAGCTGCTGCCCCGCGACGAGGTGGCCCGCGCGATCAACAGCGAGGTCAAGGCCGGCCGGGGATCCCCCGCCGGCGGCGTCTTCCTGGACATCGCCAGCCGGCGCTCGGCCGACGAGATCCGCCGGCGGCTGCCGTCGATGTACCACCAGTTCAAAGAGCTGGCCGACGTCGACATCACGGCCGAGCCGATGGAGGTCGGACCGACCTGTCACTACGTGATGGGCGGCGTCGAGGTGGACCCGGACTCCGGTGCCGCCTTCGGCCACGTGCGCGGGCTGTTCGCCGCCGGTGAGGTCTCCGGCGGCATGCACGGCTCCAACCGGCTGGGCGGCAACTCCCTGTCCGACCTGTTGGTCTTCGGCAAGCGGGCGGGCGGGCACGCGGCCAGCTACGCCGACGGGCTGGCCGCCCGGCCGAAGGTGGCCGTGGACGCCGTCGAGGCGGCGGTGGAGACCGCGTTGGCGCCGCTGCAGCGCGACACCGGCGAGAGCCCGTACACCCTGCAGCAGGACCTGCAGGCGGTCATGGGCGATCTGGTCGGCATCATCCGCAGAGAGGGCGAGCTGGCCGACGCGCTGGGCAGGCTGGCCGAGCTGCGGGAGCGGGTCGCCAAGGTGAGCGCGGCCGGCGGCCGGCGCTACAACCCGGGCTGGCACCTGGCACTGGACCTGCGCAACATGCTGGTGGTCTCGGAGTGCACCGCGAAGGCGGCGCTGGAGCGGCAGGAGTCGCGCGGCGGGCACACCCGGGAGGACTACCCGGCGATGGAGCCGAAGTGGCGGCAGGTGAACCTGGTCTGCGCGCTGGACGGCGACGCCGTGCGGCTGACCCGTAAGCCGCTGCCGAAGATGCGGCCGGAGCTGATCGGCCTCTTCGACCGGGCGGAGCTGGCCAAGTACCTCACCGACGAGGAGCTCGCCGACTTCGACGCCCTCGTCGTCGACGCTGGAGAGGCGGACAACCGATGAGCGCGAAGCGTCAGTTCCGGATCTGGCGGGGCGACGAGACCGGCGGGGACCTGCAGGACTACATGGTCGAGGTGAACGAGGGCGAGGTGGTCCTCGACGTCATCCACCGGTTGCAGGCCACCGACGCGCCCGACCTGGCCTGCCGGTGGAACTGCAAGGCCGGCAAGTGTGGCTCCTGTTCCATGGAGATCAACGGCAAGCCGCGGCTGGGCTGCATGACCCGGATGTCGACCTTCGGTGACGAGGAGACCGTCACGGTCACCCCGCTGCGCACCTTCCCGGTGATCCGGGACCTGGTCACCGACGTCTCGTTCAACTACGAGAAGGCCCGGGAGACGCCCGCGTTCGCCCCTCCGGCGGACGTGGCCCCCGGCGACTACCGGATGCAGCAGGTCGACGTCGAGCGCTCGCAGGAGTTCCGCAAGTGCATCGAGTGCTTCCTGTGCCAGACCGTCTGCCACGTGATCCGCGACCACGACGAGAACAAGCAGGCGTTCTCCGGGCCGCGGTACTTCATCAGGGCGGCCGAGCTGGACATGCACCCGCTGGACGCCCGGACCGACCGCAAGGAGTACGCACAGGCCGAACAGGGCCTCGGCTTCTGCAACATCACCAAGTGCTGCACCGAGGTCTGCCCCGAGCACATCAAGATCACTGACAACGGGATCATCCCCATGAAGGAGCGGGTCGTAGACCGCAGGTACGATCCCCTTGTGTGGCTTGGTAGCAAGATCTTCCGTCGGGGCGAGACGCCCCAGACCAGCGTGACCACCGCCCGTCAGGGCTCGGCGACGTCGCCGGGCGCGGCCGGGGGCGGGGTGCACTCGCACGCGGGCCGTTCGCACGACCCGCAGGCCGAGGCGCAGGCGCAGAGCGGCGTCAACTGGCAACGGGAGGTGCCCCACCCGACCGCGCCAGCGGTCGACGACCGGGGCAAGCTGCCGCTGACCGAGCTCACCTTCGACCGGGCCGCCGCGCCGTCGCCGTTCGGCGACGACGTGACCTTCCCGCTGCCTCCGGAGCACCTCAACTTCGCCCACCCGGAGCAGGACAAGCACTGAGCACGACCACCAGGACGGGGGCCCACCGGCACTGCCGGGGGCCCCGTCCCCATTTCCGGCGTTGATCATGACGTTGGCGGACGTGCCTGGCTCGACGAGCCCGCCAACCCGATCAGCGCTTCGGTGGTCTGCCCTCGGCGAGGACGGGACGCAGCGCGGCAACGATGGGGGCATCGGCCGGGAGCCAGGTGACCGAGTCCAGCTCGGCGGCGGAGAGCCAGCGCATGGCCGAGTGCTCCAGCGCCTGCGGCTCGTCGCCGTCCAGCAGGCGGGCGGCGTACACCTTGAGCACCGAGCGGCCGTGGGCCATCCGCACGTCGCGGCCGACCCGGTCGCCGATCTCCACGCGTACGGCCAACTCCTCGGAACACTCCCGGATCAGCGCATCGATCTCGGCCTCCCCCGGCTCGACCTTCCCGCCGGGGAACTCCCACATCCCCGCCACCTCAGGCGGGGCGGAACGCGCACAGGCGAGCACCCGCCCGTCCCGGATGATCGCCGCACCCACGATCACCTTCAGGTCCCGTCGTTCGGCCTGCCCGCCACCATTAGCCCGTTCGGTCCGCACGGGCGTCCAGGGTGCCAGATCAATCGGCGGTTTGGGTACCGTAACCGGCCGCTAGGTCAATAGAACCCGGAAGTGTGGGCGTGGACACCCCTTCCGTGCGACGACAGACTAGAGGGCACCGACAAGACACGGGATGGCGACGATTTGGCCACAAGCCGGCAACGGCGCTTGGGGGGTGCGGTTATGCGCGTGCTGTTCAACAGCCGGGCCAAGCACGATTACCTTTCCGACGCGTTGACCTTGCTATCTGGTTGGACGCGGGAAGGCGAGCAGATCCGGCGGACTCTCGTGATCGACGATACCCAACACGCGGCGCTGACCGAACGGGTGAAGGTCGTCGCCGACGCGCTGCACCTGCGCCCCGAAATCAGCCGCCACGCTGACAGTACCCAGATCCGGGTCGGGCATGGCAACGGGGAGCCGCTGACCGAGGGCGAGGTCCTGCTGGCCGCCCGGATCGAGGACGTCTACCGGACGGTCACCGAGTCCTGAGGTCCCGCTACATCGGTGGGTACCAGCGCAGCTCCACCGAGTTGCCGTCCGGGTCCCGCACGTAGATCGAGGTCGCCGTCCCGCGGGCGCCGAACCGGCTGACCGGGCCGGTCAGCACCGTGAAGATGCCCGACTCGATCACCTGCGCCCAGTCCAGCGGTGCCACCACCAGGCAGAAGTGGTCGACATTCGTGCCCTGCCGGTCGCCGTGGACGAGGTCGATGATGCTTTCCGGGCTGATCCGCACCGACGGGAACGGCACGGCACCGGCTCGCCACTCGTCGACCCGTACCGGCTCCAGCCCGAGCCGGCCGCAGTAGAAGTCCAGTGCCCGCTCCACGTCGGCGACGGTCAGCACCAGATGGTCGAAACCGGTCACGCGTACCGTGCTCACGCCTCCTCCAGCGCGGCCGCCGCGCGGAGCCAGTCGGTGAACAGCGCCGGGTCGATGTCGGCGACGCCGCGCAACTTCACCGCCGCCATCGCCCGTGCGCCGGGCACCAGTCGCCCGGACGGGTCGGTGATCTCCTGCCCCCGCCACAGCCCGAAGGTGACATCCGACCGGTACGCCTTGAGCAGGCAGACCGGGCGCAGGCCCGGCCGGTCGCCCAGGCTCCAGACCGGGTGGCCGTGCCACATCGCGCCGGTCGCCCCGGGCAGCGCGGCGGCGATGACGGGCGTCAGCTTCTCCCCGATCTCGCGCAGCGGGCCGGGCAGGCCGGCCAGGTAGTCGTCGATGCTCATCGCAAAGCCCTTCGGTCGAGTGGTTTCCTTGCCGCGTTCACGATCCGCTGACGGGCGCCGCCGACCAAGAGCCGTTGCCGCTACGATCGTTGCGCACAGGTCAACGGTGGGAGCGGCGTGCTGGAGCGGTACGAGGTCGAGACGTTCCTGACCCTCGCCGAGGAGCTGCACTTCGGTCGGACCGCCGAGCGGCTGCGGGTCAGCACCGGCCGGGTCAGCCACGTGGTCAAGAAGCTGGAACGCCGGATCGGGGCGCCGCTGTTCGCCCGGACCAGTCGGGTCGTCCAGCTCACCCCGATCGGGCGGCAGCTCGCCGACGAGCTGGCCCCGCTGGTGGCCGGGATGGACGAGGCGGTCCGTCGCGCGGTCGACGCCGGGCGGGGCGTCACCGGGACACTGCGGGTGGCGTTCCTGGGCGAGTGGACCGCGCCGGTGCTGCTCCGGGCGGTCGCCCTGTTCACCGAGCGACACCCCGACTGCCGGGTGGAGGTGCACGAGGCGCAGCTGGCCACCACCCGCTCCGGCCTGCTCGACGGCTCCACCGACGTGCTGATCGCCTCGTATCCCTTCGACGGGATGGCCAACGGCCCGGCACTGCTCTCCGAGGACCGGGTGCTGGCGGTGGCCGCGGGCCACCCGCTCACCCGGGAGCGGTCCGTGTCGCTGGAGGTGCTCGCCGACCATCCGGTGGTGCAGTACCCGACGGTGACCTCGGCGGAGTTCAAGCGGGACCGGACCCCGGAGCGCACCCCGTCCGGCCGGCCGGTGCCGAAGGGCCCCACCGGGAACACGTTCTCCGAGATGCTGTCCCTGGTGGCGCTGGGCCGTGGCGTGCTGCCGGTGGGCGAACACACCCGGCGCTACTACCCGCGCCCCGACGTGGCGTACGTGCCGATCCACGACGCGCCGCCGATCGAGCGGGGGCCGATCTGGCTGGCCAGCAACAGCACCGCCCGGGTGCTGGAGTTCGTCAGCGCCGCGACCGAGGCGAACCCCCGATGAGGCACGGCGAGTTCCGCCACCGCCGGCTGGTCCAGGTCTACGACGCCGAATGCCCATGGGGGCCGGACGACGACTTCTTCCGGGCGGTGGTCAACGAGACCCCGGGCGCCCGGGTCCTCGACCTGGGTTGCGGCACCGGCCGGCTGACCGTCGCCCTCGCCGCCGGTGGCCACACCGTCACCGGCGTCGACCCCGCCGGCGCGTCCCTGGCCGCCGCCCGCGCCAAGCCGGGCGGCGAGCGGGTGACCTGGATCGAGGGCACCTCGGCTCTGCTGCCGGACCAGGCGTTCGAGGTGGCGGTGCTGACCAGCCACGTGGCGCAGTTCTTCGTCGACGACGCGGAGTGGGCACGTACCCTCGCGGACCTGCGACGGGCGCTGGTGCCCGGCGGCCGGCTGGTCTTCGACGCCCGGGACCCGGCGGACCGCCGGTGGGAGCATTGGAACCCGGTGGACTCGCAGCGGCGGATCACGCTGCCGGACGGCGGCGAGGTCCGCGCCTGGACCGAGGTCACCGGGGTACGTGACGGCGCGGTCAGCTTTACCCACCACTACCACTTCGCCGACGACGAGGAGCTGCTCAGCTCGGCGACGCTGCGCTTCCGCACCGAGGCGCAGCTACGCGACTCCCTGGGCGCGGCCGGTTTCACCGTGGATCGCATCCACGGCGGCTGGCACCGCGAGCCGGTCGGCCAGGGCGACGGCGAGTTCCTGGTCATCGCCCAGGCCAGCCGGCTGGCACCGGTTGCCTAGCCTGGTTCACATGGCGAACATCGCGTACGACCGCAAGGAGCAGGTCCAGCAGATCGAGAGTGGACTCCTCGACGGTGAGCAGATCATTGCCGTCTACGACGCCGTCGGCACCGGCACCGGGTTCATCGGGCTGACCGATCGGCGCGTGATCATCCAGGACCGTTCCTTCGTCGGGAAGCGGCATGCGATCACCAGCATCCCGTACTCGAAGATCACCAGCGTGAGCGTGGTCAGCAACAAGTCCTGGGGCGGCACGTTCTTCTCCACCGGGGCGATCGCCATCCACGTCGGCACGCACACGTACGAGGTGGAGTTCCGTGGCGCGCAGAAGAGCCACCACGTGCACAACGTGATCCTGCACCACATCTCCTGACCCGGTCCGGCCTGCTGCGGGCCCGGCGGGGGTAAATGCCTTGCCGGGCCCCGGCGACCTCTGGTGTCCTCAGCCGACAGCCGCGCGAAAGGAGCAGCCGCCATGCCCCACTCAACGGAGTCCCCCCGACCGAACGTCATCCGACCTGAGGAATCGAGACTTCGTGAGCAGATCTGCTTCCCTGGCCACGGCGCGGCTGCGCGCCACTGACACCAACCCCGGAGGCCGCTGATGTCGGTCTTCGACGATCCCGGCCTCTTCGGCCGACTGTGGGCCGTCGGCTACGACGACGGACCCAACCCCGACCCGACGCCGGCCGTCGACTTCCTGGCCGACCTGGCCGACGACGGGCCGGTTCTCGAACTGGCGATCGGCACCGGCCGGATCGCCCTGCCGCTGGCCGAGCGCGGCCTCACCGTGCACGGCGTCGAGGCGTCCGAGGAGATGCTGGCGAAACTGCGGGCCAAGCCCGGCGGCGAGCACATCCCGGTGGTGGTCGGCGACATGGCGGACGTGGGCGTACCGGGCCCGTTCCGCCTGGCGTACCTGGTCTACAACACGCTGTTCAACCTGGTCGACGCCGAGCGGCAGGCGGACTGCTTCCGCAACGTCGCCCGGGTGCTGTCGCCCGGCGGCGCGTTCGTCGTCGAGGCGTTCGTGCCCGACCCGCGCAGCTTCGACTCCGACGAGCAGGTGCAGGTCCGCGCCGTGACCGAGGACTCCGCGACGATCCGGCTGCACCGGTACGACCGACCGGCGCAGCGCTTCATCCGGCAGACCATCACGTTCGACGGCGACGGTGTGCACCTGAAGCCCTTCGCCATGCGGTACGCCTGGCCGCACCAGATCGACGCGATGGCGCAGCAGGCCGGGCTCCGGCTCACCGAGCGGTACGCCGACTGGCGCCGGCGACCGTTCGACGCTGACAGCACGGCCCACATCTCCGTCTACCGCGCGGAGTAGCTGCGGTTGGTCGACTCCGGTTCCGGGTCCACACGCAACCGGAGTCGACCTCCGTCCGGGGGAACTGACGTGGGCTTCCGCCCATAGCTGATTCTGCTGGTAGCGACCTTTGTTGATCCGTAGGGTCCGCGCCGGGTCAGCTGGCAGCATGCCATCGGACACCGCCCGTTTCCCGCGCTCCTCGCCCTACTGGCCAGTGGTCAGTCACCCACTGCTCCGGCGGGTCCTGCCCGGGCTGGCGGTGTCCGCCCTGGGCGACGGCATGGCGGTGGTCGCCGTGACCTGGCTCGCCATCCAGCTCGCACCGCAGGACCAGCGCGGCACGTGGATCGCCATCGCGGTGGCGGCGTACGCCCTGCCCAGCGCGGCCGGGACGGTCATCTTCGGTCGGCTGTTGCGCGGGCGTAGCGGCGCCCAGCTCGCCGGCTGGGACGCGATCCTGCGGGCCACGGCACTCGCGGCGATCCCCCTCGCCTACCTCTCCGGCGTGCTCACCATCGGGCTGTACGTGGTCCTGCTGGCCGCGTCGGCGTTGCTGCACTCGTGGGGTTCCGCCGGGCGGTTCACCCTGATCGCCGAACTCCTGCCGCAGCGACACCATTTGCCGGCCAACGCGGTGCTCACCACCATCTCCGGGTTCGCCACCATCGTCGGCCCACCCCTGGCGGGCATCCTGATCGGCTGGGCCGGCGCGGTCTGGGTCATCGCCATCGACGCCGCCACCTTCGCCGTCCTGGCCCTCACGTACCGCCTCGCTCTTCCCGCCGCCGACAGCGCCCACCGATACGAGCGCGGCGCCTCACGGACCGCGGGCTTCGCCGTCATCCGTCACAACCCCGCCCTGCTCGGCCTTCTGGTCCTGAGCTTCGGGTTCTTCTTCCTCGTCGGACCGGTGTACGTGGCCATGCCGATCCACATCACCGATGACCTGCACGCCTCCGCGACGCTGCTCGGCATCTACTACACCGCGTTCGGCATCGGCGGCCTCGTCGGCGGTGTAGTCGCCGGCCATCTGCGCGGCTGGCCCTTGCGGACCACCACCATCGGCATCGTCGTCGGGTTCGGCGTCGCCATGCTGCCCCTCGGCCTGGGCGCACCCGTGGGTCTGTCGCTGCCCGCCTTCGCACTGGCGGGCCTGATCTGGGCGCCGTACATGTCCATGTCGATGGCGCTGTTCCAGCGCAGCACGTCCACCGCACAACTACCGGCGGTGCTGGCGGCGAACGGCGCCGTCCTCGTGCTGGCGGTGCCACTGGGCACCATGCTCGGCGGCCCGCTGGTGGGCGTCATCGGCGCCCGCCCGACGCTGCTGCTCTGTGCGGTGGCGATCGTGGCCCTCGGCCTGATCGCCGGGGGTTTCGCGATCTCGCGACGGAGCGCGCGATCCCCCGGCGATTCAGCCGTCACTGAGATCAGTGCCAGTCGCTGATCCTGACGTCGTCCGGCGCCGGCCTGCCGCGCCCCGTCTCCACCAGTTCCTTGAGACTCATCAGGAACGTCGCCCACTTGGTGCTGCAGTGGTGCATGAACTCGACCGGCTCGCGCCAGCCCTCGTGCGTGAACTGGACGATCGTGTACTCGCCGCGCTGGTCGAGACGCCAGCTGACCTCGGTGCCTATCCATTCCTCGGGACCGTCGACGACTCGCCACCGCACCCGGCCGGTGGGGTCCAGCTCAAGGACCTCCATGTCGAACCCACCGGCGTCGCCGAACCGGAAGGCCAACTGCCCGCCGACCTCGCTCTTGCCCACCGTGTCGGTCGTCCACCAGCCGGCGAGGCCCTCTGGAGTTGCCACCGCTCGGTAGACGTCGTCGAGCGGAGCCACGACGCCGACCCGGTGCAGGATGTCGACCATGTCATTCTCCTTCGTTGTTGGTGCGGTTGCGTTCGATCGCCTCGGCGATCCGCTTGATCCGCCGGAGTCGGGCGTCCCAGGTGGCGCCGACCGCTGACAACTGGGCGACGGCTCGGGCGAGTTGCGCCTCGTCCACCTGGTAGAGGCGCTCGCGGCCGGCCGGCGCCGCGTGAATCAGCCCGACCCGGTCCAGGACGGCCAGGTGCTTCGAGACGGCTTGGCGGGTGACGGGTAGCCGCTTGCTGAGCGACGTGGCTGTGCCTGGTCCGCCGGAAAGAAGAAGGTCGATCATCGTACGTCGGATGGGGTCGCCGATCGCCGACCACAGGTCATCGTCGACGGCCGTGCTCATGAGGTGGCAACCAGCCGCGCAACGTACGTGCCCAGCCTCCGGATGTAGTGGTCCCACCCGGTCTCGTGGTCGCGGTACTGCTCCTCCAGGACAGCGATCTCCCAGCCCATCTCGCGGAACCCGGTCTCGGTCATCCGGACCAGGGTCCCGGCACCGCTCGGCACCAGATCGAAGGTGACGAACAGTGACTGCCCGCTCCGATCCGCGTCCGTGAAGCACCACCGGAAGGAGAATCGCTTCGGGGGGTCGACCTCGACGACGGCGAGTGCGACGGTCGTCGTCTCGCCCGTCTCGCCGTTACGCCACACGAGCTCACCGGGTGCGCCCGCGACCGGCTCGAACCGTGCGTCGTCAGGCCACCATTCCCGCATGTGCTCGGGCTGACTGACGACCTCGAAGACCACCTCAGGTGAGGCGTCGACATGGATATCGCGCTCGATGGATCCCTGTTCCATGCTCACAACCTTTCGCAACCTTTGGTTGCATCAACGTACGACACCCGACTCTCGTTGCGCAACCTTTAGTTGCATGTCGCGTTCCCGTCGTACCCGGGGCGCACAATGCGGCGCATGTCTGAAAACTCTCCGCACCGGCACCACGCCATCGACTACGTGGAGCTGACGGTGACTGACCTCGCCCAGGCCAAGCGCTTCTACGCCGATGCGTTCGGCTGGCAGTTCAACGACTACGGACCGGAGTACGCCGGCATTCGCAGCCCGCTCGGCGACCCCGCACCCGAGGTGGGTGGTCTGCGCGTCGACCAGGAAGTCCGGGCAGGCGGCCCGCTCGTGCTGCTCTACTCGGCCGACCTCGACCGGTCCGTGCAGGCGGTGAAGGACGCCGGCGGCCAGGTGGTGAACGGGCCGTACGAGTTCCCCGGTGGCCGCCGATTCCACTTCACCGACCCCAGCGGCAACGAGCTGGGCGCCTGGGCCGAGCTGTAGCCGCGAGACTCGGCACGTGGGCAGTCGCAGTACCAGCCCAGTTCGTCGGACGGGATCCGGTCGCCGCCGCACGTGTGCGGAAGCGGAAGGATCGGGTCGGCGCAGCCGAGGCACTTCGACGGACGCGCGTGAGGGGCCGGCCCCGAGCTGGCAGCCGACCCCTCGTACGTCATGGCCGATCAGAAATCCTGACCGTCAACACCGGCCCGTGGGAGCTGATCTCCCAGGACGCCTGGACGTCCAAGGCGACGCTCGATTGATACAACGCCCCGTCGGGTAGCTCCCGCCTTCAGCCGTTGCTTGGCCCGACCGATCGGATCCGATTTATCTCTCGGCTGACCCACGGGCACCGCCACGGTGGCGTGGAGGTCCTACCGGGCGATGAGGTCGAACTGACGCGGCCCTAACCTCACTGCTGGTCGAGCAGGAACGGCACGTCCGGGCAGGTCAGGCAGGCGAAGATGCGCAGCGCGCCGTGCCGGCCGACGACCACCCCGGTCGGCTCGTACGAATCGTCGTCCGGCTCGCCGTCCGCCCGCGTCGGCTGCCACCGCTCGGTGCCCCGCTCGGAGGAGTCGATGACCAGGGTCAACGTCGTGGGACCGGCACAGCGGGGGCACGGCGTGGGGCCCAGGTCCGTGAGGCTCCAGTTGGCGTACCCGCCGACCTTCCACCCGGGCGCCATGAAGGTGTCGACGTACTCCTCGTCCTCGTCCTCGTCGACCAGCCGCCGCAGGTCCTCCGGCAGTTCCTCCGGGTACGGGTACTCGACGACCTGCTCCGGGTGCAGCCGGCACGGCCGGGGCACGTACCCGTCGGTGCCGACCTCGCCGCGCGGCGGCTCCGCGAGGAGGTCGGTCAGCTCCGCCTCCCGCCGCCAGCGCAGCTTCACCGTCGGCCCCCACGGGCCCTCGGAGTGTTCGAACGGGCACCACAACACCTGCAACAGGTCTGCCCCACCGGGGCGAGGTAGGTCGGGTACGTCCTCGGCGCGCAGTTGCGCCAGCGCGACCATCGGGTTGGACGCGGGGTGTTCTCGCGGCACGTACCGGTAGCCGACGACCGGGCCGCCGTCGCGCGAGCCCCAGCCGACGAAACCCGGGCCGACCAGGGCGGCCAACTCCTGGTGCAGATCGAGCTCGCCCTCGGCAAGGACGTGTGACTGCCTGCGCCCGCGCTCCGCCGTCCGCATCCGGGTCGCCAGCTCTGCCGGGATCGGCACCTCCTCGTGGACCATGTGCGGCACGTCGCAGGTGGGCCAGGGTTCGTCGGCCGGCCAGCGCAGCGGCCCGCCGACGTGGCTGTCGGCGGCCGTGACCGCCCCGGGACGCGGGTGCAGCCGGGTCGTCGTGCGGCCGAGCTTCTCCAGGCCGGGATAGCGGGCGAGCGCCTCGGGCGGCAGGGGCGGCGTGATCATGGCGAGATCGTAGGCGGCCGGCGGGCGGCCCGACCCGCAGGACCAGGTGGTGGTCCCGCTACCGTCCGAACCATGACGGTCGCCCGCTCGATCCTGTTGTTCCTGCTCGCCGCGCTGTTCGAGATCGGCGGGGCCTGGCTCGTGTGGCAGGGCTGGCGCGAGAACCGGGGCCTGCTGTGGGTGGCGGCCGGGGTCATCGCCCTCGGGTTCTACGGCTTCGTCGCCACCTTCCAACCCGACCCGAACTTCGGCCGCATCCTGGCCGCGTACGGCGGTGTCTTCGTCGCCGGTTCCCTGGCCTGGGCCATGATCGTCGACAAGTTCCGCCCCGACCGCTACGACGTCGTCGGCGCGGCCATCTGCCTGGTCGGGGTCGCCATCATCATGTACGCCCCGCGCAACGGCTGAACCCGCCCCTCGGCCGATCCCGGCCTGGTCGGAACCGCGCCGGGACGCCGACCAGCCCTCGCCCGCCCGGCCCGCCGCGCCACCGTCACGCGGTTGCCTGCGCGATCGCGCGGCCGGCCTGGCGGCCGGAGAAGATGCAGCCGCCGAGGAAGGTGCCCTCCAGGGAGCGGTAGCCGTGCACGCCGCCCCCGCCGAATCCGCTCGCCTCACCGGCGGCATACAGGCCGGGGATCGGGGTCGCGTCGGAGTTGAGCACCCGTCCCGACAGGTCGGTCTGCAGGCCGCCGAGGGTCTTGCGGGTGATCACGTGCAGCCGGACCGCGATGAGTGGGCCGGCCTTCGGGTCGAGGATCTTGTGCGGGGTGGCCGTACGGACCAGCTTGTCGCCGCGGTACCGGCGGGCGTTGTGGATGGCGGAGATCTGGCCGTCCTTGGTGAAGGCGTTGTCCAGTTCCCGGTCGCGGGCGACGACCTCACGTCGGATGTCCTCGACGTCGAGCAGGGGCGTGCCGGTCAGCGCGTTCATACCGGCGACGAGTTCGTCGAGGGTGTGGGCGACGACGAAGTCCTCGCCGTGCTGCTTGAACGCCTCGACGGGTGCGGGTGCGCCGGGGCGGATGCGGCCGAGGGTCTGCCGGACCGACTTGTTGGTGAGGTCGGGGTTCTGTTCGGAGCCGGAGAGCGCGAACTCCTTCTCGATGATCTTCTGGGTGAGTACGAACCAGCTGTGGTCGTGCCCGGTGGTCCGCAGGTGCGCCAGCGTGCCAAGGGTGTCGAAGCCGGGGTAGAGCGGTCCGGGCAGCCGCTTGCCGGTGGCGTCGAACCACATCGAGGAGGGCCCGGGCAGGATTCGAATGCCGTGGCCGGCCCAGATCGGGTTCCAGTTCTGCACGCCCTCGACGTAGTGCCACATCCGGTCGGGGTTGATGACGGTGCCGCCAGCGTCCTGGGTGATCCGCAGCATCCGCCCGTCCACGTGGGCGGGGACACCGGTGATCATGCGCTCGGGTGCGGTACCGAGCCGGGCCGGCCAGTTCCTCCGGACCAGGTCGTGGTCGGCACCGATACCGCCGGAGGCCACCAGGACGGCCTGGGCGGTCAGCTCGAAGTCACCGACCACCGTGCGGCTGCTGGCCACCCCGCGAGCGGAGTCGCTCGGCTCCAGGACAGCACCCCGTACGCCGGTCACGACACCGTCGGTCACGACAAGCTCGTCGACCCGGTGCCGGAACGCGAGGGTGACCAGTCCCTTCGCGGCGGCGTCACGGACCCGGCTGGCGAACGGCGCGACGACAGCGGGTCCGGTGCCCCAGGTGACGTGGAAACGCGGGACCGAGTTGCCGTGCCCGATGGCCCCGTACCCGCCGCGCTCGGCCCAGCCGACCACCGGGAAGAACCGTACGCCCCGGGCGTGCAGCCAGGACCGTTTCTCCCCGGCGGCGAAGTCCACGTACGCCTCGGCCCACCTGCGCGGCCACTCGTCCTCGGGCCGGTCGAACCCGGCCGTGCCGAGCCAGTCCTGCAGGGCGAGCTCGTGCGAGTCCCGGATCCCCATCCGGCGCTGCTCCGGCGAGTCGACCAGGAACAGGCCGCCGAAGGACCAGAACGCCTGCCCACCCAGATTCGTCTCGGGCTCCTGGTCGAGCAGGATCACCCGGCGGCCCGCCTCCGCGAGTTCGGCGGCGGCGACCAGACCGGCCAACCCGGCCCCGACAACGATGACGTCTGCGTCCATGACAGGCACTCTCCCCACCGGCGTATCCGCTGACGATCAAACCGCAGCGGTTGAGGGTCCACCTTGTCACTGCGTGATAAAACAGCGGCGTCCGGCACTCCTTGCTCGACATCGCCCGGAGCCTGGGCCAGGTCGGCGACCGCGACCGTACGCCGACCGGCCGACCACCCGTCAGAAGGTAGCCACCCCATGCGCATGAAGCTCGGCCGGCCCGACATGGGCGCGTACGCCGACCGGTTCGACGTCCCACCCGCTGCGGAGGGCTTCAACGTCACGTTTCTCGGCGTCTCCAGCCTGCTCTTCGACGACGGCGACACGGCGGTGCTGACCGACGGGTTCTTCTCCCGGCCGTCCCTGCTCAGGGTCGCCCTCGGCAGGCTCACACCCGACGACGCGCACATCAGCTCGGCGCTCACCCGGCTGGGACTGGGCCACAGGGGCCGCCGGCTGGCCGCCGTGATCCCCGTACACACCCACTTCGATCACGGCATGGACTCCGCGACCGTCGCCCTGCGTACCGGCGCGGTGCTCGCCGGCGGCCACTCCGCGGCCAACGTCGGCCGAGGGGCCGGCCTCACCGACGACCGCATCCACGTCGTCACGCCCCACGAGCCGATGTCCCTGGGAGCCTTCACCCTCACGTTCGTCGAGTCCGAACACTGCCCACCGGACCGCTTCCCCGGCACCATCACCGAACCCGTGGTGCCCCCGGCCAGGGCGTCCGCCTACCGGTGCGGTGAAGCCTGGTCGGTGCTCGTCGCGCACGAGAGCGGCCGGACCGCCCTGATCCAGGGCAGCGCGGGCCACCGGCCGGGAGCGCTCGACGGGCGTCGGGCCGACGTCGTCTACCTGGGCATCGGCCAGCTCGGCGTGCAGGACGAGGACTACATTCGCGCGTACTGGGCGCAGACCGTACGGGCCGTCGGAGCCCGTCGCGTGGTCCTCGTCCACTGGGACGACTTCTTCCGCCCGCTCGACCGGCCGCTGCGCGCCCTGCCGTACGCGGGCGACGACCTCGACGTCACCATGGGGGTCCTCACCCGACTGGCTCACGACGAGCAGGTCGCTCTGCACCTGCCGACCCTGTGGCGTCGGGAGGATCCCTGGGCGGGGCTGCGGTGACCCGTCCTGCAAGATTCAGACGTTGAAGCGGAACTTAGATCGGCTGTCCCGCCACCAGCGGGAACGCGGCCTGACGCCGTTCTGGGATTCGTGCCACGGGAACGATCACCCGCTCAGGGTCAGCCGGCGCTCGTCCGAGCACCCGCACGTCAGCCTGCTCAGCGGCTGTTTCGTCGGCCAGGATAGAGAAGAGGAGTTCGCCGTCGGTCCTGCTGTCGCGCCGGTTGATCGTTGTGTTGATCGTCAACGTCGAGGCCTCTTCGTTCCTCAAATGCCCGGGGCCGCTTGACGCAGGGCCACGGCCTGGCTGACCGCAAACGCTGCGACCTCGACGGCCACCGCGGCGAGCAGCACCGTAAACGCGCCATCCCACGGCCGAACCGCCGCGAACACCGCGATCAGCGTGGCCGCGACGACGTTGGCGATGAGTACCCCCACCAGCCACGGTCGGAGCCGGGGACGCCCGGCGACGCGGTGCAGCGCGAACGCCCAACCGCCGATACCGACCGCGACCGCGATGGTCAACGCGGGCGGCACGGCCAACCGCTCCGACACCGAATCCACCAACAGGGCCAGCGACACCGCCGCCACCGCGCAGTAGATCGCGTCGAGCTGCAACGAAAGCCATCCTGGGTGCCGTGTACGCATGACAGCGACAGTAACCGCGAATCCGCCACTCTGGACCACCATGTCGAGCAGGAACACAGGCAGCACCGCCGCGATGCCCGCCCGCAATTACGCCATGGTGATCGTGCAAGCAGGCCTCGGGCTTCGCCTCGGCGAGCTGCTCGCACTGCGCGTTGACCTGCGTAAACAGGACAGATTCAGACGTTGAAGCGGAACATAGAGCCGCTGTCCCGCCACCAGCGTGAACGGCCGGCGACACCTGCTCGCACGGCGTCTCGGGCTGCCATCGTTGGTGGCTGATTGACGACGTTTGACAGCGTCTTGTGCCCCCTGTGTGCCCCACACTGCCCGGAGCGAGCGGGCCGCCGTTCCGACCTACTCATTACGAGTCGGTGGCCGGCGCTGGTCCACCGCTTGGTCCTCGTGCCCGACACGGTGCCCCGGTTCGCGATCGTCCGCTCATGCTCGCCGGTTTGGCTGCTCGTTTGGCTGCCCGGCGGGACCCTGACGCCTCGCTTACAAGTCCTGGGCCGGTCGTCCGGTTGCTCACGCGCGTTAATGTGTCCCGTGATCGTATGGCTCAACGGCACCCACGGCGCGGGCAAGACGACGACCAGCTCGCTCGTGCAGCAACTGATCCCCGATTCACAGGTATTCGACGCCGAGAAGGTCGGCGAGACGCTCATGAACATCACGCCGGGACTGCCCGAGACTGACAACTTCCAGCACTGGCCGCCGTGGCGGCAACTCGTCGTCGAGACCGCCCGCCGCGTGCTCGACTACACCGGCGGCACTCTGGTGATACCCATGACTGTCCTGGTCGAGCAGTACTGGCGCGAAATCAGTACGGGCCTCGCTCAACATGCCATCCCGGTAAGGCACTTCGTCCTTCACGCTGACGAAGACACCCTCCGCGGGCGTATCGAGGGAGAACACCCCGTTCCGTCGCCGTTCCGTCTCAAGTACCTCGAGCCCTACGCCGAGGCGGCCCGCACGTGGCTGCATGCCGAGGCCGAGGTCGTCGACACCACGCACCTGACTCCCGCCCAAGCCGCCGTGCAGATCGTCCTCCGAGCTACCGACGGAAGCTCAGGCGCCTAACCTCAGCTTGGGAATCGAGTTGAGTCGCGGTCCCTGGTCCTGGTGCCAGCTGGTCATGGACGCCTGGGCGACCCGGCCCAGCGCTGCGGCGGACCTCCGCTGGCCGATGTTGACCGCTGTATCGGGCACGGATCGGGCACGGACTCAAGTGAGGCTGAGGCTTGAACCCCTAACCCACGCCTGCGCGCCGCACCCGAACAACGTGGTGCGCCACCCAGGCGTGCGGCGTAGAGGTTCGCTAGCCAGCGCCGGTCGTCGATACCGGCTGGGCGGCATGCTGCTCGCCGTCCGGAGGTCGGCGGCAACTCCTTCCTAGTTGGCTCCCGCGTAGGTGGCGACCAGCATCCAGACCGCGAGTACGCCGACCACGACCAAGGCGATCCGCGTCGACTTGATGCGGACCTCGAAAGAGGTGTTCTTCGAAATCTCCGGCCAACCGATGACGGTGACGCCCTTCAACAGCGTCAACCACCCGAAGATGGTGATGAGCACATGCCAGTTCAACACCCAGATGTTGTGCAGGATGACCGACGCGAGCCCGAGCAGTAGTGACAGCAGGCCGTAGATCAGAGCGAAGGCGCGCACTTCGACCATCAGCCTTTTCAGGTCGACCAGGACGTTGGGTCGTATGAACAGGATGGTGGCGAAGACTACGGTCAGCCAGCCCCAGAAAAGCGCGAAAAAGGTAGCGGCATCCATGGCGGAGCGTCCTTTCAGGATCTGTCGTGGTCAAACCTGGGTAGTGGCCAGGATGAGTTCGGCAAGGAGCGGAACGAATGAAATGCACGGCCGAGTCAGGCGGCGTATCCAACCGCCAAGGTGACCACGACCGGTGCCAGATACAGCAGGGGGAAGGCGACGGTCTTGTACGAGCGTGCCCGCAGCACAGTGATGACCGCGCCGACGAAGTACAACACCAGGCAGGTCCCGGCCAGCACGCCGATGGCCGGAACGGCCAGGCCGACCAGGAGCCCCACCGCACCGGCCGCCTTGGCCGCGCCCAGCCAGGTCCACCACGAGCGGGGGACACCGTATTCGGTCAACGGCTGCACCACGAACGGCGCCCGGCGCAGCAGCGAAAAGCCGGAAAAGCCAACCCAGGCGGCGGTCAGCAGGGTAACGATCATGTAGGCGGTGGACACCGCGCGCTCCTCGATTAGTGGCATGGGCTGAGTGATCGGCGTTGCAGCTCGTGGCGGAGATGGCCGAGCGATTCGGCGTATCTGAACGGCCCGAGCCGCCCTCATAGCCTGCGGTGACCTCGACCCGTTGATCAACGGCGACTCTTGTATCGGGCGATAACGCACCGGTTATCGCCAGGTGCCGGAACGGGCCGACGGATAGCACGGCCAGATGCGGCTGCCAGCAGCAGCCGGGCTTCCATGTGCCTGCGCCGGACTCGAACCGCAGGTCCGGCGCCGTTATGCCTGTCTGGCGTTGCCGAAGGCCCGGGGCCCGAGCACGGCCGCGGCGTCGACGAAGCCGCTCACCCGTGGAGGAGCCCCGTCCTTCCGCTAGATCAGCGCCCACTCGGTGACCGGTGCGTCGTGGATCGGAAGGAAAACCACGCCCGGGTGTGAGTAGTACCGCAGGACGTGCTCGTTAGCGGCGTCGTTCATAACCTGGATCGCTAAGATCCATAACTGTTCCGTTATATAGCAATCGAGGGGCGTCGTCCGTGGAGCTGCGCGACATCGAGATCTTCCTGACGCTCGCTGAAGAGTTACATTTCGGGCGGACTGCGGGGCGGCTGCATGTGTCGCAGGCACGGGTCAGCCAGGCGATCAAAGCTCAGGAGCGCCGCATCGGCGGAGCGTTGTTCGAGCGCACCAGCCGCGCGGTGGCGCTGACGCCCCTGGGCGAGCAGCTTCGTGACGACCTGCGCAGCGGGTATGACGCGATTCAACGGGGTCTGGTGAAGGCGGCCGAGTCGGTTCGCGGTGTGACGGGAACGGTGCGGCTCGGCGTCCTGGGTGCGGTCGGCCACGAGTTGCGCGATCTGATCGATGCCTTCCGGGCCCGTCATCCGGGATGCGTTGTCACCTTCCGTGAGATCCACCTCGGTGATCCGTTCGCCGAGCTGCGGACGGGGGAGCTGGATCTCGCAATGGTGTGGCGGCCGGTCCGCGAGCCGGACCTGACCGAGGGGCCGGTGCTGCTCACCGAAGGGCGCTTGCTGGCCGTCTGGACCGGGCATGAGCTCGCCGACCGTCAGTCCGTGTCGCTGGAGGACCTTGGTGGGCGGGTTTTCGTCAACCCCGGACCGCGCGTCCCTGGGTACTGGGTCGAATCCATGCTGCCCGCAGCGACGTCCAGCGGCCAGCCCATCAGGAGGGGCCCTGCCGTCACGACGTTCCACGAGGTGCTCCAGGCGGTGTCCACCGGCCAGGCGTTGTCGCCGTTGAGTGAGCACTACATGCGGTACTACTCGCACCCCGGCATCGCTCTGCTCCCCATAGTGGATGCTCCCGCCACCGAATGGGCTCTCGTATGGCGAACCGACAACCTGCACCCGCGAGCCCGGGCGTTCGTCGAGACCGCCGCAGCGCTGGGACCGCGTTCGTTCGGCGACAAGAAACAGGGCGGGCAGGGTGATCGTCACTCGTCACCGGCGACGTTGCCGTTCTCAGCATGAACCGTCCGCTGGATCCAGCGTCTTCGGTCTGGCTACCAGATGCCGGTCCGCCGTTCCAGAGAAGAACCACCGGTCGTGTGACAAGCCGATGATCACCGCCGCGACGGTGCTGATCAACGGCGGGCCAGGCGATCCCGTGGAGCCCGAAGAATCGGAACTGGCACTGACCCTCATGACGGACGTGCTCGATGAGGTCTTTCAAATGCCCGCCCGCGTACAGAAGGCTCGTGCGGCTAGGCAGGCGAAGCAGCGAAAGGGCGGGGAGCCACCAAGCACGCAGGCGTGATCGCCTGCAACGGTGTCGGAACTTCCCGCAACTCGGGCCCACTGCCATCCCGTGTGCCGTCGACCCGCCCGTCCGGGGAGCGGGCCGCCGCCCGGCCCGCCACGTCAAGCGGACCTTGACAGCTCGTACGGACGCTGGCGGGCTGGGCGGTGGTCTGCTCGGCTCGCCCGGGTCGACGGCAGGCGGGATGGCCTACCGCAACCACCCACGGACCTGGCGGCTGCCGACGGTCCTCCGCCATCCTGGAGCCGGAGCGCCCCCGCCGGAGGCGCAGTAGCCGCAACTCCGCGACCGCCGCCAGCTCGCCGACGCGGCCGGCGTGCGCTCCCCTACGCCGCGCGGGTGCTGGCCGCGCGGCCCGGCCGGCTGCCGGCTCACCACACCACCGGTCAACGCTTTGTCGTTCCTGCGGCGGCCCCTCCGGGCTTTCCGCTGTCCGCGCCAGCCGCCGGGCGTCCGGCGTGACGGCCGCAGAGCGACAGCGGCAGCGGCCGGCGCGCGCCCAGGCGGCGGCGCGTGCGGCCCGTCAAGGGCCGCCTTGAAGACGTACAGAAACTTTGAACAACTTCGCCGGCAGCCGGCCGGGTGGCTGGGTGGCTGGGGCTGACACGGCCACGGCCGCGGCCCCTGGAACGAGGGTAGTTGACGCTTGCATCATCCGTTCTGGTGCGCACTTGATGCAGATTCCGGCCATTATGCCCGAAATTACCCTTACGATGAGGTCTCTTCATGGAGGTGAAGGACCATGCCGACCTATATCGCGTTGCTGAACTGGACCGATCAGGGGATCCGTGGCTACAAGGACACCGCGAAGCGCGCCGAGGCCTTCGCCGCAGCGACCCAGAATGTCGGGGCGAATCTCCTGAACATCTACTGGACCGTCGGTCCGTACGACCTCGTGGCCGTCGTCGAGGCGCCCGACGACGAAACCGCCAGCGCGGCACTCCTGCAGCTCGGCGGGGCGGGCAACGTCCGTACCACGACCCTGCGGGCCTTCGGTCGCGAGGAGATGGATCGCATCATCGCCAAAACGGCTGGCTAATGCCTTCCACACTGCCAGGATGGCGCGCCCGGCGCGCCCGGCCCAGCCATCACTTCTAGGGCGGAGCTGGCATAACGAGTCAGCAGCCACGCGTCGTTGGTGCGATCGCGCGCTGACGATCGCTTGAGGCCGGCCTCTTGGGCGAGTGCAGTCCGTTCGATGTCTCCGTACCCTGACGGCATGGCCCAGCTCGTCGACACCGCCCAGCAGATGGCTCGCACCAAGCTTGAGGTCGCGTTGCCGCGTCGGTGGAGCCACGTCCAGGCGGTGGCTGCCAAGGCTCGGCGCATCGCCGCGGCCGTTCCTCAGGAGGACCGAGACATCCTAGTAGCTGCCGCTTGGCTGCACGATGTGAGCGGTTGGGGCACGAAAACGCGACCCTGGTCCTGTCGACGTATGGGCACCTGATGCCGGACTCGGAGGAGCGGACCCGTCGGGCCGTCGATGATGCGTGGGGTTGTGCCCCCGATGGGCCCCCAGGCGACGGCGCAACCGTCTGACCTGCTAGAACGGGCCGAATTCAGACGTTGAAGCGGAACTCCACCACGTCGCCGTCCTGCATGACGTACTCCTTGCCCTCGATGCGGACCTTGCCCGCCGCCTTGGCCGCCGCCATCGAACCAAACTCGACCAGGTCGTGGTACGAGACCACCTCGGCCTTGATGAAGCCGCGCTGGAAGTCGGAGTGGATGACGCCCGCGGCCTCCGGCGCGGTGGCGCCGACCGGGACGGTCCAGGCGCGCGCCTCCTTCGGCCCGGCGGTCAGGTACGTCTGGAGCCCGAGGGTGCGGAAGCCGACCCGGACGAGCTGGTTGAGGCCCGGCTCGTTCTGCCCGATCGACTCCAGCAGCTCGCGGGCCTCCTCCTCGGGCAGGTCCACCAGCTCGGATTCGATCTTGGCGTCCATGAAGACGGCCTCGGCCGGGGCGACCAGGGCGCGCAGCTCGTCGAGGAACGCCTCGTTGGCCAGCTCGGCCTCGTCGACGTTGAAGACGTACAGGAAGGGCTTGGTGGTGAGCAGGTGCAGCTCGCGCAGGTGCTCCAGCTCGATCTTGGCGGCGGCGGCCCCGGAGTACAGGGTGGTGCCGCCGTCGAGCACCTCGATGGCCTGCTTCGCGGCGGCGACGGCGGCGGCCCGGTCCTTGCGGAGCTTGGCCTCCTTCTCCAACCGGGGCAGCGCCTTGTCCAGGGTCTGCAGGTCGGCGAGGATCAGCTCGGTGTTGATCGTCTCGATGTCGTCGGCCGGGGAGATCTTGCCGTCGACGTGCACCACGTTCGGGTCGGAGAAGGCCCGCACCACCTGGCAGATCGCCGAGGCGTCCCGGATGTTGGCCAGGAAGGCGTTGCCCCGGCCCTGCCCCTTCGACGCGCCACGGACCAGGCCGGCGATGTCGACGAACGACACCGGGGCCGGCAGCACCTTCTGCGAGGAGAAGATCTCGGCCAGCTTGCCCAGCCGCTCGTCAGGCAGCCCGACCACGCCGACGTTGGGCTCGATGGTGGCGAACGGGTAGTTCGCCGCCAGCACGTCGTTCTTGGTCAACGCGTTGAAAAGCGTGCTCTTGCCGACGTTGGGCAGGCCGACGATGCCGATGGAGAGACTCACGACGGGCCAGCTTACGCCGGTGGCATCCAGACCGGTCCACGCGGCTCGGTTTCCGGCCGCGCCGCCCCCGTCGGAGGCGGCGCCGACCGGCCGTCAGCCGAGCAGGCGCGGGGCGATGATCGCCTCGCGGACGCTGCCGTCCGCGCCGCGGCTGACCTCGTACGCCGAAACGCCCTCGCGGTCGGCGACCGCCTCGACCAGCCGGGTCCCCCGGTAGACCAGCCCGACCCCGTCGTCGGTGCAGTGGCTGGTGGGCAGCGTCCCGTCACCGACCAGCTCGTGCATCAACGGTCGCCGCTGGCCTTCGCTGTCGTAGTGCACGCCGTTGCCGTACGGCAGCCAGCCCAGACCCTCGGTGAAGCCGCGCAGTCGGGGGCCGTAGCTGTCCGTGGCGCCGCCCACGTGCCAGCAGATCGAGCCGGCGGAGACGCCGCCCAGCACCACGCCGGCCTGCCAGCACTCGTGCAGGATCTCGCCGAGCCCGTGCACCCGCCAGACCGCGACCAGGTTGGCCACGCTGCCGCCGCCGACCCAGATCACGTCCTGGGCGAGCAGGTGGGCGCGGATGTCCTCGACGTTCGGCATCGGGAACAGGGCGAGGTGCGACAGCCGAAACCGGGTGTCGGCGAACGCGCCGTAGATAGAGGCCAGCGAGGTGGGCTGGTCCCCGACGGCCTGACCGAGGTAGCAGATGCGCGGCTGCGGGCCAGCCTCGGCCAGCTCGGCCGCCAGCTCGAAGACCGGGCCGGGGCGCAGATCCAAGGGACCCCGGTCGCCCCGGAAGAAACCCATGCTGGTGGCGAGGATGGTCGGTTCGCTGGCGGGCATGTGGGTCCTTCCGTCGGTGCACGGCCGCGTTCATCCTGCCGCAGCCGACCGCCGGCCGGTCACCCACCCGCGCTAGACCCGGCTCGGGGCCAGGCCAGCGCGACAATGACCGACTCAGCCAGCGCGCCGCTGGCGGGGAATCAGGGAAAGCGGCCCGGCGGACTGGCCCTCGGCCGGCTCGGCGGTGGGCTGGCCCTCGGCCGGCTCACTGGCTGGCCGGTCCCGGATCACCACCTCGCCCTCGGGCCAGTGACCCGGGGGCAGCTCGCCGAACGGCCGCTGCCCCGGGGGCAGTTGCGCGGCGGCGGCGCGGGGCAGGGTGAACCGCTCGGCGGCGGCCGGGCCGGCCGCGACCGACTCGCGCAGCATCCAGCGCACCTCGTCGGCCGTCCAGCCCAGCGCTGGCCGGGCGGCGATCTCCCGGACCAGCCGCCGGCCGGCCCGGGTGTCGTCGTCGTAGAAGCGCATGCACCAGTGGTGCGTCCACATGCCGAGCGCCCGCAGGCCCGCATCGTCCAGGGAGCGGGCCAGCCGGCCGCAGGCGGTGTCGGCGAAGGCCGGCTCTGCGTCGGCCGCCCGGTCCCGCTCGATCGCGCCGACCGCGGCCGGCGCCACGGCCCGCATCCGGCGGTAGAAGGACTGCACCACCGCACGGGGCAGCGGCGGGAACATGTCCCGTGTCGATGCCGCCGCCCGACCCGCCACGCTCGCCATCGCCGCACCCCTTCTTGAGTTGGTGGCCGGACGTTACCCGCCGCGACCGACACTTCCGGGCGGAAAATTCGCCCTCGAACGTGGATAGCGATGATGACCTGGGGCGTCTGTATCGGTGACAACAAAAAGGGGTGGTGGGTGGACGAGGACGAGCGAGCCCGGTTGGCCGAGTTCGTCGCCAGCCGGACTCCGGCGCTGATGCGGGTCGCGTACCTGCTGACCGGGAACCGCAGCGCCGCCGAGGACCTGTTCCAGTCGGCGTTGGCGCGGACCATCCCCAAGTGGGGAAGCATCCGGCACGCCGACCCGGAGGGGTATCTGCGTGTGGTGATGTACCGCGAGCAGGTCAGTTGGTGGCGGCGACTGCGCCGGTGGCAGGAGACGCCGCTCAACCCGGCGGACGAACCGGTCGGCGCCGACCCGAGCGGCGGGTCGGACGTGCGGTTGGCGATGCGCGCCGCGCTGCGCCACCTGCCACCGGCGCAGCGCGCGGTGGTGGTCCTTCGCTACTACGAGGACCTGCCCGAGGCCCGGGTGGCCGAGCTGCTGGGCTGCTCGGTGGGCACGGTCCGCAGCCGTACCCACCGGGCGGTCAGCCGGCTGCGCGAACTCCTGCCGGAGGTCGAATTGCTGGAGGTACGGCGATGACCGACCGCTTCGAGATCCTCATCCGCTCCACCCTCACCGACCTGGCCGAGGAGGCACCGATCGTGCATGACCAGTTGAGCCGAGCGGAACGGCGGGTGCGCAACCGGCGCCGGGCCACGGTGACGATGGGCGCGGTGGGCACGCTCGCGGCCATCCTGATCGCCACCCCGATCGCCCTCGCGGCGACCGGCTCCGACCAACCCCGTCCGGCCGCGCCCAGCCCCTCGGGCCCGCCCGGCGCACCCAGCCCGTCCGGGCCGATCGTCGTACCCAGCCCGTCCGCGCCGCCCGGCGCACCCAGCCCGACCGGGCCGATCGTCGTACCCAGCCCGTCCGGCCCGCCCGGCGTGCCGGGTAAGCCGAGCCCGGCACGGCCGTCGGCCACGCCGACCCCGCTCGGCCCGCCCGGCGTGCCGGGTAAGCCAGGCCCGGCACGGCCGTCGGCCACGCCGACCCCGCTCGGCCCGCCCGGGGTGCCCAGCCCGGCCAGTTGATCAGATCCGGTCGGACCGGGCGGTTCTCCCGCCCGGTCCGACCGGCCGGCCCGTCCTTGGTAAGCCCGTCACTCCAGCTCCTTGAGCTGCCGGACGAGGAGCCGGTCGGAGATCCCGGTCACCATCGCCCGGCACTCCCCGCACCGGCATGCGCTGCTCATCCCGTCGAACAGGGTGCCGTTTGCCAAGGTCGGTACGGCCAACCACTCTTGGGGCATGACCGATCACGGACACCCGACGGCGCGTGAGCTGCGAAGGCAGCGATGAGTCACGCCCTGGCCCGGGTGCCCGGTCCGCTCACCGGACAGCTCGTCACCCCCGGCGATCGCCGGTACGCGCAGCTGCGCTCGACGTACACCACGCCGGCCTCGCCGGCCGGTGTCCTGCTGCCGAAGAACGTCGCGCAGGTGGTCGCCGCGATCCGCTACGCGCGGGAGCAGCGGCTGCCGATCGCCGTCCGCAGCGGCGGGCACGGTCTCGCCGGCACCTCCTCCAACAACGGTGGCCTGGTCATCGACCTGTCCATGCTCAACCGGGTGCAGGTGCTCGACGAGCGGTCCGGGCTGGTCCGGGTCGAGGCCGGCGCCCGCTGGGCGAATGTCGCGACGGCGCTGGCCCGGTACGGCCTGGTGATCAGCTCAGGTGACCACGGCAACGTCGGCGTGGGCGGCCTGGCCACCGGGGGTGGCGTCGGCTGGCTGGTCCGCTCGTACGGCCTCACCATCGACCGCGTCCGCGCGGTGGAGGTGGTGCTCGCGGACGGGACGCTGGTGCGCGCGGACGCGGAGCACGAGCCGGAGCTGTTCTGGCTTGTCCGGGGTGCCGGCGCGGGAGCGGGGATCGTGGTGGCGTTCGAGATCGAGGCCACCGAGCAGCGCAACGTCGGGGTGGCGCAACTGGTCGTCGAGGCGCACCCCGACGGCCGCACCGTTCGGGAGTGGGCGGGCTACCTGGCGCAGGCCCCACGGGAGTTGTCGGCAGCCGCCGTGCTGTTCGCGGAGGGACGGTCGGCCCTCATGTCGATCACCGCCGTGGTCGCCGCCGAGAGCCTGCGCCGGGCCCGACCCGTGGTGGAGCCGCTGCTGGCCATCGGGAAGCTGCTCGAACACCGGACCGACCTCCTGCCCTACCCGTCCCTGGTGCCGACCGCACACCTGAATCCGAACGTCGGGCAGCAGCGGGGCACGACCACCAACGGCCTGTTCACCGAGCTGGACGACGCCGGTTCTCGGGCCCTGATGCGGGCGGTGACCGGTCCCGGTCGGGCGGTCATCCAGCTCCGCTCGGTGGGCGGGGCGGTCAACGACGTCGCCCCCGACGCGACCGCCTACCCGCACCGGCACCAGAACACCCTGGTCATCGCCTCGGTCTTCCCGCCGCAGGGCGGCGCGGCGTTGGACGCCGCCTGGCGGGGCGTCGCCGGTCGGGCCGACGGCGCGTACGTCAACTTCGAGAGCCGGCCGGACCCGGCCGCGTTCGCCCGGATCTACCCGGGTGAGACCGGGGCCCGGGTGCGGCGGCTCTGGCGACGGTACGACCCGGACGGCGTGTTCCGGTCGGCCCTGCTGACCGCCCGACCGGCCCGTTCCGGCCAGCCCGCGCGGTCCAGCCAGCCGGCACGGTCCGGTCAGCCCGCACGCTCCGGCCAACCCCACCGGCGCCGCCGCTGACGGGCACCCGGCGGCGGTTGCCGCGGACGGCCGTCAAGCCGCCGACTGCCGGGCCGCACGCCCAGGTCCGATTCCCGCCAGCCGCGAGCCCGGCGAGCGGGGCATCATCGGTGGCGTGGAGATGGATTTCGAGCGGTGCTACCGAGCTGTGGACAGCCGTGACCAGCGGTTCGACGGCTGGTTCTACACGGGCGTGACGTCCACCGGGATCTACTGCCGGCCGTCCTGCCCGGCGACCACGCCCAAGCGACAGAACGTCCGGTTCTTCCCGTCCGCAGCCGCGGCACAGGGCGCCGGGCTGCGCGCCTGCCGCCGCTGCCGGCCGGACGCCGCACCCGGCTCGCCGCAGTGGGACGTCCGCGCCGACGTGGTCGGGCGGGCGATGCGGCTGATCTCCGACGGGGTGGTCGACCGCGACGGCGTCCCGGGGCTGGCCGCCCGACTCGGCTACACCGAGCGGCACCTGCACCGGATGCTGCGCGCCGAGATGGGTGCCGGGCCGCTCGCGCTGGCCCGGGCCCAGCGGGCGCAGACCGCCCGGATCCTGATCGAGACGACCGGCCTGGGGATGGCCGAGATCGCGTTCGCCGCCGGCTTCGGCAGTGTGCGGCAGTTCAACGACACGGTCCGCGAGGTGTACGGGATCGCCCCGTCCGAGCTGCGCACGGCCCGTGGCCGGCACCAGGCACCTCCCGGGGCGGGGACCATCACGCTCCGGCTGGCGTACCGCCCCCCGCTGCACGCCCAGGCGCTGCTGGACTTCCTGGCGGTGCGGGCGCTGCCCGGCGTGGACGAGGTCCGCGACGGGACGTACCACCGGGGGTTGCGGTTGCCGCACGGCACCGGCCAGGTGGCGCTGACCCCGGCGGACGGGCACGTCGCGGCGACGCTGCGGCTGGCCGACCTGCGCGACCTGGCGCCGGCGGTGGCCCGCTGCCGCCGCCTGCTCGACCTGGACGCGGACCCGGCCGCCATCGACGCCACGCTCGCCGCCGACCCGGCGCTCGCCGCGGCGGTCGCCGCCGAACCGGGCATCCGGGTTCCCCGGGCGGTGGACGGCTTCGAGCTGGCGGTCCGCGCCATCATCGGCCAGCAGGTCTCAGTCACCTCAGCCCGCACCACTCTCATCCGCCTACTGGCCGCCCCCGGCTCCACCGAGGACCACGTCGATCATGAGGTTGACGGGCCGAACGGAGATCCAGTCGCCGGGCAACCTCATGATCAACACGCCGGGAACCAGCCTGGGCTGCTCCGGGGGTTTCCCAGCGCGGAGGACGTGCTCGGGAAGCCGGACACCGCGTTCGGGATGCCGGTCGGACGGCGGGAGACGATCCGCGGGCTGGCGCGGGCGGTCATCGACGGGCACCTGGACCTGGCACCGGGCGGCGACCGGGAGGAGACGGTCCGGCGGCTGCTGGCGCTGCCCGGCATCGGCCCGTGGACCGCCGGCTACCTGGCCATGCGCGCCTTCGGCGACCCGGACGTCCTGCTACCCACCGACCTGGCGGTCCGACGCGGCGCGGCCGCGCTCGGCCTGCCCGACGACCCGAAGACCCTCAGCACGTACGCCGACCGCTGGCGCCCCTGGCGGTCCTACGCCACGATCAGACTCTGGAGAGCGGCATGAGCATCGACAGCACCGTCCTGAGCACCCCGACCGGCCCGCTGAGCATCCTCGCCGGCACCGACGGCGAGGTCCTGGCGGCCGGCTTCACCCCGGACCCGGCGGCGCTGCTGCCCCTGGTCCACCCGACCCTACGGGCGCCGCTTCGGCAGCGGGCTGACCTCGGCCCCGTCAGCGCGGCCGTCCGGTCCTACCTGGACGGTGACCTCACCGCCATCGACACGGTGCCGGTGCGGCAGCGCACCGGCGGCGAGTTCATGGCGCACGCCTGGGAGGTGCTGCGCGAGGTCCCACCGGGGACCCCGGTCACCTACACCAGGTACGCGGCGCTGGCTGGCCGACCGCCAGCGGTACGGGCCGCCGCGGCCGCCTGCGCCCGTAACGCGGCGGCGCTGTTCGTGCCCTGCCACCGGGTGCTGCGTACCGACGGCACGCTCGGCGGCTACCGCTGGGGGCTGGACGTGAAGAAGTGGCTTCTCGGTCATGAGCGGCGGTTGACAACAAGCTGACACAAGCATCGACGTCTATTGACGCTACCGTCGGGTAGTGCCTGCGGACAGCGTCGGCAGCCCGGCCGCCCGGGTCGCCGCGGGCCCTCACCCCGTGCACAACCTCTGGCGGTTGCGCCGCTACCTGCGCCCGTACGCCACCGAGTTCGCCTGGCTGATGATCGCGGGGCTCGCCGGCACGGCGGCCGGGATCGCCGTACCGCTGGTGGTGCAGCGGGTGGTGGATGGGCCGGTGGCCCAGCGCGAGCCCGCCGGCCTGCTCCAGCTCGGTGGCCTCGCGCTGCTGCTCGGCGTGGTCGAGGCGGTGCTGATCTTCATCCGTCGGTGGGTGCAGTCCTCCTCTGCGGTCGGCATGGAGGCGGCGCTGCGCGCCGACGTCTACGCCCACCTCCAGCGGCTGCCGACCAGCTTCCACGACCGCTGGCAGTCCGGTCAGCTGCTCTCCCGGATCACCAGCGACCTGTCGGTGATCCGCCGGTTCCTCTCCTTCGGCGTGTTCTTCCTGGTGCTCAACCTGACCACCTACCTCGTGGTGGTGCTGCTGCTGATCCGCCTGCACGTGGCGCTCGGGCTGCTGGTGGCGGCCAGCACCGTGCCGCTACTGCTGATCACCCGGCGCTTCGCGCGGCACTACCACAGCGCGTCCCGACGGATGCAGGACCAGCAGGGCGACGTGGCCACCCTGGTCGAGGAGACCGCGCAGGGCCTGCGCACCATGAAGGCGTACGGCCGGGGGCCCGAGCTGGTCGCCCGCTTCGCCGGTGGGGCCCGGAGGCTGCACGACACCGGCGTACGCAAGGGCCGGTTGCTGGCCAACACCGCGGCGCTGCTCGACCTGGTGCCCAACCTGACCCTGGGCGTGGTGCTGGTCGCCGGGGCGGCCGCCGCCGCGAGGGGTGCGCTCACCATCGGTGAGGTGGTCGCGTTCGTCAGCCTCCAGTTGATGCTCATCTGGCCGGTGCAGACCCTCGGCTGGATCATCGCCAACGCTCAGGAGGCGGCCACCGCCGCCGACCGGATCCTGGAGGTGCTGGACACCCCACCGCAGATCGTCGACGCGCCGGGCGCGGTCGCGCTGCCCCGCGACGCGGTCCACGGCCGGCTCCGCTTCGAGCGGGTCGCGTTCCAGTACCCGGGCACCAGCGAGCGGGTGCTACGCGAGATAGACCTGACCATCGAGCCGGGCGAGACCGTGGCGCTGGTCGGGGCCACCGGCTGTGGCAAGAGCACACTGCTCTCCCTGGTGCCCCGACTGCACGAGGTGACTGACGGTCGGATCACCCTGGACGGGCACGACCTGCGGGAGCTGCGGCTGGACTCGCTGCGCCGACTGGTCGGGGTGGCGTTCGAGGAACCCACGCTCTTCTCCATGTCGGTCCGGGAGAACCTGACCCTGGGGCACCCGGACGCCGGTGACGACGAGGTCCGCGCGGCCCTCGCGCTCGCCCAGGCCGATTTCGCGTACGACCTGCCGTGGGGTCTGGCCACCCGGGTCGGCGAGCAGGGGTTGTCACTCTCCGGCGGGCAGCGGCAACGGCTGGCGCTGGCCCGGGCGGTGCTCGGCCGGCCGGCGTTGCTGGTGCTGGACGACCCGCTGTCCGCCCTCGACGTACACACGGAGGCGCTGATCGAGGCAGCGCTGCGGCGGGTGCTCCGGGACAGCACCGCGCTGCTGGTGGTGCACCGACCGTCGACCATCGCGCTGGCCGACCGGGTCGCCCTGCTCGACGGCGGGCGGATCGCCGCGATCGGCCGGCACTCCGAGCTGTTGGCCACCGTGCCGGCCTACCGGGCGCTGCTCGCCGCCGAGCCGCCAGCCGGGCGGCCACCATCTGCCGGGCCGGACACGTCCGCGTCGTCCACCTCGGACGGATGGGGGCTGGTCCGCTCATGACCGTGCGGGAGGCGGCCGACCCACCGCCCGGGGAAGAACCGGAGTTCGCCCGCTGGCGCGGGACGGCCACCGACCCGGAGGCCGACCGGAGCCGGGCCGAGGAGACCAGCCCCGAGGCGGTGGCCCGGCTGCGCCGGCTCAGCCGGGCGCTGCTGGCCGACCTGCTCCGGCCGCACCGGAGTCGGCTCGCCGGCGCGGTCGGCCTGCTGCTGGCCCAGAACGCCGCGGCGATGGCCGGCCCGTACCTGGTCATGATCGGCATCGACCGGACCATCGCGCCGTTGCGGGCCGGTGACGCCGGCCCGGTGGCCGCCGTCGCCGGGGCGTTCGCCGTCGCTGCGGCGACCGAGTACGCGGCCCGCCGAGGTTTCCTCGCGCTTTCCGCCCGGATCGGCCAGGCCGTCCTGCTGGACCTGCGGCAGCGGGTGTTCGGGCACTTCCTGCGACTGTCGGTGGGCTTCCACGAGCGGTACACCTCCGGCCGGATGGTCTCCCGGCTCACCAGTGACCTGGACTCGATCGCCGAGCTGGTCGACGGCGGGATCGACAGTCTGGTGCTGGCCGCGCTGTCGATCCTGTCGGTGGCCGCCATCCTGCTCTGGCTGGACCTGCCGCTGGCCTCCGTGACGCTGTTCGCGTTCCCGTTCCTGTTCTGGCTCTCCCGCTGGTTCGCCCGGGCGTCGGCCAGCGCGTACCGACGGACCCGGGAAGCGGTCGCGCTGGTCATCGTGCACTTCGTGGAGTCCATGCGGGGCATCCGGGCGGTGCAGGCGTTCCGTCGGGAGCCGCGCAACCAGCGGATCTTCGTGGCGCTCGGCGACGACTACCGGCAGGCCAGCCTGCACGCGTTCCGCCTGATCGCCACGTACTCCCCGGCGATCAAGCTGATCGGCAACGTCACGGTGGCGGTGGTGCTCTGCTACGGCGGCTGGCGGGTGCTCGGCGGGCATACCGAGGTCGGGGTGCTCGCCGCGTTCCTGCTCTACCTGCGCCGCTTCTTCGAGCCGATGCAGGAGCTGAGCCAGTTCTACAACTCGCTCCAGTCGGCCACCGCAGCGCTGGAGAAGCTGGCCGGCGTGCTGGACGAGCGACCGGCGGTCGCCGAGCCGGCCCGGCCGGTGCCGCTGCCGACCGGCGCCGGCCGAGGGGAGTTGGCCTTCCGGGCGGTCTCCTTCGGCTATCGCGCCGACACCCCGATCCTCGCCGGGCTGGAGCTGACCGTGCCCGCCGGGCAGACCGTCGCGTTGATCGGGCCGACCGGCGCGGGAAAGTCGACCATCGCCAAGCTGGTCGCCCGGTTTCACGACCCGGACAGCGGTGCGGTCCGGATGGACGGCATCGACCTGCGTGCGGTGAGCGACGCCGACCTGCGCCGCGCGGTGGTGCTGGTGACCCAGGAGAACCACCTGTTCAGCGGCACCGTGGCGGAGAACATCCGGTTCGGCCGGCCCGGCGCCGACGACGCCGCGGTGCAGGCCGCCGCCCGGGCGATCGGCGCGCACGAGTTCATCACCGCGCTACCAGAGGGGTACGCCACGCAGGTGCACCGGCGCGGCGGCCGGCTCTCCGCCGGGCAGCGGCAGCTCGTCGCGTTCGCCCGGGCGTTCCTGGCCGACCCGACCGTGCTGATCCTGGACGAGGCGACCTCCTCGCTGGACGTGCCGACCGAACGGCTGGTGCAGCGGGCGCTCGGCACCATCCTGCGGGACCGGACCGCCCTGGTGATCGCGCACCGGCTCTCCACCGTGGAGACCGCCGACCGGGTGCTCGTCCTCGACGGCGGGCGGATCGTCGAGGACGGCCCGCCCGCCGTGCTGGCCGAGGCCGACGGCCGGTACGCAGCCCTGCACCGTCAGTGGCGCGACTCAATGATCTAGGCGCGCACCGACCTGCGGTCGACGGCGCGCATCGACCCGCCGTCGACGGTGCGCACCGACCCGGCCGGCCTGTCGGCGCAGGCAGCCGTCGTGTCCCGGCCGCAACTACGTGGCCCGGCACCCGTGCGGTGCCTACGATCGCAGGATGACCGATACGGCGAGGACGGCGCACGCCGGTCTGCCCGAGCGTCCGAGTTTGGACGGGCTCGAGGAGACCTGGGCGCGCCAGTGGCAGGAGGAGGGCACGTACGCGTTCGACCGCTCCAGGTCGACTGTTCCGGGTCGCGACGCGGCGTCAGACGCGCCGAGCCGGAGTGGTCGCAGGGTGGACGTGTACTCGATCGACACCCCGCCGCCGACCGTATCGGGCGAGCTGCACATGGGACACGTCTTCTCGTACACGCACACCGACACCACGGCGCGGTACCAGCGGATGCGCGGCAAGGCCGTCTTCTACCCGATGGGCTGGGACGACAACGGCCTGCCCACCGAGCGCCGGGTGCAGAACGTGTACGGGGTGCGCTGCGACCCGGCGCTGCCCTACGACCCGGTGTGGCGGCCACCGGCGACGCCGGTCGACGAGGCGGCGCGCCGTGACCCCACCCCGATCTCGCGACGCAACTTCATCGAGCTGTGCGAGCGGTTGACGGTCGCCGACGAGCAGGTCTTCGAGGCGCTCTGGCGACGGCTCGGGCTCTCGGTGGACTGGTCCCTGACGTACACCACGATCGGCCGGGTCGCCCGGGCGACCAGCCAGCGGGCGTTCGTGCGCAACCTGCTCCGCGGCGAGGCGTACCAGTCGGAGGCGCCGACCCTGTGGGACGTCGGCTTCGCCACCGCGGTCGCCCAGGCCGAGCTGGAGGACCGGGAGCGCCCCGGCGCCTACCACCGGCTGCGGTTCACCGGGCCGACCGGGCGCGAGGTGCTCATCGACACCACCCGGCCCGAGCTGCTGCCGGCCTGTGTGGCACTGGTCTGCCACCCCGACGACGAGCGGTACGCCGACCTGGTGGGCGGCACGGTGCGCAGCCCGCTGTTCGACGTCGAGGTGCCGGTGCACGCCCACCCGCTCGCCGACCCCGCCAAGGGCACCGGCATCGCGATGGTCTGCACGTTCGGCGACCTGACCGACGTGACCTGGTGGCGTGAGTTGCGGCTGGCCACCCGGGTCGTGATCGGCCGGGACGGCCGGCTGCTTCCCGAGCCGCCGGCCGGGGTGCCGGCGCAGCCGTACGCGGCACTGGCCGGGCAGACCGTCAACAGCGCCCGCCGGACGATCGTCGGGATGCTGGCCGACGCGGGTGACCTGATCGGCGAGCCGCGCCCGATCACCCACCCAGTCAAGTTCTACGAACGCGGCGACCGGCCGCTGGAGATCGTCTCGACCCGGCAGTGGTACCTGCGCAACGGCGGCCGGGATGCCGAGCTGCGGGCGACGTTGCTGGCCCGGGGCGAGCAGCTGCACTGGGTGCCGGCGCACATGAAGCACCGCTACGACAACTGGGTGGCCGGCCTGACCGGTGACTGGCTGGTCAGTCGGCAGCGCTTCTTCGGGGTGCCGGTGCCGGTGTGGTACCGGCTCGACAACGCTGGCGAGCCGGACTGGTCCCACCCTCTCACGCCGGACGAGTCCGCGCTGCCGGTCGATCCATCCAGCGATCCGGCGCCGGGCTACGACGAGTCGCAACGCGGGCAGCCGGGCGGCTTCGTCGGCGACCCGGACGTGCTGGACACCTGGGCCACCTCATCGCTGACCCCGCAGATCGTCGGCGGTTGGGAGACCGACCCGGACCTGTTCGCCCAGATCTTCCCGATGGACCTCCGCCCACAGGGGCAGGAGATCATCCGGACCTGGCTCTTCGACAGCGTGGTCCGTTCGCACTTCGAGCACGGCGTGCTGCCCTGGCGGGACACCGTGCTCTCCGGCTGGATCCTCGACCCGGACCGCAAGAAGATGGCCAAGTCCAAGGGGAACGTGGTCACCCCACTGGCGCTGCTGGAGCAGCACGGCTCGGACGCGGTGCGCTATTGGGCGGCCAGTGGCAAGCCCGGCATGGACCTGGCCTTCGACCCGGCGCAGATCAAGGTCGGTCGGCGGCTGGCCACCAAGCTGCTCAACGCGTCGAAGTTCGCGCTCGGGCTGGGCGCGGCGGACGCGCTACGCACCCCGGCGACCGCCCCGCTGGACCGGGCCATGCTCGCCGAACTGGCCACCGTCGTCACCGCGGCGGGCGCCGCCTTCGACTCGTACGACCACACGGCGGCGTTGCAGGTCACCGAGGCGTTCTTCTGGCGGTTCTGCGACGACTACATCGAGCTGGTCAAGGAGCGCGCGTACGGCACCGGGGCGGCGGCCGACTCGGCGCGGGCGGCGCTGGCCTCGGCGCTGTCGGTGCAGTTGCGGCTGTTCGCCCCGGTGCTGCCGTACGTCACCGAGGAGGTCTGGTCCTGGTGGCGGTACGGCTCGGTGCACCGGGCGCCGTGGCCCACCACGCACGAGGTGGCCCGGACGACGGAGGGGACGGGCGACCCGGCGCTGCTACGGCTGGCCGGCGACGCGCTCAGCCAGGTGCGGCGGGCCAAGTCGGAGCGGAAGCTGTCGATGAAGGCAGAGGTGCCGCTGGCGGAGGCGCTCGGGCCGGCGGCGCTGCTGGAACAGCTCACCCTGGTCGCCGACGACCTGCGCGCGGCCGGCCGGATCGGCAAGCTGGACCTGCTCCCCGACCGCACCCCGGAACTCGTCATCGCCTGCGCCTTCTGACCGGCGCGGAAGCGGTCACCAGCCGCGCAGGAAACGCAGGCCGACCAGGATCGCGACCACCGCCGGCCCGACCAGCAGGGTGATCGCCTGGAGCCGGTACTGCATCCGGTGCCGGGTCAACTCGACCGCGTTGCCCAGCACGATCGCCCCGGCCAGCATCATGAACCCGCCCCACCAGCCGGTCTTCAGGTCGATCAGATCCACCCGGATCAGTTGCAGGGTCAGCCCGACCAGCGCGCCGGTGAGCGCGAGCAGGGCCACGGCCCGGTGCAGGCCGCGGGCCAGCGGGTGGGCTGCCCGCCACAGGTAGGTGCCGGCGACAGCCAGGCAGGGCAGCACCACCAGCGCCGGCCAGCCCCGGCCCATCACGCCGAACATCAGCAGCGCGCCCACCGCGAACACCAGCGTGCCGACGCAGGCGATGACGTACCCGGCGAAGGCCCGGCCGCCGCCCCGGGCCAGCAGCGGCCCGCCGCTGGCCGCGATCAGCGCGCCCGGGATCAGGATGAACCCGGCCCACCAGTGGAACCGTCCGCTGCCCTGGGCGGCCGTCGCGACCGTGGCGCAGACCAGCCCGGCGACCGCCAGGCTGGTCAGCCACGGCCGGCTGCTTCGGGAGTACGGCTCAGCCAACGACGTCCGCTCCGCTTCGACGTTCACGCCCACCAGCCTGGCCCGAGGCACCCCTGCCGGTACATCCGGCCAGCCCTACCGACCGGGGGTGGCTGGCCGGAACAGCGACTCGCACCGGCCTCAGCTCGTCTCGCCGGCCACGCTGAACGAGCGCAGGCGGTCGATGGCCAGCACGGTGAAGCCGACGCTGACCAACGCGGTCATCACCGCCGCCACCGGCACCGACACGCTGGTCTCCAGCAGCCCGGTGGGGGCGATCCGGTCGGCGAGGGCGATCACGTACTGCTGGATGGAGAGCACCTTGGTGCCGCTGACGAAGTTGCCCAGCAGCCCCTCCCAGATGAGCACGTAGACCAAGCCGAGCAGCACCGGCCGCCGGGTCACCAGGCTGAGCGCGAGGAACAGCGCCGTGTACGCCAGCGCGCCGAGCGTCGCCGCGGCGGCCAGCGCCAGACCGAGGCGTACCGAAGCGGCAAGCACGCCCGCGATGTAGAGCGGCACCGCGACGGTGGCCGCGGTGACCCCGGCGGCCACCGCGAGCTTGGGCAGCACGATCTGCCAGCGCGGCAACGGCTTGGTCAGGATGTGCACCACCGTGCCGTCGTCGATCTCGGCGCCCAGCACGCCGGTGCCGATGATCAGCGCCACCACCGGCAGCACGACGGCCAGCCCGAGGCCGACCAGCACCGGTGGCCCCCACTCGCCCGGGTCCACCCCCAGCGAGCGGCAGAGCACGGCCAGCCCGAGCAGCACCAACGGCAGCGGGAGCAGCAGCAGGAACCGGCGCCGACCGAACAGGCCGCGCGCGGTGATCCAGGTAACGGTCGACATGTTCTCAGGCCTCCACCAGGTAGGAGAAGACGCTCTCCAGGGACTCGTCGGACGGCACCAGCTGGCGCACCCGGATGCCCCGGTTCAGCGCGATCCGGGGCAGCGCCCGGGTGAAGGCGCCGTAGTCGCCGGCGCGCACGGTCAGGCCGGTGCGGTCCAGCTCGACCCCGCTCACCGACGGTTCGGCGATCAGCGCCACGGCCAGCGCCCGGTCGTCGGTGGAGCGCACCGCGAAGACGTGCGGCCGGTTGGTCATCAGCCGGCGGATGGTCCGGAAGTCGCCGGAGGCCGCCAGGCGGCCGGCCACCATCACCTGGACCGTCCCGGAGACCTGCTCGACCTCCTCCAGGATGTGCGAGCTGAACAGGATGGTCCGGCCGGCGTCGCCCAGGGTGTGCAGCAGCTGCATCATGTGCAGCCGCTGGCGCGGGTCCATCCCGTTGAACGGCTCGTCGAGCAGCAGCACCTGCGGGTCGTGCACCAGCGCGGCGGCCACCCGGGCCCGTTGCCGCATGCCCTTGGAGTAGGTGCCGATCCGCCGGTCCTGCGCCGACTCCAGCTCCACCAGGTCGATGGCCCGTCGGGCCGCCGCCGCCGGTTCGGCCAGCCGGTGCAGCTTCGCGCTGGCCAGCACGAACTCGTACGCGCTGAGGTAGCCCTGCACCGCCTCCCGCTCGCTGACCAGCCCCAGCCGCCGGTAGACGTCGGGGTTGCGCCAGGTCGGCTCGTCGTCGAGCGTCACCTTGCCCCGCGACGGGGAGAGGAACCCGGCCATCATGTGCAACAGCGTGGTCTTGCCAGCGCCGTTCGGGCCGAGCAGCCCGGTCACTCCCGGCCCGAGGGTCATGCTGATGTCGTTGACGGCGACCACATTGCCGTACCACCGGGACACCCCGGCCAGGCTCAGCGTGCTCATCAGGAGGCGACCTTCCGGTAGCGGGCCAGCAGGAGGGCGGTCGCGCCAGCGACCAGCAGCACCGCGGCCAAGGCGTAGACCGGGCCGAACCTGCCGATCGACGGGCCGCCCTGATCGCCCTCCACCAGCAGGTCGCCCAGTGACCAGATGCCGACGCCCTGCACCAGGGTGGAGGGCGAGGCCAGCCCGGCCAGCTCGTTGGCCGTCCGCGACGGCAGGATGCTCAGCGTGCCCACGATCGGGGTGGTCATCAGGAAGACCGCGACCACGCCGCCGGCGGCGAAGGCGCGCTTGCCGGTCAGCGACGCGACCAGCAGCCCGACCGACGCGAAGACCACCGCCCACAGCCCGGCGTAGAGCAGCCCGGGCAGCAGGTCGAGCAGCTCGTTCCAGACCCCTCGCATGCCCTCCTTGGTGGTGAACGCGGCACCCAGGAACATCACCAGCTGCGGCCCACCGAGCAGCAGCCAGAGCGCGGTGACCAGCGCCAGCAGCTTGGCCAGCGCGTAGTCGCCGCGCGGCAGCGGCCGGGAGAAGTAGAGCGGGAGCACGCCGCTGCGCAGGTCCCGGGAGACCAGCTCCGGTGCGGCCACCGCCACGAAGAACAGGACCAGCCAGCTCATCGAGTCGGCGAACTGGGCGTACGTGGCGACCGGCTCGCCGATCTGGCTGCGTACCGCGGCCAGCGCCACCGCGACCAGGGTGACGATGCCGACCACCAGCCAGGGGAAGATCTTGGCCTTGGCGCTACGCCCGAACCCGAACGCGGTGCGCAGCCCGTGCAGGTAGAGCGCGCCGAAGACGTGCCGGCGGCCCAGCCGTGAGCCGCGGTAGCGCTGGTAGCCAATGTCATGGATGACGCCGCCCGGCGCGGAGCGCACGGCGGCGGAAGACGGCTCAGGCATGGGTGAGCTCCCTCGTGGCGAAGAGTTCGGCCACCCGGTGCCGGCGCTGGTCCAGTCGATGCAGCGGCAGGTCCAGCTCGGCGACCGCGCCGAGGATCAGGTCGTAGGTGCTGTCGTCGGCCAGCGGTACGAGCAGCAGCCGGCCGTCGCGCGCCACCGGCAGTTTGAGCTCGGCAAGCCGGGCGGCCAACTCCTCGGTGCCCTCGCTGACCTCCACGGCGAGCACGTCGGTGGCCGAGGTCATCGCGGAGATGTGGTCGGCGCGCAGCAGCCGACCGCCGTCGATTGCGATCAGCGTGTCGCAGATCCGCTCCACCTCGCCCAGCAGGTGCGAGCAGACCAGCACGGAGATGCCGAACTCGGTGCCGATCCGGTGCACCAGCGCCAGCATGGCGTCCCGGCCGGCCGGGTCCAGGCCGTTGGTCGGCTCGTCGAGCAGCAGCAGGTCGGGGTCGTGCACCAGCGCCTGGGCCAGCTTGACCCGCTGCTTCATGCCGGTGGAGTAGCCGCCGACCGGGCGGTAACGCTCCTCGTAGAGCCCAACGTGCCGCAACGCCTCCGAAGCCCGCTCCCGGGCCGCGGTGCGCGGAAGGCCGCTCATCCGGCCGAGGTGGGTGACCAGCTCAGCGGCGGACAGGTCCGGCGGGAGGCAGTCGTGCTCGGGCATGTAGCCGACCCGGGCCCGGACCTCCGCCGGGTCGGTGGTCGGGTCGATGCCGAGCACCGACACCTGACCGGTGGTGGGAGCAATCAGGCCGAGCAGGATCTTGATCAGGGTGGATTTGCCGGCGCCGTTCGCGCCCACCAGGCCGATGATCCCGGGCTCGACGGCGACGGTGAGGTCAGCGAGCGCGGTGACCCGACCTCCGTACGTCTTGGTGAGCGACTGGGTCGCGATCAGTGTCACGCTGCCCAGCGTAGGGAGTCGGTGCCCACAGCGGGCACCGGCTCGCCCCGGGCGCTCCCCTGATCCTGGCAACAGTTGACCCCTAAGGTCCGCTGGCCGGCGACGTTTGCGCCGGTCCCGCGCTCCACCGGACCCCGCCGCTGGAATCGCGCATTGAAGATGACACCATTCACCCTCCGTTCACCTGGCGGTGTTCCGGGGGTATTCGGCCGCCGACACGGGAGGGATCGTGATGGTCGGAGTGGACGTCCCCAAGGTGAGTGTCGTGGTGCCGGCGTACAACTGCCGTCGTCACATCGAGAAGCTGATCGCCTCGCTGCTGCGCCAGTCGATGCCCGCCGACGAGTTCGAGGTGATCGTCGTCGACGACGGCTCGACCGACGGCACGGGCGAGCGGTTGGACGAGCTGGCCGCCGCGCACCCGCACATCCAGGTGCTGCACATCGAGAACTCGGGCTGGCCGTCGCGGCCGCGCAACCTGGGCATCGAGCGGGCCCGCGGCGAGTACGTCTTCTTCGCCGACGACGATGACTGGTTCGCCGACCAGGCGCTGGAGCGGCTCTACGAGTGCGCGAAGAAGTACGACGCGGACATCGTGGTCGGGAAGATGGCCGGGCACGGGCGGCCGGTGCCGCGGGAGCTGTTCCGGAAGAACAACTTCGACGCCACCCTGGAGAACTCGCCGCTGATCGACAGCCTGACCTGCCACAAGCTGTTCCGCCGGTCGTTCCTCAACGAGCACGGGGTGCGGTTCCCGGAGGGCGGCAAGCGTCGGCTGGAGGACCACCTGGTGGTGGTGCGGGCCTACTTCCTGTCCGGGCGCACCTGCGTGCTGTCCGACTACACGTGCTACCACCACGCCCAGCGGGGCGACGCGCGCAACGTCACCGCGGCCTTGCTGGACCCGTCGAGCTACTTCGCCAACCTGCGCGACGCGCTGGACATCGTGGATGCCAACACCGAGCCGGGCCCGCTGCGGGACCGGCTGCACCGGCGGTGGCTGCGCAACGAGATGCTCAACCGGTTGCGCGGCAAACGACTGCTGAGCGCCCCCGAGAGCTGGCTGGAGCAGGTCGCCCTGGAGACCCAGAAGGTCATCCAGGACCGGTTCGCTCCCGGCGTGGCCGCGGGCCTGCCGCCGCTGCAACGGGCCGTGGCGTTCCTGGCGGAGCGGGGCCGATTCGCCGACCTGCGCCGGCTGGCCTCCTGGGAGGCGGGCATCGCGGCGCACGGCACGATTGACGAACACAAGCGGGCCGACCGCGCCGTCACGGTGACCGTCGCCGCCGAACTGCGCTCCGCGGACCGGCCGATCGGCTTCCGCGCCGACGACGGGCGGGACGTGCTGGTGCTGCCGGTGGACGAGGTCGCCCCCGAGGTGCTCGACTCCACCACCCAGGTCCGCAAGGCCCGGCTGGACGTGGTCGCCCGCCGCAGGGAGACCGGCGACGAGATCTTCCTGCCGGTGCAGTTCCGAACCGAACGGGTCGCCAGCCCGACCGACGCGGACACCACCCACCTGGTGCACCGGGCCACCACCACGATCGACTTCGGCGCCCTCAACGGCGGCCGGACCCGGGGTAGCTGGCTCCTCAAGGCACGGATCACCAACGCCGGCTGGACCGAGGACGCGCACCTGCCGCTGGTGTTCATCTGCCGGGCCGACGGCTCGCGACCTCGGATCCGCGACCAGCGAAAGCCCTGGAACCGGCTGCGGTCGGCGGTGGGCCGCCGGATCCGCCGCTGATCCGCCCGCCCTGGTCGTGGAGTGGCGCCCTCGACCGATCGGCGGTCGGCTGCGAAACTGTGTGCCGGTCAGCGAGTGGGGGGTGTGGATGAGCAACGGCTGGGTGCTGCCCGACGAGGTGCTCCGGGACGCGCCGGCGTACACGCCGCGTCCCGGTGAGCTCGCGGATCTGGAACTGCTGCTGACCGGCGCGTACGCCCCCTTGACCGGCTTCATGACCCGCGCCGACCTGGTTTCGGTCAGCCGGCGCAGTCGGCTGGCCGACGGCACGCCGTGGCAGGTCGCGGTGACCCTCCAGGTGCCGGCCGCACTGGCCGAGAGCTTCGATCCGCGCGACCCGGCCCGCCGGGCGTTGCTGCTGACCGACGGCGAGGGTGCGCCGGCGGCCGCTCTGGACGTGGCGGACGTCTGGCCGGTACGCGAGGGCGTGGCCGGGGTGGGCGGCCGGGTCCGGCGGCTGGGTGACGGTGGCCACGGCCCGTTCCAGCGGCTACGCCGCAGCCCGGAGGAGGTCCGGGCGCTGCTGCCCCCGGGCCGGGTGCTCGGGGTGATCGCCGACCGGCCACTGCACCGGCCCCAGCTCGCCCAGATCGCCCACGCCGCCCGCACCCTGGCCGCGCACCTGCTGGTGATGATCCCGGTCGGCGAGGGTGGCGCCGGTGGGTTCCCGCCGGAGGCGCTGGTGCGCAGCATCTTCGCCGCCCGGGACCGGATGCCGCCGGCCACCCTGGTGGCGGTGCCGCTGTCGCACCGGCGGGACGAGATCAGTGACGCGCTGCTGCGCGCCCGGGTCTCCGCCGCGTACGGGGTCACCCACCTGCTCTCCACTGGGGAGATGCTCTCCGGAGCCGGGCTGCGGGTGCTGGTGCCGCGCGAGCTGGCGTACGACAACCGGGACGGGCAGTGGCGCTGGCGGGAGGACATCCCACAGCGCAACCGCCGTCTCGCGCTGACCCAGGACGAGATCGACGACCTGCTGGACCGGGGCTTCCCGCTGCCGGAGTGGCACACGCCGCCGGCCGTGGCGAAGGAGCTGGCGCGGGCCCGGCCGCCGCGCCGGCACCGAGGTCTGGTGGTCTTCCTGACCGGTCTCTCCGGCTCCGGCAAGTCGACAATCGCCCGAGGGCTGGCGGACGCGTTGCGGGAGAGCGGCGACCGCACGGTGACCCTGCTCGACGGGGACGTGGTGCGCCGGGAGCTCTCCGCCGGGCTGGGCTTCAGCAAGGCCGACCGGGATCTCAACGTGCGGCGGATCGGCTGGGTGTCGGCGGAGATCGCCCGGCATCGCGGGGTGGGCATCTGCTGCCCGATCGCGCCGTACGCGGCGGCCCGCGCCACGGCTCGGGAGATGGCCCTGGCCGCCGGGGCGGGCTTCGTGCTGGTGCACGTCGCCACCCCGCTGGAGGTGTGCGAGCAGCGGGACCGCAAGGGCCTGTACGCGCGTGCCCGCGCCGGGCTGCTCACCGGCATGACCGGGATCGACGACCCGTACGAGGTGCCGACCGACGCCGACCTGGTGCTGGACACCACCGACCTGAGCGTGCCGGAAGCGGTGCAGGCCGTGCTGCACCACCTGACCGAGACCGGCTGGGTGGAGCTGAAGATCCCGTCCGTCTGAGGCGTCGCCGTACCCCCGTTCCTTCCACCGCTGCCGGCTACGCGCTAGTGTTCATCTTTGTTGGAACACGTTCGACCGCGTGAGAGTACGTGGACCCCGGGGAGGCACGGCGGATGCTCGCTCAGCAGCGGCAGGCGGCCATCCTGGAGCGGGTCCGGTCGACCGGGGGCGTCCGGGTGACCGAGCTGGCCGCCGAGTTCGGCGTCTCCGACATGACCATCCGGCGCGACCTGGAGTCGCTGCACGAGCGCGGCCTGCTGGCCAAGGTGCACGGCGGTGCCACGGCGGCCGGCCCGAGCTCCACCGACGAGCCGGGCTTCCACGCCAAGTCGGTCCGACAACTGCCGGAGAAGGCCGCCATCGCGGATCGGGCGGCGCAGTTGGTCCGGCCGGGCGCGGCGGTCGCGCTCTCGGCGGGCACCACCACCGCGGAGCTGGCCCGGAGGCTGGTGGACGTGCCCGGCCTGACCGTGGTGACCAACTCGCTGCCGGTGGCCGAGATCCTGCACGCCGGCGGTCGACCGGATCAGACGGTGGTGCTCACCGGTGGCGTACGCACACCGTCGGACGCGCTGGTCGGCCCGCTCGCGGTCAGCGCCGTCCGGAGGCTGCACCTGGATCTGCTCTTCCTCGGCGTGCACGGCATCACCGAGCGGGCCGGCTTCACCACCCCCAACCTGATGGAGGCGGAAACCGACCGGGCGCTGGTGGCGGCGGCGGACCGGCTGGTGGTGCTCGCCGACCACACCAAGTGGGGCACGGTCGGCATCTCCTCGATCGTCGAGCTGGCCGCAGCACACGTACTGGTCAGCGACGACCGGTTGCCTCCGCCCGCGCGCCGGGTACTCGGCGAGCAGGTGGGTGAATTGATCATGGTGAAGGCGACAGGGGCGGGCCGCGCGACGGGCACGCCGACAAGTGAGGGGACGGCGCCGTGAAGCGCACCGCGATCGACCTGGCCGACGGCCGGGAGCTGATCTACTTCGACGAGCGCGACGACGCCGTCCGCGACCAGCCGGATCGCCGGGACCTGCCGCCGCCGCCCCCCGCGTCCCAGCTGCGCTACGACCCGCTGACCGACGAGTGGGTGGCGGTCGCCGTGCACCGACAGACCCGCACATTCCTTCCGCCGGCGAACGAGTGCCCACTCGACCCGTCGCTGGGTGACCGGCTGACCGAGATCCCGGCCCCCGACTACGACGTGGTGGTGTTCGAGAACCGGTTTCCGTCGTTGAGCGGCCGGGTGGCTGACGAGCCTGGGGAGATCACGCCGTTCACGCCAGTCCGGCCGGGCCTCGGCCGGTGCGAGGTGGTCTGCTTCACCTCCGACCACAACGCCTCCTTCGCCAGCCTCCCCCCGCGCCGGGTCCGAACCGTGCTGGACGCGCTCGCCGACCGGACCGAGGTGCTCGGTGCCCTGCCCGGCGTGGAGCAGGTGTTCTGCTTCGAGAACCGGGGCGTCGAGATCGGCGTCACGCTGCATCACCCGCACGGGCAGATCTACGCGTACCCCTTCGTGACGCCGCGCACCCGGGCACTGCTGGCCGCGGCACGCCGGCACGCCGAGCGGAACGGCGGGGGCAACCTCTACGCGGACGTGCTGGCCGCCGAGCGCGCCGCCGGCGACCGGGTGGTGGCCGAGAACGAGCACTGGACGGCGTTCGTCCCGGCGGCGGCCCGCTGGCCGTTCGAGGTGCACGTGGCGCCGCACCGCGTGGTGCCGGACATCCCGGCGCTCAGCGACAGCGAGCGGGACGCCTTCGGGCCGCTCTACCTGGACCTGCTGCGCCGCTTCGACGGCCTGTTCGACATGCCGATGCCGTACATCTCGGCGTGGCACCAGGCGCCGGTGCGGATCGACCGCGAGCTGGGCCACCTGCACCTGCAGCTGTTCAGCATCCGGCGGGCCAAGGACAAGCTGAAGTATTTGGCGGGCTCCGAGTCCGGGATGGGTGTCTTCATCAACGACATCTCCCCCGAGCGCGCCGCCGACCTCCTGCGCGCCGCCTGAAACGGGCGGGAGACAGGGCGCGGGGGGCCCGGGACAGGGCCCCCCGCAGGGAAGGGACGGCTGGCTGTGCTCGACACAGCCGGGAAGGCTGCCTGATCGGCACGCATGCCGCGGTCGACCGCGGTCAACCTTCCTGGACGCGACTGGCATCTCGTCCACTCTGGTCAACGAGGCGCGCCGGCCGCAGTGACGCCGACGGCGTGTCGACCCCGGACACGCCGGAGCCCGCCGGCGGGTGCCGACGGGCTCCGATGATGCGGTACGCCTGGATCAGGCGAGCTTGCGCGCCAGGTTCTCGTCGAGCGCGTTCATGAACTCGTCGGTGGTCAGCCACGGGGCGTCCCGCGAGATGAGCAGCGAGAGGTCCTTGGTCATCTGGCCGCCCTCGACGGTGTCGACGATGACCTGCTCCAGGGTGTTGGCGAACTCGGTGACCGCCGGCGTGTTGTCCAGCTTGCCCCGGTGGGCCAGGCCCCGGGTCCAGGCGTAGATCGACGCGATCGGGTTGGTCGACGTCTTCTCGCCCTTCTGCCACTGCCGGTAGTGCCGGGTGACCGTGCCGTGCGCGGCCTCGGCCTCGACGGTGCGGCCGTCCGGGGAGAGCAGGACCGAGGTCATCAGACCCAGCGAGCCGAAGCCCTGCGCGACGGTGTCGGACTGCACGTCACCGTCGTAGTTCTTGCAGGCCCAGACGTAGCCGCCCTCCCACTTGAGCGCGGCGGCGACCATGTCGTCAATGAGCCGGTGCTCGTAGGTGATGCCAGCGGCCGCGAACTCGGCCTTGAACTCGTTCTCGAACACCTCGGCGAAGATGTCCTTGAACCGGCCGTCGTACGCCTTGAGGATGGTGTTCTTGGTGGACAGGTAGACCGGGTAGTTGCGGTCCAGGCCGTACCGGAACGAGGCCCGGGCGAAGTCCCGGATCGACTCGTCGTAGTTGTACATGCCCATGGCGATGCCGCCGCCGGGGAAGTTGGCGACCTCCATCTCCATCGGCGCGCCGCCGTCGGCCGGGGTGTAGGTGATGGTCACCGTGCCCGGGCCGGGGACAACGAAGTCGGTGGCCTTGTACTGGTCACCGTGGGCGTGCCGGCCGATGATGATCGGCTTGGTCCAGCCGGGGACCAGCCGCGGCACGTTGGACATGATGATCGGCTCGCGGAAGACGACACCGCCGAGGATGTTGCGGATGGTGCCGTTGGGCGACCGCCACATCTTCTTCAGGCCGAACTCCTCCACCCGGGCCTCGTCCGGGGTGATGGTCGCGCACTTGACGCCGACGCCGTGCTCCTTGATGGCGTTGGCGGCGTCAACGGTGACCTGGTCGTCGGTCTCGTCGCGGTGCTGGATCGACAGGTCGTAGTAGTGCAGGTCGACGTCGAGGTAGGGCAGGATCAGCTGCTCCCGGATCTGCTTCCAGATGATCCGGGTCATCTCGTCGCCGTCGAGCTCCACGACCGGGTTGTTTACCTTGATCTTCGCCATCGGCCGGCGCTCCTCTCGGGGGACACGTGCTCAAGCAGTACGAGCGTACTGGAAACGAGCCGGCGGCCCCCAGCCGGCCTCGACCGGCCGGCGGAAACCGGGCTGCACGGCGCAGAGATTGCCTGGCATCATCGCCCGATGCCACTGAGCCGCACCCTCGGGTCTATCACGGTCACCGCCCTCACCGACGGGGAGGGTGCCTTCTTCCAGCCTCGGACGGAGGCGTTTCCGCACGCCACGGCGGCACACTGGCAGGAGGCCGACCGGCGCGACCCCGGCTCGGTGACCGCCGACGGGCAGTGGTGGCTGCAGTTCCGCAGCTTCGCGATCCGCGCCGGCGACGGGCCGGTCACCCTGGTGGACGCCGGGATCGGCCCAGCCGACGCGCCCGCCGCGAGCTGGGCGCCGGTGCCCGGCCGACTGCCCGCCGAACTCGCCTCCGCCGGCATCGACCCGGCTGACGTCGAGATTGTCGTGCTCACCCACCTGCACACCGACCACATCGGCTGGGCGGTCACCGGCACGCCGGCTCGGCCGTACTTCCCGAACGCCAGCTACCTGCTGCAGCGCGCCGAACTGGACGCGGCGGCGACGCTGAATCCGGGGCTGCCGGCCGGCCTGATCGCGCCGTTGCGCGCCACCGGTCAGCTCCGGGTGGTCGACGGCGAGACCAAGCTCACCCCTGCGGTACGCCTGCTGCCCACCCCCGGGCACACCCCCGGCCACCAGTCGGTGCTGCTGGAGACGTCCGGGGAACGCCTGCTGGTCACCGGCGACCTGCTGGTGCACGCCGTGCAACTGGTAGACCCCGACCTGGCCTACGCCCACGAGGAGGACCCGGACGCCGCCCGCATCTCCCGCACCACCCTCCTGCGCACCCTCTCCCCCACCCTCCTGGCCACCCCCCACCTAGGCACCCCCTTCACCCCCGCCTAACCCCACCCCCATCCTTCGCCGTGTTGATCAAGAGGTTTGCGTCAGGAATCGCGTTCCCGGTGACGCAAACCTCTTGATCAACAAGGGTGGAGGTCCCGGGGGGAGTACGGGGAAGGGCCCGTCGGCGGGTGCCGGCGGGCCCTTCGGAGTGGTCGGTGGGTCACATGCTGGCGACGTCGCCCTGCTTGGCGCGGACGGCCTCGGCGGCAGCCAGGAGGCTGGCGCGCTCGTCGGCGTCCAGGTCGGTCTCGACGACCCGGCGGACGCCCTCGCGGCCGATCTCGGCCTCGACGCCCAGGTAGACGCCGGCGATGCCGTACTCGCCGTCGACCCACGCGCAGACCGGCATGACGTCGCCGGAGTCCTCGGCGACGGCCTTGGCCATCCGGGCCGCGGCGGCGGACGGGGCGTAGTACGCCGAACCGGTCTTGAGCAGCGCGACCACCTCGGCGCCACCGTTGCGGGTCTTGACGACCAGCTCCTCGATCTGCGCCGCCGGCATCGCGTCACGCAGCGGCTTGCCGTTGACCGTGCTCTTCGAGGGCACCGGCACCATGGTGTCGCCGTGCGAGCCCAGGGTGAGCGTCTTCACCGACGCGACCGGCGCGTTCAGCGCCTCGGCGACGAAGTTGGTGAACCGGGCGCTGTCCAGCATCCCGGCCTGGCCGAGCACCCGGTTCTTCGGGAACTGGGTGGCCAGCTGGGCCAGCGCGGTCATCTCGTCCAGCGGGTTGGAGACCACGATGACGACGGCGTTCGGGGCGTACTTGGCCACGTTCTCGGACACCTGCCGCACGATCTTGGCGTTGGTCTCCAGCAGGTCCATCCGGCTCATGCCCGGCTTGCGCGGCAGGCCAGCGGTGATCACGACGACGTCGGAGCCCTCGATGGCCTCGTAGCCCTCGCCGTTCGGGCCGGTGGTCACGCCCACCACCTTGGTCTCGAAGCCCTCGATGGCCCGCGACTGGTTGAGGTCGAGCGCGAGACCCGCGGGCTTGCCCTCCACGATGTCGGTGATCACGACGGTGTCGAAGACGTCGTACTCGGCCAGGCGCTGTGCGGTGGTGGAGCCGTAGAAGCCAGCCCCGACGACAGTGACCTTCTTACCCATGGTCGTCCCACTCCCTGATACCAGTCGGTTTTCCGGACCGTATCAGTCATCGTGGCACCGATCGGGCCAGGGGCGGCGGCCATCGCCGGGATGGGGTGAACGTCACGGCCGCCCGATTCACCAGGCCGACCTGCCGCGCGACCGCCCGAGGCCCGGGCGGCATACGGGGCGGTCAGCCGCGCTCGGCCCGCTCGACGACGTTGCTGAGCAACATGGCCCGGGTCATCGGGCCGACGCCGCCGGGCATCGGGACCAGCGCGCCGGCCGTCTCGGCCACCTCCGGGTCCACGTCGCCGGTGTAGCGGCCCTTGCCGTCCGTGCCGATCACCCGGGTGATGCCGACGTCGACGACCACCGCGCCAGGGTTGATCATGTCGGCGGTGAGCAGGCCCGGTACGCCGGCCGCGACGATGACGATGTCGGCGGCACGGGTGTGCGAGGCGAGGTCGAGGGTGCCGGTGTGGCACAGGGTCACGGTGGCGTTCTCGCTGCGCCGGGTGAGCAGCAGGCCGAGCGGGCGGCCGACGGTGTTGCCCCGGCCGACCACCGCGACGGTGGCACCGCGCAGCGCCACGTCGTGCCGGCGGAGCAGCTCCACGATGCCGCGCGGGGTGCAGGGCAGCGGGCCGTCGTAGCCGAGGACGAGCCGGCCCAGGTTGACCGGGTGCAGGCCGTCGGCGTCCTTGTCCGGGTCGATCAGTTCCAGCACCCGCTGGGTGTCCAGGTGGGCGGGCAGCGGCAGCTGGACGATGTAGCCGTGGCACGCCGGGTCGGCGTTCAGCTCGGCCAACACGTCGTCGACCTGCTGCTGGGTGGCGTCCGCCGGCAACTCCCGGCGGATCGAGGCGATGCCCACCTCGGCGCAGTCCCGGTGCTTGCCGTTGACGTACGCCTGGCTGCCCGGGTCCGCCCCGACCAGGACGGTGCCCAGCCCGGGGGTGATGCCGCGTTCCGCGAGCGCCTTCACCCGTATCCGCAGCTCGTCCTTGATCTCCGCCGCGGTTGCCTTGCCGTCCAGAAGCGTCGCCGTCACGATCCGATCGTCTCACGGCCGCCGCCCGCCGTTCGGACGACCTCGGTCGGGCGGCTGCCGAGCGCCCAGTTCGACTCTCTTCACGGTAACGATACGTGACGTGTTGATCGTCACTCTCAGTGACTTTTTGTGGATCAGGTCACCGCCGAATCGGGCAGGTCGGCCGAGTGGGGCAGGGACCGCACGTTCGGTCGAGAGCCGGCGAGTCCGGCCGTGGCACCGCGAGGAGTGCCCGAACCGACCGAAGAATTCGCTCGCCAGAGCCCCTGAATCGGATTTTCGCTAGCAGCTCCGACGCCAGCCGGCAAGGGAGGGACCCCCGGACCGTTATCGACCCGCAACCGGGTCGTTGTCGAAGGCCAACGGCCGACCTACCGTTACGGCTTGTTGCGCAGCGTAACCCAGCGTCGGGCCTGACTGCGCAGCGTGAGGAGATGAGGAGGCTCAATGCGAGTTCGTAGACTCGCTGCCTGGACCGCCCTCCCGCTCGCGGTGACGCTGGGCCTCGCGGCCTGCGGCAGCGGCGGAGATGGTGGATCCGGCAGCAGCGACCCCAACGCGGCCGTCAGCATCCAGATCGGCGAGCCGCAGCACCTGGTTCCGACGAACACCACCGAGACCTCGGGCTCGCAGGTGCTCGCCGGCCTGTTCAGCCCGCTCGTGGACTACGACGCGCAGAACAAGCCGTACGAGGTCGCGGCCGAGTCGGTGACGTCGTCGGACAACAAGGTCTGGACGATCAAGCTCAAGGACGGCTTCACCTTCCACAACGGTGAGAAGGTCACGGCCGAGGACTACGTCAACGCCTGGAACTACGGCGCGTACGCGCCCAACGGCCAGGGCGGCAGCTACTTCTTCGAGAAGATCGCCGGCTACGCGGACCTCCAGGGCGAGAAGCCGAAGGCACAGACGATGTCCGGGCTGAAGAAGGTCGACGACCTCACCTTCACCGTGACGCTGTCCGAGCCGTACATCGACTTCAAGACGATGCTCGGCTACAACGCGTTCTACCCGCTGCCGGACGCCGCGTTCTCCGCTCCGGGCGTGCTCAAGGACTCGTACGAGCAGGCGCCGATCGGTCAGGGCCCGTTCAAGATGAAGGGCACCTGGCAGCACGACTCCAAGATCGACGTCGAGCGGTACGACGCGTACCCGGGTGAGAAGCCCAAGGTCAAGGGCGTCGAGTTCCGGGTCTACCAGCAGCTCTCCGCGGCCTACGCGGACGTCCTGGGCGACAACCTGGACGTGCTGCCCACGATCCCGACCGAGAGCCTGAGCAACGCCCCGACCGACCTGGGCGACCGGTACCAGGTCAGCCCGATGTCGTCGTTCCAGTTCCTGGCGTTCCCGACGTTCGACAAGGACTTCAGCAACCCGGACGTGCGTAAGGCCATCTCGATGGCCATCGACCGGGACGAGATCACCAAGTCGGTCTTCAAGGGTTCGCAGGAGCCGGCCCGCTCGTTCGTCTCGCCGGTGCTGCCGGGTTACCGGGAGAACACCGCGGGCTCGGCGGCGGAGTTCAACCCGACCGAGGCCAAGAAGCTCTACCAGGCCGCCGGCGGCCCGTCGAAGATCGTCATCTCCTACAACGGCGACGGCGGTCACAAGGACTGGGTCGACGCCACGGCCAACCAGCTGAAGGCCAACCTGGGCGTCGAGGTCGTCGGCTCGGCCGAGCCGAAGTTCGCCGACCTGCTGACCAAGGTCGAGAAGAAGCAGCCGGTGGGTATGTTCCGCTTGGGTTGGGTCATGGACTACCCGAGCATGGAGGACTACCTCGGCCCGCTGTACAGCACCAACGGCTCGTCGAACTACTACGGCTACAGCAACCCGGAGTTCGACAAGCTGGTCAAGGAGGGTTCCGCCGCCAAGACGCAGGACGAGGCGATCGCCAAGTACCAGCAGGCGGAGGACATCCTGGCCAAGGACATGCCGGTGATCCCGCTCCGCTTCGGCGAGAACGTGTACGGCCACTCGTCCAAGGTCAAGAACGTCGAGATGGACCTGTTCCAGCGGGTCAACCTCGTGAAGATCGAAGCGGCCAGCTGAGCTGACCATGGTGCGGGCCACCCGGGCGAAGACGCCCGGGTGGCCCGGACCGCGTTACCCCCGCCGGGACGCAGTCGCGGACCCCGGCACCGGTGGCGCCGGCCTCCCCCGGGCCGGACGGCAGACGTATCAGATATTTCGGGTACGACCAGAGATGCCGTCCTGCGACCCTTCCGCACATTTCCGGAGAGACTGCTAAGCATGTTCCGCTACATCGTGCGGCGCCTACTGCAGATGGTCCTGGCGTTCTTCGGGACCACCCTGATCGTCTACGCGCTGATGTTCGCCGGCCAGGGCGACCCGATCCAGGCCCTCGCGGGCGAACGACCGGTGACGGAGGCTCAGCGGGCCTACCTCACTGAGAAGTACCACCTGGACGCCACCGGTGTCGGCGGCTTCTTCTACCGCTACTTCGACTACGTCAAGAGCCTGCTCCAGGGGGACCTCGGCCAGTCACTGACCGGCCGCCAGATCGGCGACATCCTGCAGGCGGCCTGGCCGGTCACCCTGAAACTCGCGCTCATCGCGCTCGCCGTGGCGATCATCGTCGGGGTCACCGCCGGCGTCGTCGCCGGCATCCGCCGGGCCAGCATCTTCGACAACTCGACGCTCGTGCTGACCCTGCTGGTGCTGGGCATCCCCACCATCGTGCTGGCGCCGCTGGCGCAGTACTTCCTGGGCGTCAAGTGGCAGCTCTTCCCGCCCACCGCCGGCTCGGAGCCGACCTTCTACGCGCTGCTGCTGCCCGGCATCGTGCTCGGCTCACTGTCGCTGGCCACCGCGCTGCGGCTGACCCGTACCTCGGTGGCGGAGAACCTGCGCGCCGACTACGTACGGACCGCCCGGTCCAAGGGCCTGGTCAAGCGCCGCATCGTCACCGTGCACGTGCTGCGCAACTCGCTCATCCCGGTGATCACCTTCCTCGGTGTGGAACTGGGCAACCTGATGAGCGGCGCGATCATCACCGAGGGCGTCTTCAACATCCCCGGCGTGGGCTTCAACCTCTTCCGCGGCATCCGCACCGAGGACGGCCCCCTGGTGGTGGGCATCGTCAGCGTGCTGGTCGTGGTCTACCTGGTCTCGAACCTGGTGGTGGACGTCCTGTACGCCGTACTCGACCCGAGGATCCGCTATGAGTGACTTCGAAACTGTGGCGGCCACCGAGAACCAGGCCGCTCGCCGTGGGCCCTCGGGCGAGCCCGGCACACCGGGCCAGATCGGCGCGCCGAACAAACCGCGCAGCCTGGCCGGGGACGCCTGGCGCGACCTACGCCGCAACCCGATCTTCTGGATCTCGCTGACGCTGGTCGTCATCCTCACGCTGATGGCCCTGGCCCCCGGCGTGTTCACCGCCAACGACCCGAGGGACTGCCTGCTCTCCCGGCAGCACGCCGGGCCGTCCGGCGGAGCCATCTTCGGGTACGACTTCCAGGGCTGCGACACGTACTCCCGGGCCGTCTACGGCACCCGGGCCTCGCTGCTGGTCGGCGCGCTCGCCGCGCTCGGCACCGGGGTGATCGCGCTTGTGGTCGGCATGCTGGCCGGGTACTTCGGCCGCTGGGTCGACGCGGTGCTCTCCCGGGTGATCGACGTGGTGCTCGGCATCCCGCTGCTGCTGGCCGCGATCGTGCTGCTCAAGCGAGTCGCCAGCGACAGCGAGACCGCCCGGATCGCCGCGGTGATCTTCGTGCTGGCCATCCTCGGCTGGACCACCGCGGCCCGGGTGGTGCGCTCCTCGGTGATCACCGCCAAGGAGCAGGACTACGTGGCGGCGGCCCGGATGCTCGGCGCCGGCAACGGTCGGATCATGTGGCGGCACATCCTGCCGAACTCGCTGGCCCCGGCCATCGTCGTGCTGACCATCGCGCTCGGCTCGTTCATCGCCGCCGAGGCGACGCTCTCCTTCCTGGGCATCGGCCTGAAGGCGCCGACCATCTCGTGGGGCCAGGACATCGACACCGGCCGCATCCACATGCGCGAGGCGGCCACGCCGCTGATCGTCCCCTCGGCCTTCCTCGCGCTGACCGTGCTGGCGTTCATCATGCTCGGCGACGCGATCCGTGACGCCTTCGACCCGAAGCTGCGGTGAGAACCTCATGACCCACTCCACCGTCCAACCAACCCCCGCCTCCGCCACTCCCGAGGGTGGCCACCTGTTGGAGCTGCGGGACCTGCACGTCGAGTTCCGGACCAACGAGGGCGTGGCCCGGGTGATCAACGGCGTGTCGTACCACCTGGACGCCGGGGAGACGTTGGCCGTGCTCGGCGAATCGGGCTCCGGCAAGTCGGTCACCGCCCAGGCGATCATGGGCATCCTGGACACCCCGCCCGCGTTCATCCGCTCCGGCCAGATCCTCTACCGGGGTCAGGATCTGCTCACCCGCTCCGAGGAGCAGCGCCGGCAGGTCCGCGGCAAGGAGATCGCGATGATCTTCCAGGACGCGCTCTCCGCGCTGAACCCGGTCTTCCCGGTCGGTTGGCAGATCGGCGAGACGCTGCGCCAACGCGCCGGCATGTCCCGGGGCGACGCCCGCCGCCGGGCCATCGAGCTAATGGACCTGGTCAAGATCCCGGGCGCCGCGAAGCGGATCGGCGACTACCCGCACCAGTTCTCCGGGGGCATGCGGCAACGCGTCATGATCGCCATGGCGCTGGCGCTGGACCCGAAGGTGCTGATCGCCGACGAGCCCACCACGGCGCTCGACGTCACCGTGCAGGCCCAGATCATGGACCTGCTGGCTGACCTGCGCCGGGACCTCAACATGGCGATGGTCCTGATCACCCACGACCTGGGCGTGGTCGCCGGCGTCGCGGACCGGATCGCGGTCATGTACGCCGGCCGGATCGTCGAGCACGCCGACGTCCGCTCGCTGTACCGGGCGCCGGCCCACCCGTACACCAAGGGTTTGCTGGAGTCGATCCCGCGCATGGACGTCCGCGGCCAGGAACTGTCGACGATCAAGGGGCTGCCGCCGAACCTCATGCGGATCCCCTCCGGATGCCCGTTCCACCCCCGGTGCCCGTACGTCCAGCAGGTCTGCGTGGACGCGGTGCCGCACGATCTGGTCCTCGGCGACGGCCGGACCAGCGCTTGCCACTTCGCGCAGGAGGTCCTTGATGACAGCGCCCGCTAGCTCCACCAAGGTCCGGGGCGAGACCATCCTCTCCGTCGACAACCTGGTGAAGCACTTCCCGATCAGTCAGGGTGTGCTGTTCCAGCGGCAGGTCGGCGCGGTCAAGGCGGTCGACGGCGTGAGCTTCGAGCTGCGCCGGGGTGAGACGCTCGGCATCGTCGGCGAGTCCGGCTGCGGCAAGTCCACCCTCGCCCGGCTGCTGATGCGACTGGAGACGCCCACCTCCGGCCGGGCCACCCTGGAGGGCAAGGACCTCTTCAAGTCCTCCGGGTCAGAGCTGCGCCGGCTGCGCCGAAACATGCAGATGGTCATGCAGGATCCGTACACCTCGCTGAACCCGCGGATGACGGTCGGCGACATCATCGGCGAGCCGTTCGAGATCCACCGCGACGCGGCGCCGAAGGGCAGTCGGGAGCGGCGGGTCCAGGAGCTGCTGGACGTGGTCGGGCTCAACCCGGAGCACATCAACCGGTACCCGCACCAGTTCTCCGGCGGCCAGCGCCAGCGCATCGGCATCGCCCGCGCGCTCGCCCTGCGGCCGGAGATCATCGTCTGCGACGAGCCCGTCTCGGCGCTGGACGTCTCCATCCAGGCCCAGGTGATCAACCTGCTGGAGCAGCTTCAGGACGAGTTCGGGCTCTCGTACATCTTCATCGCCCACGACCTGTCCGTGGTGCGGCACATCTCCGACCGGGTCGCCGTGATGTACCTCGGCAGGATCGTCGAGATCGGCACCGAGGACGAGATCTACGAGCGGGCGACCCACCCGTACACCCAGGCGCTGCTCTCCGCGGTGCCGGTGCCGGACCCGGAGGCTCGCGAGCAGCGCAACATGATCCGACTCGTCGGTGACGTGCCCAGCCCGGCCGACCCGCCGTCGGGCTGCCACTTCCGGACGCGCTGCTGGAAGGCGCAGGACATCTGCGCCACCGAGGATCCGCAGTTGGTGCCCCGCGCCGCCGACGCGCACCCCTCCGCCTGCCACTTCGCCGAACTCCGCCCACCGATCCCCACCACCTGACCCCGTTCCCCGCGCCGTCGATCATGGAGTCGTGGTGGCCGTGTTGTGGCCTATCGCGGCTTTCGCGAGGCACCACAATTCCATGATCGACGCGGGGGTAGGCCGGGGTTAGGCCGGGGTTAGTGGAAGAAGTGGCGGGTGCCGGTCAGGTACATCGTGACGTTGGCTTCCTTGGCGGCGGCGATGACCTCTTCGTCGCGGATCGAACCGCCGGGCTGCACGATGGCGCGGACACCGGCCTCGATGAGGATCTTCGGGCCGTCAGCGAACGGGAAGAACGCGTCCGAGGCGGCGACCGATTCCCGGGCCCGGTCGGCGCCCGCGCGGCTGACCGCCAGGAGCGCCGAGTCGACCCGGTTGACCTGCCCCATGCCGACCCCGACAGTGGCGCCGCCCTTGGCGAGCAGGATCGCGTTGCTCTTCACCGCGCGGACCGCCCGCCAGGCGAACGCGAGGTCGCGCAGCAACTCCGCGTCCGCCGCCTCGCCGGTCGCCAGCCGCCAGCTCGCCGGATCGTCGCCGGGGGCATCCACCCGGTCGGCGACCTGGGACAGCACGCCACCCGTCACCGGCCGCCACTCGACCTTCGCCGGGCTCCAGGCCGGCGCGCGCAGCAGCCGGATGTTCTTCTTGCCCTGCAACACCTCGACCGCACCCTCGTCGAAGCCCGGGGCGACCACCACCTCGGTGAAGATTTCGGCCACCTGCCGGGCCAGCTCGACCGAGACCGGCCGGTTGACCGCGATCACCCCGCCGTACGCCGACACCGGGTCGCAGGCGTGCGCCTTGCGGTGCGCCTCGGCCACGTCCGTGCCCACCGCGATACCGCACGGGTTGGCGTGCTTGATGATCGCCACGGCCGGCTGGTCGGCGAAGTCGTTCGCCGCCCGCCAGGCGGCGTCCGCGTCGACGTAGTTGTTGTAGGACATCTCTTTGCCGTGCAGCTGCTCGGCCTGGGCCAGCCCCGCCGGGGCGTCCGGGTCGGTGTAGAGCGCGGCCGGCTGGTGCGGGTTCTCCCCGTAGCGCAGCACCGCGGACTTGCGCAGCGCCAGCCCGGCGAACGCCGGCCACCAGTCGTCGGCCGGGGCCAGCTCCTGAGCGCACCACTGGGCGACCGCCACGTCGTACTCGGCGATGTCGGCGAACGCCCGGGCGGCCAGTGCGCGGCGCTGGGCCAGGGTGAACCCGCCCTCGCCGAGCGCGGCGCGCAACGCCGGGTACCCGGCCGGGTCGGTGAGCACCGCGACCGAGGCGTGGTTCTTGGCGGCGGCCCGCACCATGGCCGGGCCGCCGATGTCGATCTGCTCGACGCACTCGTCGACGCCGGCGCCGGAGGCCACCGTCGCCTGGAACGGGTAGAGGTTGGAGACCAGCAGGTCGAACGCGGCCACTCCCAGCTCGTCGAGCTGCGCGACGTGCGTGTCCTTGCGCAGGTCAGCGAGGAGACCAGCGTGCACCTTCGGGTGCAGGGTCTTCACCCGGCCGTCGAGCACCTCGGGGAAGCCGGTCACCGTCTCCACCGGCGTCACCGGCACCCCGGCGGCGGCGATGGTGGCCGCCGTGCTACCGGTGGACACGATCTCCACGCCGGCCGCGTGCAGGGCCTGGGCCAGCTCGACCAGCCCGGTCTTGTCGTAGACGCTGACCAGCGCCCGCCTGATCGGGCGGCGCCCGTCCTGAGTGGAACTCACGGAACCGTGACCTTCCTTCCGGTGATGGTCCAGCCTTCGCGGACCAGGCGGCCGACCTGCTCGACGAGCTGGCGCCGCTCGGCTTCCTTGATGCGCTCGGTGAGCGTCTCCACGTCGTCGGAGTCCAGCACCGGCACCGCGACCTGCGCCACGATCGGCCCGGTGTCCATACCGGCGTCGACGAAGAACAGCGTGGCCCCGGTGAGCTTCACGCCGTAGGCGAGGGCATCGCGCGGGCCGTGGATGCCGGGGAACGCCGGCAGCAGGGTGTTGTGGGTGTTCAGGTAGCGGTCGCCGAAGGCGGCGAGGAAGTGCGGGCCGACCAGCTTGAGAAACCCGGCGGAGATGACCAGGTCGGGTTGGTGCTTCGCGACGTGCGCGGTGAGCGCGCGGTCCCAGTCCTCCCGGGTCTCGTGGTCGCGGACCCGCTCGACGAACGTCGGAACCCCGGCGGCTGCGGCCCGGTCCAGGCCCGCGATTCCGTCGCGGTCCGCGCCGACCGCGACCACCTGCGCGCCGTACGCGGGGTCGACGGCGGCGTTCAGCAGCGCCTGCAGGTTGCTCCCGGAGCCGGAAACGAGGACGACGATGCGGGCGACGGACGCGGGCTCGGTCACCCGGCAACCCTATCGGGCAGGTCAGGACGCCCATCGGCTGGGCGGCGCGCTGATCGTTGACAGTCCCGCGGGCATCGATTCGGTACGCTGCCGGTCGCTCGGGCTGAACACCGTGCCGGCCGCACCCCGTCAGTGATCCGGCACGCCAGCCGCGTCGTCTGAATGAGGAGCACCCCCATGCAGCCCGGTTACCACCCCCAGCAGCAGCCGCCAATCAACAACAACATGACAATGTCGATCGTCGCCATCTTCCTCTTCTGGCCGCTGGCCATTCCGGCGATCATCAACGCGTCCAAGGTCAACCCGCTTCTTCAGCAGGGCGACTACGCCGGAGCCCAGGCCGCTGCCGCGGAGTCACGGAAGTGGTCGAAGTGGGCCCTGATCGCCGGCATCACGTGGTATGCCATCTTCCTGGTGTGCTGTGCGTTGGGCGGTCTGGGCGCGATCATGAGTGGCGACAGCGGCAGCTCATGAGTAGGAACAACAGCAGCTACTGACAAACCCAGCCCAAGGAGCTTCTCGAATGCAGCCCGGTAACCCCGGTCAGGACCCGTACGGCCAGCAGCCCAATCAGGACCCGACCGCCCCCCAACCGCCGCACGACCCGTACGCTCCGCCGCCGGCCGCCCCGTACGGTCAGCAGCCCACCTCCGGCCAGCCGTACGGCCAGCAGCCGCAGGACCCGTACGGCGCACCGCAGAACCCGTACGGCCAGCAGCCCTACGGCCAGCAGCCCACCCCCGGGCAGCCCTACGGCCAGCAGCCCACCTCGGGGCAGCCGTACGGCCAGCAGCCGCCGTACCAGGACCCGTACGGCCAACAGCAGCCGCCGCCCTACGGTGCACCGACGTACCCGAACGCCGGCTACCCGCAGCAGGGGCAGAACAACACCCTCGGCCTGGTGTCGATGATCCTCGGCATCGCGTCGATCCCGCTGATCTGCTGCCTCTACCTGGGCATCCCGGTCGGCATCGCGGGCGTGGTGACCGGTTACCTGGCCCAGCAGAAGGTCGCCCAGGGCCAGGCCAACAACGGCGGGCAGGCCAAGGCCGGCCTGATCTGCGGTGCGGTCGGTGCCGGGTTGGGCATCCTGCTGATCATCTTGAGCATCGTGGCGAACGTCAACCTGCCGACCGAGCCCTGAGCGGTCCGGTCCTGACGGGGCGCTCCGGATTCGTCCGGGGCGCCCCGCGCCTTCTCCGCCATGGCCACCGCCCGCGCCGGGCGGCCGGCCGGCCGGCCGGGGTCAGGGCCCGGTCGAGGTCGGGGTCGCGGCGCTGGTGCGGGGTTTCTGCGCGGGGGCCCGGGTGAGGGCCCGGGTCGCGGCGGCACCGAGCAGCGCGCCGACCGCGATGACACCGGCCGCCACCGCGCCGACCTGCCAGCCCACCGGCCCGACCTGCGCCAGCCGGCCGGCACCGAGCGGCCCGCCGGAGACCGCGGCGGCCACGCCGAGCAGCACGCCGGCGACCGGCCCGGCCAGCGCCGCCGGCGCCAGCAGCTCAGCCCAGCGCTGCGGCGCCCGCTCCGGCCCGGCCAGCCGGGCCACCCGGCGGGCGAGCAGCCAGCCGGCAACCATCCCGGCCAGCACCGGCACTGCGAGCAGCAGGGCGCCGAAGCCGTCCACCGGGCCGCGTGGCAGGCCGGCGAGCAACGGTACGGCCGGCAGCGCGCCGACCGACACCTCACTGGTGCGGACCGCGGTGTCGACGCCGACCGCGAAGCCCGGCCCGAGCAGGTAGCTGGTCGACCAGACCGCCGCGTTCGGCGCGTAGGCGAGGCTGACCAGGGTGATCCCGGCCTGCCCGGCCACCCCGGTGCGGTACGCCCCGATCATGTCCGCCGCGTCCCCGCCGCCGGTGGCCACCGCCAGGCCGGCCGCGCCGGCGCCCGCGCCGAGCAGGAGGATCCCGGCCACCAGACCGGTGCGTACGCCGTCGCGCAGCGGACCCGGCATCCGGGTGACGAGCAGCCGGGTCACGGCGGTGATCCGGGTCGCGCCGACCAGCGCGGCGAGCGTGCCGACCACCGCGAACGTGGCTGCCGCCCGCACCAGGGACACGTCCGGCCCGCCGGAGCCGACCAGCACCGCCGCGAGCGCGCCGAACAGCGCGTACGCCATGCCGACCGCGCCCGCGGCGAGCAGCGCCCGGCGCGGTGAGCGGGTGCCGCGGGCGCCGATCGCGCGGCTGACGTGCACGCCCGCCCGGGTCAGCCGCCAGAACGCGAGCACGGTCAGCGCCAGCGGGGCGAGCCCGAACGGGCCGGACTCGGTCTGCAGCGGCACGCCGTGCCCCAGCAGCCAGCCGGCCAGCGTGGTGCGCAGGGTGCCGGTCAGCGTGGCGGAATCCGCGCCGAGTTGGACCAGGCCGAGCACGATGGCGACCGGCAGGTACGAGGTGAGCGCGGCCCAGCCGGCGGCCACCCCGGCGGCGACGAGCAGCGGTGCCCGTCCGCGCGGCGACCCGCCGGCGCGGGGGGCGGGCACCCGCCGGCCCGGCGCGGCACGGTCGGCCGTCCGGTCGTCGGCGCGCACACCGGCGGTCCGGCTGGGATGGTCAGGGGTGACGGGGGACATCGGCTCTACTCTGGCACGTCGTGCGGGCAGTGGCAGTCCGTTAACCCGCCCCGAGCGGCGGCGAGTTGACCGAAGCGGGGTCCGGGCCGTCCGGCCGGGTCTAGCCTCGGCCCAGAGGGGCTGACCGTCGCCGCCACCCGGGCCGGGTCCGCCGGTCGCGTTCCGGGTCGGCCCGCCGCCCACGAGCGCCCGGAGGAAGCCGTGACGACCGCATACCCGCCGCCCCCGCCGCCACCGGCCAGGGGACGGGACCGGACCACGCTCTGGGGCGTGCTGGGCATCGTGCTCGGCCTGATCTGCTGCGGCATCCTCGGCATCATCTTCGGCTACCTGTCCATCCGCGACGCCCGGCGGTACGGCCAGTCGCCCCTGCTCGGCTACCTCGCCATCGCGTTCGGCGTGATCAACATCATCGGCGGCGCGATCCTGCGCCTCAGCGGCAACTACCCGTTCTGGAACAACGACTGAGCCCGTGCCGGGTGGTCAGCCGACCAGCCGACGTTGGTACCGCAGGCCGGCGCGGCCGCCGACGCGGACCTCACCCACCACGGTGAATCCGGTGCGCGCCAGCACCGTGTGGTACGCCGAGGGGGCCGACCGGAACCGGTCGACCCCCTTCGGTGTTGCCTGGTCCGCTCAGCTGCCGGACATGATCTCGCGCATCAGGCGGGCGGTCTCGGTCGGCGTCTTGCCGACCTTGACACCGACCGCCTCCAGTGCCGCCTGCTTCCCCTCGGCGGTGCCGGCCGAGCCGGAGATGATCGCACCGGCGTGGCCCATGGTCTTGCCGGGAGGCGCGGTGAAGCCGGCGATGTAGCCGACCACCGGCTTGGTGACGTTGGCCTTGATGAACTCGGCGGCACGCTCCTCGGCGTCACCGCCGATCTCACCGATCATGACGATGGCGTCGGTGTCCGGGTCGGCCTCGAACGCCTTCAGAGCGTCGATGTGGGTGGTGCCGATGATCGGGTCACCACCGATGCCGACGCAGGTGGAGAAGCCGATGTCGCGCAGCTCGTACATCATCTGGTAGGTCAGCGTGCCGCTCTTGCTGACCAGGCCGATCCGGCCGGAGCCGGTGATGTCGGCCGGGATGATGCCGGCGTTGGAGGCGCCGGGCGAGGCGATGCCCGGGCAGTTCGGCCCGATGATCCGGGTCTGCTCGCCCTGCGCCACGTTGTACGCCCAGAACGCGGCGGTGTCGTGCACCGGCACGCCCTCGGTGATCACCACGGCCAGCGGGATCGCGGCGTCGATCGCCTCGACCACGGCGGCCTTCGTGAACTGCGGAGGCACGAAGATGACCGTGACGTCGGCACCGGTCTCGGCCATGGCGTCCGCCACGGACGCGAAGACCGGCAGCTCGGTGCCGTCGAAGTCGACCTTCTGGCCCGCCTTGCGCGGGTTGACGCCACCGACGACGTTGGTGCCGGCGGCGAGCATCCGCCGGGTGTGCTTGGAACCCTCGGAACCGGTCATCCCCTGGACGATGACCTTCGAGTCCTTGGTCAGCCAGATAGCCATGATCAGACCCCCGCAGCTGCCAGCTCGGCGGCCCGCTCGGCCGCACCGTCCATGGTGTCCACCCGCTGCACGAGCGGGTTGTTCGCGCTGTCCAGGATCGCCCGGCCGGCCTCGGCGTTGTTGCCGTCGAGGCGGACAACGAGCGGCTTGGTGACCTGCTCGCCACGCTGCTCCAGCAGGGCCAGCGCCTGGATGATGCCGTTGGCGACCTCGTCGCAGGCGGTGATGCCGCCGAAGACGTTGACGAAGACGCTCTTCACGGCCGGGTCGGAGAGCACGATCTCCAGCCCGTTGGCCATCACGGCGGCGCTCGCGCCGCCGCCGATGTCGAGGAAGTTGGCCGGCTTGACGTTGCCGTGCCGCTCACCCGCGTACGCGACCACGTCGAGGGTCGACATGACCAGACCCGCGCCGTTGCCGATGATGCCGACCTCGCCGTCGAGCTTGACGTAGTTGAGGTCCTTCTCCTTGGCGGCCTGCTCCAGCGGGTCCACCGAGGCCTGGTCGACCAGTGCCTCGTGGTCCGGGTGCCGGAACGCGGCGTTCTCGTCCAAGGTGATCTTGGCGTCGAGCAGCAGCATCCGCCCGTCGCCGTTCTTGGCCAGCGGGTTCACCTCGACCAGGGTGGCGTCCTCGGCGACGAACGCCTGCCACAGGCCGACAGCCACCTCGACCACCTGGTCGGCGACCTCGGCCGGGAAGCCGGCGGCGGTGACGATCTCGCGGGCCTTCGCCTCGTCCACACCCTTGACGGCGTCGATCGGGGCCTTGACCACCTTGTCCGGGGTATCGGCGGCGACCTGCTCGATGTCCATGCCGCCGGCCACGCTGGCGATGCAGAGGAAGGTGCGGTTCGCCCGGTCGAGCAGGTACGAGAAGTAGTACTCCTCGGCCACGTCCGCGGTCACCGTGATCATGACCTTGTGGACGGTGTGACCCTTGATGTCCATGCCGAGGATGTCGGTGGCCCTGGCCACCGCCTCATCCGGGCCCTCGGCAAGCTTGACGCCGCCGGCCTTACCTCGGCCGCCGACCTTCACCTGCGCCTTGACGACCACCCGACCGCCGAGGCGTTCGGCGATCGCGCGGGCCTCTTCCGGGGTAGTGGCGACGCCGCCGGCCAACACGGGCAAGCCGTGCCGCTCGAACAGGTCCCGCCCCTGGTACTCGTACAGGTCCACGATTGCGCGTCCCGTCCCGTCTCCGCGGCGCGCCGTCGCGCCGCCACCAGCGTTCAGAAAACAGTTTGACGCCTGTCATCACTTGAAACAGGCCATTGGCCGCAGCCTAGCGAGGTGGGCACCGCCGGCAACCGAGCGGGTGCGCGGTGTGCGGTAATGCACAACCGGGCAGCAGACAAGGCAGGTTCCGGCCACGTTACGGGCGGCGTCCACCGTCCGGGCGATGTTGCCGGGGGTGCGTAACCCGCCCGTCGGGGCGTCGTTGAGTCAGGTGTCGGAGCGCTGATCAGCGCGATGACGGGAGACGGCCGATGCCCTGTCGGTCGAGGGGTGGCGGCGGGGCATCGTGCATAGAGGGGCCGGACGTGTGAGGGGTGCGTCCGGCCCCTCCCCCGTGTCCGGACCCGCCCGACCACCCGTTCCGGCGTCGCCTCAGGCGACCGGCTGCGCGACGTTCTGCCGGACCCACTCGACGATCGACGCAGTGGTGGCGCCCGGCGTGAAGATCTTGGCGACGCCCAGCTTCTCCAGCTCGGGGATGTCGCCGTTCGGGATGATGCCGCCGCCGAACACGACGATGTCCCGGGCATCCCGCTCGCCGAGCAGCTCCAGCACCCGACGGAAGAGCGTCATGTGCGCGCCGGAGAGTACGGAGAGGCCGACCGCGTCGGCGTCCTCCTGGATCGCGGTCTCCACGATCTGCTCGGGAGTCTGGTGCAGGCCGGTGTAGACGACCTCCATCCCAGCGTCCCGCAGGGCACGCGCGACCACCTTGGCACCACGGTCGTGGCCGTCCAAGCCTGGCTTGGCGACGACGACCCGAATACGAGAGCTCATCAGCGCACACCTTTCACCGGCTCCACGGCCTTCACCTGAACGAACGGTAACCCGGCCGACCGGCCCCGGGAAATCTGGGCCGGAAACCCGCTCGACGAACCGGCGTCGCGGGGCGGGATCACCGGGAGTGCGGACGGGTACACCGATGGCATTCGACGGTCCCCGCCGTCAAGCCGGACGACTCCGCCGGACCGGTCACGCTCGGCGACGAACGGGCAGTAACGAGGGCGCCGTTCGACGTCACGATGCGTGACAATCTCGGACGCAAACGGACAGATCGACACGCCAATTCGGCGGTTCGGCTTGTGGGTCGCCTGGTGGTTGGCTAACGTGTCCACGGTTGTCATCAGGTCCATGGACGGGTGACGACGCGGCCAGCGGACGTTCACTTGAGCGTCACGAACGTCCACCGGCCGCCTCGGAACCCCGACAACGGAGGGTGTGCGTGCGCCAGCGCCTGTCGTCTGAGCCCGATCGATATCGCGGTCGTCGCCGCGTTCCCACCCCCCCGCGTAGCCGTTACGCCGCGGTCGTCACCACCGCGTTCGTCGGAGCCGGCATCGTCGCGCTCGGCGCGGGCGCCATGCCGGACGCCAAGGACGTCAGCTCGTCGGTCCTCGACGACCTGAAGCAGGCCTCGGCCACCAGCCAGGACGCCGCGGCCCGTGCCGACAACGCCGACCGCGCCTCCCGGGACAGCCGGAGCAAGGACGCCGCCGAGCCCGACGTCTGGCTGCTGCCCCTGCAGGGCTACGACTTCAACTCCCCCTACGGTGTGCGCTGGGGCAAGATGCACACCGGCGTCGACCTGGTCGCCCCCGAGGGCACGCCGTACCTGTCGGTCCACGACGGACTGGTCACCAAGGCCGGCTGGTATGGCGGGTACGGCCAGGCGGTGATCGTCCAGCACGCCGACGGCAGCGAGGCCATCTACGGCCACTCCTCCGCGCTGAGCGTCAAGGAAGGCCAGCAGGTCAAGGCAGGCGACCAGCTCGGACTGGTGGGCTACACCGGCCACTCCTACGGCACTCACCTGCACCTTGAGATCCATGTCAAGGGCCAGCCGGTCGACCCGGTGCCGTTCCTCCAGGAGCGCGGAGTGGACATCAAGCTGCAAGTCGAGGCATACTACAGCGAGGTAGCCGCGTCCTGACGCTGCGTACTGACCGTTGACCGCCCGGATCTGTCGATCCGGGCGGTTTCTCGTTGCCCGGGTCGGCTGGATGTCTGCTGGGTCACAGCACCGACTGTGACCGGTGACACCGGCCCGCATGATCACTTTTACGGACGGAACAACGCAGAGCGGACCATATCCGGGCAGGTGACACTCGGCCCGTCGGCCGGCGCCTCGGTCCCCGTACCGGGTCAACCCGGCCCGACACCAGTATTTCGAGGTCAAGTGCCCCTCGACTGTGAAGGTCCGCCGTGCAGGAAGACAGCCCCGTCCAGAACGAGAACACCCCCGACACCGCCACCGAGCAGCCGCAGCGCGCCGGCCGGCGGAGCCGTCTCATCGTGCTCGGCGCGGCCGCCCTGGTCGTCCTCGGCCTGGGCGGCGTCGCCGTCGCCACCACCGGCTCGGACCGTCCGGCGCCCACCGCCGTCTCCGCCGACGCGCAGTCCCGGGCCGAGGCCGCCAGCCGCGCGGACCGCTCTGCCCGTGAGTCGAGCGCGCCGGTCTCCCCGTCGGCCAGCCCGACACCGAGCCCGTCGACGGCCAGCGCCAGCCCGACACCGACGAAGACGGCCACCGCGAAGCCGAAGCCGAAGCCGAAGAAGACCACCAAGCCCACGCCCGCCTGGGTCGACCCGATGCCGGGCGCTGCGGTCACCTCCTGCTACGGGCAGCGGTGGGGCACCCTGCACGCCGGCATCGACCTGGCGCTGCCCTCCGGCACGCCGATCCACGCCGCTGCCGCCGGCACGGTGGTCCAGGCCGGCGACGCCGCCGACGGGTACGGCAACTCCGTCTTCGTCGACCACGGCAACGGTTACCTGACCCACTACGCCCACCAGAGCCGGATCGCGGTCACCGTCGGTCAGAAGGTCAAGGCCAACCAGGTGATCGGCTACGAGGGCGCCACCGGCGACGCCACCGGCCCGCACCTGCACTTCGAGGTGCACCAGGGCATGTGGAACCAGATCGACCCGGCGCCGTTCATGCGCGCACGCGGCGTCGACCTGGGCTGCTGACTCAGTGCTGAATGAGACCGAGGACCGGGACGGAGGCGACGTGGCCGGTCACCGGAAGGGTCTGCGCCAGTGCGAGGCCGATGTCTACCAGCGATGATCGGCGCAGGCGAGCTACGTCGGGTATCGGAGTCCAGACCGACTCGGCGGTCTCGCCGTTCGGCTCGGGCCGGAGAGCGCCACCGGTGATACGAACTCGGTAGAAGATGCCGACGTTCTGGTGCTCGATCCCCAACCACGCCTCGGCAACGGGGATCACTCTCGAGTCCACACCCAGGAGACGTTCGACCACCGCGTCGCAGCCGGTCTCCTCGGCGACCTCCCGGATCACCGCATCGAACGGATCCTCCGCGTGCTCGACCTTGCCGCCTGGGAGGGTCCAGTGAGTGTCGCCCGCCGGTGGTACGTAACGGGCGAGCAGTACCCGCTCATCCTCGATGCACACGGCGTACGCCGCCAGCCGGAAACTCATCCTCGCACCTCCCGCCGGACCCTATATCAGTGATCTCTCGACGTCGGGCGTGCTCGGTCGCGGCATCCGGGAAAGAGTGGCCTCAGCACCTCCGGAGGCCACTCTTTCCCGGATGTAGCGCGAATCGTGGGAGGGCGACTCCGGCTCGGCGCGACGAGGTCAGAGCTTGTCGATCGGGGCGTGCCGCAGCACCAGCCACATCGTCTGGTCGCCGAAGTCGATCTGCGCGCGGGCGCCGGGGCCGTGCCCCTCGACGGCGACCACTCGCCCCAGCCCGTAGCGTTGGTGGTTGACCCGGTCGCCCGCCGCCACCTTCGGCCCCTGCGGCAGCTCGCTGGCCGTGGTCAGGCGGCTGGCGTCCACGCCGAGCCGCTTCGCCAACTGCGCGGCCTTCGGCGTGCCCCCGCTGAAGGTACCCCGCCCGCCGGGCACGCGGTCCGCGCGACCACCGACGCCGCCGCCCCCGCCAGCCCACGAGGTGTACGAACCCTCGGTGCGCTCCCAGTGCACCAGCTCCGGTGGAAGCTCCTCCAGGAACCGGGACGGCGGGTTGTAGGCCGGCTGCCCCCAGGCCGAGCGGGTCACCGCCCGGGAGAGGTAGAGCCGCTGCCGTGCCCGGGTGATGCCCACGTACGCCAGCCGACGCTCCTCCTCCAGCTCGCGGGTGTCGCCCAACGAGCGCAGGTGCGGGAAGACGCCGTCCTCCAGCCCGGTCAGGAAGACCACCGGGAACTCCAAGCCCTTGGCGGTGTGCAGCGTCATCAGGGTGACCACGCCCTGATGGTCGGGGTCGTCGGAGGGAATCTGGTCGGCGTCGGCGACCAGCGCGACCTGCTCCAGGAAGCCCGCCAGAGTGGCCCGCTCCCCCTCCTCGCCCAGCGCCTCGATCCGCTCGGTGTACTCCCGGGCGACGCTGACCAGCTCCTGGAGGTTGTCCACCCGGCCGGCGTCCTGCGGGTCGAGGCTCTCCTCCAACTCGGTGAGGTAACCCGAGCGGGTCAGCAGAGCCTCCAGCACCTCCTCCGGGGTGCCGGTCTCGGCCAGCGTGCGGGCGTCGTCGAGCAGCGTCACGAAGTCGGCAATGCCGTTGGCCGCCCGGCTGGAGATGCCCGGCGCCTCCCGGGCCCGGCGCAGCGCGGCGCCGAAGGAGATCCGGTCGCGGCTGGAGAGCGCCTCGACGCACGCCTCCGCACGGTCGCCGATCCCCCGGCGCGGGGTGTTCAGCACCCGCCGCAGGCTCACCGTGTCGTCGTCGTTGACCACCGACCGCAGGTACGCGAGCGCGTCGCGGACCTCCTTGCGCTCGTAGAAGCGCACCCCGCCGACCACCTTGTAGGGCAGGCCGACCCGGATGAACACCTCCTCGAAGACCCGGGACTGGGCGTTGGTGCGGTAGAAGACGGCGACGTCACCGGGACGGGTCTCGTCGGCGTCGACCAGCCGGTCGATCTCCCGGGCCGCCCAGTCCGCCTCGGCGTGCTCGGTGTCGGCCACGTAGCCGACGATCCGCTCGCCGGCGCCGGCCTCGCTCCACAGCCGCTTCGGCTTGCGGGAGGTGTTCCGGTCGATCACCGCGTTGGCCGCGTTGAGGATGGTCTGGGTCGAGCGGTAGTTCTGCTCCAGCAGGATCGTCCGCGCGTTGCTGAAGTCCCGCTCGAACTCCAGGATGTTGCGGATCGTCGCGCCCCGGAACGCGTAGATCGACTGGTCGGCGTCGCCGACCACGCACAGCTCGGCCGGGTCCAGCCCCTCGGTGCCGGAGACCAGCTCCTTGATCAGCGTGTACTGCGCGTGGTTGGTGTCCTGGTACTCGTCGACCAGGACGTGCCGGAACCGGCGGCGGTAGCTCTCCGCGACGTGCGGGTGGGACTGGAGCAGGTGCACGGTGGTCATGATCAGGTCGTCGAAGTCCAGTGCGTGCGCCTCGCGCAGCCGCCGCTGGTAGAGCGTGTACGCCTCGGCCAGCGCCCGCTCGTTGGGCCCCTTGGCCCCCGCCGCGAACTGCTCCGGGTCGACCAGCTCGTTCTTCAGGTTGGAGACCTGGGCGGCCAGCCCACGCGCCGGGTAGCGCTTCGGGTCCAGGTCCAGCTCGCGGGCGACCAACTGCATCAGCCGGCGGGAGTCGTCCGCGTCGTAGATCGAGAACGTGGACTTGAGGCCGGCGTGCTCGTGCTCGGCGCGCAGGATCCGGACACACGCGGAGTGGAACGTCGACACCCACATCAGCCGGGCCCGCGGGCCGACCAGCGCGGCCACCCGCTCCTTCATCTCGCCAGCGGCCTTGTTGGTGAAGGTGATCGCGATGATCTCCCCGGGGTGCACGTCCCGCGCGGCGAGCAGGTAGGCGATCCGGTGGGTGAGCACCCGGGTCTTGCCGGAACCGGCGCCCGCCACGATCAACAGCGGCGAGCCGGCATGAGTGACCGCGTCGCGCTGCGGCCCGTTCAGCCCGGCGAGCAGCTGCTGCGGATCGAGGCGTACGGCGGACGGCCGGGGCCGGTCCGGGCGAGCCGGCGCGGACTCCGGCGCAGGCGGGGACGCGGGGATGTCGAAGAGAGGATGCATCGCCCAGCAAGTCTATGCCGCCGGGCAGACACTTCCCGACCGCGCGGTGTCGTGGCTCGCGCCGTCTCCCCCGTCGCCGCACCGTGCCGTCCGATCGAACCGCTTGCGCACGGGCGGGCGGCTGGGCATACTCGACGGCGTGTTCGCTCAGCGCTACTACTTTTACTACGGCACCGGGAGTCCGGCAGCCGTAGGTCGCGCCTGATCGATCAGACCTGCGAAAAGCCCCGGGCTCCTGGAGTCCGGGGCTTTTTCGTCCCGGGATCCGGGCACCGGGCACCACAGTGCGAGGGGTACCCGATGATGACAGACGTGGCGGAGCAGAACGGCGGCCCGGCCCGACCGGGGGCGGAGCAGCCCCCGGTGAACGGGAGCGAGCCGGTGGCGGCGACGACGCCGCCGGCCGAGGACGCCGGGGTCGCCGAGGGCGGCGGGCCGGCCGAGGCACGGACCGGCACCGCGGAGCCGGCCGCCGCCGCGCGGATCGTGCAGATCAGGGAACGGATCGACGAGATCGACCACGCGTTGATCGCGCTGTGGCACGAGCGGGCCACGCTGTCCCAGGAGGTCGGCGCGACCCGGATGGCCTCCGGCGGCACCCGCCTGGTGCTCTCCCGGGAACGGGAGATCCTGGAGCGCTTCCGGATCGCACTCGGCGCCGACGGCACCCAACTGGCGCTGCTGCTGCTCCGCGCGGGCCGCGGGCCGCTGTGAGCCGCTCCGGCGGCCCACCGGGCGCCGGACCGGCCCGACACCCCCGCCGGCCCGCCAGCGCGGGAGCGGCCCGATCAGGGCCACGGACAAACGAAACCGCCTGCCGTCGTCGTGGTGACGTCGGCAGGCGGTTCCGGTGACTCACGCCTCGTGAGTGGCGACGATCTCGCGCCGCTCTGCGAAGTGGCAGGCGCTCGGGTGGTCCGAGGTCTGCCGGATCTCCAGCAGCGGGACCTGCTCGGCGCAGACGTCCTGCGCCTTCCAGCAACGGGTCCGGAACCGGCAGCCCGAGGGCGGGCTGATCGGCGACGGCACGTCACCCGTGAGCCGGATGATCGTCTTGTTGTTCCGCTGAGTCGGGTCCGGCACCGGCACCGCGGAGAGCAGCGCCTGGGTGTACGGGTGGGTCGGCCGCTCGTAGATCTCGTCCTCGGTGCCGATCTCGACGACCTTGCCGAGGTACATCACCGCGACCCGGTCCGAGAGGTGGCGGACCACCGACAGGTCGTGCGCGATGAAGATGTACGAGAGCCCGAACTCGGACTGCAGCTGCTCCAGCAGGTTCATCACCTGGGCCTGGATGGACACGTCCAGCGCCGACACCGGCTCGTCGCAGACGATCACCTCGGGCCGCAGGGCGAGCGCCCGGGCGATGCCGATGCGCTGGCGCTGACCGCCGGAGAACTGGTGCGGGTACCGGTTGATGTGCTCCGGGTTGAGCCCGACCAGGTCGAGCAGCTCCTTGACCTTGCCCCGACGGCTGCCCTTCGGCGCCACCTCCGGGTGGATCTCGAACGGCTCACCGATCAGGTCACCGACCGTCATCCGGGGGTTCAGCGAGGTGTACGGGTCCTGCATCACCAGCTGGATCTGCCGACGAAGCCGCCGCAGCGCACCACCGGAGAGCTTGGAGATGTCCTGGCCCTTGTAGACCACGCTGCCGGCGGTCGGCTTCTCCAGGTTCATCAGTACCCGGGCGAGGGTCGACTTGCCGCAGCCGGACTCACCGACCACACCGAGCGTCTCACCGGCACGCAGACCGAACGAGACCCCGTCGACCGCCTTGACCTGACCGACGGTCTTCTTGAACACCACACCCTGGGTGACGGGGTAGTGCTTGACCAGGTCATGGACCTCGATGATGTTCTCAGACACGGTTCACCAGCTCCTCGGCGAAGTGGCAGGCGCTGGCCCGGGCGTGACCCACCTGCAGCAGCGGCGGGACCTTCTCCCGGCACACCGGCTGAGCCATGGGGCAGCGCGGGTTGAACGGGCAGCCCGGCGGGATGTTCATCAGGTTCGGCGGAAGGCCCTTGATCGTCCGGAGCTGCTGCCCCTTCTCGTCCATCCGCGGGATGGAGTCGATGAGGCCCATCGTGTACGGGTGCGCCGGCTTGGCGTACAGGTCGTACACGTCGGCTTCCTCGACGATCCGGCCCGCGTACATGACCGCGATCCGGTCCGCGACGTCGGCGACCACGCCGAGGTCGTGGGTGATCAGGATCATGCCCATCTGCCGCTCACGCTGGAGCTCGGCGAGCAGGTCCATGATCTGGGCCTGCACGGTCACGTCGAGCGCGGTGGTCGGCTCGTCCGCGATCAGCACCTCCGGGTCGAGCGCCAGCGACATCGCGATCATCGCGCGCTGCCGCATACCGCCGGAGAACTGGTGCGGATAGTTGTTGAACCGGCCCTTGGCGTTCGGGATCTTGACCTGGTCGAGCATCTCGATCGCGCGCTTCTTGGCCTCCGCGCGACCCATGCCCCGCCGGACCCGGAACTGCTCGGCGATCTGGAACCCGACGGTGAAGACCGGGTTCAGCGCGGAGAGCGCGTCCTGGAAGATCATCGCGATGCCCTCACCGCGAATGCGGCGCCGCTCTTCTTCGGACATGCGGAGCATGTCCTTGCCGTGGAAGCGGACCTGCCCGCCGGTGACGAACCCGGGCGGGGTGTCGAGGATGCCCATGATGGTCTGCGCCGTGACGCTCTTACCGGAGCCGGACTCGCCGAGCACGGCGAGGGTCTCCCCCGCGTCGACGTGGTACGTGACCCCGTTGATGACCTTGGCGACGCCGTCCCGGGTACGGAACTCCACCCGCAGGTCGTCGACCTCGAGCAGCCGGCCAGAGGGACGTCCGGACCCGCCGGTTCCCGGCGCGGACTGCTCGGACACGAGAATGTCGGACAACTGGATCTCCCCTAGCGGAGTTTCGGATCGAGGGCCTCGCGGACCGCCTCACCGAGCATCACGAAGCTCAGCACAGCGGTGACGAGGAACGCGGCGGGGAAGAACACCAGCCCCGGCGCGACCCGGATGAACTGCTGCCCGTCGCTGATCATGATGCCCCAGGACACCACCGGTGACTTCAGGCCGACGCCCAGGAACGACAGGGTGGCTTCGGCACCGATGAACGAACCGACCATGATCGTGCCGTAGACCAGCAGCGGGGCCAGGCAGTTCGGCAGCAGGTGCTTGAGGATGATCCGGCCGGTGCCGGCACCCAGCGCGCGGGCCGCGACGATGTAGTCGGCCTCCTTGGTGGCGAGCACCGAGGAGCGCATCAGCCGCATCACGACCGGCCAGCTCAGCACGATCAGGGAGGCGATCACCAGGCCCATGATCTGGGCCTTGCTGTTGCCGGAGCCCGAGCCGTTGAACGTGGTCAGGATGACGATCGCGCCGAGCACGAAGGGCAGGCCGAAGAAGACATCGGCGATCCGGCTGAGCAGACCGTCGACCCAGCCACCGCGGTAGCCGGAGATGATGCCCATGGCGCCGCCGACCAGCAGGGTGCCGATCACGGAGAGCACGGCGACCACGATGGAGGCGCGCGCACCGTAGATGACCCGGGCGTAGACGTCCCGGCCCTGCACGTCGTAACCGAACCAGCCGTCGGCGGACGGCTTGTTGAGGCTCCGGGACAGCGTGCCGTTGACCGCGTCGCCCGGGGCGAACAGCTGCGGGAAGGCCGCCATCAGGAGGAAGATCACGATCAGCGTGGCCGAGATCCAGAACAGCGGCTTGCGCCGCAGATCCCGCCAGGCGTCACCGAGCAGGCCACGCGGCTTCTCGTTGCTCTGCGGCAGGCCCGTCCCGGTGGGGGCGACGACGTCGGCCTGGGCGGGAGGGGTGCTGACGATCGATGCGGTACTCGGGTCACTCATAGCGGATCCTTGGGTCCAGGGCGGCGTAGAGCAGGTCAACCACCAGGTTCATCACGAGATAGACCAGCACCAGGACGACGACGATCCCTACCACGGTAGCGCTTTCCTTGGTGACGATCGCGCGGAAGACCTGGCGGCCGATTCCGTTGATGCCGAAGATGCCCTCGGTGACGATCGCACCGCCCATCAGGGCACCGAGGTCGGTGCCGAGCAGGGTGACCACCGGGATGAGCGAGTTGCGCAGCAGGTGCACGCCCACCACCCGGCGCATCGGCAGGCCCTTGGCGATGGCGGTACGCACGTAGTCGGCGCGGCGGTTCTCCGCGATGCTCGTTCGCGCCACCCGGGCGATATACGCCACTGACGCGCTACCGAGCACGAAGCCCGGCACGATCAGCTCGGAGATCCGCATCTCGGACGAGACGGTCGGCGTGATGATGCCCCACTGCACGCCCAGCAGCCACTGGAGCACGAAGCCGACGACGAAGACCGGCAACGCGATGAGGAAGAGGGTGGAGACCAGGACCAGGTTGTCCAGGAAGCCGTTGCGGCGCAGACCGGTCAGCACGCCGGCGCCGAGGCCGATCACGGCCTCGATGGTGAGCGCCACCAGAGCCAGCTTCAGGGTGTTCGGGTACGAGGTCATGATGATGTCGCTGATCTCGCGCTGCGAGAACGTCTGACCGAAGTCGCCCTGGAGAAGGTTCTTCATGTAGTTGGCGTACTGCACGAAGACGTTCTGGTCCAGGTGGTACTTCTCGGTCATGAACGCGATGTACTGGTCCGGGCAGCGGCGCTCACCGCACTTGCCGGCGAACGGATCGCCCGGGACGGCCCAGACGAGGGCGTAGATCAGGAACGTCGTGCCGATGAAGACCGGCACGAGTTGGAGCAGCCGTCTCAACAGATAACGGCCCATGGGGTGGTCCTCCAGACAGGGGGCGCGTCGGACGGCCGACACGGTGGTGACAACGTGGCGAGTGGAGTGTTGTAACACCCACTCGCGGAACGGCCCCGGGTCGGGCTCACCGGATGTGGCGAGCCCGACCCGGGGTCAGACCGTTCGGATCAGAGCTCGACCGAGGTGATGTCGAGTTCGCCGACGTTGTTCAGCTCGAGCTTCTTGATCTTCTCCGAGTGGCCGGACTGCTGGCCGTAGAAGTAGATCGGGATGCTCGGGACGTCCTGGTCGACAAGCTCAACCGCCTTGGAGAACGCCTCGTGCGAGGCCTCCAGGCTCGGAGCGGCGCTGGCCTGCTTCGCCAGGGCGTCGACCTCCTTGTTGCTGTACAGACCGTCGTTCGAGGAGCCACCAGTCACGTAGAGCGGGTTGACCCAGTTCTCCACGTCCGGGTAGTCCTGCTGCCAGGCGGCACGGTACGGGCCGGTCATCTTGTGGGCGTTGATGTTCTGGCGGAAGACCGCGAAGGTCGGCACGCCCTCGGCGCGAGCCTCGATGCCGAGGTTGGTCTTGACCTGCTGCGCAACGGCGTCCATCCAGTCCTTGTGGCTGGAGTCGGCGTTGTAGTAGAAGACCATCTCACCGGTGAAGCCACCGGCCTCGGCCAGCAGCTGCTTGGCCGCAGCGGCGTCGAACTTGCAGGCGGTGCAGTTGCCCGGCTTGGCGCCCGGGGTCAGCGGGTTCGCCCAGCTGTCGGCCGGCTTGCGGGTACCGAAGAAGATCTTGTCCGAGATCTCCTGCCGGTTGATCGACAGCGACACGGCACGACGCAGCTTCGGGTTCTGGAAGCGCTTGTCGTAGGTCGGGAACGCGATCAGCGCGGTCGACGGCGTCACGGTCGACAGGCCCCGCTCGCCGAGGTCGGTCTTCCACTTGTCACCGGCGAGCGCCGAGGTGGGGACAACCTCCATGAAGTCGAGGTTGTTGCCCAGCAGATCGGCGTAGGCAGCCGACTCGTCCTGGTACAGCTTGACGTCGACGTCCTTGAGCTTCATCTTGTCGCGCAGGCTGTAGTCGTCGAAGCGCGTCAGCTTGATGAGGACGTTGTCCTCCCACGACACGAACTTCACCGGGCCGTTGCCGACCGGCTTCTTGCCGAACTCTTCGGGCTTCTGGGTGAAGAACACGTCCGGCAGCGGCATGAACGCGCTGTAGCCGAGCTTGGTCGGGAAGACCGCGGTCGGCGCGGCGAGGGTGACCTCGAAGGTCTGGTCGTCGACGACCTTCAGACCGGACATCTTCTCGGCCGTCGGCGCCGGGGCCTTCTGCGGGCCCTCGCCGTCCGGGTCCGAGGTGTAGGTCTGGTCGAAGCCAGCGATGTCCGAGAAGAAGGTGCCGTTCTGCGCGCCGTTCGGCGAGTAGGCGGCCCAGTTCCAGGCGTCGACGAAGTTCTTCGCCTTCACCTCGGTACCGTCGTGGAACTTGGTACCCTTCTTGATCTTGATCGTGAAGACCTTGGAGTCCTTGGTGTCGATGGACTCCGCCAGCGCGTTGCGCGGGGCCCCACCGTCGTTCGGGTACTCGACCAGGCCGGTCCACAGCCAGTCGATGACCTTGCCGCCGCCGGTCTCCGTGGTGTTCGACGGGACCAGCGGGTTCTCCGGCTGGACGCCGTGGATGACGATCGAGCCGTCCGTGCTGGTGGCGGCGTCGCCGTCACCATCACCGCTCGAGCAACCGCTCGCGACAAGCACGGCAGCCGCGCTGAGCGCGATTGCGCTCGTCGCCCGCTTCGAGACTCTCATTCCGAGGGGCCTCCTCTTTCTAAGACCTGGTTCCGTCGTGGGTTTCACGCACGTCTGGGGGTGACACCGCCCGACCACCCCGGGGCGCGGGTCGCCGGGACCACAGGGAAGTTGGAGACACCCCTGATGTTCCGATCCGCCGGGCTCCCCACCCGGCGAAGCGCAACCCTACGCAGGCGACACAGCCACGGACCGCCGCGAAATAGCGGAGGGCGTGGTCGTGGGCCGTACGGAGTGCCACACACCGAGGGGTGAGGTGTTGCCACTGTGACACTCACTGGCCGCTTCCGTGAAGGTGCCGTTATCAAGACGTTAGTTGCCCGCCACGTTGCCGATACTTGAAAAATGATCATAAAGCGGTCGGGTGGGGTGGCTCTGAGCAGGGAAGACGTGGCCCAGCCGGACCACGGCGGTCCGCGTTGGGTCGGGTTCTGTGAGCTTTCCCCAGTCCGCTCCCGTGCTTCCCGACGTCCGTCGAGGGCTCGCCGTCTTTGCCCATCCGGACGATGTCGACCTCGGCTGCGCGGCCACCATCACCGGCTGGGTGGATGAGGGCATCGAGGTCGGCTCTCTGATCATCACCCGGGTGACGCGCGCCATTTCGACGACACCGCGCGAGCCGAAATGCCCCGTTTGCGCATGGCGGAACAGCGAGTCGTTGGCTAAAGCCATGGGTGGCCCGACGGTCTGACACGCCGGCCTGGGGGCCAGACGGCATCGACCCCGGCACCGCGTGGGGCGGGGCCGGGGCCGATGGTGAAAACGAAGCGGATCAGGCGGTGAAGCGCACCTTCCGGCGACGGACCATCAGGACCGTCACCGCACCCGCGGCGAGCAGCAGTACGCCAGCGGTCGCCGCCGTCGCGATCGGCGAACCGGTCAGCGGCAGGCCGCCGCCGTTGCTCGCCGGCGAGGTGGACGGGGCCGGGCTGGCCGGCGACGAGTCCGACGGGGTGGCCGACGGAGTCGACGGCGTCGCGCTCGGGGTCGGGGCCGGCATCGAGGGGGTCGCGGACGGCGTCGGGGCGGCGGTGAACCCGGCCTCGGCCTTGGCGGTGACGGTGGCACCGGTGCTGCCGCCGAGGATCAGCTTCTGCGCCTTCTTGGTGCCGGTGAACAGGAACACCCGGCCGAAGGAGACCGAGTCCTGCGCGGTCAGCGTCACGTTGACCGTGCCGGCACCCTCGGCGGTCAGCCAGAACTGCCCACCGTTGGTGGTCTTGGTGACCGGCTTGCCCTCGGCGTCGACGGCCGCGCCGCCGGTGGCCGCGACGGTGATGTCACCGGCCGGACCCTTGACCGTGAACGGGCCGGCCTTGCCGCCGACCGTCGCGGTGGCGCTGGCCGGGTCGACGGACAGCTCGGCCCGCGGCTCCGGCTGGTCGGTGGCGTTCTTGACCAGGTAGTCACGGACCTTCTTGATCACGTCGTACTGCTGCTGCGCGAGCAGGCCCTTCTCCCAGTCGCCCAGCTTGATCCCGTCGCTGAAGTGCCAGACGGCGGTCTGCGTGCCGAAGTAGAGCAGCGTGTCCAGCCGCTTCTTCTCGATCTTGGCCGGAGCGGTGGCGCCGGCAGCCGCGAGCAGCGCGGTGGAGTCGGCGTTCGGGTAGCCGTGGGTGAGCACCCACTGCACCTTGCCGAGGTTCTTCACCTGGGACTTGTCCCAGGTGCCCTCCTCGTACTTCCCGTCCAGCTTCACGCTGGTGTGGTAGTCAATGCAGAACGCCGGCACCAGCTTGCCGTCGATCTGCAGCGCGAGCGCGGACGTTTCGCGGGCCGTGCCATCGAGCTTCAGGATCACCTTGGTGCCGTCGACCGCCTTGGCCACACCGGTGGCCGGGGCCGCGGCGGCCGGGCCGGCGATGCCGAGCGCCAGCGTGCCACCGGCGACGGTCGCCAGCGCGATCCGCGCCCAGCGTCGTCCTCGTTGTCCGAACATCAAGATTCGTGCACCTCTCCCCAGGGGTGACCCGCAAACGCGGGCACGCGTGAGTCACTGCCTCCACGGGATGCGCAGCACCCGCACGCGGAGACGGGACCGAGGCATTATGTGACGACGGTTGATCATTTGTCAGCCCCGAGCGGCGGCATCCGTCGCATGTGACCCAATTGTCGGGGAGGAGGAATAGGTCACACGAGTCGGCGGTCCGCCGCCCATCGGGAGAGCTCGTACCGGTTGGACATCTGAAGCTTGCGCAGCACGTTCGACACGTGCGTCTCCACCGTCTTGATGGAGATGAACAGCTCCTTCGCGATCTCCTTGTACGCGTACCCCCGGGCGAGCAGCCGCAGCACCTCCCGCTCCCGGTTGGTGAGCTGGTCCAGCTCCGGATCGGCCACCGGCGCGTCCGGCCGGGCCGCGAAGGCGTCCAGCACGAACCCGGCCAGCCGAGGACTGAAAACCGCGTCACCGTCGGCGACCCGGCGGATCGCCGCGGCCAACTCGTCCGGGGAGATGGTCTTGGTGACGTACCCCCGGGCACCGGCACGGATCAGCCCGATCACGTCCTCCGCCGCGTCGGAGACGCTCAGTGCCAGGAACTTGACCTGCGGGTGGCTGCGCCGCATCGCCTCCAGCACCGCACGACCGCCGCCGTCGGGCATGTGCACGTCGAGCAGCACCACGTCCGGCCCGGTGGCCGCGATCCGGGTGACCGCCTCGGCCACCGTGCTCGCCTCGCCCACCACCTCGACGTGGGCGCCCAGCTCGGCGCGTACCCCGGCCCGGAACATGGCATGGTCGTCCACCAGGAACACCCGCAGCCGCTCGGGGCGGGCGTCCGCCGGGTCGAGGTGCTCCATCGACTGCTCGGCCATGGTCATCTGTTCCTCTCCGCTGCGGACGAGTCCCGGGAGATCGGCAGGATCAACCGGACCTCGGTCCCGTCCCCCGGTCCGGACCGGATCTCGGCCCGTCCGTCGTGCCGCTTCATCCGCCCGATGATCGAGCCGCGTACGCCGTGCCGGTGGTCCTCCACGGTATCCGGGTCGAAGCCCTTTCCCCGGTCTCGGACGAAGACGCTGATCTGATCCGGCTCCACCTCGGCGTAGAGCGACACGGTCTGCACCCCGGCGTGCCGGGCCGCGTTCACCAGCGCCTCCCGCGCGGCGGCGACCAGCGCGCCGACCCGCTCATCGGTCTCCCGGTCACCGACCACCACCGCCTCCACCGTGATCGCGAAGGTGTCCTCGACCTCGGCCGCGGCCTGCTCGAGGGCCGCGGCGAAGCGCTCGTTGGGCGACGCGGTGGGCTTGTAGAGCCAGTTGCGCAGCGAACGCTCCTGCCCGCGGGCCAGCCGCTGGACCGTCTTGACGTCGCTGGCGTTGCGCTGGATCAGGGCCAACGTGTGCAGCACCTGGTCGTGCACCATCGCGGCCAGTTCGGCCCGCTCCTGCTCGCGGATGCGCCCCTCGCGCTCCGAACGGAGCTGGTTGTACGTCCGCCAGAGCACCGGCGCGGCGACCACGCCGACCCCGGCCAGCCCCACCAGCGCGAAGATCACGCCGTTGATCACCGCGTCGAAGTTCTGCGCCGGCGAGTAGACCGCCGCGACGCCGATGATGCCGACCGCGACCAGCACCCCGCCGCCGATGAACCGGAGCACGAAGGCTCGCCGGTCGCTCTCCTCGACGACGGCGCCGAGCCAGGGCACCGGCGTGTCGCCCCACCGCCGCCGCCGCTCGGGCGCGGACTGGTGCCAGATGACACCGGCACCGACCGCGATGATGGCCACCAGCCAGCCGGCGGTGCCCGCCGCGCCGACCGAGTCGAAGACCATCACCTGGATCAGCAGGACCCCGAGCCCGATCCCCACGAACGGCAGGAGCTGGGCCACGTCCCGGCGGGGCGGCACTGCGGTGTCACCGGGCCGCAGCGGCACCACCGCCCAGAAGGCCGCATAGAGCAGCAGGCCGAGCCCGCTCAGCCCGAGCAGCACCATGAACGCGACCCGCACGCGCAGCACCGAGATGCCGAGGTGGTCGGCGATGCCGGCGGCGACGCCCGCGGCCATCCGGTGCTCGGGGGCGCGGTACAGGCGCGGAGGCGGGGTCACGATGCTGATCGGAGGCTCCCCTGGTCACGGTTTCGGGCTGGTCGGGTTCGGTGGATCCGATCGTCACACGCTGCGGTGTCCCGCGACCACGGGGACGCCCCCGACATTCCGGCTGCCAGGATCTCAGGGTGGGGTCAGGGTCGGGTCCTGAGGTCGTTCGGGCGGACCTGGCAGCAGGATCGAGGCATGACCGAGGAAGCTGCCCCGCCGCCCCGTCCCGGGTCGGCACAGCCGGGTGGTGCATCGCCGCCCGCACCAGCCGCGACACCCGCCGGCTGGACCGAGCCCAGCACGTTCGGCCCGCCCACCGGCGCCGCCACCGGGTTCGGCACCGGCCCGGCCGCCGAGCACGCACCGGGCGACCCGGCCGGCGCGGGCTACGGACCTGGTGCCGGCTTCGCGGCCGGCACCGGCTACGGGGCGAGCGGGGCCGGGGGTACGCCACCCGGGCCGGGTGGTCCCGGTCCGGCCGCGCCGCCACCGCCGCTGGGCGGCGCCGGCTTCACCTCGCGGTACGGGCTGGTCCGGCCGCGCGACGGGCGGTACCTGGCCGGGGTCTGCGCGGCGATCGGACGAGCCACCAACACCGACCCGGTGCTCTGGCGGGTGCTGCTCGCGGTGCTCGGGTTCTTCGGCGGCATCGGCATCCTGGTGTACGTCGCCGCCTGGCTGATCATCCCGAACGAGGGCGACACCGCGTCCCCGGTGGAGTCCATGCTCGGGCGTGGCCGGTCCAGCATGTCGCCGGTGACCGTGATCATCCTGGGCATCCTGGTGGCGGCCAGCTTCGGCTACATCGTCACCGACGCCTTCCGCGCGGTGCTGCTCGGCGCGGCGATCCTGATCGGCGGCGCGCTGCTGCTCAACCGGGACAGCCGAGGGCCACAGCCCGGTACGCCGGGCGGGCCGGTGCCGTCCGGGCCGATCGGTACGCCACCCGGGCCGGTCCCGCCAGTCGCCTGGCCGGCGCCGACGTACGGCACCGTGCCGCCCTCCGGCCCGCTGCCGACCGCGCCGCTGGCTGGCGGCGATCCGGCGTACGCCACCACGGGTGGGTCGCCGACCGCGCCCGCCCCGGTCGTCGGCGCACAGTCGGCCGCCGCTCCGCAGCAGTTCGCCAGCGCGCAGCCGGTGTCCGGAGCGGGTCCGGTCTTCGGGGTCGGTCCGGTGTCCGGGCAACCAGCCGGCATGGCTGGTCCGCAGGCCGGCTGGCCCGCGCCCGCCCCCGCCGCCCCGGGCTGGCCGAGCACTGACCTGCCCAGCACCGGCATGCCCAGCGCCGACTGGCCGTCGGCACCGGTGACCGGTGCTCCTGCTATCGGTGTCCCGGCCGACTACCCGGTCACGCCGCCGCCACCGGCCGGATACCGCCCCCCGTTCGCGCCACACGGCCCGTACGCCTCGCCGGCTCCGGCCGCGTACCCCCCGCCAAAGCCGCCAAAGCCACCGAAGCCGCCGAAGCGACCCCGGGAGCGTTCACCGCTCGGCGCGGTGACCTTCTCGCTGATCTTCCTGGTCCTCGGCGTGGTCGCCCTGCTCGACCTGCTGAACGTCTTCGACGTCGGAGCGTCGGCGTACTTCGCGGCCGCGTTGGCCACGATCGCGCTGGGTCTGCTGGTCGGCACCTGGTTCGGCCGGGCCCGCTGGCTGATCGCGCTCGGCCTGGTGACCGCCGCCGCGCTGGGAACGGCCACGATCGCCGAGTCGTACGACCGGATCCGGGGCGTCGACGGCGCGGTCACCTGGGCGCCCACCGACTACCGCGACCTCGCCAACCGGTACGAGAACAGCTTCGGCGACGCCGTGCTCGACCTCCGCTCGATCGACTTCTCCAACCGGGAGAGCCAGGTGACCGTAGCGATCAACTTCGGCAAGGGGACCGTGGTCGTTCCGCCGAACGTGGACGTCACCACGGTGGCCGACGTCAACGCGGGCGACGCCACCGTCTTCGGCAACCGATCCGGCGGGTTTGACGGCAGCCTGCGGGAGACCACCGACCTCGGCGCGGACGGGCCCGGGGGCGGGAAGCTGCGCCTGTACATCCATGTCAATGCCGGCAACCTGGAGGTGACCCGGTGAAGGCCCACCGTACGGACCTGGTGTCGTTCGCCTTCGGGCTGGTGTTCCTGGCGCTGTCGGCCTGGTGGCTGCTCGCCCAACTTCTCGGGCTCGCGCTGCCGCCGGTCGGCTGGTTCCTGGCCGGCGCGCTCATCCTGATCGGGGTCTTCGGGCTGGTCGGCGCGCTGCGCTCCGGCCGCCCGGCCCGGCCCGAGCCGACCGCCCAGGCCATCTCCACCGAGCCCATCGCGCCGGTCTCCGGGGCGACCGCACCCGTCTCCGGCGCCGCCGCACCGCTTTCCGGGGCGACCGCACCGGTCTCCGGGGCCGCACCGACGTCTGGCGCGGGTCTGGCGGCCTGGGACGCCGAACACTCCACCTGGGACGCTCCCGGGCCGGGACCGGCATCGGAGGCAATCACGGAGGTACGGGTACCGGAGGCTCCGACCGCAGACGTGATCCACCCGGCCTGGCTGGCCCACTCGCCGTCGGAGCCGGAGACCGCGCCGATCTCCGGTCAGCCCGCCGACGGGAATGACGAGCCGACCACCGGGAGCCTCGCCCGACCGGCCGCCGTGGAGGCCGACGAGCCGACCCTGGTCGACCATCCGGTCGAGCGCGTCGACGACCACCCGGCGGACGAGCGGGAGGGGCAGCGGCGGGAGTCCTGACCCTGCGCCTGCCGGCGCGGTCTTCTCGACCGCTGGGGCGGTGCGGCAGGCGCGGGCAGGCGCATATGCTGGCCGGTGGAGATTTCGCCTCCGCCGGCCGGCCCGTCCCGCCATGGCGGTCCCGCCGCGATTCCCGTCTCTACCCCCGTCAGGAGCCCGTCCGACATGACCCAGTCCCCCGCCGTGCGTTCCACCGGTCGGTCCGGTCCGGTCCGCATCGGCGAGCGAGCCGCCCGTACCCTCGTCACCGAGCTGGCCCGGATCAACGATCCCAAGGCCGCCCTGCTGGTCGGCGCGAGCCCGCAGTCCGCGGTGCTGGCCGCGGCGATCGAGGCGCTGCTCCCCGGCGACCGGCTCACCGTGGTGGCCGCCGAGTCGTCCAGCGCCACCGCGCTCCGCGAGCACGTCACCGCCCAGGGTCGGTGGGTCGCCGACCGGGTGCGCGTGGTCGACTCGCTGGCCGAGGCTGAGGCCGCCGGGGTGGTCATCGCTGGCGAGGCGTTCACCGGCACCGCCGAGGAGACCCGCAGCGGCATCGAGGACATGGCCAAGTACCTGGCCGACGGCGCGGTGCTGAGCGTGGCCACCACCGCCACGCCCGGCCGGACCACCGGTGCCGCCGCCGAGTTGGCCCGGCAGGACGCCCTGTACGGCGTCGGCGCCGACCTGGTGCTGCGCAACTCGCCGCCGGTACGGGTCTACCGGCTGCGGTTCACTCCGGCCAGCCCGGCCGCGGCCGACCGGCTGGCGCCCGCGTACCGGCCGTCGAGCGTGCCGCTGACCCGGGGCATGCACATCGACTCCAACGGGGTGGCCGCAGCGGGCATCACGCTGGGCCTGGCCGCGCTGGCCCGGGTGGCGCGTCCCTCGTCGAAGCTCTGGCTGCTGCCGGCGCTGGCCGCCGGACCGGTCGCCGCGTTCTTCCGGGACCCGGAGCGGGACGTGCCGGAGGACCCGAACGCCGTGGTCGCCAGCGCGGACGGGCAGGTCCTGTCGGTGCAGCGCCTGCACGACGAGCGTTTCGGCGACGGCGAGTGGCTGCGGATCGCGGTCTTCCTGTCGGTGCTGGACGTGCACGTCAACCGAGCCCCGGTCGCCGGCAAGGTGGTGGACTACTTCGTCGCAGATGGCGGCTTCGTCAACGCCATGAAGCCGGACGCCGAGCACAACGTGGCCGCGTACACCGTGCTGGACACCTCCCGCGGCCCGGTGGTGGTCGCGCAGCGGACCGGGCTGATCGCCCGGCGGATCGTGCAGCGCGCGCCGATCGGCGCGCTGCTGGCGAAGGGCGAGCGCTTCGGGCTGATCCGGTTCGGCTCACGGACCGACGTCTACCTGCCGGCCGAGGCTGCCGAGCCGCTGGTCGGGCCGGGCGACAAGGTCGTCGGCGGCTCCACGGTCATCGCCCGCTGGCACTGACCCCGCGCAACAGAGAACGGGGCGCCGCTGATCGCGGCGCCCCGTTTCGCTTGCGTGGATCAGGCGGTACGACGCTGGCGCAGCCAGAGCACCGGCCCGCTGACCAGGTAGCCCACCACAATCAGGGCGAACGTGAGCCGGATGTCGACCAACGCGCCGATGATCGGGGCCAGCCAGAGCCACGGCGGCAGCTTCACCAGCCGGGCGAGCTTGGCGTACGGGAAGCTGGAGACCATCGCGAAGGCGAGCAGTGCCACCCCGGCGACCAGCACGGGGCCGGGCACCGGAAGGCCGATCGCGACGGTCACGGCGAGCACCGCGGCCGCCATGGTGGTCGGCACCCCGCAGAAGAAGCGGCCGTCCTTGGGCGAGACGTTGAAGCGGGCCAGCCGGATCGCGGCACACGCCGCTACCAGTGCGCAGGCGACCGCCGCCGCAGCCGTCGAGACCGAGCCGGCGAGCGAGGCGTAGACCACGACCGGTGCGGCGAGGCCGAACGAGCACATGTCGGCCAGCGAGTCCATCTGCGCGCCGAACGGGCTGGCCACGCCGAGCCGGCGGGCCAGCGCGCCGTCCAGGCCGTCGAAGGCGACGCAGGCGATCAGGCAGAGCGCGGCGATGCGCACCTCACCCTGCATGGCCTGGAAGATGGCCAGCATGCCGAGCATGAGGCTGGCCAGGGTGCACGCGTTGACCAGGCCGAACTTCATCCGGCGGGCGACCGTGCGCTCACCGGGGAGCAGCGGGATCGACCCGGGCGAAACCTCGTCGGCGTGTGCCATCGGCGGCAGCGCCGGGCTGACCGGCATGACCGCCTCGATCTCCGCCCGACCCAGGTTGAGCGACTGCCGGCCGAGCCGGTCCAGCCGGTCCAGGCCGTAGCGGCGGCGCTGCCGCTCGGCGTACCGGTGCTCGGGCAGCGCCACGTCGGCGGTGTGCAGGTCGCCGTCGCGGCGACCCACCCGGACCAGCAGCACCTGGCGGGCGAACGTGCTGCTGCGGCGCAACCGGCCCGCCCAGCGACGCCCAGCGGGGCGCGGACTGTCAGTCGTACGACGCCGGCGCCATGGGGCTCTCGGCACGTTTCCTCCATCACCGGATCAGCTGACCGCCGTGGGCGGGTGTCCGGCTGTCTCGTGCCGGACCTTGCTTGGCCCGGCAGCCGTTTTGCGGAGTACACCATCGCATAAGGGAACAGGACTTGGCGATAGCTGCCGGCGGTACTTATATCTGGCCTAAACCGCGCGAACCGCTCTCTTATTCCCATGCCGGGCTTCATCGCCCGTTTCCTCCATCATTCCCGCCTTTGACTGTACCGGAGGGTCACCATCTCGGCTCACCGAGCGGAGGGCTATCGGCCCAGCTGTCCGATTGCCGAGGCAGCGATCCCGGTCAACAGCAGGTCGGCGGCCTGCGACGGGGTGAACCAGCCGGCCCGCGCCGTCGAGCCGCCGGCGGATTCGGTGACCACCGCGTCAGTAGGTACGTCCACCAGCACCCGATAGATCACCCGTACGCCGTGCCAGTCCAGCGGGCGCCCCTCCGGGCCGAGCGCGGCGGGGTTGTGCAGATTGTCCACGCCGAGCAGCTCCACCACCCGGCCCAACTGGCCGCCCTCCTCGACCAGCTCACGGAGCAGCCCGGTGGTCGGCTGCTCGCCGTGATCGGTGCCGCCACCGGGCAGGTGCCACATGCCGGCTCCCGGATAACCGTCGGCGATCTGGGTGAGCAGGATCCGCCCGGCCGGGTCGGTGACCAGCCCGTACGCGCCGAAGCGCAGCCGGCGGTCCGGGTGCACCGGCGGGAACGGCTCACCGGGCCGGTGCGCTCCGGTCGGGAGCGGGATGACCGGCAGGCCGAGCAGCTCGGCGCTGAACGGTGCCAGCGGCAGGCGGGCCACCTCGGCCGGGGCGAGCCAGCGGGCCTGGTCGGTCGGGCCGTCCACGGCGTCGCGCAGGGCACCGCCACGCACACTCAAGTCGAACGCCAACCGGTCGGTGTGCAGCGCGACGTCGTCCTCCGGGTAGGTGGTCACGTCGGCAACCACCGCCCGCAGCCGGTCCACCGCCACGGTCAGCCCGGTCTGCCGGGAGACCTCGCGGACCACGGCGTGCTCCGGATGCTCGGCGTGCGCCACCGCACCCCCCGGCAGCCGCCAAACCCCCAAGCTCCTGTCCCAAACAACCAAAACCCGACCCAATTCCCACAAAACCCCATAAACCCCCACCCGCCGCATTTCCATCCCGCTCCCCGCCGCCGGTTGTCCCCGTCGATCATGAAGTTATCGCCGTCCATCTCGGCGCGTCCTGACAATAACTTCATGATCAACGCGGGGAGGGGGTTGGGGGGAGGGAGGGAGGGAGGGAGGGGTGGGGGGTGGGAGGGGTTAGGTGAGTTGGGCGGCTTGGACTGCTTCGGCGGTTACCTCGGTGAGGTGGTGGGTGGGGAGGGCGCCCAGCTCCTCGCGGGCGAACCAGCGGGCCTCGCAGGTGGAGCCGCCCACGTCGGCCACGGTCAACGGGTCGGGCTTGTCGACCACCACGCGGTAGAAGGCGCGTACGCCGTGCCAGTCGATCGGGTAGCCCTCCGGGCCGAGCGAGGCGGCGTCACGGTGGCTGGCCACCCCGAGCAGCTCGACCAGGCGGCCGGTCTGCCCGGTCTCCTCGACCAGCTCCCGGATCAGCGCCGCGCCGGGCTGCTCGCCGTAGTCCGTGCCGCCGCCGGGCAGGTGCCAGCAGCCGGCGCCCGGGTAGCCGGCGGAGACCCGGGTGAGCAGCACCCGGCCGGCCGGGTCGGTGCACACCGCGTACGCGGCGAAGCGCTGCGCCCGGTGCAGCCCGTCCGGGCCGGGCACCGCGTAGAACGAGGGGAACTCGGGCACCTCGTCGGGCACCACGTCGGCCGAGGAGGCGGGCAGCCCGAGGGCGCGCGCGCTGAACGAGCGCAGCGGCAGGTCGCGCGCCTCGTCGAGGGTGTACCAGCGAGCCAGGTCGGTGGGGCGGTCGCCCACCCGGTCGGCCAGCGTGCCGCCGCGCACCGCCACCCGGTAGATCAGCCGGTCGGTGTGGATGGTGATGCCGCGCTCCGGCAGCGCCCGCATGTCGGCGAGCACGTCGGCCAGACCCGAGACGGCGACCGAGAGACCCGTCTCGGTGGCGGTCTCCCGGACCACCGTGTGGTTCGGGTCCTCGCCATGGTCGACCGCCCCGCCGGGCAGCGACCACACACCGGGTGTGCCGGAGCGCTCCGATGCGCGGACCAGCAAGAACCGGCCGTCTGAGTCAGCACAAACTGCGTATGCCGCGATCCTGCGGAGCGGCTCCAGCAAGGTGGTCACGGGAGCAAATTCTCCCCGGGCAGGGTTACCGGAACGGAAAAGAGTCAGATTCCTGACTGTCTGACCCCGATCAGGGGCTGGTCAGGGTAAGGATCCGGGCGGTCACCGAGGCCGGGAGAGACAGCGGCGCGGACTGTGGAGACATGACACCCACCACCGCTCCCCGCGCTCCGTACAAGCAGCTCCGGCGACCCACCACCGACCGCATGGTGGCCGGGGTCGCCAGCGGTCTCGGCCGCTACTTCGCCGTCGACCCCACCCTGGTCCGGGTGATCTTCGCGGTCACCGGCCTGCTCACCGGCGGGCTCGCGCTGTTCGCGTACCCGATCATGTGGTTCCTGATGCCCGAGGAGCCCAGCGGCGCGCCGGCCTGGCCGCACGCGGCGGGCACCGCGCCGCAGACCGGTCCGCCGCCCACCGCCGGGCCCGCGCCCGGCGGGCCATGGCCGGGGTACGCCCCGACGCCGCCCTACCCGTCGGCGAGCCCGCCCAGCACACGACCGGCGGATGAGGCGCCTCCGGCCGCGTGAGGTGCGCTCACTCCCACTCGATGGTGCCCGGCGGCTTGCTGGTCACGTCCAGCACCACGCGGTTGACCTCGGCCACCTCGTTGGTGATCCGGGTGGAGATCCGGGCCACCACCTCGTAGGGCAGCCGTGACCAGTCGGCGGTCATCGCGTCCTCGCTGGAGACCGGGCGCAGCACCACGGGATGCCCGTAGCTGCGCCCGTCACCCTGCACGCCGACACTGCGCACGTCGGCCAGCAGCACCACCGGGAACTGCCAGACGCCGCGGTCCAGGCCGGCGGCGGTCAGCTCCTCCCGGGCGATCAGGTCGGCCTGGCGGAGCAGGTCGAGCCGCTCCTGGTCGACCGCGCCGATGATCCGGATGGCCAGGCCGGGGCCCGGGAACGGGTGCCGCCAGATCATCGCCTCGGGCAGGCCCAGCTCCAGGCCGAGCGCCCGGACCTCGTCCTTGAACAGCGTGCGCAGCGGCTCGACCAGCGCGAACTTCAGGTCCTCCGGCAGGCCGCCGACGTTGTGGTGGCTCTTGATGTTGGCGGTGCCGGTGCCGCCGCCGGACTCCACCACGTCCGGGTAGAGGGTGCCCTGGACCAGGAACTCCACATCGCCGTGCGAGGCGACCTCGCGGGCGGCGGCCTCGAAGACCCGGATGAACTCCCGACCGATGATCTTGCGCTTCTGCTCCGGGTCGGTCACCCCGGCCAGCGCGCCGAGGAACCGCTCCGCCGCGTCGACCACCTTCAGCTTGATGCCGGTGGCCGCCACGTAGTCCTTCTCCACCTGCTCGGCCTCGCCGGCACGCAGCAGGCCGTGGTCGACGAAGACGCAGGTGAGCTGGTCACCGACCGCCTTGTGCACCAGCGCGGCGGCGACCGCCGAGTCCACCCCGCCGGACAGGCCGCAGATGACCTCTTTGTCGCCGACCTGGGCGCGGATCCGGGCCACCTGCTCGTCGATGATGTTCTCGGGCGTCCAGGTCGGCTCGATGCCGGCGATGTCGTACAGGAAGCGGGTCAGCATCTCCTGGCCGTGCGCGGTGTGCCCGACCTCCGGGTGGAACTGCACCCCGGCCCGGCGACCGGCCAGATCCTCGAACGCGGCCACCGGCGCACCCGCCGACTCGGCGGTCACCGTGAAGCCCTCGGGCGCCTCGGTGACGCAGTCGCCGTGACTCATCCAGACCGGCAGGTCGGCCGGCAGGTCGCGGAGCAGTACACCGGGGTCGAGGAGGCGGGGGCGCAGCGGTGTGCCGCCGTACTCGCGGTTGCCCGTCTTCGCGACCGTGCCGCCGAGCGCCTGGGCCATCGCCTGGAAGCCGTAGCAGATGCCGAAGACCGGCACGTCGGCGGTGAACATACCGGCGTCGATCTGTGGCGCGTCCGGCGCGTAGACGCTGGACGGGCCGCCGGAGAGGATGATCGCGGCCGGGTTCTTCGCCAGCATCTCGGCGACCGGCATCGAGTGCGGCACGATCTCGGAGTAGACCCTCGCCTCGCGGACCCGGCGGGCGATGAGCTGGGCGTACTGGGCTCCGAAGTCCACCACAAGGACGGGGCGAGGCAGGCTCATGTGCACAAAGCCTACCGACAGTCACGGCCGCTCCCGCCCCGCCCCGCCGCCCCCGCACCCTCCCTTCCAAGATCCTGCACTGACCGCCTCACCAAACAGGACATACGCCCCGTAGCGGCGAACCCGCCCGCGAGATCGCCGAGGGGTGAGTCAGGGACGCAGGGCGGCCGGTGCCTCGGGTGGGACAGCCGGGGCTCGGGGTGGGACCGGGTCCAGGCGGCGGTAGGGGGTGCCGAGTGGGGGGCGCGGGTCCGGGTCGTTCTTGTTGGGCCAGAGGGACATGGCGCGTTCGGCCTGGGCCGTGATGGTCAACGATGGGTTGACGCCCAGGTTGGCCGAGACCGCGGCTCCGTCCACCACGTGCAGCCCGGGGTGCCCGTACACCCGGTGGTAGGGGTCGATCACCCCGTCGGCCGGGGTGGCCCCGATCGCCGCCCCGCCCAGGATGTGCGCGGTCATCGGGATGTCGAAGGGCTCGGTGAGCGAGCCGCCGGGCGTACCACCGATCTCCTCGGCGAGCAGCCGCGCCGCCGTGTTGCCGGCCGGGATCCAGGTCGGGCTCGGCGTGCCGTGGCCCGGGCCGGTGACCAGCCGACGGCCGAACACGCCGCGCCGCCACCGGGTGGTCAGCGAGTTGTCCAGCGACTGCATCACCAGGGCGATCACCGTCCGCTCCGACCAGCCGCGCACCGACAGCATCCGGGCGGCCAGCCCGGGCTGCCGCACGATGCTGCCCAGCCAGCGCCGGACCCGGTGCGGACCACCGTCGACCAGCAGCGACTGGAGCAGCCCCATCGCGTTGGAGCCGCGCCCGTAGCGGACCGGCTCGATGTGCGTCTGCGGGTCGGGATGGAACGAGCTGGTGATGGCCACCCCCTCGCTGAAGTCCAACCGCTCGGCCCGGGCCCGCTGGCGCGCCACCGAGGCGCCGAGGATCGCCTCCGAGTTGGTCCGGGTCAGCTCGCCGAGGCGGGACGAGAGCCCGGCCAGCGCACCGTCGGCCTTCATCTCGTGCAGCAGCCGTTGGGTGCCGAGCGCGCCCGCGGCGAAGACCACCTGGTCGGCGTGGATCACCTGGCGGCGGTGACGCAGCCAGGCGCCGGTGCGGACCGTGTGCACCTCGTACCCGCCGTCGGCGGCCGGTTTGACGGCGGTCACCGTGGTCAGCGGATGCACCGTGGCGCCCAGCCGCTCGGCGAGCCAGAGATAGTTCTTGACCAGTGTGTTCTTCGCCCCGTGCCGGCAGCCGGTCATGCACGAGCCGCAGTGCAGGCAGCCGGTGCGCTCCGGGCCGGCGCCGCCGAAGTACGGGTCGGCGACCCGCTCGCCGGGGCGGCCGATGTGCACGCCCACCGGGGTGGCGTGGAAGGTGTGCCCCACCCCCATCCGGTCGGCCACCGCCCGCATGGCCCGGTCCGCGCCGGTGTTCAGCGGGTACGTGGTGACACCGAGCATCCGCTTCGCCTGGTCGTAGTGACGGGCCAACTCGTCACGCCAGTCGGTGATGTCCCGCCACTGCGGGTCGGTGTAGAAGGCCGGCAGCGGCTCGTAGAGGGTGTTCGCATAGACCAGCGAGCCGCCGCCCACCCCGGCTCCGGAGAGCACCAGCACGCCGCCACCCGATCGCCGGTCGGCCGGGCGGAGCAGGGTGAGCCGCTGGATGCCGTAGCAGCCCAGCTTCGGTGCCCACAGGAACCGACGGGCCCGCCAGGACGTCTGCGGGAACTCGTCGTCGGCGAAGCGTCGGCCGGCTTCCAGCACGCCGACCGAATAGCCCTTCTCGGCCAGCCGGAGCGCGGTGACGCTGCCGCCGAAGCCGGACCCGATGACGACCACGTCATACCGCATGGACGCATCATTACTCGCGAGTAGCGCTCGCGCCAGCGCCCGTTTTCGCGCGATCATGCACCGGCCGACCGACCCGGCGCCTCCCGGCCGCAACCTGGAGCACTCGTCGGGGCGTTGTTCGGATACGGGTGGGAAGGACGTCCAACATGAACCTCGCGTCGATGGCGCCGCGTCGACGGTGGCTGCTGCTGGGGCTGGCGGCCCTCGCCGTCGTCGCGCTGGTCGCGGCCGGGGCTGTGGTGATCACCCGGCTGACCGGCAACGACACGCCCGACCGGACGGCACCGGTGGCCGGCTCACCGAGCGCCACGCCGGCCGGCACGCCCACCCCCAGCCCGACCGGGCCGCCGCCGGGCGCCAACATCACCGGTCCGCTGAACCTGCTGCTGGTCGGGGTGGACACCCGGGTCAGCGTGCCCGGCTGGGAGCCGCACGCCGACGCCGTGCTGGTGCTGCACGTACCCAAGGGGCTGGGCCGGGCGTACCTCTTCTCCCTCCCCCGCGACCTGCTGGTGGACATCCCGGCGTTCCCGAAGGCCGGCTACGCCGGTGGCAAGACCAAACTCACCCACGCGATGAGCTACGGCAGCCGGGTGCCGGGCAAGCCCAAACAGCCGAGCACAGCCCAGGGGTACGAACTGCTGCGCAGCACGGTCAGCGGGTACACCGGGCTCCGCATCGACGCCGGCGCGGTGCTCACCTTCACCGGGTTCGACCGGCTGGTGAACGCCCTGGGCGGGGTGGACGTCTACATCGACCAGCGGGTCGCCTCGCTGCACCGCCGGCCGGACGGTAAGCACCGGGAGAGTGTGCCCGGCGGCTACACCGGGCCGCAGATGGTCTACGAGAAGGGCGAGCGGCACCTCAACGGCTGGCAGGCGCTGGACTACGCACGGCAGCGCTACATCACCGGCGGCGACTATGCCCGGCAGCGCCACCAGCAGCAGCTGATCCGGGCGCTGACCCGCAAGATCCTGGACGAGGGCCTGGCCCGGCAGCCGGAGCGGGTCGACCAGGTGGTCGCCGCGCTGGGCGACACCCTGATCTACGTCGGTGGCCGCCGGATCGTCGACCTGGCGTACGCGTTGGGTGGGGTGCCGGAGGACCGGTTCGTGCTGGTCGGCCTGCCCGGCTCGGGCGTCGGCAAGGGCAGCGCCTATCGCGGCGAACAGCTCACCAGTGTCGGCCAGAAGTTCATCACCGAACTCCGTGCCGGCCGCGCCGACGCCTACCTGTCCGCCCACCCCACCCTACGCATCAAAACCTGACCCCCTCCCCGCCGCGGTCTTGAGCTTTCGGTCCCCAATTCGCGGCGGGAAGGGGATGGGTCGTCAGAGGGCTTTGGGGGTTGAGGGCTTCTTGGTGCCGTAGAGCCAGGCGTCGAAGAGAGCGTCGAGTTGCTTGCCGGAGATGCGCTCGGCGAGGGCCACGAACTCGGCGGTGGTGGCGGTGCCGTTGCGCTTCTCCGCCGCCCAGGTCTTGACGATCTCGAAGAACGCCTTGTCGCCGACGGCCACCCGCAGCGCGTGCAGGGTCATCCCGCCGCGCTGGTAGACCGACTCGCTGAACAACTCCTTCGCCCCCGGCTTGCCCGGCGGCGTCTTCCACACCTGGGCCGGCACCTGGGCGTACCGGATGTCGAACGCCTGCTTGGCGGTGTACTCCTTGGAGTGCTCGGCCCAGAGCCACTCCGCGTACGTCGCGAAGCCCTCGTTGAGCCAGATGTCCTCCCACTTGGCCAGCGCCACACTGTCGCCGAACCACTGGTGGGCCAGCTCGTGGGCGACCACCTCGGTGTTCTCGCCGCGCCGGAAGAAGCCGGCGGAGTAGACCGGACGGCTCTGCGTCTCCAGCGCGTACGCGATGCGGCTGTCGGAGACCACCACGCCGCCGTACGCGTCGAACGGGTACGGCCCGAACACGCTCTCCAGGTAGTCGGCCACCTTGACGGTCTGCGCGATCGACGCGTCCGCGGCGCCCTTGGCCACCGTGGTGGTGACCGCGTTGTACACCGGCCGTCCCTTGTGCTCGGCGGTGGTGATCCGGAACTTGCCGATCACCAGCGTGCTCAGGTAACTGGCCATCGGCGACTTCTCCGACCACTTCCAGGTGGTCCAGCCGTCCGTGCTTGCCTTGCCGCCCGGCACACCGTTGCTGACCGCGGTGAGGCCGTCCGGGACGGTGATCTCGAAGTCGTACGCGGCCTTGTCGGACGGGTGGTCGTTGACCGGGAACCAGGTGCTCGCCGACTCGGGCTGGCCCAGCGCGATGGCACCGTCGGAGGTGTGCAGGAAACCGCCCTCGCCAAGCACCTCGTTCTTCAGCGGCTTCGGCACCCCCTCGTAAACGATCTCGGCGACGAAGCCGTTGCCCGTGATCAGCCCGGCCGCCGGCTTGATCACCAGCTCGTTCTTCTCCCGGGTGTGGGTGGCCGGTGCGCCGTCCACGGTGACCGTCTTGACGGTCAGGCCGGCCAGGTCGAGGTTGAACGTCGACAGGTCGGCCGTCGCGGTGGCCTGCACGGTGGCCGTGCCGGTCAGCCGATCCTTCTCCGGGTCGTAGCGCACCTTGACGGTGTACCGCCCGACGTCGTAGCCGCCGTTGCCGTAGCTCGGGAAGTAGGCGTCGCCGACCCCGGCCGCGCCCGCGGTGAAGGTCCGCGACGGCGTCGGGGACGCACTCGGCGACGGCGCCGCCTCCGGGGCGGCCGAGTTGCATCCGGACAGTGCAAGCGCCCCGGTCACCAGCAGACCGACACCAACCCGCAACCTGCGCCTCGTCACCCGCATCACGAGCCTCCCCCGTACGGTGGCGGAGGCGGCCTCCGCCGCTCCGCGCGAGCGGCAACTCCCGGCCGATCGCAGGCGGCAGCCTATCGATCGGTCATCACGGTCCCGTCACGGCAGGGTGGGCGCCGCGCCACCCACCAACCAGGCGTCGAACAGCGGGCGTAGCTGCCGGTCGGCCACCCGCTCGGCCAGCGCGACGAAGTCCGCGGTGGTGCCGCTGCCCGCCGCCCGCTCGGTGGTCCAGGTGTGCAGGATGCGGAAGAACGTGGCGTCGCCGACGGTCCGACGCAGCGCGTGCACGGCGAGCGCGCCACGCTTGTAGACGGCGGCGCCGAACATCCGCTCCCGGCCCGGCTCGACCGATGGTTGCGACCAGTCGGTCGAGGCGTACTGGAGCTCGAAGTTGCGCTGCGCGGTCCGGCCGCCGTCGTGCTCCTCCCACAGCCACTCGGCGTAGCTGGCGAAGCCCTCGTTGAGCCAGATGTCCCCCCACCTGGTGAGCGACACGCTGTCGCCGAACCACTGGTGGGCCAGCTCGTGCGCGACCACGCCCGGGTTGGGCCGGTCGTCGGCGAAGAAGGCGGGCCCGTAGACGGGCCGGGACTGGGTCTCCAGCGCGTAGGCGACCCGGTCGTCGGCGACGACGATCCCGCCGTACGACTCGAACGGGTACGGGCCGAAGCGGCTGGCCAGGAAGTCGACGATCTCTCCGGTGCGGGCCAGCGAGCCGGCCGCGCCACCGGTCGCCGGCAGGCTCGCCGCCACCGCGGTGATCATCGGCTGGCCGGCGTGACTGCCGGTCACCACCCGGTAGTCGCCGATCACCAGGGTGCTCAGGTAGCTGGCCATCGGGGTGCGCTCCGACCAGCGCCAGGTGGTCCAGCCGTCGGCGCTGCTCTTCGGCCCGGGCACGCCGTTGCTCAGCGCGGAGAGACCATCCGGGACGGTCACCGCCAGTTCGTAGCTGGCCTTGTCCGACGGGTGGTCGTTGACCGGGAACCAGGTGGCGGCGGAGTCGGGCTGGCCGAGCGCGACCGCGCCGTCGGCGGTGTGCAGGAAACCGCCGCTGCCCAGCGCCCCGTCGCTGACGGCGGTCGGTACGCCGGCGTAGTCGACCGTCACGGTGAACGGCCGGCCGCGTGACAACCCGTCGGGCGGGGTCACCACCAGCTCGCCGTCGTCGCGGCGGTGTTCGGCCCGGGTGCCGTTGACGGTGACCGCGCCGACCTGCAGACCGACCAGGTCCAGGTTGAACCGGGACAGGTCCTGGGTTGCCGTCGCCGTGATGGTGGCCCGGCCGGTCAGCCGGTCGGTCGCCGGGTCGTAGCGGACGTCCAGGTGGTAGTTCTTGACGTCGTACCCGCCGTTGCCGTGGCCTGGAACGTACGGGTCTCCGGCGTCGGCGGCACCCGGCCGGAACATGTCGCGGTCGGCGCCCGTGCAGCCGGCCGCGCCCAGCGCGATCGCGCTGGTCAGCGCGGTGACGGCGACGGCCACCCGGCGCCGGGGCGGTCTCCGTCCGGTCAGGACCATGCACACTCCTCCTGCGACGTCCCCGGTCACGACGAGCGTAGCCAGCGCAGGCGGACGCGAGGCCGGTATCGACGATCATCAGTGACTTTCGTCGATCCAAACAAAAGTTGGTGCTGATCGATACTTTCTTTTGGCTTCGACCGACGTTAGTGTCTGTCTCCAAGATGTAACGCGTTCGGAACATTCACGCCGACCGCTACCGGAGACGGGGCCTCGTCCCGGCTCGACACGCCGTGGCGGCGGCGTGGACCTGCCCCTTCAACTTCGCGGCACCGCGCGGTCCCGGTCCACCGGGAGCGCGGAACGGGCGCTCGGCGGCGCCCCGCGACCTACCCTCTCGCACCTCTGCTGATCGTTATCGACGGCAAACCGCCGTCGCGAAAGGTGGACCAATGCCAGACCAGATCGCACCCGACGCCTCTTCTGCCGGCCGGCTCAGCCGCCGGTCACTGCTCGCCGCGTCCGCCGGCGCCGCCGCCGCGCTCGGCGCGGCCGGCCTGCCGGTGCTCGCCACCGGCACCCCCGCACTCGCCCACTCCAAGGACAGGGACAAGGGAAAGAGCAAGCTGCGGGTCGAGCCGCTGATCCCGTCGAAGAACCGCGGCATCATCCTCTACAGCGTCCGGGACCGGATCACCGCGGCGCCCGACGACAGCGGCGTGCCGTACGGCTTCGAGCGGGTCCTCGCCCGGCTCGCCGAGATCGGCTACAAGGAGATCGAGTTCGCCGGCTACACCCAGAACACCGCGATCCTCGGCCGGCAGATCACCCCGACCGAGATCCGCAAGATCCTCGACGACAACGGCCTGGTGGCCAACGGCACCCACGCCTCGATCCAGGCGGCCACCTTCCAGCAGCAGCTGGACATCGCCGAGGAACTCGGCATGAAGAACATCGGCACCGGCAGCGACCCGACCAACAGCGCGTACAAGGCCGACTGGGACGCCGCCGCCGACACCTGGAACGAGCTGGGCCGGCAGGCCCGGGCCCGGGGCATGCGGCTCTACACGCACAACCACGACGCCGCGTACAGCTTCCTGCTCGACTCCGGGCCCCTGGACGACCAGGGCCGCCCCACCCGTTCCTCCGGCGTCCGGCGGCTGGAGTACTTCTTCGGCAAGACGGACCCCCGGTACGTCTACTTCGAGCTCGACATCTACTGGGCCTACGTGGCCCGGTACAAGCACCAGAAGTACATCGACCCGACCGGCCGCGAGGTGACCGACCTGTTCGACCCGATCCTCACCGTGGCCGACCGGACCACCCGGTTCCCGCTCTTCCACGCCAAGGACGGCGACCGGGACACCAGCGTGCCCAACGGCCACCAGATGACCCCGCTGGGCGAGGGCGACCTCAACTTCCAGCAGTTCTTCCAGACCATCGGCGAGCGGGACTTCCACCACGCCAACTGGGAGATGGACACCGCCCCCGGTGGCACCGCCAACCGGGCCCAGTCGCTCGACTTCGCGGCGCTCAGCTACCGCAACATGTCCGACCTGACGATCTACCTCAAGAAGTGACCCCCGGCGTGGCCGGCGTCCCTCCGACGCCGGCCACGCCGCACCTCGCCGGCGACGCCGCCGGCGGCCGGTGACCGAACGGTCGACCACCGGCCCGGTCACACCGCGCCTCCCGTACGGCGACGGGACGCGCCCGGTCCCATCCCCCCACGCAGTCGCGCTGCCGGCCCCAACAGGCCGGGGATGCCGCGCGCCTGCCGACCACCGGAGGAACGATGACCCGACCGACCGGACGACGATGGCTAGCCGTCGCCGCTGGACTCATCCTCACCATCCCCCTCACCTCCGCCGTCCCCGCCGCCGCCGCACCGACCGACGACGCGCCCCCGAGCACGCCGGCCGTCGTGGAGAACGGGCCGGCCGCGCTCCGCTCCGCCGCCCGCGCACCGCAGACCTACCGGGTGCTGGTGTTCACCAAGACCGCCGGTGAGCGCCGGGCATCCATCACCGACGGCGTCGACACCATCCGGAAGCTGGCCCAGGCGAACGACTTCAAGGTCACGGTGAGCCGGGACGCCGCCGTGTTCACCGCCGCCGAGCTCGCGAAGTACCGGGCGGTGGTCTTCCTCAACACCACCGGTGACGTGCTCAACGCCAGCCAGGAGGCGGCCTTCGAGTCGTACGTCAAGGCCGGCGGCGGCTACGTCGGCGTGCACGCGGCGGCGGAGACCGAGCCGGACTGGGCCTTCTACCAGGACCTGGTCGGCGCGAAGGTGGCCGGCGCCTCGCCGGTCGTCCGCGGCGTGGTGGACGTGGCCGACCGGGCCCACCCGGCGACCGAGACGCTGCCGCGCACACTCACCCTCACCGAGGAGTGGTACAACTTCAACCGCAACGTCCGGGGCACCGCGCACGTCCTGGGCACGGTCGACGAGAAGACCTACACCGGCGGCGCCATGGGGTACGACCACCCGGTCACCTGGTGCAAGGACTACCAGGGCGGTCGATCCTTCTACACCGGCCTCGGGCACAGCATCGAGACGTACCGCTCGGCGAAGTTCCGCGAGCACCTGCTCGGCGGCATCCAGTGGTCCGCCGGCGTGATCGAGGGCGACTGTGGCGCCACGGTGCTCGGCAACTACGAGAAGGTCACCCTCAACGACGACCCCGGCGAGCCGATGTCGCTGGCCGTGCTCCCGGACGGCCGGGTGCTGCACAACACCCGCGGCGGCGAGGTGCGGCTCTACGACCCGGCCACCGGTGCCAGCCCGGTGATCACCACCGTCGACGTGTACCAGCACGACGAGGACGGCCTCCAGTCGGTGGCGATCGACCCGGACTTCGCGACCAACAAGTGGGTCTACATCTACTACGCGCCGAAGCTGAACACCCCGGTCGACAACCCGGCCACCCCGGGCGTCAACGAGGGCGACGCACCGGCCACCTCCACCGACCCGACGGTCTGGGACAAGTTCAAGGGCTACAACCAGCTCTCCCGGGTCAAGCTGGTGGACTCCCCCACCCCGCACCTGGACATGAGCACCGAGCAGCAGATCCTCCGCGTCGACGTGGACCGCGGCATCTGCTGCCACGTGGCCGGTGAGATCAAGTTCGACGGTAAAGGGCTGCTCTACCTGGTCACCGGGGACGACACCAACGCCGGCGGCTCCGACGGGTACACCCCGATCAACGAGTCGCCGACCCAGGGCCCCGGCTACGACGCGCAGCGCTCCTCCGCCAACACCAACGACCTGCGCGGCAAGCTGCTGCGGATCAAGGTGCGGGCCAACGGCACGTACACCGTCCCCAAGGGCAACCTCTTCCCGGAGGAGCAGGACACCGCCGGGAAGACGCGGCCGGAGATCTTCCTGATGGGGCTGCGCAACCCGTTCCGCTACGACGTGGACGCCCGGGGCATGGTCTACGTGGGCGACTACTCGCCGGACTCCCGTGTCCCCAGCGCCACCCGCGGGCCGGACGGCACCGGCCGCTGGTTCGCCACCAACAAGGCCGGCAACTACGGCTGGCCGTACTGCTACTCGCCGAGCCTGCCGTACATCGACTTCGACTTCGTCACCCGGACCTCGGGCGCCCCGTTCAACTGCGGCGCGCCGGTCAACAACTCGCCGCGTAACACCGGCCTGCGGGTGCTGCCGAAGGTCGAGCAGCCGCAGTTCTGGTACACGTTCGACGGACGCACCCCGTGTGCCGGCTCGTACCTGGAGAACCCGCCGGTCGGCTGCGACTTCAAGTGGCCGGTGATCGGCACTGGCGGCGTCGGCCCGATGGGCGGCCCGATCTACTCGTACGACCCGGCGTCGACCTCGGAGGTGAAGTTCCCCGAGTACTACCAGAACGCGGTGGTGTTCGGTGAGTTCACCCGGGACAAGATCTTCATGATGCGGACCGACGGCAAGGGCGCCCTGACCGGGGTCGAGCAGTTCCTGCCGGGCGTCGTCTTCGACAACCCGATGGACATGGAGTTCGGCCCGGACGGCTCGCTCTACCTGCTGGAGTACGGCGACGGCTTCTTCCGGGCCAACCCGGACGCGCAGCTGTCGGTGATCCGGTACGTCAAGGGCCAGCGGTCGCCGGTGGCGAAGCTCGACGCCACCCCGACCTCGGGGACGGCACCGCTGACCGTGCAGTTCTCCTCGGCCGGCAGCTACGACCCGGACCCGGGTGAGTCCATCTCGTACGCCTGGGACTTCACCAGTGACGGCACGGTCGACTCGGCCGACCCGAGCCCGTCGTTCACCTACACCGCGAACGGGACGTACACCGCCAAGCTGACGGTGACCGACTCCAGCGGACGGACCGCGGTGCTCACCAAGGAGATCGTGGTCGGCAACACCGCGCCCACGGTGACCGTCACCTCCCCGGTGGCCGGCAGCTTCTTCACCTGGGGTGAGAGTGTGCCGTTCACCGTCACGGTGACCGACCCGGAGGACGGGCCGGTGGACTGCTCGCGGGTGACCGTGACCTTCGTCCTCGGCCACGACAGCCACGGCCACCCGGACAGCTCCACCACCGGCTGCACCGGCATCCTCGCCACGCCGGCCGACGGCGGTGACCACGCCGGCGGGTACCTGTACGGCGGGATCAGCGCCTCGTACACCGACCTCGGTGGCGGCGGCCAGGCCGCACTCACCACGGTCGGCCAGGCGATCATCCAGGCGCCCCGGCAGCAGGCCGAGAACGCCCAGGTGAAGCAGGGCGTCGAGGTGGCCAACACCGGCGACACCGGTGGCGGGCAGCACGTCAGCGGGATCGACCCGGGCGACCACGTCGCCTTCGACCCGATCAACCTGGGCGGGGTGACCACCGTGACGCTGCGGCACTCGGGAGGCTCGGCGGCCACCGCCGGCACCGCCCGGGCCGGGGTTGAGCTGCGGCTCGACTCGCCGACCGGCCCGGTGGTCGCCACGGCGACGCTGAACGCGACCACCGGCAACGGGGCCTTCACCAGCACCACGGTGCCGGTGGACCAGCCCGCCGGGGCGCACCGGCTCTACCTGGTCTTCAGCGCCGTACCCGGCGGCCCGACCAGCGGCCTGGTCAACCTGAACTGGGTCGAGTTCACCGAGGGCTGACGCCCCCGGTACGACGGAGGCCGGCCCCGCAGCGTGGCGGGGCCGGCCTTCCGGCGTACGGGGGAGGTCAGCGGTCGAGGACCAGGCCGACCTTCTGGAACTCCTTGAGGTCGCGGTAGCCGCACTTGGCCATCGCGCGGCGCAGCCCGCCGAACAGGTTGAGCTGGCCGTCGGCCTCGTCGGCCGGGCCGAAGAGCAGCTGCTCCATCGACCCGATCGGGTCGCCGGAGACCTCGAACGCGCCCCGGGGCAGCGACGGGTGGCTGGCCGCCGAGTGCCACCAGGCACCACCGGCGGGCGCCTCGTCGCAGAGCGACAGCGGCTCGCCGAGCATCACCGCGTCCGCGCCGCAGCCGAGCGCCTTGGCGATGTCACCCGAGGTCTGGATGTCACCGTCGGCGATCAGGTGCACGTACCGGCCGCCGGTCTCGTCGAGGTAGTCCCGGCGGGCCGCTGCGGCGTCGGCGATCGCGGTGGCCATCGGCACCCGGATGCCCAGCACCGACTCGGTGGTCGACCACTCGTCGCCGCCGATGCCCACGATCACGCCGGCCGCGCCGGTGCGCATCAGGTGCAGCGCGGTCTTGTAGTCCGTGCAGCCGCCGACGATCACCGGCAGGTCGAGGTCGGCGATGAACTCCTTGAGGTTCAGCGGCTCGTCGGTGGTCGAGACGTGCTCGGCCGAGACGATGGTGCCCTGGATGACGAGGATGTCCACCCCGGCGTCCAGGATCACCGGGGCCAGCGCCAGGGTGTGCTGCGGGGAGACCCGCACCGCCACCGTGCTGCCACCGGCGCGCAGCTCGCGGACCCGCTCCGCGATCAGGTCGGGGCGGATCGGCTCGGCGTACACCTCCTGGAGCCGCTTGGTGGCGCGGGCGTCCTCGTCGAGGCCGGCCAGCTCCTCCAGCACCTTGGTCGGGTTCTCGTAGCGGGTCCACAACCCCTCGACGTTGAGCACGCCGAGGCCGCCGAGCTCACCGAGCCGAACCGCCGACGACGGGCTCATCGTGGCGTCGGAGGGGTGCCCGACGCACGGGATGCCGAACGGGTACGCGTCGAGCTGCCAGGCGGTGGAGACGTCGTCGACGTCCCGGGTCCGGCGGCTCGGCACGATGGCGATGTCGTCCAGGTGGTAACCGCGCTGCGCGGTCTTGCCCAGCCCGATCTCGACCACGTCACGCATGGGGGACTCCAGGTTGTTGGGGGATGGTCAGCGGGAGTGGTAGTTGGGCGCCTCGACGGTCATCTGGATGTCGTGCGGGTGGCTCTCCTTGAGCCCGGCCGCGGTGATCCGGATCAGCTGGCCACGCCGGTGCAGCTCGGGGATGCTCTCCGCGCCGACGTACCCCATCGCGGCGCGCAGCCCGCCGGTGAGCTGGTGGGCGACCGCGGACAGCGGGCCCCGGTAGGGCACCTGGCCCTCGACGCCCTCGGGGACCAGCTTGTCCTCGGCGAGCACGTCCTGCTGGAAGTACCGGTCCTTCGAGTACGACTTGGCCTGGCCCCGGGACTGCATCGCTCCGAGCGAGCCCATCCCGCGGTACGCCTTGTACTGCTTGCCGTTGATGAAGATCAGGTCGCCCGGGCTCTCCTCGCAGCCGGCCAGCAGGCTGCCGAGCATCACCGTGTCGGCGCCGGCGACCAGTGCCTTGGCGATGTCGCCGGAGTATTGAATGCCGCCGTCGCCGATCACCGGCACGCCGGCCGGGCGGGCGGCCCGGGCCGCCTCCATGATCGCGGTGATCTGCGGCACGCCGACCCCGGCGACGATGCGGGTGGTGCAGATCGCGCCCGGACCCACGCCGACCTTGATCCCGTCGGCGCCGGCCTCGACCAACGCCCGCGCGCCGGCGTACGTGGCCACGTTGCCGCCCACGATGTCGATGGCGACGTCCTTCTTGAGCTGCCGGACCATGTCCAGCACGGCCCGCTGGTGGCCGTGCGCGGTGTCCACGATCAGCACGTCCACGCCGGCGTCGACCAGGGTGCGGGCCCGCTTGTACGCGTCCTCGCCGACCCCCACGGCGGCGGCCACCCGCAGCCGGCCCGCGTCGTCCTTGGTGGCGTCCGGGTACTGCTCGCTCTTGGTGAAGTCCTTGACGGTGATCAACCCGCGCAGCCGGCCCGAGTCGTCGACGATCGGCAGCTTCTCGATCTTGTGCTGGCGCAGCAGGTCCAGTGCCTCGTCCTTGCTCACCCCGACCCGGGCGGTGACCAGCGGCGTCCGGGTCATGATCTCCCGTACCGGGGTGTTCGGCTCGGAGACGAAGCGCATGTCGCGGTTGGTGACGATGCCGACGAGCTGGCCGTCGCCGTCCACCACCGGCACGCCGGAGATCCGGTACCGCCCGCACAGCTCGTCGACATCGCGCAGGGTGTCGTCGGGGCTGGCGGTCACCGGGTTGGTGATCATGCCGGACTCGGAGCGCTTGACCAGGTCGACCTGGAGGGCCTGGTCCTCCAGCGAGAGGTTGCGGTGCAGCACGCCGATGCCACCCTGGCGGGCCATGGCGATCGCCATCCGCGCCTCGGTGACGGTGTCCATGGCACTGGAGAGCAGCGGGACGGTCAACTCGATGTTGCGGGTGAGGCGGGTGCGGGTGTTGACCCGGCTCGGAACCACGTCCGACTCGCCCGGCTGGAGCAGCACGTCATCGAAGGTGAGGCCGAGCGGAACCACCCGGGCCGAGCCGGCGGGCAGCTCGGGCAGGTGGCCGCCCAGGTCGGCGTGCTCGGCGCCGGCCGGAAGATCGTTGTTGGGCGAATTTTCCACGATTGCTCCCCTGAGCTGCTCGGATGGGCTTCAGCGAGGTGGCGCGGGCGGGCACCGGAACATGCCACGGTGCCGGCACGTCGTCCCATCGTACCCAGTGAGCTGGGCGACCTCTGCCGGTGGCGGGCCGGCCCGGCGCGGTGCCGGGGGCGGACGTCCCCGCCGCGTTGGGTCTACGGTGAGGGGGTGCACGAGGAGCCCATCGACCCGTTCAACGGCGACCCGGCCGACCCGACCGCGGGGCTGGACGATCCGGGCGACGACGCGACGCCGGATCCGCTGACCGACGTCGAGCGGCAGGATGTGCTGGAGGACCTCGCCGACCTGGAGATCTACCAGGCGCTGCTGGCACCGATCGGGGTCCGCGGGCTGGTCATCGAATGCGAAGACTGCCGAGAGCCGCACTACTTCGACTGGGATCTGCTCCGGGGCAACCTGCGCCACCTGCTCAACTCGGGCCGCCCCCGGGTGCACGAGCCGGCGTACGACCCGGACCCGGACCACTACGTGACCTGGGACTATGCCCGCGGGTACGCCGACGGGGTGCACGACACCCTGACCGAGGGCACCGAGGACGAGCCGGGCGCTTCCCCCTCCACCGACTGACCCCCGTCCTGACCCCGCCGGCGTTCGCGCCGGCAGGATCGTGCTGCGACAAGGAAACAGTGGCCTCCCGGTTCGGGGAGGCCACTGCATCCTGGATCGAGCACGATCAGGCACGTGGGTGGGTGGGTGGGTCAGGCGACCAGGCCGGCGCGGAACCCGGCGGCCACCGCGTGGGCGCGATCCCGGGCGCCGAGCTTGCGGAACAGCCGGCGGGCGTGGGTCTTGACGGTGTCCTCCGAGACGAACAACTCCCGGCCGATCTCCGCGTTGCTCTTGCCCTCGGCCATGCCCAGCAGCACCTGAAGCTCCCGCTCGGTGAGCCCGATCGACGCCCGGGCGGGCCGGGCAGCCGGGTTGGGACGGGGCGGGTCGCTCTGCTGGTCGGTCGCCGACTCACCGGTCGCCGGCTCAGGCTCGTCGTCGCCCCGCTGCACCGGCACCGACGGCACACCAGCCGGGCCCTCGGCGGACGCGGCGGCCCAGCCCGGCTCGGCCGAGCCGCGCAGCGACGGCGCGGAGCGGGCGGAACCCCCGACCGCCGCCGTGTCCCGGGCCGGATCGGTGGCCCGTTGCCGGGTGGCCCGGCCGGGCGCGGTGAGCAGCAGCAGGGCCTTGGCCACCGCGCTGGTCAGGTCGTGGTCGGCGTTCTGGATGAGGCCCCGGGCGCCGGCGCTGATGGTGGCCGCCGCCGCCTCGGACTCCTCGGCGCCGAGCAGCAGCACCGCGGCCTGCGGCGCGCGGGCCAGCACCCGGCGCACGAAGCCGGCGCTGTCCGGCCGGGTGAGGGCCGTGTCGGCCAGCACCACGTCGGCCGGCCGCTCGGCCAGCCGCAGCATCACCTCGGGATCGGAGACAGCGGTACGAACGATCGCGGACAACCCCAGCCGCGCGGCCGCGGAAGTCAGGTGCTGGGCCGCGAGTGGTGTCCGAACGCACACAAGAACGCTACGCACTGTGATCTCCTCTCCGACCACGAGCAGACCATGACGGGGTCGGCCGGGGAGGGGGTTCCCGGCAATCCTCCGAACTTTTCCGACAGATGGGTCAAAAGCCGCAAGTTCTGGGGCGTTCTCGATCACAGAAGTGTGAGCCGGGGACAGCCCGGGTACCGAGAAATCCAGGCCGGAAACGGTGCGCCTGCGCGGCCCGCCGCCCGGAAGCCGGCCACAAGGATCTCGCGGTGCCGCGCGGGAGGAGGGGTGCTGATGTCGAACGTACGTAGACTGCCCGGACCCATCGTCGATCTCTGGGACTGGCAGCGTCTCGGTGCCTGCCGTGGGCGGGACAGCGCTCAGTTCTTCCACCCCGATGGCGAGCGGGGCTCCTCCCGGTTGCGTCGGGAGTCCTCCGCCAAGGCGGTCTGCCGTGCCTGCCCGGTCCGTGCCGAGTGCGCCGCGCATGCGCTGTCGGTCCGCGAGCCGTACGGCGTGTGGGGTGGCTTCAGCGAGTCGGAGCGGCTACGCCTGCTCGCCGTCGGCTGGGAGGACCTGGCGGACCGCCGGCAGGCCCGGGTCGACGTGACCCGACTGGAGGCCCGACTGGGCCACCCGCACAAGTCGACCGTCCCGGCCCAGCGCAACGTCGCCTGACCCGGCACTCCCCCGCGACACCGCGAACCGCGCCCCCACCCGCTGGGGGCGCGGTTTCCGCGTCTTCCGGGTCGGAGCGCACGGATCTTGGACAGTTTCCGTTAGCACGGAGCGGAAACTGTCCAAGATCTCCACGGGAAACCCCGCACCGCCGCCGCCCCGCGGTCAGCGGACGTTGACGGTGACCGTGTGCCAGCCGGTGGCGCCGTCCGGGACCACACCCTGCTCACGCTCGGTCTGGGTCTCCCCGGTCGCGTCGGTCGCCCGGACCTGGAGCCGGTGCTCGCCCGGCGTGGCGTCCCAGCGCCACGACCACTGCACCCAGGTGTCCACCGACACCGTCGGGGCCAGCTCCGCCTCCTGCCAGGGGCCGCCGTCGACGCGTACCTCGACCCGGCGGATGCCCCGGTGCTGCGCCCAGGCCACCCCGGCCACCGTCACCGGGCCGGCGGTCAGCCGGTTGCGCGAGCGCGGCGCGTCGATCCGCGACTGGGTCTTGATCGGCCCCTGGACGGACCAGCCCCGCGGCACCCAGTACGCGTCGAAGTCGGCGAACCGGGTCAGCTCCAGCTCGGTCACCCACTTGCACGCCGACACGTAGCCGTACAGGCCGGGCACCACCATGCGGACCGGGAAGCCGTGCTCGACCGGCAGCGGCTCCCCGTTCATGCCGATCGCCAGTAGCGCGTCCCGCCCGTCGCGCAGCGCGGCGGTGGGGGTGCCGCAGGTCCAGCCGTCGACCGACCGGCCGACGACCTGGTCTGCGTCCGCGTCCGGCTGGACCTCGTCCAGCAGTTCACGCAGGGGTACGCCGAGCCACCGGGCGTTGCCGATCAGGTCCCCGCCCACCTCGTTGGAGACGCAGGCCAGCGTGACGTACCGCTCGACCAACGGCCGGGCGAGCAGGTCGGCGTACGTGTAGGTGCGCTCGGTGCCGACCCGCCCATGGATCCGCAGCCGCCACGTCGCCGGGTCCACCTGCGGCACCACCAGCGCGGTGTCGATCCGGTAGAACCCGAAGTTCGGGGTGACGTACGGCGCGAGCTGGGCCAGCGAGAGGTCGGCGCCCGCCGGCAGGGCCGGTGCGGGGGCGACCGGCGCGGGCAGCCGGATCGCGTCCCGGGCCGCGGACACGCCGCGCCGCCCGGCCAGCCAGCGCCCGCCGAGTCCGGCCACCGTGGCCGTGCCCAGCAACACCCCGGCGCCGGTGAGGAATCTCCGCCGCGACTCCGGGTTGACCCCGTCGTCCGACGCCCGCCCAACGGGCACCGGCGGCGCGGCCGGCGTCACCGGGACCGGCAAGCCGTCCGAGCCCACCGAGCCCGGCAAGCCGTCCGAGCCCACCGAGCCCGCCGGCGCGGCCGGAGTGGGTGGAGTGGGTGGAGTGGGTGGGGACCAGGGCCACGGGTCCAGCTCCAGCGGACCGGCGATGAACATCCACAGCACCAGGGCGCCGAGGCCGCCGCCGACCAGCGACGGCAGCGCGTCGGCGGCGTCCGCGCCGGGACGGGTCAGCGCGGCGGCCACGCCGACGGCGGCGAACGCCGCGATGCCGGCCAGGCCGAGGGCCAACCGGCGCACCGCCAGCACTCCCAGCAGCGCGGCGAACGCTCCCAGCAGCAGCGCGGTGCCGACCAGGAGGGCGATCTTGTCGGCGGTGCCGAAGAGGTCGATGGCGAGCTGCTTCAGCGACTCCGGGACGGCGTCGACGACCACCCCGCCGACCGCGACCAACGGTGCCGACCGGGGCCCGGTCAGCACCGCCACCGGTTCCGCGATCCCGATCGCGACGGCGGCGGCGGTGACTCCGGCCAGCGCGGCGTACCGCCGCGACATGGTGCTCATCGGCCCAGTGTGCGCGGTCATCTCGCCCGGCCGCCAACCACGTCAGCGCTCGGTGCTGACCCCGGACGCGGACCGGGGCACACCGTCATACGACGGTGTGCCCCGGGAAGGTACCGCTACCGGGTCAGAAGCCCGGGCCGTGCTGGTGGCCGTGACCGTGGCCGTGCCCGCCGCCGGCGGCCGGCTCGGCCTGCTCCGGCTTCTCCACCACGAGGCTCTCCGTGGTGAGCAGCAGGCCGGCGATCGAGGCGGCGTTGGTGACCGCGTTGCGGGTCACCTTCACCGGGTCGATGATGCCGGCCTTGACCAGGTCGACGTACTCGCCGGTGGCGGCGTCGAGGCCGTGGCCCCACTCCTTGCCGGCAACCTTCTGGACCACGACGTAGCCGTCGTGGCCGGCGTTCTGCGCGATCCAGCGCAGCGGCTCGACCAGCGCCTTGCGCACGATCGAGACGCCGACCTTCTCCTCACCGGTGAAGCCCAGGTCGTCGTCGAGCACCGGAAGGATCTGCACCAGGGCGGCGCCGCCGCCGGGCACGGTGCCCTCCTCGACCGCAGCCTTGGTCGCCGCGATGGCGTCCTCGATGCGGTGCTTGCGCTCCTTCATCTCGACCTCGGTCGCCGCGCCCACCTTGATCACGGCGATGCCGCCGGAGAGCTTCGCCAGCCGCTCGGCCAGCTTCTCCCGGTCCCAGTCGGAGTCGGAGGCCTCGATCTCCTTGCGGATCTGGGCCACCCGGTCGGCAACGTCGGAGGACTGGCCGCCGCCGTCGACGATCGTGGTGTTCTCCTTGTCGACCACGACGCGCCGGGCGGTGCCGAGCACCTCCAGGCCGACCTGGTCGAGCTTGTAGCCCAGCTCCGGGGCGACCAGCTCGGCGCCGGTGGAGATCGCGATGTCCTGGAGCATGGCCTTGCGCCGGTCACCGAAGCCCGGGGCCTTCACGGCGCAGACCTTGAGGGTCTTGCGCAGCGAGTTGACCACCAGGGTGGAGAGCGCCTGGCCGTCCACGTCCTCGGCGATGATTAGCAGCGGCTTGCTGTTCTGCAGGACCTTCTCCAGCAGCGGCAGCAGCTCCTCGATCGCCGAGATCTTCTGGGTGGTGACCAGGATGTACGCGTCCTCAAGGACGGACTCCTGACCCTCCAGGTCGGTGACGAAGTTCGGCGAGATGAAGCCCTTGTCGAACTGGAGACCCTCGGTCACGTCCAGCTCGGTGGTGAGCGCGGAGCCCTCCTCGACGGTGATGACACCATCGCGGCCGACCCGCTCCATCGCCTCGGCGATCAGCTCGCCGATGGTGGAGTCCTGCGCGGAGATCGTCGCCACGTTCGCGATCGACTCCTTGCCGGTGACCTCGGCCGCCCGGCCGAGCAGCGCCTCGGAGATCTTGGTGGCCGCCGCGTCGATGCCCCGCTTGAGGCCGGCCGGGTTGGTCCCGGCGGTGACGTTGCGCAGGCCCTCGCGGACCATCGCCTGGGCCAGCACGGTCGCGGTGGTGGTCCCGTCGCCGGCGACGTCGTTGGTCTTGGTCGCCACCTCCTTGACCAGCTGCGCGCCGAGGTTCTCGTAGGGATTGGTGAGCTCGATCTCCTTGGCGATGGTCACACCATCGTTGGTGATCGTCGGCGCACCGAATTTCTTGTCCAGGACGACGTTGCGCCCGCGCGGGCCGAGGGTGACCTTGACCGCGTCAGCGAGGGCGTTGACACCGTGCTCCAGCAGGTGCCGGGCGTCGTCCGAGAAGCTAAGGATCTTCGCCATGAATGTCCCTTCGAAGCGCCGTTGCCCCGGCCCGGCGAGCCGGACCGGGGCAACGACACTGATCGGTTGCTTACTTCTCGATGACCGCGAGGACGTCGCGGGCGGAGAGCACCAGGTACTCCTCGCCGGCGTACTTGACCTCGGTGCCGCCGTACTTCGAGTAGAGGACGGTGTCGCCGACCTTGACGTCAACCGGAACTCGGTTGCCGTTGTCGTCGACGCGCCCCGGGCCGACAGCGAGGACAGTGCCCTCCTGCGGCTTCTCCTTGGCGGTGTCGGGGATCACGATGCCCGACGCCGTGGTGGTCTCAGCCTCGTTCGCCTGGACCACGATGCGGTCCTCGAGCGGCTTGATCGCAACCTTGGTCGCGGTAGTCACGGGCATACCCTCCTGGGGTACTGGTTTCGTTGCCGGTCGGCGAGGCCAACCAGCGTCAATCTGCCTCATGCCACCGGGCGGGGCCGTCGTCGCGGGTGCCGGTCCGCCTGGCGTTTCGCACCCGGGTCGTGAGACCCGGGAGCTGGCACCCTCAGGGTGAGAGTGCTAATCGCAGGTTATTCCGTGGCTAGCACTCCGTCAAGGAGAGTGCCAACGCACCCTCCGCCGTGTCGCCACAGTTCCGCCAGTCGTTACCGCAACACGCCGGGAGCAGCTCGCCGCACCGTGGCCACCTCCCTACCGTCGGTTGCCACCACCGGATGCCGACGAAGGGGAGCCGAGTGACCCGGATACCGACCCTGACGTTCCTGCACGAACAGCTACGCCGGGCACGCCAGGCGCGCGGGCTCAGCCAGGAGGAGCTGGGCAAGCTGGTCAACTACTCATCGTCGTACGTGAGTGCGGTCGAGACCGGGCAGAGCCCCGTCAAGCCGGACTACCTGGCCCGCATCGACTCAATCCTGGACACCGGCGGCCTCTTCGTCGGCATGCTGGAGCTGGTCCGCTTCCACGCCGCGCCCGACTGGTTCCGCCCGTGGGACGAGATCGAGCGGGAGGCGGCGGCGCTGCGCTGGTACGACCCGACGGTGATCCCCGGCCTGCTCCAGTCCGAGGGGTACGCGCGGGCGATGCTCGGTGTGCTCGGCGAGCTGACCGCCGAGGAGGTGGAGACGCGGGTGGTGGCCCGGCTCGCCCGGCAGTCGCTGCTGACCGCCGACCCGCGTCCGCAGCTCGTCGCGGTGCTGGAGGAGCACACGCTGCGCCGCCAACTCGGCGACCGGGAGACCATGCGCGACCAGCTCCAGCACCTGCTGGCCGTGGGCACCGCACCGAACGTGCAGGTCCGGGTCGTGCCGGCCGACGCCCCCTGGCACATCGGGCTCCATGGCCCGTTCATCCTGGCCCGACTTGAGAGCGGTGCCGAGCTGGCCCACCTGGACAACCAGCTCCGCGGGCAGACCGTGGACAGCCCGAACGACGTTGCCGCCCTGGAGCGGCGCTGGGAGACTGTGACCGGCGAGGCACTGCCATGCCGGCAGTCCGCCCGGCTGATCGAGGAAGTGGTGCAGACATGGACCTGACCCACGCCACCTGGCGCAAGGCCTCCCGCAGCAACGCCAACGGCGGTGCCTGCGTCGAGGTCGCCGACAACCTGCCCGGCGTGGTCGCCGTGCGCGACAGCAAGGACCCGACCGGGCCGGCGCTCACCTTCACCCCGGCGAGCTGGCGGGCCTTCGTCGCCGCCACGCCCACCGACTGACACCACCGTCCAGCCAGCCCGGCCGGCCCGGGACAATGACCGGGTGGATCTCGACCAGCTCGCTGCGCTGCGTACCCCCGAGGGGTCGGCCGCGCTCGCGGCGGCGGCCGGGCTGGCCGGCGGTGACCCGCTGGCCGCGGCGTCGGCCCTGCGCGCGACCGGCGTGCCGCCGGCACTGGCCTCGGCGGCACTGACCCAGGCCGAGCTGCGCCACCGGGCGGTCGGCAAGTTCGGCCCGGCCGCCGCCGGGATGTTCCTCACCCGCGCCGGGCTGGAGCAGGCCACCCGCCGGGTGGTCGCCGACCGCCGCGCCGCCCGGCTGCACGCGGCCGGCGTGCGCACCCTGGCCGACCTCGGGTGCGGGCTCGGTGCCGACGCGCTCGCCGCCGCCCGCGCCGGCATCCGGGTGTACGGGGTGGAGGCCGACCCGGTGACCGCCGCGATGGCCGCCGCCAACGCCGCCGCTGCGGGGCTGGCCGAGCTGTTCACGGTCGAGTGCGGCGACGCCACCACGTTCGACGTCTCCGGCGTCGATGGCGTCTTCTGCGACCCGGCCCGACGCCGCGCCGGCACCGGGCGACGGATCTTCGACCCGCGCGCCTACTCGCCGCCGTGGGACTTCGTCACCGGGCTGGCCGAGCGGGTGCCGCGCACCGTGGTGAAGGTCGCGCCGGGGTTGGACCACGCGCTCATCCCGACCGGCGCGGAGGCGGAGTGGGTCAGCGTGGACGGCGACCTGGTCGAGGCGGCGCTCTGGTGCGGTGAGCTGGCCGAGGTGCCCCGCCGCGCCACCCTGTACCGGCAGGAGGCGGGCGGTGACGGGGTCCGCTGCCACCAGCTCACCGGCTCGGGTGCCGCCGAGGCGTCGGTCGGGCCGCCACGCCGCTACCTGTACGACCCGGATCCGGCGGTGGTCCGCGCGCACCTCGTCGCCGAGCTGGCCGGCGAACTGGACGCCACCCTCGGCGACCCGAGCATCGCCTACCTCTACGCCGACCGCCCGACCCGCACCCCGTACGCGCGCTGCCTGGAGATCACCGATGTGCTGCCGTTCTCGTTGAAGCGGCTGCGGACGCTGCTGCGCGACCGCCGGGTGGGTCGGGTGGAGATCCTCAAGCGGGGTTCCGCGCTCACTCCGGAGCAGCTCCGGCGAGACCTGCGGCTGGCCGGTGACACGGCGGCGAGTCTGGTGCTCACCCGGGTCGCCGGGGCACCGACCGTGCTGATCTGCCGCCCGGTCGACTAGGTTCCAGAGTGTGGCGGGACAGGGCACTCCGGCGACAGCACTGCTGACCAAGCGCGGCATCGCGCACCGCACGCACCCGTACCGGGTGGCGCCGGACGCGCCGAACTACGGCGCGCTGGTGGCGGCGGCTCTCGGCGTACCGCCGGAGCGCGTGTTCAAGTCCCTTGTGACCGACGTCGACGGCGCGCTCACCGTGGCGGTCGTCCCGGTCACCGGCGAGCTGGACCTCAAGGCGCTCGCCGCGGCGGTCGGCGGCAAGCGGGCCGCGCTGGCCGACCGGACGGTCGCCGAGCGGGCCACCGGCTACGTACGGGGCGGAATCAGCCCGCTCGGGCAGCGCCGACGGCTGCCCACCGTGCTGGACGACTCTGCGCTGGACCTGCCGACGATCTACGTCTCCGCTGGCCGGCGCGGTCTTGAGCTTGAGTTGGCCGCCACGGATCTGGTGGCGCTGACCGAAGCCCGGACCGCTCCACTCCAGGCCCACTGACCGCTCGGTCCAGGGAGGCCGAGAGCGCCCACGTCCGCGCCAGATGATCACCGGGTGACGGCCGCGTTGCCGAACTGTTACCCCGACGAACGAAGTCCCCACCCCGGCAGTCTTGTGGACGCGGCGACAGCGCCATACGTTGCCGGGCACAACAAACACCACACTCCCCCACCCCCGGAAAGGACCCTGCACATGCGTAAGGGGCTCCTCACCTTCGCCACCGCGGGCCTGCTGGCCACCGGCGGCACGGCGGCCTGTGGCGACACGTTCGGCGGAGTCGACCAGGCTGGCTCCGCCAAGACCCCGAAGATCGGCGTGATCCTGCCGGACAGCAAGTCCTCGGCGCGCTGGGAGGGCGCCGACCGCAGGTTCCTGGAGGAGGCGTTCCAGCGCGCGGGGGTCAAGTACGACATCCAGAACGCCCAGGGTGACAAGAGTCAGTTCCAGACCATCGCCGAACAGATGATCACCAATGGCGTCACCACCCTGATGATCGTGAACCTGGACTCCGGCACCGGCAAGGCCGTACTCGACAAGGCGAGGTCACAGGGGGTCGCCACCATCGACTACGACCGGCTCACCGTGGGCGGCTCGGCGCTCTACTACGTCAGCTTCGACAACGAGGCCGTCGGCAAACTCCAGGGTGAGGGCCTGGTGAAGTGCCTGGCCGACAAGGGCGTGCGGAAGCCGGCCGTGTCCTACCTGAACGGTGCCCCGACCGACAACAACGCCAGTCAGTTGAAGAGCGGCTACAACTCGGTGCTCCAGCCGAAGTTCGACGCGGGCGAGTACACCCAGGGACCGATGGACGCGGTGCCGGACTGGGACAACGCCCAGGCCGCCACGATCTTCGAGCAGCAACTGACCCAGGCCGACGGCCGCATCGACGGGGTGATCGCCGCCAACGACGGCGTCGCCAACGCTGTCATCTCGGTACTGAAGAAGAACAAGCTCAACGGCAGGGTGCCGGTCACCGGCCAGGACGCTGACCCACAGGGCCTGCAGAACGTCCTCGCCGGCGACCAGTGCATGACGGTCTACAAAGCAATCAAGGAGGAGGCCGAGGCCGCGTCCGACCTCGCCGTCGCGGTGGCCCGGGGCAGGACCAAGGACACCGGGCAGACGGTCCGCGACCCGGAGACCGGCCGGGCCGTCCCCGCGGTCCTGCTGACCCCCCGGGCCGTCTACCGGGAGGACATCGCGGACGTCATCGCGGACGACTTCGTCACCCGGGACGAGGTCTGCTCCGGTGGATACGCCAAACTCTGCGCCGAAGCCGGCGTCCGCTGATCGGCGTCCAGGCGACTCCGCCGACCGGCACGGCAGCAGACCTCCGCGCCGGACGGTGCCCGCCGGGCGCGTCCCAGAGCATCCCCTCCATCCGAAGGAGACCCCCCGTGTCCGGGAGACCCCTGCTGGAACTCCGTGGGATCGACAAGAGCTTCGGTCCCGTCCAGGTGCTGCGCGACGTGGCCTTCTCGGCCCATCCGGGTGAGGTGACCGCGCTGGTCGGCGACAACGGCGCCGGCAAGTCGACCCTGGTCAAGTGCATCAGCGGTATCCACCCCACCGATGCCGGTGAGTTCCTCTTCAACGGCGAGCCGGTGACCATCAGCAGCCCCCGGGACGCCGCCGCGCTCGGCATCGAGATCGTCTACCAGGACCTCGCACTCTGCGAGAACCTCGACATCGTGCAGAACATGTTCCTCGGCCGGGAGAAACGCAACGGCATCGTGCTGGACGAGGCGACCATGGAGCAGATGGCCGCCGAGACGCTCGCCGGGCTCTCGGTCCGCAGCGTCACGTCGCTGCGCCAGCACGTCTCCAGCCTCTCCGGCGGGCAACGCCAGACCGTGGCCATCGCCAAGGCGGTGCTGTGGAACAACCGGCTGGTCATCCTCGACGAGCCGACCGCCGCCCTCGGCGTGGCGCAGACCGCCCAGGTCCTCGAACTGGTCCGCCGGTTGGCCGACAACGGTCTCGCCGTGGTGCTCATCTCGCACAACATGAACGACGTCTTCGCCATCTCCGACCGGATCGCCGCGCTGTACCTCGGCCAGATGGTCGCCCAGGTGAGGACCACTGAGATCACCCACGCCCAGGTGGTCGAGCTGATCACGTCCGGCCGCTCGGGCGGCTTCGGGCTCGCCGCCGAGCCCGCCCCGGGCGGCACCGACAACGGCCTGTGGCCGGCCGATGTGAGCACAGGAGGCGTCCGATGACCACCACCGCCGTACGCCGGGATGACTCCCCGGCCTTGCCCGAGGTGCCGACCATCGGCAGTCACCTGCGCACCTACCTGAGCAGGGTCCGCGGTGGTGACGTCGGCGGCCTACCGGCCGTCCTGGGGCTGGTCGTCCTCGGCACGGTCTTCTCGATCATGCGGCCGTCGTTCCTGTCGGCCGGCAACTTCGCCAACCTGTTCACGCAGGGCGCGGCGGTCACGCTGATCGCCATGGGCCTGGTCTTCGTCCTGCTGCTCGGTGAGATCGACCTCTCCGCCGGCTTCGCCAGCGGCGTATGCGCCGCAGTACTGGCCAACGTGGCCTCCGTGCTCGGCTACCCGTGGTGGGTCGCGGTGCTCGCGGCGATCGTCACCGGGGTGCTCATCGGCACCACCCTCGGTTTCCTGGTCACAAAGATCGGCATTCCGTCCTTCGTGGTCACCCTCGCCGGCTTCCTCGCCTTCCAGGGCATCGTGCTGATGCTGATGAAGGAGGGCCGGAACATCTCGGTCCGCGACGACGTGCTGCTCGCCATCGCCAACCGCACCCTCAGCCCGGCCGCCGGTTGGCTGCTGGCCGCCGTGGCGATCACCGGCTTCGCGGCGGCGCAACTGCTGCGGCACCGCAACCGGGCCGCTCGCGGGCTCGTCACCGACCCGTTCGCGGTGGTCGTCGCGCGCATCGCCGGGCTCGCACTCCTGCTGGGCGTGGCGGTGTTCATCCTCAACCTGGAGCGCAGCCGCAACGTGCCGGCCGTCTCGCTGCGGGGCGTACCGGTGGTGGTGCCGATCATGGCGGCGCTGCTCGTACTGCTGACCTTTGTGCTGCAACGCACCAGCTACGGCCGGCACGTCTACGCGGTCGGCGGCAACAAGGAGGCGGCCCGCCGTGCCGGCATCGACGTCGACCGCATCCGCATCTCGGTCTTCGTGATCTGCTCGTCGATGGCCGCGGTCGGCGGCATCGTCGCGGCCAGCCGGGCCAACTCCGTCGATCCGAACACCGGGGGCAGTAACGTACTGCTCTATGCCGTCGGCGCGGCGGTGATCGGCGGCACCAGCCTCTTCGGCGGCAAGGGCCGCATCCTCGACGCCGTGCTCGGTGGGGCGGTGGTCGCGGTCATCGACAACGGGATGGGCCTGATGGGGTACAGCGCGGGGGTCAAGTACGTGGTCACCGGCGTGGTGCTGCTGCTCGCCGCCAGCGTCGACGCCTTCTCCCGTCGCCGCTCGGCCACGACCGGCACCCGCTGACGGCGGGCATCGCGGTGTCGTCGACCATGCGCACCGGGCCGAGTCAGGACGAGATCCGCCGGCAGAATCTCGGCGCCCTGCTGCGCCATGTGCACGTCCATGGGGCGACCACCCGCGCCGAGCTGACCACCACGCTGGGGTTGAACCGCAGCACCATCGGCGCGTTGACCGCCGACCTGGCCGGTGCCGGGCTGGTCACCGAGGCGACGCCGAAGCAGACCAGGCGTGCCGGCCGACCGTCCCTGGAGGTCCGGCCCGAGTCGGTCCGGGTCTACGCGTACGCGTACTCCATTGAGGTGGACCGGCTGCGGGCCGCCCGGGTCGGTCTCGGTGGCGCGGTGCTGGACCGCCGGGAGCTGGACCGGCCCCGGGGGTTGCTGGCCGCGGAGGCCGCGCCGCTGCTGGCCGGGGCGGCCAAGGAGATGCAGCAGGCGGTGCCAGCCGGCGCGATGTGCGTCGGCACCGGCGTCGCCGTCTGCGGGATGGTGCGCCGCGACGACGGCCTGGCCCTGCTCGCGCCGACCAGCGGTTGGGTGGACGAGCCGATCGGCGCGGCGCTCAGCGCGGAGCTGGGCCTGGACCAGCCGATCACCGTGGGCAACGTGGCCGACGTGGCCGCCGTCGCCGAGCACGCCCGGGGAGTGGCAGCCGGCTGCGACGACGTCATCTACCTGTACGGCGACGTCGGGGTGGGAGCCGGGATCATCGCCGGCGGGCGCCGGTTGACCGGGCACGGCGGGTACGGCGGCGAGGTCGGCCACATGAAGGTGGTCCGCGAGGGCGAGCCCTGCGAGTGCGGCTCCCGGGGCTGCTGGCAGACCGTGATCGGTGAGTACGGCCTGTTCCGTGCCGCCAGCCGGCCGGACGCCCGCGGCCGGGACGCGCTGCTGGCGCTCTTCGACGCCGCCGGCCGGGGCGACGCCCGCGCCCAGACGGCGGTCCGCCAGGCGGGTGACTGGCTCGGCTTCGGCGTGGCCAACCTGGTGAACATCTTCAACCCGGAGATGGTCATCTTCGGTGGCACCATCCGCGACCTGTACCTCGCCTCGGCGGCCCAGGTACGCAGCCGGCTCAACTCCAACGCGCTCGGTGCCTGCCTGGAGCACGTCCGCCTGCGGACGCCCAAGCTGGGTCAGGATGCGGCCCTGATCGGTGCGGCCGAGCTGGCGTTCGAGCGGCTGCTCGCGGACCCGCTCGACGCCGGCTGAGCGCGTACCCTGTCCGGCGTGGATGTCGAGCTGCGCGCCTCCGACGACGACCGCAACCGGGTGGTCGCCGAGCTGCACCGGCACACCACGGCGGGCCGGCTAACCCTGGACGAGTTCTCCGATCGGGTCGGTGCGGTGTGGACCGCACGCACCCTCGGTGACCTGGCCGCGCTCACCCGCGACCTGCCGGTCCTGCCCGACCCGTCCGCCAACGCGACGGCCGACGGCGACCACGCCGGGCAAGGCCGTCGAGAGCTGCTGGTGCTCTTCGCCGTCGCCGCGCTGACCCTGCTGCTGCTCGGCGGGTTCCTCGCCGTCACCCGCTGACCCGGGCCACCGCCGGGTGGGGCTCGGTCGCGCCCCACCCGACAGCCCGCCGGTCAGCTGTGGGAGCTGACCCGCTTGATGTTGACCACACCCTCCTCGTCGAACACTTCGAGGATCTGGGTGGAGAAGCTACGCCGACCACGCCGGGTGAGGTCCACCCCGTCGTGGATCTTCACCCGGTCGGCGCCGTTGTGCTCGGCGAAGACGTCGACGGCCTGGCCGTTCCTGATGTCGGCACAGACCTTGACGGTCCGGGTGCCGTCGGCCTCCTCGTCCACAACGACGAGGCCCCGGTCGATGGGAAGTTTCACTGCACGACCCCTCTCTGGTCTCAGTGGCGGTGCTGGAATCTCGGACGTTGCTGGCGCTGTCGAGCGCGGACGATCAGCCGTACTGGCAGGACGCGGCCGACCCGACGGTCGTGCTGCCGGACTTCTTCTCGCAGCACTGGCACCAGAGGAAGCCGCCGGAGGTCGTACACGACCAGGTGTAGTTCGTGGCCGCCCGGCACGAACTGAAACTGATGAACTTGCTGCTGGGCGGCGGGAAGACCAGGTTGCAGCACTGGTAGTTGGCCGCCATCGCCGGCGTGGACCGGGCGAACACCGCGCCCGAGGTGACCAGGCCGATCGCGCCCAACTTGGCGAGGAACCCACGCCGGGTCCCGCCTCCACGAGACCGGGGGGCCTCGTGTTCGTCGTTGCTCATACCGCCTCCTTCGTTGCCTGCACCGCGGCACGGACTGCCGCGACATCGGTGAACAACAATGCGGAAACCAGCCGTCCGTCCTTGACGACTGCGGCGGACGGGCTGATCTTGACGCCGAACTCGGTGGAGACCCAGGCCGCGCCCTCGTCGATGAGGTACGGCAACCGGGCGAGGCCATGACGCTGGACGAACTCGACCGCGTCGCCGAACGTGGCAGAGGTGACGACGACACCGACATCGCCGGTGTCGGGTTGATCAGCGAGCTGCGCCGCGACGTCCTCGCAGCTCGCACAACTCGTGCTGAGCACCAGGAGCAGGTACGGCCCGCCGGTGCCGAACCGGGCGAACGGCTCCGGCCACGTGCCCGGCCGGGAGCCGAACCGGGCGCCTTCAAGCGGTCGTACCCCGGTGCCGCCGGGGGTTGACTCGGGCGAGCCCTCCAGTCCGCCGGTCCGGGCGTACATCTCGCCGGCCATGGCGAACAGCAGCACGACGGCACCCGCCACGAGCAGCATCACGATGATGGTCAGGTAGTTCATCGAGGCCCTTCCTTCATGCGATCGAGGTGTCGGCCGGTCGTGGCTCGGGCTCGGGAGCCGGGGCCGGCGGATGCAGCGGCGAGGTGGCCCGGGTGGATCCGCCGAACATGACCCGCGTCCATTCGCCGGCGTAGCAGAAGACGCCGCAGGTGGTGGTGATGCCGAACCGGCCGGGGGCCCGCGACGCGCCCACGTGTCGTGGGATGCCGCCCATCGAGTACACGCTGTCCAGGTCCTGCCAGAGCGAGATGCTGAGCACCACCCGCTGCCGCCAGTCGACCAGCACCTTGATGCCGAGGTATCCCTTGGCGGCCCGTCGGACGTGCCGTTTCAGGCGTAGGTGCAGCACCAGGATCAGCAGCACCTTGGGCAGGCTGCCGCAGTTGAACCGGGTCACCACGACCTGCCCCTTGGCGGGGTCCGGCTCCAGCACCGGTGTCATGTCTGGACGACCGTCGCGACGAGGGACAGCGCGACGGCCAGGATCGTCACGCCTGAGACGCGCCGTGCCCGGACCACCCATTTCCGACTCCTCTTCTCCGGTAGGTCGGCATACCTGGTCAGGCTCCACAGCGACACCAGCAGGCTGGCGACGAGGACGACGCAGAAGAGCACCAACGGCGCCGACCCGGCGTCCACCAGCAGGACGGCAGCGAGCGAGAGCCAGATCAGCGACACCGTCTTCTGCGTGGTGAAGAGCAGTCCCAGGTCAATGCCCCAGACCACGCCGAGCGTCCCGCCCGGCAGGGTGCGGACCAGCCGCTGCGGGACCTGCCGCCAGATGTGCGGGGTACGGTCGCGCACATCGGACACGCCCAGCCACCCGGCGACTGCCGCCAACAGCACCAGCCGTAGCCACTCGGGCAGCGCCTGCTGGAGCAGGGAGCCCGCGAAATACACCGGAACCGCGAGGATCACACCAGCGATCAGCCCGCCGACCGCGAGGCCGACGAGGAACCGGACGCCCTCAAACGCGTTCCGCCGCAACATGGGACCGGCGACCCCGGCCATGGACACGCCTCAAGGGCTGAGGGCCTGCAGCATGGCTCCGGTTATGCCGAGGACGACCCAGAGGACCATGGCGGACTCCTTCCCGGTTGGCGGCGGGTGCGACGGAGGGTTGGTCCTACACGCGCTGGCGGGTCGGCGAAACCGTCGACCGCAGCATGGTGAAGTCGGTGAACGCCAGGGCGGAGATCAGCATCCCGTCCCGGAACACGAGAGCGGCCGGGCTGACCGCGATGCCGAACTCGCCGGCAACCCAGTCACCGCCCTCGTCGACGTGGTGCGGCAGCCGGGCCAACCCGTTCGTGGCGACGAACTCCGCGCCGGCGGCGGCATCCGCGGTGGAGACGGCCACGGCGATGTCCGCCACGTCGGCATGGTCGGCGAGTTGGCCGGCCACCGTACGGCAGCTGGAGCAGGCCGTGCTGAGCACCAGGACGATCCGCAGCGGCCCGTCGCCGAATCCGGCCAGACCGGCGGGCCAGGCGGCCGGCACCCGGCCGACGTGGGCCTCCTCCAGCAGTCGGATACCGCTGCCCTGGGACGGGGTGACGCCCGCGCGGTCGGCGAGCTGACCGAGCATCGCGAAGAGGACCACCACGCCCCCGGCGAGGACCAGAAGGGCGATCCCGAACACGTACGTCATGGCGCACTCCTCAGTCGTGTGTGGCGGCCGTCGGCCGGGGGCGGACCAGCTCACGAACCATGTCCCGCCAGATCCAGACGGCGAGCAGCACCGTCAGGCCGGCGACGCCGATCGGGAGCAGGTCGGGGCGGGGGACGGCGTCCGCGGCGCCGCGGAGCACGACGAGCGCCCCGGCACCGAGAGCGAGCCCGACGAGCACCGACCGGAGGCCCAGCGGGCGACTGTCGCGTTGCCCGAAGCAACCGCACGGCGTGGCGAGGCCGCGTGCCCGGCCGACCAGCCCGGCGCCGGCGAAGAGCAGGCCGAGCACGCCGGCGACCGCCGCTCCGGCGGTGCGCAGGCTGGGAACGATGAGGGCGATGCCGGTGAGCGTCTCCACCACGGCCAGCAGGCGTACCGCTCGCTGCGCTCTGGGCTCGGGCAGCCGGAGCAGCGCCGCTACCGCCGCCCGGCTCGCTTCGGGAGCAGCCAGCTTGCCGAGCCCGGTAGAGACGAAGACGGCGGTGGTGCCGCAGATGATCAGGCCCACAGCGAGGGCGGAACCAGTCATGCTCCGGTCACCCGTGTCCGGGCATAGGTCATCGACACCGCGCCACCCCCGTGTTGACCGGCCTTCCCCCTGAGGGATTCACCTTCGCCGATCGATCGTCGCTCTGCGAGACCCAATTCTTACGGTGCGCATCGATGAGCGTCAAGGTTCACCGGAAGGCTTATTCGCTGTAGTCCCACACCCGCCGAGCCGGGCCGTCCGATGAACTAATCGGGCGGTCAGTCCGTACCAGTGGACGGACGGGCAGCCGGCAGGGGTGCGGCTGCCCGGTCCAGACGCGTATCGGTCGGGACCGAGGAGGCACCGCAGACATGGCACCGCTCAGATCCGCCCGTCGCCGGCTGGGCAACCGGACCCACCGGGCGGCGATGTTGCTCATCGCCATCGTCGCGGGGGTCGGTGTCCTGCCCGGCGTGGCCGTCGCCGCGCCCGCCGGCGGGCAGCAGCTCAACGCCGCCGACATGACCCTGCTCAACGGCGTACGGCTGGCCGGACTGTGGGAGATGCCGGCCGGTCAGATGGCCGCCGAGAAGGGGCAGTCGGCCAAGGTCCGGGAGATCGGCGCGGGCATCGCCAACGAGCACCAGGAACTCGACCAGCTCGTCGTGAACGCCGCCAACAAGCTGGGCGCGACCATCCCGAGCGAGCCGACCGCCGAGCAGAAGGGCTGGCTGTCGGAGATGCAGAAGGCCTCCGGCGCCCGGTTCGACCAGATCTTCGTCACCCGGCTCCGAGTGGCTCACGGCAAGATCTTCCCGGTGATCGGCGCGGTACGGGCCAGCACCCGGGACGCCACCGTCCGCAAGCTCTGCGACGACGCCAACGGGTTCGTGATGCACCACATGCAGATGCTGGAGAGCACCGGGCTGGTCCGCTGGCCCGAGCTGCCACCGGCGGCGCTGCCCGCCCCCGGCAACGACGGCCTGCTCGCCGCCGCCGCGGCGAACACCGGCCCACAGGTCGGCGTCAGCAGCACCGTCGTCTGGCTGGTCTTCCTCGCCGCGCTGGGCACCGGCGGGATCGCCACCTACCGGATGCTGCGCCGCACCTGACCACTAGTCGCGGGCTGGGCCGGCGGCCGGATCGGTGCCGGGCTGGTGCCAGGAGCGCCACAGCGCGGCGTACGAACCGTCGGCCGCCACCAGCTCCTCGTGCGGGCCCAACTCGGTGATCCGGCCGTCCTCCACCACCGCCACCCGGTCGGCGTCGTGCGCCGAGAAGAGCCGGTGCGCGATGGCGATCACGGTACGGCCGGCCAGCACGGCGGCCAGGGAGCGTTCCAGCTCCCGCGCCGCGCGCGGGTCGATCAGTGAGGTCGCCTCGTCCAGCACCAGGGTGTGCGGGTCAGCCAGCACCAGCCGGGCCAGCGCCACCTGCTGCGCCTGCGCCGGGGAGAGCGGGTGGCCACCGGCACCGACCACGGTGTCCAGCCCGTCGGGCAGCGCCTCGGCCCACTCCAGGGCGGCCACCGCGGCGAGCGCCGCCCGCACCTGCGCCGGGTCGGCGCCCGGACGGACCATGGCCACGTTCTCGCGCAGCGGCCCGATGAAGACGTGGTGCTCCTGGGTGACCAGCGCGACGTGCGAACGCAGCTCGTCCAACGGCAGCTCGTCCAGCCGACGACCGGCCACGGTCACCGAGCCGCTGCGCGGGGCGTGCACCCCGGCCAGCAGCCGACCCAGGGTGGACTTACCGGCGCCGGACGGCCCGACCATGGCCAGCTTCTCCCCCGGCCGCGGCACCAGGGTCACCCCGTGCAGGACGTCCCGTCCCGTCCGGTACGCGTACCGGACGTCCCGGGCGACGAGCTGCTCCGGGCCGGCGTCGGAGGACGCGTCCCGAGCCGGCGCGCCGCCGTCGGCCGGCACGGCGGCGGGAGTCTCACCGGTGCGGGCCACCCCGAGCAGGCGGGCCATCGAGGCGCCGCCCACCTGGAGCTCGTCCAACCAGGAGAGCAGCCGGTCGACCGGGTCCACCAACTGCTGCACGTAGAGAGTGGCAGCGGTGACCTGACCGAGGCTGGCCCAGCCCCGCAGGTAGAACCATCCGCCGATCAGCAGCGTGGCGACCACCGGCACCACGTACCCGATCTCGGCCACCGGGAAGAAGACGGTCCGCAGGTAGAGGGTGTACCGCTCGGCCCCGTACGACCGGCGGATGTCCGCGTCGGTGCGGGCCCGGCGGCGCGCCTGCTGCCGCAGTGCCTCGGTGGTCCGCGAACCCTCGACGGTCTCGCTGATCCCGTCGGTGATGTCCGAGTAGGCCGCGTTCTCCCGCAGGTAGCCGGCGGGGGCGCGGCGCAGGTACCAGCGGGTGCCGGCCAAGAGCAGCGGCACCGCCAGCAGGCAGGGCAACGCGAGCAGCGGACCGATCAGCAGCAGCGCGCCGACGATGAAGCCGGAGGTGACCACCGCGATCAACGTTTCGGGCACCGCCAGGCGGACGGTACGGGACAGCGCGGAGACGTCCCGGGACGTCCGGGTGAGCAGGTCCCCGGTGCCGGCTCGCTCGACGGTGGCCAGCGGCAGGTCGAGGATCCGGTCCACGAACTCCTCGCGCAGCTCGGCGAGGACGCGCTCACCGAGTCGGGACGACGCCAGGTGGGCGAACCGGACCAGCACCGACTGAGCCAGCACGAACCCGGCGATCAGCAGCGCGATCCGGTCCACGGTGGACTGCACGACACCCTGGGAGATGCCCTGCACCAGGTCGCCGAGCAGCCGTGGGGCGACCAGCCCGGCGGCGGCGGCCAGCGCGTGCAGGCCGAGCGCGAGGGCCAGCGCGCGCGGGTGCCGGCGGACCAGCGTCCGCGCGTACCGGCGGACCTGCCGCGCGTCGGCGACCGGCAGTGCGGTGGCCATCAGTCCTCCTCCCGACTGACCGTCGCCCGGTAGCGCGGCTCGCCGTCCAGCAGCTCGGCGTGTGTCCCCTCGGCCACCACCTTGCCGTCCTCCACGAAGATCACCCGGTCGGCCCGGCCGAGCACCAGCGGGCTGGTGGTGCAGACCAGGGTGGTCCGGCCCGCGCGGGCCGGACCCAGCCGCTGCGCGATCCGGGCCTCGGTGTGCGCGTCGACCGCGCTGGTCGGCTCGACCAGCAGCAACGTCTCCGGGTCGGCGACCAGCGCACGGGCCAACCGCAGCCGCTGCCGCTGCCCGCCGGAGAACTCCCGGCCGCGCTCGGCCACCGCACTGTCCAGCCCGTCCGGCAGCGCCTCGACGATGTCCGTCGCGCTCGCCGCGGCCAGCGCCGCGCCGAGCACCGCGTCATCGCCCCGATCGTGCGGGTCCAGCTCCGCCCGGAGCGGGCCGGTGAACAGATGTGCGTCGTTGTCGGCCACCAGGATCCGCCCGCGCACCGTCGCCAGTGCCAGCGCCCGCAGCGGTACGCCGTGCAGCGTGACGTCCGAATCGGTGTACCGGCCGAGCCGGTCCACGATCGCCACCGCGTCCTCGGGGGCGGCGGTCGCCAACGCGGTGAACCGCCCCGGCCGCAGCACCACCCCGGACTCTGGATCGGCCAGCTCACCCGGCCCGTTCGGCAGCGCCACCGGCTGCGCCGGGTCGACCAGCTCCGGGGTGAGCTGCAGCAACCGGACCACCCGGCGGGCCGACACGTGCCCCCGGGTCAGCTTGTCGACGGCCTCGGTCAGGTTGCGCAGCGGGCTGACGAGGAACGCGGTGTAGCCGTAGAAGGCCACCAGTTGCCCGGCGCTGATCTGGCCCTGCAACGCGAACCGCGCACCCAGCCAGGTCACCAGCACCAGGAAGGCCCCGGGCAGCAGCACCTGCGCCGCCTCCAGCAGCGACTCCACCCGGGCCACCCGCAGGCCGCGCGTACGCAGCTCCTGCGACCGGGTCCGGTAGTGGGCGGAGAGCACCGGCTCGCCGCCGACACCCCGCAGCACCCGCAGCCCGGAGACGATGTCGCCGGCCCGGGTGGTCAGCGCCCCCTCCGCATCCCGGTACGCCTGCTGCTGGCGGTGCAGCGGCCGGATGAGCAGCGCCACCACCGCCATCAGCACCGGTACGCCGAGCACCACGACCAGCCCGAGCGGTATCGAGGCGTTCAGCAGGATCACCGCGACGGTGGCGATCGCGACCAGCGAGCCGGTGCCCCGGGCGGTGATGTCGATGGCGTGCCCGATCTGGCCGATGTCGGCCGTGCCGATGCTCACCACCTCGCCAGCGGCCACCCGGCGGGGCAGCGCGGCGCCGAGCCGGTTCGCCGCCCCCACGGTCAACTGCACCGTCCGGTACGCCCCGGCCAGCCAGTTGTGCACCGCGAAACGATGCCGCAGGATCCCGGCGACCGCCTGAAGCACGCCCAGCCCGAACAGCACGAGACCCCAGGTGAGCAAAGAGCCCTCGTCGCGGTGGGCAAGCCCGTCGACAGCACGACCGACGGCGGCCGGCATCAGCGCCTGGGCCACCATCCACACCACACCGAGTGCGATGCCGCCGGTGAACAGCCGCTTGTGCCGGCTGGCCAACCAGATCAGGTAGCGGGTCGGCGACCGGGAATCGGGTACGCCGGGTTCGCCGGCCAGTGAGAAGCGCATAGCGGCTCGACGCTAGGCGGCTGGCACCGAACCGGCGAACCAATTACCGCCCGGACGTGCCGTGACTCACGGCCGACACCGGGCCCGGCAGGGTCAGCGGTCGACCTGGGTGAAGTCCCAGGAGTGCGGGGGGCGGGCCACCAGCAGCGCGGGCGGTTCGGGCAGTGGGCGCGGGTTGCTGCGCCACTTGGAGATGACCACCACCCGGTGGTCGGTGGAGGAGAAGACCTCGCTGGACACGTACAGCGGGTCGTGCTCCAACTCGGGCAGGGCGGTGTCGCACACCCAGGTGATCAGGTCGGCGACGCCGTACGCCTCCGCGCGCGCCTCCCACATCCGCACGATCATGTCCGTCGCCCCCGTCACACGCTGACCGTGGTGAGCGGCAGCGCCGAATCGGCCGGCAGGTCCAGCCGGCTCGGGGCGACCCCCGCGGCGACCAGGTGCGAGCCGAGCGCGGCCACCATCGCCCCGTTGTCCGTGCACAGCTTCGGCCGAGGCACCCGAACCCGGATGCCGTACTTCTCAGCCCGCTGTTCGGCCATCGCCCGCAGCCGGGAATTCGCCGCCACTCCCCCGCCGATCACCAGGGTCTCGATCCCGTTCGCCCGGCAGGCGGCGAGCGCCTTCGTGGTCAGCACGTCGCAGACCGCCTCCTGGAACGACGCGGCCACGTCGGGCACCGGCACCGACTCACCGGCGCGCTGCCGCGCCTCGACCCAGCGGGCCACCGCCGTCTTCAGCCCGGAGAACGAGAAGTCGTACCGATGCGCGGCGAGGTCCTTCGCGGCGGTCAGGCCACGCGGGAAGGCGATGGCGGCGGCGTCCCCGGCCCGCGCCTCGCGGTCGATGGGCGGGCCGCCCGGAAACGGCAGCCCGAGCAGCCGGGCGACCTTGTCGAACGCCTCACCGGCCGCGTCGTCGATGGTGGCGCCGAGCGGGGTGACGCCCCGGGCCAGGTCGTCGATCAGCAGGAGAGACGAGTGCCCGCCGGAGACCAACAGCGCGATTGCGGGTTCGGGCAGCGGGCCGTGCTCCAGGGTGTCCACCGCGACGTGCGCGGCCAGGTGGTTGACCCCGTACACCGGCTTCTCGGCAGCGAGCGCGTACCCCTTGGCGGCGGCGACGCCGACCAGCAGCGCGCCGGCCAGCCCGGGGCCGGAGGTGACCGCGATCGCGTCGATGTCGGCCAGGGTGACCCCGGCTTCGCGCAGTGCCCGGTCCATGGTCGGCACGATGGCCTCCAGGTGGGCCCGGCTGGCCACCTCGGGCACCACTCCCCCGAACCGGGCGTGCTCCTCGACGCTGGAGGCGAGCGCGTCGGCCAGCAGGGTGTGCCCCCGCACGATGCCGACGCCGGTCTCGTCGCAGGAGGTCTCGATGCCCAGGATCAGCGGTTCGTCAGCCATGGTCGTGTGGTCCGTCCCCGGTCGGCTCGGCGACGCGCTGCATGACCAACGCGTCGGTGTTGCTCGGTTGGTAGTAGCCGCGCCGCACCCCGATCGGCTCGAACCCGTACGTCGCGTAGAGCCGCTGGGCGGGGGCGTTGTCCACGGCGACCTCCAGCAGGGTGCTGCGCACACCGCGCCGGGCGGCCTCGGCGAGCAACTCCTCCAGCAGGGCACGGCCGACGCCGCGCCGCTGGGCGTCGCGGCGGACCGCGATGTTCTGCACCCACACCTCGTCCGGCGGAGCCCCGGCGAGCCCGGCGTAGCCGAGCACTGTGCCGTCGGCATCAATGGCGACCCGGTAGTGGTGCCGGTTGGCCAGCTCGTTCCAGAACATCGCCGGCGACCACTGTTCGGCGCCGAAGAGGTCCGCCTCGATCGGCAGCACCTGGTCGATGTGCCACCAGCGGAACCGCTCCAGCCGCACCGCCGTCACGGTGTGACCTCGGTTCGCGACTGCGGGGCTCGCAACCCCGGCTCACTCCTCGCGCTCACGGGAGGACCGGTTTGTGGCTGGTCGCCGCCACGGCGTCCGGGCGGCGCAGGTAGAGCGGGGTGAGCCGCTCGGTGGGCGCCCCGGCCCGGATCCGCTCGGCGGCGAGCAGCGCCAGCACGGTGGCGTCCGGGTAGCGCGGCTCCACCCGGACCGGCAGACCGAGCGTGTCCGCGTACCGGTGGGCACCATCACCCACCGCAACCGTCGCCCCCAGCTCCCGGGCGCGGGCGGCGGCGACCGCCGGCGCGGACACCTCGGGTCCGACGATCCGCTGGCCAGCGCCGTCGTAGACGGCCCAGTAGAGCTCCTTGCGGCGAGCGTCGCTGGCGGCCAGCACCGGCTCGCCGGCCGCCGCCGGGTAGCCGATCCCATCCAGGGAGCAGACGCCGTACGTGGGGATGCCGAGCACCTGGCCCATGGTGGCTGCGGTGACCAGGCCGACCCGCAGCCCGGTGAACGGCCCCGGGCCGAGCCCGGTGACAATCGCACCCAGGTCGCGCGGGCGCGCGTCAACATCGGCGAGGACCGCGTCAACCTGAGGCGCGAGCAGTTCGCCGTGGGCGCGGGCGTCGACCGTGCACCGGTGCGCTCGGGACGCCACACCGTCCGCCGAGACCTCCACCAGCGCCGCGGTCACCGCGGGGGTCGAGCTGTCCACCACGAGTACGAGCACGGTAAGCCAGCCTAGCCGCCCCGCCCGCCGTCCCGGTCACGCCCCGCCCCGCACACAGCACCGCCCCGGCCCGACCACCGCCCCGACCACCGCCCCGACTACCGACGCGGCCCGGCGCGGTTCAGCGTGGGCCGGCGACGGCGTACCCGGCCGGCAGCACATCCGCCGATAGGCGTGATACCTGTGAGTCATATTTATGCCTCACAGGTATCACGCTCATCAGGGCGAGGCCCGCCGTCCGGAGCCGGGTCAACGCCGAGGCGATCCCCGGCAGGGAATGTCGGCGAGTCATCAATCTTGCTCAGCGGTATCGCCGTCAGTTCGGCCTGGTCCACCATGCCGGGATGTCATCCACTCGCCTCGTCCCCCTCCTCGGTGCCACCGTGCGACGACAACGACACTTGCGCGAGCTGAGCCAGCGCGAGCTTGCCGAACTGACCGGGGTCAGCCAGGCGGCGGTGGCCCGGATCGAAAGCGGCGACCGGGCGCCCAGCATCCTGGTGTTGGAGCGGTTGCTCGCCGCCATGGATGTCCAGTTGGCCGTCGGGGTCGAGCCGCTCGACGCCCACCTCGACGCCCGGATCGCCGAACTGGCCGCCCGACCGCTTGCCGAGCGCATCGACGAGCTCGGCCTGGATCGGGCGCTGGACCGGCTCGCCGACTTCCCGCAGGTGATCACCGGAGGCACGGCGGCGCTGTTGCAGGGCGCGCCGGTGCCCGTCGACGCACTGGAGATCGCCGTGCGTTGGCACGACTCGGAACGGTTCACCCGCTGGCTGGAGGCGGCCTACGGCCAGCGGTGGAACGCCCGTTGGGGTGAGTTCGGCGGGGTGCGGTTGGAGCCCGAGCAGCAGGGCGAGCACGTCTGGTCGACCCGCTACGGCGAGATCAGGGCGACGATGTGCGACGAGCTGCCCGAGACGATCGAGGTGCGCCACGCTGGACGGGGTTACCGGGTGGTGCCGCTGGCCCAACTGGAGCTGACCGACCCGCGAGCCGGCGACCTGCTGCGCCGCTACCGGGCCCGGCAGCTAGCCAGCGGCCGCTGAACCGGCGGTGCGCTCCCAGTCGATGGTGGGCAGGCCGGCGTCGGCGAGTGCCTTGTTGGCCGCGCTGAATGGGCGGCTGCCCAGGAAACCGCGCGGATTCATCGGACTGGGGTGCCCGGCCTCCAGCACCACGTGCTGCGGGTTGGTGACCAGGGCGGCCTTCTTGCGCGCGTAGCCGCCCCAGAGCAAGAAGACCACCCGGGAATCCAGCGCGTCGAGCGCCCGGATCGTGGCGTCGGTGAACTCCTCCCAGCCGCGGTTGGCGTGCGAGCCGGGCGTGGCCTCACGGACGGTGAGGACGGAGTTGAGCAACAGCACGCCCTGCGCCGCCCAGCCACTGAGGTTGCCGCCGCGCGGCTTCGGCACGCCGAGATCCTCGCCCAGCTCCTTGAAGACGTTGCGCAGCGACGGCGGCACGGTCACGCCCTCGCGCACGCTGAAGCTGAGCCCGTGCGCCTGCCCCGCCTTGTGGTAGGGGTCCTGCCCGAGGATCAGAACCCGGCAGTCGGCCGGCGCGCAGAGCCGGTAGGCCGAGAAGAGGTCCTCGACCGGCGGGAAGACGGCGCGGGTTGCGTATTCCCCCCCGACGAACGCGGCCAGCTCCGCGGTGCGGGACGGATCGAGGTGCGGGGTGAGCGCGGTACGCCAGCCCTGCGGCAGCAGCGCCGGCAGGTCCAGGGTGGGGCCGTCGTGGGACATCGGCAACCTTTCGTAGTCGATCGCCATCTTCCTACCAGTCGCCACCGACACCGCACGGCCCCGGTCACCGAGCGACGACGCGGAGCCGACCCACGAAAGTTACCGTAGAGTAACTTACTGGCGGGTCACTTAAGGTATGGGCCGCTGTTAGCTTGCGTTGGACGATGCCCCTTCAGCCCTAGCGCTCCGGATCGGCCGGGCCGGCGCCCCTCGTCGACAGTGGCGAGGGGTGCAGGGCCGCCAGGCGCCGCGCCCAGTCGCCGCCGACCGGGTCCAGCTCGACCACCCGCGTGTCGTCGTCGCGGCGGTCGATGCGCACCCGCAGGTGGGCGTCGACCAACTGCTCGACCAGGCCCTCGCCCCACTCGACCACGGTCACCGACTCGTCGATCGAGGCGTCCAGGTCCAGATCGTCGATCTCGGCGCGCGGGTCGGTGGCGTCGCCCAGCCGGTACGCGTCGGCGTGCACCAGGGCCACCCGACCGCCGCGAGCCGGGTCGGGTCGGTGCACCCGGGCGATCACGAACGTCGGCGAGGTGATGTCCCCGAGAACCCCGAGCCCGACGCCGATGCCCTGGGTGAGCGCGGTCTTGCCGGCGCCCAGCGGGCCGGTCAACAGCACCAGGTCACCGGCGCGCAGCAGCCCGGCCAGCCGGCGGCCGAACTCCCGAGTGTCTTCGACGGTCGACAGCTTGACGACGTGACTCACCGTTCCTCCGCGCTCTCCAGTGACTCGAGGAACCGCGCCAGCGCGGCGTTGACCTCGTCCGCGTGCTCCAGCATCACCACGTGTCCGCTGTCCTGGATCTGCACGAACTCGGCGTGCGGCAGCCGCCGGACGATCTCCTCGGAGTGGGTCACCGGAGTGATCATGTCCTTGTCGCCGACCACCACGAGCACCGGTGTGTCGGCCAGCGCCGCGAGCGCCGGGAAGCGCGAGTGGGTGGCCAGGGTTCGCAGATAGCGGGTCACCGTGTCGGCTGACGTCCGGGAGTTCATCATCTCCACGTAGGACACCAGTGCCGGGCTGGGCTTGCGGGTGCCGAAGCCATACTTGCGGGTGAGCAGCCAGGCCACGTTCGAGGTCGACTTGCGGGCCTTGTCGATCACCGGCCCGCCGTACCGGGTGGCATTGCTCACCATGAACAGCACCGGGCCGCCGACCCGGCCGAGCAGCGCCGGCGCGACCAGCTTGGTCTCCGCGATCAGCCCGCCCGAGGTGGCCATCAGCACGGTGCCCACCACCCGGTCTCCGAACAGCTCCGGGAACAACTCGGCGAACGCCATGATGGTCATGCCGCCCATCGAGTGGCCGACCAGCACCAGCGGCCCGTCCGGGGCGGTCCGGTCGATCACCTGACGCAGCGTCCGGCCGAGCACCGCGAGGTCGTACTCGCCGGTCTCCAGCCGGCCGGACCGGCCGTGACCGGGCTGGTCGTACGCCACGATCCGGTAGTCGCCGCGCTCGGCGAGCATCTGCCGCTGGAAGTGGAACGTGCCCATGTCCAGGCAGAAGCCGTGCACCAGCACCACCGTCGGATGTCCGGAGACCGGGCGGGTCGGCTCGACCACCTCGACGTGGATGTCGGTGCCGTCCGGCAGCTCCAGTCGGAACGCGTCGTCGTACCGCTGCTCGTCGAACTTCTCGTGCGCGTAGCGGTCGGCCGGGTCGGCCTTGAGCCGGCGGACCAGGGTGCGCTCGGTCGCGACGCCGGCGGCCAGGCCGGCCGCGGCCACCCCGACCGCGGCACCGACGATTCCGGCGACCCGGCCAGCCGCGGTCCGCGGACGCGGGATGCGCCTCGCGCTCACGGCCGCTCGCCGTCGTAGACCCGGGGCACCCGGGTGCCGCCGAACCGCGTGACGATCTCGTAGTTGATGGTGCCGGCCGCTTCGGCCCAGTCGTCGGCCGTCGGCTCGCCGTTGGCGCCGCTGCCGAAGAGCGTCGCCACGTCGCCGTCGGCCACCGGGTCGTCGCCGCAGTCGACCACGAACTGGTCCATGCAGACCCGTCCGGAGATGGTCCGCCGCGCGCCGGCGAGCTGCACCGGCCCGCTGTTGGACGCGTGCCGGGGCACCCCGTCGGCGTATCCGAGTGGCACCACGGCCAGGTTGGCGTCGGCCTCCGTGGTGTAGGTGTGCCCGTAGGAGACACCGGTGCCGGAGGGCACCCGCTTGGTGAGCATCACCCGGGCCCGCGCGGTCATCGCCGGGCGCAGTCCGTACGTCTCGCCGGCCACCGGGGAGAGTCCGTAGACGGCCAAGCCGGGGCGGACCAGGTCGAAGTGGGTGTCCGGGCGGGTCAGGGTCGCCGCCGAGTTGGCCAGGTGCCGCCAGCGCGGGCGGAGCCCGGCCCGCTCGACCATGGCCAGCCCCTCGTGAAAGACGGCCAGTTGCCGGTCGGTGGTCGGGTGGCCGGGCATGTCCGCGTACACGAAGTGGCTCCACACGCCGACCACCTCGACCAGGCCGTCGGCCTGCGCCTTGGCGGCGGCGTCCAGCAGCGCCGGCCAGTCCGCGACGGTCGCCCCACCCCGGGAGAGCCCGGTGTCGATCTTCAGGTGCAACCGGGCCGGGCGCTCGGCGCGCCGGCTCGCCTCGACCATCTCGTCCAGTTGCGGCAGGCTGGCCGCGGCCAGGTCCACCCCGGCGCTGACCCCCTCGTGCAGCGGCAGCCCGGGAGCGAGCAGCCAGGCCAGCACCGGCGCGGTCACTCCGGCCCGGCGCAGCGTGAGCGCCTCGTCGAGGGTGCAGACACCGAGCCAGTCCGCCCCGGCGTCGAGCGCGGCCCGGGCGGCCGGAAGCATGCCATGGCCGTACCCGTCGCCCTTGACCACCGCCATCAGCTCAGCGGTGGTGCCGGAGCGGAGTCGACTCACGTTCTCACGGATCGCGTCAAGATCGACGCGTACCTCGGCCTGCCACATACGCCCAGCCTACTTTCCGCCGTGATCACCGCGGGCGGCGACGCACGTCCCGGACACCGATCCGGTCGTCTCGTCCACAACCGTCTCGATCAGCCCAGCCGGGCGATAACCGGACGCAACGCGATCGCCACGTCGGGCGCGGTCACCGGCCCGCCGCGGGCCGCCTCCCGGCCGGCCAGCCCGTGCAGGTACGCCGCGGAGGCCGCCGCCCGCTCGGGGGGCAGGCCGGCCGCCAGCAGCGAGCCGAGCAGCCCGGCCAACACGTCGCCGGTGCCGCCGGTGGCCAGCGCCGAGGTGCCGGTCGGGTTGACGTACGCCCGACCGTCCGGGGTGCCGATCACCGTGCGGTCCCCCTTGAGCAGCACCACGGCGTTCATCCAGGCGGCCAGCCGCAGCGCGGCGCCGACCCGGTCGGCGCCGGGCTCCTCCCCGCAGAGCCGGCTGAACTCCCGATCGTGCGGGGTGACCACGATCGGCGCGTCCCGACCGCGCAGCTGGTCGGCGAGCGAGCCGTCCACGAGCAGGGTCAGCGCGTCGGCGTCGAGCACCACCGGCACCGGCGCGGCCAGCACGGCGCGCAGCTCGGCCGCCGCGTCCTCGCCGGTGCCCAGCCCGGAGCCACAGACCCAGGCCTGCACCCGGCCCGCCTCGGCGACCCGCTCGGTGGCGATCACCGAGGGGTGCTGGTGCAACACCTCCGCCTTGGCGCCGCCGGCGTAGCGGACCATGCCGGTCGGCCCGGACAGTGCCCCTCCGACGGAGAGCACCGCCGCGCCCGGGTAGGTCGCCGAGCCGGTGGCCACACCGACCACGCCCCGGCTGTACTTCTCCGACGCCGGGCCCAGCCGCGGCCACCAGTCGACCACGTCGGACCACTCGGTGACCCGCATCGCCGGGGTGCCCCGCAGCCACGGCCGCAGCCCGATGTCGACCAGCTCCACCTGCCCGGCCAGCACGGCGGCGGGGCCGACGACCAGGGCGGGCTTCAGCGCGCCGAAGGTCACCGTCACGTCGGCGCGGACCGCGGTGGGCCGGCCGGACACGGCCAGCGGTACGTGCCCGGTGTCCACCGCCACCCCGCTCGGCACGTCGACCGCCAGCACGGTGGCCCGGCCGCCGTCCCGCCCACGCAGCTCAGCGAGGCGCTGCACCACCTCGTCGGCGTTCGCCCGCAGCCCGCCCGTGCCGCCGATGCCGACGATGCCGTCGAGGACCAGGTCCACCAGGCCGACCGGTCGGTCCACCAGCCGGCCACCGGCAGCCCGCAGCGCGGCCAGCCCTGCGGCATGCGCCCGCCCGGGGGCGAGCAGCAGAGCGGACACGGCGACGCCCCGGCGGGCCAACCGCTCCCCGGCGTACAACGCGTCGCCGCCGTTGTCACCGGAGCCGACCAGCAGCAACACCCGCCCGCCGTACAGACCACCCCGCTCGGCGAGCAGCAGCGCGGCCCGGCGGGCCAGCCCGGCAGCGGCCCGCTGCATCAGCGTGCCCTCCGGCAACGTGCCCATCAGTCCCGCCTCGGCCGCCCGTACGTCAGCCACCCGCCACACCGGTCTCATGCCACCGTGTCCCATTCCCCTCGCGGGCGGGCCGGGACGGCCCACCCGACCGACGTCACCGTTCCGCGACCACCATCGCCGACGCGATCCCGCCGTCGTGCGACAGCGAGAGATGCCAGCGGTTGACCCCACGCTCGAGCGCCACCGCCGCGACCGTGCCGGAGACGGTCAGCCAGGGGCGGCCGTCCGGGTCGGGCACGATCTCGCAGTCGTGCCAGCTCAGCCCGGACGGCGCGCCGAGCGCCTTGGCGACGGCCTCCTTGGCGGCGAAGCGGGCGGCGAGCGACTCCGGCGAGCGCGGGTTGCCGGAGCGGGTGTACCGCTCGGCCTCGGTGAAGAGCCGGTCGGCGAGCAGCGGCGTCCGCGCCAGTGCCCGGGCGAACCGGTCCACCAGGACGACGTCGATGCCGACAGCGACGATCACCAGTTCACCCTACCGGCGGCGAAGGCGGCAGATTAGCCGTCGGGCCCGCGGTGGGCAACGCCTGTGGACAGGCCGGGGTACGGCCGCAGCCGGCTGTCCACAGGGCACTTCCGGGCGTCCGTGCCGCGCCTAGCGTCGGCGCGTCGATATCGATCGTCCACGGGGGTGTGGTCATGACCGAGGAGCCGTTCGCCGTCCGGCCGGAGGAGCTGCGCGCCGTGGCCGTCGCGCTCGACAACGCTGCGCACCGCTTGGCGCTGGGCCTGGCCGGGTTGCCCGGGCTGCTGGTGCCGGCGCCCGAGTGGCGGGCCGCCGCCGCCCTGGCTGAGCTGGAGGCGGCCGGGCACGCCTGGCTCTGCCGGCTGGGCACCCGGGTGGCGGCGACCGGCGGTGGGGTCCGGGCGGCGGCCGAGGCGTACGAGACGGTGGACGACCGGGCCGCCGGCCGGTTCGCCGGCCTGCCCAGGTGACCACCGTCGGCTACCGGCAGCTCTGGGCCGCGGACCCGGGCGGGTGGCGGGTCGCCGGGGCGGCGTGGGCCGGGTTGACCGGGCCGGTCGAGCGGCGCGCCGGCGAGCTGGGTGGGGCCGCCGGGCGGCTGCGGGACTGCTGGTCCGGTCCGGCCGCCACGGCGGCGGACGCCCGGCTCGCCGGCCTGCGCGACGAGCTGACCTCGGTCGTTCCCGCGTTGATCGAGGCCGACCAGGTGCTGGCCGAGTTGGCCGGCCGGCTGGTGGTGGCGAAGGCGCGGCTCGGCGAGGCGGTCGCCCTGGCCGATGCGGCCGGCCTGGTGGTGGACCGGGCGGGCGGGGTGCACGTTGATCCGACCCGGGCGCGGCCGACCGAGCGGGCCGGCCAGGCGGCAGCCCGGGTGGCGGCGGCGCTGCGGGACGCGCTCGACCGGGCCGGGGCGGCCGACCGCACGGCCGCCGACCGGTTGGACGAGTTGGCCCGCGCCGCCCGCTCCGGCTGGGCGTCCCCGCCACCGCCCGGCCGCCCGGCTCCCGGTGCCGCGCCGGCCCTGGTCCGAGCCTGGTGGGCAGGGTTGACCCCGGCGCAGCGGCGGTGGCTGGTCGGGCACGAGCCGACCCTGGTCGGCCGCCTGGACGGGGTGCCGGTGGCCGCCCGCGACCAGGCCAACCGGCTGCGACTCGGTGCCTGGCGCGAGGAGTTGCTGGCCGAGCGGCGACGGTTGCTGACCCGGGTGCCGCCCGGGCCGGCCGCGTCGGTCCGGCTGCGCGGGGTGGCGGCGCGGCTGGCCGGGCTGGAGGCGCTGGCTGGGCGGCTGGTGGCGGCCGGGGAGCCGCGGGCGTACCTGCTCGGGCTGGACCCGGCCGGGGAGGGGCGGGTGGTGATGGCACTCGGCGACCCGGACCATGCCGACCGGGTGTTGACCTATGTGCCGGGGATGACGGCGGGTCTGGACGACGCCCCCGGCGAGCTGGGCCGGGCGGCGCGGGTCCTGGACCGGTGTGCCGCGCTCGCCCCGGGTGAGCGCAGCTCGGCGGTGCTCTGGCTGGACTACGACGCACCGGACTTCCTGCCCGAGGCGGCCTCGGTCGGCCAGGCCCGCGACGCCGGGCCGGCGTTGCACCGCTTCCAGGAGGGGCTACGGGCAAGCCACGAGGGACCGCCGGCCCGGCAGACCGTCCTGGGGCACAGCTACGGCTCGCTGGTGGTGGGCATGGCGGCCCGGGAGCACGGGTTGGCCGCCGACGCGCTGGTCTTCGTCGGCTCGCCCGGGGTGGGTGCGGCGCACGCCGCCGAGTTGGGCCTGCCGCCCGGGCAGGTCTGGGCCAGCAGCGCCCCCGACGACGTGATCCGGCTGGCCCGCCCCGCCGACGAGCTGGCCCGGCGGGCGCTGCTCGGCGCTGCCCCGCTCGCCGCCGTACTCGGCTGGCCCGACCGGGGCGGGCACGAGCTGTGGTTCGGCCACGACCCGGCTGATCCCGGGTTCGGCGGGCGGGTCTTCCCCAGCGACCGGCGCGGGCACGCCGGCTACTGGGACCCGGGCAATCCGGCGCTCGACGGGATGGCCCGCGTCGTGCTGGGCCGCTGACGGTGGCCACTTGCCGGCGGCGAATGCCGGGCTCGCCCCGTTTGGCGGTCTCCTCGGCCAGGTCGCCACCGCCACCGCCACCGCCACCGCCACCGCCACCGGCACCGGCACCGGCACCGGCTCGACAAGAAGCCCCGGCCACCGCAGGTGCGGCGACCGGGGCTCCGGAGGTCGGGCCTCGGTTACTCGACGGTGACCGACTTGGCCAGGTTGCGGGGCTGGTCCACGTCGTGCCCCCGGGCAGCGGCGATCTCGGCGGCGAGCACCTGCAACGGCACCGTGGTGACCAGCGGGGCCAGCAGCGTCGGCGTACGCGGCACGTAGATCAGGTGGTCGGCGTACCGGACGACAGCCTCGTCGCCCTCCTCCGCGATGACGATGGTCCGTGCGCCGCGCGCCCGCACCTCCTGGATGTTGGAGACGACCTTGTCGTGCAGCATGCCGCGGCCGACCGGCGAGGGCACCACGCAGATCACCGGGGTGCCCTTGTCGATCAGCCCGATCGGGCCGTGCTTCAGCTCGCCGGCGGCGAAGCCCTCGGCGTGCATGTACGCCAACTCCTTGAGCTTGAGCGCGCCCTCCAGGGCCACCGGGTAGCCGACGTGTCGGCCGATGAACAGTATCGTCGGCTCGGACTTCAGCTCCCGGGCCAGCTCGCGGACGGGCTCGATGCGGTCCAGCAGCTCGCGCAGCTTGCCCGGCATCTCCTGGAGCTGAGCCACCACCGCGCCCACCTCGTCGGCGAACTTGATCCCGCGCACCTGGGCCAGGTGCAGGCCGATCAGGTAGCAGGCGACGAGCTGGGTGAGAAACGCCTTGGTGGAGGCGACGGCGATCTCCGGCCCGCCATGGGTGTAGAGCACGGCGTCCGACTCACGGGGGATGGTCGAGCCGTTGGTGTTGCAGATCGCCAGCACCCGGGCCTTCTGCTCCTTGGCGTGGCGCAGCGCCATCAGGGTGTCCATGGTCTCGCCGGACTGCGAGATGACCACGATCAGCGTGGAGCGGTCGAGCACCGGGTCGCGGTAGCGGAACTCGCTGGCCAGCTCCACCTCGCAGGGGATCCGGGTCCAGTGCTCGATGGCGTACTTCGCCACCATCCCGGCGTGGTAGGAGGTGCCGCAGGCCACGATGAAGATCTTGTCCACGTCGCGCAGATCCTGGTCGCTGAGGCGGACCTCGTCGAGGGCGATCTCACCGGTCTCGGTGAGCCGGCCGAGCAGCGTGTCGGCGATGGCCTGCGGCTGCTCCTCGATCTCCTTGAGCATGAACCAGTCGTAGCCACCCTTCTCGGCGGCCGACGAGTCCCAGTCGACGTGGAAGTCCTTGCCGCTGGCGGGCTGGCCGTGGAAGTCGGTGATCTCGATGCTGTCACCGGTGATCAGGACGATCTGGTCCTGGCCCAGCTCGACCGCTTCCCGGGTGTGCTCGATGAACGCGGCGACGTCGCTGGCCAGGTAGTTTTCCCCGTCGCCCCGACCAACCACGAGCGGCGAGTTGCGCCGGGCGCCGACGACCGCGCCGGGCACCGAGGCGTCGACGGCGAGCAGGGTGAAGGCACCCTCCAGCCGCTGGCAGACCACCCGCATGCCGGCGGCGAGCAGCTGCGGGCTGTCCGGCTGACCGGCTGCGCGCAGGTCGGCCAGCGCGGCGGAGAGCAGGTGGGCCGCGCACTCGGTGTCGGTGTCGCTGGTGAACTGGACGCCGTCGGCCTCCAGCTCGGCGCGCAGCTTGGCGAAGTTCTCGATGATGCCGTTGTGGATCACCGCGACCCGGCCGTCGGGGGCGAGGTGCGGGTGGGCGTTGCGGTCGGTCGGGCCGCCGTGGGTGGCCCAGCGGGTGTGGCCGATGCCGGTGGTGCCGTCACCGATGCCGATCGGGCTGGCCGCGCAGGAGGCCGGGTCGTCGGCGGCCCGCTCGGAGAGCACCTTCTCCAGGTTGGCCAGCTTGCCGGCCTTCTTCTCGATCAGCAGCTGGTCATCGCAGACGATCGCGACGCCCGCTGAGTCGTAGCCGCGGTATTCCAGCCGCCGCAGCCCGTCGAGCACGATGCCGAGTGCGGGGCGCGCGCCCGCGTATCCCACGATTCCACACATGGCCCGCAGCCTAACCCAGTTTCGCTCATCATGGTTGCTCGAAAGTCGGCTAAACGAACATTGAATTTGAGCGAACATCCGACGCAGTGCGCCGCCCTGGCCGAATCGCCGGCCGGGCGTGCGACAACACGGGCGTTCGCCGCTCCCCGCCTACCCGTACATTGAGGGCCGCAACCGGCCGGCGGGCGACAACCTCGTCCCGCCGGGGCGGCAGCCTCGCCCCGGCGCCGTGAGCGCGGTGCCCGGGACCGGACGGGGCGGCAGCCGCCTCGGCTGAGCGGCCGGTTGGACCGCTGTCCGCCGTCCGTAAACTGACGGCCGCCGGCCGAGAACCGCGCCGGTCACCCTGAGAGCGGAGTAGTCATGTCCGAGGGACCGTCGCCCTCCGATTCGTTCACGCCTCCACCGACCCCCGTGCACCCGCACTCCGGCGATCCGGCTCCCCTGCCGGGGCACCCCGGTTCGGCGCCGGGTGGGCGCCGGCAAACGGTGATCGCCGCGGCACTCGCCGCCGCGCTCCTGCTCGGCGGCGGTTTCGGCGTGTACGCGTCCTTCCGCCCGGACGACCAGCCGCCTCAGGGTGACCCGGCCGCCGGCGCTGGCGTCCCGGATGCCCCCGCTGCCGCGCCGGCGCCGACCCCGTCGGCCAGTCCCGCGACGACCCCGTCCGCCGGTCCCGGCCAGATCGAGGTGGTCTACGAGGTCACCGGGCAGGGACGGGCCGACATCCTCTACTACGACGCGAACGGCGAAGGCATCTGGCTGGAAGGGGCCGCGCTGCCGTGGCGGACGAGCATCCGCACCGACCACCGGGACCAGGTGATGGTGCAGGCTGGCAAGACCGTCGGCAGCGGGGAGCGGATCGCCTGCTCGGTCACCGTCGAAGCGGGCAGGCCGGTGACCGAGGAGACCAGCAGTGCGGGATGGCGGGCGAGCTGCTTCGGCTGAGCGGCCGTGTTGAACCGACAGCGCTGGCCCGTAGGCTGACGCAGGTGACGACGAGCACCGATGTCGACCCGCTGGTGGCCCGGATGCGGCCGTTCGGCACGACGATCTTCGCCGAGATGTCCGCCCTCGCCGTACGGACCGGGGCGGTCAACCTCGGCCAGGGCTTCCCGGACACCGACGGCCCACCCGAGATGCTGGCCGCGGCGGCCGAGGCGCTGCGCGGCGGGCAGAACCAGTACCCGCCAGGGCCAGGCATCCCGGCCCTGCGTGCGGCGGTCGCGGAGCACCAACGGCGGTTCCACGACCTGGCGTACGACCCGGACGGCGAGATCGTGATCACCGCAGGCGCGACCGAGGCGATCGCGGCCAGCATCCTCGCTCTCTGCGAGCCGGGCGACGAGGTGGTCTGCTTCGAGCCGTACTACGACTCGTACGCCGCCTCGATCGCGCTGGCCGGCGCGGTCCGGCGGCCGGTCACGCTTCGTCCCGCCGCCGACGGCCGGTACGCCTTCGACCCGGCCGCGCTGCGCGCGGCGTTCGGCCCCCGCACCCGGCTGGTACTGCTCAACTCGCCGCACAACCCCACCGGCAAGGTGTTCACCCCGGCCGAGCTGGCAATGATCGCCGAGCTGTGCCAGGAGCACGGCGCGTACGCGGTCACCGACGAGGTGTACGAGCACCTGGTGTTCACCGACGCGGCGAGCCCGCACGTGTCGCTGGCCAGCCTGCCCGGAATGCGAGAGCGAACGCTGCGCATCTCGTCCGCCGGCAAGACCTTCTCCTGCACCGGTTGGAAGGTCGGCTGGGTGAGCGGTCCGGCGGCGCTGGTCTCGGCGGTGTTGCGGGTGAAGCAGTTCCTCACCTTCGTCAACGCGGCACCGCTGCAACCGGCGGTCGCCGTGGCGCTGGCCCTGCCGGACGACTACTACACGGGCTTCCGGGACGGGCTCCAGCAGCGCCGTGACCAGCTCGTCGGCGGCCTCACCGACGCCGGGTTCGAGGTGCTGGTGCCGGAGGGGACGTACTTCGTCACGGCCGACGTCACCGCCCTGGGCGGCCGGGACGGGGTGGAGTTCTGCCGCTCGCTGCCGGAGCGCTGCGGCGTGGTGGCCGTGCCCACCCAGGTCTTCTACGACGACCAGGAGGCCGGCCGGCGGCTGGTCCGGTTCGCCTTCTGCAAGCGTCCCGAGGTGCTGACCGAGGCGGTCACCCGGCTGCGCGCTCTGAGCCCGAGCCACTGACCGGCCCGGGGAGGGCCGACCCGGGGTCGCTCGACGACTGATCCGCCGTCGATGTCGCGAGCCGGGTCAGCAGTTGGCCCTCGTCACCGAGCAGCACCGACTCGGCGTCGTCCACGAACGACAGGTCCGCCGTCACGTGCCGGCTTGCCGCCGTGAGCAGCAACCCGACCACCGGGTCTTCGACGGCACGGCGTAGGCCGTCCAGATTGCGCAGCTCGCGCAGCAGGTGCCCGCGCTGGTTGCTGAGCACCGCGCGAACCGTGGCTGCCGAGCCGGACCGGGCGGCGGCGGTGACCTTGAGGAAGAAGTCGTCCCGGAATCCGCCGCTGCGCGGACTCGGCTCGGCCAACCACCGCGCCAACTCCGCGCGGCCGTCCGGGGTGATCTCGTAGACCACCCGGTCCGGCTTGATCGGCTGCGGTTGCCGTTCGGCGACGACCAGCTCGTCCCGGGAGAGCCGGTCGAGGATCTGGTAGAGGTGGCCGATGTTCAGCGGCCCCCACTGCGGGCCGACGGCTGCCTCGAACGCGCCCTTGAGCTGGTAGCCGTGGCTGGGGCCACCAGCGAGCAGGGCGAGGACGGCGTGCTGGATCGCCATGTCACCTCCGGTACGGGTCTTGCATTGTCACAATGTATCGCGCAGAGTGGGAGACAGCACACGGGGAGGCGCGACATGCTCGGCTTCATCTGGAGACAGCTGCGCGGCCGTGCGGGGCGGTCGGTGGCGCTGTTGGTCGGCGTGCTGGTGGCCACCACCGGCTTCGTGGTCCTGACCGGCGCCACCACCACCTCCCACCTGGACGTCATCGGCACGGTCGAGCGCAACACCCAGGTCGCCTACGAGATCCTGGTCCGTCCGAAGGGGACGCGCACTCCGCTGGAGGCCGAGCGCGGGCTCGTCCGCCCCAACTATCTCTCCGGGCTCTTCGGCGGCATCACCGCCCAGCAGTACGAGCAGGTACAAGCGGTCCCCGGCATCGAGGTGGCGGCCCCGATCGCGATGCTCGGCTATTCCACCACCCTGCTACCGACGCCGATCGACCTCACCGACGCCGTCGACCGATCGCTCGATCGTCAGGTCATCCGGGTCGACCCGACCTTCCACGCCGAACGCGGTCTCTCCAGCGCGCCGGGCAAACCCCGGTACGTGTACGTGACCACGAAGCCGCTGATCTACCCCCGGCTCGACGGGGAGATCGACAGCAGTGCCACGCCGTACTCCGATGGGCGGTCGTACCCCTGGTCGGACACCTGTGGGCTTACTACCCGGGAGGTGCAGCCGGACGGGCGCAGCCTTCCCATCTGCGATCCGCAATTCGCCCTGCTCGGAAACCCGGGCACGCTCTCCGAGCGCGAGCACTGGTCCCTGGACGCCGTGCAACTGCTGCCCGACGGCCGGTTCCAAGGCCCGCCCTACCTGCTGGCGACCGACCGGGACGGCTCCTCGACACCCGCCGACCGGCTGGTGCTGGCGTACGACCTGACCGTGCCGTTCCTCCTGGCGGCGGTGGACCCGGCGGCCGAGGAACAGCTGGTCGGCCTCGACGATGCCGTGGTCACGGGCCGAGCCGTCCGCGTGGACGACACGGTCGCCGTCAGACGCCTCGGCACGGCGGAGAACCACGAGGTGCCGGTCCTCGTCACCAACCGACCCTTCATCGACGAGTCGCTGGCGGCCAGATTCACCCGGCTCGCGATCAGTCCCGTCGGCGTGGAGGCAATCGACCTGGAAAAGACGTTGAGCCGCCCTGGTGGGACTCCGGCCGGGTCCAGCCGGTACGACCTCACCGCCGGCCACCAGGCGATGCTGACCGAGGAGCTGTCGCCGGCCGGGTGCTGTGTCGGCCAATTGCAAACCGTCGTGCAGTCGGCCGACGTGCAGTACGACCGGCTACCCGACGGCAGCCTGCGCGCTCGCCAGCAGCCGCCGGGCAACCCCGAGGTGTACGGCGAAGAGGAAGCCTTCAACCCGATGCCCCGGCCCTGGCTCGCCGACGACAGTGGTTCGCGATCGGTACGGGCGCTGCCGCTACCCACGGGCGGAAACACCCCCAATCGCTTCTGGCGGGCCATCGGTGTCTTCGACCCGGGCCGGCTGACCGGGTTCAGCGACCTCGGCCAACTGCCGCTGGAGACCTACCAGGCCCCGATGGCGCAGGGTGCCGACGACCGCAGCCGGGCAGCACTGGGCGGTCAGCCACTGGCGCCCAGCGGCAATCCCGCCGGCTACCTCTCGGCGCCGCCGCTGCTCCTCACCAACCTCGGCAGCGTGCCGAAGCTCCTTCAGGGCGGCGGCGGGCCACAGGCCAGGGCGCCGATCAGCGCGATCCGGGTGCGGGTGGCCGATGTGGGCGGCTACAGCGAGCATTCCGCCGAGCGGGTCCGGCTGGTCGCCGAGCAGATCGCGGCACGCACGGGGCTGGACGTCGACATCACGCTCGGCTCCTCGGCCGCACCACAGACCGTGGAGTTGCCCGGCGGCTCGTTCGGACGGCCGATGCTGCGGCTGACCGAGAACTGGTCGGCACTCGGCGTGGCATCGGTCATCACGCAGGCGGTGGACCGTAAGAGCCTGGTGCTCTTCGTGCTGGTGCTGGTGGTCTGCGTGCTGTTCCTCGGCAACGCGGTCAGCGCTGCCGTCCGCGACCGGCGCTCCGAACTGGCGGTGCTCTCCTGCCTCGGCTGGCCGGTCCGTCGGATCGCGGCGCTGATCCTCGGCGAGGTCGCCCTGCTCGGGCTCATCGCCGGCCTGTTGTCGCTGACGCTCGCGGTGCCGCTCGGGATGGCGCTCGGCATCGACGTCGACTGGCGGCGGTCGGCCCTGGCCGTACCCATCGCCCTGCTGCTCGCTCTGGCCGCGGGCCTGGTGCCGGCGCTGCGGGCCGCGCGCGCCCACCCGGCCGCCGCCCTCCGCCCGATGGTCGCTCCCGCCGGCTGGGCACATCGGCCGCGGACCCTCTTCGGGCTGGCCCTGGTCAACCTGGCCCGCACCCCCGGGCGCACATTCCTCGGTGCCGGTGCGCTGGCGATCGGGGTGGCCGCGCTGACGCTGGTCGCCGCCGCCACGTGGGCGTTCCGGGGCGCAATCGTCGGCAGTCTGCTCGGCGACATGGTCTCGCTGAGCGTGCGCGGCGCGGACACCGTGGCCGCTGCCGCCACGGTGCTGCTCGGTGCCGCAGCGGTCGCGGACGTGCTCTACCTGAACATCCGCGACCGGGCCGCCGAGCTGGCCACCCTGCGCGCGATCGGCTGGACCGACGCCGAGCTGGGCCGGCTGGTCGGCTACGAGGGGCTGGCGCTGGGGATCGTGGGGGCGACGACCGGAGCGGCGATCGGCCTGGCCAGCGCGGGCTGGCTGATCGGCGACCTTCCCGGCGCGCTGGTCCTGGTCGCCGCGCTGACGGCGCTGGCGGGCGCGTTGGTCAGCGCCGTCGCCGCGCTGGTGCCCGCCGCTCTGTTGCCGCGCCTGCGGCCCGCCCGACTACTGGCAGAGGAGTAGCAGATCATGAGCGAGCAGAGCGGCAGCGCGATCGCGGTCGACCACCTGATCCGACAGTTCGGCACCGGCGCGGACCGGTTGACGGCCGTCGACGACGTGTCCCTGACCATCGCGGCCGGTTCGGTGGTCGCGCTGACCGGGCCGAGCGGGTCGGGCAAGTCGACGCTGCTACACCTGATCGGCGCGATCGAGCAGCCCGACGAGGGCACCGTCACCGTCGACGGCGTGGTGGTCAGCAGCCTGCGCAGGGCGGCGCTGGCACGCTTCCGGCAACGGGTCGGCTTCGTGTTCCAGCGTTATCACCTGCTGCCCGCGCTCACCGTGCTGGACAACGTGATCGCGCCTGTCCTCCCCCGCCGGGGCCGGGCCGATCACGCGGCCCGAGCCCGGGAGTTGCTGGACGCGGTTGGCCTGGCCGGGCGGGAGCGCGCCCTGCCGGCGCAGCTCTCCGGCGGTCAGCAGCAGCGAGTCGCCATCGCCCGGGCGCTGATGGGCGCACCGGGCCTGCTGCTGGCCGACGAGCCCACCGGCAACCTCGACTCGACCACCGGCGGGCAGATCCTCGACCTGCTGCTCGACCTTCGCGACCGGCACGGCATGACCATCCTGCTGGCCACACACGAACAGGCCATCGCCGCCCGCTGCGACCGACTGGTCCGTCTGAACGACGGACGCGTCACCGAGGACCTGGACCTCACCGACGGCGAGGACCCGGCCGAGACGTACGAGCGGGCGGCCCGGCTACGGCTGTGACGCCGCAGCGGTACGGCGGTTTCAGCCGACAGGGCTGGCGGTGCGGACCTGCTCGGCGATCCGCTCGGCGACCTCGCGGGCGGTCTGCTCGGTGGCCGCCTCGACCATCACCCGGACCAGCGGCTCGGTGCCCGACGGGCGCAGCAGCACCCGGCCGGTCTCGCCCAGTTCCGCCTCGACCCGCTCGACCTCGGCGCGTACGGCCGGCGCGTTGGCGCCGACGGTCCGGTCGCCGACGGGCACGTTGATCAGCACCTGGGGCAGCTTGGTGACCACCGAGGCCAGCTCGGCCAGGGACCGGCCGGTGGCCGCCATCCGGGCCATCAGGTGCAGGCCGGTGAGCACCCCGTCGCCGGTGGTGGCGTGGGCGGGCATGACGATGTGGCCGCTCTGCTCGCCGCCGAGCGCCAGCCCGGAGCCGCGCAGCTCCTCCAGCACGTACCGGTCGCCGACCTTGGTCTCGATCAGCCGGATGCCCTGTGCGGACATGGCCAGCCGCAGCCCGAGGTTGCTCATCACGGTGGCCACCAGGGTGTCCTGGGTGAGCGTGCCGGCGTCCCGCATGGCCAGCGCGAGGATCGCCATCACCTCGTCGCCGTCGACCTCGTCGCCGTCGGCGGTGACCGCCACGCAGCGGTCGGCGTCACCGTCGTGGGCGATGCCCAGGTGGGCGCCGTGCTCGACCACGGCCTCGCGCAGCGCCTCGATGTGGTTGGAGCCGCAGTCGTCGTTGATGTTCAGCCCGTCCGGCTCGGCGTGGATCGCCACGACCTCCGCGCCAGCCTCCCGGTAGGCGACCGGGGCTACCTCGGCGGCGGCGCCGTTGGCGCAGTCGACCACGACCTTGATCCCGTCGAGCCGGTGCGGCACGGTGCCGACCAGGTGCTGGACGTAGTGGTCCGCACCGTCGAGCAGGTCGTGCACCCGGCCGACGCCGGCGCCGATCGGCCGGTCCCAGGCGGTGGTGGCGTTCGTCTCGACGGCCGCCTCGATCTGCATCTCGATCTCGTCGGGCAGCTTGTGCCCGCCGGCGGCGAAGAGCTTGATGCCGTTGTCCGGCATCGGGTTGTGTGACGCGGAGAGCATCACGCCGAGGTCTGCCTTGGCCTCTGCGGTGAGGTACGCCACCGCCGGGGTGGGCAGCACGCCGACCCGCACCACGTTGGCACCGGCGCTGGTGAGCCCGGCCACCACGGCAGCCTCCAGCATCTCCCCGCTGGCCCGGGTGTCCCGGCCGACCACCGCGAGCGGCGGATGGCTGCGGTCCGTCTCGGCGAGAGTGTGCGCGGCGGCCACGGCCAGCGCGAGCGCCAACTCGGGGGTGAGATCCGCGTTCGCCCGCCCGCGTACGCCGTCCGTGCCGAACAACCGACCCATAGCCGCCAACCTCCGATGACACTGCCGTTAAGGAGAAAGCGGAACGGCCGGCCCACCTCCCCGTTGGAGGGGAGGCGGACCGGCCGTCCGTCAGAAGTACAACGCGCTGGCGAAGATCAGCGCTTCGAGTACTGGGGAGCCTTACGGGCCTTCTTGAGGCCGTACTTCTTGCTCTCCTTGACCCGGGCGTCCCGAGTGAGGAAGCCGGCCTTCTTCAGGGCCGGGCGGTCGTCCGGCTCGTTCACGATCAGCGCCCGGGCGATGCCCAGCCGCAGCGCGCCGGCCTGGCCGGTGGTGCCGCCGCCGCGCAGGTTGGCGATGACGTCGAACTGCTCGGGCTTCTCGGCGGTGACCAGCGGGTCCTTGATCAGCTGCTGGTGCACCTTGCTCGGGAAGTAGGCCTCAAGGTCGCGGCCGTTGCAGGTGATCTTGCCGGTGCCCGGAACGATACGGACCCGGACGATGGCCTGCTTGCGCCGACCCACGGTCTGGATCGGGCGGTCACCACGCGGCGCGCGGGCGACGGGCGCGGGCGCCTCGGTGGCCTCGGGGGCAACCTCGGTCTCGGTGATGTCGGTCATGCTGCTTCCTTCGCCCGCGCTCACTGCGCGATCTGCTTGATCTCGAACGGCATCGGCTGCTGAGCGCCGTGCGGGTGCTCGGCACCGGCGTAGACCTTCAGCTTCTTGATCAGCTGACGGCCGAGCTTGTTGTGCGGGAGCATCCCCTTCACGGCCAGCTCGATGGCCCGCTCGGGGCGCTTGGTCAGCAGCTCGTCATAGCCGACCTGCTTCAGACCACCCGGGTAACCGGAGTGGCGGTAAGCAACCTTGGTCTGGCGCTTGTTGCCGGTCAGCGCAACCTTGCCCGCGTTCACGATGACGACAAAGTCGCCCGTGTCGACGTGCGGCGCGAAAGTCGGCTTGTGCTTACCACGCAGCAACGTGGCGGCGTGGGTGGCCAGGCGGCCCAGCACGACATCAGAGGCGTCGATGACGTGCCACTGACGCTCGATCTCACCCGGCTTCGGGCTGTACGTACGCACAGGTCTACCTTGTCTCGTCGTCGGTCTGGGGTCGCGCGCCGAGGTGACCAGATCTTGCAGGCCGGACCAGCGCGCACGAACGACCAAGCGTACCTGATAGGGCACGCCTCTGGATGTCGTACAACAGCAGGCAACGATACCGGGCGCCCGGTCGGCAGGTCAAAACGGGGGTACGGCCCCGCGCGGCGACCCAACGGCCGTGGCCCAGCTCACACGCCAGCGAGCCCTTCGGCCCTCGGACGACGATACGCGACCCAGGTCACCGCGACACACAGCGCGTACCAGCCGATGAACGCCAGGTAGGCGGCGTCGGCCTTGCCGGAGCTGAGGAACGACTGACGGAACGCGACGTTGACCAGCACCCCGCCGGAGGCGCCGACCGCGCCGGCGATCCCGATCAACGCGCCGGTCATGCGTCGCGCCCAACGGGCGGCGGCCTCCGGGTCGCGCCGGCCCGCGGCCACCGCGTCCGCCGCCCGGGCCCGGAAGATGGCCGGGATCATCTTGTACGTGGAGCCGTTGCCGATGCCGGAGAAGACGAAGAGGGCGAGGAACCCGGCCAGGTAGAGCCCGAACGAGCGCTCCCGGGCCGCGTACAGCACCGCTCCGGCGCCGGCCGCCATCGCCACGAAGTTCCAGAAGGTCACCCGGGCTCCGCCGAGTCGGTCGGCGAGGTGCCCGCCCAGCGGCCGGATCAGCGAGCCCACCAGCGGGCCGAGGAAGGTCAACCAGGCAGCGTCGACAGGGGTCGGGAACCGCTCGGCGAACTGGAGCTGGAGCACCTGACCGAACGCGAAGCCGAACCCGATGAACGAGCCGAAGGTGCCGATGTAGAGGAGCGACATGATCCAGGTGTGCGGGTCGCGGGCGGCCTCGCGCAGCGCGCCCGACTCGTTGCGCGCCCCGGGCACGGTGTCCAACCAGCGGGCCGCCGCCAGCGCGGCCAGCACGATCAGCGGCAGGTAGACCGCTGGAACCAGCCGGGGGTACGCGGCACCGGCGGTGGCCAGCACCGCCAGCCCGACCAACTGCACCGCGGGTACGCCCAGGTTGCCGCCGCCGGCGTTGAGCCCGAGGGCCCGGCCTTTGAGCCGCTGTGGATAGAACAGGTTGATGTTCGCCATCGAGGATGCGAAGTTGCCACCGCCGACGCCGGTGAGGCAGGCGAGCACCATCAGCGTGGTGTAGGACACCCCGGGCTCCAGCAGCAACGTCATCGGCACCGCGGGCACCAGCAGCAGCAGTGCGCTGACGATCGTCCAGCGCCGCCCACCGAAGCGGGCCACCGCCAGCGTGTACGGCAGCCTCAGCACTGCGCCCAGCGCGGCCGGCACCGCGGTGAGCAGGAATTTCCCGGCCGGATCGATGCCGTACTCGGGGCCGAGGAAGAGCACGGTCACCGACCAGAGGCTCCACACCGAGAAGCCGACGTGCTCGGCGAAGATCGAGACCCAGAGGTTGCGCCGGGCGATCGGTGCGCCCGTTGTCCGCCAGAAGTCGGGGTCCTCGGGGCGCCAGTCGTCGAGGCGGTGCCGGTGCCCCGTGGCGCCCGGCGGCACGGCGGTGACTGCGGTGCTGGTGAGCGTGCTCACTGCGGCTCCTCCTCGTCGATGTGACCAGGGGGAACGCTAGGAACACCGGGTTACCGGGCGGTGCCCGTCGCGGGTCGGCCCGGAAACGGTAACCGCACCGCGGGCCGGCAGCGGTAGTGAGCGGGGCACCCCGGTCGGAGGTCAGAGCTCCTGGAGGATGCGCAGCGCGCGGCCGACCCGGAGCATGGTGTCGGTGTCGGCGACGTCCACGCAATCGGTGAACCACTTCTTCATCGGCGAGGAGAGGCGGTCGGGCATCACCACGTAGCGGCCCATCGTCACGGCGAGCGGGGAGTCCCGCAGCAGCGACTCCTCGACCACCTCGACCACGATCACGATCGGCACGTCGGTGGAGTTGTAGACGTCCGAGCTGATCACGAGTCCGAGGCGTTCCCGAGCGCCCTCGATGCGCCAGACCTCACCCCTACGCAGCACGCGGCCGGCCGCGGAAGAGCAGGTCGTCGACCATGCCCACCTCGCGGGCGTCGGCGAGGGCGGCGGACTCCAGGTCCATGCCGGCGCGACCCACGGCGGCGGCGTGCGCGGTGAAGACCTCGCGCAGCGCCTTCTCCCGGGCGGCCTGGTCCATCCATGCGGAGAGCGACAGCCCTTCGCGCTTGGCGAACCGCCGGGCCTCCTCGATCGTCTCGTCTGTGAACGACAGGGTCACCTTGGCAGTCATGCCGAGGAGACTACCCATCGGTATGACCACCAGTCATCCGCGCGCCCGCCAACTCACCCCCGGTCGTCGAAACGCACATTCCGGCCCTCACCGGGTCGACTCGGCAGCCCGGCCGCCGAACACCGCGAAGCGCCATTCCTTGAAGTAGCAGTCGACGTCGACCAGGCCTGCCTCGGCGAGCCACTGGCACTGCTCGGCGACCGTCGTCGGCCGGTCGTGCCGCATCCGCTCCCGGGCGGCGGCGATCTCCTCGGGGGGCGAGCCCAACTCGGTGATCCGTGCCGTCCACACCTCGTCGTAGCGCCGGTCCAGGGCCGGGGTCGGGCCGGCCACCTGCTCGGCGTTGACGAACACCCCGCCGGGCACCAGCGCCGCGGAGGCCCGCCGGTAGAGCGCACGCTTGTCGGCGTCGTCCAGGTGGTGGATCGCCAGCGCGCTGACCACCGCGTCGTACCGACCGGCCGGTAGCGGGTCGGCCAGGCCGGCCCGGACCGTCCGGTGCGGTATGGACCGGGCGTTCAACTGGTCGGCGGCGCGGGCGAGCATCGCCGGCGCGGCGTCCACCAGGGTCAGCCGCACCCCCGGCACCGCCTCGGCGAGCAGGAGCGAGAGCAGGCCGGTGCCGGCGCCCAGGTCCAGCACCTCCGGGGCACGCCCGGCGGCCAGTGCGGCGCGCAGGGGTGGAGCGGCCACCTGGACGGCGGTGCCGTAGAAGGCGTCGAAGCAGGGCACCAGTCGCCTGCGTGCCTCGTCGTAGCTGCCGGCAACCGCGTCGAAGGCGTCCGCCACGCTCATCGCACTCTCCCATTCCATGAGAAAACCTTCCCATATATTAGACGCGAACCGCGTGCCTGGCGTAGCACCGACCGCACGGTGAGACGCGGGCGGCGCAGGCCACGGCTGACGGACAGCAGGCCGATGGACACCACCCACCCGTCACGTCCGCTGCCCCTGTGCGGTGTGAGCCCCACTTGACAGGACCGAAACAGAAGAGACCCGGACCGGAAACCGCCCGGCGGCACGCTTTCCCGACATGACAGACGGTGCACGGTCGGCAACTCGCCCGGGGCGGACGCCCCGAGAGGTGGCGACACACTGCCCGTACTGCGCGCTCCAGTGCGGCATGGTGCTGCGCCAGGACGACGACGGGGTGACGGTGCACCCCCGCCAGTTCCCCACCAACCGGGGCGGGCTCTGCCAGAAGGGCTGGACCGCCGCCGACCTGCTCGACCACCCGGCGCGGCTGACCACCCCGCTGCTGCGCGACCCGGCCACCGGCGAGCTGCGCCCGGCCAGTTGGGACGCCGCGCTGGATCGGGTCGTCGCCGGCATCCGCACCGTCCAGGACGGCGCCGGCCGGGACGCGGTCGCCGTCTTCGGTGGCGGTGGGCTGACCAACGAGAAGGCGTACGCGTTGGGGAAGTTCGCCCGCATCGCGCTGCGCACCCGGCACATCGACTACAACGGACGGTTCTGCATGTCTTCGGCGGCGGCTGCCGGCCTGCGCGCCTTCGGTGTCGATCGAGGGCTGCCGTTCCCACTGGCCGACCTGGGCCAGGCCGACACCCTGCTGCTGGTCGGCGCGAACCCGGCGGAGACCATGCCGCCGCTGGTGCGCTGGCTCACCGAGCAGCGCCGTAACGGTGGCCGGCTGATCGTCGTGGACCCCCGGGTCACCGCCACCGCCCGCCTGGCCGATCTGCACCTGCAACCGTTGCCCGGCACCGACCTCGCGGTGGCCAACGCGCTGCTGCACATCGCGCTCATCGAGGGCTGGATCGACCAGACGTACGTGGCCGAGCGGACCACCGGCTTCGAGGTGGTCCGTCGCAGTGTCGCCGCCTGGTGGCCGGCCCGCGCGGAGCAGCTCTCCGGGGTGCCGGTGGCCGACCTGGAGGCGACCGCCCGGGCGCTGGGCACCGGCAGGCGAGTGATCATCCTGACCGCGCGCGGTGCCGAACAGCATGCCAAGGGAGTGGACACGGTCACCGCGTACGTGAACCTGGCGCTTGCCCTGGGCCTGCCCGGCCGGACCGGCTCGGGGTACGGCTGCCTCACCGGCCAGGGCAACGGCCAGGGCGGGCGGGAGCACGGGCAGAAGGCCGACCAACTCCCCGGCTACCGGCGGATCGACGACCCGGTGGCCCGGGAGCACGTGGCCGGGGTCTGGGGGGTACCGGCCGACGAGCTGCCCGGCCCGGGTGTGCCCGCCTACCAACTGCTCGACTCCCTCGGCACTCCCGACGGTCCCCGCGCGCTACTGGTGTTCGGCTCGAACCCGGTGGTCTCCGCGCCCCGGGCGGCCCGGATCGAGCGCCGGCTGCGCGACCTCGACCTGCTGGTCGTCGCCGACCTGCTGCTCTCCGAGACGGCCGCGCTGGCCGACGTGGTGCTGCCCGTCGCGCAGTGGGCCGAGGAAGACGGCACGATGACCAACCTGGAGGGTCGTGTGCTGCGTCGGCGCGCGTTACGCCCGCCACCACCGGGCGTCCGGACCGACCTGGCCATCATCTCCGACCTCGCGGTCCGGCTGGCCGCTGCCGACCAGGCGGCTCCCGGCGCGGCTGACCCGACAACCGAGGCGCGGAGCCGACCCTCGGCCATCGGGCCGGCCGCGGGGGGACCCGATGCCCGACCGGACGCCATCGCGGCGGCTCGGTTCCCGGCCGACCCGGCCGCCGTCTTCGCCGAGCTGCGCCGGGCTTCCGCCGGCGGGGCCGCCGACTACGCCGGCATCAGCTGGGCCCGGATCGACGCCGCTGACGGCGTCTACTGGCCCTGCCCGGCCGAGGATGGGCCGGACACGCCACGGCTCTTCACCGACCGGTTCGCCACCCCGGACGGCCGAGCCCGGTTCCACCCCGTCGACCACCGGCCGGCCGCCGAGGAGGTCTGCGCCACCTACCCGCTGCACTTCACCACCGGCCGGGTGCTGGCCCAGTACCAGTCCGGCACCCAGACCCGCCGGGTGGCCGCGCTGCGCCGCGCCGCGCCCGAGGCGTTCGTCGAGCTGCATCCCGACCTGGCCGCCCGGCTGGGCATCGACGACGGCGACCCGGTGCGGGTCACGTCGCGCCGAGGCGAGATGCTCGCTCCGGCCCGGCTCAGCGCGGGGATCCGACCAGACACCGTCTTCGCCCCGTTCCACTGGGCCGGGGTGGCCCGCGCCAACTCAGTGACCAACGACGCGGTGGACCCGATCTCCGGGATGCCCGAGTTCAAAATCTGCGCGGTCAGGGTGGAGAAGGCATGACCGCCCGAGTGGTGATCGTCGGCAACGGGATGGCGGGCGCCCGGCTGGCCGGCGAGCTACGCGTCCGGGAAGGGGACCGGAAGGTCACCGTGCTCGGGGCGGAGCCGCACCGCGCGTACAACCGCATCATGCTCTCCACGCTGCTGGCAGGTCGGATCGGCGAGCCGGACGTGGAGCTGACCGAGGCGGCCGTGCACGGCGTTGACCTGCGCATCGGCGTACCGGTGACCGCGGTGGACCGGTCCGCCCGGGAGGTCCGCACCGCGCACGGCGAACGGATCTCCTACGACCACCTGGTGCTGGCCACCGGCAGCCGGGCGGTGGTGCCGCCACTGCCCGGCCTCGACCGGGGCGACCTACCGGAGCGGGTGGTCCCGTTCCGCACCCTGGACGACTGCCGGCGGATCCTCGCCGCGGCGGACGGCGCGCACAGCGCACTCGTGCTCGGCGGCGGGCTGCTCGGCCTGGAGGCCGCCCGAGGGCTCGCCACGCGCGGGCTGGCCACAACCGTGGTGCACCCGACCGGGCACCTGATGGAACGGCAGCTCGACCCTGCGGCCGGCGCTGTGCTCGCCGGCACGCTCGCCGGTCTCGGCGTCACCATCCAGCTCGCGGTGCCGGCGACCGGCGTGGCCGCGGAGGCCGACGGCGTACGCCTCGACCTGGCCGACGGCCGATCGCTGCGCGCCGACCTGCTGGTGCTCTCCTGCGGGGTACGCCCGGACACCGCCCTCGCCGAGGCCGCCGGGTTGACCCTGCGACGCGGCGTGGTGGTGGACGACCGGCTGCGCACCAGCGACCGGCGCATCTCGGCGATCGGCGACTGCGCCGAGCACGACGGCGCGCTCACCGGACTGGTCGCACCCGCCTGGGCCCAGGCCCGGGTGCTCGCCGATGTGCTGACCGGGGCGGACCCGCTGGCCCGGTACCGGCCACGGCCTGTGGTGACCCGACTCAAGGCGGCCGGGATCGACCTGGCCGCGATGGGCGACGCGGTGGGTGGCGGGCCGGGCGAGGAGCTGACCTTCACGGACCCGACCCGGGGCACGTATGCCCGGTTGCGGATCCGGAACGAGCGACTGATCGGCGCGATCCTGCTCGGTGACAACCCGGCGGTCGGCACGGTGATCCAGCTCTTCGACCGCGGTCACCCGGTGCCGGCCGACCGGCGGACGCTGCTGTTGGGCCGGTCGCTCGGCGCGACCGGTGCGGCGCCGGCCGCGTCACCGGCGCTGATGCCGGACGCGGCCACCGTCTGCCAGTGCAACACGGTGACCAAGGGCGCGCTGGTGCGCAGCTGGCGCTCCGGGGCCCGGACGGCCGGCGCGGTGGCGGCGGCGACCCGAGCCGGCACCGGCTGCGGCGGATGCCGGGACGCGGTGGGCGGGATCGTCGACTGGCTGGCCGAGGCGGAATCGGTGGAGGTGACGCGATGAGCGGCGGTGACCTGGTCGTCATCGGCAATGGGATGGTCGGGCAGCGCTTCGTTGACGCGCTGCGCGCCCGTGACCCGCAGGGGCGCTGGCGGGTGACCGTGCTGGGCGAGGAGCGACGTCCGGCGTACGACCGGGTGCGGCTCTCGGCGTTCTTCGACGGGGTGAGCGAGAGTGAGCTCAACCTGCACACCCCGCACGACGGGGTGCGGCTGCGTCTCGGTGAGCCCGCCACCACCATCGACCGGAGCCGGCGGGTGGTGACCACCGCCACCGGCGAGTACCGCTACGACATGCTGGTACTGGCCACCGGGTCCTACCCGTTCGTGCCGCCGGTGCCCGGCACGGAGCTGCCCGGAGTCTTCGTCTACCGGACCCTGGACGACCTCGCGGCGATCCAGGCGTACGCCCGAGGCCGGCGGGCCGGCGCGGTGATCGGCGGCGGGCTGCTCGGGCTGGAGGCGGCGAACGCCCTGCGGCTGCTCGGCCTGAGCACCGACGTGGTCGAGTTCGCGCCCCGGTTGATGCCGGTGCAGGTGGACCAGGCCGGCGGTGCGATGCTCCGCCGCTACGTCGAGGAGCTGGGCGTGCGGACCCACCTCGGGGTCGCCACCACCGCGATCCGGCCCGGCCCGGACGGCGCCGTTGCCGCCCTGGGGCTCTCCGACGGTGCTGATATCGACGCCGATCTGGTGGTGGTGGCCGCCGGCATCCGGCCCCGGGACGAGCTGGCCCGAGCCGCCGGCCTGCCACTGGGTCCGCGCGGCGGGGTGCTGGTCGACGCGACCTGCCGCACCGCCGACGAGCGGATCTGGGCGGTCGGCGAGTGCGCGGCGGTCGACGGCACCTGCCACGGCCTGGTCGCACCGGGATACGCGACGGCCGAGGTGGTGGCCGACCGGCTGGTGGGCGGCGCGGCGACCTTCCCGGGCGCGGACAGCGCGACCAAGCTGAAGCTGCTCGGCGTCGACGTGGCCTCGTTCGGCGACGCGCACGGCGCGACCCCGGGCTGCCTGGACGTCACCTTCACCGACCCGGCCACCCGGGTCTACGCGAAGCTGGTCCTCTCCGACGACGCGCACACCCTGCTCGGCGGGGTGCTGGTCGGCGACGCCAACGCGTACCCGACGCTGCGGGCGAGCGTGGGTGGTCCGCTGCCGGCCGCGCCGCTGGCGCTGCTCGCCCCGGACGGCGGCGGCGCGGACGCCGGCGCGCTGCCCGCCGCCGCCCAGGTCTGCTCCTGCAACGCGGTGACCCGGAGCGACGTGGACGCCGCCATCGCCGGCGGCTGCGCGGACGTACCGGCGTTGAAGGCGTGCACCAGGGCCGGCACCAGCTGTGGCTCCTGCGTGCCGACGCTGAAGCAACTCCTGGACGCGGCCGGGGTGGCGCAGTCCACCGCGCTCTGCGAGCACTTCGACGTCAGCCGGCGGGAGCTGTTCGAGATCATCCGGGTGCGCGGCATCCGCACCTTCTCCCGGCTGGTCGCCGAGCACGGTCGGGGGCGCGGCTGCGACATCTGCAAGCCGGTGGTGGCTTCGATCCTCGCCTCGCTGGGCGCCGGGCACGTGCTCGACGGGGAGCAGGCGTCGTTGCAGGACACCAACGACCACTTCCTGGCCAACCTGCAACGCGACGGCAGCTACTCGGTGGTGCCCCGGATCCCCGGCGGCGAGATCACCCCCGAAAAGCTGATCGTGATCGGTGAGGTCGCCCGGGACTTCCAGCTCTACACGAAGATCACCGGCGGGCAGCGGATCGACCTGTTCGGGGCGCGGGTGGAGCAGTTGCCGCAGATCTGGCGGCGGCTGGTGGACGCCGGCTTCGAGTCCGGCCACGCGTACGGCAAGGCGCTGCGCACGGTGAAGTCCTGCGTCGGAGAGACCTGGTGCCGGTACGGGGTGCAGGACTCGGTGGGGTTGGCCGTGGCGCTGGAGCTGCGCTATCGGGGGTTGCGTGCCCCGCACAAGATCAAGTCAGCGGTCTCCGGCTGCGCTCGGGAGTGCGCCGAGGCCCGTAGCAAGGACTTCGGCATCATCGCCACCGAAAGCGGCTGGAATCTCTACGTCGGTGGCAACGGTGGCTTCCGGCCCCGGCACGCCGATTTGTTCGCCACCGACCTGTCGACGGAAGCGCTGATTTCGCTGATCGACAGATTCTTGATCTATTACATCCGCACCGCCGACCGACTGCAGCGCACGGCCGGCTGGATCGAGGCGATGGACGGCGGCCTGGACCACCTGCGCTCGGTGATCGTGGACGACGCGCTGGGCCTCTGCGCCGAACTGGACGCGGCAATGGCCCGGCACGTGGCGTCGTACTCCGACGAGTGGCGCGACGTGCTGGACGACCCGGATCGGCTGCGCCGCTACACCTCCTTCGTCAATGCTCCCGAGGTACCCGACCCGTCGATCACCTTCGCGCGGGAACGCGGCCAGCCGGTGCCGGCGGGCGGCCACACCCCGGCCCGACCCCAGCCGGTCGCGCTGGGCCTGCCGGAGGTGCGGCGATGAACCACGCCACCACGCTGGGCTGGGCCCCGGTCTGCCCTCTCGACCGGCTGGAACCGGACCGGGGGGTCGCCGCCCTGGTTGACGGGGTGCAGGTCGCCCTCTTCCGGACCGCGGACGGGCTGTTCGCGATCGACAACCGCGATCCGGTCTCCGGGGCGTACGTGCTGTCCCGGGGCATCGTGGGCAGCCGCAGAGGGGTGCCGACGATCGCCTCGCCGCTGCACAAGCAGGTGTACGACCTCCGCACCGGGCACTGCCTCGACCTGCCCGGGGTGGCCGTGACCCGGCACGACGCGCGCTGCCGCGGCGGGCTGGTCGAAGTGCGGCTGCGACAGGAGGGCTGATGCGGGAGGAACTGGCCGGCTTCACCATCGGGGTGACCGCCGACCGGCGGCGCGACGAGCTTGCCGCGCTGCTCGAACGGCGAGGCGCCCGGGTGGTGCTCGCCCCGGCACTGCGGATCGTGCCGCTGTCCGACGACACCGAGCTGCGCGAGGCGACCCGGGCCTGCCTGGACCAGCCACCGGACATCCTGATGGCCAACACCGGCATCGGCATGCGTGGGTGGCTGGAGGCGGCCGAGGGCTGGGGGCTGGCCGAGTCGCTGCGCTCGGTCCTGGCCAGCTCGTACGTGGTCGCCCGGGGCCCCAAGGCACGCGGTGCGGTCCGGGCCGCAGGGCTGCACGATCAGTGGTCGCCTGCCTCGGAGAGCTGCGACGAGGTGGTCGACCACCTGCGCCGGCGCGGCGTGGCCGGGCAGGTGATCGCCATGCAACTGCACGGCGAGCGGCAGCCGGAGTGCACGCTCGCGCTGGAGGCGGCCGGTGCCACGGTCATCGAGGTGCCGGTCTACCGCTGGGCCCCGCCGACCGACCCGGCGCCGCTGCACCGACTGATCGACCTGATCGCCGGCCGGCTGGTGGACGCGGTGACGTTCACCTCGGCGCCGGCGGCCGAGGCGCTGCTGCGGGCGGCCGGGGACCGCACCGACGCAATGGTGTCCGCGTTTCACAAGGACGTACTGGCCAGTTGCGTCGGCGCGGTGACCGCCGAGCCGCTGCTGCGGCGCGGGGTGCCGGTCTGCGCGCCCAGCCGGGCCCGGTTGGGCGCGCTGGTACGGACCATCGTCGAAGAGCTGCCCCGCCGAACCATGACGTTCAAGGCCGATGGGCACCTGCTCACCCTGCGCGGGCACGCCGCGGTGATCGACGGCGAGCTGCGCCCGCTCGCCCCTGCCCCGATGGCGGTGCTGCGGGCGCTGGCCCAGTCGCCCGGCCGGGTGCTGTCGCGCACGGCGCTGCTGCGGGCCCTGCCCCGTGGCGCGGACGAGCACGCGGTGGAGATGGCCGTGGCCCGGCTCCGGGCCGCCCTGCGCGCTCCCCGTGTGGTGCAGACCGTGGTCAAGCGCGGCTACCGGCTCCGGGTCGACTGACGCGTCGCGGCCGGCCGGAACGGACCGGCCGGCCGCCTCGGGTCAGCCGACCGGCGTGGGGAAGCCTCGACCCTGCTCGGACTGGAGCCGGAGCATGGCGTGCTCGACCACCGTCACCAGCACCTGCTTGACCGACTCCCGGTGCCGGGCGTCGGTCATCACCAGCGGCACGTGCGGCGAGATGGCCAGCGCCTCGCGGACCTCGTCCAGGTCGTACTGGGGAGCGCCGTCGAACCGGTTAAGCGCCACCACGTACGGCAGGTTGCGGTTCTCGAAGTAGTCCAGCGGGGCGAACGCATCGGTGATCCGGCGGGTGTCCACCAGTACGGCGGCACCCACCGCACCCCGGATGATCTCGTCCCACATGAACCAGAACCGGGTCTGGCCGGGTGTGCCGAAGAGGTACAGGATCAGGTCCTGGGCCATGGTGATACGGCCGAAGTCCATGGCGACCGTGGTGGTCTCCTTGCCCGGCACCTTGGACGGGTCGTCGATGCCGACACCGGCCGCGGTCATCACCGCCTCGGTGGTCAGCGGTGTGATCTCGGAGATCGAACCGACGAGTGTCGTCTTGCCGACGCCGAAGCCGCCCGCGACGACGATCTTCGCGGAGACGATTCCCCGGCTCTGCCGCCCCCCAGCGGGGTCATAGCCTGCGAAGTCCACTTAGCACCCTTCCAAGCAGTTCCATTCGCTCCTCGAATCCCTCGGCGGGAGCAGCAGTGTGTAACGTCAGCAGGCTCTCGGTCACCATGTCGGCGACCAACACCCGGGCGACGCCCAGCGGCATCCGGGTGTACGCGGCGATCTCCGCCAGCGACTGTGCCCGGCCTTCACAGACCGTGGCGATGCGGTGCTTGTCATGCCCGGCGAAGCGGGACTCGGCGACCTGGGTGGGAGAAGCCGTGAGGACCGCCTCGAGAGCGATGTCCTGCCGGGGCTCGGTACGACCACGGGTGACCGCGTACGGACGCACCAGAGCGCCGCGCGGGTCAGCGCGTCGTTGGTCCATCCCCGATCACCTCCTCGTCCCCTGCGGAGCCGGTCCACACCGCCTCCCATCCCTGGTCCGGCACGCGGGCCGCGCGCCGTGTCTAGTCGCTACGAGCGCACCGCGTCCCGTGGCAGCGGCACCAGCGCGGCACCCACCCGTTCGACCAGCAGCGCCATCTCGTAGCCCACCTGGCCCACGTCGCAGCTACGCGCGGCCAGCACGGCCATCGACGAGCCGTCACTGATCGACATGAGGAAGAGGTAGCCGCTGTCCATCTCGATGACGGTCTGCAACACCCCGCCCGCGCTGAACATCCGGGCCGCGCCCTCGGTCAGGCTCACCACGCCGGAGGTGATCGCAGCGAGCTGGTCCGCCCGGTCCCCGGGCAGATCCCGGGAGGAGGCGAGCAGCAGCCCGTCGGCGGACACCGCCACCACGTGGGCGATGCCCGCCACGCTGTCGGCGAAGTTGGTGAGCAGCCAACCCATGTCCTGCATGGCAGCTGGCCTGTTCATCGGCTCTCCTTGGTCGAGGTGCTGTTCAGGTCCGTACCGGCCGTCCGGCCGCGCTGTACGCCGCGGTGGTAGGCCGACAACAGGCCGCGTACTTCATCGGGGGTCCGCCGGCTGCGATCCCGGCCGCTCTTCGGTTCGATACCGCCCGGCACGAGCTGCGCCTGCGGCACCCGCTTGGGCAGCCCGGAGCGCGTTGTTCCGGCCGGGGCCGGCTCGGCAGCCCGGCTGGCCCGGGACCAGCCCTCGTCCGCCGCCGTCCGCCAGGCGTCCGGGTCCGTGGCCGGCCTGGCGGGCGTGCTCGGAGCGGCGGGCGCGGATGGCGCCGTTCGGGCGGCCGGCGGAGGGTTGTACGACGGCGGCGCCGTGCCGCCTCCCCCCGTGTCGAACCCGTTGATGCTCCCGGTGCCCGACGGCCCGAGACCGTCGGCGTTGGAACTGCCCGGGGTACGGGTGGGCAGCGGCGGTCGGGCCGGTGCCGCGGCCGGCGCGGACGCGGTTGCCGGGTAGCCGCCGTTGCCCGTGCGCAGACCCGCATCGGCCGACCCGGCGCTGACGGTGGCCGGCGGCGAGTCGAACTTCGGTCGGGTGAAGATCGCGGTGGCGTCGTCGCCGTGCGACCGGAACCAGACCGCCTCCATCTCCCGGAAGATCGGCGCCTCGGCGGGGAACTCCGGCCGGGTGCTGATCGGTGCGGCCGGCGCCGGCAGCGTGGCCGGCGGTGCGACCGCGCCGGGGCCGGCGACCGGCCCGACCGGCAGCACCGGACCGCTCCGCCCGTCGGTGGCGTCCGCCGCGGAGCCGCGCCGGGGCAGCGGGTCGATCGTCGGGTAGGCCACGGTCGGGCTGCCCACCGAGGCACCCGTGGTGTTGCCGTACGCCGGCCGGGCCGGCGCGGCCGGGGCCGCCGTGTTCGCTCCGCTGAAGCTACCGGCCTGCACGGCCGGGGCGGTGTCCCGCGCATCCAGCGGGGACTGCCACTGTGCCGGCGCCGGCGCGCTGGTCCGCCACTGGTCGGGCAGCGTCGCTGCCGCGGTGGTGGCGCCGGCGAACGGCTCGCTGTGGCCGGCCGGAGTGAGCGGCGCCTGCTCGACCGCCATCGGCTGGCGTGGCCGGGTGAGCACCTGGTCGCGGCCCCGGTTGACGGGCAGCACCACGGTGGCGGCGGGCAGCGTCACCTGAGCGACTGTGCCGCCCTCGACGTTGCGGCGCAGCTCCACCCGGATGCTGTAGCGGGAGGCGAGCCGGCTCACCACTGCCAGACCCATCAGCCGGAACGCGGCGACGTCCACGCTCGGTGGCGCGGCCAGTCGCCGGTTGAGTGAGTCGAGCTGCTCGTCGCTGAGGCCGAGCCCCCGGTCCTCGATCTGGATCAGCACGTAGTCGCGGATCCGGCGACCGTCGGCGACCACCGTGGTGTTCGGCGGCGAGAACCGGGTGGCGTTGTCGAGCAGCTCAGCGACGAGCCGCACGACGTCGTTGACCGCGTGCGCGGCGACCGAGATGTCGGTGTCGACGGTGCCGAACTCGATCCGGTTGTACAGCTCCACCTCGGACTGGGCGGCGCGCAGCACGTCCACCACCAGCGCGTCGTCGCGACGCGGTACGGCGGAGTCGGCGCCGGCCAGGACCAGCAGGTTCTCGTCGTTGCGGCGCATCCGCGTGGCCAGGTGGTCCAGCTCGAAGAGCTGTGCCAGCCGCTTCGGGTCCTCCTCGCCGCGCTCGATCGCGTCCAGCTCACCGATCATCTTGTCGACCAGGCTCTGACTACGGCGGGCCAGGTTGAGGAACATCGCCGAGACGCTGGTACGCAGCGCGGCCTGCTCAGCCGCGACCCGGACCGCCTCCCGGTGCACGACGTTGAATGCCAACGCCACCTGACCGACCTCGTCGCGGTTGGTGAGCTGGATCGGGTCCCGGACCTGCCGGACGATCTCCTCCACCCCGCCGTCGCCCACGCTGCCCATGTTCTGCAGCCGCTTGACCGCGTCGGGCAGGTCGTGGTTGGCCACCGAGAGCGCGCCCTCACGCAGACGTCGCAGCGAGTGGTTCAGCGACCGGGCCAGCACCACGGCCAGCGACACGGCGATGATCAGGGTCAGCAGCACCAGCACCGACTCGACCACAGCCTGCTGGATGACGTCCGAGCGCGCCTGGTCGGCCTGCTCGAACAGCCGGTTCTGCAGTTGGACCTCGGCCCAGCGCATCAGGTCGTTGACCGCGCCGATGGCGGCGGTGGCGTCCTGCACGCCGACCAGCGAGCGCCGCCCCACCGAGCGGGTGATGTCGGTGGCCACCCGGTCGGCCAGGCCGACCGCGTCGCCGGAGACGGTGCTGTTGACCAGGGACCGCTGCACCGGGTCAGCGGCGAGCGAGAAGGAGACCAGGGCCTCCTGTTGGCTGGTCAGCGTGGCCACGAAGGAGGAGAACTGCTCCGAGTCGAGCTGGCCGGCGGTCAGCGCGGTGAAGGCGACCGCCTGCTCCTCGGCGACCGACGCCTTGGCCCGCGCGAAGGCGGCGACCGCCCGGCGGCTGTCCGACAGGCTCTCCTCGCCAGGCAGCTGGGCCAGCCCGTCGCCGTAAGCGACCAGGTCGGTAAGGATGACGCCGTAGCGCAGCACCGCCTCGGCGACGGCCATCTGCCGACGGTCGAGCACCTCCTGACGGGTGGCGTCCAGGGTGGCCAGGTGGTCGTCGATGGCCGCCAGCCGGCCCCGCAGCGCCGCCGGCACCTCGCCGATCCGGCCCCGCTCGGTGCGGTACTCGTCCACCCGCTGCTGCGTCTGGCGGACCCGCAGGTTGTACGAGTCGGCCGGCTGCTGCGGGGTGGCCAGGTAGGCCGCCGCGGCCATCCGCTCGGAGTGGAGGTCCTGCGTCAGCGCGCTGACGTCGATGGAGAGTGCGGTGAGTGACCGCGCCCGAGTGGCGTCGAGGGCGCCCTCGCCAACCGAGATCAGCCGGACCGTGGCCAGCGCGATCACTGCCGCCACCGGGACGACCAGGATCAGCGCCAGCTTGGACCGGATCCGGGCGTCACGCAGTCTCGGCAACCGTCGGCGCGAGGGCCGAGCGCTGTCGCCGAGCGCGGGCAGGGTCGTCGGTCCGGTGCTCACGACATCGCCTCCGTCGTTTCTTCCCCGCCTGACCCGCCGAGCCGTGCCGTAGGCGGAGGGGACCACGCGCGGCACGGCCGCGATTTCATCAGAGAAGATCCTGTTTGGGAAGCCGCAGTGAGGCAGGAAACGGTCGGACGGCGCGCAACCCGTGATCCGGTCAACTGATACCTTCATTTCCGCAAGCCCCTGAACAGGGCATGTGACTCCAGAGTGGTCACGCGTGTATGCAAAGTGAGCTTTTGCAAACATTGCGTTACCCCAGCATGTGGGATGGTCGTCCCGAAAGTGCAACCAGGGTCCGCGCTTGACCACAGCGCCGGCCATTGGCAAGGTTTTGCAGGCTTCGCGTCACACCGTACGGCAGACCGATCCCGTCCCTCTACTGAGGACGGATTAGCGGCGGTGACCGGGCAGCGCCCGCGCCCGCACCTGGAGGACTGAGTTGAGCCCCATCCGCTCCGCGACCATCGCGGCGCTCGCATCGGCCGTAATGGCCACCACGCTCACCGGCTGCCAGTTCGGCGAGGCAGAGCAGGACACTAGTCCGATCGTGATCGCCGCGGACCTCGAACTCTCCGGCGCCGCCGCCCCCGTCGGGCGGGCATACCAGCGCGCGCTGGAACTCAAGAGGGACCAGTTGAACTCCTCCGGAGCACTGAACGACCGGAAGATCGAGCTGAAGGTGAAGGACAACCGTTCCGACGCCGCCGAGTCACTGCGCAACGTCGTCGACTTCAGCAGCGATTCCCGGGTCAGCGCCATCATCATGGGTGGCTGCAACGAATGCGCGGTCGGCGCGGTCGGGACCATCAACGAGAAGAAAATCCCCACCATTGCCCTCGCCGCTTCCGGGACGATCGCCAGCCCGGCCGCCGAGCGGCGCTACATGTTCAAGCTGGGCCCGAACGCCGTGGACAGCGCCTCCGCGCTCACCACAGAACTGCGCCGCAAGAACATCCGCAAGGTGGGTCTGCTCTACACCGACGATGACTACGGCCGGGAGGGCGCCGTCGCGCTCCGCCGCGAACTGACCAAGGCCAATATCAAGCCGGTCGGCGAGGAGTCGGTGAAGACCACCGACACCGAGGTCGGTCAGCAGGTCGGACGGCTCGCCGAGGAAAAGCCCGACGCGCTGGTCATCTGGACCCCGCCGGAGCAGGCGACGCTCGCCGCCACCAGCGCCCAGCAGGCCGCCTTCCGTGGGTCGCTCTTCTTCGACGCGGGCGCGGCCGGCGACCTCTTCCTCGGCGCGGCGGCCCAGGCCACCGAGCGTGCCACGCTGATCTTCACGCAGACCATGGTGATCGATGACGTGATCGCCACCACACCGGCCAAGGCGGCCCGGCGGCAGTGGTTCCAGGACTACACCGCGCGATTCGGCGGGTACAACGGGTCCTCGTCCTTCGCCGCCGACGCGGTCCAGCTGATCGCCGATGCCGAGCTGCGTGCTGGCGGTCCGGTCGGGAAGGTGGACCGCGACGGCCTCCGCGACGTGCTGGAAACGTCCCAGATGGACGGTCTCTCCGGCCCGATCCGGATGACGCCGGACAACCACTCCGGGCTGATGCCGCAGGCGCTCACCACGCTGGTTGCCCGCAACGGCCGGTGGCGGCTGGCGGGCTGAGGCCGACTCAAAGCCAAAGGGCCACACCGTTCTCCGACGCTCTCGGGCGTCGAAGGGCGGTGTGGCCCTGCCGTATCCGGCTCGGCTTCGGCGATGACCTCGGTGGTCAGCGGCTGCTGGTGGTCTCCCGTACCCAGGGCAGGGCGAGCCGCTCGACCAGCACCAGCGTCGAGTAGAGCAGGATGCTCACCAGCGCCACCAGCATGATCGCCGACCAGGCGGTGGCGGTGTCGCCGACACCGGCGTACTGGAGGATGACGTAGCCCAGGCCAGTCTCGCCGGCCTGGAACTCACCGATCACCGCGCCGATCGCCGCCAGTGGCATGGCCACCTTGAGCCCGACGAAGATCTGCGGCAGCGCGGCCGGGAAGCGCACCTTGCGGAACGCCTGCCAGCGGGAGGCGTTCCAGGAGCGCACCAGCTCGGCCAGGTCGGCCGGGGTGGTGGTCAGCCCGGTCGCGGTGGAGAGCACGATCGGGAAGAAGCAGAGCAGGAACACCATGGTCAGGATCGGCTTCTGACCCCAGCCGAGTGCGACCACCAGCAGCGGACCCAGTGTGATCTTGGGTACCGCGTTGATGGCGACCAGCAGCGGGGTGAACATCCGCTCCACCGTGCGGGAGCTGGCCAGGGAGAGTCCGATCAGGACACCCGCCGCCGCCGACAGGACGAAGCCGATCAGGATCTCCAGCAGGGTGTCCCAGGTGTGCTCCAGCATCCGGGCCGGCTTGTCGGTGAAAGCGGCGAGCACATCGCCTGGCGGTGGCAGGGCCGCCGGGTGCACCAACTCCAGCCGGGCGATCAACCACCACGCCGCCAGGGCGACCAGGAGGCCAGCCACGGGCAGCAACGCCGCCCCGGCCCCGGAGCGGAGGCCGGCGCCCCGACCCGCTCGCCCCACCTCGGGGCCGGCACCCGGGGGCGTGGGCACCCCCGCCACCGGCTCCGCTGCCCGGACGTCGGTCATCTTGTCCTCCTCGAAATCCCACGGCCCAATGGGCCGACGGGGGTACGCCCCACCGGAATCGGCGGGACGTACCCCCTGGTGACGGCGCGCGATCAGGCCTTCGGCGTGAGGCTGAAGTCGATGATCTGCTCGGGGGTGATGTTCTGCTTCAGGGCGCCAGCGCCCTGCAGGATCGCGATGCTCTTGGCTACCCGGCCGTTGTCCAGGGTGCCGACCGCGGTGCCGGAGTTACCGGAGCGGACGTACGCCGCCATCAGCTCAAGCTCGGCGGCGGCCGAGGCCGGGTTGGTGGCGTCGACGTTCTTCTTCAGGATGTCGGCGGCCTCCTTCGAGTTCGCCAGGCTGTACTCGAGGCCCTTGAGCAGCGCCGCGGTGAACCGCTTCACCATCTCGGGCTTCTCCTTGGCGATCTTCGAGGAGGTGATCAGCACGTTGCCGTAGAGGTCCTGCATCACGTTGCTGTACGGCAGCATGACGGCCTTCTTCTTGGCCACCGCCTCGATGGTCGGCTGACCCACGACGAACTGGCCGATGCCGTCCACCGAACCGGAGGCGAGCGTGCCGATCAGCGCCTGCGCCTCACCGTTGACCCAGGTCACCTTGTTGACGTCCACGCCGGCGAGCCGGGCGTACGTCGGGAACAGGTTGCGGACCACGGACCCGGGAGTGTCGGCGAGCTTCTTGCCCTCCAGGTCCTTCGGGGAGGCGATGTTCTTGCCCTCGACGGTGGCGATGCCGGCCATCGTGCGCTGCTGGATCGCGGCCACCGCGACGAAGTCCTTCGCCTGGCCGTTGCCGAGCTGCAGCAGGCCGCCGGTGAGGTCGATCGGCCCGAAGTCGGCCTGGCCACCGACGACGGTCTGGATCACACCACCGGTGCCCTGACCGGCCTTGATCTCGACGTCGAAGCCGGCCTCCTTGAAGAAGCCCTTGTCCTTCGCCACCCAGGCGTAGGAGTCACGGCCGAAGTTGCCGAAGGAGGTGAGGTAGGTCACCTTCTCCAGAGCCCCGCCGTTGCCGCCCTTGGCGTCGTCGGACGAGTCCGACCCGCTGCTGCAGGCGGAGACGAGGGCGAGGGCGGTGGCCAGCGCGGCCGTAGCGACCGTACGGGTCAGCCTTCTCATCAGTGCACCATGTCCTTTCCGACCGGGGCCGGCAGGCCACCGGAGGGGGTTGTCGTGGCGGGACCGGCGAGGGGGGTGGAAGCCGGGCACCGCCGTCGTGAGGGGACTCTTCGCGGGCACAGCGTACGAGAAACCCACCTTTGCGACGCCAGGCGTACCGCGTTGCGGAACGGAAACAACCTGACGACCACCCCGGACGGTGCGATAGGGAGACGAGCCGGATAACCTTTGCCGGATTCCTGACCGTCCACTCAGCGGAGGTCCGCCGGAGATGATCCGACTGTCCGGGGTGTCCCGTACCTTCGAGGGCCGATCCGGCCGGGTGGAGGCGTTGCGGGGCATCGACCTCGACGTCGCCGATGGCGAGTTCGTCGCCGTGCTCGGGCGCTCCGGGTGCGGCAAGTCCACCCTGCTGCGGCTGGTCGCCGGGCTGCTCCCGCTGACCGCCGGCGAGATCACCGTGGCCGGTACGCCGATCACCCGGCCCCGCCGGGACATCGCCATGCTGTTCCAGAAGCCGGCGCTGCTGCCCTGGCGCACCGTGCTGGACAACGTCCTGCTGCCGGTGGAGATCTTCGGCTGGAGCCGCGCCAAGCACCGCGAGCGGGCCCGGCGACTGCTCGACGTGGCCGGGCTGTCCGGCTTCGAGAAGCGGCTGCCGCACGAGCTCTCCGGCGGCATGCAGCAGCGGGTGTCGCTGTGCCGGTCGCTGATCGGCGAGCCCCGGGTGATGCTGATGGACGAGCCGTTCTCCGCGCTCGACGCGCTCACCCGCGAGGAGCTCTCGGGCGAACTCCAGCGGGTGCACATGGAGAACCGGCCGAGCATCATCTTCGTCACCCACTCGATCGACGAGGCGGTGCTGCTCGCCGACCGGGTGGTCGTGCTGAGCCCCCGGCCCGGCCGGATCCGCAAGGTGGTCGAGGTGAACATCCCCCGGCCCCGCACCCTGGGCCGCAACGCCCACCTCGCGGACGTCGCCCAGGTCAGCGCCGACCTGCACGAGCTGTTGATGGAACGTGACCAGCCGGCCGTGGCCGGCGCGGAAGGACGATGAACATGCGGGTGTCGGTCTTCACCGAACCGCACCGGGGCGCCAGCTACGACGACCAGCTCCGGTTCGCCCGGCTGGTCGAGGCGGGCGGCTTCGAGGGCTTCCTCCGCGCCGACCACTACCAGTCGATGGGCACCGACCCGGGCCTGCCCGGCCCCACGGACGCCTGGCTGACCCTCGCCGCGCTGGCCCGCGAGACCCAGCGGATCCGGCTCGGCACCCTGGTGACGTCGGCCACCTTCCGGCCACCCGGTCCGCTGGCGGTGATGGTCGCGCAGGTCGACCAGATGAGCGGCGGCCGGGTCGAGCTGGGTATCGGCGCTGGCTGGTACGAGCGCGAGCACCTCTCGTACGGCATCCCGTTCCCGGCGGTGGCCGAGCGCTTCGACCGGCTGGCCGAGCAGCTTGAGGTGATCACCGGGCTGTGGCGGACCCCGGCGGGCGAGACGTACAGCTACTCCGGCGACCACTACCAGCTGGTGGACGCCCCTGCCCTGCCGAAGCCGGTGCAGCTGCCCGGGCCGCCGATCATCGTGGGCGGGCGCGGTCCCAAGCGCACCCCCGAGCTGGCCGCCCGGTACGCCGACGAGTTCAACATGCCGTTCAAGTCCGTGGCGGAGACCGCCGGGGCGTACGAGCGGGTGCGGGAGGCGTGCGACCGAACCGGCCGGACCGAGTCCGGACGGGCACCGCTGGTGCTCTCCGCCGGGATCGTGGTGGCCATCGGGCGGACCGACGCGGAGGCGCAGCGGCGGGCCGCGCCACTGCACGAGAAGAGCGCTCTGCCCCCGGAGGACCCGGTGGTCGGCTCGCCCGCGCAGCTCGTGCAGCGGATCGGCGAGTTCGCCGCGATCGGCGCCACCCGGGTCCACCTGCGCCTGATCGATTTCGCTGACCTCGACCACCTTGAGCTGATCGCCGCCGAGGTGCTCCCGCAACTGGACGGAGAACGATGAGCGACGTGATCGACAGCACCGAACTCGGGCCGGTGGGCCAGGAGATCGTGTACGAGAACGATCGGGTCCGGGTCTGGCACATCCGGCTCGAACCGGGCGAGCGACAGCCGCTGCACCGGCACGACCACCCCTATCTGGTGGTGGCGATCGAGGGTGCGAAGAACGTCATTCAGACGGTCGACGGCACCCGGATCGACGCCGACGAGCCCACCGGCGGAGTGGTCTACCGGGACCCGGGCGCGGTGCACATGCTCACCAATGTCGGGGACACGACTTACCTGGCTCGGCTGGTCGAACTCAAGTAGACCCGCTGGCGGCGGGCCGCCACGCCGCGCGGCGCGCCGGTGGCGATCGGGTGTACCGGGTGCGTAACGTGCCGGACATGGCCTTTCGGACCTGGGGCAGACTGCTGCTCACGGCGCTCGGGGTGAGCGTGCTGGCCGGAGCCGGCCAGCTCGGCATCGCGTACGGTTTCGGCATCGTCCGGCTCACCGGCGCCTTCACCGGTACGACCGTCAACCAGTGGCCGGCCCAGCTCGTCTGGGTGGGCTGGTTCGCCGCGAACGCCGCAGTGGCCGGCGCCGTCCTGACCGGACGGCTGGCCCGCCGGGACGGGCTGCCGGTCACCACCGGTCGGCAGTTGGCCGTCGGGGGTGCCGCCGCGCTCGGCGCCACCATCGTCGCTCCGCTCTGCATGCAGCCGGCCCGGGCCGCCGAGTTGATCTCCGTGGACCCGGTCTGGGCGGTCGGCATCTGCGCCGTGCTCGGCGCGGTGATCGGGGCCGGCGCGGCTATCGGCGTCCTGCTCCGACCCGAGCTGGGCTGGAACATGGCGGCCGTGGCCGGCATCGTCTGGGTGCTTGCGCTGATCTCCGTCCTGCCGTCGCTCGGCACCACCGGCCCGCTGCCCACGGTCCGGCTCGGCGTACTCGAGCCGAGCTGGCTGGACGACGGCGCGGCACGGCGGCTGGGGCTGCTCCTGCTGCCCACCACGGCACTGCTCGCCGGTGCGGCGACCGCCGGCTTTTCCCGCTGGCGGGGCCAGATCCCGCTGATCAGCGGGGCCACCGGGGTGGCCGGCCCGGCGCTGGTGGCATTCGCCTATCTGACCGCCGGCCCCGGCGACGCGGTGGACCGCTACCAGGCCACCCCCTACTACGGTGCGCTGATCGCCGTCCTCGCCGGCGTGCTCGGCGCGGCCGCCGCCGCCCTGCTGCGCTGGCCGGTGCATGCCCGCACCTCCGATCCGCAGGCGATCGAACCCACCGACATCCTGCGGCCGCTGCCCGCCGGCCCAGCCCTGCCCGGCGCCGAGCCGGCGGGTTCGGCCGACGACCGGGAAACCGTCGCGCCTACCGGCGTCGAACTGGCCGGCACCGGCCAGGACCGGCGCGACGGCGACTCCACCGGCACCGTCCGCACCGTCCCGGCACACTGGGACTGGCCGATTACCACGGCGAGCGGCCAGCACGGTCTGGTCCCCATCGACCCGACCGGCCCCGAGGACGCCACCGTTCCCCGACCGGTCGGCCGCCCCCGCCACCACACCGACGCCGCACCGGACCCCGCCGTGACCGCCCCAGCGGGCGAGCCGATCACCGGTCGGACGGCCACCGGCGAGCCGGTCCAGGACGGCCCGGCCGGGGGCCGGTCACCCCGCCGCGCCGGTGGTCGTACCCCGAGCGAGACCGCCCCGGCGGCCACCACCGCCACGTCGGACCGGACCGACGCCAAGGCCGCCAGTCCGACGGGCAGCCCCGGCGATGACGGTGCGGCCAGCACCGCAGTGCCGGCCACGACCAGCACGGCCACGTCGACCAGCACGGCCACGACCGACATGGGCACGACCGACGCGGGCGCGGCCGCCGCCCCGGCACCCAAGCCGCGCCGGACGCGCAAGCCGAAGGCCACCCCGGCGGACACGACCACGGACGTGACCGACGGCACGACCGCTGCGGACACCGCGAAGGCCAGCCGGCCCGGCAAGGGAACGGGTGCCGGGTCCGGCAAGGCCAGCACTGTTTCCCGGCCGGGCAAGGAGACCCAGGGCACCGCATCCGGCCGAGGCACCGGGACTCCGGCAACCCCGGTCGCCGCCACCGGCCCGGGGACGACCTCGGAGCCGACCGTCACGGTCGACCCGGCGGCGAGCTCGGAGCCGGCTGTCACGGCCGACCCGGCCACTCAATCCATTGCCGCCAACACGGCCGGGACCGACCGGGCCACCGACACCGAGCGATCCGTGACCGAGAGCGGTTCCGTCGGTCCGCTGTTCGGGACGGCGACCGCCGGCAACCCGGCGGCGGACCGGTGGACGCCGGCCACGCCGGTCTGGCCGGTCACCGCGGCATCCACCGCGACGCCGCAGACGAATGACGGCGGACCGACCGCCTCGGACGCCGCGACCGGGGCCGAGGAGCCCGAGTGGACGCCCCGGCCCCGGCACCGCGCCCCGCTGCCAGACCTGGGCCGAGCCACCCGTTGGGACGCCTTCACAGCCCCCCGACCCGCCGGGCCGGCAGACCCGCAGGACAGCTCGGCGGCACCCACCACCCCGACCGCTGCGTCTCCGGTCATACCGGAGCAGGCCGTCGGGCCGCCCCAGGCGGGCGACGCCACCGGCGGCCCGGCGAGCGCAGACGGTGGCGCGGCCACGCCGACGGATGACGCCGAGCAGCCCTCCCGCCGGGGACGCATCGGCGGCCTGTTCCGCCGCAACCGGTCCCGGGCCGACGAGGAGAGCGGGACCGCACCGGAAACGGCGGAGCCGCTGCCGACGCAGGACGAGGAGTTCGTCGACTGGGTCGCCGGCCTGAGCAAGCCGGTGGCGGACAACGAGCCGGAGCAGGAGAACGGTCGTCGCTCGCTGCGCTCCACCGGTCGACACCACCGCGACTGACCCCGACCGACGGCCTGCACCGCCGCACCCGAGCGCCGGCCCGCCACCTTTCGAGCGGGCCGGCGCCGTGCGGTTGATCAGGCCAGCGGCAGGTAGACCCGGCCACCGCCGGAGACGAACTCCTCCGACTTGTCCTTCATGCCACGGGCCGCGTACTCCTTGAGCTCCTGGGTGATCTTCATGGAGCAGAACTTCGGGCCGCACATCGAGCAGAAGTGCGCCGTCTTCGCCGGCTCGGCGGGCAGCGTCGCGTCGTGGTACGAGCGCGCCGTCTCCGGGTCCAGCGACAGGTTGAACTGGTCCTCCCAGCGAAACTCGAACCGCGCCTTCGACAGCGCGTCGTCCCACTCCTGCGCGCCGGGGTGCCCCTTGGCCAGGTCCGCCGCGTGCGCCGCAATCTTGTACGCGATCACGCCCGCCTTCACGTCGTCCCGGTCCGGCAGGCCCAGGTGTTCCTTCGGGGTGACGTAGCAGAGCATCGCGGTGCCGAACATGCCGATCATCGCGGCGCCGATCGCCGACGTGATGTGGTCGTACGCCGGGGCGATGTCGGTGGTCAGCGGGCCGAGCGTGTAGAACGGCGCCTCGTGGCACCACTCCTGCTGCAGGTCCACGTTCTCCTTGATCTTGTGCATCGGCACGTGCCCCGGACCCTCGATCATCACCTGCACGTCGTGCTCCCAGGCCACCGTGGTCAACTCGCCGAGGGTGCGCAGCTCGGCGAACTGCGCCTCGTCGTTGGCGTCGGCGATCGAGCCGGGCCGCAGCCCGTCGCCGAGGGAGAAGGTCACGTCGTAGCGGGCCAGCAGCGCGCACAGTTCAGCGAAGTTCGTGTAGAGGAAGTTCTCCTCGTGGTGCGCCAGGCACCAGGCCGCCATGATCGAGCCGCCCCGGGAGACGATCCCGGTCACCCGGTCCACCGCCAGCGGCACGTACGGCAGCAGCACCCCGGCGTGCACCGTCATGTAGTCCACGCCCTGCTCGGCCTGTTCGATCACGGTTTCCCGGAACACCTCCCAGCTGAGCTTCACCGGGTCGCCGCCGACCTTTTCGAGGGCCTGGTAGATCGGCACCGTCCCGATCGGCACCGGCGAGTTCCGCACGATCGCCTCGCGGGTCTCGTGGATCCGCTTGCCGGTGGACAGGTCCATCACGGTGTCCGCACCCCAACGGGTGGCCCAGGTCAGCTTCTCCACCTCCTCGGCGACCGACGAGCTGACCGCCGAGGTACCGATGTTGGCGTTCACCTTGACCAGGAACGCCTTTCCGATGATCGCCGGCTCGCACTCCGGGTGGTTCACGTTGAGCGGCAGCACCGCCCGACCGGCCGCGATCTCGGCCCGGACGAACTCCGGGTCGACGTTCTCCCGGATCGCCACGAACTCCATCTCCGGCGTCACCACTCCGGCCCGCGCGTAGGCGAGCTGGGTCGGGCGGTGCCCGGCCACCCCGGCCAGTGGCGTACCCGCGCCCCGCACCGGGGCGACGTCACCCCGCTCGGCGATCCACCGACCCCGCAGCGGCGGCAGCCCCACCTCCGGGTCCGAGCCGGGGCCGGACGTGTCGTAGAGCCGTACCGGTGGATGGTCGCCGGTCAGCGCCACCTCGGCGAACGGCACCCGGAGATCCGGCCGCGACCCCTCGACGTACACCTTGCCTCGTGCCTGCATGACAGCCTCCCTGGTGATCAAGCGGACCAGCCGAAGTGGTCCAGCGGCCCGCGTCCCGCGCCCAGCTCCCAACTCCGCGCGCCGGTCAGCGCGCGGAGCACGTATTCCTTGGCGGCCCCGACCGCCGCCGGCACCGGATCGCCCAGCGCGAGCCGCACAGCGATCGCCGCCGAGAACGAACACCCGGTGCCGTGGGTGTGCCGGGTGGCCACGCGTGGGGCGCGCAGCAGGGTGGTCACGCCGCCGCCGTGCAGCACGTCGACCGCCTCTCCCCCGTCCAGGTCGCCGCCGGTGACCACCACGTACTCCGGGCCGCCGGCCGCGAGGGCCTCGGCGGCCACGACCATCCCGGCCACGTCGTCCACCGGGCGTCCGGTGATGGCCGCGGCCTCCGCGCAGTTCGGCGTCGCCACCCTGGCGTACGGAAGCAGCCGCTCCACCGCACTGACCACGCCGAGCCGGTGGCCGCTGGTGGCGACCAGCACCGGGTCGACGACGAGCTGGGGCAGCCGGCCCTCCCGGGCGGCCTCGGCCACCACGTCGGCGACGGCGGGGGTGCCGAGCATCCCCGTCTTGACCGCACGGACCGTGAAGTCGGTGAGCACGCTGTCGAGCTGTTCGGTGACCGTGCGCGGGGGCAGCGGCAGGACGGCGTCGACGTCCCGGGTGTTCTGTGCGGTGACGGCGGTGAGGACGCTGGTGCCGTACACGCCGAGCGCCGCGAAGACCTTGAGGTCGGCCTGGATGCCGGCGCCGCCGCCGGAGTCGGAGCCGGCGATGGTGAGCACTGTGCTCGGTGTCATCTTGGGTCTCCGGTGGTTGCGGTTGGGGGGACCTGCGCGCCTCCGCGCCGGGTTTGCGTCATCGGGGTGACCGCCTTTTCGAAGGCTCTGGTCAGGGTCGTGGCTGCTTCGGTGGGGTTGTCGGCTCGCATGATCGCGCCGAGTACCGCTACTCCGATGGCTCCCGCCTGGACGCAGGCGGTGACCTGGGCCGGGGTTTCGATGCCTCCCAACGCGAGGGTCGGCACCGGGCTGGCCTGGATCAGTTCTTGCAGCCCTGCCGTGCCCAGGGGTGGGCCGTAGCCCGGCTTTGTCCTGGTGGGGTGGACCGGGGAGAGGGTGGTGTAGTGCTCGGTGGTCAGGCGGCGCAGCTCGGACTGGTTGTGGCAGGAGCGGCCGACCAGCGGGTGGGTCGGTGGCGGGTACGGGCCGGCGGCGGGCAGGTGGACGGCGTCGCCGCCGAGCGGGTCGGGACCGGCCACGATCAGGGTTCCGCCGGCTTCGCTGAGGATCGCGCGCAGGTCGGCGGCGAGGGCGGCGCGCTCGGCGCGGGGCAGATCCTTCTCCCGCAGCACCACCCATCGCACTCCCCCAGCCACGGCCCCCGCCACGACCAGGTCAAGCGGCCCCCGCGCCATCAGCCGATCCGTCAACACCACGACGCCCGACGGCACGGTCCCCGTCGAGGTCTTGGAAGAATCCGGTCCAAGATCTGTGGGGCTTCGTCCCGGCGCAGACGGAGGTGGGGTGGGGGTCACAGGTCGGGTCTTCCCTCATCCGGAGTGGACGGCAGGGCGTGGAAGCGGCGGGCGATCCGTCCGGCGCCCGCGGCCAGGCGGCCCGCCTCGACCGCGTACCGCATCGCGGTGGCCATCGTCACCGGGTCGGCGGCCCGGGTGACCGCGCTGGCCAGCAGCACCGCGTCGCAGCCCAGCTCCATGGCCAGGGCCGCGTCGGACGCGGTGCCGATGCCGGCGTCGAGGATCACCGGCACGTCCACGCCCTGCCGGATCAGCCGGATGTGGTGCGGGTTGCCGATGCCGAGCCCCGAGCCGATCGGCGCGCCGGCCGGCATCACCGCGGCGCAGCCCACGTCGGCCAGCCGGCGCGCGAGCACGGGGTCGTCGCTGGTGTACGGCAGCACGGTGAAGCCGTCGGCGACCAACTCCTCGGCGGCGCGGAGCAGTTCCACCCCGTCGGGCAGCAGCGTCCGCTCGTCGCCGATCACCTCCAGCTTGATCCAGTCGGTGTCGAACGCGTCCCTGGCCAGTCGGGCCACCTTCACCGCCTCGGGGGCGGTGTAGCAGCCGGCGGTGTTCGGCAGCAGCCGTACCCCGCACCGGTCCAGCAGCTCCAACAGCCCACCGGCTGAGCCCGGGGCGGTGTCCACCCGGCGCAGTGCGAGGGTGACCAGCTCCGTGCCGGACGCCCGGATCGCCTGCTCCAGCACGTGCAGATTCGCGGCTCCGCCGGTGCCGAGGATCAGCCGCGAGGTGAACGTGACTCCGCCCAGCTCGAACGGCACGCCGCTCACCCGCCCTGCGCGGCGGTGAGCACCTCGACGCGGTCACCGTCGCGCAGCACCGTCGCCGGCCAGCCGGCCCGGGGCACCACCTCGCCGTTGACCGCGACCGCCACCCCGCGCTGCTGGGGTGCGACGTCGCGGACCAGGTCGGCCACCGACGCGCCACCTGGGACGCTGCGTCCGGCCCCGTTCACCGTCAACTCCATCGGTCCTCCTCCATCGTCCGATCGCCAACACCGACGGCACCGGACCCAGCCAGCCCACCGACACCGACCGCGCCGGTGGATTCCGGGGAGTTGCTGGAGAAGCGGTCGGGCTGGAAGGGCGCGAGCAGCGGGTCGGGCACGCCGGTGGTCACCAGGTCGGCGATCAGGTCGGCGGTGACCGGGGTGAGCACGATGCCGTGCCGGTGGTGCCCGGTGGCGGCCAGCACGTCCGGCCGGCCGGGCAGCGGCCCGAGGATGGGCGCGTTGTCCGGGGTGCCCGGGCGCAGCCCGGCGACCGCCTCGACCAAGTCGTACTCGGCCAGCTCGGGGAGCAGGTCGACGCCGGCACGGAGCAGGCGCAGCACCGCGCCGGCGGTGACCGTGGTGTCCGACCGTTCCTCGACCGTCGCGCCGAGCACCACCTCGCCGTCAGCGCGGGGCACCAGATAGACGTGCTCGCCGTCGGCGTACCCCCGGATCACGTGCCGGAAGCCCGGCGCGACGCCGTCGGGCGCGCGCAGCCGGAGGATCTGGCCCTTCACCGGCCGCACCGGCAGGCCGGTGAGGGCGGCCGCGCCGCACCCGGCGGCGACCACGGTGATCCGGGCGTCCACCTCGGAGAGGTGCCGGACCGGCTGCGGCACAAGCGCCGCGCCGGCCCGCCGGGCGGCCGTGCGCAGCGCCGGCACCAGCAGCCGGGGGTCGACCTGGTGGTCGGTGGGCGCGAGCGCGCCGCCGCGCACCCGCGGGGCGAGCGCCGGCTCGCGGTCACGCAGCTCGGTGGGGCGCAGCGGGGTCACCGGCAGTCCCAACCCCTGCTGGTACGCCCAGAGCCGGCGCGCCTCGGCCAGGTCGTCGCCGGTCAGCCCGACCATCAGGGTGCCCTCGGTCCGGTAGCCAAGCTCGGCGCCGGTCGCCTCGGTCAGCTCGGCGGCGAACGCCGGCCAGCGGGCGGCGGACGCCAGCAGCAACCCGGTCAACTGCCGTTCACCGAAGTACGCCTCGGCGACCGGGGAGAGCATGCCCGCAGCCACGGCCGACGCCCCCGAGCCGGAGGCCGGATCGTGCACCTCCACTCGCAGCCCGCGCGCGGCGCACCGCCAGGCGATCGCCAACCCGATCGGGCCCGCCCCCACCACCGCCACGTCCGGCCGGGCCCGGTCGTCGGATCGCGTCGACGGGGACCGGCCGGTCAGCACGTCAGTGCCCCGAGCAGCTCGGCGGTGGCCCGGGCGGGGTCGGCGGCAGCGGAGATCGCGCCGACGACGGCCACCCCGTACGCCCCGGCGTCCCGCAGCGCCGGCACCCGGTCTGCGGTCACCCCGCCGATCGCGATGACCGGCACGTCGACGGCGCCGGTGACCGCGCGTACCCCCGCTGGGCCGATCGGGTCGGGCAGCCCGGACTTGGTGCTGGTGGCGTGGCACGGCCCGACGCCCAGGTAGCTGGCCCCGGCGGCGACCGCCTCGACCGCCGTCCCCGGCGCGCGGGCGGTGGCTCCCAGCACACCGGCGGGGCCGAGCACCCGGCGAGCCGCGGCGACCGGCAGGTCATCGGCCCCGACGTGCCCACCGGCGGCGCCCACCGCCAGCGCCACATGCAGCCGGTCGTTGACCAGGCAGTTCGCCCCGTACGGCGCACAGAGCGCCAGCACCCGGCGGGCCAGGTCGTACGCCTCGCGGTCGGTGGCGGAGTCCTCGACCCGGACCTGCACCACCAGGTCGGCGCGGGCCGCCGTGAGGGCGGCCCGGACCACGGTGAGCGGATCCCGCCCGGGTCGGGTGTCGGTGATCAGATGCAGTCGCCCCAGGGACGGCACGGCAACTCTCCTCCCTGCGCCGGCATTACCCGGATCAGGTTCGACGGTCGGGGGCTGTCAGCCCCCCTCTCAGCCCGGTACACCGGGCTCCCGTGGGTTACTTGCGTGTCACCGTACGACAGTTCCGCCGGTCTGCCAAGGCGGGGTCGGCGGCTGGTCGGCGGGCCCCGGCCGTGGCGCGTGGCGAGATCCGTTGGGCGCTTCATGCGGTCCTGTTCGGAATGTCGCCCGCCGTTGCAGAACCGTTACCCGTCGGCATCTTGCCCGACATTGATCCAGCCGAATTAATTTGTTCAGCGATTCGACAAAATGCTGGAGTGGACGCCCTGGCACGGCGCCCGCACCGGCTCCATCTGGGACGGTCTTCGGCGAGCCGGCCCCCGCGATCCCTGTCCACCGCGACATAGGAGGCGGCGTGTCCGATTCTCGTCGTGCCCGCGTACCCATCACTGCGACCCTGATCTCCCTTGCCCTCGCCTCGACGACCCTGTTCGGGCTGCCGGCGCAGGCGGCTCCGGCCGCCGCGCAGGTCCCCCCACGAGAGGCGCCAGCCGCAGCCCCGGTCACCCAGGTGGTGCCGAAGGCGCCGAAGGCCGCGGCCGATCCCTTCTCCGTCCTGGTCTTCTCCAAGACCGCCGGTTTCCGGCACGACTCCATTCCCACCGGCATCGAGGCCATCCAACAGCTCGGCGTCGCCAACGGATTCACCGTGGACAACTCGGAGGACGGCGCCGCATTCAACGACGCCAACCTGGCCAAGTACAAGGCGGTGATCTGGCTCTCCACCACCGGCGACGTCCTCGACGCCGGGCAGCAGGCGGCGTTCGAGCGCTACGTGCGGGCCGGCGGCGGTTACGTCGGCATCCACGCCGCCTCGGACACCGAGTACAGCTGGGCCTGGTACGGCGACCTGGTCGGCGCGTACTTCGCCAACCACCCGGCCAACCAGCAGGCCACGGTCAAGGTGGAGGAGCACGCCCACCCGTCCACGACCGGATTGCCGGACCGTTGGTCCCGATTCGACGAGTGGTACAACTACCAGACCAACCCGCGGCCGGACGTGCACGTGCTGGCCAGCCTGGACGAGAAGACCTACACCCCGGGGGCAGGCGCGATGGGCGCCGACCACCCGATCGCCTGGTGCCAGGACTTCGACGGCGGCCGCTCCTGGTACACGGGGGGCGGGCACACTCGGGAGTCGTACGCCGAGCCGGAGTTCCTCAGCCACCTGCTCGGCGGCATCCGGACCGCCGCCGGCGTGGCGGACGCCGACTGTGGCGCCTCGAAGACGTCAAGCTTCGAGAAGGTCACGCTGGACAGCAACACCAGCAACCCGATGGAGCTGGACATCGCCCCGGACGGGCGAGTCTTCTACGTCGAGCGCGACGGCCGGGTGCAGATCGTCAAGCCGGACACCGGCAACACCGTCACCGCCGTCGACCTGAACGTCTTCACCGGCAACGAGGACGGCCTGATCGGCATCCGGCTCGACCCGGACTTCGCCACCAACCACTGGGTCTACCTCTACTACGCCCCGAACGACGGTGTGGCGCGTAACCTGCTGTCCCGGTTCACCGTGACCGGCGACACCATCGACCCGGCCAGCGAGAAGCAGGTGCTGCGGGTCGACACGCAGCGCAACACCTGCTGCCACGCTGGCGGCAGCATGACCTTCGACGGGAACGGGAACCTCTACCTGGTCACCGGGGACAACACCAACCCGTTCGAGTCGGACGCGTTCACCCCGATCGACGAGCGGCCCGGCCGGCAGGACTACGACGCCCAGCGCACCTCCGGCAACACCAACGACCTGCGCGGCAAGGTGATCCGGATCCATCCGGAGGACGACGGGACGTACACCGTCCCGGACGGCAACCTCTTCCCGCAGGGGACCGAGAAGACCCGGCCGGAGATCTACGCGATGGGCTTCCGGAACCCGTTCCGGATCGGCATCGACCCCGGCACCAACACGCTCTACGTCGCCGACTACGGGCCGGACGCCAGTGCGGCCAACCCCAATCGCGGCCCCGAGGGCACGGTGGAGTGGAACATCGTCGGTACGCCCGGCAACTACGGCTGGCCGTACTGCACGGGGGCGAACTACGCCTACAACGACTACACGTTCCCGTCCGGCCCGAGTGGGGCGAAGTTCGACTGCGCGGCGCCGGTGAACAACTCACCCAACAACACCGGCCTCACCGCCCTGCCGCCGGTCGTCCCGGCGACCGTCGACTACGACTACAGCGGCAACCCGCTCTTCCCCGAGATCGGCGGGGGCGGCGCCCCGATGGCCGGCCCGGTCTACCGGTACGACGCCGACCTGAACTCGGACCGGAAGTGGCCCGCGTACTACGACGGCAAGGCGCTCTTCGGCGAGTGGAACCAGTCGAAGATGTACACCATGCAGGTGACCCCCGACGGCAAGTCGTTGGTGGACATCAACCAGTTGCTCACCGGGATGAGCCTGATCCGGCCGATGGACTTCGAGTTCGGCCCGGACGGCGCGCTCTACCTGATCGAGTGGGGCACCGGTTTCGGCGGCAACAACGACGACTCCGGCGTCTACCGGATCGACTACATCGCCGGTGACCGGGCACCGATCGCCGTGGCCGACGCCACGCCCACCTCGGGACCGGCACCGCTGACGGTGGCCTTCACCAGCGCGGGCTCCCGCGACCCGGACGGTGGCACGCTCACCTACGCCTGGGCCTTCGGCGACGGCCAGACCTCCACCGAGGCGAACCCGACGCACACCTACGCCACGGCGGGCAGCTACACCGCCCAGCTCACCGTGACCAACCCGAAGGGCCGTACCGCGGTGGCCAACGTACCGGTCACCGTGGGCAACACCGCGCCGACCGTGACCATCGAGTTCCCGCCGGACGGCGGCTTCTTCGACTGGGGTGACCAGGTCCGCTACACGGTCAGGGTGACCGACCCGGAGGACGGGCAGATCGACTGCGACCGGGTGCAGCTCCAGGTGCTGCTCGGTCACGACGAGCACGCCCACCCGCTGGAGCAGCACACCGGCTGCACCGGCACGGTCCAGACGTCGCTCGCCTCCGGGCACGGCGCCGAGGCGAACGTCTTCGCCGTCTTCGAGGCCACCTACACCGACCAGGGCGGCACCGGCGGGGCCGGACCGCTCACCGGGCGGGCCATCGAGCAGTTGCAGCCCAAGCGCAAGCAGGCCGAGTACTTCACCGCAACCGGGCGGGCGCCGGTGAGCACCGGCGGCGGCGACGCCGGCGTGCAGCGGGAGACCACCGGCGACACCGCCGGCGGCGGCCAGAACATCGGGTTCATCGAGGACGGCGACTGGTGGTCGCTCGCCCCGGCGGACCTCACCAACATCACCGACATCCGGTTCCGGGCCGCCTCGGCCACCTCCGGAGGCCGGATCGAGGTCCGCGCCGGTGCGGTCGACGGACCGGTGGTCGCCACGGCCACCGTCCCGGGCACCGGCGGGTGGCAGACGTACACGGACGTGACCGCGCCGGTGACCGGCGCCGGAAGCGGCACGCTGTACTTCGTCGCCCGGGACCCGAACGGTGGCGCGGGATCGCTGCTCAACGTCAACTGGATGGACTTCCTCGGCCGCGGCGTCACCGAGAACGCGCCGCCGGCGGTGAGCGCCACCGCCACCCCGGCCACCGGCACCGCGCCGGTAACCGTCACCTTCGACGGCACGGCCACCGACGCCGAGGGTGACACCCCGCTGACGTACGCCTGGGACTTCGGTGACGGCGGCACGGCGACCACTGTGGACGCCAGCCACACCTACACCAGCCCGGGCACCTTCACCGCGACCCTCACGGTGACCGACAGCAAGGGCGCCAGGGCGTACGCCACGGTGCCGGTGCGGGTGGACGCGCCGAACACGTCCTGCTTCGGGGCGCGCTCGGACGACTTCACCGGCGCCAGCCTCGACAAGGGCCGGTGGACCAGCGTGGTCCGGGAGAACCAGCTCTACTCGGTCAGCGGAGGCGCGCTGCGGCTGCCCACGGCGGTGGGTGACCTCTACGGCGGCCGTAACGACGCCACCAACCTGGTGCTCCAGCCGGCTCCGACCGGGGCCTGGCAGGTGACCACCCGGGTCACCCTGCCGGTGACGACCAACTACCAGCAGGCCGGCCTGCTGGTGTACGGCGACGACGACAACTACGCCAAGCTGGACCTGCTCTACTCGGGCAGCCGGCGGGTGGAGTTCATCCGGGAGACGGCCGGCACGCCCCGCAACGAGGCTGCCGACAGCACCGCCGCACCGGCCGGTGACACGCTGCACCTGCGGATCACCAGCGACGGGACGACCCTGACCGCGGCCGTCTCGGCCGACGGCCAGACCTTCACCCCGGTCGGCCGGTCGGCCGCGCTCGACGGCATCACCAACCCACGGATCGGGCTCTTCGCGCTCAACGGTGGCACCGCGGCGCCGGTGGTCGACGCGAGCTTCGACTGGTTCCAGATCACGCCGGACGCCCCGGCCGGGCCGGTCGAGCCGTCGGACGAGTTCACCGGCGACGCGCTGGACAAGTGCCGGTGGAACGCGATCCTGCGGGAGGACCCGAACGGTTACCGGGTCACCGGTGGCGCGCTGCGGGTCGACGTGCCCAACGGTGACATCTACGGCGGCGACAACACCGGGCCGAAGAACTTCATCCTCCAGACCGCGCCGTCCGGCGACTGGACCCTGGAGACGAAGGTCGACGGCAGCCTGCTGAACGAGCAGTACCAGCAGGCCGGCCTGATCGTGCACGGCGACGACGACAACTACCTGAAGTTCGACTACATCGCGGACAATCAGCCCGGCCAGCCGGTGACGCGGCGGATCGAGTTCCGCAGCGAGATCGGCGGGACGGTCCAGAACCCGCAGCCGGAGGCGGGCAACCTGACCAGTGCGGTGTGGTACCTGCGGCTGGCCCGCAGCGGCGACACCTTCACCGCGTCGTACTCGGCCGACGGGGCAACCTGGACCGCGTTGACCGCGCTCACCAACAGCGCGGTCGGGGCCACCCCGAAGGTCGGGCTGTTCACCCTCGGCGCCAACCAGACCGCCTCTAAGACCGCCGGGTTCGACTACTTCCGGCTCAGCACCGAGGCGGCCGACGAGACCGCACCGGTGACCACGGCGGCGGTCTCCGGCACCCCGACCGACGGTTGGTACACCGGGCCGGTGACGGTCACCCTGACCGGCGTCGACGAGGCCGGCGGCAGTGGGTTGGCCGGTACGGCGTACCAGCTGGACGGGGCCACCACCTGGACGGATTACACCGCTCCGGTGGCGGTCAGCGGGGACGGCGAGCACGAGCTGCGGTTCCGCTCGACCGACGAGGCTGGCAACGTGGAGTCGACGAAGACAGTCGCGGTCAAGATCGACGCCACCGCGCCGGTCACCTCGGCGACGTTCGCTCCCGCGAACGACGCCGGCTGGCACAACGGGACCATCCCGGTCGTGCTGACCTCGACCGATGCCGGGTCCGGGGTCAGCACGGTGGAGTGGTCGCTGGATGGTGGCGCCTGGACGCCGTACTCGGCGCCGGTCGAGGTGACCGGTGACGGGCAGCACGAGCTGCTGTTCCGGTCCACCGACAAGGCGGGCAACGCCGAGACGCTCAAGTCGGCGGTGCTGCGGATCGACGGCACCAAGCCGACGCTGCTGGTGTCCGGGATCGCCGATGGTCAGCTCTACGGGGACAGCCAGGATGTCCGGGTGTCCTGGCAGGCCGTCGACCCGACCTCGGGCATCGCGACCGTGGTCGGCGACCTGGACGGCCGGCCGTACGTCAGCGGCACTCTGCAGGCCATGTACGAGCTGCCACTCGGCCTGCACGAGCTGACCGTGACCGCGACCGACAAGGCGGGCAACAAGACCACCTCGGCGGTCCGGTTCTTCGTCACCACCTCGTTCCGGGACATGCAGAACCTGCTGGACCGGTTCAAGGCGACGGGGCGGCTGTCGGCCCAGGCGCACAAGCAGTTGACGGCGAAGCTCGACGCGGCTCGGAAGGCCGAGGCGTCCGGCAAGGACGCTCAGGCGATCAAGCAGCTGACCGCGTTCCGGGCGCTCGCCGCCGACGCCACCCTGGTGGCGGAGGCCGAGATCCGGGACGTCCTGATCCGGGACGCCGACGCCATGATCGTCCGGCTCGGGGGCGCGGCCAGCCAGGCCGGGGTCCGGGCCAATGACGGCGAGCCGGTCAAGGGTGCCGGGCGGCTCGGTGGCGACGCCACCCGGCTCGCCCCCGGTCGCCAGCTCTGATCCGACGAGGCCCCTCCCCGACGCTCCGGCGCCGGGGAGGGGCCTCCCTCATCCGTAGTGAGGAGACGTCCGTGACGCGTATCCGCAAGGGGTTCGCCGCCCTGCTCGTCGGACTGGCCCTGATCCTGTTCTCGGCGGCTCCGGCCGCAGCGCACACCGGCAAGCTCAAGCTGACCGTGGCCGGCGACGGGGCCGACGGGGTCACTGTGCAGGCCACCTACGCCGACGGGCATCGGCTGGACAAGCCGGTGCGGTTGACCCTCACCGGCACCGGCCCGGAGGGGCGGCGGCTCGGCCCGGTGCAGTTGGAACCGGCACCCGAGGGGCAGGGCTTCTACAGCAGCGGCCCGCTACTCTCCCCGGGCACGTGGCGGGTGACGGTGAGCGCCCCGGCGCCGAACCCCGGTCAGGCCGGGGCCGAGGTGCAGGCGCGGCCGGCGCAGTCGCCTCCGCCGGCTCCCGCGCGGGTCGCCGTGACGGCGCCGGCGGCGGCCGACGGTCGCGCCGCCGCGGACGGGAGCGCCTGGTGGTGGCCGGTCGGGCTGGCCGCCCTGGTGCTCACCGCGCTGGCGGTGGCGGTGGCAATGCTGGTCAGCCGCCGCCCCGACTGACCGTCTCGGATGATCGGGCCGGGCCGCCATGAGCGGCCCGGCCCGACGCCCGACCAGGCGGCTCAGAGGATGGCGCGCAGCGCCGCCAGGTCCTCGTCCGTGGGCTCCCAGGTGCCGGCGGCGGCGTTGGCGTGCACCTGCTCGGGCGTGGTGGCGCCGGCGATCACCGAGGTCACCGCCGGCTGGGCGGCCAGCCCGCCGATCGCCACCTGGAGCATGGTCAGCCCCCGCTCGGCCGCGTACGCCTCGATCGCCTCGATGGTGTCCCAGTCGGCGGCGGCGAGCCGTTCGGCGTACCGGCCACCGCCGGAGAGCCGGCTGCCGGCCGGCGGCTGCCCGTCGCGCCGGTACTTGCCGGTGAGCAGACCGTTGGCGAGCGGGAAGAAGGGCAGCATGCCGAGCCCGAACCGCTCACAGGCCGGGATCACCTCGGTCTCCACGGACCGCTCCACCAGGCTGTAGTGGTTCTGCGCGCTGATGAAGCGGGCCCGGCCGTTGGACGAGGCGACCCAGTCCGCGTCGGCGATCTGCCACCCGGCGAAGTTGGAGTTGCCCAGGTAGCGCACCTTGCCGTCGCGGACCAGGTCGTCCAGGGCCGCCAGCGTCTCGTCGATCGGGGTGCCCGGGTCGGGCTCGTGCATCTGGTAGAGGTCGATGTGGTCGGTGCCGAGCCGGCGCAGCGACGCCTCCACCGCGCGGGCGATGTAGCGCCGCGAACCCCGGGCGCCGAAGTCCGGCCCGTTCAGGCCGTTCATGTCCATGCCGAACTTGGTGGCCACCACCACGTCGTCCCGGCGGCCCTTGAGCGCCTGCCCGAGCAGCTCCTCGGAGCCGCCCTGCGGCTCGCCGTAGATGTCGGCGGTGTCGAACAGGGTGATCCCGGCGTCCAGGGCGGCGTCCACCACCGCGCGGGTGCCGTCGAGGTCGAGCTTGCGGCCAAAGTTGTTGCAGCCGATGCCGACCACGGACACCACGAGCCCGGAGTCGCCCAGCCGGCGATAGGTCATCTCAGTCACGAGATCCACCCTATGCCGGCCGGTTGCGGGCCACCTCGGCGGCGGCTCAGCCGACCACCTCGGTGACCAGCTCGCGGGCGGCGCTGAGGGTGGCGGTCAGCTCGGCGGGGCTGCGGCCGACGGCGCCGAGCAGTGCCTGCGCCCGCTGCTCGAAGTCCGGCGGCGCGCCGGGCAGCCGCCCCGCGGCGGCGATCATTCCCTTCTCGTTGACCAGCCACCGGCCCGCTCGGGCGTGCAGCACCTGGGCGAGCACCCCGACCACCCGGAACAGGCAGCCGGCGACGTACCCGCTGTCCCCGCCGGCGCTGGCCTTGGCCGCGCCGGCCAGCAGGAACCCGGCCTCCCAGCCGCCGGCCACCAGCGCGTCGGCCAGCGCGGGCGGATACTCCCGGGTCTGCTCCTTCAGCCGGGTCAGCTGGCCGGTCGGGTCCGCCAGCACCTGGCACAGCGCCACCTCGCCCACGTAGGCGGACGAGTAGAAGCCGAGCGGATGCCCGGCCTGCACCCCGACCTCGTACCGACCGGCCCGGCAGTCCGCCCAGACGCGGTGCACCCGGTCGAGGTCCCGGTAGATCCAGTCCACGGCGGACCCGTCGATCCGCAGCCAACCACCGCCGTCGACCCAGCGGCCCCAACCACCCGGGGCGGTGAGCGCGACGCCGGTGTCGTCGGCGACCGTCGCGGCGACCGCACGCAGCGCCGGTACGTCCAACTCACCCCGGTAGTACAGACCCAGGTCCCAGTCGGAGTCCGGGCGATGCTCGCCGCGTGCCCGGCTACCGCCGAGCGCCACGGCCACCACCCCCTCGACGGCGCACAGCCGGTCGGGCAGGTCGGCGGGGATCACCCGACGTCCCAGACCGGCTCCGGGGTCTCCGCCACCTCGCTGTCGCCACGGAACAGCACGAACCGGTCGAAGGAGCGGGTGAACCAGCGGTCGTGGGTGACCGCGATCACGGTCCCCTCGAACGCGTTCAGGCCCGCCTCCAGCGCCTCGGCGCTGGCCAGGTCGAGGTTGTCGGTGGGCTCGTCCAACAGCAGCAGGGTCGCCCCGGACAGCTCCAGCAACAGCACCAGGAACCGGGCCTGCTGCCCACCGGAGAGGGTGCCGAAGCGCTGGTCGCCCTGGGCGGCCAGTTCGTACCGGCTGAGCACACCCATCGCGGCGTGCCGGTCCATCCCGGTCCGGTGCTCGTCGCCCCGCCAGAGGATCTCGACCAGCGTCTTCGACATCAGCTCGGGCCGGTCGTGAGTCTGGGAGAAGTGCCCGGGGCGGACGCGGGCACCGAGCCGGGCCGTGCCGTCGTGCGCCACCGGGGCGAGCGCGCCCGCACCGTCGACCGGCCCGTTCGCCGGGTCGGGGTCGGTGCCGCCCCGGGCCAGCAGCCGCAGGAAGTGCGACTTGCCGGTGCCGTTGGCACCGAGCACCGCCACCCGGTCGCCGTACCAGATCTCCAGGTCGAAGGGGTAGGTCAGGCCGTCCAGCTCCAGCTGCTCGCAGACGACCGCGCGCTTGCCGGTCCGCCCGCCGGTCAGCCGCATCCGGATGTCCTGGTCCTTCGGCGGTACGGGCGGCGGCCCGGCCTCCTCGAACTTGCGCAGCCGGGTCTGCGCGGCCTGGTAGCGCGAGGCCAGCCCGTCGTTGTACGCCGCCTTCTGCTTGTACATCAGCATCAGCTCGCGCAGCTTCTGGTGTTCCTCGTCCCAGCGCCGGCGCAGCTCGTCGAGACGGGCGTGTCGGGCCACCCGCGCCTCGTACCAGCTGGCGAAGCCACCCGGGTGCACCCAGGCGCTGCCGCCCTCCACGGCGACCACCCGGTCGGCGGTCTGGGCCAGCAGCTCGCGGTCGTGCGAGACGTAGAGCACCGACTTGGTCGACTCGCGCAGCCGCGCCTCCAGCCAACGCTTGCCGGGCACGTCGAGGAAGTTGTCCGGCTCGTCGAGCAGCAGCACCTCGTCGGGGCCGCGCAGCAGCAGCTCCAGTGCGAAGCGCTTCTGCTGTCCACCGGAGAGGGTGCGGACCGGCCGGTCCCGGACGCCGTCCCAGGGCAGGTCGAGCACGATGGTGGCGACGGTGTCGAAGAGCACCTCGGCGTCGTACCCGCCGGCCTCGCCCCAGGCGCCCAGCGCGTCGGCGTACGCCAGCTGAGCCTTGCCGGCGGCGGTGCTGTACTTGCCGCGGATCTCGGCCGCCCGCATGGCCGCCTCGGTCTCGCCGAGCCGGCGGCCGGCCTCGCGCAGTGCCGGTGGGGCCAACGACAGCGCCATGTCGGCCAGCGTCGACTCGTCGCCGATCATGCCGATGAACTGGCGCATCACGCCCAACCCGCCGGCCCGCGCGACGGCGCCGGTACGCACCGGCAGGTCGCCGGCGACCATCCGCAGCAGCGTCGTCTTACCCGCGCCGTTCGGCCCGACCAGGGCGACCTTGCTGCCTTCCCCGACCCGGAACGACACGTCGGCGAAGAGTTCCCGACCGTCGGGCAGGATGTGCCCGACCGCTGCCACATCCACGTATCCCACGCCGGGATCCTGCCCCAGTGAGGGCCGGGGGGACATCCAATTACCGGGTGACCCGCAGCACTCGGAAGCCCTTCTGGCTGGCGCACCGCTCAACCTGCCAGCCCTGTTCGGTGAGCCAGCGGTGCAGTGAGTCGCCGCCGAGGTGCCGGGCGACCACCAGCCAGCCGACGCCGTCCGGGGCGAGCCGGGGCAGCCAGCGCAGCAGCAGGTCGTGCAGCCCGTCCTTGCCGATCCGGATCGGCGGGTTCGACCAGAGCTGGGCGAAGCGGATCTCGGCCGGTACGTCGTCCGGTGCGCTGACCCGGACCCGGTCGGCGGCGCCGACCCGGACCGCGTTGGCCGCGGTCAGCTCGCGGGCGCGGGCGTTGACGTCGACCGCCCAGACGGTGCTCGCCGGTGCCGTGTCGGCCAGCACACAGGCGATCGGCCCGAACCCGCAGCCGAGGTCGAGCAGATCGCCGGTGGTGTCGGCGGTGGGCAGGTCGGCCTTCCGCAGGAGCACGGCGGTGCCCGGGTCGAGACGGCTGGCGGAGAAGACCCCGCCGGCCGAGGCGAGCCGGTAGTCGCGGCCGGCCACGGAGAACTCGACCTCGCGCGGCGGGGCGTCGCTGGCGGGCTGAGCGCTGAAGTAGTGGTCGCCGGTCACGCCGGCAATTCTCGCACCGGCCCGTGCACGCCATGACACGGCCCACGCGTACATTTCCCATTATTACCCCCTAAAGGGACAATGCCTCTTACTCTGGGCGACATGGTGTATCGGTACGAGTCCGATGAGGACGCTTTCGAGGAGTACCCGGAGCCCGGGTCCGACCTGGCGGTGCCCGGCGGCCCGCCCCCGCCGGCCGGGCCCTCTCCGTCGCGCTTCCCCACCCCGTCGCTGCGCCGGCCGAACCAGATCGCGCTGCCGTCGTCCCAGCCGCCGCCGGCCCGTGCCGACATCCCGCCCGCCGCGCCTCGCGATCAGGTCTACACCTCGGCACAGCCGATCGAGGCGCCCCCCGAGCGCAGCGGTGGCCGACTCTGGCAGGTGCTGATCGGCGGCGCGGCCGTCCTGGTCCTGCTCGCGCTCTGTGGCCTGGGCGTCGCCGCGCTGCTGATGGATCGCGACCCGCAGCCGCAGGCCACCCCGACCTACCAGCCGAACGCCGCCGCCGCGTCCGCCGCCCCGGCGGATCGGGAGGACCTCGACTCCCGGGACACCGACCAGGCTCCGCTCACCGCCAAGGAACTCTTCCCCGGCAAGGAGCTGAAGGTCACCGACGGCCAGCCGGCCTACAAGGTGCTCAAGACGCACTCCAGCGGCAGCTGCGCCGTCGCCGCCACCGACGAGGTGGCCGACCTGCTGGTCCGGCTCGGCTGCAACCAGGTGGTCCGGGCCACACTGCGGACTCCCGACGGCGACCACCTGGTCACCACCGGGCTGTTCAACCTGACCGACAAGGTCAGCGCGGAACGGGTCCGGGACCGGATCCGGCAGTTGCTCGACGAGCGGCAGGGCCGATTCCGGGGCCTGGTCGGCAGCGACGGCGACGGTAGTGACGTGGTGGCCACCGCCCCGGCGCGGGTCGGCTGGCAGGTCCGCGGCCACTACCTGGCGTACGCGCTGGTGGTCCGTGCGGACGGGACCGCGGTCAAGTCCGGCGACACCAAGGTCCGGGAAATCCTCTTCGACATGATCGAGCTGCACCTCAGCCAAGGCGTGCTGCAGAAGCGGGTCGACGGCGGCACGGCCGGGCAACCGACCCCGGGCCCGACGGAGAGCGGCGCAACGCAGAGCGGCGGCACCCGCAACGACAGTCTGCCGGGCGACTGACCTCGCCCCGCCGGCTACGGTCCCGGCCGTCGGCGGTCCAGCCCTCGACCGGGGGTCGGCCGTCGGTGGTCAGCCCTCGACCGGGACCCGTAGCCGGCGGGTGAGGTCGGCGCGGCGGGCGTACTCGGCCGGGTCGGCCGGGTAGCCGACCTCGACCAGGGTCAGCCCGTGTGCCGGCGCGACGGTCACCTCGCTGGACCGCTCCTGGCGGGTGAGCAGGCTGCCCGGCCACTCCACCGGGCGGCGGCCGTCCCCGGCCACCAGCATCGCCCCCACCAGGCTGCGCACCATGGCCTGGCAGAACGCGTCCGCCTGCACGGTGGCGACCAGGATGCCGTCCGGGTCACGGCGCCAGTCCAGCCGGGTCACCTCGCGCAGGGTGGTCGCGTTCTCCTTGCGCCGGCAGTACGCGGCGAAGTCGTGCTCCCCGACCAGGCCGGTCGCCGCGGCGTTCAACGCGGCCAGATCCAGCGGCCTCGGCCAGGCCAGCACCTCGTGCCGGCGCAGCGGCTCCGCGCCGTACCGGGCGTCGGTGACCCGGTACTCGTAGCGGCGGAAGGTGGCCGAGAAACGGGCATCGAAGTCGGCCGGCATCTCGGTCATCGCCCGTACCCGCACGTCGGTGGGGAGCAGCCGGGCCAGCCGGCGCAGCAGCCGCTGCTCGTGCTGCCGCCACACGTCGGCGGGGAGGTCCAGGTGGCAGACCTGCCCGGTCGCGTGCACCCCCGCGTCGGTCCGCCCGGCCACGGTCAACCCGGTGGCCGTGCCGGCACCGAGCACCAGGTCCAGGGTCTCGACGAGCACCCCGGCGACCGTGCGCCGGGTCGGCTGGGCGGCCCACCCGGAAAAGCCGGTGCCGTCGTACGAGACGTCCAGCCGCAGCCGGATCCGCTCGTCCACCTCGTACCTCCAGTTATGGGTCGGGCCCGACACCCCGATGGGGTGCCGGGCCCGACGTTGCCCTTGATCAGGCCTTGTTCTCGGTGGCCTCGTCGCTGTCCTCGCGGGCGGCGGCGGTGTCACCGGACGCCGACACCGGCGCCTCGGAGTCCTGGTCGGCCTGGGCCGACTGCGGGGTCTCCTCGGCCGGGGCGAGCGCCTCGACCTTGTCCTGCTGCGCGGCCTTGCGGGCGGCGGTCTTCTTGTTCGCCTTCGGCTCGGCGACCTGAAGCTCCTCCACCAGCTCGATGATCGCCATCGGCGCGTTGTCACCCTTGCGCGGACCGGTCTTCACGATCCGGGTGTAGCCGCCGGGGCGGTTGACGTACCGGGGCGCGATCTGGTCGAACAGGGCGTAGACCACGTCCTTGTCCTTGACGACGCCCAGCACCCGCCGCCGCGCGGCCAGGTCACCGCGCTTGGCCTTGGTGATGAGCTGCTCGGCCAGCGGACGCAGCCGCCGGGCCTTCGTCTCGGTGGTCTTGATCTTGCCGTGCTGGAACAGCGCGGTGGCCAAGTTGGCCAGCATCAGCCGCTCGTGCGCGGGGCTGCCGCCGAGGCGGGGGCCCTTGGTGGGCGTGGGCATGCTTGGTGCTCCTCAGTTGTGGCGGCAGCGCGGACTAGAGCTGCTCGGTCTCGCGGTAGTCGTCGGTGTCGTAGTCGGCCTCGCCGAAGGTGTCCACGACGTGCGCCGGGTCGAAGTTCGGGGCCGAATCCTTCAGCCCCAGGCCCATCCCGGCGAGCTTCATCTTGACCTCGTCGATCGACTTCTGACCGAAGTTGCGGATGTCGAGGAGGTCGGCCTCGGTACGCCCGATGAGCTCACCAACGGTGTTGATGCCCTCGCGCTTGAGGCAGTTGTAGGAGCGGACGGTGAGGTCCAGCTCCTCGATCGGCAGGGCGAGGTCCGCCGCCAGCTGGGCGTCCTGCGGGGACGGCCCGATGTCGATACCCTCGGCGGTCTCGTCCAGCTCCCGGGCCAGCCCGAACAGCTCCACCAACGTCGAGCCGGCGGAGGCCAGCGCGGTACGCGGGCCCATCGACGGCTTGGTCTCGACGTCGATGATCAGCCGGTCGAAGTCGGTGCGCTGCTCGACGCGGGTCGCCTCGACGCGGTAGGTCACCTTGAGCACCGGCGAGTAGATCGAGTCGACCGGGATGCGGCCGATCTCGGCGCCGGACTGCTTGTTCTGTGCAGCCGTCACGTAGCCCCGGCCCCGCTCGACGGTCAGCTCCATGTCGAGCCGGCCCTTGCCGTTGAGGGTGGCGAGCTTCAGGTCCGGGTTGTGCACCGAGACGCCGGCCGGGGGCTGGATGTCACCCGCGGTCACGTCGCCCGGGCCCTGCTTGCGCAGGTACATGCTGACCGGCTCGTCGTGCTCGGAGCTGACGCACAGCTCCTTGATGTTCATGACGAGCTCGACCACGTCCTCCTTGACACCGGGGATCGTGGTGAACTCGTGCAGCACGCCGTCGATCTTGATCGAGGTGACCGCCGCGCCCGGGATCGACGACAGCAGCGTGCGCCGCAGCGAGTTGCCCAGGGTGTAGCCGAAGCCCGGCTCCAGCGGCTCGATGGCGAACCGCGACCGGGTCTCGTTGATCGACTCCTCGGAGAGGGAGGGTCGCTGGCTGATGAGCATGGTTTCTCTTCTCTTCCGGGACGCCCGCTATTTGACGCCCACGACACAAACTGTTCCGGTGGCCCGCCCCGGAGGGCGGGCCACCGCAACGAGCTCCGACTACTTGGAGTAGAGCTCGACGATCAGCTGCTCCTGGACCTGCGTGTCGATGACCTGCCGGGCCGGGAGGGAGTGCACCAGGATCTTCATCTGGCTGGGGATTGCCTCGAGCCAGGCCGGCACCGCCCGCGAACCCGCCTGAGCCTGCGCCACGATGAACGGGGTGAGCTCCTTGCTCTTGCCCCGGACCTCGATGATGTCGTGCTCCTTGACGCGGTACGACGGGATGTCGACCTTCTTGCCGTTCACCGTGAAGTGACCGTGCTTGACCAACTGGCGGGCCATGTCCCGCGAGTGGGCGTAGCCGGCCCGGTAAACGACGTTGTCCAGCCGCGACTCGAGGATCTGCAGGAGGACCTCACCGGTCTTGGCCTGCTTGCCAACGGCTTCCTCGTAGTAACCGCGGAACTGCTTCTCCAGCACGCCGTACACACGACGGGCCTTCTGCTTCTCACGGAGCTGGAGCAGGTACTCCGTCTCCTTCGTGCGGCCGCGGCCGTGCTGCCCGGGCGGGAACGGCCGGGACTCGAACGGGCACTTCGGGCCATCGCACTTGCTGCCCTTGAGGAACAGCTTCATCTTCTCCCGCCGGCAACGGCGGCAGTCAGCACCGGTGTAACGAGCCATCTCTCTCTACCTCTCAGACCCGGCGACGCTTCGGCGGACGGCATCCGTTGTGCGGCTGCGGGGTGACGTCGGAGATCTGCCCGACCTCGAGGCCCACGGCCTGCAGCGAACGGATGGCGGTCTCCCGGCCGGAGCCGGGGCCCTTGACGAACACGTCGACCTTGCGCATGCCGTGCTCCATGGCCCGACGCGCGGCGGCCTCGGCGGCCAGCTGCGCGGCGAACGGAGTCGACTTGCGGGAGCCCTTGAAGCCCACCTGGCCCGCGGAGGCCCAGGAGATGACCGCACCGGTCGGGTCCGTGATAGACACGATGGTGTTGTTGAAGGTGCTCTTGATGTGCGCCTGCCCGTGGGCGACGTTCTTGCGTTCCTTGCGCCGGACCTTCTTTACAGCGGCTCCGGCACGAGCCTTCGGTGGCATAAGTCTGTGCGCTCCTAGTTACTTCTTGCCGGGCTTCTTCTTGCCGGCGACGGTCCGCTTCGGGCCCTTCCGGGTCCGTGCATTGGTCTTGGTCCGCTGGCCACGCACGGGCAGGCCCCGGCGGTGCCGGATGCCGGCGTAGCAGCCGATCTCGACCTTGCGGCGGATGTCAGCGGCGACCTCGCGGCGCAGGTCGCCTTCAACCTTGTAGTTGCCCTCGATGTGGTCGCGGAGCTGAACGAGCTCCTCGTCCGTGAGGTCCCGAGCGCGCTTGTCCGGCGAGATGCCGGTGGCGGCGAGCGTCTCCAGGGCGCGGGTACGACCCACGCCGAAGATGTAGGTGAGCGCGATCTCCATCCGCTTTTCGCGGGGGAGATCCACGCCGGCTAGACGTGCCATGTGCGGGCGTACTCCTCGTGATGTGTGGCGGAGGTGTGGACCCGTCCCACCCCGCTACCGGCCGTCCCGTCTTTCCGACGCTGTCAGCGCCGGCGACCGGGATCGGTCGTTGCCCGAGCGGGCCCCGGCCTCCGACCGGGGGTCAGCCACGCAGAAGTACGTCTCGCGTACCGCTCGTGGCTGGGACGAGCATTTGTGTTGTGTGCGTCGCTGGGGATCTGCCCGGACCAACACCACCCGGCCGTGATCCGGCCGGACGGGCTGAGTCAGCCCTGGCGCTGCTTGTGGCGCGGGTCGGTGCAGATCACCATGACCCGGCCGTGCCGGCGAATCACCCGGCACTTGTTGCAGATCCTCTTGACGCTCGGCTTGACCTTCACGGTTGCCTTACTTCCCATCTGGCCCGGGGACGCGCAGAGCACGAGACCGGACGTCGAAGACGGACACGGGACTTCCCGGCCGCCGTCAGGACTACTTGTAGCGGTAGACGATGCGCCCGCGGGTCAGGTCGTACGGCGAGAGTTCGACGACGACCCGGTCCTCCGGCAGGATGCGGATGTAGTGCTGCCGCATCTTGCCGCTGATGTGAGCCAGCACCTTGTGGCCGTTCGCGAGCTCCACCCGGAACATAGCGTTCGGCAGGGGCTCGATGACCCGACCCTCGATCTCAATGGCTCCGTCTTTTTTCGGCATGTCCTCCGCTGTCCTGACGTCGATTGCTCCGGGCGGCCCACAACGTCTTACACGGGAAACTGACCAAGAATCAGAAGCCCGCGCCAGCCGCGGCTCCAGGTCCCACCGAAGCGCAGGGTGGGCATGCCGGAGTGGACGCTGTGCGCCGAGCTGAAAGTGTACGCCGGCCTGCGGGCGGTCGCCAAACCGGCCACCCACCGCACCGCCGTGTCGGCCGCCGGTCCCCCGTCCGGGCGTCCGATGATCTCCGCGGGCGGTCGCCGGCCGGGGTCACCAGACCGGCTCCCCCACGCCGGCGGATCAGCCGGCCGGTCGCGGCTCGTCCCGTTCGTCCGGTCCACCGGCGCGCAGCTCCCGTCGGCGGTCCCGCTTCGCCCGCTTGCGCTGCCGGCGGCGCTCCCGCTGGATCGCCTGGCGCCGCGGCTCTCCCCCGCTCAACCCGGTGACCGTGCGGACCACCAGCACCGCGCCCCACGGCCCGGCCACCCAGGCCGGCCAGAAGTAGAGCAGCTCCCGGCTGAGCAGCGAGGTCACCGCCCAGATGGTCACCACGATGGCGATCACCCGCAGGTACGGCAGCCACACCTCGGCGAGCCAGCGGGCGGTGACGCCACCGGCCGCCACCGGGGCGGGCTGGCCGCCCGTACCGCCGGCCAGCAGCCCGGCAGCCGGCGGGGTGACCGCCGCCAGCGCCGACTGCTCCGGGGGCGTCACCGGTGGCAGGTCGGTGAGTAGCACGTCAAGCTCGGCGTAGGTGCGCGCGGCGTAGGCCCGCTGCAACCGCTCGTCGTACTCGTGCAGGTCCAGTCGGCCCTCGCCGAGGGCCACCCGCAACCGGTCTGCAACCGCCTCACGGTCCGCGTCAGCGGCTCGCATCCCGTCCCGCCCGTCCATGCCGGCAAGCATGCCACCGACACGCCAGCGGCGTCCCACCCGGTCGTCCCGCCTTGATCCACCCGGGTCGCCGCGGCCTCCGGCGCTGGCCCTGCCGGCACTCGCCTGACCGGGTCGCCAGGCCGGCGCTCGTTCGGCCGGGTCGCCGTAGGTGTCGGTCAGGGGGCGGTCGAGGCGGCGGGCTGGCGTGCGGTGACCAGGTCGCCGAGTCGGGCCCGGCCACCATCGAACGCGGTGAGCACCCAGACTCCGTCGGGCAGCAGCGCCATCGAGTGCTCGACGTGGGCCGCAACCGAGCCGTCCCGGGTGACCACCGTCCAGCCGTCGGCGAGCTCGACCGTGCGCGGGGACGCCATGGTGATCATGGGCTCGATGGCCAGTGCCATGCCGGGGACCAGCCGTGGGCCCTTGCCCGGACGGCCGTGGTTGAGCACGTGCGGGTCCTGGTGCATCTCGGTGCCGATGCCGTGCCCGCCGTAACCGTCGACGATGCCGTACCGGCCGCCCTTGCGGACCGCGGTCTCCACCGCGTGGGAGATGTCGGTGAGCCGCCCCTTGCCGCTGGCCGCACCGCGTGCGGCGGCGGCGATGCCGGCCCACATGGCGTCCTCGGCAACCTCGGCCATCTTGAGCAGCGCCGGGTCGACGTCGCCGACCCCGACGGTGATCGCGGAGTCGCCGTGCCACCCGTTCAGCACCGCACCGCAGTCGATCGAGATCAGGTCACCGTCCCGGAGCACCTGCCCCGGCGAGGGGATGGCGTGCACGACCTGCTCGTTGACCGAGGAGCAGATCGACGCCGGAAACCCGTGGTAGCCCTTGAACGACGGGACGCCACCCGCCTCGCGGATGGTCGACTCGGCGATGGCATCCAGGTCGGCCGTGCTCACACCGGGGGCCACCGCCTCGCGCATCCGACGCAGCGCCTCGGCCACCACCAGCCCTGCGGCCCGCATCTTCTCGATCTGGTCAGGGGTCTTCAGCTGGATGTCCAGCTGGGGACGACGCATGGAGCCATTACCTTTCGTTGCCGAACAGCGGGGCACGTCGCACGTACCCCGCTGTTCGCACTCTATCCGCCGTGGCCCGGCGGGACCTCAGCCGCCGTACGACCGCAGCGCGTCGATTGCCCGGGTGGTGACGTCCTCCACCGGGCCGGTGGCGTCGATTCCGACCAGCTTGCCCTGAGCGCCGTAATAGTCGACCAGAGGGGCCGTCTTCTCGCTGTACTCGCGCAGCCGGGTGGCGATGGTCTCCGGCTTGTCGTCGTCGCGCTGGAACAGCTCGGCGCCGCACCGGTCACAGATGTCGGGCCGGGTGGTGGCGTCGAACTCGACGTGCCAGATCTTGCCGCAGCCCCGACAGGTGCGCCGGCCGGAGAGCCGCCGAATCACTTCGTCGTCGTCGACCACCAGCTCCAGGACCAGGTCCAGTGCGGTGCCCAGGTCGGCGAGGAGCTTGTCCAGCGCGGCCGCCTGCGGAGTGGTCCGCGGGAAGCCGTCGAGCAGGAACCCCTCGCTGGCGTCGGGCTCGGCCAGCCGGTCCCGGACCATGTTGATGGTCACCTCGTCCGGAACCAGCTCGCCAGCGTCCATGTACCGCTTCGCCTCGATGCCGAGCGGCGTGCCCTGGGTGACGTTCGACCGGAAGATGTCCCCGGTCGAGATCTTCGGCACCGAGAGATGGGCGGCGACGAACTCGGCCTGTGTGCCCTTGCCCGCGCCCGGTGGGCCAACCAGAACGAGTCTCATCTACCGCAGGAACCCTTCGTAGTTCCGCTGCATGAGTTGGCTCTCGATCTGCTTCACGGTCTCCAGACCGACGCCGACCATGATGAGCACAGCGGTGCCGCCGAACGGGAAGTTCTGGTACTGCTGGTTGTCCAGCCAGATGAAGAAGAAGTTCGGCAGGATCGAGATGACGCCGAGGTAGAGCGCGCCCGGCAGGGTGATCCGGCTGAGGATGAAGTCCAGGTAGTCGGCGGTCGGCTTGCCCGGGCGGATGCCCGGCACGAACCCGCCGTACTTCTTCATGTTGTCTGCGACCTCGGTCGGGTTGAACGTGATCGAGACGTAGAAGTACGTGAAGAAGATGATCATCAGGAAGTAGACCGTGATGTAGATCGGGCTACTCGGGTTGACCAGGTTGTTCTGGATCCACGCCTGGGTCTTGCCCGGGTCGGTCTGATCGAAGAACTGCAGGGCCAGCTGCGGCAGGTAGAGAAGCGACGAGCCGAAGATGACCGGGATCACACCGGCCTGGTTGACCTTGAGCGGGATGTAGGTCGAGGTGCCGCCGTACATCCGCCGGCCGATCATCCGCTTGGCGTACTGCACCGGAATGCGGCGCTGTGCCTGCTCGATGAAGGTGACCGCGGTGATGACCACCAGGACCAGCGCGATGACCAGGGCGAACATGTCCCAGCCCTTGCTGGTCTTGATCTGCCAGCCCTCGCTGGGCAGCCGGGCGGCGATCGAGGTGAAGATCAGGACGGACATGCCGTTGCCGACGCCCCGGTCGGTGATCAGCTCACCGAGCCACATGACCATGCCGGTACCGGCGGTCATGGTCATCACCAGGATGACCAGGGTCAGCCAGTCCGGGATGCCGGTGCCCGTGGGGATGATCGGGAACTGGTCGCAGCGGTTCTGGAAGAGCTGCCCCGAGCGGGCCAGCGCCACGAACGCCGAAGCCTGCAGCACACCGAGACCAAGGGTCAGGTAGCGGGTGTACTGGGTGATCTTTGCCTGGCCGGCCTGGCCCTCCTTGCGGAGCTGCTCCAGGCGCGGGATAACGACGGTGAGCAGCTGCAGGATGATCGACGCGGTGATGTAGGGCATGATGCCCAGCGCGAAGACCGAGAGCTGTAGCAGCGCTCCGCCGGAGAAGAGGTTGAGCAGGTTCAGCACACCCGTCGACTCACCCTGGAGGGTGTCGAGGCACTTCTGCACGTTGCCGTACGAGACGCCCGGACTGGGGAGCGTTGCACCCAGCCGGTAGACCGCGATGATGCCTACTGTGAACAGCAGCTTCTTGCGCAGGTCAGGCGTACGGAACGCACTGAGAAAGGCGGACAGCAACTTCTTCCTCCTGCGCGAGGCGGGCCGCCGGTGATCCCTGGCGGGTCGGGGTGGATCCCGGGCGAGCGCCCGGAATCCATGGCTGGGATGGGACTCTAACAGCCTCATCCCGGTCCGGGCAGATGCGCCCGGCTACATAAACCGATTCCGATATTACCGGGCGCATACGCCCCAGGCAGACCATGGCGCCCGCCAGTTGCTCACAACTGGACGGGCGCCATGGGTTGTACGCCTTACAGCTCGGTGGTGGAGCCACCGGCGGCGGCGATCTTCTCCTTGGCCGACGCACTGAACGCGTGCGCCGACACCTGGAGCGCCACCCCGCCGAGGTCCCCGGTGCCGAGGACCTTGACCGGGTGACCCTTGCGGACCGCACCGGACTCGACCAGCTCCAGCGGGCCAACCTGGCCGCCGTTCGGGAACAGCTCGGCGAGCCGGTCCAGGTTGACCACCTGGAAGACCACCTTGAACTTGTTCTTGAAGCCCTTCATCTTCGGAAGGCGCATGTGGATGGGCATCTGCCCACCCTCGAACGCCGCCGAGATGTTCTTGCGGGCCTTGGAACCCTTGGTACCGCGACCAGCGGTCTTGCCCTTGGAACCCTCACCGCGACCCACACGGGTCTTCGCGGTCTTGGAACCGGGCGCCGGGCGCAGGTGGTGCACCTTGATCGTCATTACTCGACCTCCTCGACCTTCACGAGGTGGCTCACAGTGAAGATCATGCCGCGGATCTCGGGCCGGTCCTCCTTGACCACCACGTCGTTGATCCGCTTGAGGCCGAGCGAACGCAGCGAGTCACGCTGGTTCTGCTTGGTCCCAATGCCGGATCGGAGCTGGGTGACCTTCAGACGTGCCATCAGTGCGCCACCCCCGCACGCGACGCCAGCATGGCGGCCGGCGCGACGTCCTCCACCGGCAGGCCACGACGCGCCGCGACCTGCTCGGGGGACTCAAGCCCCTTCAGGGCCGCCACGGTGGCGTGCACGATGTTGATCGGGTTCGACGAGCCGAGGCTCTTCGAGAGCACGTCGTGGATCCCGGCGCACTCCAGCACGGCACGCACCGGACCACCGGCGATGACACCCGTACCGGCCGAGGCCGGCTTGAGCAGCACGACGCCTGCGGCGGCCTCGCCCGTGATCGGGTGCGGGATCGACTGACCGATCCGCGGGACCTTGAAGAAGTGCTTCTTGGCCTCCTCGACACCCTTGGCGATGGCCGCGGGCACCTCCTTGGCCTTTCCGTAGCCCACGCCGACCGTGCCGTCGCCGTCGCCCACGATCACCAGGGCGGTGAAGCTGAAGCGACGACCACCCTTCACGACCTTGGCGACGCGGTTGATCGCGACGACCCGCTCGAGGTGCGGGGTCTTCTCGACGGGCGCGTTTCCGCGGCCGCCCTCACGGCGGTTGTCGCGGCGACCACCCTCGTTGCCACCGGACCCGCCGCCACGGCGCTGTTGACCTGGCATCAGCAGCCTTCCTTATCTCTCGTGACGGGGTTGTTAGAACTCGAGCCCGGCTTCGCGGGCAGCATCGGCAAGCGCGGCGACTCGCCCCGCGTACCGGTTGCCACCGCGGTCGAAGACGACCTTGGAAACGCCGGCGGCCTTGGCCCGCTCGGCGAGCAGCGCGCCCACCTTGCCGGCAAGGGCGCTCTTGTCGCCCTCGGCACCGCGCAGCGAGGCGTCCAGGGTCGACGCCGACGCCAGGGTGTGACCCTTGGTGTCGTCGACGACCTGGGCGACCATGTGCCGCAGGGAGCGGGTGACGACCAGGCGCGGACGCTCGGCCGTACCGCTGACGTTCTTGCGGACGCGGAAGTGCCGACGCGCACGCCCAATGGCGCGCTTGGCGGCGACACCGCGGCGGCGCTTGAGCAGCGTGGCGCTCACTTCTTACCTGCCTTTCCGGCCTTGCGGCGGATGACCTCGCCCTGGTACTTCACGCCCTTGCCCTTGTAGGGCTCCGGCGGACGGATCTTCCGGATGTTGGCGGCGATCTCGCCGACCTGCTGCTTGTCGATGCCGGCCACGTGGAACAGGGTCGGCCGCTCCACCGTGAAGGTGATGCCCGCCGGCGCGGGGACAACCACCGGGTGCGAGAACCCGAGCGCGAACTCGAGATCCGTGCCCTTGGCGGTGACCCGGTAACCGGTGCCGGCGATCTCCAGGCTCTTGCGGTAGCCCTCGGTCACGCCGACGATCATGTTGGCGATAAGCGTACGGCTCAGGCCGTGCAGTTCCTTGGCCTTGCGCTCATCGTTCGGGCGGTTGACGCTCAGCTGCCCATCCTCGGCCCGCTCGATCGTGATCGGCTCGGCGAGGGTGTGCTGGAGCTGGCCCTTCGGGCCCTTGACCTTGACGGTCTGCCCGTCGATCGTGATGTCGACGCCGGCTGGCACCGGGATCGACTTACGTCCAATTCGCGACATTTCTACCTGTCTCCCGTTACCAGACGAAGGCGAGGACTTCCCCGCCAACACTCCGCTTGCGGGCCTGCCGGTCGGTCAGCAGTCCCTGGGACGTCGAAATGATCGCCACGCCCAGCCCACCGAGCACCCGGGGGAGCCCGTCCGACTTGGCGTACACCCGGAGACCGGGCTTGGACACGCGCTTGATGCCGGCCAGGCTCCGCTCGCGGTTCTGGCCGTACTTCAGCTCGACGACCAGTCGCTTGCCGACGGCGCCCTCCTCGGGCTCCTCGACCGACCAGGTGGCGATGTAACCCTCGGCCTTCAGGACCTCGGCAATGTTCGCCTTGATCTTGGAGTAGGGCATCTTCACCTGGTCGTGGTACGCCTGGTTGGCGTTACGCAGACGCGTGAGCATGTCTGCGATCGGGTCGGTCATCGTCATGGATTTCGTCAGCCTTTCTCGCCGGGGTTCCCGGGGCATCGACCCCGGGCCTACGGCGAAGAGCAATACCTAATCGGTGCAGGAGTTCCCGGCCTACAGCCGGGACGCGGTCGCCCTTACCAGGAAGCCTTGGACACACCCGGCAGCTCACCGCGGTGGGCCATCTCCCGGATGCACACCCGGCAGAGACCGAACTTGCGGTAGACCGCCTTCGGACGCCCGCACCGCTGGCAGCGGGTGTAGGCGCGAACCGAGAACTTCGGCTTCGCGGCCGCCTTGATGATCAGCGCCTTCTTGGCCATCTCAGTTCTCCTTGAACGGGAAGCCCAGGAGCTTGAGCAGCGCCCGGCCCTCGTCGTCGGTCGTGGCGGTGGTGACCACCGTGATGTCCATGCCCCGCTGGCGATCGATCCGGTCCTGGTCGATCTCGTGGAACACCGACTGCTCGGTCAGACCGAACGTGTAGTTGCCGTGCCCGTCGAGCTTGCGCCCGTCCAGACCGCGGAAGTCGCGGATACGCGGCAGCGCGATGGACAGCAGCCGGTCCATGAACTCCCACATCCGGTCGCCGCGAAGAGTCACCTTCGCGCCGATCGGCATGCCCTCGCGGAGCTTGAACTGCGCGATGGACTTGGTCGCCCGCCGCACCTGCGGCTTCTGGCCGGTGATCGTGGCGAGGTCGCGGACCGCGCCGTCGATCAGCTTGGCGTCGCGAGCAGCCTCGCCGACACCCATGTTGACGACGATCTTGACCAGCCGCGGCACCTGCATGGGGTTGCCGTAGCTGTGCTGCTCACGCAGCTGCGCCGCGATCTCGTTGCGGTACCGCTCCTTGAGGCGCGGCATGGTCTTTTCGGTAGCCGTGGTCATCACAGGTCCTTACCGGTGCTACGCGCGATGCGGACCTTCTGGCCGTTGTCGTCGATCCGGTAACCGACGCGGGTCGGCTTGCCGTCGGAGTCCAGGACCTGCACGTTCGAGACGTGGATCGCGGCCTCCTGGGTGACGATGCCGCCGGTCTTGGCGCCACGCTGGGTGGTGCTGATGCGGGTGTGCTTCTTGACCCGGTTCACGCCCTCGACCAGGACCTTGTCCTGCCGCGGGTAGGCCGCAATGACCTTGCCCTTGGCACCCTTGTCCTTGCCGGCGATGACGACGACCGTGTCGCCCTTCTTGACCTTCACGGTCACAACACCTCCGGCGCGAGGGAAATAATCTTCATAAACCGCTTGTCCCGCAGCTCCCGGCCCACCGGGCCGAAGATACGGGTACCGCGCGGGTCCCCGCCGTCCTTGATGATGACGGCGGCGTTCTCGTCGAAGCGGATGTACGAACCGTCCGGCCGCCGCTTCTCCTTGGCGGTGCGGACGATGACCGCCTTGACGACGTCGCCCTTCTTCACACCGGCACCCGGGATCGCGTCCTTGACGGTGGCCACGATGACGTCGCCGATGCTCGCGTAGCGCCGACCGGAGCCACCGAGAACCCGGATGCACAGGATCTCCCGAGCACCCGTGTTGTCGGCGACGCGCAGTCGCGACTCCTGCTGAATCACGTCTATCTCCTATGTCTGCCGGTTCTCCGGCCGCCGTGGCGGCCGGAGCCTGGCGGAACCAACGCCCGACGCAACGCCGGGCGAGCTCGAGCTTTCGCTACTTGGCCTTTTCCAGGACTTCCACGATCCGCCAACGCTTGGTGGCGCTCAGCGGCCGGGTCTCCATGATCAGGACCCGGTCGCCGGTGCCGGCGGCGTTCTGCTCGTCGTGGACCTTCAGCTTGCTGGTCCGGCGCATGATCTTGCCGTACAGCGCGTGCCTGACCCGGTCCTCGACCTCGACCACGACGGTCTTGTCCATCTTGTCGCTCACCACGAGGCCCTCACGGACCTTGCGGCGAGCCCGCACGGTGGCGGTGGTGTTCTCGTCGGTCATGATGCAGTCACCTCAGTCGGCGCGGCCGAGAGCCCCAGCTCACGCTCACGCATGATCGTGTAGATCCGGGCGATCTCCCGACGGATGACCTGCAGCCGCCGGTTGTTGTCCAGCTGCCCGGTTGCGGCCTGCACGCGGAGGTTGAACAGCTCCGCCTTGGCCTCCCGCAGCTTCGTGACCAGCTCCTCTTCGGAGAGCTCACGCAGCTCGGTCGCCTTAACGCCCGCTGCCATCAGGATTCACCCACTTCGCGCGTAACAATGCGGCACTTCATCGGGAGCTTGTGGATCGCGCGACGCATGGCCTCTCGCGCAATCTGCTCGTTGGGGAAGGACATCTCGAAGAGCACCCGCCCCGGCTTGACGTTCGCGACCCACCACTCGGGCGAGCCCTTACCGGAACCCATCCGGGTCTCGGCGGGCTTCTTGGTGAGGGCCTGGTCCGGGAAGATCGTGATCCAGACCTTGCCACCACGCTTGATGTGACGGGTCATCGCGATACGCGCTGACTCGATCTGGCGGTTGGTCACGTACGCCGGCTCGAGAGCCTGGATCCCGAACTCGCCGAACACCACCCGGTTACCACCCTTGGACGCGCCACTGCGGTCCGGGTGGTGCGGCTTGCGGAAGCCCTTCGGGGGCTTGCGCGGCATCAGCATCTGTCAGCCCTCCTGCTGCGTTTCTGCCGGAGCGGAAGCCTTGGCGGCGACAGCAGCGCTGTCGACCGGCTCGCCGCTCGGAGTCTCGGCCTGCTGCGCGATGGTGGTCGCCGCAGCCCGGCCGGCCTCGGTGCCACCGGCAGTCGTGCCGGACGAACCGGACCGACCACGGCGCGGCCGCTCCGGACGGTCGCCACGCTCACCACGACGCGGACGAGACGGACCCGCCTCGGCCGGAGCCTCCCGGCCCGGAACCGCGTCGCCCTTGTAGATCCAGACCTTCACGCCGATCCGGCCGAAGGTGGTACGAGCCTCGAAGAAGCCGTACTCGATGTTGGCCCGCAGCGTGTGCAGCGGAACCCGGCCTTCGCGGTAGAACTCGGTCCGGCTCATCTCGGCGCCGCCGAGACGACCCGAGACCTGCACCCGAATGCCCTTGCAGACCGGGTTCTTCATCGCGGACTGCATGGCCTTGCGCATCGCCCGACGGAAGCTGACCCGGCTGGACAGCTGCTCGGCCACGCCCTGCGCGACAAGCTGTGCGTCCGACTCGGGGTTCTTCACCTCGATGATGTTCAGCTGCACCTGCTTGCCGGTGAGCTTCTCGAGCTCGCCGCGGATCCGGTCGGCCTCCGCACCCTTACGGCCGATGACAATGCCCGGCCGCGCGGTGTGGATGTCGACCCGGACCCGGTCGCGGGTGCGCTCGATGTCGACCTTGGAAATGCCGGCGCGCTCCAGGCCCTTGGACATCATCCGGCGGATCTTGACATCCTCGCCGATGTAGTCCTTGTAGAGCTTGTCCGCGAACCAGCGGGACTTCCAGTCGGTCGAGATGCCGAGCCGGAACCCAGTGGGGTGAACCTTCTGACCCATTACTCGGCGTCCTCCGTCTTGCTCTGCGCTTCGGCCGGTGCGGCCTGCGTCGCCGGGGCGGCCTTCTTCGCCGCGGCCTTCCTCGGCGCTGCCGGCGCGACCGCCTCGACCGCCACGGTGATGTGGCAGGTGCGCTTGCGGATCCGGTACGCCCGGCCCTGCGCCCGCGGCTGGAACCGCTTCATCGTCGGGCCCTCGTCCACGAACGCCTCGCTCACGAGCAGCGCATCGGGGTCCAGCCGCTCGTTGTTCTCCGCGTTGGCGATCGCGCTAGCGAGCACCTTGTACACCTGCTCGCTCGCAGCCTGCGGCGCGAACTGCAGCACCGTGAGAGCCTCCTTCGCGGGCAGGCCGCGGACGAGGTTGACCACCCGGCGCGCCTTCATCGGCGAGATGCGCACGTGCCGCGCAACCGCCCGCGCGCCCGGAAGCACCGGAGCGTCGCCCTTTCCTGGCATCGCTGTAACCCCTTGTTCCCTCTATCCGTATGCCCGCGGCGTCAGCGCCGACGGCTCTTCCGGTCGTCCTTCTCGTGACCCTTGAACGTGCGGGTCAGCGCGAACTCGCCGAGCTTGTGCCCGACCATCGCCTCGGTCACGAACACCGGGACGTGCTTGCGTCCGTCGTGCACCGCGATCGTGTGCCCGAGCATCTCCGGGATGATCGTCGAGCGCCGCGACCAGGTCTTGATCACGTTCTTCGAGCCCTTGTCGTTCTGAACTTCCACCTTCTTGAGCAGGTGGTCGTCGACGAACGGGCCCTTCTTCAGGCTGCGAGGCATGTCTTATCTCCCTCAGCCGCGCTTACGCGTGGCGTAGCGACGGCGGACGATCAGCCGGTCACTCGGCTGGCCCTTACGGCGGGTGCGGCCCTCGGGCTTACCCTGCGGGTTGACCGGGTGGCGACCACCGGAGGTCTTACCCTCACCACCACCGTGCGGGTGGTCGACCGGGTTCATGGCGACACCACGGACGGTCGGGCGCTTGCCCTTCCATCGCATCCGGCCGGCCTTGCCCCAGTTGATGTTCGACTGATCGGCGTTGCCGATCTCGCCGACGCTGGCGCGGCAGCGCACGTCCACCCGCCGGATCTCACCGGACGGCATACGCAGGGTCGCGTACGCGCCCTCCCGGCCGAGCAGCTGGATACCGACGCCGGCGGACCGGGCCAGCTTGGCCCCGCCACCCGGACGCAGCTCCACGTTGTGAATCGTGGTACCGACCGGGATGTTGCGCAGCGGCAGGTTGTTGCCGGGCTTGATGTCGGCGCCCGGGCCGGACTCGACGCGGTCGCCCTGCTTCATGTCCTTCGGCGCGAGGATGTACCGCTTCTCGCCGTCGGCGTAGTGCAGCAGCGCGATGCGCGCCGTGCGGTTCGGGTCGTACTCGATGTGAGCGACCTTCGCCGGCACGCCGTCCTTGTCGACCCGCTTGAAGTCGATCAGACGGTACTGGCGCTTGTGACCGCCACCGTGGTGCCGCGTGGTGATCCGGCCGTGGGCGTTACGCCCGCCCTTCTTCGGCAACGGAGCCAGCAGCGACTTCTCCGGCGTGGACCGGGTGATCTCGGCGAAGTCGGCGACACTGGAGCCTCGTCGGCCCGGCGTCGTCGGCTTGTATTTACGGATAGCCATTGTCTACACCCCTCAGCTGACCGGGCCGCCGAAGGCCTCGATACGGTCACCGTCAGCCAGCTTCACGATCGCCCGCTTGGTCGCCTTGCGCTGACCGAAGCCGGTCTTGGTGCGCTTGCGCTTGCCCTGGCGGTTGAGCGTGTTGACCGTCAGGACGCGGACGTTGAAGATCTGCTGGATAGCGATCTTGATCTCGGTCTTGTTCGCGTCCGGGTGCACCAGGAAGGTGTACCAGTTCCGGTTCAGCTCGCTGTAGCTCTTCTCCGAGACGACCGGCGCCACGATGATGTCGCGCGGGTCGGCGATGGTGCTCACTTGCCACCCTCCTCGGTGGTCTCGGCGGGCACGCCCAGGAACTCGTCCAGGGCGTCCTTGGTGAAGACCACGTCGTCGGCCACCAGCACGTCGTACGTGTTCAGCTGGCCGGACTCGATCAGGTGAACCCGCGGCTCGTTGCGCAGGGACACCCAGTTCAGCTCGTCGGTGCTGCTCAGCACGACCAGGACCCGACGGGCCTCGGTGAGCTTGGTCAGCGTGGCCAGGGCCGCCTTGGTCGACGGCTTCTCGCCCGAGACGAACGCCTCGACGACGTGCACCTGCCCGGCGCGGGCCCGGTCGGAGAGGGCACCCCGCAGCGCGGCGGCCTTCATCTTCTTCGGGGTCCGCTGGCTGTAGTCGCGCGGCACGGGACCGTGCACCACGCCACCGCCGGCGAACTGCGGCGCGCGGATCGAGCCCTGCCGGGCGCGACCGGTGCCCTTCTGCTTGTACGGCTTCTTGCCGCCACCGGCGACCTCGCCGCGGGTCTTGGCCTTGTGCGTGCCCTGTCGGGCCGCCGCGAGCTGGGCCACCACGACCTGGTGCATCAGCGCGACGTTGGCCTGCACGTCGAAGATGTCAGCCGGCAGCTCGACGGAGCCGCTGGTGCTGCCTTCGACGGTGCGCACGTCAACGGTGGTCACTTGGCCGCACCGCCCTTCTTCACCTTGCTCTTGGCCGCGGTACGGACCAGAACCAGCGCGCCCTTGGGACCAGGAATGGCACCACGGACGAGCAGGAGGTTGTTCTCGGTGTCGACCGCCTGGACGGTGAGGTTCTGCACGGTGTACCGCACGCCACCCATCCGGCCGGCCATCCGGGTGCCCTTGAAGACACGACCCGGAGTGGCGCAGGCGCCGATGGAACCGGGCGAGCGGTGCTTGCGCTCGACACCGTGGCTGGCACGCAGACCGTGGAAGCCGTGCCGCTTCATCGGACCGGCGTAGCCCTTGCCCTTGGTCTTGCCGGTGACGTCGATCGTGACGCCGGCCGGGAACTCGTCGACCGTGACCTCCTGGCCGAGCGAGTACTCCCCAGCGTCCGTGGTGCGCAGCTCGACGATGTGCCGGCGCGGCGCCACGTCCGCCTTCGCGTAGTGCCCGCTGATCGGCTTCTTGACCTTGCGCGGGTCGATGATGCCGTACGCCAGCTGGACCGCGGAGTAACCGTCCTTCTCGGCGCTACGAACCTGGCTGATGACGCACGGGCCGGCCTCGACCACGGTCACGGGAACAACACGGTTGTTGTCCCAGACCTGGGTCATGCCGAGCTTGGCGCCCAGGATCCCCTTGACTTGCCTGTCCATTTGTCCGGTCCCTACAGCTTGATCTCGATGTCGACGCCAGCCGGCAGGTCGAGGCGCATGAGCGAGTCGACCGTCTTCGGAGTCGGGTCGATGATGTCGATCAGCCGCTTGTGCGTGCGCATCTCGAAGTGCTCGCGCGAGTCCTTGTACTTGTGCGGCGAGCGGATAACGCAGAAACGGTTGATCTCCGTGGGCAGCGGCACCGGGCCCGCGACCTGCGCCCCGGTGCGCGTCACCGTCTCGACGATCTTCCGAGCCGAGGAGTCGACGACCTCGTGGTCATAGGCCTTGAGCCGGATGCGGATCTTCTGTCCCGCCATGGTGGCTTCTGTTCCTTCTCTCGATGCCGCTGTGTTGCGGGCGCCTGTGCCGGCTGGCACAGGCCCACTTCGCCGACCCCCGCGGTCGGGCGTGTCGCGCCCTCGGGCCGGGCTCCGCCCCGGAACTCCGGAGCGGTCCTGACCGCGCGGTGGGTCAAGGCGCCGATCGCATTACGCGACCTGAACGCCGTGCGAGGGTGGTTGGGGGGCCCCGGGGGGCCCCCCCCCCCACCCCCCCCCCCGGCCCCCCCCGCGGGGGGGGGGGAAGACCGAAAACCGGGGCCGACGTTGGGGGGGGAACCCTTCTGATTATGCGCCCCCGGGGGGGGGGCCCCCCCCGGCACCGCGGGGGGGGCCGGGCCGGGGGGGGGGGGCCCGGCCCCCCCCCCCCACCCCCCCGGCCGGGGGGGGGGGGGGGGGTGGCCCCCCCGGGCCCCCCAACCACCCCAACGCTCGACTGTGCCGCCACCCGGAGGTTCAGCGAAAGCCGAACACAGGCGACGAACTGTCGTTACGCAACCTGACTAGTATGCCGCACGACCGGCGGCGGGTCTAATCGGGGTTACCTAGTTCACTTCAAGATCTTGGTGACGAACCCGGCGCCGACGGTGCGGCCACCCTCGCGGATCGCGAACTTGAGGTTGTCCTCCATGGCGATGGGCTGGATCAGCTTCACCGTCATCGAAGTGTTGTCACCCGGCATGACCATCTCGGTGCCCTCGGGGAGGGTGACGACACCGGTGACGTCCGTGGTCCGGAAGTAGAACTGCGGGCGGTAGTTCTGGAAGAACGGGGTGTGCCGGCCGCCCTCCTCCTTGGAGAGGATGTAGACCGTCGCCTCGAACTCCGTGTGCGGGGTGTTCGAGCCCGGCTTCACGACGACCATGCCGCGCTCGACCTCGTCGCGCTTGGTGCCACGCAGCAGCAGGCCGACGTTCTCGCCTGCGCGGGCGTCGTCCAGGGTCTTCCGGAACATCTCGATCGCGGTGACCTTGGTCTTGAAGCTCTTCTCCCGGATACCGACGAGCTCAACATCCTCGTTCGGCAGGAGAACGCCGCGCTCGACCCGACCGGTGACGACGGTGCCACGACCGGTGATCGTGAACACGTCCTCGACCGGCATCAGGAACGGCTTGTCGACATCGCGCTCCGGCTGCGGGATCGAGGTGTCGACCGCGGTCATCAGGTCCAGCAGCTTGCCGGTCCACTCGGGGTCACCCTCGAGGGCCTTCAGCGCCGAAACCCGCACGACCGGCAGGTCGTCACCCGGGTACTCCTGCGAGGAGAGCAGCTCGCGGACCTCGAGCTCGACGAGCTCCAGGAGCTCCTCGTCATCGACCATGTCGCTCTTGTTGAGCGCCACGACGATGTACGGCACACCGACCTGACGGGCCAGCAGCACGTGCTCGCGGGTCTGCGGCATCGGGCCGTCAGTCGCCGCCACCACCAGGATCGCGCCGTCCATCTGCGCGGCACCGGTGATCATGTTCTTGATGTAGTCGGCGTGCCCAGGGCAGTCGACGTGCGCGTAGTGCCGCGACTCGGTCTGGTACTCGACATGCGCGATCGAGATCGTGATGCCGCGGGCCTTCTCCTCCGGCGCCTTGTCGATCTCGTCGAACGGCGTGTAGGGGTTCAGGTCCGGGTACTGGTCGTGCAGGACCTTGGTGATGGCCGCCGTCAGCGTCGTCTTACCGTGGTCGATGTGACCAATGGTGCCGATGTTGACGTGCGGCTTAGTCCGCTCGAACTTAGCCTTCGCCACTGGTGTCCTCCTGTGGACTTCTTGGTTCGTACGCCCGGCGCGCCGGTCGGCGCTTAGGACTCTGTCGACAGCCTTTCCGGCCTGAACGACCGGAGAGCTTTTGTGGGTTCTGCGGCGATGAAGCCTACAGGCCCGGTCTCACGCAATCCGATCGTGGTGGCCGCGGGCGGGTGAAACCTCCCGCGACCAACCACGAATCACCTGCTCAGAGCGTTACTCGCCCGTTGCCTTGGCGATGATCTCCTTCGCGACGCTCTGCGGAACCTCGGCGTAGGAGTCGAACTGCATGCTGTAGCTAGCCCGGCCCTGGGTCTTCGACCGCAGGTCGCCGACGTAGCCGAACATCTCCGACAACGGCACCAGAGCCCGGACGATGCGGGCGCCACTGCGCTCCTCCATCGCCTGGATGATGCCACGGCGGGAGTTGAGGTCGCCGATGACGTCACCCATGTTCTCCTCAGGAGTGGTGACTTCAACGGCCATCATCGGCTCGAGCAACGCGGGGTCGGCCTTGCGGGCCGCCTCCTTCATCACCATCGAGCCGGCGATCTTGAATGCCATTTCCGAGGAGTCGACCTCGTGGTACTGGCCGTCCAGCAGGGTCAGCTTCACACCGACCAGCGGGAAGCCCGCCAGGATGCCGTACTGCAGGGCGTCCTGCGCACCGGCGTCCACCGACGGGATGAACTCCCGCGGGATGCGGCCACCGCTGACAGCGTTGGCGAACTCGTAGGTCGGCGAGTCGTTGTCCAGCGGCAGCGGCTCGACGCTCACGATCACGCGGGCGTACTGGCCGGAACCACCGGTCTGCTTCTTGTGGGTGTACTCGATCTTCTCCACCTTGCGGCGGATCGTCTCGCGGTACGCCACCTGCGGCTTGCCGACGTTGGCCTCGACGTTGAACTCACGCCGCATCCGGTCGACAAGGATGTCCAGGTGCAGCTCACCCATGCCGGAGATGACCGTCTGACCGGTCTCCTCGTCCAGTCGGACGCGGAAGGTCGGGTCCTCCTCGGCCAGCCGCTGGATGGCCGTGCCCAGCTTCTCCTGGTCGGACTTGGTCTTCGGCTCGATCGCCACCGAGATGACCGGCTCCGGGAAGGTCATCGACTCCAGGATCACCGGGTTCGCCGGGTCGGAAAGGGTGTCGCCGGTGGTGGTCTGCTTGAGACCCTGCACGGCGATGATGTCGCCGGCCTGCGCCGACGGACGCTCTTCCCGCTTGTTGGCGTGCATCTGGTAGATCTTGCCGATCCGCTCCTTGCGGTCCTTGGTGGAGTTGACCACCTGGGAGCCGGACTCGAGCAGGCCGGAGTAGACCCGGACGTAGGTGAGCTTGCCGAGGTGCTTGTCCGTCTGGATCTTGAAGGCCAGGCCGGAGAAGGGCTCCGACTTGGACGGCTTCCGGATCAGCGGGGTCTCGCCATCGGGAGCCGTACCCTCGATGGCCGGAACGTCCAGCGGCGACGGCAGGAAGTCGACCACGGCGTCGAGCATGGGCTGGACGCCCTTGTTCTTGAACGCCGAGCCGCAGAGCACCGGGTTGGCCTTGCCAGCGATGGTGGCACGTCGGATGGCGGCCTTGATCTCCTCAACGGAGACCTCGTCGCCTTCCAGGTACTTCTCCATCACCGAGTCGTCGACGTCGGCCAGGGTCTCCATCAGCTTCTCGCGCCACTCGGCCGCGGAGTCGGCCAGCTCGGCCGGGATCTCCTCGATCGCGTAGTCGTCACCCTTCTGGGTCTCCCCACGCCAGGTGAGAGCGCGCATGCCGATCAGGTCGACGACGCCGATGTGGTCGCCCTCGAGCCCGATCGGGATCTGGAGCACCAGCGGGGTGGCGTTGAGCCGGTCGATCATCATCTGCACGCAGCGGAAGAAGTCGGCGCCGGTCCGGTCGAGCTTGTTGACGAAGCACATCCGCGGGACGTTGTACTTGTCGGCCTGCCGCCAGACGTTCTCCGTCTGCGGCTCCACGCCGGCGACACCGTCGTAGACCGCGACCGCACCATCCAGCACCCGCAGCGACCGCTCGACCTCGACCGTGAAGTCGACGTGGCCAGGCGTGTCGATGATCTGGATCGTGTGGCCCTTCCACTCACACTTGGTAGCAGCGGAGGTGATGGTGATACCACGCTCCTGCTCCTGCTCCATCCAGTCCATGACGGCAGCGCCCTCGTGGACCTCACCGATCTTGTACGTGATGCCGGTGTAGAACAGGATCCGCTCGGTGGTCGTGGTCTTACCGGCATCGATGTGCGCCATGATGCCGATGTTGCGTACGTTGGCGAGCGCGTCTGCGGCGGCCACTTCAATCCCTACTTATCGTCGTCTCGACTCAACTGGTGGCGGTTCCGGCGCCCGAGGGCGCCGGAACCAGGGTGTTACCAGCGGTAGTGCGCGAAGGCCTTGTTGGACTCGGCCATCTTGTGCGTGTCCTCGCGCCGCTTGACGGCGGCACCGAGGCCGTTGCTCGCGTCCAGCAGCTCGTTCATCAGCCGCTCGACCATGGTCTTCTCGCGCCGGGCGCGGGAGTAGGTGACCAGCCAGCGCAGGCCCAGCGTGGTCGCCCGGGTGGGACGGACCTCGACCGGAACCTGGTAGGTGGCGCCACCGACACGACGGCTGCGCACCTCGAGGGTCGGCTTGACGTTGTCCATCGCCCGCTTGAGGGTGACGACCGGGTCGGTGCCGGACTTCTCGCGGCAGCCCTCGAGGGCCGCGTACACGATGGATTCGGCGAGCTGACGCTTGCCACGGAGCAGGATCTTGTTCACCAGCTGGGTGACCAGCGGCGAGTTGTACACCGGGTCAGCGACCAGTGGCCGCCGCGGAGCGGGTCCCTTACGCGGCATGTCAGCTCTTCTCCTTCTTCGCGCCGTAACGGCTGCGCGCCTGCTTGCGGTTGCGGACACCCTGGGTGTCCAGCGAGCCGCGAACGATCTTGTAACGCACGCCGGGGAGGTCCTTCACCCGGCCGCCGCGAACGAGCACGATCGAGTGCTCCTGCAGGTTGTGACCGACGCCCGGGATGTAGGCGGTCACCTCGATCTGGCTGCTGAGCTTCACACGAGCGACCTTGCGCAGCGCCGAGTTCGGCTTCTTGGGGGTGGTGGTGTACACGCGGGTGCACACGCCGCGCCGCTGAGGGGAACCCTTCAGCGCCGGGGTCTTGGTCTTGCTCGTCTTTGCTTGGCGGCCCTTTCGGACCAGCTGCTGGATCGTGGGCACCGGGTTTCTCCGCTCCCTTCGGCCGCAGTCTTGCGGCCGCGCCGTCTGCTCGTTAGCCGGCCTGATGACCGGCTCTCCTACATTCCGACCAGGGCCACCCTGCGGCGGTCCCGGCACCCGCGGTCGGGCGTGTCGCCCAGCTCACGGTCCCGGTGCGGACGCTTTCGCGGCGTACCGGGGTCTGTCACCGGCACGCGGGTCGCCCCGCCCCGGATCTTTGGCTTGTCGTGCCGCCGTCCGGACTCCGGAACCAGCGCACGCACGAGTTGCCCGGGCACGCCCGGGCACAAGGGGAAAGAGTACCTACCACAGCCGCACAGGTCAAAACGGAATGGCCCGGCGAATGACTCACACCCGCCAGCCGGATCTCGTCCTGCCCCGTCGCCCGCGATGGGCACCTACGACTACAAGTGTACCGGCTTCCCCGCCGGACCACCCGTCGCCCCCATCCCGGGCACCCGCGACCTGGTGCGCCACCTGCGCTGACCCCCGTCGGAGGGCTGATCCGACGGTGACCAGCCTCACGCCAGGGAGATCACCAGCGCCAGGCCCAGGCCCAGGAGGCTGAGCAGCGCTCCCCCCGCACCGCAGCTGATCCCCGCCACCGCCAGGCCGCGGCCGGTGAAGCGGACGGCGGGTGGTGGAGCCGGCCGGCGGATCTGCCGCTGACCGAGCAGGCCGGCGACGACCGCGGCCACCCCGGCCAGCACGCCGAGTACGGCGAACGCCCCGGACGCCCACGCCCCTCCGTAGTTCGAGAAGGCCACCCCGAAGCAGGTCACCAGCAGCGCGACGAGGAGCGACGCGATCCCGGCCACCAGCGCCCCGACGGCCAGCCCGGAGGTGACCGGTGGCACATCCAGGTACACCACGCCGAACGGCGTACCGGGTACCTGCTCCACCCGCTTCGGCGGCCGGCGTTGGTCGTCGGTCGGTGGCGGCGGCACCGACCGGCCCGGCGCCGCACCCCATGCGGAGGCATGACCCGCCGGCGGCGGTCCCCAGCCCGTAGGCGCCCCATACCCGCCCGTCGGTCCGGACGACGGCGCGGGCTGTGGTGGCGTGCCCCCACCCGGCACGGACGGGATCGGGGCACCCCACTGAGGCGAGGACGCCGGCGCCGTGCCCGGGTCGGGGAAGGCGGCGGGCGAGCCCGGCTGCCCGGTCGGATCGGGCCGCGCCCAGCCGCTCGGCTCGGACGGGCCCGGGGCCCGGTCCGGCGCGCCAGGATTCCCGGCTGGTTCGTCCGGGGGCCGCGCCGGTTCCGTCACGAGGTCCTCCTGTCGACAGGGCCGCCACCGCCGCGCGGCGGACACCGGCCAGGCTACCGCCGGGGGCGCCGCCGCCGGCGGCTGCGGGCCGCTCAGTCCATGTTCGAGGGGTAGTCGTGGCCGAACGGCGCACCGGCCAACCTGACCACACCGACCACCACCGCGGCCACCACGCTGACCGCGACCAGCACCAGACCCGCCCAGGCCATCCGCTCCCCCTGCCGCAGCCAGGCGCCGCCGGTCAGGAAGCCCCCCGAGGCGTACGCCTCCCGGCGCGCCTGCCTGGCCAACTGGAGCGCCACCGTGGCGGGTACCACCCCGCCGATGAACAGGCCGGTCAGCAGGCCGAGCAACCCCAGCGCGAAGACAGCCCGCGCCTTCGTGCTGCGGGCCGGGTCGGGATCGAGCGGGTGGCGCGGGCTCTGCTGCGCCACGGACACCTGCCCGGGTGCGGTCGTCATGCCTCCATCATGCCGAACCCGGCTTGCGGGTGGGCAGGTCCGGACGCGACGAGGCCCCCGGCGGATGCCGGGGGCCTCGTCGTGCGTTGGTGCTTAGCGGTACGACCCGAAGTCGAAGTCGTCCAGCGGCACAGCCTGCCCGCTGGCCGGCCCGAACCCGTAGTCGGTCTCCGGGTACCCGGTCATCGAGTAGACCTTGGCCTTGGCCTCCTCGGTCGGCTCCACCCGGACGTTGCGGTACTTGCTGATACCGGTACCGGCCGGGATGAGCTTGCCGATGATCACGTTCTCCTTGAGGCCGACCAGCGAGTCGCTGCGCGAGTTGATCGCAGCGTCGGTCAGCACCCGGGTGGTCTCCTGGAAGGAGGCCGCCGAGAGCCAGGAGTCGGTGGCCAGCGAGGCCTTGGTGATACCCATCAGCACCGGACGGCCGGCGGCAGGCTCGCCGCCCTCCGAGACGAGCCGGCGGTTCTCCGACTCGAACAGTGCCCGGTCGACCAGCACACCCGGCAGGAACTCGGTCGAGCCGGAGTCGATGACCGTCACCCGCTTGAGCATCTGGCGAATGATGATCTCGATGTGCTTGTCGTGGATGAGCACACCCTGCGAGCGGTAGACCTCCTGGACCTCCTGGGTCAGGTGGACCTGGACCGCCCGCGGACCCATGATCCGCAGAAGCTCGTGCGGGTCGATGGTGCCCTCGGTCAGCTTCTCGCCGACCGCGACGTGACCGCCGTCGTGGGTCCGCAGCCGGACCCGCTTGGAGATCTTGTCGTAGACGATCTCCTCGCTGCCGTCGTCCGGAACCACGATGATCTTCCGCGAGCGCTCGCCGTCCTCGATCCGGATCCGGCCGGGGGTGTCGGCGATGGGCGCCTTACCCTTCGGGACCCGAGCCTCGAAGATTTCCTGGACACGCGGCAGACCCTGGGTGATGTCCTCACCCGCGACACCACCGGTGTGGAAGGTACGCATCGTCAGCTGCGTACCCGGCTCACCGATCGACTGGGCGGCGATGATGCCGACCGCCTCGCCGACGTCCACGGTCTTGCCGGTCGGCAGCGAGCGCCCGTAGCAGGCACCGCAGACACCCAGCTTCGACTCGCAGGTGAGCACACTGCGCACCCGGACCGTCTCCACGCCGGCGGCGACGATCTTGTCGACCCCGATGGAGTTGATGTCCTGACCCCGCTCGGCGACGACGGTGCCGTCCGGCCCCTTGATGTCGTCGGCCAGGGTACGGGCGTGCACGCTGGTCTCGGCGTGCTCGTGCACGACCAGCTTGCCACCCTCCAGGCGCTCACCGATCTGCATCGGGATCGCCCGGTCGGTGCCGCAGTCCTCCTCGCGGATGATCACGTCCTGCGAGACGTCCACCAGACGACGGGTCAGGTAACCCGAGTCAGCGGTCCGCAGCGCGGTGTCGGCGAGACCCTTACGGGCACCGTGCGTGGAGATGAAGTACTCCAGCACGGACAGACCCTCCCGGTAGCTGGCCTTGATCGGCCGCGGGATGATCTCGCCCTTCGGGTTGGCCACCAGACCACGGATCGCCGCGATCTGCCGGAGCTGGAGCAGGTTACCGCGGGCACCCGAGTTGATCATCTTCCACAGTGGGTTCTCCTGCGGCAGCGCGGTGTCCATCTCCTTGGCGACCTCGTTGGTCGCCTTGGTCCAGATCTCGATGAGCTCGCCGCGACGCTCCTCGGCGGTCATCAGACCACGCTGGTACTGCTTGTCGATCCGGTCGGCTTCCTTCTCGTACTTCGCCAGGATCTCCGCCTTGCGCGGCGGAGCGATGACGTCCTCCATGCCGATCGTGACGCCGGACCAGGTGGCCCAGTGGAAACCGGCCTCCTTGAGCCCGTCCAGGGTGGCGGCCAGCGCCACCTTGGGGAAGCGCTCGGCGAGGTCGTTGACGATCGCGGAGAGCTGACCCTTGCGGATCTCGTAGTTCACGAAGCGGTAGCCCTGCGGCAGCGTCTCGTTGAACAGCACCCGACCCAGCGTCGTGTCCACGGTCAGCGGGTCACCCTCGACCCAGCCCTCCGGGGCGGTCCACTGCTCGGCACCGGCGCCGTTGTCGACCCCGGTCACGCCGCGCAGCCGGATCCGCACCGGCGCCTGCAGGTGCAGCTCACCGTTGTCGAACGCCATCCGCGCCTCGGCGTCCGAGCTGAATGCCCGGCCCTCGCCCTTCTCACCGGGGGTGAAGTGGGTGAGGTGGTAGAGACCGATGACCATGTCCTGGGTGGGCATGGTGACCGGCTTGCCGTCGGCCGGCTTGAGGATGTTGTTCGACGACAGCATCAGGATCCGCGCCTCGGCCTGGGCCTCGGCGGACAGCGGCACGTGCACCGCCATCTGGTCACCGTCGAAGTCGGCGTTGAACGCCGTGCAGACCAGCGGGTGGATCTGGATCGCCTTGCCCTCGACCAGCTGCGGCTCGAAGGCCTGGATGCCCAGGCGGTGCAGGGTCGGCGCCCGGTTGAGCAGCACCGGGTGCTCGCCGATGACCTCTTCCAGCACGTCCCACACGACCGGGCGCTGCCGCTCGACCATCCGCTTGGCGGACTTGATGTTCTGCGCGTGGTTGAGGTCGACCAGCCGCTTCATCACGAACGGCTTGAACAGCTCCAGCGCCATCTGCTTGGGCAGACCGCACTGGTGCAGCTTGAGCTTCGGGCCGACCACGATGACCGAACGGCCGGAGTAGTCGACGCGCTTGCCCAGCAGGTTCTGCCGGAACCGGCCCTGCTTGCCCTTGAGCATGTCGGACAGCGACTTGAGCGGGCGGTTACCCGGACCGGTGACCGGCCGGCCGCGGCGGCCGTTGTCGAACAGTGCGTCGACGGCCTCCTGGAGCATCCGCTTCTCGTTGTTGACGATGATCTCGGGCGCGCCGAGGTCGATCAGCCGCTTGAGGCGGTTGTTCCGGTTGATCACGCGGCGGTACAGGTCGTTCAGGTCCGAGGTCGCGAACCGGCCACCGTCGAGCTGCACCATCGGGCGCAGGTCCGGCGGGATGACCGGGACGCAGTCCAGCACCATGCCGAGCGGCGAGTTGCGGGTGTTCAGGAACGCCGCCACGACCTTGAGCCGCTTGAGCGCCCGGATCTTCCGCTGGCCCTTGCCGGACCGGATGGTCTCCCGCAGGCTCTCGGCCTCGGCGTCGAGGTCCATGTTCTGGACCAGCGCCTTGATCGCCTCGGCGCCCATGGAACCGGTGAAGTACTCACCGAACCGGTCGCGCAGCTCGCGGTAGAGCAGCTCGTCGGTGACCAGCTGCTTCGGCTCCAGCTTGCGGAAGGTGTCCAGCACCTCGTCCAGGCGGTCGATCTCGCGCTGGGCCCGGTCGCGGATCTGGCGCATCTCGCGCTCTCCGCCCTCCTTGACCTTGCGCCGGACGTCCGCCTTGGCACCCTCGGCCTCCAGCTCGGCCAGGTCGGCCTCGAGCTTGGCGGCCCGCTTCTCGATCTCCGAGTCGCGGCTGTTCTCGGACTGCCGCTTCTCGGCCAGGATCTCGTTCTCGATCGTCGAGAGGTCGCGGTGACGCGACTCCGCGTCCACGCTCGTCACGACGTACGAGGCGAAGTAGATGATCTTCTCGAGGTCCTTGGGGGCGAGGTCCAGCAGGTAGCCCAGCCGGCTCGGCACGCCCTTGAAGTACCAGATGTGGGTCACCGGAGCGGCCAGCTCGATGTGGCCCATCCGCTCACGACGGACCTTGGAGCGAGTCACCTCGACGCCGCAGCGCTCACAGATGATGCCCTTGAACCGGACGCGCTTGTACTTACCGCAGTAGCACTCCCAGTCCCGCTGCGGACCGAAGATCTTCTCGCAGAAGAGCCCGTCCTTCTCCGGCTTGAGGGTGCGGTAATTGATCGTCTCAGGCTTCTTGACCTCGCCGTGCGACCACTGACGGATGTCGTCGGCGGTGGCGAGACCAATGCGCAGCTCGTCGAAGAAGTTGACGTCGAGCACTATGTCCCCTATGTCGTCGTCTGTACTGCTAATTCTCGGGCGAGATCGGGGGCCGGCAGGCCGGCCCCCGACCGCTCACCTCAGACCTCTTCGACCGAGCTCGGCTCGCGCCGGGACAGGTCGATGCCCAGCTCCTCAGCGGCCCGGAACACCTCGTCGTCGGTCTCGCGCATCTCCAGGGCCACGCCGTCGCTGGACAGCACCTCAACGTTGAGGCACAGCGACTGCAGCTCCTTGAGCAGCACCTTGAACGACTCCGGGATGCCCGGCTCCGGGATGTTCTCGCCCTTGACGATGGCCTCGTAGACCTTCACCCGGCCGAGCACGTCGTCGGACTTGATCGTGAGCAGCTCCTGCAGGGCGTACGCGGCGCCGTACGCCTGCATCGCCCAGCACTCCATCTCACCGAAGCGCTGACCACCGAACTGCGCCTTACCACCCAGCGGCTGCTGCGTGATCATCGAGTACGGGCCGGTCGACCGTGCGTGGATCTTGTCGTCGACCAGGTGGTTGAGCTTCAGGATGTAGATGTAGCCGACCGCGATCGGGTCCGGCAGCGGCTCACCGGAGCGACCGTCGAACAGCTGCGCCTTACCACTGGAACCGATCAGCTGGTTGCCGTCCCGGTTGGGCAGGGTCGACGAGAGCAGACCGGCGATCTCCTCCTCGCGGGCGCCGTCGAAGACCGGGGTGGCCACGTTCGTGTCCCCCTCGGACTCGTGCGCGCCGATCGACCGCAGCTGCTTCTTCCAGGACGCGTCGTCGCCCTCGACCTTCCAGCCGGTCTTGGCGACCCAGCCGAGGTGGGTCTCGAGCACCTGACCGATGTTCATCCGGCTCGGCACACCCAGCGGGTTGAGCACGATGTCGACGGGGGTGCCGTCTTCCAGGAACGGCATGTCCTCGATCGGCAGGATCTTGGAAATGACGCCCTTGTTACCGTGCCGGCCGGCGAGCTTGTCGCCGTCCTGGATCTTCCGCTTCTGGGCCACGTACACCCGGACCAGCTCGTTGACGCCCGGAGGCAGCTCGTCGCCGTCCTCGCGGGAGAAGGTACGCACACCGATGACCGTGCCGGTCTCGCCGTGCGGCACCTTCAGCGAGGTGTCCCGGACCTCACGCGCCTTCTCACCGAAGATCGCGCGAAGCAGCCGCTCCTCCGGGGTCAGCTCGGTCTCACCCTTGGGCGTGACCTTGCCAACCAGGATGTCGCCGGGGACGACCTCCGCACCGATCCGGATGATGCCGCGCTCGTCGAGGTCAGCGAGCATTTCCTCGCTGACGTTCGGGATGTCGCGGGTGATCTCCTCCGGGCCGAGCTTGGTGTCCCGAGCGTCGACCTCGTGCTCCTCGATGTGGATCGAGGTGAGCACGTCCTGCTGCACGAGGCGCTGCGACAGGATGATCGCGTCCTCGTAGTTGTGGCCTTCCCAGCACATGAACGCCACGAGCAGGTTGCGCCCGAGCGCCATCTCGCCCTCGTCGGTGCAGGGACCGTCGGCGATGACCTGACCGGCCTCGACGCGGTCGCCCTCGAAGACGACCGGCTTCTGGTTGACGCAGGAGCCGGCGTTGGAGCGGCGGAACTTGTGCAGCAGGTACGTCCGGCGGTGGCCGTCGTCCTGGTGGATGGTGACGTAGTCGGCGCAGAGATCCTCGATCACACCGCCGACCTCGGCGACCACCACGTCGCCAGCGTCGACCGCGGCCCGGTACTCCATGCCCGTACCCACCAGCGGCGCCTCGGCCTTGACCAGCGGCACTGCCTGGCGCTGCATGTTCGCGCCCATCAGTGCCCGGTTGGCGTCGTCGTGCTCGAGGAACGGGATCATGGCGGTCGCGACCGAGGTCATCTGCCGCGGCGACACGTCCATGTAGTCGACGGCGCCGGGGACGACGTCCTCGGTCTCGCCGCCCTTACGACGACACAGGACCCGGTCCTCGGCGAAGGTGCCGTCGGCCCGCAGCGGCGCGTTGGCCTGGGCCTTGACGAACCGGTCCTCCTCGTCCGCGGTCAGGTAGTCGATCTGGTCGGTGACCCGACCCTCGATGACCTTCCGGTACGGCGTCTCGATGAAGCCGAACGGGTTGACCCGGGCGAAGGTGGACAGCGCGCCGATCAGGCCGATGTTCGGGCCTTCCGGCGTCTCGATCGGGCACATCCGGCCGTAGTGGGACGGGTGCACGTCACGGACCTCGAAGCCGGCCCGCTCCCGGGACAGACCACCCGGGCCGAGCGCGCTCAGCCGACGCCGGTGGGTCAGGCCCGCCAGCGGGTTGGTCTGGTCCATGAACTGGGACAGCTGCGACGTCCCGAAGAACTCCTTGATCGCCGCCACCACCGGGCGGATGTTGATCAGGGTCTGCGGGGTGATCGCCTCGACGTCCTGCGTGGTCATCCGCTCGCGGACGACCCGCTCCATCCGGGACAGGCCGACCCGAACCTGGTTCTGGATCAGCTCACCCACGGTGCGCAGGCGCCGGTTGCCGAAGTGGTCGATGTCGTCGGCCTCGTAGCCATCCTCACCGGCGTGCAGCCGGCAGAGGTACTCCACGGTGGCGACGATGTCGTCCTCGGTCAGCGTGCCGGTGGTGATTGGCACGCCGACTTCGAGCTTCTTGTTGAACTTGTAGCGCCCGACCTTGGCGACGTCGTACCTCTTCGGGTTGAAGAAGAGGTTGTCGAGCAGGGTCTGGGCGTTCTCGCGCGTCGGCGGCTCGCCAGGGCGGAGCTTGCGGTAGATATCGAGCAGGGCCTCGTCCTGGCCGGCGATGTGGTCCTTCTCGAGCGTGGTCATCATCAGCTCGGACCAGCCGAACCGCTCACGGATCCGCTCGGCCGACCATCCGACGGCCTTGAGCAGGACGGTGACGGCCTGCCGACGCTTGCGGTCGATGCGTACGCCGACCGTGTCGCGCTTGTCGATGTCAAACTCCAGCCAGGCACCCCGGCTCGGGATGACCTTGACGCTGGAGAGGTCGCGGTCGGAGGTCTTGTCCGGCTGCTTGTCGAAATACACGCCCGGGGACCGGACGAGCTGGCTGACCACGACGCGCTCGGTGCCGTTGATGACGAAGGTGCCCTTGGGCGTCATCATCGGGAAGTCACCCATGAACACCGTCTGGCTCTTGATCTCGCCAGTGGTGTTGTTGGTGAACTCCGCGGTCACGAAGAGCGGAGCGCAGTAGGTCAGGTCCTTCTCCTTGCACTCCTCGATCGAGGCCTTGACCTCGTCGAAGCGCGGCGCCGAGAAGGAAAGTGACATGGTGCCGGAGAAGTCCTCAATGGGACTGATCTCTTCAAGGATCTCCGCGAGACCCGAGCGTGCGTGCGGGTCGTCCGCCGACCGGCCCTGCCAACCCTCGTTGCCGACGAGCCAGTCGAAGGACTCGTTCTGAATGGCGAGGAGGTTGGGGACCTCGAGGTGTTCGGTGATCCTGCCGAATGAAACTCGGCGGGGAGCGAATGCGCTCGACGTACGACTGGTCTTCGCAGGGCGGGAAGCTGCCAAGATGCGTCCTTCCGAGGACCGGTGCTGCAGAACGGCTGGTACGCGTGCACTCCAATGACCCCACCAGAAATATCCGTAAACGGACATTTCCGAGCAGGGGTCTAGTCGGAAGGCAGCGCAAACTAGCAGTGTAGCCGAGAGGCTAACCGCTGTCCAGCCCACCCCGCAGGCCGTTTGCGGAACGTGCCTCGGCCCCCGGAAAACCGGGGTCTGCCGGGCCGCTCGGAACGCAACGTTCCCGCTGGGCCGCTCGGGTTGCAGCGGCTGATGGTGCCGCCGCTGTCATTACCCACTTCGTGGCCGTCGCAAGCGCGGTGTCTTGCTGGTGCCAGCGTGCCTGGCAGCCCGGGGTCGCGTCAAGGGCCGCTATCCGGGTTGTCCGTTCTTTCCCACCGGAGAGCGACCCGCCGCACTCGTCCGGGTACCACAGCTGCGGTCTTCGGCACCCAGCTCAGGACGGTTGCCGAGGGCCCACCAACACCGCGGGCGGCGATCCGTGTCGGATCGCCGCCCGCCGCGACGCGATCGTGTCCCGGCTCAGCGAGCCGGGCACAGCGCTGGTGGAACGTCAGGTCACTTGAGGGTGACCTTGGCGCCCTCGCCCTCGAGCTTGGCCTTGGCCTTGTCGGCGGTCTCCTTGTTGACCTTCTCCAGGATGGCCTTCGGAGCGGACTCGACCGCGTCCTTGGCCTCCTTGAGGCCCAGGCCGGTCAGCTCACGCACGACCTTGATGACCTGGATCTTCTTGCCACCGTCAGCCTCGAGGATGACGTCGAACTCGTCCTTCTCCGGCTCGGCCTCGGCGGCGGCCGGGGCGGCACCCGGGCCGGCAACGGCGACCGGAGCAGCGGCGGTGACCTCGAAGGTCGTCTCGAACTGCTTCACGAACTCGGAGAGCTCGATCAGCGTCATCTCCTTGAACGCGTCGAGCAGCTCGTCGGTGCTGAGCTTCGCCATATCTGGCGTCCTTTCCTGAATCTAATAAGTAAGAACTGGTGCGCTCGGACGGCCTCAGGCCGCCTCGGCGCTCTCCTTCTCGCGCTTGTCCTGCAGGGCAGCCGCCAGACGGGCGGTCTTCGACAACGGGGCCTGGAACAGGGCCGCAGCCTTGCTCAGGTTGCCCTTCATCGCGCCGGCCAGCTTGGCCAGCAGCACCTCGCGGGACTCCAGGTCGGCGAGCTTCGTGACCTCGGCCGCGGAAATGGCCTTGCCCTCGAAGACACCGCCCTTGATGACGAGCTTCGGGTTGGCCTTCGCGAAATCGCGAAGCCCCTTCGCCGCCTCGACGACGTCGCCCGAAACGAAAGTCAGCGCGGTAGGACCGGTGAACAGCTCGTCGAGGCCAGTGATGCCCGCGTCCGTCGCAGCACGCTTCGCCAGCGTGTTCTTCGCGACCATGTAGCTGGTCTCGGCACCGAGCGAGCGCCGCAGCTGGGTGAGCTGGGAAACCGTCAGACCGCGGTACTCGGTCAGCACGGTGGCACCCGAGCTGCGGAAGCTCTCGGTCAGCTCAGCGACGGCCGTGGCCTTGTCGGCCCGGATCGGCTTGTCCGCCATGTCCCTCCTCTCTCGTTACTCGAGGCTGGTCCCCGTCGTGGCCGAAGCCGGAACGGGGGCGGAGGCAGCACGACAACGAGAAAAGCCCCGGCGCAGGGCGCACGGGGCGAGGGCCGGCGGATCGTCACGGTCGGCGGACCATGCTCACTGCCGAGTTACGCTTGCCGCCCTGCGCGGGTCGCCCGATGTCGCGGGACCTTCGACCGTGCCGAAGCACGGTGACCAGCGGTCTCTGGGTGGTTCCTCATCCATGACAACACGGATGACGTTTGAAGAGTACGCGACCCCATGACCAGCACCAAATCGCCTCGTGTGAGACAGGCCACCACCGGTCGTCCCCGGCGCCTCAGCCCCGGGCCCGCCGCCGCCACAGGTAGCCGCCGACGGCCGCGCCGCTCCAGACCACGGCCCAGGCGGTGAGCCCGAGCAGAGTGAGCGCGGCGGCATCGCCCGCGGTGGTCCGCGCCGTGGCCATGATCGGCGGCGCCAGCCAGGGAGCCACCGAACCGGCCAGGCCGAGCACCACCGCACCGACGCAGCCGAGGGCCAGCACCGCGACGCCGTACCCGGCACCGCCCACGGACGCCCGGCTGGCCAGGGCACCGAGGGCCACCCCGGCGGGTATGGCCAGCAGATGCGCCCACAGCCCGAGCGCGACGCCCACCGGCACCGACCGGTCCGTCGGGTCGACCGGGCCGGTGACCCCACCGACCAGCCACGGGAAGACCAGCGCGACGGCCACCGTGATCAGCGCCGCAACACCGGCGGCGAGCAGCCCGGCCACCCGCTCCCGGGCCACCCCGACCGTGACCTGGGCCAGCCGGCGCTGCACGTCCGGCTCAACGTCCAACAGGATCTTGGTCTGCCAGGCGAGCACCGGGAAGAGCACCACCGCGGAGACGCCGTACGCCTCCGCCGGCTGGGCCCGGCCGCCGCCGTACAGGGTGCCGAGTGCGACCAGGCCGGCGAGCAGCGGTGCCACCGCCCGTCCGGTACGCAGGAAACCGGCCAGCCGCAGCCGGATCAGGGCGATCACCGGGCCTCCCCGGCGGTTGGTTCGACCGCCACGCCCGCACCGTCCACGGCCACCCGCTCCCCCGGCGGGGCCGTCGACGCGTCGGGACGTACCCGCAGCACGTGGTGGCCCTCGGCGCGCAACCGGGCGACGGTGCCGGCGACCCGCGCGGCCGGCACCGCGACCTCGACCACCGCGATCGTCTCGTCCGGTGGCGACGTCTCCTCGGTCACGGTGCCGTCGGCCACCATCCAGCGGCGAGCGCCCGGCAGCCGGACCGTTTCACCGCGGTGGTCGCTCACCAGGACCGCACCGCCGGCGACCAGCACCTCGTGGATCAACTCGGGCACCAGCTCGCGAGTGGTGGCGTCCAGGCCCTCCCACGGCTCGTCGAGGACCAGCAGGCCCGGCGGACGCAGCATCGCCTGGGCCAGGCCCACCTTCTGCGCGGTGCCCTTGGACAGCTCCGGCAGGCGGACCGCACGGAACGCGGCCAGCCCGAGCCGGTCGGTCCAGGTCGTCACCGCCTCGTCGGCCGCCGCGCGGCCCAGCCCGACCATCCGGGCCATCCCGGTCAGGTAGCGGACCACGGTGAAGGGCTGGTCGGCCGGGAAGCGCTCCGGCACCCAGCCCACCCGACCGGGCCGGTCGGTGACCCGCCCCCGGCCCGGCCGGAGCACGCCGGCGGCCACCTGGAGCAGGGTCGACTTGCCCACCCCGTTGCGGCCCAGCACGACCGCCACCTCACCCGGACCGATCCGCACGTCCACGCCCCGCAGCACCCACGGCCCACGCCGGTGGTACCGCAACCAGACGTCCTCCAGTCGCATGCGGTCGAGCCTGCCACACCTGAGACGCGCCGGGGCGCCGCCACAGTGTGGCGGCGCCCCGGTGGAGCGGAGTGTCGGCTCAGGCCTCGGCCGAGCCCTCCTGCAGGTTCTTCACCACGTTCGGGTCGACCGGGACGCCCGGGCCCATCGTGGTGGTGAGGACGACCTTCTTGAGGTACTTGCCCTTCGCCGAGGACGGCTTGGCGCGCAGCACCTCGTCGAGCACCGCCGCGTAGTTGTCCACCAGCTGGCTCTCCGTGAAGGAGGCCTTGCCGATGATCAGGTGCAGGTTGGAGTGCTTGTCCACCCGGAAGGTGATCTTGCCGCCCTTGATGTCCTGCACCGCCTTGGTGACGTCCATGGTCACCGTGCCGGTCTTCGGGTTCGGCATGAGACCGCGCGGGCCCAGGATCCGCGCGATCCGACCGATCTTGGCCATCTGGTCCGGCGTGGCGATCGCCGCGTCGAAGTCGAGCCAACCACCCTGGATCCGGGCGACCAGCTCGTCGGTGCCCACCTCGTCCGCACCCGCCGCGGCGGCCTCTTCGGCCTTCGCGCCGGCGGCGAAGACGATCACGCGGGCGGTCTTACCGGTGCCGTGCGGCAGGTTGACCACGCCGCGGACCATCTGGTCCGCCTTGCGGGGGTCGACGCCGAGGCGCATGGCGACCTCGACCGTGGCGTCGAACTTGACGTTGGTGGTCTCCTTGGCCAGCTTCACGGCCTCGGAGGGGGTGTAGAGCTTGGACCGGTCGATGACATCGGCGGCCTTGAGGTAGCTCTTGCTGCGCTGCATTGCTGATTACTCCTGTGGTCTCTGGCGGGCCGCTCGGCGCGGGCCCTCCCACGGTTCGGGTCGTTGGCCGGGGCCGACGTCAGTCGTTGACGGTGATGCCCATCGACCGGGCGGTGCCGGCGATGATCTTCTCGGCCTGGGCCAGGTCGTTGGCGTTGAGGTCGGCCATCTTCTTCTCGGCGATCTCACGCAGCTGGGCGCGGCTGACCGAGCCGACCTTCTCGCTCTGCGGGACGCCGGAGCCCTTCTGCACACCAGCGGCCTTGATCAGCAGCCGGGCGGCGGGCGGGGTCTTCAGAACGAAGGTGAAGGACCGGTCCTCGTACACGCTGATCTCGGCGGGGACGATGTCGCCCCGCTGGGACTCGGTCTGCGCGTTGTAGGACTTGCAGAACTCCATGATGTTCACGCCGTGCTGGCCGAGCGCGGGGCCGACCGGCGGCGCCGGCGTGGCCTGGCCCGCCGGCAGCTGAAGCGTGAACGTCTTGACGAGCTTCTTCTTCGGAGGCATGTCACTTCCTGGGGCTTGGAGCTGGGAAAATGCGGCTGACGCCGCCCTCGAGGCGCGCACGGTCAGCGCGGTGCGACAGCGGCGACGTTCAAGAGTAGCGCAGGCCGCAGCCCACTCGTCCGCCGAGGTCGAGCGGGAGGGCGTACGCCGACGTCGGGGGGGGGGGGGGGGCCCCCCCCCCCCCCCCCCCACAGGGGAGGCCGGGGGGGTTTTGTTTGGAACCGCCCGCCCCCCCCCCACTGCCACCACACACCCAAACCGCAGGGGGTGAGGGGGGGT
>NZ_JBIAYP010000003.1:640831-985649 GCF_042897975.1 Micromonospora sp. NPDC000668
CTGGGGCGTCGTTCACGTGTTGCGCAGGCCGCAGCCCACTCGTCCGCGGTGGTGGGGGGGGGGGGGGTCCGCCGCCGGGGGGGGCGGGCCGGGCCCGCCGCCGACGACCCGTCAGATCTTGGCGACCTGGTTGAAGTTGAGCTCCACCGGCGTCTCCCGACCGAAGATCGACACCAGCACCTTGAGCTTCTGCTGGTCGGCGTTGATCTCGCTGATCGTGGCCGGCAGCGATGCGAAGGCACCGTCGGTGACGGTGACCGAGTCACCCACCTCGAAGTCGAGGACCTTGATCTCGGGCTTCGCCTTCTTCTGCTCGGTCTCGATGGCCGGTGCCAGCCACTTCAGCACCTCGTCGAGGGAGAGCGGCGCGGGCCGGTCGGCCCGGTCGGTCGCGCCGACGAAGCCAGTCACACCCGGGGTGTTGCGGACACACGAGTAGGACTCGGCGGTCAGCTCCATCCGGACCAGGATGTAGCCCGGGAAGACCTTGGCCTGGACCTGGGACCGCTTGCCGTTCTTGACCTCGACTTCCTCCCGGGTCGGCACCTCGACCTGGTAGATGAAGTCCTCCATGTCGAGGCTCGTGATCCGGGTCTCGAGGTTGGTCTTGACCTTGTTCTCGTAGCCGGCGTAGGAGTGCACCACGTACCAGTCGCCCGGCGCGTAGCGCAGCTTCTGCCGCAGCTCGGCGACCGGGTCGTACTCCTCGTCCGGCGCGGGCTCGGTGGTTGGGAACTCCGGCTCGCTGGCGGCCTCAACCGACTCGTCACCAGCCGCCGTCGCGACCGTGGACTGCTCGTCCACCGGTCCGGCGGTCTCGTCGTACTCAGGCACGCTCGCTCACTTCCGTCACTATCGGCTCTGGAGTCAGCCGGTCAGCTCGAGTTGCCGAAGACAAACAGCACGACCTTGGCGAACCCGTAATCCAGCACGGCCACGATCGTCAGCATCACCGCGACGAACGTCACCACCACCGCGGTGTAGGTCAGCAACTCCTTGCGCGTCGGCCAGATGACCTTACGCAGTTCGGCCACGACCTCGCGGAAAAACCGGGCGATGCGCCCGAAGACGCCCACCCGACCGGTTTCGGACCGGGTGGTCGGTCGGCTGTCCGCCGACTCCGCCCGGGCACGGGACCGCGTCGCGGTGCCTCCCCGGGAGACCGGCTCGTCCGCGCTGGTGGCGTCGTCGTCAGCTACCTCGTCGACGACCTCGTCGTCCAGACGATCGTCGCCGGCGTCCTCGCCGCGCCGCTTGTTGTCGGCCACTTCGCCCTCCGTCGCGGAAATCTCGGGTCGCACGCCGGGCGGCGTGCGCGGCGCTGTTCACGCCGGCCGGACCAACCGTCCCGCGACGGGCCGCGGCCGGTGGATCAACCGGGGGCCCGATACCTCGGGACCACCCCGCCAATGCCACCACCACGGGCCGGACGCCGCCATCTCGGCGGCGCGACCCACGGGAACGGTCAGGCCTGAGGCGCAGGGGTGACAGGACTTGAACCTGCAGCCTGCGGTTTTGGAGACCGCTGCTCTGCCAATTGAGCTACACCCCTGTGCGGCAACACTCGCCCCACGCGGCCACAGACGACCGAGCAGGGGTCACTTGCCCCACGGCGGACCAGTGTACGGGTAGCCGCTCGACTTTCCCAACCGGTCTCCCCGCCACGCGTGGCGGGCCTGACTCAACGCTTCGTACGGATGGTGGCGCGGGCCTGTGAGAGCACCTTTTCGCCGAGGCAGGTGGCGGTCACATCGAGCCGGGTGAGGCCGTCCTCGGTCACCTCACGGACCACCGCGGTGACCTCGATCTCGGTCCCCTGGTCGTCGTCGGGGACCACCACCGGCCGAGTGAACCGGACGTTGTAGTCGACCACCGCGTCGGGCGCCCCGGCCCACTCGGTGATCGCCCGGCCGACCAGCGCCATGGTGAACATGCCGTGCGCGATCACCCCGGGCAGGCCCACCTTGGTGGCGAACCGATCGCTCCAGTGGATCTGGTTGAAGTCACCCGAGGCACCGGCATAGCGGACCAGGTCCGCGCGGGTCACCTGGAAAGTCTTGGCTGGCAGCTCCATCTCACGCCTCCCCGCGTACGACGATCTTGGACCAGACGGCGACGACCGGCTCGCCGGCGACGGTGCTGACGTCGGTGCGGGTGGTCAGGAAGCCGTGCCCGCCCCGGGTGCTGACGTCCTCGATGGTGCTGGCGCAGACCAGCTCGTCGCCGGCGACCACCGGCCGGGTGTACGCGAACCGCTGGTCACCGTGTACCACGCGGCTGTAGTCGACGCCGAGCTCCGGGTCCTCGACGATCTGACGGCTGGCTGCCATCGTGACGACCACCGGGAAGGTCGGCGGAGCGACCACGTCCGGGTGGCCCAGCGCCTGGGCCGCCGCCGGGTCGTGGTGGGCGGGATCGGTGGCGCCGATGGCGGTGGCGAACTCACGGATCTTTTCTCGGCCCACCTGGTAGGGGGCGGTCGGCGGATAGGTCCGGCCGACGAAGGAAGGGTCCAGAGACATGCCGCGAACCTACACGGAAACACAATCGCCGATCTGCTCGGTCGGCGGCGGTGGAACCGCGCCAGCCCGGTCAGATCGGCGATCGGAAAGCTTCAACGGTGGCCGGCGTTGGAGCCGGCCGCAGGTCAGCGGGTCTCGCGGTGGACCGTGTGCCGACCGTCGCGCGGGCAGAACTTCTTCAGCTCGATGCGGTCGGGGTCGTTACGGCGGTTCTTGCGCGTGATGTAGTTGCGCTCCTTGCACTCCACACACGCCAAAGTGATCTTCGGCCGGACATCGGTAGCCTTCGCCACGGCGGAGTGCCTTCCTCGCTAACGGAAACAACTACGACGCGCCAGCCTAGTCGCTGACAGCGCGGACATGCAAAGTGGGCGCCAGTGGCGCCCATCCCCACGACCACCGGAAACAAGCCCGGAAGACGAGAGTAGCGGTGGCCGGACTTGAACCGGCGACACAGCGATTATGAGCCGCTTGCTCTACCATCTGAGCTACACCGCCGTGGTGGGTCCAGCTGAACCCTCGAGCCCCCTTACGGAATCGAACCGTAGACCTTCTCCTTACCATGGAGACGCTCTGCCGACTGAGCTAAGGGGGCCTGCGCGATCTCCCCGTGGGGCGCGCAGAAGTAAGAGTACACGGCCCGGCTCGGCAGGTGAAATCGGATCCCCGGAGATCGTCTACGCCCAGTTCAGGGCACGACACGAAGGCGGGGAAGCTCTCCGACGGAGATCGTTTCCGGGTCGGCCTGGGCGCCGAACCAGGCCGCCAGCCGCTCGTACGGCAGCGGTCGGCTGAACAGGAAGCCCTGCCCGATCTCACAGCCGATGTCCTGGAGCAGCTCCAGGGTCAGCTCGCTCTCCACGCCCTCGGCCACCACCGCCAGGCCGAACTGCTGAGACAGGGTCACCACCGCGTTGACGATGGCCAGGTCCCCCGGATCGGTCGCCATGCCCTGCACGAAGGAGCGGTCCACCTTCACCTCGTGGACCGGCAGCCGCCGCAGGTGGGCCAGGGACGAATCACCGGTGCCGAAGTCGTCCACCGACAGCCGGACGCCGAGATCGCGTAGCCGGTGCAGGGTCGGGATGGGTCGGTCAGTGCCGTCCAGCACCCCCGCCTCGGTGATCTCCAGGGTGAGGCTCTGCGCCGGCACCCCGTACTCGGTCAACAACTCCTGCACCCGGTCGGGGAAATGCTGGTCGGTGAGCGTACGGGCGGAGAGGTTGACCGCGACGGGCAGCGGAAGGTCGGCCTCGGCCCAGTCCCGGCTGCGCCGCAGCCCCTCGCGGAGCACCACCTCGGTGAGCCGGCTCAACTGGCCGGTGTGCTCGGCCACCGCGACGAAGTCCTCCGGGGCGACGGTGCCGTGCGTCGGGTGCTCCCACCGGGCCAGGCACTCGACACCGACCAGGCGACGCTCCCGCAGCGTCACCTTGGGCTGGAAGTAGACCTCCAGCTCGTCCTGGTCCAACGCTCGGCGCAGGTCGCCGGCGAGGCCCAGTCGGCGCAGCGACCGCGACTCCAGCGCCGGGTTGAACAGCTGCACGCTGCCCGGTACCGATTTGGCGGCTGTGGCGGCGAGGTCGACCCGGAGCAGCAGGGTGGCCGCGTCGCTGCCGTGATCAGGGTGTACGGCCACCCCGACGGCAGTGTCCACATCAAGGGTGAGCGCGTCGAAGACCATCTCGTCACGAATCTGGTCGCGCAGTTGGCCGGCCAACTCCAGCGCCGCGTCGGCGTTCTCCAACCGCAGCGTCACCAGGAACTCGTCGCCACCAACCCGGCCGACCAGAGCCGACGACGGCGCGCTGGCCCGCAACCGGTTGGCGACCTCGGCGAGCACCTTGTCCCCGGCCGCGTGACCGAGGGACTCGTTGACCTGGCGCAACCCGTCGACGTCGAAGAGCAGCAGCGCCACCACCTCGTTGGGTGCGCCGATCTTGACCGACTCGTCCAGCGCGCCGGTGATCCGCCGCCGGTTGGGCAGCCGGGTCAGAGCGTCGTGGTACGCGTCGTGCCGCAGTCGATCGACCAGCCGGGAATTCTCCAGCGCCACAGCGGCGTGCGCGGCCACCGTCTCGAAGATGGGAATGTCGCCGGGGGCGAAGTGGCCGATGTCGCTGAGCCGGTTCGCCACCTCCAGGGTGCCGATCACCGCCTGCCCGGAGCGCAGCGGCACCACAATCACGTCCTTGATCTCGCGGGCGCTGATCTCGCCGCGTAGCGCACTCTCGTCACCCAGCAGACGGCCCATCGACAACGTCTTCGCCAGGTCCCGCGCCCGCTCCCGCAGTATCGACGGGGTCGGGGCAACATCGAGCAGCCCTGGCGTGTCGACCCGGGCCGTCAACAGCACCTCGGGGTGCCGGCCCTGGGCGGGCAGCCAGAGGGTGGCGGACTCCGCCTGCATGAGGGCACGGACCCGGTCGAGCAGGACGTCGGCCAGCGACCCGTCGGCACCGCTGGTCGTGATCAACCGGGCCAGGTCGTACATCCCGGTCAGGGTGCGGTGCTGCCGGAAGAACTGGGCGTAGGACCGGTAGACCAGGGTGAGTGCGGCGAAGAGGGCACCCAGCAGCAACGCGGACCACCAGGTCTGGTCCAGAGCGATCAGGACGAGCAGACCGACGGACGCGTTGATCGAGGTGGTGAGGAGCACCGACGGAGTGGTCCGCAGGGCTTCCCGGCCGGCCTGCCAGCCCTGTAGCAGCACGTGCACGCCGACGACAGAGGCGAGGCTGACCAGGGTGATGGTGTTTACCGCGAGGAAGAGACTGCCCCAGGTGCCGGGGCCCACGCCCTCCAGCGGGGGCAGTCGCAGGAGAAGCAGGCTGGCCAGCGACGTGGCCGCGGCGGCCCTCGCGACGTTGAACCAGAACTTCGCTGGCGCGAAGCGCTGCGAGGCGCTCCAGATCAACGAGGCGACCGTGTAGATCAGGATCACGGTCAGCGGTGGCAGGAAGAACAGCCCTACCACGAGTGGGATCTCGGTGAGCGTCACGCCCACGGACTGCCGACGGACGACGAAGTTCAGCACCGGAATGCTGATGCCGGCCATCGCCAGGAAAATCAGGAACGCCAGCCCCCACTCCCCGTAGGGATGGTCGGAGATGACGCTGATCGCGGTGCAGGAGAGGATGGCGACCAGTGCCAGCGGGCCGGTGATTAGCCAGGCGTGGTCCGTGGACTTGCGCCGTTGGTCACGCCTGGCCATACCGCTCCCTCTGAAAGACGCCGCCCGTGGGTGCTGCCCTCATGGGCGACGACCCGCGAGGCTACCGGGAGGCGTCCACGCCCCAGACGACATCACCCAACCCCGCACCCCAAACGACGTCAGTCAGCTGAGCGCTACCTGCGCCGGGAAGGAAATCGGTGCCGAGCAGTCCTCCGAGGACAGCGGCGAGCACGAGGAGCGGGCCAAACAGTCGACCCAGTCTTCGACCAGACATGTTTGCTCCTGTCGGGGAAGTGTCACAGGGATGGTGGAGGTTCCACGATCGTGCCACACGGTCGGTACGCCGAAAAGCGGTGAGTGTGGGACCGGTCCGAGCGTTGAGAAGGTTGCCCCCTTCGGCCCAGTCTCCCGCGACGTGCCGGGCCAGATCAGGGCTGCTTCCTGCGACTTCAGCGCTTCACACAGCGCTTGATACGACCTTCAGCACAATTCACCCACGCCGTTCGGCTTCCGCCGGCGTGATCACGTGCAGTCGCTCTCCGTGACGGATCTGCTGGCCTGGAAACGCGCCGATGCGAGCCGAGACATCGACCACCATACCCGCTTACCGCCTCGACACAAGAAGCCGGACGCGACGAGTGGCACCAACCGCTGACGCCTCCATTGCACCGCTGGAAAATTCGGCGACAGTGGGGACGCGCCGGCAGATCATGTACGGGTGCCCGGTCACGATGCGCTCGCTCGCCTCCAGGGCGCCGCCGTCTTCTGGAGTATCGGGTCGGGCAGCGCAGCCCAGGTGATCGAGGCCGCCTGCGACTGCCTCACGGCAGGCATGGACAGCCCGACCCTCCGGATCCTCGCCGGCATCTCGCCCGTGAAGGGCAACGAGAGTGACGAGTTGCGGCGATGGCTCGACGTCGCTCTGGCGGAGCACTCCCTGACCTACCACCAGGAGGGCAGTCACGAGGGTGCGGAGGAAGCGCTTCGGATCATGGCCCGGCGACTGCTCGCAGAGACCATCGCGCCTCGCGATCTCACGTCCTGGGCGTACAGCTTCATCACGTACGAGGGCACTCCCCGGGCAGCCGAGTTGATCGCCCTCGACAACGCGTACGAGTACGTGGACGCCGTCCATGACGGGAACCTTTACACCGCGAGCGTGGACATCGACGCGGACGTCATCGCCGAAGCGCGGCGCCTGGTCGGCGACACCACCGGCGAGAACAGCTGATCGACGACTGCGGGTTGCCTGTCAGGTGTTCCGGCATCCGCCCACCCGTTCACTGGGATGAAGGATCACAAGCTGGGTGGCGTACCCGAAGCGGCGAACGTCCTCACGGCCTGGAGCAGGCGGTCGAGGAAGGTGGACAGGTCCGGAGCCGCCACGTCAAAGTGCGGGTTCTCTGAGGTGTAGATGCCGGCGAGGACGAGGCCCGGCGGGAGGCAATAAATCGGTGATCCGGTCGGCATAGCCAGCCCGTACTGCAGGCCGCCGCCGTCGCTGGCGAACACGACCACGTCGGCGTCGTGGCGGCTGCGCTTTCAAGATCATGCGCGACGGGCGTCACGGGATTGATGCCGAGGCGGCAAGCGCCCGGTGAGGAACCCGAGTGCCACGCGCTGACTTCGCAGCCCTCGCCTGTGACCTCCATAGGACTGACCAGGAGGGTCAGGCGCGAACCGGAGCGGGCTCAGGATTCCCGCAGCGGCCGGAACGCGGCCCGAACCTCGGCGGAGAAGAGCTCCGGCTCCTCCCAGGCGGCGAAGTGGCCGCCGCGGTCGGCCTCGTTGAAGTACGCGGGGTCGGGGTAGACCGTCTCGACCCAGCTGCGCGGGGCAGCCCAGATCTCCTCGGGGAACGTCGTGAAGCCAACCGGAACCGAGACCGGCGGAGGAGCCTGGCCGGACGCACCGGCTGCGGCCAGGAACCGTCCGAATTCCCAGTACCACCGGGCGGATGAGGCGCCGGTGCCCGTCAGCCAGTACAGCGTGACGTTGTCGACGATGGTGTCCCGGGTGAGACCGCCCACCGGCTTGCCGTCGACGAGCGCGCGGGAGATCTTGTAGTAGCTGTCGGTGTCGTGGTCGAACATCCAGGCCGCCAGCCCGACGGGTGAATCCAGCAGGGAGTAGCCGATCGTCTGTGGCCGGGTGGACTGCTCCAGGAAGTAACCGAAGCCGTCCATCATGAACAGGTTGAGCGCGTCGTGCGCCGCGCGTTCCTGCTCGGACTTCGCCGGCAGTTGGTCCTTGATACCGATCGCCCCGGCGAGCAGGTTGACGTGGATGCCGAGCAGCCCCTCGGGTGCTTGACGGCCCATCGCATCCGTGACGGCGGCACCCACGTCACCCCCCTGGGCGACGTAGCGCGTGTAGCCGAGGCGGGCCATCAGCTCCGCCCACGCTTGTGCGATGCGGCCGTTCTCCCAGCCGAGCTCGGTCGGCTCGCCCGAGAAGCCGTAGCCCGGCAAGGACGGCAGCACCAGATGGAATGCGTCCTCGGAGGTGCCGCCGTGCGCGGTCGGGTCGGTGAGCGGGCCGATCACCCCGAGCAGCTCGACGACCGAGCCCGGCCAGCCGTGCGTCATGATCAGCGGCAGGGCGTTCTCGTGCTGCGACCGCACGTGGATGAAGTGGATCTCCACGCCGTTGATGTTGGTCGTGTACTGCGGCAGGGCGTTCAGCTTCGCCTCGAACGCGCGCCAGTCGTGATCGGTCGTCCAGTAGCGGGCCAGCTCCTGGACCGTCGCCAGCTGCACGCCCTGAGAGCGATCGGTGACCAGCTCGCGGCTGGGCCAACGGGTGGCCGCGATCCGGCGACGCATGTCGGCAATCGCTTCTTCCGGTATGTCGAGCCGGAAGGGACGGATTTCGTTGTCGTTCGACATGTTCTCCACCTGCCGGATCGGGTCGGCCGACGCCGGGGCGCCGGCGGGGCTGGCACGCGCCCAGTCTCGCAGCGGCCCGGCGACCGGCGGACCGAAATGCGAATTCGCGCTCGGGTCCGGCTCGGACCGGTTTACTGACTTCTGTCGTGGAAAGTGCGCCGGTCACGGTGGCAGTCGCCATTGGCCGCACTGAGGCGGAACTGGCCTTCGGTCTGTTGCACAGCCGGCCTGCGGGCGGCGCGACGTACATCGCGGGCGGCGTCGGTGGGCAGGAGCCGCGGCTGCGATGGCGGCTTGACGCGGACCTGACCGGCGAGCCCGGATTCCAGGTCGTGCAGCGCCGTCAGACCGAGGGTTCAACGGCACCCATCACGAGCTGACGCCTAGATCGGGCTGGACGCCCGTGGACTCCACGAGAAAGACCCCGGAGCGCGTTTCCGCAGCTCACGGGGCCGTCTCTGCACCTGGTGGCGGGTAGAGGATTCGAACCTCTGAAGCTTTCGCGACGGATTTACAGTCCGCTCCCATTGGCCGCTCGGGCAACCCGCCAGGGCACCCCACCGCGTCGCAACGCGGCGGCGGAAGCAAGGATAGCGGCTCACCCCACCCCCGTCGCAACCGGGTACGGTCAGGGGGTCGTGCCGCTGGTCGGTGGCCGACGGCAGGCCCAGACCTCCGGACAGCAGGAGTAGAAGCATGGCAGCGAACCCGTCGTTTGACATCGTGAGCAAGGTTGATCGCCAGGAGGTCGACAACGCCCTCCGCCAGGCGGAGAAGGAGCTCGCGACGCGGTTCGACTTCCGCGGCACCGGTGCGGAGATCTCCTGGTCGGGTGAGGAGGCGATCGGCCTTCAGGCAGAGACCGAGGAGCGGGTACGCGCGGCGCTGGACGTGTTCAAGGAGAAGCTGGTCAAGCGGAACATCTCGCTGAAGTCGCTGGACGCCGGCGACCCGCGCCCGTCCGGCAAGATCTTCAAGATCGACTGCAAGGTGATCCAGGGCATCGAGACGGACAAGGCCAAGGCGATCAGCAAGAAGATCCGCGACGAGGGCCCCAAGGGTGTGCAGGCTCAGATCCAGGGCGACCAGCTGCGGGTCACCGGCAAGAAGAGGGACGACCTCCAGGCGGTCATCTCGCTGCTCAAGGGCGAGGACTTCGGCGTGGCCCTCCAGTTCAACAACTACAGGTAGGACAGCAGGGGAATACTGGGGCCGGCCAGAAAGATCATTTAGCCGGACGCCACGTCCCGAGGCTAATCTGTCCGCTTTTTACCGGTGAGTGGTCGATGAGAGTTCTGGCTATGCTCCCCGGTCATGAGCGAGACGGTTCCCCAGCTTTCCCCGCCAGCAGCTCCCACCGAGGCCGAGTCCCTGCTGTCAGTCCTCGAGCGCAACCGGCGGACCTTCGCCTGGAAGACGTCGGGGCTGGACGAGAAGGGCCTGAGCGCGACCACCGCCGCCAGTGCGATGACTCTCGGCGGCCTCGTCAAGCATGTGGCCCTGGTCGAGGCGGACTGGCTGGCTGTCAAGCTCGCCGGACAGGACTACGGAGCCCCGTGGGACGCCGTGGATTTCGACGCCGACCCTGACTGGGAATGGCGCACCGGGGCGCTGGACTCGCCGGAAGATGTCTACGCGGTGTGGCGAGACGCTGTCGAGCGGTCGCGCGAGCTCGTTGCTGACGTCATCAAGGAGCGCGGGCTGGACGGCCCAGCGTCCTTCACCTGGCCAGACGGCCGCACCCCCACCGTCCGGGACATGTTGTTGGACATGGTTGAGGAGTACGCACGCCACACCGGCCACGCCGACATCCTCCGTGAGGCAGTGGACGGCCGCGTGGGTGAGGGCGCGCCCCCGGACTTCACCGTCTAACCGTCTGCGTGCGGTAAGACCGGGTGGCGCCCTCACTCGCCACCCGCAGGACTTTCCTCGGTCTGACGAGCGTCTTCTACAGCCTCAAGCACCAGCTTCCGGCGATCCTGGCCAGCGGGGGCGGTTCCGTCGTCAACAACGCCTCCGTGGTCGGTGTGGCCGGCGATCCGACGGCCGTCGCGTACTCGGCCGCCAAGCACGGCGTCGTGGGCCTCACCCGCTCCGCGGCGCTCGACGTCGCCAAGCAGGGCGTGCGGGTCAACGCCCTGGTGACGGGCCTGGTGGACACCCCGCTCTGGCGCAACTTCACTGCGGCCAACCCGGATGCCGCGAACGACCTCCTCAGCCAGCAGCCGAGCGGCAGAGCAGCCGGGGAGGACGAGGTCGCCGCCTTCACGGCGTTCCTCCTCAGCGACGAGTCCGCGTTCATCAACGGTGCGGCCCTCGCGATCGACGGTGCACTGACCGCCCGCTACTAGAGCCTCCACATCCGGGCCCGGCCCCGCACCCGGCGGTCCGGGCCCGCGCTGACCCCGCCCAGATTGGGCGCGGCAGGTGACTCAACCGACTGCGGGGTTGCATCCGGTACCCGGGTACGGGCTTACCGTCAGGTGGTGAGCGACCGACACCCAGCGGCGGACGACACGTGGGTCCCCGACTCCTGCCGCCTGCCCACGGCCGAGCTGCCTCTCCGCCTCGCCGAGTTCGACCGGTTCTTCGCCGAGGCGGTTCTTCGAATCGAGCGGCCGTCCGCGCAGCGGCTGCGGCTGCACCTGGTCGGCACGGCGGAGGCCGAGCGCGGCGCCCGGGACCTGACCGCGCGCGAATCGGCGTGCTGTTCGTTCTTCACCTTCGACGTCACCCGCACCGGCCCGGACGCGGTGACCGTGGACGTACAGGTGCCGGCCTCGCACGTCGGCGTCCTCGACGGCCTGGCCGAGCGGGTGCGGCCGGGCGGCGCAGCCGGGGCGGCCGGGGCGTGGCTGCGGAGCGGTCAGCTGGCCGGCGCGGCGGGGGTGAACCCGCAGACGCTGCGCTACTACGAACGTCGCGGCCTGCTCGCCGCACCGCGGCGGTCCCCCGGCGGACACCGGCTGTACCCGGCGGAGTCGGTCACCCGGCTGCGGATCATCAAGACGGCGCAGCGTCTCGGCTTCACCCTCGGCGAGGTTGCCGAGCTGCTCGACGCCGAGCGGCGCCGACACGACCGCGGTGTCGGCCTACCGGCGCGGGCCACGGCCAAGCTGGCCGAGGTGGAGCAGCGGCTGGCCGACCTGACGGCCGTCCGAGACTCCCTGCGGGCGGCGATCTCCGCCGGCTGCGACGACCTGATCGCGTGCGCCGGCAGTTCCTGCTGCCCCCTGCCGTTCCCGGACCCACCGCCGGTCGATGCGACCACCGCCCGATCCCGCCGAGACCCCGGCTAGGGGCGACGCGCCAGGAAGCCGGGTCGCCGCGTCCGGCGGGTGGCTGGTCCGGCCCAGCCGCGCCGTACCGGTTCAGACCGTGACGGGTTCGTCGGTACGTACCGTCGAGATTTCCGCGCGGGCGATGGGCCCGGCGGGCAGCGCGGCGACCGCGGCCCCGACGGCGACCGCCGCCCCGGCGAACAGGAACGCCCACGGCACGCCGCCGGCGTTGTCCACGATCAGGCCGGCCACCGCGCCGCCGGCGGCGCTCGCCGCCACCGACATGGTGACCACCCAGGTGTACGCCTCGTTCAGCATTCCGGCCGGCGCGATCCGACCGACCAGGGTGTTCTCCAGGGTCAGCGCGGGCGCGATGGTGGCCCCGCCGACGACCAGCGCGGCACCCAGCGCCAACGGTGTGGGCATCACCGCGAACACCACGAAACTGCCGGCCACCGCAGCGAGCAGCATGGCGAACTGCCGGGTCATGTTCGGCGACGGCCTGCGGACACCGAACCAGAGCCCGCCGGCCGCACTACCGATCCCCCAGACCGCCAGCAGGATCCCGGCCAGGCTCTCCGGGTCGTCGACGGTGTAGTCACCGGCGTACGCCGGGACGATCACGCCTGCGGCGCCGAACGCGATGCCGAGGCTGGCCACGCAGACCAGCAGGGCCGGGAAGCCGGAGACCCGCAGTGGGCCCAGCCCCCGGGCGTGGTGCTCGCGCGGGTGCGGACGCCAGCCGCGCATCACCCGGCCGAGGGCCACGGCGGTGGTGCCGACCAGGGTGACCACGGCCGCCCCGATCAGCGCGGCCGCCGCGTCGGCGAGCAGCACGAAGCCGGCGACGAGCAGGGGGCCGATCACGAAGACGATCTCGAACAATGAGGTCTCCGCGGCCAGCGCGGTGTTGCGCAGGGGGTACCGGCCGGAGGCGGGGCCGGTCAGGTCGTTCCACGCGCCACGGATGGCGGCGGTGAGCGGTGGATAGGTGGCACCGGCGACACCGGCGGCCAGGTAGATGGCGGGCAGGGCGTCGTCGCCCGACCGGCTGGCCAGCAGCAGGCCGGTGAGCGCCAGCGGGTGGGCCACGGCGGTGACCAGCAGGACCGGGCTCGGGCCGACCCGGTCGGCGATCCGCCCGGCCACCGGGCTGAGCACGGCACCGGCTATCGCGTAGATCCCGCCCGCCACCGCGGCGAGCGCGTACCGCCCGGTCACCTGCTCGACCACCAGCAGCAGCGCCAGCGGCGTCATGCCGATCCCGAGCCGCCCGATGATGCCGGTGACCAGCAGCATCGGCGCCCCCGGGATCCGCCAGACACCCAGATACTGGCGCAGTGCGGCCACCGTGAACCTCCCGAGAATGTAATGAGCGTGAGCCCTTTAGACCCTAACGCCGGGTGCTTGGCGGGCAGAACCGGATATCGTATCGCGGCCGACACAGCACTCCGCCCGTACTCGGATGCGACCGGGTACGGGCGGAGGCGGAATCAGCAGGTCAGCGCTGGAACTGCACCGGGCCCGCGTTGGCGGCCATCTGCTCCAGCCGGGCGACCCGGTCCTCCATCTTCGGGTGGGTGGCGAAGAGCGTGGCCATGCCGCCACCCTTGAACGGGTTGGCGATCATGAGGTGCGCGGTGCTGGTGAGCTGGCCCTGGGCCGGCAACGGCCGACGCCGGGCCACCGCATCGATCTTGCGCAGGGCACTGGCCAGAGCCAGCGGGTCACGGCTCAACTCGGCACCCGAGGCGTCCGCCTGGAACTCACGGCTCCGGCTGATCGCCAACTGGATGACGCTGGCCGCGATCGGGCCCAGGATCAGGGTGAGCAGCAGCACAGCCGGGTTCGGCCGATCCTCGTCGTCCCCGCCGCCCAGCGGGATGAAGAAGGCGAGGTTCGCCAGCAGGGTGATGATGCTGGCCAGGCCGGCCGCCACGCTGGAGATGAGGATGTCCCGGTTGTAGACGTGTGACAGCTCGTGCCCGATCACACCGCGCAGTTCGCGGTAGTCGAGGATCTCGGTGATGCCCTGGGTCACACAGACCGCCGCGTGCTGCGGGTTACGACCCGTGGCGAACGCGTTGGGCTGCGCGGTCGGGCTGACGTAGAGGCGCGGCATCGGCTGCCGGGCCTCGGCCGCCAACTCCCGCACCATCCGGTACAGCTCGGGGAACTGTGCCTCGGTGACCGGTTGCGCCCGCATCGAGCGCAGCGCGAGCTTGTCGGAGTAGAAGTAGGAAACGCCGTTCATGACCAGAGACACGAGGACGGCGATGAACAGTCCGCCACTGCCGCCGAACCAGTAGCCCACCACGAGGATCAGCGAGGTAAGCAGGCCGAGCAGCGCGGCGGTCTTCAGACGGTTGTGGTGCACAATCACTCCTTCGGTGCACGGATCGCCGGGATCCGCTGACCGGTGTAACAACTCCGTACCCGCCAACCATCCGTCTCAACGCTGAGAAATGACTGAGACCTGTGGGAACGCGCCGCCCGGAGCGAGGCGGTCGGGTCAGCGGGCGGCCAGGTCGAGCACCAGTTGCGGCGCGACACCAAGCACCACGGTGGCCACCGTGGCCACCGCCAGCACCACGGCCACCACGCCCACCACGGGTACGGCCGCCGCGCCGCCTGGGAGCGTCGAGGCCGGTGCGGGCGTCGCCGTCGGCGCCCACAGCGTGGCGGTCACCCGCAGGTAGTACGCCAGGCCGATCACCGCGTTCACCGCCACCACCAGCGCCAGCCAGGCGGCGCCGCCGTCCAGCAGCGCCCGGACCACGGTCACCTTCGCGAACAGTCCCGCCAGCCCGGGCGGCAGACCGGCCAGTCCGACCAGCGCGAGGCCGAGCGCCGCGCCCCGCCACGGGTGCCGGCGGGCCGCCCCGCGCAGGTCGTCCAGGGTGCCGCCGTCCGCACCCGCCGGGCGCAGCGCGGTCACCGCGGCGAACGCGGCCAGCTCCAGGACCACAAAGAAGACGGTGTACGCCACCGCGGCGGCGTACGCGGCGTCGCGTGCCTCACCCGTGCGGCCGGCGGCCAGCGCCAACGCGCCCAGCGGGGCGAGGATGTAGCCGGCCTGCGCGACCGAGGACCAGGCCAGCAGCCGGACGGTACGCCGCTGACGCAGGGCGACCAGGTTGCCGACGGTCATGGTGAGCACCGCGAGCAGGGCGAGCACCGGACCGGTCTGTTCGGCCGGCAGTGCCCGCTGCACCACGGCGAGCAGCGCGACCACCCCGCCCAGCTTTGACGCCGTGGACAGGTAGGCGGCCACCGGCAACGGTGCTCCGTCGTAGGTGGCCGGCGCCCAGGCGTGGAACGGCACCGCCGCCACCTTGAAGGCCAGCCCGATCAGCACCAGCGCCACCGCTGCGGTGGTCAGCGGCAGGTCGCGCAGCTCCGGCCGCTCGGCGAGCAGCGCGCCGAGCCGGTCCAGGTGCAGTCCGCCGGTCACCGCGTACAGCAGCGCGGCACCGAGCAGCGTCACTGTGGTGGCCACCACACTGACCACGAAGAAGGTGACCGCCGCCTCGGCACTGGCCAGGCTCCCCCGACGCAGGCCGACCAGCACGTACAGCGGCAGGGTCAGCGTCTCCAGGGCGACGATCAGGGTGATCAGGTCGCCGGCCGCGCCGAGCACCACGCCGCCGGTCATCGAGCAGGCGAGCAGGAAGCAGTACTCTCCCACCGGCGACCGCCCCGCCCGCAGCGCGGGCACGGACAGCCCGAGCACGCCCAGCGTGAGCAGCGCCACCACCGCGCCGACCAGGGCCGCTCGACCGCCGAAGATCCAGGAGCAGTCGGCGCCGACGCAGAACGTCTGTCGCTCCCCACCCGCGCCCACCACGGCGGCGCCGACGGCGGTGCCGAGCGCACCGAGCGCGGCTACCACGATCGTGGCCCGCGGCCGGGCCAGCAGCAGGTCGGTGATCAGCACGAGCACGGCGGTGCCGGCGGCCAGGTAGGCCGGCAGCAGCGCCACGCTGTCCACGCTCTGCACCGCGTTCACGGGAAGACCACCCCCACGAGGGCGTCGACCGGGGCCTCGGCGACGCCGAGAACGAGCGCCGGGGCCAGCCCGATGGCCAGCGCGAGCAGGACCAGCGGCACCCACGCGGTCAGCTCCGCACCGGCCAGAGCGGGGCCGACCCGGCCGACGGCGGTGCTCGGCCGACCGTGGGTGACCTGGCGCAGCAGCCGCAGGAAGTACGCGGCGGTGAGTGCGCCGCCGATCGCGGCCAACACCCCGAGGGTGGTCCAGAGCGGGCCGCCCACCTGGACCGCTGCGATCACCGCGAACGCCTCCCCCCAGAAGCCGGCCAACCCGGGCAGGCCGAGCGACGCGATCGCCGCGAACGCGAGCAGACCGGCCAGCCGGGGCGCGGTCTCCCGCAGCCCGGACAGCTCGGCGAGGCTGCCCGTGCCAGTACGGTCCTTCACCGCACCGGCCAGGAAGAACAGCAGACCGGTGATCACCCCGTGCGCGACGTTGCCGATCAGTGCCGCCTGGATGCCGGTGGTCGTCAGCGTGGCGACGCCCAGCAGCACGAAGCCCATGTGACCCACACTGGAGTACGCGATCAGCCGCTTGACCTCGTCCTGCGCCAGACAGACCAGCGAGCCGACCAGGATGGCGGCGACGGCCAGCACGCCGAGCACCGGCGCCGCCCAGCGGGCGCCCTCCGGCGCCACCCCCACGGCCACCCGGATCAGGCCGTAGGTGCCCATCTTGAGCAGCACCCCGGCCAGCACGACACTGCCGACCGTGGGGGCCTGCGTGTGCGCGTCGGGCAGCCAGGAGTGCAGCGGCCAGAGGGGGCTCTTCACCGCGAACGCGAGCGCGAGCAGGGTGAACGCCGCGAGCTGGGTGCCTCGGGACAGCCCGCCACCACCGGTCAGCGCCACCATGTCGGCGGTGCCGGCGGCGGCGACCACGACGTACACGCCGACCAGCAGCAGCACCGAGCCGAGCAGGGTGTAGAGCGCGAACTTGCGGGCCGCCCGACGCCGGTCAGCGCCACCCCAGCCGGCGATGATCGCGTACATCGGCAGCAGGACGACCTCGAAGAAGAGGAAGAACAGCACCAGGTCCAGGGCGAGGAAGGTGCCCAGGATGCCCACCTCGACCACCAGCAGCAACGCCACCAGCGTCCGGCCGCTGCCGCCCTCCGGCACCCGCCACAGCGAGTAGCCGCAGCAGAGCAGGGTGAGCAACGCGGTCAGCACCACCAGCGGCCAGGAGATGCCGTCGACGCCCAGGTGGAAGCGCAGCTCCAGGCCGGGCACCCAGGGCAGGTCCAGCTCGTGCCACGGGCGCACGGCCGGCGCGCCGGCCGACCACGCGAACCAACTCCGGTCGCCGAACACCAGCGGCACCGCGGCCAGCAGGGTCAGCGCCGCCGCGACCGTGCCGACCAGCCGGGCAGCCCGGTCCCGGGGCGTCGCGGCCACCGCGACCGCACCGAGTGCCGGCACCGCCAGTACGGCCACCAGCAGCACCTGCCCGAAGCTCATCGCGTCCCTCCGATCAGTGCGGCGGCCAGCCCGATCAGCAGCGCGCCGGCCAGCACCCCGGCGGCGGCACGGGGCAGCGCCGCCCGGTGCAGGGCGGCCAGCCCGGCACCCAGAGCGGACGCGGCCCGCCCGCTGCCCTCGACCGCCCCGTCCACGACCACCTCGTCGCCGGTGCGCGCGACCCGGGCGAGTGCGCGGACGGGGCGTACGACCAGGGCGTGCTGGACGTCGTCGAGCCGGAACGCGCGGGCGAAGACCGGCCGCAGCGGACCCAGCGCGGACGTCGGGTCGGCGGCCCGGTCGCGGCGCCAGCCCAGCACCACCAGCCCCGCGCCGACCAGCAGCAGCGCCAGCGGCAGCAGCAGCCCTGGCCCGAGATGGACCAGGCCGTCCTCGGCGCCCGCCACCGGCACGGTGGGGAACCGCAGCCGGTCGGCGAACGCCCCGACGAACCCGGCCAGGCCGAGCAACGCGGCCGGCACGGCCAAGAGCAACACCGGCCAGCGCAGCAGCGCCGGGGGGTCGTGCGGCTGGACCAGCGGCAGCCGGGGAGTGCCGAAGAAGGTCCGCAGCAGTAGCCGGCCGGCGTACCAGGCGGTGATCGCGACGCCGACAAGCCCGGCCAGCCAGACCAACCAGCCCACCCAGGACGGCGCCGGACCGGTGCCCTCCCGGGCGGCCGCCTCGGCGACGGTCAGCACGCCGTCCTTGCTCCAGAAGCCGGCCAGCGGCGGCACCCCGGCCAGCGCGCCCAGGCCCACCACCGTGCACCAGAAGGTCACCGGCATGCTGCGACGCAGCCCGCCCATCTCCGACATCAACGTGGTGCCCACCGCGTGGATCACCGCACCGGCGGCGAGGAAAAGCAGCGCCTTGAAAGCGGCGTGGGTGAGCAGGTGGAACAGCGCCGCCGACGGCGAGCCGACCGCCAACGCGCCGGTCATGTAGCCCAGTTGGGAGACGGTCGACCAGGCCAGGACCCGCTTGATGTCGTCCTGTGCGGTGGCCGCGAGGGCGCCGAGCAGCAGGGTGATCGCGCCGATCACCCCGAGCACGGTCAGCGTCACCGGCGCGGCCGTGAACAGCGGGTAGAGGCGGGCGACCGCGTACACCCCGGCGGCGACCATCGTCGCGGCGTGGATCAGCGCGGAGATCGGCGTCGGGCCGGCCATCGCGTCCGGCAGCCAGGTGTGCAGCGGGAACTGCGCGCTCTTGCCGGCCACCCCGGCCAGCAGCAGCAGACCGGCGGCGGTCAGGGTCGCACCGGAGTGGTCGTGGGCGAGCACGTCGGCGATCCGGAAGCTGCCCGTGGACACGCCGAGCAGTGCGATGCCGAGCAGGAAACCGATGTCACCGACCCGGGTCACCAGGAACGCCTTCATCGCGGCGGCGGGCGCGCCGGGCAGCCGGCGGTCGTGGGCGATGAGCAGGTACGAGCAGAGGCCCATCACCTCCCAGCCGACCAGCAGCATGATCAGGTCGCCGGCGACGACCACCAGCAGCATCGCGGCGGTGAAGAGACTGATCTGCGCGGCGTACGGCGGATAGCGGTGGTCGACGTCGACGTCATCGTGCGGACCGCGCCGCAGGTAGCCGATCGAGTAGACCTGCACGGCCAGGGCGACCGCGGTGACCGCCACCGCGACCAGCGCGGCGGCGCCGTCCAACCGGACCCCCAGGGTCACCGTCAACCCACCGATGTCGACCCAGGTGGTCGACGTCTCCCCCGGTTCGTCGACCGTGACCAGCAGCGCGACGGCCAGCGCCAGCGCGCCGGCAGCGCCGGTCACACCGAGCGCGACGGCCACCCGTCGGGCCCGGTCACCGCTCCCCGCGCCAGCGGTGGGATGGCGCGGGGCCGGCGGCAGCAGCAGGCCGAGCAGCCCGGCGACCAGCGGTACGGCGGGCAGCAGCGCCCCCAGCAACCCGGTCACCGGCCCACCTCCGGGTGCTGGCCGGCGCTAGCGGCGGCCGGCTGCGGCATGCCGGCGGGCCGCGGTGACTCGGCGGGCTCGGTCAACGGCACCTCGTCCACCGCCACGGTGGCCCGTAGCCGGTAGAGCTGGAGGACGATCGCCAGCCCCACCCCGATCTCGGCGGCGGCGAGGACGATGACGAAGAGCGCGAAGACCTGACCGGAGTGCGGCAGCACGGAACGCGCGGTGGTGTCCGCGGTGACCAGGATCAGGTTCACCGCGTTGAGCATCAACTCGACCGCCATCAGCACCAGCACCGCGTTGCGCCGACGCAGCACCCCGTAGACGCCGAGGCCGAACAGCAGCGCGGCGGTGACGTACGGGATGACCGGCCTCACCGTCGACCCCCGGTCTCCACGTCGACCTCGCCCGGCTCGGCTGTGCCGTCCGGTCCGGGGCCGGGCCGGCCGATGTCGGGCCGGGACAGCACCACCGCACCCACCAGTGCGGACAGCAGCAAAACCGACAGCACCTCGAACGGCAGCACCCAGGACCGGAAGATCTGCTCCCCCAGCCGCTCGGCGGTGCCCGCCCCGGGCAGCGCCACCGTGCTCCACCGGTACGCATCGACGAGCAGGACGGTCAGCCCCAGCCCGGCACCGCCACCGATCAGCGCGGCCGGCCAGCCGGGCCGGTCCAGGTCGTCGGAGGCGCCGATCGGCGCCCGGGTCAACATCACCGCGAACAGCAGCAGCACCACCACCGCGCCCACGTAGATCAGCACCTGCACCCAGGCCACCAACTCGGCGCTGAGCACCAGATAGTCGCCGGCCAGCGCGCCCAGGCAGACCACCAGGTAGAGCCCGGCACGGACCAGGTGTTTGGTGGTCACCACCAGTACGCCGGAGCCGACCGCCACCGCGCCGAGGGCGAGCAGCAGCAGGTCCGCGCCGGTCACCGGGCCGCCCTCACAGCTCGGACCGCCCCGCGTCGCGCCGTCACGACGCGGGACCCGGGTCGGTGCCGGGCTCGGGGCGTACCGCCGGCGGGGCCGGGCGTGCGGCAGCCGCCTTACGCGCGGCCGCCGTCTCCTCCTTGGCCGGATCGCCGTTCGGGTCGTGCGCGGGCGGCGGCGGGACGGTGGCCATCCACTGACCGAGGTGGTCCTTGTCGTGCAGCAGGTCCTTGATGTCGTACTCGGCGTACTCGAACTCGGGTGACCAGTACAGCGCGTCGAACGGGCAGACCTCGATGCAGATGCCGCAGTACATGCAGAGCGAGAAGTCGATGTCGAACTTGTCGAGCACGTTGCGCTGGCGGGGGCGGGCGGCGCCGGGGACCGCCACCTCCTCCTTGTGCGAGTCGATGTAGATGCACCAGTCCGGACACTCACGGGCGCAGAGCATGCAGACCGTGCAGTTCTCCTCCGAAAGCGCGATCACTCCGCGCGAGCGGGGCGGCAGCTCGGGGACGACGTCGGGGTACTGCTGCGTGGTCGAGCGGCTGGTCATCGTCTTGAGGGTGACCGCCAGCCCCTTTACCAGGCCCGCGCCGGGAAGGCCGCGCTCGCTGGCGCCGGCCGGGTCGCCGTGCTCGCTGGGGTCGCTCATGTGGACCATCCTGCCCTGTGGCCCCGGCGCGCGCGACCACCACCCGTGCGTCGACGGCGGTACCCGTGGTCGCGGGGAGAGCTGACCATGCCGTTGGACCGGATCACGCGCCGGTAGCGGCGATACCTCCGGTCGGCGGGAGCATCTCGACGCCGAGCTGCTGGAGCAGCTGGAACAGCTCGTTACAGCTCCACACCTCGACGATCCGGCCGCTCGCGTCGAAGCGCAGGAACGTCGCCCCGGAGTAGCTGACCACCTGCCCGGTCGGCGGCACCGGCCCGAACTGCCCGGCCTGGGTGCCGGCCGCCCGCCAGTGCACGGCCACCCGCTCACCGGCGGCCAACACGTCCACGATCTTGTAGCGCAGGTCCGGGAAGGCGGCCCGCCGCTCGCGGTGCCAGGCCAGCGTGGCCTCCGGGCCGGTGCCGCCCAGCCCGGGGCACTCGTCGGCGATCAAGTCGTACGCCGACTCCTCCCGGCGGGCGTTCCACACGTCGGCGATGAATTGCCGGGCCGCCGCCTCCACATCCGTCATCCCGGCAGGTTAGCCGGCACCGATCCGGTCGGGCAGGACCGGTCGGATCGCGAGGCGGTCGTGGCTGGATCGCACGCAGGCGCGCAGCGCGGACCGGAATCCGCGACGATGGGGACGAGACGGCAAGCAACCGGAGGAGTGACGTGGGCGAGGAAACACGCGGGAAGTACGTCGAGCCGGGCGCCGAGTTCACCCGGGACCAGCGGTACATCGCCACCCGGATCACCGCCGACGGGCGGGACGGGTACCCGGTGGAGCCGGGCCGGTACCGGCTGGTGGTCAGCCGGGCCTGCCCGTGGGCCAACCGTCTGATCATCGTGCGGCGGCTGCTCGGTCTGGAGGACGACATCTCGATGGCGGTGGCCGGTCCCACCCACGACGCCCGGAGCTGGACGTTCGACCTCGACCCGGGCGGGCGGGACCCGGTGCTCGGCATCGAGCGCATCCAGGAGGCGTACTTCAAGCGCTTCCCCGGCTACGAGCGGGGCATCACCGTGCCCGCGATCGTCGACGTGCCGACCGGGCAGGTGGTGACCAACGACTACGCACAGATGAGCCTCGACCTGTCCACGCAGTGGGGCGCGTACCACCGCGAGGGCGCCCCGCAGCTCTACCCCGAACACCTGCGGGCGGAGATCGACGAGGTCAACGACATGGTGTTCCGGGACGTCAACAACGGCGTCTACCGGTGCGGCTTCGCCGGCAGTCAGGAGGCGTACGACAAGGCGTACCACCGGCTCTTCGACCGGCTGGACTGGTTGACCGAGCGACTGGCCGGCCAGCGCTACCTGGTCGGCGACACCATCACCGAGGCCGACGTGCGGCTCTTCACCACGTTGGTCCGCTTCGACCCGGTCTACCACGGCCACTTCAAGTGCAACCGGCAGAAGCTGAGCGAGATGCCGGTGCTCTGGGCGTACGCCCGGGACCTGTTCCAGACCCCCGGGTTCGGCGACACCATCGACTTCGATCACATCAAGCGGCACTACTACGAGGTGCACCTGGACATCAACCCGACCGGGATCGTCCCGCTCGGCCCTGACCTGTCCAACTGGATCACCCCGCACGGTCGGGAAGACCTCGGTGGCCGTCCCTTCGGCGACGGCACGCCGCCACCGCCCCCGGCCGAGCCCGTCGACCCCGCGCACACCCCGCTGCGCTGACCCGCGGCCGGGTCAGAGGGCGATGCGCACGGCGGCGGTGAGCACCAGCTGCGCGAGGGAAGCCGGCACCAGCACCAGCCAGCAGAGCCGCTGGAGCTGGTCCTCGCGCAGCCGGGGGTAGGACACCCGGAGCCAGATGATCACGAACGCCACGGCGAAGACCTTGAGCAGGGTCCAGAGCCAACCCAGCTGATCGTCGGCGAACGGACCCTGCCAGCCGCCGAGGAACAGCACCGTGGTCAGCGCGGCGATCACCACGATGCCGACGTACTCGGCGAGCAGGAAGAACGCGAAGCGCAGGCCGGTGTACTCCGTCATGTACCCGAAGACCAGCTCCGAGTCGGCCACCGGCATGTCGAACGGCGGCCGGCGGATCTCGGCCAGCCCAGCGACGAAGAAGATGATCATCGCGGGCGCCTGCCAGAGCAACCACCACGGCTGCCACGCCTCGACGATGCCCGACAGGCTGAGCGTGCCCGCCGCCATCGCCACCGAGGCGGCGGCCAGCACCAGCGGCAGCTCGTAGCCGAGCAACTGGGCGGCCCCGCGCAGCCCGCCGAGCAGGCTGTACTTGTTGGCCGACGCCCAGGCCGACATGAGCACCGCCACCACACCGACGCCGACCACGGCCAGCACGAAGAACAGGCCGATGTCCAACGGCTGCCCGACCAGGTCGTTCGGGCCGAGCGGAATGACGAGCAGCACCAGCAGGTAGGGCACCAGGGCCACCGCGGGCGCCAGCCGGAAGACCGCCCGGTCCGCCTCGCGGGGGGTGATGTCCTCCTTCTGCACGAACTTGACCCCGTCCGCCACGAGCTGCGCCCAGCCGTGGAAGCCGCCCGCGTACATCGGACCGAGCCGGCCCTGCATGTGCGCCATCACCTTGTGCTCGGCCTGCCCGACCAGCAACGGCAGGGTGAGGAACGCGACCAGCACGCCACCCACCCGCAGCACCAGCTCCACCCAGAGCGGCATCAGGCCGTACCCCCGTCGTGCTCGGTCCGATCGTCGCGCGCCGGCGGGTCCGCAGCCGGACCGTCGGCCGCGCCGGGCGCGGGCTTGTCCCCCGGGGCCGGGCCGTCGCCGGGCGCGGGCTGGTCGGCCGGGGCCGGGCCGTCGGCGGTGCCGGCGGGCCGGGGAGTACGCGCCGGACGGGCCCCCGGAGCGGGCCGCGCGGGCCGCTCACCGGCCGGTCGGGCCGGGGTGCCGCCACGGGGACCCTCCCCCACGCCGCCCGCGCCGGCCGGGGTGGGCGTGGTCCCCCACTCGCCCGGCGCCGGCACGCCCGGCGGGCGGATCGGTCGACGGCCACCGCCGGCCTCGGACTCGCCCGGTTCCTTCGCGCCCGGCCAGGGTTTGGCCACCCGGGAGGCGAGCACGAACTCCTTGCGCAACGGATGGCCCTCGAACTCCGGCGGCAGCAGGAGCGGTCGCAGCTCGCCGTGACCGGCGAAGCCGATGCCGAACATCTCGTGCGTCTCCCGCTCGTGCCAGGCGGCGCCCGGGTAGACGCCGACCACCGAGGCCACCGTGGCCGCGCCGCGGGGCAGCCGGGTGCGCAGCAACACGCCGTGCCGCAGCCGGGTCGACCAGAGGTGCGCCACCACGTCGAAGCCCTCGGCCAACTCGTCCACGGCCGAGAGCCAGTCGAAGAAGTCGCAGGCCAGCTCGGTGTCGTCGCGGGCGGCGCGTACCGCATCCGGCCAACTCGCCGGCGGCACGTCGACGGTGGCCCGGGCGAACCGCTGCCCGCCGGAGACCGACGGGGTCGCCTCGACCGGAGCGAGCAGCGCGACCAGCCGAGCGCCGACCTCTTCGGGAGTCATGCCGCTGATCCTAGGACGTCTGTCCCGCGTGGGCCCGGCCCGCGCCGGTCCACCGCCGGCACCCGGCGATCTGCCCGCTTTGCGGACGGCACGGCGGTCGGCGGGGAAAGATGAGGGCGTGCGCGCTGTGACTGTGAAACCCGGGGTAGCCAACTCGCTGAGCCTCATCGAGGATCAGCCCGAGCCGCCGCCCGAGGAGGGTGCGGTCCTGGTCGAGGCGCTGGCGGTGGGGATCTGCGGCACCGACCACGAGATCATCGCTGGGGATTACGGCGAGGCGCCGCCCGGCGCGGACCGCCTGATCATCGGGCACGAGTCGCTGGGCCGGGTGCTGGAGGACCCGACCGGCACCCTGCAACCGGGCGACCTGGTGGCCGGGATCGTCCGGCACCCCGACCCGGTGCCCTGCCCCAACTGCGCGGTCGGCGAGTGGGACATGTGCCGCAACGGGCAGTACACCGAGCACGGCATCAAGGCGCTGCCCGGTTTCGCCCGCGACCGCTGGCGGATCGAGCCCGAGTTCGCGGTCGGGCTCGACCCGGCACTGGCCCGGGTCGGCATGCTGCTGGAGCCGACCAGCGTGGTGGCCAAGGCGTGGGACCACATCGAGCGGATCGGGCACCGGGCCGAATGGCAGCCGCAGACGGTCCTGGTGACCGGGGCCGGACCGATCGGGCTGCTGGCCGCGCTGCTCGCCACCCAGCGCGGGCTCGCCGTCCACGTGCTGGACCGGGCGACCTCGGGGCCGAAACCGGAGCTGGTTGCCGCGCTCGGCGCCACGTACCACGCGGTGCCGGTCAACGACCTGCCCTTCGATCCGGACGTGGTCGTCGAGTGCACCGGTGCGCCCACGGTGGTCATCGACGTGATGTGCAAGGCGGCCCCGACCGGGATCGTCTGCCTGGCCGGGGTGTCCAGCGGCGGCCGGACCATCGACTTCGACGCCGGGGCGCTCAACCGGGCCCTGGTGCTGGAGAACAACGTCGTGTTCGGTTCGGTGAACGCCAACCGGCGGCACTGGACCATGGCCGCGCAGGCACTCGCCCGCGCCGACCAGTCCTGGCTCGAATCGCTGCTCACCCGTCGGGTGCCGGTGGAGCGGTACGCCGAGGCGTACACCGCCGAGGCGAACGACATCAAGGTGGTGCTGGAGTTCGCCTCCTGATCAACGCGCTGCCGGCTCAGATGCCGGGCAGCCGGCCGTTGCGGAACAGGTCCACGAAGAGCTGGTGGTCCTCCCGGGCGCGCAGCCCGTACGCGTGCGCGAAGTCCACCAGATGGGTGACGAAGCCCGGCTCGTCGGCGCCCACCACGGCGACGATCGCCTCCTCGGTGGAGTAGTCCACCAGGTCGTGGCTGGACTCGTCGTCGGCGACCGAGTGCATCCGGGCCACCGCCCGGCCGAGGTCGACGAGCACCCCGGTCAGCTCCTCCGGCTCGTTGACGTCGGACCAGTCCAGGTCGGCGGCGTACGGGGAGACCTCGGCGACGAGCTGGCCGGCCCCGTCCAGCTCGGTGAAGCCCAGCCACGGGTCGGCGTGCGCCTGCAACGCCCGCTGCGACTCGGCGGTCCGGTGGCCCTGGTGCTGGAAGTAGCCCCGGACCGACTCGTCGGTGACGTACCGGGCCACCGCCGGCACCTGCGCCTGCTTCATGTAGATGACGACGTCGTTCTCCAGTGCCTGGGTGTGCCCCTCCAGCAGCAGGTTGTACGACGGCAGCCCGGCCGAGCCGATGCCCACCCCCTTGCGCAGCACCACGTCCTTGATCTGCGCCGCCACCGGGCGCGGCCGGGCCGAGGCGGTGGGCAGGGTGCCCAGGTAACCCTGGAAGGCGGCGAGGACCTTGGCCCGGGTGTCCCCGTCGATCTCGAAGACCCCGTCGCTCACGGAGAAGCGTCGCTCGTAGTTGTCGATGGTGGTCTGCGTGGCGAGCAGGTCGACCCGGGTGTTGAGCCGGGCCTGCTGGAGCACCCGGCGCAGCACCCCGTCGGCGTTGTCCAGGGTGATCGAGCCGATCGCGTCGTCCCCACCGGCGGCGATCGCCCGCAGCTCGGTCAGGTACGACCGGGCGAAGCCGGCCACCAGGTTGCCGATCACCGTGTCGGAGAGCGCCTTGCTGTAGCCGAGCAGCGCCACGCTGGCCGCGAACCGCCGCAGATCCCAGGTGAACGGCCCGACGTACGCCTCGTCGAAGTCGTTGACGTTGAACACCAGCTGCCCGGAGGCGTTCATGTAGGTGCCGAAGTTCTCCGCGTGCAGGTCGCCGTGGATCCACACCCGGCCGGTCCGCTCGTCCAGGAACCGGTCGTCGGCGAAGTCGCCGCGCTGGTCGGCGTAGAAGAGCGCGGCGCTGCCCCGGTAGAACGCGAACGGCGACGCCGCCATCTTGCGGAACTTACGGCGGAAGGCGGCCGGGTCGATCGCCATCGAGGCGCCGAACTCCTCGGTGAGCACGTGCAGGATGTGGGCGGACCGCTGGTCCACGGGGTTGCTCATGGTCCGCAGGCTAGCCCGGCCCCACCACCCCGGGTGATCAGACAACCGACTGGTCCGCTCGGGCCGACCGGGCGAGGTGGGGGCCGTCTCAGTCAGCGGTGGGCGGGCGTACCGGAGGTGCGGTGAGCGAGTCGACAGAACGCGGGGCGGAGGCTTCGCGGGGCGGGGCGTCCAGCGGCGCGGCGAGCAGATCCGGGCGGGGCACCCCGCCGATGCCGGACTGCTCGGCGGCGATCTTCTCCTGCAGGCGCAGGATGCCGTGCAGCAGCGCCTCCGGCCGGGGCGGGCAGCCGGGCACGTAGACGTCGACCGGGATGAGCTGGTCGACGCCCTTGGTCACCGAGTACGAATCCCAGTAGGGGCCGCCGCAGTTGGAGCAGGCGCCGAACGAGATGACGTACTTGGGCTCCGGCATCTGGTCGTAGAGCCGCTTGATCGCCGGGGCCATCTTGTCGGTCACCGTGCCGGAGACCACCATCAGGTCGGCCTGCCGGGGACCGTGGGCGAACGGAATGACGCCGAGCCGCATGAAGTCGTGCCGGCCCATGCTGGTGGCGATGAACTCGATCGCGCAGCAGGCCAGGCCGAAGTTGAAGACCCAGAGCGAGTAGCGGCGCCCCCAGTTCAGCACGAACCGGATCGGCTCTCCCAGCACTGCCGGTAGCTGCACGACGCCCCCCTCCTGTCACCCACTGGACAGTCAACCACAGCGTCCGGCGGCAACCCCGAGGGCCGTTGTGGACTTCTATCGGGGTACGGCGCCGAGAACGGCCGGGCCCGGATGTCCCGCACCCGACATAGAACCTCCGCCGTCGTGCGCAACCGGCCGACGCGTCCGGTTGTGTGACCGGTGCTGGCGGACTCACCGCCTGCGGCCACCACGGGGAGGACGAGTGCTTGTGACGAGAGACGTACGGGTGGGTGGACCCCCACCCGAGCCACCGGGAACCACAGTCCCCCCACCGGCCGAGCTGGTCTTCGACGACTTCTATCACGCCCACTTCCGCGGGCTGGTGGTGCAGCTCACCGCGTACACCGGCGACCGCGGGCAGGCGCAGGACCTGGTTCAGGAGGCGTTCTGCCGGGCGTACACCCGGTGGGACCGGCTGGCCCGGTACGAGGACCCGCTGGCCTGGGTGCGCCGGGTCGCCTGGAACCTCGCCCACAACCGCTGGCGGCGGCTGCGCACCGCCCAGGCGTGGCTGCTGCGGCAGCGGGAGACGCACGTAGCGGGGCCGAGCCCCGACCGGGTCGCCGTCGACGCTGCGCTGGCGCAGTTGCCCCCGAAGCAGCGGCGGGCCGTCGTACTGCACTACCTCGCCGACCTGTCGATCGCCGAGATCGCCGCCCAGGAACGGGTCGCCGAGGGGACGGTCAAGTCCTGGCTGCACCGGGGGCGGGCTGCCCTCGCGACACACCTACGCGACACCAACGAGGAGGTGCGGGATGTCTGAGCAGGAGACCCTCGGCCTCGCCGAGGAGTTCGCCCACTACCGCCGTACCGTGCTGGCCGAGGTCGAGGTGCCCGGACCCGCCGCCGTCCGGCGGGCGGCACGAGGGCGCGGCCGTCGCCGGTTGGCGGCGACCACCACCGTGGTGCTCGCGCTGTTCAGCGGGTCGGCCGTCGGGTACGCGGCGATGAACGACCCGGAGCTCCGCCCGGGTCCGGTCGAGCCCACGCCAAGCGCGCCGGTGTCGCCGTCGAGCGCCCCACCCAGCCCGACCGCCAGCCCTTCCGCGACCAGCGCCAGCCCGACCTCGCCCGGACCCGACGGCCGGCTCAGCCGGTCGCAGCTCCTGGGCGCGCCGGTGACCCTGCCGGCGTGGCGGGCCGGACGCGGCTGCCCGACGTCGGGCGTACGGCTCACCGCCGACGCCCGGGAGGGCGCGAACTGGCTCCAGGCGCTCGACCACGGCGACGTCGACGGGGACGGCGCGGTGGAGACGGTGGCGCTGGTGCAGTGCGTGCTCGGCACCGGCGGTCCGCAGCAGGTGGTCGTCTTCGACCGGGATGGCACCGGCCGGCCCGTCACGCTGGGTCGGGTGGTGGCGACGACCAAGGACAAGCCGCAATGGCTGTTCGCGCTCGACGTCGTCGACGACGGCACGGTACGGGTGCAGGTCGGCGACATCGCGCCCGGAGGCGGCTGGCCCGGCGAGTGGTCACAGCGGCAGTGGCGTGGCTACCGCTGGCAGGGTGAGGCCTTCGCCCAGGTCTCCGGCCCGACCAGCTTCGGCCCGAACCCGCACTCGGCGGATCTCGCCGTGACCGCCACCGATCTGGTGCTCGGCACCGCGTCGGACGGTTCCCACACGGGTACGACGACGGTACGGATCCGCAACCGGGGCGCCGGGCCGGTCCAGTACGTGTCGCTGCGGCTGAACGTGCCCCCAGTCGTGCGCCCGGACGTCGACGGCTGGGCCCCGTGCCGCAACGAGCCGCAGACGACCCAGGAGCCGGTGACCTGCGACCTGGGCAGGCTGGAGGCAGGGGCCGAGATGACGCTCACGCTGAGTTTCCGAGCCGGCCAGGGCGTCACGGTGGGCACGGGAACCGCCGAGGTGGACGCCCGGCCGATGGACAGCGGGTTCAACTTCCTGCTGGACACCCACGACGCCGACAACGTGGTCCGGATCGCCTATCGGTGAAGCGCTCGACGGGTTCGCGACGGCCGTGCCGCACGCCGGGTGGCGTGCGGCACGGCCGTCGCTCCCGTCACCAGCTCGGGCGTTGCAGCAGGCCGACGAACTCGACCAGCAGCCGCTCGCGCAGCGCCGGCGGCGCGGCGTCGAGCAGCGTGTTCACCAGCGCCATCCGCTCGGGCAGCGGCCCGACGCCCGAGTCGCCGTCCGGACCCGGCTCGGCCCCCAGACCCAGCCCGGCTGCCAGGCCGACGACCAGCTCCGGGGTCAACGCGTCCGGCGTGAGGGCGCCGACCACGGCGCTCAACTCCGCAGGCAGCCGGACCGGGCCGGCCGTCCGGGCAGCCGCCACCGCGTCGGCCAGGTCCGGCCCGAACTCGGCCACCCGGGGCGCCACCGCGGCGGTCACCGTGAGGTGCACACTGGCCGGCAGGCCGGCGTACGACAACTGCGGCTGGGTGTGCCAGCCGCGCGCGGTCAACTCGTCGACGAGGACGAACAGGTCGGGGCCGCCCTCGGTGGCGGTGAAGCAGACCACGGTGGACTCCGGCTCGGCCATCAGCCGCAGCCCGTCGACCCCGCGCACGGCGGCGGCCAGCCCGGCCACCGCTTCCCGGGTGCGCTCGGCCAGCGCCAGGTACCCGGCGTCGCCGAGGTGCCGCAGGGTCGCGTACGCGGCGGCGATCGGCCCGCCCGAGCGGGTGGAGGCGATCACCGGGTTGATCATCGTGTAGCCGGGCCAGTCCGCGTAGGCGAAGTACTGCGGGGCGCGCAGCGCGGCGTCGCGGTGCAGCAGCACGGACACCCCCTTCGGCGCGTACGCGTACTTGTGCAGGTCGACCGAGATGGAGGTGACCCCGGGTACCGCGAAGTCGAACGCCGGCACCGGGGCACCGAGGCGGCGCAGGTACGGCAGGGTCCAGCCGCCGAAGCAGGCGTCCACGTGGCAGCGCACCCCGGCCTCGGCCGCCGCCGCCGCGATCTCCGCGACCGGGTCCACCACGCCGTGCGCGTACGACGGCGCGGAGCAGGCCACCAGCACCGTCTCCGGGCGGATCGCGGCGGCCATCGCGGCCGGGTCGGGGCGCAGCGTGTCCAGGGAGACCGGCACCACGTCCAGCGCCACCCGCAGGTAGTGCGCCGCCTTGGCGAACGCCGCGTGCGCGCTCGCCGGCACCACGATCCGAGGTGCGGCCAGCTCGGGGTGGGCGTCCCGGGCCGCCTTGACCGCGAGGATCAGTGACTCGGTGCCGCCACTGGTGACACTGCCGACCACGTCCGGGGCGGTCGTGCCCGGCCCACCGCCGAGCACCCGGCCGGCCGCGCCGACCAGCGCGTTCTCCATCGCCAGCAGGGACGGGAACGCGGTCGGGTCCAGCCCGTTGACGTGCGCGCTCTCCCGGTGTGCGGCGGCGGCGAGGTCGTCCAGCCCCGGCACCGCCGGGTCGTAGACGTACGCGAACAGCCGCCCGCCGTGGGTCGGCCGATCGCCCGCGCGCAGCTCCCGAACCTCGGCCAACGCGACGTCCGCCGCCACCCCGTCCCGGGACAGCGCCCCGGCCCACACCCTGTTCTCGTCGATCATGGACCTGTGGTGCCCTTCTCGTGACAGTCAATGGCTTTCGTCCCCCACCACAACCCCATGATCGACGCGCCGGTTGTGCGTGGCTGCGGCGAGGAGGGCGGGGGTGAGGGTGTAGCGGCGCAGGAGGAGGACGGGGAGACCTACCAGCAGGGCGGGCAGGACGGTGAAGCCGAGCAGGACGCCGAGGCGGGCGGTGTCAGACTGGGCAGCCGCCGTGCCGGTGTCGGAGGAGACGTAGCCGGAGAACTGGAGCACCAGGCCGTAGATGCCCGGGCCGAGGGCCAGACCAAAGGTCTCTCCGGCGGTCCAGAGGCCGGTGAAGACGCCGGCCTGCCGCCGGCCGGTGCGCGCCGTGTCGTACGCGATGCAGTCCGGCAACATGGCCAGCGCGAACACCTGCTGACCGGCGTAGCCGACGCCGATCACCGCGACCAGGAGATAGACCGCGACCGGCGGCAGCGCCGGCGCGGCGACCAGGGCGAGTGCCCCGGCGGCGAGGATCAGTGCGGCGGCGACCAGGGCGGCTCGCTTACCCAGCCGGGCGCCCACCCGGGTCCAGAGCGGCATCACCAGCAGCGCCGGCCCGACGAAGCAGACGAAGAGCAGGGTCGGGCCGCTCTGCTCGTCGCGCAGGATCTGCCCGGCGAAGTAGTTGACCCCGGCCAGAATGGTCGCCACCCCGGCGGACTGCACCACGAAGCAGATCAGCAGCGCCCGGAACGGCCGGTTGGCACCGGCCACAGCGAGCTGGGCGCGCAGCGTCGGCTCGCTGCCGCCCACCGTGCCGGTCGGCGCGGACCGGGTGCCGAAGAACGCGCCGACGGCGCCGAGGGCGATCAGCACCGCCACGAACAGGCCCATCCACCGGTGCCCGGGCAGGCCGTCACCGCTCGCGGTCACCACCAGCGGGGCGACCGCGCCGGAGACCAGGATGGCCAGTGCCAGCACGGCGATCCGCCAGGTCATCAGCCGGGTACGTTCGGCGTAGTCGTCGGTCAGCTCCGCCGGCATCGCCACGTACGGCACCTGGAAGAAGGCGAACGCGGTGGCGGTGGCGAGGAAGGCGAGAGCCACGTACGCCGGGGCGGCCGGGCCGTTGCCGAACGGCGCGGCGAAGATGGCCGCGAAGAGCACGGCGAGGGCGAGGCCGGCGACGAGCAGGTACGGCCGGCGGGCACCCCAGCGCGACCGGGTGCGGTCGGAGATTCGCCCGGCGACCGGGTTGACCAGCACGTCCCATGCCTTGGGCAGCAGCACCAGAAGGGCGGCCACCCCGGCGGCGACGCCCAGCGTGTCGGTCAGGTACGGCAGCAGCAGCAGACCGGGCACCGTGCCGAACGCGCCGGTGGCCAGTGAGCCGAGCGAGTACCCGGCGTGCACCGACCGGGGCAGCGGACCGGCGGCGGGCGAGCCGGCGTCACCCGGCGGCGGGTTCATGGGGCCGAATGTTACTCACGTTATGGCGCCGGTCACATCCCCTCATCCGGCGACCAACCCGCGGCCCGGATGTCCACGCCCTCGCCGCGCAGCGGCGCCCCCTCGGCGCGCAGCCGGGCCCGCGCCTCCCGCTCGTGCCCCGGGGGCAGCCGACCGGCGGAGGTGACCACCCGGTGCCAGGGCACCGAGCCGCCGTGCCGGGCCATGATGCTGCCCACCAGCCGGGCCGACGCACGGCCGGAGCGCTCGGCGAGCGCGTCGGCCACCGCGCCGTACGACATCACCCGCCCGGGCGGGATCCGCTCGACCAGGTCCAGCACCGCCTCGACGTACTCGTCCGGAGTCACAGTCCGCCACGATATGGGAACGCGACCGGGCCGCGCCGCACCGACCACGCAGAATGGGCGGGTGCGCGACGCAGTCACGGCGGCCCGACGGGTCGTCGTCAAGATCGGATCCTCCTCGTTGACCACCGCCAGCGGCGGGCTGGCCGACGAGCGGGTCGACGCGCTGGTCGACGCTCTCGGCAGGCTCGCCGCCGAGGGGCGCGAGGTGGTGCTGGTCTCCTCGGGCGCCATCGCCGCCGGCCTGTCCCCGCTCGGGCTGGCCCGACGCCCGCGCGACCTGGCCACCCAGCAGGCCGCCGCCAGCGTCGGGCAGGGCCTGCTGATCGGCCGGTACGCGGCCAGCTTCGCCCGGCACCGGCTGACCGTCGGCCAGGTGCTGCTCACCGTCGACGACGTCACCCGACGGGCGCACTACCGCAACGCGTACCGCACCCTGCGCAAGCTGCTCGACCTGCGCGCGGTGCCGATCGTCAACGAGAACGACACGGTGGCCACCGACGAGATCCGGTTCGGTGACAACGACCGGCTGGCCGCCCTGGTGGCCGCGCTGGTGCACGCCGATCTGCTGCTGCTCCTCTCCGACGTGGACGCACTCTGGACCGGCGATCCGGCCCGCCCGCACTCGACGCGGATCGCGGAGGTCCGCGACGAGGCCGACCTCGCCGGGGTCGCCATCGGCAAAGCCGGCCGCTCCGGGGTCGGCACCGGCGGCATGGTGACCAAGGTCGAGGCCGCCCGGATCGCCACCGGCTTCGGCATCCCGGTGGTGCTCACCGCCGCCGACCTGGCCGCCCCGGCGCTGGCCGGCGAGCCGGTCGGCACGCTGTTCCACCCGCAGCGGCAGCGCCCGGCGGCCCGGCTGTTCTGGCTCGCCCACGCCACCTCACCACGGGGGCGGCTGCACCTCGACCCGGGCGCGGTGGCCGCCGTCGTCGGGCGGCGCAAGTCGCTGCTGCCGGCCGGCATCACCGCCGTGGACGGGACGTTCACCGCCGGCGACCCGGTCGACCTGGTGGACACCGCCGGCGCGCCGGTCGCCCGAGGGCTGGTCAACTACGACGCGGTGGAGCTGCCCGGGCTGCTCGGTCGCTCCACCTCCGAACTCGCCGCGGCGCTCGGCCCGGCGTACGAACGGGAGGTCGTCCACCGCGACGACCTCGTACTGCTGTGAGCAGCTTGTCATCACGTGAGGAGTGCAGGATGAGCGTCGTCGAGCAGGCCCGACGGGCGCGGGACGCCGCCGCGGAACTGGCCGTGGCGACGCGTACCGCCAAGGACGCCGCGCTGGCCGCGATGGCCGACGCCCTGGTGGCGCGTACCCCGGAGATCCTCGCCGCCAACGAGACGGACCTGGCGGCCGGCCGGGATGCCGGGCTGACTGCGGCCGTGCTGGACCGGCTCGCCCTCGACGCGGGCCGCGTGGCCGGCATCGCCGACGCGCTGCGTCAGATGGCCGCGCTACCCGACCCGGTCGGCGAGGTGGTCCGCGGCTCGACCCTGCCCAACGGCCTGGAACTGCGCCAGATCCGGGTGCCGTTCGGGGTGGTCGGCATCATCTACGAGGCGCGTCCCAACGTGACCGTGGACGCGGCCGGGATCTGCCTCAAGTCCGGCAACGCGGCGCTGCTGCGCGGGTCGTCCTCGGCCGCGCACTCCAACGCGGCGCTGGTCGCGGTGCTGCGCGACGCGGTCGCCGGGGCGGGGCTGCCGGCCGACGCGGTGCAGCTGCTCGACGCCAGCTCCCGCGAGTCGGTCAAGGAGCTGATGCGCGCCCGAGGGCTGGTCGACGTGCTCATCCCGCGCGGCGGCGCGTCACTGATCCGCACCGTGGTCGAGGAGTCGACCGTGCCGGTGATCGAGACCGGGGTGGGCAACTGCCACGTCTACGTGGACGCCGCCGCCGACGTGGCGAAGGCCGTCGCGGTGACGCTGAACGCCAAGACCCAGCGGCTGTCCACCTGCAACACCGCCGAGTCGCTGCTGGTGCACGCGGACGTCGCGGACGCGTTCCTGCCGCCGATGCTGGCGGCGTTCGCCGAGGCCGGCGTGACCGTGCACGGTTCGCCCGAGGTCGCGGGACACTCCGCCGCCGTGGTCCCGGCCACCGAGGAGGACTACGCCACCGAGTACCTCTCCGCGGACATCTCCGTCGCGGTGGTCGACTCGCTGGACGCGGCGGTCGCGCACATCCGGCGCTACGGCACCGGGCACACCGAGGCGATCCTCACCGACTCGGCGAGCGCCGCCCGCGAGTTCGTCGCCCGGGTGGACGCGGCGGCGGTCATGGTGAACGCCTCGACGCGGTTCACCGACGGCGGCGAGTTCGGCTTCGGCGCGGAGATCGGCATCTCCACGCAGAAGCTGCACGCCCGCGGCCCGATGGGCCTGCCCGAGCTGACCAGCACCAAGTACGTGGTCACCGGGGACGGGCACCTGCGCTAGCGGTACGGGCCGCGCCTCAGCCGGCCGGCGCCGGCCGGCAGGCCCGGATGGCGGAGAGGGTCGAGTGCACGTCGAACTGGTGCCCGTCGTCGCTCTCCCAGCCGCCGTCGCTGCGCTGGGTCTCTGCCAGCCGGCGAAGCGCCCGCACCATGATCCAGTCCTGCGGGTCGATGCCCACCCGGCGCAGCGTGGCCGCCAGCCAGGCCACGTCCCCCGGTGACATCCCGGGCATCCGTTCGGCGAGCACCACCTGGATCCGCGCCGACTCCTGGAACATGTCCTGCCGGTGCAGCACCGCCGCGCTCAGCCAACCGGCGGCCAGGAAGGACGGCCAACTGCCGTCGGGGCGCAGCCGCTTGGCGATCGACTGGGCCGCCCCCTGCACCACCCCGGCGTACGCCCCGCCGACCCGGTGATCGAGCGGACCGGCGGCACGGGCGTCCAGGCCGGCGACGGTGAGCCAGAAGCCGGCGTTGGCGGTGAGGAAGAGCCCCGCCTCCGGGTCGCCGGGGCGGGCCCACTCCGGAGCCGACCCGGCAAGCGAGGGGTCCTCCTCCCAGCCCCCGTCGGGCTGCTGCCGGGACGCCAGCCAGTCCAGCGCCCGGCGCGCGGCGGGACGGCCGAGCGCCCCCAGGTCGTCCAGCTCGGCGAGCCGGAAGCAGGTGGCGTCGATCGAGGCCATCTCGCCGCCCCAGGTCGCCGGCCAGCCGCCGTCGGGAGCCGGGGCGACCTCGACCGTCTCCAGCAGCTCGGCGGGCACCGGCGTGCCGTTGAGCAGCCAGGAGAGGCGGGCACGTTCGACCGCATCTCCGTGCGCCACGACGAACCCGATCGCGGCTTCCAAGTCGACCACGGCGGAGACGCTACCTGCGCAGACACGATTCCGCCTCGGGGAATCGGCCAGCCGGGAATGGCTGCGTCGCTCCGCTCGGAGGGCTGCTCGGGGTCACTTGCGTCGATTCGCCGGCGGACGGCGTCGGCCGGGCCACGCCGGAGCCGGGGCGGCGGTGTGCGCCGCCCCGGCCGGCCGGTCAGTACGCGGGCAGCGAGGGGTCGATCTGCTTGATCCAGGAGAGCACGCCGCCCTGCACGTGCACGGCGTCGCGGAACCCGGCCGCCTTGAGCGCGGCGAGCGCCTCCGCGGAGCGGACACCGGACTTGCAGTGCAGCACGATCTGCCGGTCCTGCGGCAGCTGGGCCAGCGCCTCGCCCGAGATGATGTCGCCCTTGGGGATCAGGGTGGCGCCGGGGATCCGGACGATCTCGTACTCGGCCGGCTCCCGGACGTCGACCAGGAAGATGTCCTTGTCGGCGTCCTGCCACTCCTTGAGCTCCAACGCGGTGATGGTCGAGTCGACCACCGCCTCCTGGGCCTCGTCGGAGACCGCGCCGCAGAAGTCCTCGTAGTCCTCCAACAGGTCGGTGACCGTCGGGTTCTCGCCGCAGAGTGCGCAGTTCGGGTCCTTGCGAACCTTGATCTTGCGGTACTCCATCTCCAGGGCGTCGTAGACCATCAGCCGGCCGACCAGCGGCTCACCGATGCCGGTGAGCAGCTTGATCGCCTCGTTCACCTGGATCGAGCCGATCGACGCGCAGAGCACACCGAGCACGCCGCCCTCGGCGCAGGACGGGACCATGCCGGGCGGCGGCGGCTCCGGGTAGAGGCACCGGTAGCAGGGGCCGTGCTCGGCCCAGAACACCGATGCCTGGCCGTCGAAGCGGTAGATCGAGCCCCAGACGTACGGCTTGCCGAGCAGCACCGCCGCGTCGTTGACCATGTACCGGGTGGCGAAGTTGTCGGTGCCGTCGACGATCAGGTCGTACTGGGCGAAGATCTCACGGACGTTCTCCCGGTCCAGCGCGGTGTTGTGGATCTCCACGTTGACCAGCGGGTTGATCTCGCGGATCGAGGCGGCGGCGGACTCGGCCTTGGACCGGCCGACGTCGGACACGCCGTGGATGATCTGGCGCTGGAGGTTGGACTCGTCGACGGTGTCGAAGTCGATGATGCCGAGCGTGCCGACCCCGGCCGCGGCGAGATACATCAGGGCGGGCGAGCCGAGGCCACCGGCGCCGACACAGAGCACCCGGGCGTTCTTCAACCGCTTCTGCCCGGTCACCCCGACGTCCGGAATGATCAGGTGGCGGGAGTAGCGGCGGATCTCGTCAACGGTCAGCTCGGCGGCGGGCTCGACGAGCGGGGGCAACGACACGGTGGACTCCCCGGGATCGGCGGTGTGAACCGCGCCATTGTTGCTCGCCGGGGCACCGCTCGGCCATGAGGGAGGACACGTGGCCCGCAATGCGGGAGGGGAATAACCGACGGACCCATCGATCAGGGGACGAGGTCCCCCGCGTACCGACGGCCGTCGAGGTAGGGCCAGGCGTTGGCGACGCAGCCCTCCAGGCCGTACGTCTGCTGCTGCATCACCGGCGCCGGCTGGCCCGGGCCCGGGCAGCCCTCGTGCTCCTCACCGAACTCGTGGCCCACCTCGTGGTTGATCACGTAGGTGCGGTACGTCTCCAGCGGCGCGCCGTAGTCGGGGACCGCCTCCATCCAGCGGGCCAGATTGATGATGACCTGGCCGGGGAGCCGGCAGGAGGTGTACCGCTCGGTGGTCAGCCCGCCCTCGGCGCACATCCGCTCGGAGGTGACCGGGGTGGCCAGGTAGATCGTGAAGTCGGCGGCCCCCGCATCGGCCACCCGCTGCACGCGCAGCTCACCGGAGGCGATCCAGCTGCGCGGGTCGGTCAGCGCCTCGTCCACCGTGCCGGCGAAGGCGTCGGCGTCCTGGCCGGTGCCGTGCTCGACCACGACCCGGTAACGGCGCAGCGGCCCGTCCTCGCCGTGCACCGGGGTCTCACCGTCGGCCGCGGTGAACCGTCCCGCGCCGACCGACGGGTAACTGGTGGGCGCCGGGTGCGCGCCCACTCCCCCGCCGTGACCCACCCGGCCCTGGGTGGCCGCGGGCGCCTCGGCTGGCGGTTCGCCGCCCCACGTCAGCGTCACTCCGGCGCCGACGGCGAGCACGACCACCAGACCGAGCAGCAGACTGCGGCGGCGTCGCCGGCGCATCCGGAACAGTGCAGGCCGCGCGTCCGACGCCCGGTATGCGGGTCGGCCGGGCGATTCGGGCGGGCCGTAAGGGGACGACGGCGTCATGACGTCCAGCCTGCCAGATTAATCGGGCATTTCTCCGCTTTCACCGCTAATAACGCAAGACGCCTTATAAAGGCGTCGATTGGGTGCCGTGGAGGCGCTCAGAGCGGAGGACCGGCGTAGCGGCGACCGTCCAGGTACGGCCACGGATTCACCCGGCACCCGTGCAGGAAGAGGGTCTGCTGCATCATCACCGGCGCTGGCCGACCGGAGCCTGGGCAGCGCTCGTGCCGGTGCCCCAACTGGTGGCCAACCTCGTGATTGACCACGTACGTCCGGTAGACCGACAGCGGCACACCGGCCTGGACGTAGTGCGGCACGGACAGCCGCCACCGATCCAGATTGATGATCACCCTGCCCGGCGTCCGGCAGGACGTGTACGGCCGGCCGCCGACCCGGATGTCCACCCCACCGTCGGCGCACATCCGGCCCGCCGTACGGGCCGTGGCCAGGTAGACGGTGAAGTCCCGGGGCGAGCCCTCGGGCACCTGCTGCAACCGCAGCCGGCCGCTGTCGACCCAACTGCCCGGCCCGGCGAGCGCGGTCTGGACCGCCTCCCCGAACGCGGCGGCGTCCTCGCCACTGCCGGACTCGACCGCCACCCGATAGCGCCGCAGCTCGCCCGCGCGGCCCAGCACCGGGCCGGCGCGGTCGTCGTAACCGAACCGGCCGGTGCCGGCGGTCGGCACCGCCCCGGACAGCCGCAGCACCGGGGACGGGCTCGGCGGCGCGGCAGGCGACGGGTCGGCCGACGGCCGCAGCGGCGCCGCCAGCAGGGGAGGCGGTGCGGCCGGCGACGGTGTGCGGATCTCCTCAGCGGCCAGCCGCTCGGCGCCGGGGTGCCCGCCCGGCCCTTCGGCGATCACGGAAACCGCCGCGCCGACGGCCAGCACCACGGCCACCAGTTGGGCGATCAACGCGAATCGCCGCTGACGGTGACCGGGGCGGCGGGCGGGGGTGGGCACCCGGTTCAGCCTGCCAGATCAGGCCGCCGGGCGGTCTCCTCCGTTTCGGCGAGCAGGCCGACAACCGCCCGGGCCACCAGTCGAGGTACCTCCAGTTGCGCCACGTGGCCGACGCCGTCGAGCATCAGCAGCCGGCTGTCCGGGATGGTCCGGGCGGTCTGCGGCGCGACCCGCACGTCGACCAGCCGGTCCTGCCGGCCGCCCACCACCAGGGTCGGCGCGCGCACCGCCGCGGCGAGCCGCCACAGCGAGCCCGGCCCCGGCAGGTACGACCGCAGGAAGCTGGAGACCAACCCGCGGAACGTCCGGACGTACGCAGACGCGTAGTGCTCCGCCTCGTAGCGCACCAGGATCTCCTCCAGCGCCTCGGCACGACGCTGCTCGCAGATCCGGCTGAGGTCGGCGACGCAGGCCTCCAGGACCTGCTCAGCCATGACCTCGGGGGCGAGCTGGGTGAGCCGCCAGGCGACCAACCGTTCACCCCCGGGGATGGCCAGCACCGGCAGCATCCGCCCCTGCAACGAACGACGGAAATCCAGGAACGGCAGCGCAGGAGAGATCAGGGTGAGGGTACGGACCAGGTCGGGCCGGAGCCCGGCCACCTGGACCGCGACCGCACCGCCCAGGGAGTTGCCGAACAGGTGCACCGGCCCTCGACCGGAGTGCTCGATCCAGCGGACCACCAGATCGGCGAAGGCCGGAATGGTGTAGCGGCGGCCCGGCTCGCTGCGGCCGAACCCGGGCAGGTCGATGGCCTGGCCGTCCAGCCGGTCGGCGAGCAGCCCGGCCAGGTCGGTCCAGTTCTGCGACGAGCCGCCCAGCCCGTGCACATACAGCGCCGGCTCCGCGCCGATGGCGGTGGCCGGGGTGTCCCGCACGTACGTGACCACGCCGTCGAGGCGGACCTCCCGACCCGGCCACGGCGGCGGGACCCGGTCCTCGGGAAGGAGATGGTCCGGCCAGAGGGTGGCGCGCTTCATCGCTCCAGTCTGCCCTGGACCACTCAGGACAGCAGCGCTTCCAGCCTTCGGTTGACCGCCGCCAGCGTCGCACGGACCACCGCCTGGCGCGGGTCACCGGCGACCAGGGCCGAGCCGGCGAGCTGCTCGACCCAGCCGTCACAGACCAGCAGCACCACCACGGTGGCCACCTCGCAGTTGCCGAGCGGCACCACCGCCGCGTGCTCGACGAAGCAGCGCCCCCGCTCGGCGTTCTCGGCGCCGCGCAGCAACTCGTCCACGGCCGCGGCCGCCGCGACCGCGCAGAGCCGCAGCACGTAGCCGTCGACCGCCGGCCCGGTGGCGTACCCGGCGGCACTCTCGCCGCCGGCCAGCAGCCGGACCTCCACGTTCGCGTCCAGGCCGAAGGTGCTGACCTGGACATGGTCGATCACCACCCGCGGCCCCGGCGCGCCGCCGGTGTCCAGCGGTCGGGACGGTGCCGACTCCGTCGTGGTCACCTGACCACCGGAGTACGACGTACCGGCCGTCGCCGGACTGCCGGTTGCCGCGCCAGCGGGCGCGGCCGAGACCGAGCCCGGCTCCTCCACCGTGGCGCGACCCCGGTGCGGGGCGCTCGGCCGGCGGCGACGCGAGCCGTCCGCCCCGACCTCCTGCTCAGGGCCTACGGGCGTGGCCTCGACCCGACCACCCGACGGCCGACCGACCGTGGGCGACCCGGTGGGCAGCACCTCGCCGGTACGGAGTTCCGCACCGGCGTCGCGCGGCTCGGCACTCCGGGGGTCGGCGCTCCGGGGCTCCGGGGCACGCCGCTCGGCGGCCCGGGGCTCGACAGCCCGACGGCGGACCGGCGGGACCGGCGTGGTCGGCGGGCCGGGCAGGTTCTGCGGTGCGGCGGCCAGCCCCATCCGCTCCTGAAGCAGCCGGGCCACCTGTCGGCTCACGTCGGCCGGGTCGGCGCCGTCGGACAGGTCCAGCCGGAGACTGTGCGCGCCGGCCGGGGTACGGCGCAGCGCGGCGTCGCGTACGCCGGCAACTTCCCGAACGGCGTCCAGGATGGCGTTGACGTCGAACCCCTCGGGGCGCTCCCGCAGCGGTGCGGGTTCGTCGTCGCGGCGCAGGTGGGTGGCGATGCGGGCGAGCTCAGGGGTTTCTGCGGGTGGCTCCACGGCTGGCGGCTCCGGCACGACGGGCACGTCCGGTTCCGCAGGGACGCGCTGCGGCAGCACCGCCAACGTCGGGTCCGACGACCGACCGTCGTCGGCCGGTTCGGTCGGCGACGCCGGGTCGGGGGCGGATCGGCGAGCCGCGTAGGGAGGGGCGCTCGTCGGGGCGGGCGCGGGTGAGGTCCGGTCGCGGCGCCCGGGCCCGCTCGTGGCAGGGGCGACACCGGTCGAGGTCGGCGGGATGGCTGCTGGTGACGTGCCGGTCGCCGAGGGAGCTGAGCGGGACGGCTCGACCGGGGACGGCAGGGGCGGCTCGGGAGTCTCCGACCGGAGCCGGAACGGTGCGGCCGGCCGGGCTTCGGGCCGGAGCGGGCCGGACGGCTCATCCGCGCCGCTCGCGCGGGGCGTGCTCGCCGACCGACTGACCGGCCAGGAAGGGCGCTCGGTCGGGGTGCCAGCCGGAATGCGTCCCTCGGACCAGTCGGGTCGCTCGGCCCGCATCGGGGTCGTCGGGGTCGGGGTCGTCGGGGTCGTCGGCGACCCGCCGGCCCAGGAGGGCCGCTCCCTCAGCAGCGCCGGTCCGGCCGGGGCCGGTGGCGCGTCGGCCAGCACCGGAGGTGGTCCGGCCGGCGCCTCGGGCGGCGCCGGTGGCGGTGCTTCGGTCGGCGCGGGGTCGGCCCAGGACGGCCGCTGGACAGGGGGCGCACTGGTGGGCGCAGGGTCGCCGGCCCGGGCTGGCGGGCCACTGGCCGGGGCCGACCCGCCAGTCGGGGCTGATTCACCAGCCAAGGACGGGCGCGACGGCCGGGCGCTGGCCGGCGCCGGGTCCGAACCGCCGGCCCAGGACGGCCGGCCGGGCGGCGGGGCACTGGTCGGGGCCGGACCGGCCCAGGACGGCGGGGACGGCGCGCCGCTGGTGGGCGCCGGGTCCGGGCCGCCGGCCCAGGACGCCCGATCGGCGCGTGCGGCACTACTCGGCGCGGAATCGGCCCGGGAGGGCCGCTCGGCCGGTGGGCCGCTGGTCGGAGCGGACCCGCCGGCCCAGGAGGGGCGATCGGCCGGTGGGCCACTGGTCGGAGCGGACCCGCCCGCCCAGGAGGCGCGATCGGCCGGTGGGCCACTGATCGGAGCGGACCCGCCCGCCCAGGAGGCGCGATCGGCCGGTGGGCCACTGATCGGCGTGGGGCCGCCGGCCCAGGAGGGGCGATCGGTGGCGGGCGGCGCAGCGCGCGGCACCGGTGGCCCGCTGGTCGGTGTCGGGTCCGCGCCGCCGGCCCGGAGCGACCGATCGGCCGGCGGGACAGCGGTCGGCGCCGAACCGGCCCAGGATGGGCGGTCCGTCGGCGGCGCGCTGGTCGGCTCGGCTGCCGGCCCGCCCGCCCAGGAAGGCCGGTCCGCCGGGCCGGCCTCGGACGACGAATTCGGGGCTGGGCTGGTAGGGCTCGTCGCAGGGCGTCCGCCCGCCCAGGAGGGGCGATCGGCCGGGCCGCGCTTGGCGACCCGCTCCGGCGACGCCTCGGGCTCAGGTTCGTCTCGGGCGATGTCGCGCCCGCGCGGCGGGTCGACGCGTACGGGCTCGTAGGGGCGGGGTGACTCCACGCGCGCCGGCTCGTACGGCCGGTTGGGCTCGGCGACCAAGCCCGGCGCGGGCTCGTCCCGGGCCGGGCGGCCAACCGGCTCGCCATCCTGCCGCGACCAGGGCGGGGCCCAGCCGCTGCCCCAGCTCGGGCGGTTCCAGCTCGGCCCGGACCAGTCCGGCTCGATGGTCGGAGGCTCACCGGCCCGGGGCACGTCCCCGCCGCGGTCGCCCCTGGCGGCGCGACCCGGATCGGAGTCCTCGGCGTGCCCGGCCCCGTCCGGGGTGCGTCCCGGCTCAGCCGACGCGTCCGGGGTGAGCGGATCCCGCCAGCCGCGCGGCGCGGCCGGCGGTTCGTCGGTGGCCAGCCGCTCGGCGGTGGGCGCGTGGAAGCCGGGCGGGACCTCGAAGCCCGAGGCGGCGGTGCCGACGGGCGGCACCTGGACGTCCGGCGGCGCCGAGGTCGGCAGACCGGGCTCGGCCCAGCGGGCGCTGTGGCCGCGGGCCGGGTCCGCAGTGGAGTGCGGGGCGGGGCCGGTGTCGGGCTCGCCGGTCCCCTGCTCCGGCGGCGGTGCGGGGCGCTGGGCGGGCACCACCAGCCGGTCGCCGGCCTGGTCGGGCCGGTCCTCGGCGGTCAACCCGGGCGGCGCGCTCACCGGCGCGGGCCGGCCCGCCGAGGGCTCGGCGCCAGGGTGGCGGACGCCATTGGCCTCGGTGCCTGCGTGGCGGACGCCGTTGGCGTGGTGGCCGTTGACCCGGGCCGGCGGCTGGAGGTCGTCGGGCAGCCCGGACACAGGTGGCGGCAGGTCGCCGTGTCGCGAGGAAGAGGTGCGCCAACCGGACGCGGGGTCGGGCTGCCAACGCGGTGTCTGCTCCTGGGCACCCTCGTGCTCGGCAGCGCGGGACCATCCGCCCACCGAGGGCGCCCACCCGCTGACGGGACGGCCCGGGTCGTCGTGCTGACCCGCTCCGTCGCCGTGCTCTCCCGGGGTGGGGACTCCGGGTTGCCCTGTTTCACTCACCGCGCGCTCCTTGGTCGCCCTCGCTGAGGCTACCGTGTGGTGACAGTGGCGATAAGTTACAGCGGCGGGCCATTTCCACGACGCGGGTCACGGGCTTCGCCCGGTCTGGGGGGAAAATGCCGGCTCGTACGCAGAACTCGGAGGAACCCATGACCGCTGCGGGCAACGGTGCGCAGACCGCCGGCAGGCCCACCCGCCTGCCTCGTTCCGCGCGCCGCAAGCAGTTGCTGGCGGCGGCGCAGGAGGTTTTCGTCGCGCAGGGCTACCACGCCGCCGCGATGGACGACATCGCCGAGCGGGCCGGGGTCTCCAAGCCGGTGCTCTATCAGCACTTCCCGGGAAAGATGGATCTCTACCTGGCTCTGCTGGACACGCACTGTGACGCCATCGTCGCCAAGGTGCACGACGCGATGCGCGGCACCAACGACAACAAGGAGCGGGTCGGCGCGTCGGTGCGGGCGTACTTCGACTTCGTCGATCACGAGAGCGAGGCGTTCCGGCTCGTCTTCGAGTCGGACCTGCGCAACGACCCAGCGGTGCGGCAACGCGTCGAGCGGGTCGAGCAGGGCTGCATCGCCGCGATCACCGACACCATCATCTCCGACACCGGGGTGAGCCGGGCGCACGCCGAGCTGCTCGCCTCCGGGCTGGTCGGTGCGGCCGAGACGGCGGCGCAGTTCTGGCTGGCCGGCGGCCGGCAGGTGCCGAAGGCCGAGGCCGAGGCGTTGGTGGCCGCGTTGTCCTGGCGGGGCATCGCGAGCTTCCCGCTGCAAGGTGAGTCAGCCTGACCACTGCCCCCGTGATCGGATAGCCTTCGCAGGGCGGTTCTTTCGCCCCAGTTGAGGAGGCACAGTGGAGGTCAAGATCGGCGTGCAGTACGCGCCGCGCGAGCTGGTTCTGGACAGCGCGCAGTCGCCGGCCGAGATCGAGCAGATCGTGACCGACGCCTTCGCCGGCAACGGCGGCACGCTCTCCCTGACCGACGAGAAGGGCCGGCGGGTCATCGTGCCGGTCGAGAAGGTCGCGTACGTCGAGATCGCCGAAGCGTCGCCCCGGGCGGTCGGTTTCACCGTCCGCTGACCGGTCCGGCCGTCGCGGCAGGTCGGCGCTGGCCCACCTGCCGCGGGCCGGCACCGCACCCGGCGGCCCGGGTGGTCAGTTGTTGAGCCCGACGGCGGCCATCCGAGCGGTATGCGCGGCGGTGAGCCGCCGGAACAGCCCCGACACGTCGACCCGGTCGCCCTGCGCGATCAACGTGGTGAGCGCGGCCCGCTCGGCGGCGACCCGGCCGGCCTGGGACAGCGCCTCGCCGACCAGCCGCCGGGCCCACATGGAGAGCCGGTCGGCCACCCGGGGGTCGGCGGCGACCGCCACCCGGATCTCGGCGGCGGCGAACTCCGCGTACCGGGAGTCGTGCAGCACATCCAGCACCAACTGCCGGTCGGGCTCGTCCAGCGCGTCGGCGATCTCCCGGACGAAGTCGTCGGTGATGGCGTCGCCGACATACGCCTTGGTCACCACCTCCGCCCAGTCCCGCGGCTCGGTCGAGTCGTGGTACGCCTGCAACGGCCGCACGTAGGGTGCCATCGCGTCCTCGGGCGGCACGCCCAGCGCGGTGAGTCGGTCGGCGAGCCGGCGGTAGTTGGCGATCTCGGCCGCGGCCATCTCGCTCAGTGCGGCACGGCGGCGCAGGTCGGGCGCGAGCCGGGCGTCGCCGGCCATCCGTTCGAAGGCGAGCAACTCACCGAAGGCGACCAGGCCCAGCAGGTCGGCGACGGCGGGACCGGGGGTGGTCGGCGCGGACACGAGCGCAGGTTACCGTGCGCGGCCCGGTGGTGTGGCCCGCGCGTGGTACGACCCAGACATCGACCCACCGTATGACGCAGGTCACATCTGATGCCCCCGCGTGGCGGGTGCCCGACGGGGAATCGGGACGGGTGCCTGCCTGTTCAGGTAGCATAGAGCAGTTGCCGTGGGCGCCGATCTGATCGAAGCTCAGCCCGCGGCGCGCGTGCGGCCCGGTCCGGCTCGGCAGTCTGCCCCCGACCGTGTGGCCCGCGTCATACCGACAGCGCCCTGAGGACATGATGGGGCGCACCCACGAGAGGGCACCCCCAAATCCATATGAGCGAGCTGACTCAAGATCTGATGGACGGCCAGGAACTGGCCCCCACCGCCCCGGTTCGACCCGAGGCTCCCACCTTTGCCGCACTCGGCGCCCGCGAAGAGACCGTCGAGGCACTGGCCGCGGCCGGCATCACCCGCGCCTTCGCCATCCAGGAGTACGCGATCCCGATCGCGCTCCGTGGCGTCGACCTGATCGGCCAGGCGCCCACCGGTACCGGCAAGACCCTCGGCTTCGGCGTACCGCTGCTGGAGCGGGTCTTCGCGCCGAACGAGGGCAGCGACGGCGTGCCGCAGGCCCTGGTCGTCGTCCCCACCCGTGAGCTGGGCATCCAGGTCGCCAAGGACCTGGCCGCCGCCGGCCGGACGCGGGGCGTCCGGGTGCTGCCGATCTATGGCGGCGTGGCGTACGAGCCGCAGATCGACGCGCTGCGCAAGGGCGTCGAGGTCCTGGTCGGCACCCCCGGCCGGCTGCTCGACCTGGCCAAGCAGAAGCACCTGCGTCTGGACCGCGTACACGCGCTGGTGCTCGACGAGGCCGACCGGATGCTCGACCTGGGCTTCCTCGACGACGTCGAGAAGATCCTGGCGATGCTGCCGGAGGATCGGCAGACCATGCTCTTCTCGGCCACCATGCCGGACCCGATCGTCACCCTGTCCCGGCGCTTCCTGCGCCAGCCGATGACGATCCACGCCGGCCACACCGCCGAGACCGGCCCGTCGCCGCAGACCCAGCAACTGGTCTACCGCACCCACTCGATGAACAAGGTCGAGATCGTGGCCCGGATCCTCCAGGCCGAGGGGCGCGGGCTGACGATGATCTTCACCCGCACCAAGCGGGCCGCCGACCGGGTCGCCGAGGACCTCGACTTCCGCGGGTTCGCGGTCGCCGCGGTGCACGGTGACCTCGGCCAGGGTGCCCGCGAGCGGGCGCTGCGGGCGTTCCGGGCCGGAAAGATCGACATCCTGGTCGCCACCGACGTGGCAGCCCGCGGGCTGGACGTCACCGGCGTCACCCACGTGATCAACTACGACTGCCCGGAAGACCAGGACACCTACACCCACCGGATCGGCCGCACCGGCCGGGCTGGCGCGACCGGTGTCGCGGTGACCTTCGTCGACTGGGACGACATGCCGCGCTGGCGGATCATCGACAAGACCCTGGGTCTGGAGATGCCGGAGCCGCCGGAGACGTACCACACGTCTCCGCACCTCTACACCGACCTGCACATCTCCACCAGTGTTGCCGGCACCCTGCCCACCGCGGAGCGGACCAGGGCCGGGCTCTCGGCCGAGATCGAGGAGGACCTGGGCGGGACCCGTTCCCGCCGGGGCGACAGCGGTGGCCGGGGCTCCCGACGCGGTGAGAGCCGCGGCGAGGGCAGGAGCGACGGCCGGGGCGAGCGCCGCGGCCGGGGCGATGACCGCCGGGACCGCACCGACGCCGGCACGCCGGCCGCCGAGGCACCCGCGGACACCGCCGCCGACGAGGAGGGCACCCGTACCCCGCGCCGCCGGCGTCGCCGCCGGGCCGGCGAGGCGGTCGCGGGCGAGCCGACCGCGGTGATCTCCACCGAGGTGGCTCCGGCCGAGCCAGCCGCCAGCGCCGACGGTGAGCCGTCGAAGCCGCGTCGCCGCCGGCGTCGCCGTGGTGGCGGTTCCGGCGCGGGTACGCCGGCCGAGGCGACCGCGGACTGACCCACAGCCACACCCGACATCCCCCGCACCGCCCCGCGCGGTACGGGGGATGTTCCCTTCCCACCCCACCTTTGGAAGATGGAACGATGCCCGAACCGCTCGACGCCGCCCTCACCGAGGTCCGGGCGCTGCTACTCGACCCCGCGCTGACCCGGGCGGTCGCCGCCGGGCGCCGCCGCGGACGCCGCCCCACCGTGGTCCGGGCCGAGCTGCGGCCGGTGACGCTCAAGGCCGGGCCCCGGCTCCAGATCACCACCTCGGACGGCGCCCGCCCGTACACCCGCAATGTCGCCCCCGGGCCGGAAACGGCCGCGGCGGTCGACGAACTGCTGGCCGAGCCATTCGGCAACTGGCACCTGGAGACGGCCGACGCGACGCTCCAGCTGCGGGTGACCAAGTCGGGCGAAGCGCAGGTGCACCGGGCCGCGACGGCGCGGCCGGCGGCGACACCGGGCGGGAACGACCGGGCGAAGGAGTACCTGCTGGACCCCGGGGACGAGATCTTCACCGAGATCGGCGGCTCGGCGGCGAAGCGCCGCCAGGTGGACGCGTTCCTGCGAGCCCTGGCCGCAACCCTGCCCGACGAGCTGACCGGCCCTCTGCGGGTGGTCGACCTGGGCTGCGGCAACGCCTACCTGACCTTCGCCGCGTACCGCTATCTCTCCGGTCGGGGGCTCGACGTCGAGTTGATCGGCGTGGACGTCCGGGAGGACCAGCGGCGGCGCAACACCGAGTTGGCGCAGCGACTGGGCTGGGCCGATCGGGTCACCTTCGTGGCCGGCACGATCGCCGACGCCGTCGTCGACCCCGCACCGGACCTGGTGTTGGCGCTGCACGCCTGCGACACCGCCACCGACGAGGCGCTGGCCCGCGCGGTGCGCTGGGAGGCCCGCTGGGTGCTCGCCGCGCCCTGCTGCCACCACGACCTGGCAAAGCAGCTACGCGCCCACCCCGCCCCGGCCCCGTACGAGCTGCTGACCCGACAGGGCATCCTGCGCGAGCGCTTCGCCGACGTGCTCACCGACGCCCTGCGGGCCGGGCTGCTGCGGGTGCACGGGTATCGGGCCGAGGTGGTGGAGTTCGTGGACTCCCAGCACACGCCGCGCAACCTGCTGATCCGGGCGCGCCGTACCGGCGCCGGGGCCACCGACCCGCAGCGCGCGGAGTACCGCGAGCTGGTGGACCAGTGGCGGGTCACTCCCCGGCTGCAGACCCTGCTGGCCGCCGACGAGCCGCCCTCCGCCTGACGAGGACGGCGCCCCGGCGGTGGTCCGGTCGGTCGCTGCCTGAGACCAGTCCCATCAACGGGACAGTTTGTGCGGTCAGTCAATTGTTTCCGGCTGTGGGCGTACTACCCTCGGAAGGCGCATCGTCCCAGTGCTCCGGCCGGGAGGAGAAGACCCGCGAGGATGGCTTCCGCAGACGTTTCGCCGCAGATGGCGTTCGCCCGCTTCGTCCGGCGAGCCATCGATGACGCTCGCGACGAGCGCGGGTGGACGGTGACCGACCTCGCCTCCCACACGGGTGTGGGCCGCTCCACGGTGTTCCGTTGGCTGGCCGGTGACTGGCAGGACTACCCCGAACTGGCCAAGGTCCGCGGCTTCTGCGCCGCACTGGACCTGCCGGTCGCGGCCGCGTTCCGGGCGCTCGGGCTGCCCGACGCCGGCCCGGCACCCCGCCGTCGTAACGACGAGGGCCCGGTCGAGGCGGACGTCCGGGCGATCCTGGACCGGCTCGCCGATCCCACCGTCCCCGCCGAGGAGAAGCACCACATCCGCGATCTCCTCCGCTACCTGGCCCGCCGCCCCATCCGCCGCGCCGGCTGACCTACCCCGCCGGGGTCAGGGGACCGTAAGGGTGAACTCGGCGGTGTGGACCTTGGCGGCGACCTGGAAGTCGAGGTAGAGGCGGTAGCGGCCAGGGCCGGGGGCGGTCAGCCAGAACTTCACCTGGCCGTCCACCAACTCCGGCTCCGGGTGCACGTGCAGGTAGCCCAGGTCGCCCTCGCGCAGCGCCACCAGGTGCCCGTACGCCCCGAGGTAGCGCTCCAGCGGTGCGGCGCCGCCAGCGGCGTCGACCCGGAAGGTCAGCGGCACCGTCTCCTCGGCCTGAGGGTTGCCCTGGTAGCCGACGGTGAACCCGTCCACCGTCGTCGAGGTGGCTGGCGCCGGCAGCGCACGGGGCTGATACCCGCCGGGCGCGACCAGGTCCGCGCCGAGGGTCACCGCGGTCTGGCCGCCGTCGTCGGCGACCACGGTGAAGTCGGCGTACGCCCGCCAGACGCCGGGCTGCGCGAGGGTCAGCGGCACGGACCAGGTGCCGTCCGGAGCCATGGTCGGGTGCAGATGCTGGTAGCCGGTCAGGTCCCGGCGGACCACGATGAGGTGCAGCGGCTTGTCGTGCACGACGGCGAAGCGGGTGACCGGCCGGCGCTGCGCGTCCCGCACCTGGAACCGGAGCTGCCCCGGGCGACCGGCCAGGAACTCGGTGGCCAGCGGGGCCAGGGTGTACCCGGCCGAGCTGACCGACAGGCCACCCGGCTCGCTGCCCACGCCCTGGTCCGTGCCCGTGGCGCTGCCGTGGTCGTGCGGCTCCGTGCCCTCCGGGTGGGTGTGGTCGGCGGCCAGCGCCGAGCCGCCGGTGGCGGCGCCGTCGGCGTTCATCCGGCCGAGGCCGAAGCCGAGCAGCACCGCGAGCACCAGCCCACCGACCACCAGCGCCAGTCGGAGCGTGCTCCGGTCCGGCGCGGCGGAGATCTGGTCAGGCACCGCCGGCGTCCAACGCGTGGCCGGCCTCGTCGACGGGCTGATCGGTCATGCCGCCCACGGTACCGCCGCACCGGGCCGGGCCCGGCCGACGTCGGGACGGCGTGGCGACGGTCGCAATCCGTCCTGCCCGGGAACTTTTCCGCCGCGAGCGCGCGGCGGGCTCAGCCGGCCACGGCGAGGGCGAGCGGGAGCACGTCCGGCGCGCCGGCCCGGCGTAGGGCGCGGGTCACCATCGTCATCGTCCAGCCCGAGTCGACCAGGTCGTCCAGGAGCAGCACCGGCCCGGCCAGTCCGGCCAGCGCGTCGGCCAACTCGGCCGGCACGGTGAACGCGTCGTGCAGCGCGCGTACCCGCTGGGCGCTGTTGCCGCGCGGCCCGCCGGGGCCGCCCGGACCGGTCCGGGTGACCTCGCCCAACAGCGGCAGCCGGCCCACGGCGGCGACCCGCTCGGCCAGCGAGCCGACCAGCCGGGGCCGCCGACGGGAACCAACCGCGACCACCGCCACCGGGCGGCGGGGCCACGGGTCGTCGCCGTGCGCCCACGCCTTCAGCACCTCCACCACGGCGCCGGCCACGTCGTCGGGCACCAGCGCGTCGGGCGCGTCCGGGCCGACCAGGCCGCGCAGCCGGCCACCCCAGCCCAGGTCGGAGAGGCGCCCGACGGCCCGGCCCGGCAGCGCCTGCTCCGTCGGGGGGATCCGGCCCTTCAGGGGTACGCCCACCGCGTCCAGCCCGGTCGGCCAGAGCTTCTTCGGGGCAATCTCCACGCCGGGTCGGCCCAGGAACGTCTGCGCGGCGGTCAGCGCGGCCGTCGACACGTCCGAGGAGAACAGCGGGTCAGCGCACCGGTCACACCGACCGCAGTCGGCTGTCCCGGTGTCGTCCAGGCACTCCCGCAGATACCGCATCCGGCAGCCGGACGTGGTCGCGTACTCCCGCATGGCCTGTTGCTCGGCGGTGCGCGCCTCGGCGACGCGCCGCAACCGGGCCTCGTCGTAGACCCAGGGCTCGCCGGTGGCGAGCCAGCCACCGCGCACCCGGCGGACCGCGCCGTCCACGTCGAGCACCTTGAGCATCAGCTCCAACCGGGCCCGACGGAGGTCGACCAGCGGTTCGAGTGCCTGGGTGGAGAGCGGTCGGTCGCTCTGCAGGGCAGCCAGTACGGCCCGGACCTGCTGCTCGGGCGGGAACGCCAGCGAGGCGAAGTAGCGCCAGATCGCGGCGTCCTCGGCACCGGGCAGCAGCAGCACCTCGGCGTGCTCGACGGCCCGGCCGGCGCGGCCGACCTGCTGGTAGTACGCGATCGGCGAGGGTGGCGCGCCGAGGTGGACCACGAAGCCCAGGTCTGGCTTGTCGAAGCCCATGCCGAGCGCGCTCGTGGCGACCAACGCCTTGATCTTGTTGTCCAGGAGGTCTTGCTCGGCGGCCCGCCGGTCGGCGTCGTCGGCCTGCCCGGTGTACGAGGCCACCGGGTAGCCCCGGGTACGCAGGAACTCGGCCGTCTCCCCCGCCGCCGCGACGGTCAGCGTGTAGATGATGCCGGAGCCGGGCAGCTGGTCCAGGTGGTCGGCGAGCCAGGCCAGCCGGTGCGCCGGGGTGGGCAGGTCGAGCACGCCGAGGCGCAGTGACTCGCGGTCCAGCGTGCCGCGCAGGACGAGGGCGTCCCCCAACTGCTCCGCCACGTCCTGGGTGACCCGGGCGTTGGCGGTGGCGGTGGTGGCCAGCACCGGAGTGCGCTCGGGCAGGTTGCCGAGGAACGTGCGGAGCCGCCGGTAGTCCGGCCGGAAGTCGTGCCCCCAGTCGGAGACGCAGTGCGCCTCGTCGACCACCAGCAGCCCGGTGGTCGCGGCCAGCTTTGGCAGCACCCCGTCGCGGAAATCCGGGTTGTTCAGCCGTTCCGGGCTGATCAGCAGCACGTCCACCGCGCCGGCCTGGATCTCCGCGGTGATCTCGTCCCACTCGTCGAGGTTCGCCGAGTTGATCGTGCGAGCCCGGATGCCGGCCCGGGCGGCCGCCTCGACCTGGTTGCGCATCAGCGCCAGCAGCGGCGACACGATCACCGTCGGGCCGGCGGGGCGCTCGCCCTGGCGTAGCAGCGCGGTGGCCACGAAGTAGACCGCCGACTTGCCCCAGCCGGTGCGTTGGACGCAGAGCACCCGGCGCGCGTCGACCACCAGCGCCTCGATGGCCCGCCACTGATCTTCGCGCAGCCGGGCATGGTCACCGGCCAGCCGGCGCAGCACCGCCTCGGCCCGCTCCCGTACCGCCGCCCGCTCTTCGCTCACCCGGCATTTCTACCAGCCCCACCGGAAAATTCCGCGATCATCAGGGCCCGGCTGGCTCCGCCTTCACCGCCGCGGGGGTGCCTGTGGGCGGGGCGGGTGGCGGCAGGAAGAGCAGGACGCTGCGAAGCGCGTCGGTGACCGCGAGCGGCAGCGGGCAGCGCGCGGCCAGCTCCTCCATCGACGTGTACGGGCCGCGTACCCACCGGTCCATCGCCACCTGCCGGCGTTGCGCGTCGGTGAGCCCGGGCAGTGTGGCGAGTACGTGGTCGGGTACGGCGTTGACGTCGATGAGCCCGCCGTCGTCGAAGGCGCGGGCCAGGTCCGGTCGGCCGATGGCGAACTCCTGACGCGCCGAGGGGTAGCGGTGCAGCAGGTTCCGCGCCTGCTGGCGGCGAACCCGTCGCTCCTCGTCGCGTGCCTGGGCCACGAGCGGCCGCCCGGTGACCCGTCCCCAGACCCATCGGTTGAGCAGTACCACGTGCGCGGCGCCCACCACCCAGCAGAGACCGATCACGCCGAGCCCCAAGAACGCCTCCGCCGCCGAGTCCTCCGTCTCGAGGTCGTCGGTGGCGATCATGTAGACCAGCAGCGACGCGGTGATGAGATAGCCGACGGCCGCAAGGCCGAGCCGTCCACTGCGCCGCCGCACCGCGTACGCCAGCATCACCAGCCAGGTCCCCGTGCCGAACGACAGCAGTGGCAGGAGGGTGCCGGCGACGGTGGCCGTGGTGCTCACCCACGTCGGCAGCGGATGCCGCTCCTGGCGCGGCTGGTCGACCCCGAACGGGGAAGGCGGGCCGGCGGACAGACCGCCCAGCGCGGGGTACAGCGGCGAGGGGAGATCCGCGTAGGGCGGAACGGCCGCCGAGAACGGCGGGGCCGACGCCTGGACCGGGGCGGTCGAGGCGGGCGGCGAAGCGGGGGGCGGCACGGTCGGGTTGAGGGCCGGGGCAGCCGGATGTGTGTCGGCGGACGGATGCGCCGGCACCGGGGGCACCATGCTCTCCACCTGCTGTGCGGCGGGAGCCGAAGCGGGCCACCCCGATTCCGGGACGCCAGCGGTGAGGGTCGGATCGGCGCGCAGTATCCGCCCGTGCAGCTCGCGGAGCGCCGCACCGGGCCCGATGCCGTACTCCTCGCGGAGGAAGCTGTCGATCTCCCGATACGCGGCCAGCGCCTCCGCCTGCCGTCCGCTGCGGTACAGCGCCAGCATGTACTGGTGGCGCAGCCGCTCCCGGACCGGGAACTCGGCCACCAGCTCGACCAGCTCGCCGACCAGCTCGCGATGCCGCCCGCTGTCCAGTTCAAGCTCCACGCGGGTCTCCAGAGCAACGGCCCGCAGTTCCACCAGTCGGTGCCGGGCAGCCTCGAAGACTCCTCCGGGGACGCCGGCGAACGGCTCTCCCCGCCACAGGTCCAGGGCAGCGGTCAGCTCGGCCAACGCCTGCTCCGTACGTCCGGCCGCGTGTCGCTGCCGTGCGGCCTGGACGCCCCGTTCGAAGCGGACGGCGTCCACCGCCTCGGGATCCACCCGGAGCAGGTAACCCGCGTCGGTGAGGCTCAACACCTGCCCCGGCGTACGCGGCGACCGGTCGGGCTCCAACACCCGCCGCAGTCCAGCGACATACTTCTGCACCACGTTGGGGCCGTTCGCGGGCGGATCGTCCGGCCACACCGCCTCGACGATCTGTCCGGTGGAGACCGAGCGACCGGCGGAGAGCAGCAGTACGGCCAGCACGGCGCGCTGCTTACCGGGGCCGAGATCGAGCTGGCGGTCGCCGTACCAGGCCCGCTGAGGCCCGAGGATCTCGAAACGCAGCGTTCCTGACATGCGAGTTTCCGCTCCTGACACCCCCGAGGGCGCCGGACGGCAGTGCCCGGCAGCCGGACGGCAGCATATCGGCAGCCGGACCGCCGTGCCGGCCGGCAACCTCGTCGTCGGCAGAAGCCACGCAGCGAGAAAGAGAAGTGCGATGACACAGGCAACGGGCACCGCCGGCACCATCCGACGGACGGTCGGCACGGTCGCCGCCGTGCTGGCCACGACCACCCTGCTCGCGGGTTGCGGGTCCAAGGACGAGCTGACCGCGGCACCGCAGAGCAGCCCGACCGCCAGCCCGAAGGACGCGCTCCTGGACGCCGTTCCGGATGGCACCGAGGGGGCGTTCCGGTTCAGCGGCAAGGACTCGTCCAGCACGCTCAGCGGCCGGATCGACCCGGAGGCGAAGGCGTTCGAACTCAACACCACCATGGCGCCGGACTCCGACGGCATCGTCGTGAAGATGTCGTTCCTGGTGATCGAGGACGAGAACTGGATAAAGGCAAAGTTCAGCGGCCGCCCGGGCCTGCCGAAGTTCCCGGACAAGTGGATGAAGCTGGACCGCACGAAGCTGACCGATGGCGGGAGTATCCCGACCTACGACGGCGTGGACCAGAGCAACGCCGGTCCGCTCATCCAGGCGGCAACCTCCGTCGAGGAGCAGAGCGCCGGGCGGTACGTCGGATTCATCGACGTGAGCGACACGGAAGCGGCGAAGGCGCTGGATGACGGTGAGGCGGCGGCGCTCGGCGAGGCCGCCAAGAAGGTTCCGTTCACCGCCGTGGTCGGTGCGGACAAGCACCTGGCCTCGCTGACGCTGAAGATCCCTGCCGCTGGCAAGGCGAAGGCGTACGACTACGTGGTCACGTACGCCGACTACGGCAGCACTCCGAAGATCAGCGTTCCGACCGGCGCCGCCGCGACGAACGCACCGAAGATGGCGTACGAGATGTTGAACAACTGACCCACGACGCAGGGAGGGCGGCGGCCACACGGGGGGCCGCCGCCCCTTCTGTCGTACCTGGACGCTGTGCGCTCAGCGGCCGAGTACCGAGCCCCCGTTGACGCCGAGCACCTGACCGGTGACGTAACCGGCAGCCGGGCTGGCGAGATAGCGAACGGCCTCGGCGATGTCGTCCGGCACTCCGGCCCGCCCGACCAGGGTCGCCGCCACCCGCTTGGCGTGCCCCTCGGCAGTCATCCGGTCACCGAAGAACTCGGTCTCGGCGACATAGCCGGGGCTCACCACGTTGACCGTGATCTGTTCCGGGCCGAGCTGCGCTGCCAGGTCGTACGCCCAGCCGTGCAGAGCGGCCTTCGCCGCCGAGTACGCCCCGGCGCCGCCGCGCTGGGCGGCGATCGAGCTGATCAGGATCACCCGGCCGCCGGGGCGACGCAGGGCCGGACGCAGCGCCTCGGTCAGCAGCACGGCGGTGAGCACGTTGGCGTCCAGGTTGGCCCGCCAGTGCGCGGCGGTTCCGGCGAGCGTGCCGGTGTCCCCGCCGAGATAGCCGCCGGCGTTGTTGACCACCACGTCGACCTGCCGGTCGCCGATCGCCGCGAGAACCCGACCGAGGTGCTCCGGGTCGGTCAGGTCAGCAGTAACGGTGGTGACGGCGTCGGTACGACCACAGCCGGCGGAAATCCGCTCGGCGGTATTCGCCAACACGTCCGCCCGCCGCCCGACGATCAGAACGTCGTACCCATCCCCCGCGAGCACCCCCGCAACGGCCGCGCCAATCCCAGTCCCGCCCCCACTAACAACCGCAACCCGCTCGTCCATCTCCCGACCTCCCCATGCAGAGAACCCCGTCGATCATGAAGTTATCGCCCTCGGCCACGGCGCGTCGTGGCAATAACTTCATGATCGACGGGGTGGGGGGTCAGCGTGAGGGGGTGGGGGGGTCAGCGTGAGGGGCGGAGGGATTTGCGGAGGTGGGACAGGCGGGGGGCCAGGCTGGCCAGGCCGCCGGGGAAGAAGTAGACGGCCAGGATGAAGACGGTGCCGAGGACGAACAAGGGCTGGCTCAGGGGGTGACTCAGGACGGCGGGCAGCTTGTCGACCGCGTCGGAGGTGCCGAAGGCGGTGAGCCGGTGGTCCAGGTACATGTAGAGGACGCCGCCGAGCACCGGCCCCCACCGGGTGCCCGGCCCGCCGAGAACCACCATGACCAGCAGCGACAGGGTCAGCTCGGAGGACGTGATGTGCGGCGACGCGCCGCCGACGATCAGGCAGTAGACCACCCCGCCGGCCGACGCCAGCCCGCCGGCCAGGGTGAACGCCACCAGCTTGTAGCGGTACGGGTCCAGCCCGAGCACGCCGATCCGCCGCTCGTCGTCGCGCAGCCCGGCCAGCACCCGCCCGGTCGGCGAACCGCTCACCCGGTGCACCACGAAGACCACCAGGGTCAGGTACGCCAGCGCCAGCCAGTACAGGTTGACCGTGTTGGTCACCCCCACCAGCCCGGCGGGCAGCCCGGACACATCCAGTGGCAGGCCCTCCTCGCCGCCGGTCAGCCCGCCGAAGTCCCGTGCCACCAGGATCGCCCCGACCTGAGCGAAGGCCAACGTGACCATGGCGAACGCGATGCCCACGGTACGCAGCGCCACCGCGCCGAGCAGCGCGGCGAGGATCGTGCCGCCGGTGACGGTCAACAGCGCCGCCTGCCAGAGCGGCAGGCCGGCCCGGGTGACCAGGATGTCGGTGCCGTACACGCCAGCGGCGAAGTACAGCGCGTGCCCGAAGGAGAGCATCCCGGTCCGGCCGAAGAGCAGGTCGTACCCGGCGGCCAGCCCGCCGAAGATCAGGCAGATGGCGAGCAGTTGCAGGGTGCCGGGCGAGTTGACCGGCCCCTCGAAGATCCCCGGCAGGGAGATCGTCGAGTACGGCAGGATCGCGAAGACGGCCAGCGCGACCAGCGGCAGGAACGGACGGACACGGTGCCATCGCCCCCGCTGCGGGGTCAGCTCGTCGGGTACCTGCGCGGGGGGCGCGTCGACCACGGAGTTCGTCATGCCGTTGCCACCTTTCCGGCGATGCCCTGCGGACGCAGCAGCAGCACGACGGCCAGCAGCCCGACCACGCAGATGTCGCCCAGACCGGACGTGCCGTAGTAGTTGACGAACTGTTGGACCAGCCCGACCACGACCGCCGCGTACGCGGAGCCGACCACCGAGCCCATCCCGCCGATCACCACCACGATGAACGCGAAGATCAGCAGTGAGCTGCCCTGCCCGGGCGAGACGGTGCCGAAGTAGACCCCGCCGAGTGCACCGGCGAGCGCGGCGGCCGCCCCACCGATCGCGAAGACGAGGGTGAACGCCTTACGCACGTCGATGCCGAGCGCGGTCACCATCTCCCGGTTCTCCACTCCGGCCCGGATCACCAGGCCGTACCGGGTCCAGCGCAGGAAGGCCAGCAACGCGCCGAGAACCAGCACCGCCGCGATGATCAGCAGCAGGCCGCCGTTCGGCACCTGCGCGCCGAGGATCCCGGTGACCTGCCGGGTCCAGTCGGGGCGGGGGAACGGTCGGGCGTCCGCACCCCAGGTGGCCTGGAGCAGCGCCACCCCGGCCAGCGACAGGCCGACGGTGACCAGCACCTGCTCGATGGTGCGGGAGTAGAGCGGGCGAATCAGCACCAGCTCGACCAGCACCGCCACCAGCGTGCCGGCGGCCACCCCGAACGCGACCGCGAACACGAAGCCGAACCCGTCACCACCGGCGCCCGGCAGGTTGCCCGCCGCCCACCAGGTGGCGTACGCGCCGACACCCAGGAACAGCCCGTGCGCGAAGTTGAGCACGTCGGCCAGGCCGAAGACCAGGGACAGCCCGGAGGCGACCAGGAAGTACAGCGCTGCCAGGCCGAGCCCGGTCAGCGTCAACAGGATGACGGTGCCCATCAGTGCGCCACCTCCGCCGAGCCGACGCCGAGCAGCGACTTGGTCAGCGCGGTCTCCAGCAGCAACTCGCGGGCGTCGCCGGTCCAGGCGACCTTGCCGGCTGCCAGCACCACCGCGTCTCGGGCCAGCCGCCGTACCACCGCCAGGTTCTGCTCGACGAGCAGCACCGGCACCGACTCCGCGACCCGTTCCAGCACCTCGGCCACCTCGGTCACCACTTTCGGCGCCAACCCCTTGGTCGGCTCGTCGACCAGCAGCAGCCGGTTGTCGTTGAGCAGCACCCGGCCGATCGCGAGCATCTGCTGCTGCCCGCCGGAGAGCGAACCGGCCCGTTGCCGTCCGCGCCGGTCCAGCTCCGGGAAGAGTGCGAAGACCTTGTCGTACGCCGGAGTGACGCCGCGCCGCTCGGCGAGCCGCAGGTTCTCCGCGACGGTGAGGCCGGCGAACACGCAGCGGTCCTCGGGCACGTAGCCGAGCCCGCCGCGGACCAGCCGGTGGGTGGGGCGGGCCAGCAGGCTCTGCGCGCCCATCCGGATGGTGCCGCGGATCTCCCCGGCGGGCGGGGTGAGGCCGACGATCGCGCGCAGCGTGGTGGTCTTGCCAACGCCGTTGCGGCCGAGCAGGACGGTCACGCCGGTCGGGGCGACCGTGAAGGACACCCCCTGGAGGATGTGCAGCCCGGAGATCCGGACCGACAGGTCCTCCACGTTGAGGATCGGCTCGGTCATAGCGACTCTCCGAGATAGGCCTCTTGCACGGTGGGGTTGGCCATCACCGTCTCCGGGGTGTCGCAGGCCAGCAACGCGCCGTGGTGCATGACGGCGATCCGGTCGGCCAGCTCCAGGATGACGTCCATGTGGTGCTCGACCATCAGCACCGCCCGGCCGCTGTCCCCGGTCAACGACTTGATCACCGAGACCAGCTCGGGCACGTCCTCGGCGCTGACCCCGGCCATCGGCTCGTCCAGCAGCATCACCCGCGGTTCGCCGGCGAGCAGCAGAGCGATCTCCAGCTTGCGCTTCTCGCCGTGCGCCAGGGTGCCGGCTAGCGCCGTACCCCGGTGGCCGAGACCGACCCGGTCGAGCGCCGCGTCGGCGGCGGCGGCCACCTCCCGGTCGGCCGCCGCCCGCCGCCACAGTTTCATCGAGCCCCCGCGGTGCGCCTGCACGGCGAGCCGGACGTTCTCCCGCACGCTGAGCGAGCCGAAGACCGAGGACGCCTGGAAGGTACGGCCCAGCCCGAGGCGTGCCCGCCGGTGCGGCGGGAGCGCCCCGATGTCCTGCCCGTCCAGGGTGATCCGGCCCTCCGTGGCCTGGCGCAGGCCGGTGATCAGGTTGAACAGTGAGGTCTTGCCGGCGCCGTTCGGCCCGATCACGCCCAGGAACTCCCCGGGCGCCAGGTCGAGGTAGACGCTGTCGACGATGGCGACCTCACCGATCCGCCAGGTCAGACCGCGGGTGGCGAGCATGGTTCAGCCCTTCATGGCCACGGCCGGCGGCGCGGACTCGTCACCGGTGAGGCTCTTCTGCGCGGTCGCCGTGAAGGCGGTGCCGCTGCCGGTCAGCTTGGCCTGGAACATCGGCTGGAGCAGCGCGTGGTCCGCGGCCCGGATGGTCATCTTGCCCTTGACCCCGTCGAAGCTCCAGCCCTCCAGGGCGGTCACCATCTTGTCGACGTCGTCCCCGCCCTCCTGCACGGCGCGGACCACCATCTGGGCGGCGGCGAAGCCGTCCGGGTGGAACAGGTCCAGCGTGCCGCCGGGGATCTTCGCCTTGGCGGCCTTGGACGCCTCGGTGTCGCTGGCCCCGTCGAAGTAGTGCGACAGGAAGGAGATCTTCGTGCCGGCGGCGCCGAACGTCGGCCAGGACGAGCGGATGTCCAGGCCGGTGACGACCGTGGTGGAGGAGAGCACGCCCTGCTGGTCGAGGCTCTGCCACATGGCCGGGGCGGTGGTACCGGCCCAGGCGACGAAGAGCAGATCCGGCTTCGCCGTCTTGATCTGGCTGGCGAACGGGGTGAACTCGGTGGCGCTGGCCGGCGCCCGGACGCTGCTCACCGTGGCGCCCGCGCCGCCGATGACCGCCTTGACGGCGGCCTCGTTGGCGTCGCCGAACGCGCCGTCCTGGGCGAAGACCACGACCTTCTTGCCGGACGGGTCGCCGATGAACGACTTGGCGGTCACCACATCCTGGTAGGACTGGCGGCCAGAGCGGAAGGTGTACTTGTTCGCACCGGTCACCGCGTCGGTGGCGGCCGGCCCGGAGATGAACAGGACCTTGTTCTGCGCCGCGATCGGCGCGACCTGGAGCGCCACGCCGGAGGCGGTGGAGCCGGCAATGATCTTCGTGCCCTTGCCGATCAGGTCCTTCGCCGCGGAGACCGCCTTGGCCGGGTCGCCCGCGTCGTCGACCTCGGTCAGCTCGATCTTCCGGTCACCGACCTTGCCGGTGCCCTTGGTGGCGAAGTCGAGCCCCACCTTGAACCCCTCGCTGTACTGCTTTCCGTAGCTGGCCAGGGCTCCCGACTGGGAGTACACCAGGCCGACCTTGACCGGTGCGGCGCTGTCGCCGCCGCCGGTGGCGGTGTCCTGCGGGCTGCCACAGGCCGTGGCGGCCAACGCCGCGGCCATCATCGTGGCGGCGGAGAGGAACACCCGCCGCGTCGTCCGGACCGTCATTGCGACTCCACATGAGGACTCGGAGGGAGAGAACTTCTTCGTGTCGGCTCACGCTAGAAGTGACGTCACCCACGAGCTATGTGGCGGAAACACACAAGTAACAGGAATGAGGTGGCCGGGCATTACAACGGGCCGACCTACCACGCGAAAGCCCGGTCGCCCGATGGCCCGCACCCCCACGGACCGCCCGAGCCCTGTGTCGTCGCGCGCCATCCGCGAGCCCTGGGCGATCTTGCGAGCGGGTCGTCGGTGAGCGTGGGTGGCGCGGGGGTGGAGGTGCCGCTGGCCCGCCGTCCGGGTGACGGACGACGGGCCAGCCCGCGAGCCAGGCGCGGATCAGCCCGGCGGTACGGCTCGGAGCCGATCAGCTCCGGGCCGGGTCAGCCTTCGGCGAGACCGGCGCGGGCGGCGACGGCGGTGTCCGGCTGGTCGGTGAAGACACCGTCCAGGCCCAGGCCGAGGAAGAGCTCGTACTCCGCGGTGATGTCACCGCGCCCGTTCGGGTCGGTACCGATCCGGAAGTCCACCGGCAGGAACTGGTTCTCCGCGCGGAACGTCCAGGAGTGCACGAGCAGCCGCTCCCGGTGCGCGTCGCGCACCACCGTGGTCGGGGCGAGCAGCGCGCCGGCCGCGTCCCGGGGCACGATCAGGTTCTTGTTCGCCCCGATGCCGTCGGCGTACGCGGCGATCCACTTCAGCCCGGCCGGCTTGGCCAGGTCCTGGTAGCTACGGGCGTCACCGGCGACGGTGAAGTCGTACGGGCGGCCGGTGGCGTCGAGCAACTGGACCAGGTTGACGTCGATCATCCGGTTCAGCTTGCGCAGGTTGGCCGTCTCGAACGACTGGATGAAGACCGGCGCGTTGCGGTTGGTCAGCTTGTTCTGCCGGAGAACCCGGACCAGCGGCTCCTCCAGCGGCAGCCCGATCGAGGCGAAGTAGCTCGGGTGCTTGGTCTCCGGGTAGATGCCGATCGTGCGGCCCCGTGCCCGCCCCTCGGCACGGGCCAGGTCGATGACCTCCTGGAGAGTGGGCACCTCGAAGCGACCGTCGAACGCGGTGTTCGCAACCCGGACCTGCGGCAGCCGCTCCTTGGCCCGCAGTGTCTTCAGCTCGGCCAGGGTGAAGTCCTCGGTGAACCAGCCGGTGACCGCGACACCGTCGATGGTCTTCGTCGCCTTGCGGGCGGCGAATTCCGGGTGCGTCGACACGTCGGTGGTACCCGAGATCTCGTTCTCGTGCCGGGCGACCAGGATGCCGTCGGAGGTGGAGACCAGGTCCGGCTCGACGTAGTCGGCGCCCATCCGGATCGCCAGCCGGTACGCCTCCAGGGTGTGCTCCGGCCGGTAGCCGCTCGCGCCACGGTGACCGATCACGATCGGCCGGTCGGACGCCCGGGAGCGGTCCGTCTTGGCCGCCGGGTCGGCGGTGGCGATGGTCGGTACGGCCACGGCGGCGGCGAGCAACACGCCGGCCAGGCCAAGGGTCGAGAGGGTACGTCGCAACGCCGTCTCCTGTCGTCGGGGGAACCGCTTCAGCAGATCGGCTTCGATTGACCGGGAGTTGGTCGGTGACTGGCCGGCAGATGAATCTCCGGAATGAGCGTTCCCACTCCCCTGATGACACGGAAAAGGAAGATTGTCTGGTGCGCCGGTTTCTCCGCAACCCCGTGCGGCTGGTGCCGTTCGGGTTCCTGGTGCCGATCCTGCTCGGCACCGGGCTGCTGATGGCGCGCTGGGCGACCGTCGACCACCAGCGCCCACCCCTGGTCACCGCGCTCTTCACCGCCACCTCCGCCGTGTCGGTCACCGGCATGGCCGTCACCGACACCCCCAACTACTGGTCCGGCGGCGGACTGTTGGTGATCACCCTGCTCACCCAGCTCGGCGGCCTCGGCATCCTCACCGTCGCGGCGCTGGTCATCCTGGTGGTCTCCCGCCAGCTCGGGCTGCGTAACCGGCTACTGGTGCAGGCCGAGACGGCGGAGTTCGGCATCGGTGACGTGGGGCGGCTGCTGCGCCGGATCGCGGTGACCGTCTTCGCCTGCGAGGCGGTGATGACCGCGCTGGTCGCCGGCCGGCTGTGGCTGGCCTACGACTACCCACCCGGGCGCGCCCTCTGGTCGGGCGTCTTCCACGCCGTCCAGGCGTTCAACAACGGTGGCTTCGCGCTCTACTCCGACGGTCTGCTGGCCTTCGACCGCGACCCGTGGGTGTCGCTGCCGCTGGCGTTCGGCGCGATCGTCGGTGGGCTCGGGTTCCCCGCCCTGTTCGAGGCGGTCCGCGAGTGGCGGCAGCCGACGCGCTGGGCGGTGGCCACCAAGCTGACCATCTGGGGCAGCGCCGTGCTGCTGCTGCTCGGCTTCGCCGGCCTGCTCGCCGCCGAGTGGACCAACGACGGCACCATCGGGCCGTACGACGTCCGGGGCAAGGCGCTCGCGTCGTTCACCCAGATCGCGCTGAGCCGCACCGGGGGCTTCAGCGTCCTGGACACCACCGCCCTGCAGGAGGAGAGCTATCCGCTACTGATCGTGCTGATGTTCATCGGCGGCGGCAGCGCCAGCACAGCCGGCGGGATCAAGGTCTCGACGTTCTTCCTGCTGGCGTTCACCCTCTGGGCGGAGCTGCGCGGCGAGCCCGACGTGACGGTCGGGCACCGCCGGGTGGCCACAGCCAGCCAGCGACAGGCCATCACCGTGGCCCTGCTCAGCGTCGCGCTGGTCACGGCCGGGACGATGACCCTGCTGCTGCTCACCGAGGGGGTCCGCTTCGTCGCGGCCCTGTTCGAGGTCACCTCCGCCTTCAGCACCACCGGCCTGACCATCGGGCTGGCCGGCACGCTGCCGGCCAGCGGCCAACTGACCCTGACCGTGTTGATGTTCATCGGCCGGGTCGGGCCGCTCACCCTCGGTTCGGCGATCGCCCTGAACACCCGGCGCCGGCTCTACCGCTACCCACAGGAACAACCCGTTGTCGGTTAGCAGCAAGGAGGGTCGAGGTGTCAGCTAGACGCGCGGACGGCCGCGGCGTCGTGGTGATCGGGCTGGGTCGGTTCGGCTGCCACCTGGCGGGGTCGCTGAGCCGGATGGACCGCGAGGTGCTGGCCATCGACCGCAACCCGGAACAGGTCCAGCGCTGGTCGGCTCAGCTCGACCGGGTCGTCCAGGCCGACGCGACCGAGGAGGGGGCGCTGCGGCAGCTCGGCGTTGCCAGCTTCGGGCGGGCGGTGGTGGCCATCGGGGCTTCGGTGGAGGCGAGCGTCCTCACCGTGCTGGCGCTGGTCGAGCTGGGCCTGCCGCAGATCTGGGCGCGGGCGACCTCGCAGAAGCACGCCAAGATCTTGTCGTCGGTCGGTGCGCACCACGTGATCTTCCCTGAGGCGGAGACCGGCGATCGGGTGGCGCACCTGATCGTCAGCCGGCTGCTCGACTTCATCGAGTTCGACGACGACTTCGCGATCGCCACTGTCCGGGTGCCGGAGTCCCTGGTCGGGCGGACCCTGCTCGACCTGCGTCCGGAGGAGCGCTACGGGGTCCGGGTGGTCGGCGCGAAGCTGCCGGGCGAGCGCTTCCGGTACGCGTCCGACAGCATGGCGCTGTCCGAGGGTGTGGTGCTGGTCGTGGAGGGCGGGATCGACCAGGTGCAACGGTTCGCGGGGCAGCGCTGAGCGGCCCACTTCTTCCCGCCGCCGTGACCCTTGGTCACTTTTCCGCTTTTCCCGAACCGCCACCCTTGCCCTTGCTGGGCTTCGCGGGCTTGGTCTTCGTGGTGCCACTGCCCGGACCCGAGCCGCCACGGACCGTCGCCGCCTTCGCCGGGGCCTTCGTGGCCGGCTTCTTCGGCGGGGCGGTGGACGGAGCCGTGCCGGCCACCCCGGAGACCCGTACCCCGCAGGTCGCGTCGCCGAGCCGGAACTCCACCGGCAGCGGGTTCGCCCCGCTGTACTTCCCGGCCAGGGTGAGCTTCTCGGCCGCGCCGGGCGCCAACGTGGCGCGCTGGGCCGCCGGCCGGATCAGGACCGTGCGCCCCTGCTGGTGCACCGGGGTCGGCTCCGCCTTCGTCACCGTCTGCTGACCGGGAAAGGTGAAGCTCATCGTCCAGTCACGCAGCTCGCTGCCCCCGGTGTTGGTCAGGGTCAGCTCGGCGGCGAAGTCCTTGCCGGAGTCCGCGCGCAGCGCGTACGCCACCTCGCAGGGCGCCGCCTTCGGCAGACCCATCCGGGCCTCGGTCGGCGGCCGGTCCTCACCGCTGGCCGGGCTGCGCGAGGTGAACCCCCACAGCGCCCCGGTGACGGCGATCAGGCTGGCGGCGGCCACTCCGGCCTCCACCCGCCGGCGCCGGTTCGCCCGCCGGATCCGGTTGCGGGTACGGGACAGCGGCAGCGCGTCGGTCTCCGCCGACCAGGGCAGGATCGTGGTGCCCGCGCTGGCCAGCGCGGCCGGATCCAGCGGTCCGGCGGCCGGCGAGACCGGCACCGCCGCCAGCATTCCGGCCGCGTCGGCGAGGGTGCGGGCCAGCTCGGCGGTCGCCGGCCGGTCCCCGGGCTGCTTGGCCAGGCAGCGCCGCACCAGGTCGGTCACCTCGTCGGGCAGCCCCGGCACGGCCTGCATCGGCTCCGGTTCGTTGTACATGTGCGCGCGCAGCATCTGCGTGGTCGTGCTGGCCTGCCACGGCAGCCGGCCGGTGAGCATCCGGTAGAGCAGCAGCCCCACGGCGTACACGTCGGTGGCCGGGGAGACCTGGCCGTTGTCCAGCCGCTCCGGTGCGAGGTACGCGGGCGTGCCCAGCAGTGTCCCGTCCGGGCCTTTCTCGCTCTCCCCCACCAGCGCGGAGATACCGAAGTCGACCACCTTGACCCCGGTCGAGGTGAGCATCACGTTGCCCGGGGTGACGTCGCGGTGCACCACGCCGCGGGCGTGCGCGGTGGCGAGCGCGGAGCTGACCTCCGCGCCGACGGTCACCGCCTCCCGCCAGGGCATTCGGCCTTCCCGGCCCAGCCGGTTGGCCAACGAACCGCCGTCGACCAGCTCCATCACCACGTACGGCACGGTCAGGCCGACCTGTTGGGACTCGCCGTAGTCGTACACGTTGGTGATGTGCGGGTGGCAGAGCCGCGCGGCGGCCTGCGCCTCGATCCGGATCCGGTGCCGGAAGGCCCGGTCGCTGGCCAGCCGGGAGGCCAGCACCTTCACCGCGACCTGGCGGCCGAGCACCTCGTCGTAGCCCCGCCAGACCACCGACATGCCGCCCGCGCCGAGCTGCTCGACGAGCCGGTACCGCTCATCGAGGAGTTGCGCGCTGTTCCGGTCCTCACCACCCATGGTGGCCGTTGTTGCCCGCACGGGGCCCGGCTACACCTCAAGTATCGGAATCGGTCAGCAATGTCACCCGTTCAGGCGGTCGCCAGCAGTTGGTCCACCGGGGCGTAGTCGTCGGTCAGCACCAACGCGGCACCGATGAAATCCGTCAGCTCCGGGCCGGACAGCAGGCTCACCTGCCGATCAACCTCGTCCAGCCGGGCGCGGACGGCGGCCAGCGGCAGTGGCGCGTCGGAGGCGACGATGAGGAAGTTGGCGCCCTGCTCCTCGGCGAGCGCCTCCGGCGGGGCGATCAACGCGATGTGCTCGAACTCGGCGGCCACCGTGGCCAGCTCCGCGCGGATGAAGCGCAGCGGCGGATAGTCGATGACGTTCTGCACGTACACCCCACCGGGGCGGGCCACCCGCCGGACCTCGGCGGCCATTTCGCGGGTGGCCAGGTGCCAGGGCACCACCAGGTGGCCGAACGCGTCGCCGACCACCAGGTCACGGCTGTCCGTCGGCTCACCGACGACCAGCATCCGGGCGTCACCCACCACCGCCCGCAGCTCCGGCCCCGGGCGTACGCCCAACTCCCGCTCGCCCAGCTCGACCAGCCCGCCGTCGATCTCGAACACCACGTTGTCGGTGCCCGGCCGGGTGGCGGTCAGGTAGCGCGGCACGGTGAACCCGCCGCCGCCCAGGTGCAGCGCGTCCAACCGCTGCCCGGCCGGCGCGGCCACGTCGGCGACCGCGCCGATCCACTTCGTGTACGCGTACTCCAGGTGCTTCGGGTCGGCCAGGTCCACGTACGAGTGCTGGGCCGAGTTGAGCAGCAGCGTGCGCCCGCTGGACCGGTCCGGGTCGGACGTCACCCGGGCGCAGTGGTACGCCGTCTCGATGTCACACGGGTTCGGCGCCACGGTGGTCAGCCCCGCCCCGACCAGGCCGAGCACGGCCAGCGCGGCCCGGGCCCGGGCCGGACCGGGCAGCTCGGTGGGCGCCTGCCGGCGCAGGTACCAGCCGAGGCCGATGCCGGCCAGACCGAGCGCGATCGCCAGCGCGAGCAGGATCACCGTGCTGGGTAGCGCGGCGACCAGCACGAAGCCGGTGAGCAGGGTGGCGGTGATGCCGCCCAGGGTGCCGATCCCGGACAGCCGCCCGACCACCTGGCCGGTCCGGCGCAGGTCGGCGAGCTGGAGCTTCACCACCAGCGGGGTGACCGCCGCCAGCAGCGCCGCCGGCACGAACACGGCCAGCGCCACCAGCAGCAGGATGGCGGTCGCCGCACCGCCGCGTAGCACCTCACCGGCGTACCGGACCACCGGCAGGGTGATCGCGGTGGCGATGCCGGCCAGCACCAGCGCCGGCGCCAGCAGACCCCGCGGGTTGCGCCGGTCGGCCAGCCAGCCACCGGACCACGCCCCGTACGCGATCGCGGCCAGCGCGATGCCGATGACCGAGCTGGTCACCTGGAGGGTCACCCCGACGTACGGGCCGACCAGGCGCAGCGCAACGGTCTCCAGCACCAGTACGGCGCCGCTGGAGAAGAAGACCAGAAAGGCGGCCAGGCCGTTGGGCAGCGCCCGGCCGGTGATCGGAACGGACGAGGCCGAGGACGCCTGCGGGGCCGCCACGTCGGACGGTGGGGAGCTCATCGTCGCGATGGTACGCAGCGAAGCTGGTGCTCCGGGTCAGTACATCGAGAGATGAACATGGTTCGTGTGGCTCGCTGCCGGGCTGCCGCTGCCGCTGTACGAGCGCCAGCCGGTGCCGGGGTGCCAGATCTGCCGGTACCAGATCACGTAGAGCACGCCCAGCCGGTCGGCGTTGCGCACGTGCCAGGCTGCCAGGCTGTCCCCGTACGCCTTGTCGCCGCCGGTCGCGTTGCGGTCCTCGAAGCCGTTGGTGGCAGCCGCGAAGTCGCAGGCCCGCCCCTTCGGGTGCTCACCGCCGCCACCCTCGCGTTTGCAGGAGACGTACCGCTTGTAGCCGGCCGCCTGGGTCTGCTTGAGCGCGTTGAGGGTGCGGGGGGTGATGCAGCCGGAGGTGGTCGGGTCGTCCACCGAGCAGGACTCCGACGGCCAGGAACCGTCGGGGTTGCGCGGCGCCGGCTTCGCCGAGGCGGAGCTGCCGCCGCTGAAACCGTTGCTGCTGCCCGAGCTGACCTCGGCGAGCGCCGCCTCGGCCTCCTTCTTCTTCTTCGCCATCACGGCGAGCTGCTTCTGCTGCTCGCGGACCTCGGCGTCGATGGCGACCTTGGCCTGCTGCGCCTGCTGCCGGGCGTCGGCGAGATCGCGCAGCCGCTTGCTGTCCCGCTGCGCCATCAGGTCGAGGTCGGAAGCGCGTTGCAGGAACGCCTGCGGCGTGGCGGTGTTGAGCAGCATCGACGCCGGGGTGAGCCGACCGACCCGGTACGACTGCGCGGCCACCTCGCCAACCTGGGCGGTGAGCCCGACCAGCCGGGCTTCGACGGTGGTCAGCTCGCCGCTGAGGGCGGTCTGCCGGCGCTTGGAGTTGTCCAACTTGGCCTTGGCCTCGATGTGGCCCTTGGCGGTCAGCTCCAGCGCGTCCTGCAGCTTCTTGCTGCCGCCCTCACCGGGCTCCGCGTACGCGGGCACCGCACCACCGGCGAGCACCAGCGTGACGGTAGCGAGCAGAGCGAGCAGCTGACTGAGCCTGGTCCTGGGCACGAAAGCGTCCTTCCGTCGACCGCCGGCCCCCGGTGAACTCCACTGCACGGCGGCGTCCCCGCCGGCGCCGATCGGCGGCCTGCTGGCGGAGACCGCCGGTCACGATACCGGAACGAGCGCCGGTGACCAGCCCCCGTGCCCGCCCCGCCGCTCCGGTGTCGACGCAGCGTGCTGCCACCGTCGCGGACTGCGTGGATCAGGAGCCGAGCAGGGCGTCGTGCACCTCGGCCCAGACCTGCTCGTTGGCCGCGACGAGCAGGCCTCGCCCCTCGCCGGCAGGGTGATAGTCGACGCCGTCGAACCGGCGGGCAACGCCACCGGCCGCGCGGACCAGCAGGGCGCCTGGGGCGTGGTCCCACGGCAGGGTGCGCCAGAAGAGGGTGAACTGCTGCTCGCCGGTGAGGATGTCCAGGTACTCGCGGCCGGCGCAGTGCTGGCCGGGCAGCAACTCGCCGAGCCGCCGGCCGCCGGCGCGGACCCGGTCCCGGGCCTCCGGTGGCAGGAACCGGGTCATGGCCGCGCCGCGCAGCTCGCCCAGCGGCGGCACCCCGACCGCGCCGCCCACCGGCCGACCGTTGAGCAGGGTGCCATCGTCGGCCCAGCCAGCGGCCAGGGTCTCGGCCATCGGGTCGAGGATCCAGCCGGCGGTCAGCCGCCCGTCGGTCAGCAGCGCCACCATCAGCGCGAACGGCCGTCGGCCGGCGGCGAAGTTGGCGGTGCCGTCGATCGGGTCCACCAGCCAGACGTCCCCGCCGTCGCGCAGGTGCCGCAGCAGCCCTGGATCGTCGGCGACGCCCTCCTCACCGACCACCATCGAGCCCGGCCGCAGCCGGCGCAGCCTCGCGGAGATCAGCTCCTCGGCCCGGCGGTCGGCGATGGTGACCACCTCGCCGGGCGCCTTCTCCGACACGTCCGCCTCGTCGAGCTTGCGGAACAGCGGCAGCACGATCTGGTCGGCGGCCTCCCGGAGCAGGTCACTGACGTCGTCGAGCAGGGTGTCAGCCACGCGGCGGCAGCTTGACCACGCTGACGAAGAACTCGTCGATCTGGCGGACCACCGAGATGAAGCGCTCGAAGTCCACCGGCTTGGTCACGTAGGCGTTGGCGTGCAGCTGGTAGCTGCGCAGGATGTCCTCGTCGGCCTGCGAGGTGGTGAGCACCACCACCGGGATCCGGCGTAGTTCCTCGTCCTTCTTGATCTCTTCCAGCACCTCCCGGCCGTCCCGGCGCGGCAGGTTGAGGTCGAGCAGGATCAGGTCGGGCATCACCGCGTCGGCGTACTGGCCCTCCTGCCGCAGGTAGGCGAGCGCCTCGGCGCCGTCGGACACGACGGTCAGCCGGTTGCGCAGCTTGTGCTCCTCGAACGCCTCCTGGGTCATCAACACGTCACCCGGATCGTCCTCCACGAGCAGGACCTCGATCGGGCTCTTGCCGTCCGCTGGCGCGGTCATCCCACCGTCTCCCTCATGTCACCCGTTCTACCGCTTTCCCGGGACCCGTCGGCCCGGTCCGGCCGGTCCGCCTCGGCGGACTGCTCCGGCAGCGCGGGCGGCGTCTCGGCCGAAGGCTCGGATTCGCCCGTAGCGTCACCCTCGACCGGCGGCTGCTCCGGCGTCTCGGCGGCCGTGGCGGCCGCCTCGATGGCCTCGGGCAGCGCCGGCAGGGTGAACCGGATGGCGGTGCCCTCCGGCACGTCGGTGTCCACCCAGACCCGGCCGCCGTGGTATTCCACGATCTTCTTGGCGATGGCCAACCCGATGCCGGTGCCCGGGTACGCATCCTTCGAGTGCAGCCGCTGGAAGATCACGAAGATCTTGTCGGCGAACTCCGGCTCGATCCCGATGCCGTTGTCCTGGCAGGTGATCTCCCACTCGGTCCCGACCAACCGGGCCGAGACGTGCACCTTCGGCGGCACGTCCGGGCGGCGGAACTTGATCGAGTTGCTGACCAGGTTGGCCAGCAGGTTGGTGAGCAGCGGCTCTTCGCCCCGGATCACCGGCAGCTCGGTCCAGGTCAGCTCGGCGTCGGCGTACTGCCGGGCGGCCTCGGTCTGGCCGGCCACGTCGCCCATCACCTTGTTGAGGTCGACATCGACGAAGCCCGCGGTGAGCCGGCCGATCCGGGAGAACGCGAGCAGGTCGTTGATCAGCCGCTGCATCCGCTGCGCGCCGTCCACCGCGAAGGCGATGTACTGGTCGGCCCGCTCGTCGAGCTGCCCGGCGTAGCGGCGCTGGAGCAGCTGGCAGAAGCTGGCCACCTTGCGCAGCGGCTCCTGGAGGTCGTGTGAGGCCACGTACGCGAACTGCTCCAGGTCGCGGTTGGACCGGGTGAGCTCCTCGGCCTGCTTCTGGAGCTGGGTGTTGACCCACTCGATGCGCTCGCGCGCCTCCCGCACCTCGGCCAGGTCGGAGGCGATCTTCTGGCGCATCGCGTCCACGTCCTCAGCGAGCCGGATGAACTCCGGCGGGCCGGTGGTGGCGATGCCGTGCTGGTAGTCGCCGTCGGCGACCTCGCGGACCTGGTCGGCCAGCCCGACGAGTGGCCGGATCACCATCCGGTCCAGGGAGAGCAGCAGCACCGTGCCGGCGACGACCACCACCAACGCGGCGATGATCAGGAGCACGACCAGCACGTTGCTGCTGCTACGCACGGCGGCGGCGGACTCTTCCCGGGCGGTCAGGATCTCCTGCTGAAGGTCGCCGACCGCCGACCGGACCTGGTCGAACTGTTGCCGGGCCTGGTCGTTGACCAACGCCTGCCCGGCGGTGGTGCCGCGCTGGTCGGTGGTGGTGATCACTGGCTCCGCCACCACCTGCCGCCACTGCTCGGCACGCTCCTCGACGGTCCGCAGCTCCTGGCCGATCTGTGGATAGTCATCGAGCAGCGTCCGCATCGAGGCGACGAGGTCCTTCTCCTGGTCGAGCCCCGCCCGGTACGGCTCAAGGTCGGCCGGGTCACCACTGACCGCGTACCCGCGGACCCCCGTCTCCTGGTCGAGCACCGCGTTGAGCAGTTCCTGCGCCTGCACCCGCAGCGGGCCGGTCTTGTTCAGGATGGCGTCGATCTGGGTGCGGTTGCGGGCCGCCATCGCCGCCTCGGCGGCGGCCAGGCCGATCAGCAGCACGCCAACGACGGTGAGCAGGGTGATGACCCGGCGGCGCAGGCTCCAGCCGCCGACCACCGGCGTCACCGGCCACCGCCCCGGCTGACCAGCAGCATGGCAACGTCGTCGGCGAGCGGGCCACCGTTGATCTGCTCGGCCCGGCCGACCAGCCACGCCGGCAGCTCGGGCAGCGGCACCTGGCGGTTCGCCGGCTCATCGAGCAGCCCGCTCAGACCCGGCACGTCGAGCCGCTCATTGCTCGTGCCCACCCGCCCCTCGATCAGGCCGTCGGTGTACATCAGCAGGGACCAGTCATCGGTGTCGAACTCCAGGTCGTAGGCGATCGGCCGGCGGGGTCGTACGCCCAGCAGCAGGCCGCCGGGCGCGGGCACCGGAACGACCCGGCCGCCGGAGAGCAGCAGCGGCGGCGGATGCCCTGCGAGTCGGACGGTGGCCCGGTTGGCGTCCAGGTCCAGTCGGGCGGTGGCCACCGTCGCGAAGATCTCCTGGAGCCGGCGCTCGCTCATCAGCACCTGCTCCAGCGCGGGCAGCACCTCGTCGTCCGGTACGCCGGCGAGCACCAGTGCCCGCCAGGCCACCCGCAGCTCGACGCCGAGCGCGGCCTCGTCCACGCCGTGCCCGCAGACGTCCCCGACGATCAGGTAGAGACGGTCCGGGCTGGTCTGCACCACGTCGAAGAAGTCGCCGCCGATCAGCGCGGCGTGCCGGCCGGGCCGGTAGAAGGTGTGCACCGCCACCTGGTCGGTCGTCATCAGTGGCTGGGGCAGCAGGCCGCGTTCGAGCCGAGCCGACTCGGCCTGGCGCAGCTCGACCTCGCGCAGCCGGCGGGCGTTCTCGTCGGCGCGTTTGCGCTCCACCGCGTAGCGCAGCGCCCGGGTCAGCAGCACCCCGTCGACCTGGCCCTTGACCAGGTAGTCCTGCGCGCCCTCGGCGACCGCCACGATGCCGAGGTGCTCGTCCGAGCGGCCGGTGAGCACGCAGACCGCCGCGCCGCTGGACATCTCCAGCACCTGGCGCAGCCCGTCCAGCCCCTGCGCGTCCGGCAGGCCCAGGTCGAGCAGGACACAGTCTACGTTGCTGATCCGTTGCCGCGCCTCGCTGAGGCTGCTGGCGATCAGGAGGTCGATCATCGAGTTCGTCTCGGCGAGCAGCTCACCGACGAGGAAGGCGTCACCCTCGTCGTCCTCCACCAGCAGCACGCGCAACCGCTCGCCCGGCGGCAGGTTGGCGTGCCTCGACAGGCCGCCGTGCGGGTACGGCACAACGGGGGAACCGGCCAGGCCGGCTCCCCGGTGCGGCCGGGTCACCGCCGCGAGGCGCGGGAGATCGCTGGTGATGTCGGGCTCCTTCCGAGTGCCCTGCTGATCCTGTATTAGACAACGGTCGGACACAACACGATGGCCTCGGCGCGACCGGCAATGGGCCGGATCACTGCCCGCGAAGGACAAACCGGGCGGCGGTGGAGGCCAGGACGTCCGGCCGTCCCACCCCGAGCCGCGGAGGGGCAGGATGGTGCCACCCCAGGCCCCACCACCCCCGAGGAGTTCCCGTGGGCGCACCCCCCACCCCCATCACGAAGGGCAGGCCGGCCCGCACGGGTCCGGACGTACCCCTCGCCGACCGCGCGCTGGCCCGGCCCCGCCGGCGGCTCGCGGCCGCCGTGGCCGCCCTCGTCGCGCTGGTCGCCGTCGGCGCCGGCGGCCTGCTGGACCTGCGCACCCCGGCGCCGAGGTCGGCCGACGCGCCGGCGGACGCGTTCAGCGCCAGCCGGGCGTACGAGGACGTCCAGGTCATCGCAGCCCGGTCGCACGTCGCCGGGAGCCCGGCCAACGACCAGGTCCGCGCGCACATCGAGCAGCAGTTGCGCGGGCTGGGCCTGGAGACCGAGGTGCAGGACACCGTCGCCCCGGAAGCCGGCCAGCTCAGCGGGGCGGCGGGTGGGGCCACCCTGGCCCGGGTACGCAACGTGGTGGCCCGGCTGCCCGGCACCGACCCCACGGGCCGGGTCTTCCTGGTCGCCCACTACGACTCGGTGCAGACCGGGCCGGGCGGCAACGACGACGCGGCCGGCACCTCCGCCATTCTGGAGGTCGCCCGGGCGTTGGCGGCCGGCCCCCGGCCGCGCAACGACATCGTCTTCGTGCTGACCGACGCCGAGGAGGCGTGCCTCTGCGGCGCCTCCGCGTTCGCCGCCAGCCATCCGCTGGCCGCCGACGGTGGGGTGGTGCTCAACCTGGAGGCGCGCGGCTCGACCGGCCCCGTGATCATGTTCGAGACGTCCCGGAACAACGCGAAGCTGGTGGACGTCTTCGGCCGCGCCGCCCCGCACCCGGTCGGCACCTCGTTCGCCGTGGAGATCTACCGCGCGCTGCCCAACGACACCGACTTCACCGCGTTCCTGGACCGGAAGTTCGTCGGGCTGAACTCGGCGTACATCGACGGTGGCGCGATCTACCACACGCCGCTGGACACCCCGGCAGCGATGGATCGGGGCAGCCTCCAGCAGCACGGGGACAACGCGCTGGGTCTGGCCCGGGAGTTCGGCCGCACCGACCTGACCGACCTACGCTCCGGGAACGACGCCACCTACTTCCCGGTCCCCGGCGGGCTGGTCCGCTACCCCGGCTGGCTCACCCTGCCGCTGGCCCTGCTGGCGGTGCTCGCGGTGGCCGCGCTGGGCTGGCTGACCCGTCGGCGGGGTCGGGCCAGCACCGGCCGGCTTGCCGCCGGCTTCGGGCTGGCCCTGGTGCCGATCGTGGCCGCGCCGCTCGCCGCACAGCTGCTCTGGATGGCGATCACCGCGATCCGGCCGGGGTACGCCGAACTGCTCGACCCGTACCGGCCGATCTGGTTCCGGTTGGCCGTGCTGGCGCTCGCCGCCGCCATCCTGTTCACCTGGTACGCGCTGACCCGCCGCCGGATCGGGCCGGCCGCGCTCGCCGTCGGCGGGCTGGCCTGGCTGGCCCTGCTCGGGGTGCTGCTCGCCGTGGCGGTGCCCGGCGGGGCGTACCTCACCACCCTGCCGGCGCTGGCTGGCGCCCTCGGCGGGCTGGTCGCGCTACGCACCCGGCAGACCGGGCCGTGGCCGGTGGTGGCGGTGACCGCCGCCAGCGCGGTCGGCGTGGTCATCCTGCTGCCGACCGTGGTGCTGCTCTTCCCCGCGCTGGGAATGGCCATGGGCGGCGTGGCCGCGCTGGTCGCGGTGCTGCTCGGCCTGGCCGCGCTGCCAGTGGTCGACCTGCTGCATCCGCAGGCCGGTGGCCAGCGCGGGATGCGGGCGTTGCGGGCCCGGCGGCTCGCGGTGCTGCCGGCCGGGGCCGCCGCCGTGGCGGCGGTGGTGCTCGCGGGGGTCGGCCTGGCCGTGGACCGCTTCGACGCCGCCCACCCCGCACCCACCCACCTGATGTACGCCATGGACGCGGGCACCGGCCAGGCCCGCTGGCTGAGCCACGAGACCGATCCGCAGCCGTGGACCGATGGCTACGTGGACGGGGTGACCGACGTCGGGGACGAATTCCCCGGGCTCGGCGATGGTGAGCTGCGGGCCGGCCCGGCGCAGGCGGCGAGCCTGCCGGCGCCGAAGCTGGAGGTGCTGGCCGACAGCGTCGCCGGCGGCGAACGCACCCTGCGGCTGCGGCTCACCCCGCAGCGGGTGGCGCGGCTGGCCACCCTGCACGTCGACACGTCGACCGCCACCGTGCTCCGGGCCGAGGTGGCCGGTCGGTCGGTGCCGGTGGAGCCCCGCGCGGGCAGGTGGGGCTTCGGGCTGGTCTTCCACGCCCCGCCGGCCGAGGGGATCGAGGTCACGCTGACCCTGCGACCGATCGCCGGGCAGGTGGCGCTGCGGGCGATGGACGCCAGTGACGGGCTGGACACGCTGCCCGGCTTCCGCCCCCGGCCGCCAGCCGTCGGCGTCGTCGGCTCGCACAGCTCCGAGATGCTGGCGGTTGCCCGCACCTATCCCCTGTGACGGACGGGCCGGTGGTCCGGCGGAGCCAGTTCTCCGGCGGGCCACCGGCCCTGCGTACCGATCGGAAATGCCGCATGGCGCCGTTGCGGATCCGCCCGGCGATATCCGGTCAGCTCGCCGGTTCGGGTTGGCCGGCGCCGCTGCGCCGCCAGCGGTTTCCGTCGTGATCGGTGTACGTGAGATCCACCAGAACGGTGTCGGCCGCGCGCAACCGATGCTCCGCCGTCACGGTGACGAACAGTTCGTGGCTGTCCCGACCGTGTATCCGGCGTACCTGTTTCACCGCGGCCAACTCGGTGGGCGTGCCCTCCGGATCGTCGGGCGGGACGAGCCGCGGCAGCACCGTCACGTCCAGCACCGGGGCGTCGCTCTCGTTGGCCACGGTCACCCGGAGCACCGAGTTGCCCCGGATCTCGGCCACCGCCGAGATCAGCCGGGCCTGGGTGGCCCGGACCCGCAGCTCGTCGGTCCGGCGGGCACGGATCTCCCGGCGCAGTCCAAGGTAGACGATCAGGACGCTGGCGATCGAGCCGACCGCGCCAAACCAGTCCGGCACGGAACCCCAGTCGACGGCGGCCTGGTGTGGCGACCAGTTCATGCGTCCATCGTGGATGCGCCAGGCGAGTGTCCCGTACGGCGGATCGGCCCGAATCTATCGCGAAATGGAAATCGCGGCACCGATTCCGGTCACGCGGGTGACCTAAACGGAGAGTGTGCGAGTCAGTACGGTGGTGGATATCCTTGCGGTTGGCGTGGTGCGAGCGACAATCCCTCCCACTGTCCACCAGCTGGACATGATCTTTTCTGTCGCCTACCCCGCCGCAATTTCGCCACCGAAGGGGGACCGCATTGACTGCGGACGTTCCACCCGACGATGCCGGCGTGCCCCGGCCGGCTTACGACCGGCCGAGTCGGGTCTCTGTCGACCCGCCGCTCGGGCGGCTGGACTGCCCGTTGCACGGGCGGGACGACCTGATCGACGAGATCATGCGGCCACGGGAGATCGCCGGGGACCGGGCCTCGGTGCACATCCTCTGCGGCATGGGCGGCTCAGGTAAGAGCCACGTCGCCCTGGAGATCGCCCGCCGTGCCCGTTCGGACGGACGGACCGTCTGGTGGGTGCAGGCGGGCCGGCTCAACTCGGGGATGCGCGAGGTGGTCAGCCAGCTCGGCGCCTCGGAAACCCAGGTCGACCAGGCATGGGCCGGGATGATCAGCGCAACGGACCTGGTCTGGCGCTACCTCAACCAGGCCGGGCAGCCCTGGCTGCTGATCTTCGACAGCGTGGACGAGCCCGGCACGCTCGGCCCCACCGACGGGGTGCTCGCCGACGGCACCGGCTGGCTGCGCAGCCCGGAGGCCGAGGACGGCATGGTCCTGGTGACCACCCGGGACGGCAACCGGAGCACCTGGGGCACCTGGTCGACTCTGCACCAGGTGCGCCCGCTCGACGCCGACGCCGGCGCGCAGGTGCTGATCGACCGGGCCGGCCCGCAGGCCGGTGACCTGGCCGACGCCCGGGAGCTGGCCCGGGAGCTGGGCGGGTTGCCGCTGGCCCTGCGCGCGGCCGGCAACTACCTCCGGTCGGTCAACGCCAGCCCGGTCTGGCGCGGCTCCTCCACCATCACCACCTTCGCCGACTACCGGGCTGCGGTGGAGCGCCGGTTCCGCTCGCCGCGCGACGCCGCCGACATCGACCTCGACGAGTCGCTCGGCCTGGAGATCGTCCGCGAGGTCGACGACATCTCACTGGACCTGCTGGCCCGCCGCCAGCTCCAGCAGAGCCGCCCACTGCTCAACGTGCTGGCCTGCCTGAGCATCTCCCCGGTGCCCTACGAGGTGGTGCTCAAGCCAGCCATCCTGGCCGGGTCGCCACTCTTCGAAGGGCTGACCGGTCGGCAGCGGGTGAAGGTGCTAGAGGGCATCGGGGACCTCGCCCTGGTCGACTTCGACGTCCGGGAGGACGTCACCGACCCGGCCTTCGCACACGTGCTGTCGCTGCACCCGCTGGTGCACGCGATGTTCCGGGACCGGGACGAGGTCCGCGAGCAGATCGCCGAGTACCACGGGCTGGTCATGAGGCTGCTACTCGCCGCCACCGAGGGGCAGAGCCCGGACGACTCGGCCGTCTGGGCCAACTGGGACGTGCTGGTGCCGCACCTGGTCGAGGCGGTCCGCGAATACCTCGTGCCGCAGCAGCAGAAACACGACCCCGAGACGGTACGCCGGGCGCTGGAGCTGGCCCGGCTCACCGCCCGCTACCTCATCGCGGTCGGCCTGCCGGGCTCGGCCTTCGACATTCTCGACCCGATCGTGCGCGGTTGTGCCGCGTACGACCACGAGCGCGACCGGCCCCAGGTACTGGCGCTGCGGCACGAGCTGGGCCGCACCTGGCTGGAGCGGAACCAGCCGGAGATGGCCGAGCGGGTGCTCCGCGACGTGATCGCGGACCGGACCAGGGTGCTCGGCAGCGACGACGCCGACACGCTGGCCAGCCGGCACAAGCTGACCAAGGCGATCATGGCGCAGCGTCAGTGGCCGGAGGCCGAGCTGGAGCTGCGGCAGATCGTCATTGCCGAAGACCAGGTCCGCGGTCCGGAGCACTGGGACACCATGGTGGTGCGGCACAGCCTCGCGCTGGCCGTGCTCGCCCAACACCGGGCCGCCGAGGCCGAGGAGATGCTGCACGCCATCCTGGAGGTCCGGTACCGCACCTGGCCGCTCAACCAGCCGGAGACCTGGCAGGCCCGGCACACGCTGGCCCGCTGCATGCAGGAGCAGGGCTGGCTCGACGAGGCGGAGACGGAGCTGCGGGCCACCCTGGCAACCGTCGAGCCTCGGCACGCCGACCGCAGCGAGGTGCTCGCCATCCGGGCCACCCTGGCCGCGCTCCTGCTGCTCGACGGGCGTCTCGACCCGGCGATCGAGGCGTACGAGCAGTTGCTGGCCGACCGGCGGCGGCTGCTCGGAGACACCCACCTGGACACTCTGCAGGTGGAACATGCGCTGCGTCGCCTGCGCAACGGCGATGAAACGGCCGGGCCCACCGCCGGACGCTGAGCACCAGCGACCGGCAGCGGGCTCGGCGCAGCAGGCGTCGGGGTCAGTGCGGCGCGGCCGGACCCAGGTCGCTCGGGTCGGTGTTGCCGCCACAGACGATCAACGCCACCCGCTCCCCCGCCTGCGGCACGTACGCGCCACCGACCAGCGCGGCCAGCGCCGCGGCGCCGCCCAGCTCGGCGGCGACCCGCAGCTCCGACCAGAGCAGCCGGCGCGCCCGCACCAGGTCCTCGTCGCGGACCAGCACGGAGACCACCCCCGTCCGGCGGGCCGTGTCGAAGGCGATCTCACCGATCCGACGCGCGCCCAACGAGTCCGTGGCGATGCCGCCCACCTCGATGTCGACCGGCCGGCCGGCCTTGAGGGCGGAGTGCAGGGTGGGGATCTGCTCCGGCTCGACGGCGACGACGCGTACCGACCCGTCGAACCAGGTGGCGATGCCGGACACCAGCCCGCCCCCGCCGACCGCCACCAGAACGGTGTCGATCCCGTCCAACTGCCGTTCCAGCTCCCGGCCGACGGTGCCCTGACCGGCTACCACCTCCGGCTGGTCGTACGCGTGCACGACCAGCGCCCCGGTCTCCTCGGCCCGCTGGGTGCTCGCCGCCAACGCCTCGGCGTAGTGCTGGCCAACCTGCCGCACCTGGGCGCCCAGCCCGGCCAGCCGCTGCACCTTCACCGGCGAGGCGGTGACCGGCACGAAGACCTCCGCCGGCACGCCCAGCGAGCGGGCCGCGTACGCGACGGCGAGGCCGTGGTTGCCACCCGAGGCGGCGATCACCCCCGCCGAGGGCAGCGACCCCTGGAGCATCCGGTTGAACGCGCCACGCGGCTTGAACGAGCCGGTGTGCTGGTGCAACTCCAGCTTGAGGCTGAGCTGCCCCGGCACACCCAGATCGGCACCGTCGATGGTCAACACCGGGGTTTCCCGGACCCGCCCCTCGACCAGCGCCGCAGCCGCCTCGACGTCGCTTCTGTCCACCATGGGAAAACGCCCTTCGCTACGACCAGAGGGCCAGTCGACCGTCGTCGGTGAGCCCGACGAAACATCCTATGGAGATCCGCCGGCCATCCGTCGCGGGACGCACCGTGTGGTAGTGCCGCGGGTCGAACAGGAAGCCCTCGCCGAGCGTGGGTCGCAGCGTCAACGACTGCGCGTTGGCGGTCACCGACTCGTCATAGCCGTACCCGCCGGGAACGCGCAGGTCCTCGTCGTCCGGCTGCCACCGCCGCCGCCACAGCACGGTCTCACCGCCGGCCGGCGGCACGCGGACGTAGATGTTGAAGGCCAACTGGGCCACCACGTCGGTGTCGAGCAGTCGGCCGGCGTACTCCCGGACGGCGTCGTCGAAGTGCACCTGGAGGCCGGCGTTGATCTCGCGGACGATGCCGACGTGCATCTCCCGCCGCTGCCGCCGCCCGGGTGCGACGTCCGGCCAGGCGGCCCGGAACGCGGCCAGGCACAGCTCCCGCGGCGCGTCCGACAGGCCCAGCGTGGACCAGGTCTTCTCGGCCGCGCGGGCCGCATCCCAGTAGTCCTCACGCAGGTCACCGGCATCGCGGTGGTCGTTGATGGCCGGGCCGAACTTGGCGACGACCGGAAACACCCGGCTCTCCTCGTAGCGGTCCATCGGGGCGGCGGCGAGGGCGGCGGTGATCGCGTGACAGCGGGCCGGGGAGAGCAGGCCCGGCACCCGGACGGCAGCCAGCCGCCCTGCGACGAGCCCGGCGACGTCCGCTCGGGTGATCAGTTCGGATTCGACGGCGACGAACAGCGGGTCGGTGTTCCTCGGTTGCTGCACGGCGGTCCTCCTGTTGCGAAGATCCCTCACCGGACATGTCGCGCCCCACGACAGCGCACCGTGCAATGTACCGACCGACGGCAACCGGGCCGGGGCCATCGATATTGACCACGCCACATGCCGCGAACAGTTTCCGCAGTTCCGGATGGGGTGGCGCGGACACCGCTACCATCGGCGCAACGGGGGTACGGCGCACAGAGCCGTACGGCGGTTGGATTCCGCCGATCGGGGAATGGTGACGCACCCCGGCCTGACGGATGATGCGACTAGTTCGAACGCTGACAAGGAGTTCGATATGGCTGGCGCCGGCCCGACGGATCTTGACAGGCAGACCGACCGCCTGGAGATGGCGCGTCGAATAGCCCGGGAAATGATCGAGTCAGACCATCAGGCACTGGAGCTCGCCATCCGGCAGCGCCCGCAGTGCTGGTCCCGGCGCCCGGCCGGCCACGGTGCCCGCCCGGAGCCAACAACTCACTGATCCGACAGGTCACGGGAGCCGTTCCCGAGTCAGCTCGCCGGCTCGTGATCTCCGTCGTGGTCACGGATCAACGCCGCCCACGCTCTCTGCTGTCACGGGCGGGCCTGCTCCAGGTTGTATCCGCAGGTAGCGCCCGCTATGGAATAGCCGACGGTGGCTGCCGCCAGCACGAGGCCGACACCGACGCCGAGGGCTGCCGCGCCTTTGCTGGACAGCCCAGTTCGCCAAACGAACACGGCCGTCACCACGGCGGCCAGGGGCAGCGAGAACGCGAGGGAGAGCCACACGGTCTCGCGGAACACCCAGACCAACCAAGCTGGATCCCCGGTGATCTCCTCGCACGGGACCGGGTGTGCGGGCCTAGGTGCCGCCGCCAGCGGCGCAGTGGCAAGACCAACGAACGTGTATGCCAACACCGTCCAGCTCAGCGCAGCCCGGGTCCTCGGCCAGTCGATCACAACCGCGACTGTGCCAGACGCCACCGAAGACGGCTACGGCACGCGGAACTGATCGCCGTACTGCCGGGGCTTCTACTTCCAGCGGAAGTACACGAACCGGAGTAGACCACTGCGTTGACCTGGGTCGCGACGCCAACTCAAGATCGAACCGATTCGATCGCGTTCGTGGAGCAGATGACCGTACGGATCTCCACGTCGTCGTCCGGCCGACGAGGCGTGATCGGGCCGTCATTGGCCTCCCACCGGAACGGGCGCAGGCCTGGTAGTTCCGCGGTCGTCGCTGGGCTGCCGAGGAGATGACGCGGGTATGGCGTTGTCGATGAGGACGGCGGCGATGGCGGCGGCGATGGGGAAGGAATCGCTGTCGAGGACTCGGGTGCGGGCCGAGGCGCCATCGATGAGCAGCGCGAGTTGTTCGCCGAGTTGTTCGGGGTTGGTGGCGCCGGCTTCGCGGGCGGTTTCGGTGAGCCGCGCGGCGATGGCGGTCTTGTACTCCCGTGCGTACTCGGATGCGGGGTGTTGCGGGTCGTGCAGTTCGACGGCCGCCGCGATGTAGGGGCACAGGGGCGTGGCCGCGGGCATCTCGAAGGCGGCGAGGAGCCGTTCGCGGGGTGTGAGGTCGGTGCGGTCGAACAGTCCGGGCATGACGTCGGGATCGAATCGGCGCAGGTATTCGGCGACGAGTTCGTCCTTGCTGGGGAAGTGCTGGTAGGCCGTGCGCTTGGACACCTGAGCCGAGGCGCAGAGCTGGTCCATGCCGGTGCGGTTGATGCCCTGATCGCGGAACAGCTGTTGTGACGCGCTGAGGATGCGCTCGCGTGCGCCCCTGCCGCGGCGCTGGCCCAGCGGGCCCTTCTCCAACTCCGTCATGCCCCCAGCATAGACCCGGTCGGTACCGATCGGTGTATGTAGCTTGCGCCCCGGCCAGCCGTCGGCTACGTTAGGTAAACAGAACGGTTTACATACAACCCGCACTGTTTCGAATAGCCATCAAATCAACGGAGTGATCATGGGAAAGCTCGATGGCAAGGTTGCGGTGATCACCGGCGGATCCACGGGCATGGCACTGGCCGGCGCCAAACTGTTCGTCGAGGAAGGCGCGCACGTCTTCATCCAGGCCCGGCGGCAGGAAGCATTGGACGACGCCGTCAAGCTGATCGGCCGCAACGTCACCGCCGTGCAGGGTGACGCTGCCGTGCTGGACGACCTGGACCGCTTGTACGACACCGTCAAGCGGGAAAAGGGCTCGATCGACGTGCTGTGGGCCAGCGCCGGGATGGGCGAACCCGCCGTCCTCGGCGAGATCACCGAGGAACAGTTCCACCGCGCCTTCTCGCTCAACGCGCGCGGCACCTTGTTCACCGTGCAGAAGGCACTACCGCTGTTCAACGACAACGGCTCGATCTTCATGACCGGGTCCAACGCCTCCCTCGGCGCCTTCCCCGGCTGGAGCCTCTATGCGGGAAGCAAAGCCGTCCAGCAGGCCTGGGCCCGCGTCTGGCTCAACGAACTGCGCGACCGCAAGATCCGGGTCAACGTCCTGACGCCCGGCCAGGTCGGCACCGCCAAACAGGAAGAACTGTTCGACGAGGCAACCAGGACCGCATTCGAGTCCCTCATCCCCCGCGGAAAGATGGGCCGCCCCGAAGAAATCGCCACCGTCGCCCTGTTCCTCGCCTCCGATGACTCCAGCTACGTCAACGGCCTGGAACTGGTCGCCGACGGCGGCACCACCGCCCTCTGAACCACACACCAGGAATCAGGAAGAGAGCACACCTCATGAGCAGCATCACCTTCATCGGTACAGGGAACATGGCCCGCACCATCGGCACGCTCGCGGTGGCGGGCGGCAACACCGTCGAGGTCATGGGACGCGATCAGTCCAAGGCCGATGACCTCGCCAAGGCTCTGGGCGGCGGCACGACGACGGGCAAGTGGGGTGCCGTCCCGGCCGGGGACATCGTCATCACGGCCCTGTTGTACGCCGCTGTCGTTCCGGTCGTCATAGAGTACGGAGACGCCCTCGCGGGCAAGGTCATCGTGGACATCAGCAACCCCTTCAACGCCACGTTCGACGGACTGGCCCACAGCGAGGAGACCTCGATCGCGCAGGAAGTCGCCAAGGTGGCCCCGGCCGGCGCCGGCGTGGTGAAGGCCTTCAACACCATCTTCCGTAATGTCCTGGAGAACGGGCGGCCCGACGTCTTCATGGCTGGCGACAATGCGCAGGCCAAGGCGGGCGTGGCGGCCTTCATCGAGAGCCTCGGGCTGCACCCGCTGGACGTCGGCGGCCTGAAAATGGCGCACTGGCTGGAAGGAGCGGGCGTGGTCACGGTGGGCCTCGCCAGCAACGGGGTCGGCCACTGGGACTTCGCGCTCGGCGTCAACGAATTCACCGGCTGAGCCCCCGGGACGAAGCAGTCGACGAACAGGGAGCCGTGCGCCCTGACGATGGTTGATGGATCACCGACTCGCTGATGTCGGATCCACCCGACGCGCGGATCTGCCGCGAGTGGCGCGGTCGTCGATCATGTAAGGCCCGTAGTAACGGACGGACACACCTTCGGTGGCGACGGTGTGGATAAGTCTGGACACGGAGTACGAGAAGCGACACCCCCAATCGGGCAGGACTCTGCCAGCTCTAGGACCCGCGCGGCCCGGCCCTTCGCGTCTTAAGCCATCGGCGAGGGCGTTGAGCAGACCTTGCTAGCGAGCCGTCGGTGCGCTCCCCCCGATACGCCCCCGGACAGTGAGCGAAGGCAAGCGACAGCCAGACTCAGCGGGACTAGAACAGATCGGCCCCTGACCGCATCTCTGCTGGTCAGGGGCCGTTTCTGCACCTGGTGGCGGGTAGAGGATTCGAACCTCTGAAGCTTTCGCGACGGATTTACAGTGCGTCCCAGGTCGGCCCAGTACCGCTGGTCGACCAACGGCCGGGGGCGGATCGCCATGATCAGATGGCACAGATCCGGCACAACTGAGCATGAGCAGTAGCGGAAGAAGCCGGAAACCGACGGAAGGCGTTTCGGCAGGTCAGGCCGCACGTCGGGGGCAGCGCGGGAGGTCGCGAAGCCAAGGCTCTTACTTCCAGCGAAAGTGCACGAAGAGCCGGCCGAAGTTCTTGGAGTCCTTCTCCACCCGGTGATAGAGCTGCTTGACGTCCTTCTGATCGAGGAACCGCAGCACCCGCTTCTTGAGCTGGCCCGACCCCTTGCCAGGGATGATCTCCACGAGGGTGGCCTTCTTCGCCACCGCCTCGTCCATGATCCCGCGCAACGCCCGGTCGATGTCCTGGCCCTTGTTGAAGATCTCGTGCAGATCCAGCTTGAGCTTCATGCCGCAGCCCCCGGCCGGTCAGGTCCCATGTCCGCCATCCTAGGCACGCCCGTCGGCCCACCCGTCGCACGATGACGGGGCGACCCCGAAGGGCCGCCCCGTGCATATCACCTGTCCGCGCTCAGCGCCTGCCGCCCAGGCGGGTCTCCACCCGCTCCAGCGCGACCCGGTAGTCGTCGTTGGCCGCGTACATCGCGGCAGCGATCCGCAGGTGCCGCAGCGCGTCCGAGTGCCGGTTGAGCCGCTCCAGCGTCCGACCCAGCACGTGGTGCGCGTAGTGGTCGCTCGGGTCCCGGTCGACCAGCTCCCGCAACTGCTCCTCGGCCCGGCTGAGCTGGGCCGACTGGAAGTAGGCCCGGGCCAGCAGCTGCCGTACCGCCGCGTTGCCGGGTTCGGCGTCCACGATCGGCTCCAGCAGTCGGGCCGCTCCGCTCGGGTCACCGGTTTCGAAGAACATGGTCGCCCGCCGGTAGTCCGCCAGAAGATCCATCTGCCCACCTCCTCGGGTCGCGCCGTCACCTGTTCCGACGCTGGCACAACGCTGGCCGTTTAGCGACTGTTCCCCGGGTTGGGATCGGGCCGAATCCGGCCTTCGGCGGGTCAGGCGCGGGCGTCCCGGCGCCCGGCGGCCAACTCCCAGGCACGGACGCCACCGACGATCCCGGCGGTGTTCGGCACCACCACCACGTCATCGCCCATCCGGGCCAGTTGCTCAGGCCGAATCAGCCGGGAGTTGCCCCCGCCCAGATAGAGCCGGTCCCAGCGGAACACCGGGCGGAGCCCGTCCACGACCTGGCGGATCCGCCGGGACCAGAAGGCGTCGCCGAGCCGGCGGCGCTCCGGCTCGCCCACGTACGTGTCGTAGGTGGTGCCCCAACGCACCGGCGCGTGGGACAGCTCCAGGTGCGGGGCGAGCACCCCGCCGTCGAAGAGGGCGCTGCCCAGCCCGGTACCCAGGGTCAGCACCAGCTCGCAGCCGGTGCCGGCGACCACCCCGGCACCGTGCACCTCGGCGTCGTTGAGCACCAGCGCCGGCACCCCGAACGCCTCGGCCAGCGCGCCTCGCGCGTCCCAGCCGGACCACTCGGCCAGCAGGTCCGGGTCGACACGGGTACGGGGGCCGTTGCGGGTCACGTAGTGCGGTGTGGTCACCACCACGCCGTGCCGGATCATCCCGGGCACGCCGACCGTCAGCCGGTCCGGCGTTGGCAGCCGAGCGCCCAGGTCGAGCAGGGTCTGGACAAACAGCGCAGGAGGCAACGGGTACGGGGTCGGCACCCGTAGCGGCCGGGCCCGCATCGTGCCGGCCTCATCGAGCACCGACGCCTTGATGCCCCCGCCACCGCAGTCGATCGCCAGTGTGGTCACCACGTCGATGAGTCTGCCCGCTGCCGGCCGGTCATATGCGGGCGGCCGGATAGGCTGCCGTCCTGATGAGCGCCACGATGATCGTCAAGGACCTGGCCGCCGGGCACGGTGACCGCCCACTCTTCGCCGGATTGGACCTGGTGGTCGCCCCCGGCGACGTGGTCGGCCTGGTCGGGCCGAACGGTGCCGGAAAGTCGACACTGCTGCGTACCCTCGCCGGGTTGCTGCCGGTGGAGGCCGGCAGTGTCACGCTCAGCCCGCCCTCCGCGAGCGTCGGACACCTGCCGCAGGAGCCGGACCGGCGGCCGGGCGAGACGGTGCGCGGCTTCCTGGCCCGGCGGACCGGGGTGACCGCCGCGCAGGCGGCGCTGGACGCCGCGACCGAGGCGCTGACCGCCGGGACGGCGGGCGCCGATGACGCCTACGGCGACGCGCTGGAGCGCTGGCTCGCCCTCGGCGGCGCGGACCTGGACGAACGCGCCGAGCAGGTGACCGCCGACCTGGGGCTCGCCATCGACCTGGACCACCCGACGACCGGGCTCTCCGGAGGCCAGGCGGCCCGAGCCGGGCTGGCCTCGCTGCTGCTCAGCCGCTACGACGTGTTCCTGCTCGACGAGCCGACCAACGACCTGGACCTGGCCGGGCTGGAGCGGCTGGAGGAGTTCGTCACGGGGCTGCGCGCCGGCACCGTGCTGGTCAGCCACGACCGGGAGTTCCTCACCCGCACGGTGACCCGCGTGCTGGAGCTGGATCTGCCGCAGCAGCAGGTGCACCACTACGGCGGCGGCTACGCGGCCTACCTGGAGGAGCGCGAGGTGGCCCGGCGGCACGCCCGCGCCGACTTCGAGGAGTACGCCGACACTCGGGCCGGGCTGGAGGCGCGGGCTCGTACCCAGCGTGCGTGGATGGAGAAGGGCGTCAAGAACGCCCGGCGCAAGGCCACCGACAACGACAAGATCGGTCGCAAGTTCCGCAGCGAGGCCAGCGAGAAGCAGGCGGCCAAGGCCAAGCAGACCGCGCGGCTGATCGAACGGCTCGACGTGGTGGAGGAGCCCCGCAAGGAGTGGGAGCTGCGGATGGAGATCGCCGCCGCCCCCCGCGCCGGCGCCGTCGTGGCCACGCTGCGCGGCGCGGTGGTACGCCGGGGCGACTTCACCCTCGGCCCAATCGACCTCCAGATCGACTGGGCGGACCGGGTGGCGGTGACCGGGGCCAACGGCTCGGGCAAGTCCACCCTGCTGGCCGCGCTGCTCGGCCGGCTGCCGCTGGACGCGGGCACCGCCTCACTCGGACCCGGGGTGGTGGTCGGCGAGGTGGACCAGGCCCGGGGTTTGTTCCTCGGCGACGCGCCGCTGATCGACGCGTTCCAGGCGGCCGTACCGGAGATGTCGCCGGCGGACGCGCGGACCCTGCTGGCCAAGTACGGGCTGCGCGCGGCGCACGTGCCACGGCCGGCGGCCACCCTCTCCCCCGGTGAGCGGACCCGTGCGGCGCTGGCCCTGCTCCAGGGGCGCGGGGTCAACCTGCTGGTGCTCGACGAGCCCACCAACCACCTGGACCTGCCCGCCATCGAGCAGCTCGAATCGGCGCTGGCCAGCTATCCGGGCACACTGCTGCTGGTCACCCACGACCGGCGGATGCTGGCCGCCATCGAGACGAACCGTCGACTGCGGGTCGACGCCGGGCGGATCGCCGAGGATTGATCCGTGCCGGCGCGTCGCCGCGGGGTGACAATGACGCCATGCTCAAGTGGGAGTACGCACTGCTGGTCCGCCGTCGCCAGGCGGCGACCAACGACCTGGGCTGGGAAGTCGTCTTCGTCTGGTACGGCCCGGACGGCTCGATGGTCGACGTGACGCCGTACGGCGACACCGCGCTGGCCCACCTGAACCGGGCCGGCGACCAGGGCTGGGAACTGGTCGCGATGAGCGAGGACCCGTCCCTGCCCGGCAACCATGAGCTGCACCGCTACCACCTCAAGCGGCCGAAGCCCGCCGCCGCGCCGCCCCGGCAGCGGATGCGCGGCGGCGGCCGGCCCGGCCGCCGCACCCTCTCCGGCTGACCACTGCGACCGCTCGGCGGACTGACCCGGTCCGGCCCTGCGGTTCCGGCGCGACCCGTGCCCGGCCCGTGCGGGTCCGGCTCGGCCCATGCCCGGCCTTGCGGGTCCGGCTCGACCCGTCCCCGGATGTCCGGTTCCGGCTCGGCCGGGCACCAGTCACAGTTGAGCCTGATACCTCAGAGGCATTTTTATGACTCTGAGGTATCACGCTCGCTGCGGTCTGGCCTCGAAGACTGCGACACGCCGATCAACGGCACTCCGACCCGCCGACGCGGTAGACGAGCGGGGCATACCGGGCGCGGATGCGGGTATCGCGCGGCGGGAGGTGACCCGAATGGTCGCTTTGGCACAGACTCCGCCCTCGGCCGACCGGCTGCGGGCGATCGACGAGTTCCTCGCTCAGGCGTGGGCGGACCAGGTCCGGCACGACGACCGGCTGCGTGGTCTGGCAGTCGAGGTGCGGTTCGACCGGGGGGTGGCCCATCTCAGCGGGGAGGTGGCCGAGCCCGACGACCTGCGGCTGGTCCGGGACCTGGTGGGGCGGCTGGCCGGGGTCTACGGCGTCTGGTGCCGGGTCGGCGTTGGCGGGCGGGAGCCGGTGGTGGTGGATCTCGGCTGCGGGCCGACCAAGCAGTGGTCGGGCAACCTGGGGCTGGACATCTACCCGGCGCCGGGGGTCAACGCCGTGGCGGACCTCTCCGGCTCGCTACCGCTGGCCGACAACTCGGTGGACGTCCTCTTCGCGGTGCACATCCTGGAGCACCTGATCGACTTCCTGCCGCTGGTGGACGAGTGCCACCGGGTGCTCCGCCCGGGCGGCGTACTGCACGTGATGAGCCCCTGGTGGGGGCATGTGAACGCGGTGGCGGACCCGACCCACGTCCGACTGATGGACGTGCAGACGTTCAAGGGAATCTGCCAACTCCGGCCGCCGGGCACCCCGCGCTGGTACCCGCTGCACGCCGGCTGCGACGGTGCCTCGATCTTCGCCGACCTCACCCCGCTACCCCCCGACGCCGACCCCGCAACCCAGTCCCACCTGGCCCGCTTCTTCGACTGACCAACCCACCCCGGCCCGCCCCAACCGGGTCGACCGTTAGGGGGTCTGGGTGGATTCGCGGATTTCCAGGCGATAGGGGGCGGAGAGTTCGCGGGCAGGGGCGGAGCGGTCGCCGTCGAGGCGCTCGGCCAGCAACTCAACGGCGAGCCGGGCGATCTGCGCCTTGTCGGGGGCGACGGTGCTCAGAGTGGGGATCGAGAACCGGCCGTCCTCGATGTCGTCGAAGCCGACCACCGCCACATCCTCGGGCACCCGCAGGCCGGCCTCGTGCAGGGCGCGCAGGGCACCCAGGGCGAGCGTGTCGTTGAAGCAGAAGACGGCGTCGGGGCGTACCCCGGAGGTGAGTAGCCCGCGCATGGCGGCGGCGCCGTCGGCGCGGTGCCAGGCCGACGCGGGCGCCACCAGGGCCTCGTCGTAGTCCAGGCCGGCGGCGCGCAACGCGTCGGCGTAGCCGGTCAGGCGCAGCCGGGCGCTGGCGCCCTCGGGCGTGCGCTGCGAGCCGATCGCCGCGATCCGACGCCGGCCGAGCTGGATCAGGTGGTCGGTGATCTCCCGGGCCGCGCCGACGTTGTCGATCACCACGTGATCCGCCGGGCCGTGGTCGACCCGCTCGCCGAGCAGCACCATCGGCGTGCCGTCCAGGCCGGTCAGGTCCTCCGCGGTCAGCGCCAACGGGCTGAAGATCAACCCGTCGATCAGGTGGTCGGTGATGCCGGAGGCCACCACGCGTTCCTGCTCGCGCCGGCCTCCGGTCTGGTCGATCAGCACGGTCCAGCTGAACTGGGCGGCTGCGGTGACGACGTGGCGGGCCAGCTCGGCGAAGTACGGAATGTCCAGTTCCGGCACGGCCAGCGCGATCACGCCCGTGCGGCCCTTGCGCAGGTGACGGGCGGAGAGGTTGGGCCGGTAGTTCAGCTCGGCGATCGCCTCCTCGACCCGGGCGCGGGTGTCCGGCCGCACGTGCACGTAGCCGTTGACCACGTTGGAGACCGTCTTCACCGACACGCCGGCCCGTTCGGCCACGTCCTTCAGCCTGTTTCGCACGCCGCAACCTCCCCGAGGTAACCCAGCGCACCATACCTCGACATCAACTCTTTACAACGTTGCCTACAACGTTGTAGAAACGACTGATACCGGGTGGGCGGTGACTGCGGTCACCCGGCACCGGCAATGAGGAAAGGTGGCACCCTTGCGGACCGCGCAGCTGACGATCGACCCGGCCTTCGCGATCGGCCCGGCCGACCGACGTCTCTTCGGCTCCTTCGTCGAGCACATGGGGCGGTGCGTCTACGGCGGAATCTACGAGCCCGGCCACCCGAGCGCCGACTCCCGCGGCCTCCGCCGTGACGTGCTGGAGCTCACCCGGGAGCTGGGTGTCTCGGTGGTGCGCTACCCGGGCGGCAACTTCGTCTCCGGCTACCGCTGGGAGGACGGGGTGGGCCCGGTCGGCGACCGGCCGCGCCGGCTCGACCTGGCCTGGAAGACGATCGAGACCAACGCGTTCGGGCTGGACGAGTTCATGACCTGGGCCGCCGAGGCCGGTGTCGAGCCGATGATGGCGGTCAACCTCGGCACCCGCGGCGTCCGGGAGGCGCTGGACCTGCTGGAGTATGCCAACCACCCAGGCGGCACCGAGCTGTCCGACCTGCGGCGCAAGCATGGCGCGGAGGACCCGTACGGGGTGCGGCTGTGGTGCCTGGGCAACGAGATGGACGGCCCGTGGCAGGTCGGCCACAAGACCGCCGACGAGTACGGCCGGCTCGCCGCCGAGGCCGCCCGCGCCATGAAGATGATCGACCCGTCGATCAGCCTGATCGCCTGCGGCAGCTCCAACCGGCGGATGCCCACGTTCGCCGCGTGGGAGGCGACCGTGCTGGAGCACACCTACGAGCACGTCGACTACATCTCGGCGCACACCTACTACGACCCGTCCGACGGCGACCGGGCCAGCATCCTGGCCTCGGCCGTCGACATGGACAACTTCATCACCGAGGTCGTCGCGACCGCCGACCACGTGGCCGCCAAGCAGCGGCACAAGCGCAAGCTGAAGATCTCCTTCGACGAGTGGAACGTCTGGTACGAGTCCCGACTCCAGGCCGACCTGGACCGGCGCGGCTGGGTCGAAGCCCCGGCGCTGATCGAGGACGACTTCACCGCCGTCGACGCGGTGGTCGTCGGCGACCTGCTGATCACCCTGCTCCGGCACGCGGACCGGGTCGGGGTGGCCGCCCAGGCCCAACTGGCCAACGTGATCGCGCCGATCCGCACCCGCAACGGCGGCCCGGCCTGGCGGCAGAGCATCTTCCACCCGTTCGCGCTGACCGCCCGGTACGCCCGCGGCACCGTGCTGCGCACCGAGCCGGTGTCGCCGCGCTACGACACGAAGAAGTACGGGGACGTGCCGGTGCTCGACACGGTCGCCGTGCACGACGAGGAGACCGGTGAGCTGACCGTCTTCGCGGTCAACCGTGGCGAGGAGGATCTCCCCCTGGAGATCGACCTGCGCGGCCTGCCGGGACTGTCCGGTCTGTCCTTCCTGAGCCTCGCTGCCGGATCTGACCCGTCGGCGATGAACACCGAGGCCGAGCCCGATCGGGTGACGCCCCGGGAAATGCCCACCCCCACCCCCGACGGCGGCCGGTGCACCGTGCGCCTGCCCGCCGTGTCCTGGAGCGTGCTGCGCTTCGGCCCGACCAGCGCCTGAAGTCGCACCGGGTTTGACCAGGCACAATTCATTCCGTCCCCCTCCAAGGAGATACCAGCATGATCCAGAACGACATGAGCCGGCGCCGCCTGCTCGGCCTCGGTCTCGGACTCGGTGCCGCGGCCTCGCTGACCCTCGCCGGCTGCGGCGGCGGCGATGACAGCACCTCCGGGCCGGCGGCCGGCAACGGCGGCAAGGAGTACACCGGTCCCAAGGTGGACCTGAAGCTGTGGAACGGCTTCACCGGCGGCGACGGCGACATCTTCAAGACGCTGGTGAACCAGTTCAACACCGAGCACCAGAACATCGCCGTCTCGGTGGCCACCTACCAGTGGGAGGACTACTACAACAAGCTCCCCGGTGCGGCCTCCAGCGGCAACGGCCCGGACATCGCGGTCATGCACATGGACCAGCTCGCCACCTTCGCCGCCCGCGGCGTGATCACCGAGCTGGACGACGTGGCCAAGAACCTGGAGCTCTCCGAGGGGGACTTCGCCCCGACGGTGTGGAAGGGCGGGCTCTACAACAACAAGCGGTACGGCATCCCGCTGGACATGCACCCGCTGGGCTTCTACTACAACAAGTCCGTCATGCAGAAGGCCGGCCTGGACCCGAACAAGCCGCCGACCACCAAGGACGACTTCACGGCGGCGCTGGTCGAGCTGAAGAAGGCCGGCGTCCAGGGCTTCTGGGTCAGCCCGTTCCAGTTCACCGGCGGCATGACCTTCTACTCCCTGCTCAACCAGTGGGGCGGCACGCTCTTCGACGCGGACGTGGCCAAGGCCACCTTCAACTCCGACCCGGCGGTCGAGGCGTGCACCTGGCTGGTCGACATGATCAAGCAGGGCCACTCGCCGGCCAACGTCGGCCAGGACGCCGAGTACCTGGCGTTCAAGAGCGGCAAGAACGCCTTCACCTGGAACGGCATCTGGCAGATCAACGATCTGAAGAAGAGCCCCGAGGTGCAGTGGGGCGTCGCCCCCCTGCCCCAGATCGGCAGCAAGCAGGCGGCCTGGGCCAACTCGCACAACTTCACCATCGTGAAGCAGCGGGCCAACGACGCCAACAAGGTCGCCGGGTCGAAGGTCTTCATCAACTGGCTGAGCCAGCACTCGCTGGACTGGGCCAAGGGCGGTCAGGTGCCGGCCCGCAAGGCGGTCCGCGAGAGCGCCGAGTTCAAGGCCCTGCCGGAGATCTCCGTGCTCGCCCCCGAGCTGGAGTACGCGGCCTTCCCGCCGGCGGCGCCGGGTCTGGGCGAGGTCATCACCACCTTCTACAACTCCTTCAACGAGGCCGCGTTGGGTAAGAAGTCGCCCAAGCAGGCGCTCGACGACGGGGTGGCCAAGGCCAACAAGCAGCTCGAGGACAACCGCAAGAAGTACGGGAGCTGATAACCCGTGGCGGACGTGATCGAGGTCGGGGCGGCGCGCGATGACGCGCCGCCCTCGGCGGCCAAGACTCCCCGCCGGGGCGCCTCGGCGGGCCGGACCGGACGGGCGACGCCGTATCTGTTCCTCGCCCCCTACCTGATCCTGTTCGGGGTGTTCGGCCTGCTGCCGATCATCCTGGGCCTGTGGCTCAGCGTGCACCAGTGGGACTTCCAGCTGCCCAATCGGCCGTTCGTCGGGTTGGACAACTACAAGGAGCTCTTCTCCAGCGACTCCGCCGTCTACGGCGACTGGTGGGAGAGCGTCCGGGCCACCGCGATCTTCACGGTGCTGTCGGTGCCGCTGCTCGTGGTCGTACCGCTCGGGCTGGCACTGCTGCTGAACCGCTCCTTCCCCGGCCGGACCTTCTTCCGGGCGATCTACTTCGCGCCGTACGTGCTGGGTGTGGCCGTGATCGGCCTGCTCTGGCGGTTCCTGCTCGACGCCAACCTGGGCCTGGTCAACCGGCTCCTCGGCGTGGTGGGGCTGCCGACGGACACCCCCTGGGTGACCAACATGCCGTGGGCGTGGATCTCACTCGTCGGCGTGACCGTCTGGTGGACCTCCGGGTTCAACGCGGTGATCTACCTGGCCGGCCTGCAGGACATCTCGCCGGAGCTGTACGAGGCGGCCCGGATGGATGGCGCCAACGCCTGGCAGCGGTTCCGCAACGTCACCCTGCCCGGGCTGCGCCCGGTGCTGCTGTTCGTGATCACCACGACCGTGCTCGCCTCGGCGAACATGTTCGGCCAGTCGTTCCTGATCACCCAGGGAGCACCCGGCACGGAGACGCGCACGGTGGTCTGGTTCATCGTCGAGGAGGGCCTGCGGGACAACGACGCCGGCCGGGCAGCCGCGATGAGCATCGTGTTCGCCCTGATGCTGGCCGTCGTGAGCATCGCCAACTTCCGCCTCTTCCGCTACAAGGAAGACTGAGGGGACCGCCATGACGACGCCCACGCCGACCACCCGCGGTTCGGCCACCGCGCTGCGCCGGGTCGTGCTCTACGCCACCCTGGTAGCGCTGGCCCTGATCTTCCTGATGCCGCTGGTGTGGATGGTCATCACCTCGCTGAAGACGTACACGGCCGCCCAGCAGATCCCGCCGAGCTGGCTGCCGAACCCGCTCGCCGGTTACGGCTACGAGCAGATCCTCAACAACTCGGCGAACCCGGTGCTGCGGTGGTTCCTCAACAGCATGCTGGCCGCCACGCTGCACTCGCTGCTGGTGCTGGTGACCGCCTCGATGGCCGCGTACGCGCTGGCCCGGCTGCGGTTCCGAGGGCGCGGGGTGAGCTTCGCGCTGATCGTCGGGACGCTGTTCATCCCGCCGACCTCGCTGATCATCCCGAACTTCCTGATCGTCGACCAGCTCGACTGGATCGACACCCTCGCCGTGGTGGTGGTGCCCGGCGCGGCCAGCGCGTTCGGCGTCTTCTTCCTGCGGCAGTTCTTCCTCTCGCTCCCCAACGAGCTGGAGGAGGCCGCCACGCTGGACGGCGCCAACCAGTGGCAGATCTTCTTCCGGGTGGTGCTGCCGCTGTCCAAGCCGGCGCTGGCCACCCTGGCCGTGCTGTCGTTCCTCACCAACTGGAACGACTTCCTCTGGCCGATCTTCGTGCTGTTCAGCCCGGAGAAACTCACTCTGCCCCCGGGCCTGGGCCTGCTCCAGGGCTCGTACGTCACCGACTACCCGGTGATCATGGCGGGGGCGGTGCTGGCGAGCCTGCCGGTGCTGATCCTCTTCGTGCTGGCCCAGCGGCACATCATCCAGGGTGTCTCCCGCAGCGGTCTGAAGGGATGACCCGGGCAACCACCCGGCGACGCGGCGCGGCGGCGATCATCGCCGCCGCGTTGCTCGTCGCGGGCTGCGCCGACGGCAGCGAACCCACCCCCACGAGCAGCGGGAGCGACCCCAGCATGTTCACCAACCCGGTCGTACGCACCGACGCCCCGGATCCGCACGCGATCCAGGTGGGCGACACCTGGTACCTGTTCCACACCAACTCGGGGGGCCGCAACGTCCCGGTGCTCACCTCCCCCGACCTGGTCGCCTGGACCGAGGCCGGGGACGCCCTGCCGGCGCTGCCGGACTGGGCCGACGCCGGCAGGACCTGGGCCCCGGAGGCGATCCAGCTGGCACCGGGGAAGTTCCTGCTCTACTACACCGTCGCGGGCCGGGAGTCCGGGCGGCAGTGCGTCGGGCGGGCGGTGGCCAGCGCGCCGCAGGGGCCGTACCGGGACGACTCGACCGGCCCGCTGATCTGCCAGGCCGAACTGGGCGGGGCGATCGACGCCAGCCCGTTCCGGGACACCGACGGCAGCCTCTGGCTGCTGTGGAAGAACGACGGCAACGCCATCGGGGTGGACACCTGGCTCTGGTCCCAGCGCCTCGCCGAGGACGGCCTGACCCTTCTCGGTGAGCCGACGAAGCTGCTCAAGCAGACCGAGCCGTGGGAGGGCACCCTGATCGAGGGGCCGTTCTTCCACCGCCAGGACGGTCGGCTGCATCTCTTCTTCGCCGCCAACGCCTACGACCGGGCCGAGTACGCCGAGGGCTACGCGGTCTGCGAGAGCCCGAGCGGTCCGTGCGTGAAGGCCGCCGAGAACCCGATTGTGAAGACCAACGAGGTTGCCTCCGGCCCCGGCCACGCCTCGATGGTGGTCAAGGACGGCCGGACCTGGCTGCTGTACCACGCCTGGCCGCCCGGCCAGGAGGGCAGCACCGACCCGGGCCGCCAGGTCTGGCTCGACGAGGTGACCTGGGCCGACGGCAAGCCGGTCGTCAAGGGCCCGACGGGCGAACCCCAGCCCCGCCCCTGACGTGGAAGGGAAGGGCCCCTTGCGATCGCAGGGGGCCCTTCCGCACATCCCGGATCAGCTGTCGGCGACCGGTTTTGCCACCCAGCGGCGAGAACTGTCAACCGCCTGAGCTGGCCTCCATCGAATCGACCGGGTGCGAACTCTTGCGGTAACGACCCGAGTGTGAAAATTTCCTTCCAGCGGCAGATAGCCTGCGGCGAATCTTGCCGGAAGTGCCGCGCTGAACACCCGGGAGCCCCAACGAAGGGACACACCGCATGAAGGCAACTCGGCTCGGAGCCGCCGGGCTGGTCGCAGCCCTGCTCGGCACGCTCGTCGCCGCCACCCCCGCCAGCGCCGCGCCCGGCGCCGACACCGCCACCACCTCAGCCACCTGCACCACCGACCCGGCCACCCCCAAGCGGCAGTTCCGGGCCATGTGGATCTCTTCGGTGGTCAACATCGACTGGCCCAGCAAGGCGTCCCAGACCGACCCGGACCGGATCGCCGCCCAGCAGGCCGAGTACCGCGGCCTGCTCGATCTCGCCGAGCGACTCAACCACAACGCCGTAGTGGTGCAGGTCCGGCCGACCGCGGACGCGCTCTGGCCCTCGCCGCACGAGCCCTGGTCGGAGTTCCTGACCGGCGTACGCGGCCAGGACCCGGGCTGGGACCCGCTGGCCTTCCTGGTCGACGAGGCGCACAAGCGCAACCTGGAGTTCCACGCCTGGTTCAACCCGTACCGGGTCTCCATGCCGGCCCCCGGTGGCGCCGGCGCCGACATCAACCAGCTCGCCCCCGACCACCCGGCCCGGCAGCACCCGGACTGGACCTTCGCCTATCCACCGGCCGGGGTGGCCGGCAGCCGCCTCTACTACAACCCCGGCATTCCGGAGGTCCGCGAGTTCGTACAGACCGCGATGATGGACGCGGTCAAGCGGTACGACATCGACGGCGTGCACTTCGACGACTACTTCTACCCGTACCCGAGCGGCACCCACCAGGTGCCGGACGACGCCACGTTCGCGGCGTACAACCGGGGCTTCACGGACCGGGCCGACTGGCGGCGGGACAACATCAACCTGCTGGTCCAGGAAATGAACGGCAAGATCAAGGCGGCGAAGCCGTGGGTGAAGTTCGGGGTCAGCCCGTTCGGCATCTGGCGCAACAAGGCCGCCGACCCGCTCGGCTCGGACACCACCGGCAGTCAGTCGTACGACATCATCTCCGCCGACACCCGTAAGTGGGTCAAGGAGGAGTGGATCGACTACGTGGTGCCGCAGCTCTACTGGTACATCGGCCAGTACCCGGCGGCCGACTACGCCCGGCTGGTCCCGTGGTGGGCCGAGACGGTGCGTGGCACCCGCGTGCAGCTCTACATCGGCCAGGCCGACTACAAGAGCGGCGACCCGGCGTTCGGGCCGTTCTGGCAGAACCCGAGCGAGCTGTCCGACCACCTGACGCTCAACCGGGCGTTCCCGGAGGTGCAGGGCAACGTGCACTTCTCCGCCGTCCAGGTGCGGGCCAACCGGCTCGGCGCCACGGACATCTACGCCGCCGAGCACTACTCCCGCCCGGCGCTGGTGCCAGCCATGTCGCACCTGCCGGCCAAGCCCCTGCTCTTCCCGGTGGTCACCAAGGCCGCCCGGGAGGCCGACCGGGTTCGGCTGACCTGGCACCAACCGGCCGACGGCGTCGGACCGTTCGGCACCGCCACCTCGTACGCGATCTACCGGTTCGACGGCACCACGCTGCCCGGTCGGTGCGGCACCGCGGACGCCGCGCACCTGGTCGACACGGTCCGGGCGACGCCCGGTGGAAAGCAGTCCTGGGTGGACACCTCGGCGGAGGCCGGCCAGCGGTACACCTACCAGGTGACCGCGCTGGACCGGTCGGCCAACGAGAGCCCGGTCAGCCCGCCGGCCTTCGTTCTGCGCTGACCCGTACGACCCTCGCCGGATGCCCCGGGTGCCACCGCGCACCCGGGGCATTCGTCTGTTTCAACGTATGTCACCAATAGGTGGCGCGACATATACCGACAAGTTGATCAGTTAATCGAGACTGATCGACATCCGGTAACCCGCCGGTAACTTCCGTCCCACCCGCTCACCCCCGCGGAGGTAACCCGTGCCCCGACGTCTCGCCACCCTGATCGCCTCGGGCGCGCTCGCGCTGCTCGCCGCCCTCGCCGTCGCCTCCCCCGCCGCCGCCGTCACCCCCCAACAGCGGCTCTCCGTGCTCTCCAGCTGGACCCAGACCAGCGCCTCCAGCTACAACTCCTGGAACAACGCCCGGACCAACCGGGCACCCTGGGCCGAGTACGCCTTCGACTGGTCCACCGACTACTGCTCGTCGAGCCCGGACAACCCCCTCGGGTTCACCTTCAACCTGGGCTGCTACCGGCACGACTTCGGCTACCGCAACTACAAGGCCGTCGGCCAGTTCTCGGCCAACAAGTCCCGTCTGGACAGCGCCTTCTACCAGGACCTGAAGCGCGTCTGCGCCACCTACAACGCGATCGTCCGGCCAGCCTGCAACAGCCTGGCCTGGACCTACTACCAGGCGGTCAGCATCTTCGGTTCGGTGGCGGCCGTGCAGCAGGCCGACATCGACCGGGCCGCCCGGATGAAGGCCGACGCCGAGCGCCGCGCAGGCGTACGCGCCTGACATCGGCACCCGACGGAGGGTCGCGTCGCTGGGGACCTCCCCGGCGGCGCGGCCCACGCCCAACCGCTCAGGCCCGCTCGGTCCGGGTGGCCGGGTGCCGGTCCGGGTCGGCGAGACGACGCGGTGCAGGCTGGGACAGCCCGGTGCTGAACCGGGTCGAATCCGCCGCCAGGTCCGGGTGTTCCACGTCCAGCGCCAGCGCCGCCGCCTCGTCCAACCCCAGCTCGGCGCCTTCGCCGTACGCGTCGTCGAAGGCCGCGTCGCCCAGCACCTCACGCAGCTTCGCCTGCTGGTCGGCCCAGTAGCCGCCGTAGATGCCCGGCGTGGCTCGCATGCTGGCCCGGGTGGCCTGCGCCGCCCCGAACAACCGGGCCGCGGTCAGCCCGTCCCCGCCAGCCGCGCAGCGCACCGCGATCGCGTTCAGCGTGTCGCACGCCCGGCCGTGGTAGCCGTGACCCATCCGGGAGCGCAGCGCCACCAGCAGGTGCTCGTGTGCGGCGATCACGTCGCCCCGCGCCAGCGCCACCATGCCGAGCAGCATGTCCACCGACCGCCGACCCCGCTCCACCGGCCGGGCCGCCTCCACCGGACGAACCGCCCCCAACAGGTCCGCCGCCTCCTCCAGTGCGCCCCGCCGCCAGAGCAGCTCGGCCAGGCTGAACACCGCGAACAGCGCCTCGCCGACCACGTCCTGCCCGTGCGCCCAGTCGATGACCTCCCGGCACACCCGCTCGGCCTCGACGAACTGGCCCATGTCGACCAGCGGCGCGGCCCGCCCGGCGAGCACCCGGGCCAGCAGCCCGGCGTCACCAGCCTGCCGCGCGGCCGCTTCCGCCCGCTGGGAGTAACGCAGTTCCTCGGCGAACTCGCCGTCCGCGCCGGCGTGCAGCGAATGCATGTGGTACGCCGCCGCCAGCTCCGCCTCCGGGATCCGCTCGCCGGTCTCGGCGATCCGCCCGTACAACCGGAACAGCCAGAGCCGACACTCCCGGGCCAGCCCACGCTCGCGCCACCACTGGTCCAGGCCGCCGGCCAGACCGAGGCCCGCGCGGGCGCTGCCGCCGGTGGCGCACCAGCGCAACGCGGCCCGCAGCTCCCCGGCCAGTGGGTCGAGCGCGTACAGCGACAGCGTCACCGGCCCGCCGTCCGGGCCCAGGCGAGCCCGCTCGAGCGCGTGCGCCGACCAGGCCACATGCCGGTTCCGGGCGGCGTGCTCCTCGCCCGCCGCGACCAGCCGCCGCGCGGCGTACGCCCGGATGGGGTCGAGCATCCGGTACGTGCTGCCGGCGGCACGGGGCTCGGCCAGCACCATCGACTTGTCCACCAGCACCGAGAGCGGATCCAGCGGGTCATCCCCCAGCAGCCACTCCACTGTCGCCAGGTCCACCGGCCCGGCGAAGACCGCCAGCCAGCGCAGCAGCCGGGCGGCCCGGGGCCCCAACGTCCGGTACGACCAGGTGACGGTGGCCTGCATGGTCAGGTGCCGCTCGGTGGCCGAGCGCTGCACCGCCCTGCTCGCCGGGCTGGGCGGCGGCACCCCGACCGCCGCGGCCACCAGGTCCACCGTGTCCTGCTGGTTGCCCGACCAGCCGCGCTCCACCGGCGGTGGCTCCGGGTCCTCCCGGCCGGCGTCCAGCGTGCCGAGCATGTCGTCCAGCCGCTCGGCGAGCTGGCCGACGGAGAGCACCCGCAGCCGCGCGGCGGCAAGCTCGATGGCGAGCGGCAGCCCGTCCAGCCGCTGCACCACCCGGCGCAGATCAGCCGACTCAGCGGGGTCCGGCTGCCGGCCACCGCGTGCCGCCATCGTACGGTCCAGCAACAGCGCCACCGCGTCGCTCTCCGCGCCGTCCGGGCTCGGTTCGACCGAGAGCGGCGGGATCCGCCACACCACCTCGCCAGGCAGGCTGAACGACTCCCGGCTGGTGGCCAGCACCCGCACGCCGTGCCCACCTGAGAGCAACCGCGAGATGACCGCCGCGCAGGCCGCCGGCTGGGTGTCGCAAGTGTCCAGCACGACCAGCATCCGGCGGGCGGCGGCGTACTCGACCAGGGTGTCCAGCATCGGTCGGCCCGGCTCGGGTCGCAGCCCCAGCACCGCGGCCATGGCGAACGCCACCAACCCCGGGTCGGTCACCGCGGCGATGTCGACGAACCAGACCCCGTCCGGGTACGCCTCGACCACTCCACTGGCCAGCTCCACTGCGAGCCGGGTCTTGCCCGCACCGCCGGCGCCCAGCACGGTGACCAACCGGTACTCCTCCACCAGCCGGCTCAGCTCCGCCCGCTCGGCCTGTCGGCCAACGAACGAGGTCACCTGGGTCGGCAGGTTGTGTGCCACGGCGTCGGCGGTACGGGGCCGCGGGAACTGCCGCTCCAGACCGGGCGCGACCAGTTGGAACAGCCGTTCCCGGTCGTCGAAGCCGCGCAACCGGTGCAGGCCCAGGTCGAGCAGGGTGGCACCGGGTGGCAGCGGATCGGCCCGGCGGACGGTGGACGCCGAACAGAGCACCTGCCCGCCGTGCGCGGCGGCGGCCACCCGGGCCGCCCGGTGCACCTCGGGGCTGGCGTACTCCCCGTCGCGTGGCTCGGCGTAGCCGGTGTGCAGCCCCATCCGCACCCGGGGCGCGGACTCCTCAGTGGGCCAGTCGTGGCTCGCCAGAGCCCGCTGAGCGGTCAGACAGGCGGTCAACGCCGCCGCCGCGTCATCGAAGGCCAGGAAGAACGAGTCGCCCTCGGTCAACAGCTCCGCGCCACCGGTGCTGGCCAGCGTCCGGCGCAGCAGACGTCGGTGTTCGGCGAGCACTGGGCGGTAATCCGGGCCGAGCAGCTGGGCCAGCCGGGTCGAGCCCTCGATGTCGGTGAACACGAAGGTCACCCAACCGCTCGGGAGCTGGATCCGTGGCGACATGCGTGGAACCTCCGCCCGTGACGTCGGGTTCATGCTGCCTGAATCCGACCAATCACGCATCGTGAGAACGGCCGGGCAGGTGCCGCCTCAAGGTGCCACTCGGACCCGCTCCCGGCAAGGGTGGCCCACCAGGCGGCCCATGAATCGACCGGATCAGCAGCCGCAGGCACCGCCGCAACAGCCGCCCCCGGCGGGAGCCGCGGTGCCGCCGCCCGGGCCGCCCGCGCCCCGGCCGGTCACCGCGACCGCGGAAAGCAACTTGACCGTGTCGGCGTGTCCCTGCGGGCAGGCGGCCGGCGCACCGGCCGCCGCCATTGGACGGTTGACCTCGAAGGTGTCGCCGCAGGCGCGGCAGCGGAACTCGTACCTGGGCATGGAACCCAGGGTACGTGGGCCTGACTCCCGGCGGGGCATGGGTGATACTCGACGGGTGGTGGACGGCGAGGACCAGACGCATGTACGACCGCTACGGCCGGCAGCGCCGCTCGACGGCCCGCTCGAAGGGTCGGGAGCCGCGCCGGATCCGGTGCCACGAGCCGTGCCCCGCCCCCGTCGCCCCTGGCTGAGTGGCCGGGCCGCAGACACCCCCACGCCGCCAGCGGCCACCGCCGCCGAGGTCCCGAAGACGGAAACCCCCGCCGCCGAGGCCCCGCAGACCGACCCGCCCGCCGCCGAGACACCCAAGACCGAACCTCCTGCTGCCGAGGCCCCGAAGACCGAGCCTCCTGCCGCCGACACAACAGCGCTGACCCCGGCCACCGAATCGACCGCGGTTTCCCCGGCCGGGCCGAGTGCCGAGACGCCGGCAGATCCGAAGGCCGCGACGTCGACCGGCGCCGCTGCGGCGGACCCAACGGCGACCACCGTGGACACCGTCCCCACCGCCACTACCACTGCCAGCGCACCGGCGTCCGGCACCGGCCGGCGGCGGATGCCGTTCGCGCACGCGGTCCGCATGCCGCCGCGCCAGGCGGCGGCGACCGCAGCCCGGGCGACCCGCGCCTGGGCGCGCCGACCCAGCGGCCGGCTCACCCTACCCGGGGTTTTCCTGCTCGCCCTGGTGGCCGCGACCGCCGCAGCCGGCGCACTGCTCGTCCCGGCCACCATCCGCGCCCCCCGGCCGGTTGCGGTCGACGCCTCCGCGAACGTTCCGCCGGCCATGCCGTCCGGCGGGGTACCCCTGCCCACCGACCCGCTCCCCACCGGCGCGTTCCCGACCGGCCCGCTGCCGACCGGGCCGCTCCCGACCGGCGGGCTGCCGACCGGACCGGCCATCGGGCCGGTGACCGGTGGGCGGCCCTCGGACGCCCTGGCCGGCTGGGCGCAGCAGGTCGGCGCCAAGGTGGGCGTCCCGCCAGCGGCGATGCAGGCGTACGGCTATGCCGAGCTGGTGCTCGCCCAGACCAACCGCAGCTGCGCACTGAGCTGGACCACGCTGGCCGCGATCGGGCAGGTCGAGTCCGGGCACGGCTCGGCCAACGGCGCGAGACTGGGGCAGGACGGCAAGGCGCTGCCGCAGATCATCGGTCTGCGGCTGGACGGGCAGGACGGCCGGATGCGGATCATCGACACCGACCGTGGGCTGCTCGACAAGGACGCCACCTTCGACCGGGCGATCGGGCCGATGCAGTTCATCCCGACCACCTGGCAGGAGATCGGCGCGGACGCGGACAACGACGGGGTCAAGGACCCGCACGACCTGGACGACGCCGCCCTGGCGGCGGGAAACTACCTGTGCAAGGGCGGCCGCAACCTGAGCATCCCGGGCGACTGGTGGAACGCCATCCTGTCGTACAACGACGTGCGCCGGTACGCCCAGGACGTCTACGACACCGCAAATCGGTACGGACGGGCCAGCCGCACGTGAAGTGATCGTTCACATACATTGTAGAACTGGACACTTCCCCCGGGCAGCGCTTAGCGGCAAGCTAGACGGGTGATGGTGCGCGAGTGGGACCCCAGGACCGCGTCGTCCGCCGAGATCGGGTCGCTGGTGGACACGCTGAACGCAGTCCTGGCGGTCGATCTACCACAGGACCCGCCGTGGCGGGAGAGTTCCCTGCGGGAATACCTCGCCGAGGTGATGCCCGGCGAACGGCGGATCTCCTGGGTCGCCCAGGGCGAGTCGACCGTCCCCGGTGAGCCGGGCGCGATCCTCGGGCAGGTCCACGTGCTGCTCCTCGGTGACATCGGCGTGCTCGAGGTGCTGGTGCACCCGTCCGTGCGCCGCGCCGGGCTCGGCCGTGACCTGGTGCTGCGTGCCGCCCGCCGGGTCTACCAGGAGGGCTTCCGGTCGATCGGGGTCGAGGTGGTCGGCGACACGCCGGCGGTGGCCTTCTACGAGGCACTCGGCTTCACCCGTGAGTACGTGGAGACGCGCAGCGTGCTCGACCTGGCCACGGTCGACTGGGCCGAGTTGGCCGAGATGGCCACCGGCATCGGGGCGGGCTACCACCTGGAGTTCTTCCCCGGCGGGCCGCCGGACGACCTGATCGAGGCGTACGCGCGGGCCAAGGCCGAGGTGCGCGACGTCGACGACGGTGAGCTGCGGCCCAGCTCCTACGACCCGCAGCGGCTGCGGGACAGCCTGGACACCCTGCACCGGCGTGGCATGAAGCCGTACATCGTGCTGGCCCGGCACGAGCAGAGCGGTGAGGTGGCCGGCCTGACCGAGGTGGTGGTGCCGGCACAGCACCCGACCCGCGCCGACCAGTACGACACGATCGTGGCGCAGGACCACCGCGGCTACGGCATCGACCGGGCGATCAAGGCCCGGATGCTGCTGGAGCTGCGCTCCGCCGAGGCGGAGCTGGCCGAGGTGCAGACCTGGAACGCACAGGCCAACGAGGCGATGCTCAAGGTCAACGCGGAGTTGGGCTACCGGCCCGACCGGGACTGGTGCGAATACAGCGTCGACATCGCTGAGCTGGTGCACCGCCTCGATCCGCCACGGTGAAGGAATTCACGAAACTGTCCAATGGGGGATGGACGGTGAACAGCTGCGCACCTTAACGTGCGTTGACTCGTCCACCCATCGTGGAGGCCCTATGCGCCCGCGCCGCACAATCGCCGCGCTCGCGACCGCCACCGCCGCCGTGACCATCACGGCAGTCGGCGTCGCACCCACCGCGGCAAGCGCCGCGCCCACCGACCTGTTCATCTCGGAGTACGTCGAAGGTTCGTCGAACAACAAGGCGATCGAGTTGTTCAACGGCACCGACGCCGCCGTCGACCTCACCGCCGGCGGCTACCAGCTTCAGCTCTTCTTCAACGGCTCCAGCACGGCCACCACCATCGCGCTCACCGGGACGGTGGCCGCCGGCGACGCGTTCGTGTTCGCCAGCGCCTCGGCCGGCCCCGCGATCATCGCCCAGGCCGACCAGACCACCGGGGCGAGCCTGTTCAACGGCGACGACGCGCTCGTGCTGCGCCGGGGCACCACTGTGCTCGACTCGATCGGCCAGGTGGGCGTGGACCCGGGCACCGAGTGGGGCGCGGGGGCCACCAGCACCGCGGACAACACGCTGCGTCGGCTGCCCACGGTGACCGCCGGCGACACGGACCCGTCGGACGCGTTCGACCCCGCGGCGCAGTGGGCCGGCTTCCCGGTCGACACCTTCGACGGGCTCGGCACGCACACCGTGGACGGTGGTGGGCCGGTCGACACGCCGGCCACGCTGACCTGCGGCGGGCCGCTGGTCACCGCTGCGGGCACGGCGGCGACCCGCGAGGTGACCGCCACCGACCCCGACGACACGATCGTCGACCTGGCGGTGACCCAGGTCAGCCCGACCCCGGCCACCGGCTCGATCGCCCGCACCGCGCTCACCCCGGCCGACGGGCTGGGCGGCACCGCCCGCGCCACGATCGGTGCGAGCGCCGACCTCGCCGCCGGGGCGTACACCGTCACCGTCACCGCGACCGACGCGGGCGGCGGCTCCGCCAGCTGCGCCCTGGTCGTGCAGGTGACCCGGGAGCTGACCGTCGGCGAGGTGCAGGGCACCACCACCGACGCCGAGTCCGGCGCGACCGACCGGTCGCCGCTCGCACCGGCGAGCGGCAACGGCACCAGCAGCACGCTGTACGACGTACGCGGCGTGATCACCCAGTTGACCCTGGCCCGCACCTCGGCCGGGGCGGAGCAGCACGGGTTCTTCCTGCAGAGCCGCACCGGCGACACTGACGGCGACCCGACCAGCTCCGACGGCATCTTCGTGTTCATGGGGACGTTCACCTCGCTGATCGGCGGTTACGTCCCGACGGTCGGCGACGAGGTGGTGCTCCGCGCCCGAGTGTCGGAGTACTTCAACCTCACCCAGCTCTCCGGCGCCTCGCTGGTCCGCCGGATCGCCTCCGGCCTGGACGTGGGCACCGCAGTCGCGGTGGCCGACGCGGCGCCGCCGGTCGAACTGACCGACGCGCAGCGCTACTGGGAGCGACAGGAGGGCACCCGGCTGCGGGTGCGGGCGGGCAGCGGCGCGGTGAGCGGCCGGGACGTCTTCGCCTCCACCGCCGACGCGGAGCTGTGGGTGGTCGACCGGGACGACCCGCTGCTGGACCGCGCCGACCCGTACGCCCGGCGGGTGTTCCGGGACTCCCACCCGCTGGACAACGACCCGACCCGCCGCTTCGACGACGGCAACGGCCAACGGGTGCTGCTCGGCAGCATGGGCGTGAAGGCCACCGCCGGGGACAGCACCGCGCTGCTCCCGCCGGCACACACCTTCGACACGCTGCGCGCGGACGCGGTGGGCGGGGTCTACTACTCGTTCGAGAAGTACGGCGTCCAGGTCGAGCGGGCGGAGTTCGACGCCGGGGCCGACCCGTCGAAGAACAACCCGCCCACGCCGGCCGACCGGTCGCAGGAGGTGGCGGTCGCCACCTACAACGTGGAGAACCTGTACGACTACCGGGACGACCCGTTCGACGGCTGCGACTTCACCGGTAACGCCGGCTGCCCGGGCGTCGACCCGCCGTTCGACTACGTGCCGAGCAGCGAGGCGGACTACCGCGAGCACCTCACGGCACTCGCCGACCAGATCGTCAAAGACCTGCACGCGCCGGACCTGATCCTGGTGCAGGAGGCCGAGGACCAGGACATCTGCACGGTGTCCGGGGCGGCGCTGGCCTGCGGTGACACGAACAACGCCGATGGCGCGCCGGACAGCATCCAGGAGCTGGCGGTCGCGGTGGCGGCTGCCGGCGGGCCGGCGTACGCCGCCGCCTATGACCGGACCGGCGCGGACGCCCGCGGTATCACCGCCGCGTTCCTGTACCGCACCGACCGGTTGTCGCTGGCGGCCGCGACGGCGGGCGACCCGCTGCTGGGCTCCGCGCCGACCGTCCAGTACCGCGCCCCGGGGCTGCCAGCCAACGCCGACGTGCAGAACCCGAAGGCACTCAACGCGGTGCTGCCGTCCGACGTGGACACGTCCACCGGCCGGGACGGCAACAACGTCTTCACCCGTGCTCCCCAGCTGGGCAAGTTCAGCGTGGCCGCGACGCCCGGTTCGTCCGAGCGGTACACCCTGTACGCGCTCAGCAACCACTACTCGTCCGGCCCGGACAGCCGGATCGGGCAGCGTCGGGAGCAGGCGGCGTACGGCGCGGCGATCGTCACCGCGATCGAGGCGGCCGACCAGAACGCTCGGGTGGTCTACGGCGGGGACCTGAACGTCTTCCCCCGCCCGGACGACCCGATCGCCACCGGCAGCCAGCCCACCCCGTCGGACCAGCTCGCCCCGCTCTACCAGGCGGGCCTGCACAACCTGTGGGACAACCTGGTCGCGGACGTGCCGGCCTCCGCCTACTCGTACAGCTTCGAGGGGCAGGCGCAGACGCTCGACCACCTGTTCGTCAACGACGCGCTCTACGGCGACCTGGTGCAGGTGCGGGCGGCGCACATCAACGCCGACTGGCCTGCGGAGTTCACCGGCGACGGGTCGCGCGGTTCCAGCGACCACGACCCGCAGGTGGCCCGATTCCGGTCCCGGGCGTCGCTGACCGTCGCCGACGCGACGGTGGTCGAGGGCAACCAGGGCACTCGGCAGCTCGCCTTCACCGCCACCGTGTCCCGGCCGCTGTCCCAGCCGGTGCTGCTCTGCGCCGCCACCGTTGGTCTCACGGCGCAGGTCGGCTCGGACTTCGACCCGTACGTCGGCTGCCGGACCCTGGCCGCCGGGCAGACCTCGCTGACCCTCCCGGTGACCGTGCGCGGTGACCGGAAGCGGGAGTCGGACGAGAAGCTGACGCTGCTGGTGGCGGGCGTGCCCGGGTTGCGACTGAGCGACCCGCTGGCGGTCGGCACCATCACCAACGACGACTGATCCTGGATCAGGCCGACGACGGCCCGCCGCCCCGGGTACCTGCCCGGGGCGGCGGGCCGTTTCCGTACCGCTCGCGGATGTAACGTGGCGCCCCCGCCGAGCCAATGAAGGGGTGCAACGACGGCCAACGAGAGGACGGCCTGTGAGTGACCCAAGCCCGGGCGGGGACGATCTCGCCGCCATCGGTACGGACCCGGCGGCGTTCGAGGAGTTCTACCGCCGGCACGTCGAGACGATCGGCCGGTTCGTCGCCCGCCGGGTCGACGATCCACACACCGCGGCGGACCTCACCGCCGAGGTGTTCCTGGCGGTGATCGACTCCGCGGCGGGTTACCGGCCGGAGCGGGGCAGCGAGCTGGCCTGGCTCTTCGGCGTGGCCCGCAACGTCATCGCGGCCGAACACCGCCGGGTGACCCGACACCTGCGGGCCAGCGGCCGCGCCGCGGGACGACGGCTGCTGGATGCCGACGACGTCGCCCGAATCGAGGAGCGCATCGACGCGGAGTCGCTGGCCCGCCGCACCTATCAGGCCCTCGGCGGCCTACCGGAGCGCACCCGCGCCCTACTGGAGCTGGTCGCCGTCGACGGCCTGTCCATGGCGGACGCGGCCGCCGCGCTCGGGATGTCCCCGGTCGCCGCCCGGGTCCGTGTGCACCGGGCCCGCCGGGCGGTACGCCTCGCGCTCGCGCATTCCGAATCCGCGCTCGTCTGATCGGAGGGAAGATCACCATGACCCACACCGGATCGCCACAGGGCAACTTCGAGGAACGACTTCTCGCCGAGTTGAAGGAACACGTCACCACCCGGGCCGCCGGCGCGGCCCCGACCGCCGTCCGCACGACGCGCCGGGGCGTACGGTGGCGCGCGCCGGGCTGGCGCCTGGCCGGCGTCGGTGGGCTGGTCGCCCTGCTGACCGTCGGTGGGCTGATGGCCCAGACGTTGGGCGACGCTCCACCGACGGCGAGCGCGGCCGAGATCCTGACCGAGGCCGCGGTGACGGCTCGGCAGCAGCCGGACCTGGTGGCGCACCCGGGCCAGTTCCTCTTCGTCGAACTGCGACTCACCCAGCGGGAGTTGCCGGCTGCCGGGCCGTACATCGAGGAGCGGCTCCAGCGCTGGGTGCCGGTCGGCGACAGCTCGACCTGGCAGCAGCGGCGGCGGCCGGAGAGCCACCCGGAGCAGTGGCGGACCGACGACGTCTCGCACCTGGCTCCGCCACCCGGCTACTACCAGGATCTGCCGACCGACCCGGTGCAGATGGTCCGATACCTGCGGGACCAGCCGTTTCCCGTACCGCTGCCCGCCGGCGCCGACCTGGAGGCGATCAGGAACGATCCCCAGCTACCCTTCACCCAGGGGAGCTGGATGCTCCAGGGCCACCTGCCGCCGCAGTCGCTCGGCGCGCTGTTCCAGGCGATGACCCAGGTGCCGGGGGCCAGGGTGATGCCCGGCGAGGTGCGGGACGCCGCCGGCCGGCGGGGGGTGGCGCTGCGGACTCCGGGCGTGATCGGCGCACACATCGACCTGATCTTCGACCGGGAGACCCACGCCTACCTCGGCACCCGCGACGTTCTGGTACGGGACGGCAAGGAGTCGCTCTACACGAGTACCGCCGTCACCCGGATCGCCGTCGTCGACCGGTTGGGGCAGTTGCCCTGACCGTCGGCACTCTCCCGCAACCGTTGACTTCATCATTGGTTCAAGTCCTAGCGTCTGCGGCATGACAACGCTGAACGAGCTGTCCTGGTGGGCCGAGGCCCGCCGGGCCCGGCCGTGAGGCCGCCGACGTGGACGCTTCCGCTCGCCGGCTCGGCTGGTACCTGACCCTGGGCGGTCTGCTCGCGGTGATCGACACCACCGTCACGGTGGTGGCTCTGCCGAAGCTGGTCGACGACCTGGACACGAACCTGACCACGATCGGGTGGGTCACCAGCGGCTACGCGCTCGCCCTGGTCGCGGTGATGCCCATCGCGGCCTGGGCGATCGGGCGCTTCGGTGCCCGCCGCACCTACCTGACCGCGCTACTGCTGTTCACCCTGGGCTCGGTGCTGGCCGGGGCCGCCTGGGACGTCGGGTCGCTGATCGCGTTCCGGGTCCTCCAGGGGCTGGGTGGTGGACTGCTCAACCCGGTCGGGATGGCGGTCGCGCTGGCTGCGGTGCCTCCGCACCGGCGCGGCCGGATGATGAGCCTGCTCGGTCTGCCGGTCCTGGTCGGGCCGCTGATCGGGCCGGTGCTCGGTGGGCTGCTGCTCGACCACGCGTCCTGGCGGTGGATCTTCTGGATCAACCTGCCGGTGGGGCTGCTGGCGGTGCTGCTCGGCCGGTCGGTGCTGCCGGCCGCCGACCCGCGACGACCACCGGTCCGGCTGGACGTCGTCGGGCTGCTGCTGCTCTGCCCCGGCCTGGCGTTGGCCGTGTTCGGGCTCAGCGTCACCGGCGACCGGGGCGGAGTCGTCACCGCGTCCGTGCTGCTGCCGCTCACGCTCGGTGCCGCCCTGGTGGCCGCCTTCGCCTGGCGGGCGGGCAGGGTGCGGCAGCCACTGCTGCGCCTGGCCGTGCTGCGCGCGCCCGGGATGGCCGGTGGCGCCGCGACGGTGGCGTTCTTCGCCGCCGGGTACTTCGGCTCGTTCCTGATCATCCCGGCGTACGTGCAGGTGGTACGCGGGGACTCGGCCACCCTGGCCGGTGTGATCGGCATCCCGCAGGCGCTGACCACCGGGTTGATGCTTCAGGTGGCCACCCGGCTGGTCGACCGGGTCTCCGCGCGGCGGGTGGTCGGGCTCGGCATCGCGACCGCGCTGGCGGGCACGATCGCCCGAGTGCTGGTGCTCGACGCGGACACGTCGTACCCGCTGCTCGCCGCGCTGGGCGCGGTCATCGGCCTGGGTATGGGCGCGACGCTGATGCCGACGATGACCGCGGCCAGCCGTTCGCTGCCGCCCGACGACCTGCCGTCCGGCTCCACGCTGCTCACCACGGTGTCGCACACCTCGGTCGCCGTCGGCACAGCGCTGATCGCCGCAGCCCTGTCCTGGATGGCCGATCGATTCGCGTCGGGCCTGGGCGGCGGGGGCATAGCGGCCGCCACCCGGCTCGACCCGCTCACCCGTGCCGGTTTCGCACCGGAGCTGGCGCAGGCCACTCGGCTCGCGCTGGCGGTGTCCGCCGTGCTGCTGGCGCTCGCCTGGCTGACCAGCCGGCGACTTCCGGCCGCCCCGCCCAGCGCGGAGGCAGGCGCCGCCCCGGCGGAACCCGAGGTGGCGGTGAACGAACCGGTCAGTACCGCTGGCGGAGCAGACCGGCGGCCTCGACCGCCCAGTAGGTGAGGATGATCTGCGCGCCGGCCCGCCGGATCGAGGTGAGCGTCTCCAGCATCACCCGCTCCCGGTCGATCCAGCCGTTCGCGGCGGCCGCCTCGACCATCGCGTACTCGCCGGACACCTGGTAGGCGGCGACCGGGACGTCCACCGCGGCCCGCACCGCCGACACCACGTCGAGGTAGGGCAGCGCCGGCTTGACCATCACCATGTCGGCGCCCTCGGCGACGTCCAACGCCACCTCACGCAGCGACTCGCGCAGGTTGGCCGGGTCCTGCTGGTAGGTACGCCGGTCGCCCTCCAGCGCCGACTCCACCGCGTCCCGGAACGGGCCGTAGAAGGCCGAGGCGTACTTCACGGCGTAGGCCAGCACGGCCACATCCTGGTGCCCGGCCGCGTCGAGCGCCCGGCGGACCACGCCGACCTGGCCGTCCATCATCCCGGACGGCCCGACCACGTGGACCCCGGCGGCGGCCTGGGCCACCGCCATCTCGGCGTACGCCTCCAGCGTGGCGTCGTTGTCCACGTCGCCGCTCGGGGTGAGCAGACCGCAGTGCCCGTGCGAGGTGAACTCGTCCAGGCACAGGTCGCTCATCACCACCGTGGCGTCGCCAACCTCGGCCACGACGTCACGGATGGCGACGTTCAGGATGCCGTTCGGGTCGATACCGCCGGACCCGGACGGGTCCCGCTGGGCCGGCACCCCGAAGAGCATGATCCCGCCGACACCGGCCTGGACCGCCTCGACCGCCGCCTTGCGCAGCGAGTCCCGGGAGTGCTGGAGCACCCCCGGGAGCGACGCGATGGCCCGCGGCTCGGTCAGCCCCTCCTTGACGAACATCGGCACGACCAGCTGGGCCGGGTCGACCTGCGTCTCGGACACCAGCCGCCGCACCGCCGGGGTGCGGCGCAGCCGGCGGGGCCGGATCTCGGGATACGGCATGGGAGGTCCTCCTCGGACGACTACCGGAAGCGCAACGCGGTCGGCCCCTGCACCTTCGAGCCGCGACGCTGCTTGGCCGGCATGGCGGCGAGCTTCTCGCGCAGCTCGACGGCGTAGGCGGCGAGCGCCTCCACCAGGTCGGGCACCGAGGCGTGCGGCGGCTGGACGTCGACCCGCAGGCCGAACTCCGTCGCGGTCTCCGCCGTCTTGGGCCCAATTACGGCTACAACGGTACGCGCGTGCGGCTTCCCGGCGATACCGACCAGGTTCCGCACGGTGGAGGACGAGGTGAAGAGCACCGCGTCGAACCCGCCCGACTTGATCGCGTCCCGGATCTCGGCGGGCGGCGGCGCAGCCCGCACCGTCCGGTACGCGGTCACGTCGTCGACCTCCCAGCCGCGCTCGGTGAGCCCGGCGGCGAGCGTCTCGGTGGCGATGTCGGCGCGCGGCAGCAGCACCCGGCCCACCGGGTCGAGGATCTCGTCGTGCGGCGAGAACTCGGCCAGCAGCCCTTCGGAGGACTGCTCCCCGGCGGGGATCAGCTCCGGCTGGATGCCGAACGCGCGGACCGCGTCCGCCGTCGCCTCACCGATGCAGGCGATCTTGACGCCGCCGAAGTGCCGGGCGTCCAGCCCGTGCTCGGCGAACTTCTCCCAGACCGCGCGGACCGCGTTCACCGAGGTGAAGATCACCCAGGCGTACCGGCCGTCGACCAGGCCCTTGACCGCCCGCTCCATCTGCGCCGGGGTGCGCGGCGGCTCGACCGCGATGGTCGGCACCTCGCACGGGATCGCCCCGTACGCGCGCAGCCGGGCACTCATCACGCCGGCCTGCTCCTTGGTCCGCGGGACCAGCACCTTCCAGCCGTACAGCGGGCGGTTCTCCCACCAGCTCAGCTTGTCGCGCTGCCCCACCCCGGCGCCGACGGTGAGCACCACCCGGCCGGTGAAGCCGAGCGCGGCGGCCACGAAGCTGTCCACGGTCGACGTGGTCGTGTACTGGGTCTCGCCGGTGCCGTCGCCGGTCACCCCGACGCCGGTGGTGCCGTCGACCCCGGCGGACAGCAGCCCATCCCGGACGGCGGCGAGGTCACCGGCGTCCACCGCGAGCGCGAGCGAACCCCGGCCGACGGCCGCGGCCAGCGCCTCGAAGTCCAGCACGCTGACGTCCTCGACGTCGGCGGCGGTACGCACGCCCGGCAGCGGGACACCCGCGTAGGTGGCGACGCCCTCGGCCTGGCCGACGCCGGGCACCACCTCGAAGTGGGCGGCGGTACGGGCCACCGCCTGCACCTCCTTGACCACCGAGTCGTGGCCGAAGGGGTCGCCGGCGACCAGGTGCACCGCGTTCAACCCGGACCGGGCCGCGGAGATCAGCACCTTCGCGACATCCCCTGGCACGCCTTCGGCCGGGGTGAACTCGGCGTCGTCCCTGGCCTCGGCGCGGACGACGGCGAGCAACGACTCCGGGACTCCCCGGTCGTAGATCACCTGATCGGCGTCGACCAGGGCGTCGTGCGCCCGACGGGTCAGCAGGCCCGGGTCGCCGGGGCCAGCCCCGACGAACGCGATACGGCCGACGGGCTTACGGGTGCGGGTCATTCTGTGCTCCCAAATTGCTGGGTCCCCGGGCCGGTGCGTCCTTCGTGGCCGAGGATCGAGTCGGCGCCGAGCTCGAGGAGTTCGGCGGCGAGTGCCTTACCGATCTCCGCCGCGTCGGCGGGCGTTCCGGTGCGGGACAGCCGGAGGTCACGAGTGCCGTCCGGGCTGATCACCGCCCCGCGCAGGTAGATCTCATCGCCGGCGTCGCCTTCGGCGAGTTCGGCATAGGCGGCGACGGGTGCGCTGCACCCGGCCTCCAGGGTGGCCAGCAACGCGCGCTCCGCGGTGACCGCGGCGTGCGACGGTGCGTGGTCAAGCACCGCAAGCAGCTCGACCAGGTCCTGGTCGTCGACCCGGCACTCCACGGCCAGCGCGCCCTGAGCGGGCGCGGGCAGCATCAGCATCGGGTCCAGCGTCTCGGTGATCACGTCGGCCCGGCCGAGCCGGGCGAGCCCGGCCCGGGCCAGTACGACGGCGTCCAGGTCGGCCTCCGGGCCGAGCGCCCGCGACAGGCGGGTGTCCACGTTGCCGCGGATCGGGGTGACCTCCAGCTGCAGGCCGAGCGCGTGCAGCTGGGCGATGCGGCGCAGCGCTCCGGTGCCCACGGTGGCACCGGGCGGCAGCTCGGTGAGCGTCCGGCCGTCCCGGGCGACCAGCGCGTCGCGCGGGTCCTGCCGGGTCGGCACCGCCGCGATGTGCAGTCCGCCAGCGGCTGCGGTGGGCAGATCCTTGTAGGAGTGCACCGCGAAGTCGATGGTCCGGGCGGCCAGCGCGTCGCGCAGCGCGGAGACGAACACCCCGACGCCGAGCCGGTGCACCGGCGCGTTGGAGCGGTCGCCGGCGGTGACCACCTCAACCAGTTCGACCTGGCGGCCGGTGGCGGCGGTCAGCGCCTCGGCGACCTGGCCGGACTGGGCCATCGCCAGAGCGCTGCCGCGGGTGCCGAGGCGCAGGGGGGCGGTCATCGCGCACCTCCGGTGGGTGGAGTCGGGTCGGTGACGTCCGCACCGAGCATCGGGTCGATGCCGGTGAACGCCGCGCCGAGGTCGGGGGCCACCACGTCGGGGACGGTGTCCACCGGCGAGGTCTGCGGCACCTGGAGGTCGAACAGCTCGCGCAGCAGCGCCGCGTACTGGTCGCCGCCGGGCTCCGCGGCCAACTGGCGGACCTTGACGGTGGGCTGGTGCAGCAGCCGCTGCACCACCCGGTGCACCGTCCGGGCCACCTCGGCCCGCAGGTCGTCGCCGAGGTCGGGGCGGCGCTGGGCCAGCCGGCGCAGCTCGGCGGTGACCACGTCGTCGGCCCGACCGCGCAGCGCGGCCACGGTGGGTGCCACGTCGGCGCCGCGCAGCCAGGTGAGGAAGCTCTCCACCTCGCCGAGCACGATCCGCTCGACGGCGGCGGCGTCCGCAGCGGCCGGACCGTCGGCGAGCAGCGCCGCCATCCGGTCGATGTCGATCACTTCGACGCCGGACAGCTCGGTGACGCCCTCCTCGACGTCGCGCGGGACGGCCAGGTCGAGCAGGACCAGCGGCCCTCGGGACGGGTCCCGCTCGGCGAGCGCCGCACCGACCACCGCTCGGGTGAGAACCGGTTCGGTGGACGCGGTGGCGGCCACTACGATGTCCACTGTGGAGAGGGTGTCGGCCAGCTCGGTCATCGGCGCGGCGTTCGCCCCGTACGACTCGGCCAGCCGGACGGCCCGGTCGGCGCCCCGGTTGGTGACGGTGAGTGGCCCGGCGCCCAGCCGGGACAGCGTGGCCACCCCGAGCGAGCCCATCGCGCCGGCCCCGACCACCAGGGCCGGGCGGGCGACGAGGTCGCCCTGGAGGTGCCCGGCGGCCAGCTCCAGCGCGGCGGTGACGACGCTCTGGCCGGCCCGGTCGATGCCGGTCTCGGAGTGGGCCCGCTTGCCGACCCGCAGCGCCTGCTGCATCAGCTCGTGCAGCAGGCGGCCGGCCGAGTCGGCTCCGGTGGCCCAGTGGTACGCGTCGCGCAGCTGGCCGAGGATCTGCGCCTCGCCGACCACCATCGAGTCCAGCCCGCTGGCGACTCGGAAGACGTGGTCCACGGCGGCGGCGTCGTAGTGCACGTAGAGGTGACTCGCGAGCGCCGTCGGCGTGCAGTCGGCCTGCTCGGCCAGGACGGCGCAGATGTCGCCGAGCCCGCCGTGGAAACCGGACACGGCGGCGTAGACCTCTACCCGGTTGCAGGTGGAGACGAGCACGGCCTCGGTGACGTACGGCTGGGCGACCAGGCGGTCCAGGGTGCGGGTGAGGTCGGCGGGGGGCACAGCCAGCTGCTCCAGCGTGGCGACCGGGGCGGTCCGGTAGGACGCGCCGACGACGAGCAGTTTCACGTGCCGATCGCCTCCTGGGTGTCGGTGGCCGCGAGCCCGCCGGGCAGGGCGGTCAGGCCGGACCCGCCGGTGGCGGGCAGCGCCGTGAGCGACGCCTTGCGGTGCTCGTGGAAGGACAGAATCTGCAGCTCGATGGCGAGGTCGACCTTGCGCACGTCGACCCCCTCCGGAACCGAGAGTACGCACGGTGCGAAGTTGAGGATGCTCGTCACGCCGACCGCGACCAGCTGATCGGCGACCCGCTGGGCCGCGGCGGCCGGGGTGGCGATCACGCCGATCGCGATGGATTCGGCCTCGGCGACCGCCGGAAGCTCGTCGACATGCCGTACAACCAGGCCGTTGATCTCTTCACCCACCCGGGAGGGGTCGGCGTCGAGCAGCGCGGCGATCCGGAAGCCCCGGCCGGCGAAGCCGTCGTAGCCGGCCAGAGCGTGACCGAGATTACCCACGCCGACCAGGGCGACCGCCCGGCGTTGGGTGAGCCCGAGCACGTACTCGATCTGCTCGATCAGCAGCGCGACGTCGTAGCCGACGCCCCGGGTGCCGTACGAGCCGAGGTGTGAGAGGTCCTTGCGGAGCTTGGCGGAGTTGACCCCGGCGGCGGCGGAGAGGCCCTCGCTGGAGACCGTCTCGTGCCCGGCGTCGGCGAGGTTGTGCAGCGCGCGCAGGTACTCCGGGAGCCGAGCGACGGTGGCCTCGGGTAGGTCCGGGAGCACCGGTACGGCACCGGCGCGGCCGGACGCGCCTGGGTGACGATGCTGACTCATGAGACTCCGTGCGGTGCGTTCCTCGGCCAACTCCGCTGGTCGGCCGCTTATGGACTCCCGCTGGCGACCGAGATTGCCGGCTGTGCTAGCAGGGCGCGTCGGAACTAGAGAGTAGGCGCTTGTGAAGACGTGCACAAATCGCGATCTTGTCGCTCCGTGACGCGACTCCACCAGCACCTCCTTTCGGCAAGATCGATCCAGCGGCCCCGCACCCCTACCGCCCGAGGCGATTATTGCTCAATCCCGACTTCTCTGACCAATCCCGCGCCGCCGCACCCACCCCCGCGATCTTGCAGTTTCCGCCCCGCATCAGGCCCATACCGCGCGAATCGGCGACCACCGGTGCAAGATCGCGGCGTCGAAGGGGGTTGGGGTAGGGGCAGCACTACGAGGGAGAGGCGGGGTTTCGGGATGGGTTGGCCGACCGCGGGTGCCTAGCCTTTGGGGCATGACCGCCGTTGCCGCCACCAGCGACCAACCGACGCTGGCACCGAGCATCCCCCGCCAGCTCTTCGTCGACTCCGGGTACGTACTGCTCGGCCTGCCCCTGGCCCTGGCCAGCTTCGTCGTCCTCGTCGTGGGCCTCGCGGTCGGCGTCGGGCTGGTGGTCACAGTGATCGGTCTGCCGATCCTCAGCGGCACCCTGTACGCCGCCCGCGGGCTGGCCGACATCGAGCGGCTGCGGCTGCCCGCCGTGCTCCGGCAGCCCCGGATCCGGCCGCACTACCGGCTGGCGGAGGCGGGGGCGAACGCCTGGCGGCGGATCTTCGTGCCGATGCGGGACGCCCAGTCCTGGCTCGATCTGGCGCACGGCATCCTGCGGCTGATCGTGGCGGTGATCACCTTCGTGGTGGCGCTGGTCTGGTGGGCCGCGGCGGCCGCCGGTTCGCTCTACTGGGCGTACGACTGGGCGCTGCCGCGCAGCGACGGCGACAGCGACCCTGCCCAACTGCTCGGCCTCGGCGACTCGACCACCGCCCGGATCGGGCTGACCACCGCGGTCGGGGTGTTCTTCCTGATCACTCTGCCGATCGTGGTCCGGGGCTGCGCGCTGCTCCAGGCCACCTTCGCCCGGGCCATGCTGACCGGGGTGGCCGAGATGCGGGACCGGATCACCGTGCTGGAGGAGCAGAAGCGGGCCGCCGTCTCCGCCGAGGCGTCCGCGCTGCGCCGGCTGGAGCGCGACATCCACGACGGCCCCCAGCAGCGTCTGGTCCGGCTGGCGATGGACCTCAGCCGGGCACGGCTGCAACTCGCCTCCGACCCGGAGGCGGCCGGCCGGACCATCGACGAGGCAGTCACCCAGACCCGGGACACGCTGGCCGAGCTGCGGGCACTGTCCCGGGGCATCGCCCCGCCGATCCTGGTCGACCGGGGCCTGCCCAGCGCCCTGGCAGCGCTCGCCGGCCGAGGGCTGATCCCGATCGACCTCCAGGTGGACCCGCAACTCGGCACGCCGGGTGGGCGACTCGACCCGGCGGTGGAGAACACCGCGTACTTCATGGTGGCCGAGGCGCTGACCAACATCGCCAAGCACAGTCGGGCCACCGAAGCCCTGGTCGCCGTGTCCCGGCAGGGCACCCGACTCCTGGTGCAGGTGGGCGACGACGGGCAGGGTGGCGCGCACCTGGCCAAGGGGCACGGGCTGGTCGGCATCGCCGACCGGGTCCGGGCGGCCGGCGGCGAGTTGGCCGTGGTCAGCCCCACCGGCGGGCCCACCGAGCTCCGCGCGGAGCTGCCGCTGTGAGCCCGCTCCGAGCCCGCACGACAGGCCGGACATGGTAGACAACACAGCCATGCGCATTGTGATCGCCGACGACGCCGTCCTGCTCCGCGAAGGGCTGGTGCGGCTGCTGACCGAGAGCGGGCACCAGGTGGTGGCAGCCGTCGGTGATGGCGACGCGCTGGTCGCGGCGGTGGTGGAGCACCAGCCGGACGTGTCGATCGTCGACGTCCGGATGCCCCCGTCGCACACCGACGAGGGGCTGCGGGCGGCCGTGGAGGCGCGTCGGCTGGTGCCGCGTACCCCGATCCTGGTGTTGTCCCAGTACGTCGAGGTCTCGTACGCCGACGACCTGCTGGCCACCACGGGCGGTGCCGGCGGCGGGATCGGCTACCTGCTCAAGGACCGGGTGGCCGCGATCGACGAGTTCCTGGACGCGCTGCGCCGGGTGGCGGCCGGCGGCACCGTGCTCGACCCGGAGGTGGTCGGCCAGCTGTTCGCCCGACGGCGTCGGGACGACCCGCTGCGCGAGCTGACCCCACGCGAGCGCGAGGTGCTCGCCCTGATGGCCGAGGGGCGCTCGAACACCGCCATCGCCCGCGCCCTGGTGGTGAGCGACGGCGCGGTGGAGAAGCACGTGCGCAACATCTTCACCAAGCTCACGCTTCCGCCGGACACCGAGCAGCACCGGCGGGTGCTGGCCGTCCTCACCTACCTGCGGAACTGACCTCCCAGGCCAGGGTCACGGCGTCGGTGAGGGTGTCGGCCACCGGGTGACCGGAGGCCTGCAGCCGTGCCCGGTCGGTGAACCCGCCGGTGTAGAGCACCGCTCGGCCACCCACCGCGAGCGCCGCGTCCGCGTCGTCGATGGAGTCGCCGATCAGCACCACCGAGGTGCCGTCCACGCCCAGCTCGGCCAGGTGCTGCTGGAGCGACTCGGCCTTGCGGCCTCCACCGACCGTGGCCCGCAACCCGTCCACCCGGGCGAAGTGGCTGGTCAGCCCGTAGGTGTGCACGGTCGGGACCAACTCCTCGTGGAACCACATGGAGAGCAGACTCTGGCTGCCCGTCCAGGAGGCCATCGCGGTCCGCGCGTCGGCAGCCAGCTCGCAGGTGGTCAACCCACTGCGGTACGCGTCGTGGAAGATCCGGTCCAGCCGGCCGAACTCGTCGTCGTCCACGGCCTGGCCGAGCACCTCGGCGTAGTACTCGGCGATCGGCCGGCGAAACCGCACCCGGTGTTCCTCGGAGGTGACCGCCGGCCCGCCCACACTGGCGAAGACCGCATTGGTGGCGGCCACCACCAGGCTGAGGTCGTTGAGCAGAGTGCCGTTCCAGTCCCACACCAGGTGGGGGTGCGCAGAGGTCATCAGAGCACCATAGGCACTCCTCAGAGCTGCGGCGTGGTCAGGTCCCGCAGCAGCCGCTCCTCCTCCACCCGCCAGTAGCCATGCTCCTTGCCGTCGAGCATCACCACCGGCAGCCGGTCCCCGTACTCCCGCTCCAGCTCCTGGTCACCGCTCACGTCCCACTCGACCCACTTGTCCCCGGTCACCGCCACCACCCGGTCGAGCGCCGCCTTGGCGTCGTCGCACAGATGACACCCGGGCCGGGTGATCAGGGCGAGCCGGGCGTCAGTGGACATCGGTTACCTCCGTGCGGGCGTCGGCCGGCGTCGCCGGCCGGAGCTGGGTCTTGCGTACCTTGCCGATCGCCGAGTGCGGCAGGGCGTCGACGAACTCGACCGCGGTCGGGCACTTGAACCGGGCCAGGTTCCGTGCGCAGTGGGCGAGCAACTCCTCGCTGGTCACCGGCCGTCCCGGCGCCGGCACCACATACGCCCGCACAGTCTCGCCGGTCCGCGGGTGCGGCACACCCAGTACCGCCGACTCGGCCACCCCGGGGTGCCCGGCGAGCACCACCTCCACCTCGTGCGGATAGACGTTGAACCCGTTGACCAGGATCAGCTCGCCGAGCCGGTCGACCAGGAAGAGGTCACCGTCCTCGTCGGCGTACGCGATGTCGCCGGTGCCCCACCAGCCGTCGGCGTCCGGGCCGCCCCGACCGTCCGGCCAGTAGCCGGAGAAGAGATTGGGGCCGGACACCACGATCTGCCCCGGGTCGGTGCCCGGCGCCACGTCGGAGATGTCCAGCTCATCGGGGTCATCGTCGGGGACGGCCAGGCCGTCGCGCCACAGGTCCGCCCCGTCCGCGCCGATCAGGCGCAGCCGCACACCGGGCAGCGGCCGACCGATCGAGCCGACCTTGGCGACCCCGCCGACCAGGGTGGAGGTGAGCACGGGCGCGGTCTCGGTGAGGCCGTACCCGACGTGCACCGAATGACCGCTCACCTCGGCGAAGCGCGCCGAGACCGCTGGCTCCAACGGCGCCGCGCCGCAGACCGCCACCCGCACCGACGCGGTCGCCGCGCGGACCTCGTCCGCGCCGGCCCACGCCAGGAACATCGACGGTACGCCGACCAGCACGCTGACCCGGTGCCGGGCGATCTCGTCCAGCCCCACTGTCGGCCCCAGCTCGTCGAGCAGCACGCCGGTCGCGCCATGGTGGACGACCGCGCCGAGCCCCGAGTTGAGCCCGTACGCGTGGAACAGCGGCAGAGCCAGCAGCACGGTGTCGCCCGGACCGACCACCGGCGGCTCGATCCGGTCGACCTGCTCGTGGTTGGCCAGCAGCGCGCGGTGCGAGAGCATCGCGCCCTTGGGCCGGCCCTCGGTGCCGGAGGTGTAGAGCAGTACTGCCAGGTCGTCACCGCCCCGGTGCGGGCGCGGCTGCTCGGGTGCGTCGGCGGCCGGCGGTGGCGGCGCGCCGTGCACGGCGGTGAGCGCGGGCAGTTCGGCGGCCACCTCGGCGACCAGGCCCCGGACCCGGTCGGTGCCGATCAGCACCGACGCGCCGGAGTCGGCCAGCACGTGCCGCAGCTCCGGTGCCGTGAAGCCGGGGTTGACCGGCACCGCGATCAGCCCGGCGCGCAGGGCTCCGAGCCAGCCGATCACGAAGTCAGGGCTGTTGGGCAGGGCGATCGCGACGCGGGGCGGCGTACCGTCCGGGTCGGTGGGCGGCGCGGCGGTGGCCAGGCCGTGCGCGGCGGCGTCCACCGAGGCATCCAGTTCGGACCAACTGAGCGTCCAGTCGCGCCAGTGCAGCGCGGCCCGGTCACCGTGGTCGAGAGCCGCCCGGCGGACCCGGTCGGCGAGGTTCGGCGCGGGGTTTTCCGCTGCGTCCTGCACGGTGACCGAGTCTGGCACAGCGGACGGCGACAGGCCACGCCCGACGGTCGGGCCAGCGGCCGGACAACCGTGCCGCGCGAGTCCCGTAGGTGGGACCAGCCACGATGCCGCCAGCGACCCGATCAGGTCCCGCCGATGGGACGGATGACCCTTCCGCCAGCGGTTCGGTCGGGCCCGCACCGACCACCCGTCGGGGCGGGTCAGCCGAACGGACGACGCACCCCGACCAGGGGATCCACCCTGGATCATCGAGCCGGTCCAAAGTCAATCGCACACGACGGACAACCGGTCCGCCGACGGTGCGACGGAGAAGGAAATACTTCCGCCCTGTGTAACGGACTTGCCACGCGCGGGTGACGTTGGCCCTATCATCACTCGGGTCGGCTCACCCCATTTGCCGTGAGTCGACACCCCTCAGCCCGAGGAGGCCCCCGTGCCTGTGAGCGCATTGGACCAGCACCTCAAGGGGAACTGCCGCCCGTCGGCACACCCCGGAACCGTCCTGCCCGACCGGAAGCCCGGTCGGTCCGCACCAACGACCCGCAAACCGGCCCGTCCGGTGACCGACGGGACGGGGGCGTCGCGGTGACCACCTTCGGTTACGCGGAACGCCCGGTCGGCCTGACCGGTTCGGCGGCACGCTCCCACGTCAACGAGCGGCCGGCGGCCCGCGCGCCGCTGGACGATCCACACGGCACCGCCGTGCGGGGTGACGGAACGGCGAAGCGGATCCGCAACCGGCCACACCACAACGAGCCGCCGCCACGACCGGCGGTGCCCGGTGGGAACGCGAAACCGGCCGGCGGTCGGGTCGCTGTGCCGGCCCGTCCGACCATGCCGGTCCAGGGCCGACGGGTCGGCGACACGCCGACGGCGACCACCGATCCGTCGGCGGGCGAGACGGCGGTGATCCCGGCGGTGCCGGCCACCACCACCCCGACCGGCTTTCCGAGCCGACCGGACCCGTCCGACCCCGCCACCGAGGTCTGGACGCTGGTCGAACGGGCTCAGGCCGGTGAGTCCGAGGCGTTCGGTCTGATCTACGACCGGTACGTGGACACCGTGTTCCGGTTCGTCTACTTCCGGGTCGGCAATCGCCAGCTCGCCGAGGACCTCACCTCGGACACCTTCCTGCGGGCGCTCAAGCGGATCGGCAGCTTCACCTGGCAGGGCCGCGACCTCGGCGCCTGGCTGGTGACCATCGCCCGCAACCTGGTCGCGGACCACTTCAAGTCCGGCCGGTACCGGCTGGAGGTCACCACCGGCGACGTGCTCGACGCCGATCGGGAGGACCGGGGCCCGGAGGGCAGCCCGGAGGCGGCGGTGGTCGAGCACATCACCAACGTCGCCCTGCTCACCGCCGTGAAGCAGCTCAACCCGGAGCAGCAGGAGTGCATCGTGCTCCGCTTCCTCCAGGGCTTCTCGGTCGCCGAGACGGCCCGTGCCATGGGCAAGAACGAGGGTGCCATCAAGGCCCTCCAGTACCGGGCGGTCCGCGCGCTGGCCCGACTCCTGCCTGACGGTTTCCAGCCATAGCTTCCTTCCGCGGGGCCGATGGGCATCGATCGATGTCCGGGCAGCTCAAGTCGGTCCCAACTGGTGATAACGATCACATTCGGTGATTTCCGCCCCACGAGGCCCGTAACCCGTGCCCGGTCCGCCGCGTTTCTCCGGGTGCGACCGGTGGTTGCCCCGGCAGGCCCGGGTCACCGGGGCCCGACCGGCATACCGGACGGGGCCCCACCTCCGTGGTGTCACACTGCCGCCCGGTCGCTGGCAACGACGGCGGCCGACCGGCCGTGACCAGCGAGAGGAGGTGCCTGCGGTGGACAACATCCTCTTCTCCCGCCGGCGCGCCGAGCGCTTCGCGCAGCTTCTCGACGAGGCCAACGGCGGCCGGCGACACCATGTCCGGTCCCGGGCCGACGGCCAGCTCGCGCCGCTCGTCGCAGTGGGCCAACGGCTCAGCGTCGACCCTCCGGCGGTCGAGGTGAACCCCGACTTCCGCACCGGCCTGCGGGCGATGCTGCTCGCCACCGCCGAACGGGAAGGGCTGGGCACCCCGGCGGCTGTCGAACCGGCCGCCACGCGTCCCGCCGCCGCCACCCGTGGCTCGCTGCTGCCGGCGGTGACCGCCCGTCGGGCCCGCGCCCGCGGCGCAATCCTGATCGGCATCGCCGCTGGCGCCATCGCCGTCTCCGGCATCTCGGCCGCCAGCGAGAACGCGGTCCCCGGCGACGCGCTGTACGGCATGAAGCGCTCGACCGAGCGCGCCCAACTCGCCCTGGCCAGCTCGGACATCAGCCGTGGCCAGCTCTTCCTGGACTTCGCCCGGACCCGGCTCGGCGAGGCCGCCGAGCTACGCGGTGACCGGATCGGTTACAGCGCGGTCCTCGACGACATGGACGCCGACACCCGGCAGGGTGTCCGCCTGCTCACCGCCGCGGCGGTGCAGCGGGCCGAGCCGGCGAGCCTGGACACCGTCAACACCTTCGTCAACGGCCAGCGCCGGGCGGTGGGCAACCTGGTCGACGGGGCCACCCGGGCCGACCGGGAGCGGACGCGGCGGTCGCTGGAGCTGCTGGACAGCGTCCGGGAGCGCTCGGACGGGCTGCGCGCGGCGATCGGCTGCGGCCTGCCGGCGCCGACCGGCAGTGATGCCCTCGGCCCTGTCCCGACCGCCTGCCCCGGCACCCGCTGACCCCAGTCGGCGCCCACCCGCCCCCGGCCACTCCCCTATACCGCAGGTCCTGCGGGCCACGGCACAGTTCGCTGTGTGCCCAGCCGTTCGACCAGGCACGCCGGCTACCCTCGCTGGAGGCATCCGGCGAGGAAGGGAGTCGCGTGGCGCGTAGCCGCAAGGTGACGGTCAGCACCGACGCCCATGGTCATACCGCCGGTTGGGTGGAGACCGAGCTGGCTCCGGCGACCGGACCCGCACCGGACCCGACCGCCGCGGCCTTCTTCGACGTGGACAACACGATGATGCAGGGCGCGTCGATCTACTGGTTCGCGCGCGGGCTCGCCTCCCGGAACTACTTCACCACCGCCGACCTGGCCCGGTTCGCCTGGCAGCAGCTCCGGTTCCGGCTGCTCGCCCGGGAGCACGCCGGTGACATGTCCCAGGCCAAGGAGGCCGCGTTGGCCTTCGTCGAGGGCTGGCGGGTGGACGACGTGGAGCGCCTCACGGAGGAGATCTTCGACGAGCTGATGGCTCCCCGGATCTGGGCCGGCACCCACCGGCTCGCCCAGGGCCACCTGGACGCCGGTCAGCGGGTCTGGTTGGTCAGCGCCGCCCCGGTGGAGATCGGCCGCGTGATCGCCGCTCGGCTCGGCCTGACCGGCGCGATCGGCACGGTGGCCGAGGTGCTGGACGGGGCGTACACCGGACGGCTGGTGGGCGACCTGATGCACGGGCCGGCGAAGGCCGAGGCGGTCACCCAGCTCGCCGCCGTGGAGGGGTTGGACCTGAGTCTCTGCTCGGCGTACAGCGACTCGGCAAACGACCTGCCGCTGCTCTCCGCCGTGGGCCGGGCGGTGGCGGTCAACCCGGACGGCACCCTGCTGCGGCAGGCCCGGCAGCACGGCTGGGAGGTGCGGGACTTCCGCACCGGCCGCCGGGCGGTCAAGATCGCCGTACCGTCGACCGCGGCGGCCGGCCTGGTCGCCGGGGCGGTGACCGCCGGCCTGGCGCTGCAGCGCCGCCGTCGCACCGGCTGACGCCGCGGGTCAGGGGCCGAACGGGTCGGGACGGCGCTCCAGCAGCGTGTGCAGGGTCTGCTGGATGGTCTCCCGCACCTGGTCGGCGAGGTTGAAGACCACCAGCGGGTCGTCCGCCGAGTCGGTCAGGTGCGCGGTGGGGATCGGCGGGCAGAACTGGATCAGCCACTTGCTGGGCAGCGGCACCATGCCCAGTGGCCCGAGCCACGGGAAGGTCGGCGTGACCGGAAAGTACGGCAGCTTGAGCAGCCGCGCGAGGGGCTTGATGTCGGCGAGCATCGGGTAGATCTCCTCGCCGCCGACGATGGCGACCGGCACGATCGGGGTGCCGGTGCGCAGCGCCGCCGAGACGAACCCTCCTCGGCCGAAGCGTTGCAGCTTGTACCGGTCGGAGTAGAGCTTCCCGATGCCCTTGAAACCCTCGGGGAACACACCGACCAGGTCGCCGCCGCCGAGCAGCCGCTCGGCGTCCGGGTTGCAGGCCACCGTGCCGCCGGTCTTGCGGGCGATCTCCGACACCACCGGCATCCGGAAGACCAGGTCGGCGCCGAGCAGGCGCAGGTAGCGGTGGGCGGGGTGCTTGTCGTGCAGCGCCGCCGAGAGGATCAACGCGTCCAGTGCCACCGTGCCCGAGTGGTTGCCGACCACCAGGGCGGGCCCGTCCACGGGTACGTGCTCCACCCCGCTGACCTCGGTGCGGAACCAGTCCCGGTAGAGCAGCCGCAGCAGCGGGTGGAAGACCGCGTCGGTCAACTCCGGGTCGAAACCGAACTCGTCGACCTCGTAGTCGCCGGACAGCCTCCGACGCAGGAACGCCAGCCCGTTCGCGACCCTGCGGTCCCAGTGGTCCCCCGGCCGGTCCGGCACGGCCGGTCCGGTGCCACCCGGCTCGCCGCCGGTGGCCGGGTCGCCCGTGTCGGCCGGCTCGCCGGTGACCGGGTCAGCCGCACCCGTCGGCTCGCCGGTGACCGGGTCAGCCACGGCGGCGGTCTCGTCGGTGGCGGAAGTGTCGGTCTCGCCGGACGATGACTGGATCGGCGCGATCCGGGCCGCCGACCGGTGTCCGTTGCGCCGCGCCGGCTCCGTGCCCGGTGCGGCCGGCCCCGGCGGTACGTCGAACCGGCCGATGCCCGCCGGATCGCGCCCCTCGCCCGGTCCGGTCACGACCGCTCCCGCACCGCGGAGCGGACCTGCCGGATGCCGTCCAGGACGAGTTGCTCGGCGGTGGCCAACTGGCTCCGGGTGACCACGACACCGCCGTGGTGGGCGCGGATGAAGTCGTCGAAGGCCGCGGCGGTGGAGCGGGGCGTGAAGCCGTACTCCTGCTCCAGCCGGCTGGTGTCGACCACGCGGCCGTGCACGAAGAGGTCGACCTGGTCCAGGCCGTAGCGGCCGAAGCCCATGCTGCGGGCCAGCGCGGCGGCGCCGGAAAGGCCCGGCTCCAGCACCGGCACGGCCACCCGACCGGCCCGCCGGATCGCCTGGGACAGCGACAGCACCCCCGGGCCGGCGACGTTGTACGTGCCCGGGTGGTCCTCCACGATCGACCGGTGCAGCACCTCCAACGCGTCGTCGAAGTGCAGGAACTGCAACCGAGGGTCACGGCCGAAGACGGTGGGCACCAGCGGCTGCGAGAAGTAGCGGGTCAACGTCGTGTCGGCGGTCGAGCCGATGAACGGGGCGAAGCGCAGCACCGTCGCGGTGACGTCGGACCGGCGGCGCCGGAAACCGCGGACGTACCCCTCGACGTCGAGGATGTCGCGGCCGAAGCCGCCGCGGGGCACCTCGCGCGGCTCGGTCTCCTCGGTGAACACCGCCGGGTCCCGGAACGACACGCCGTACGCGGCGGTGGACGAGCGGACCACGAGCTTGCGCAGTCGGGGTGCCCGTTGGCAGGCGGCGAGCAGTTGCATGGTGCCGATGACGTTCTGGTCCTTCATCGCCGACCGGCCACCGTGCTGCGGGTCGGGAGCGCTGACCAGCGCGAGGTGCACCACCGCGTCGACGTCCAGATCGGCGAGCAGCCCGCCGATCGAGCCGGCGTCGACGCGGATCCGTTCGACCCGGTCCAGCAGGTCGGTGAACTCGGCGCCGGGCTCCGGCGCGTCCACTCCGATGACCCGCTCGATACGCGGATCGGCGGCCAGCCGGGCCGCCACGTGGGCGCCCAGGTAGCGGCCGACCCCGGTGACGACGACAACCCCCGGAGCACCTGAGGTGCTGCCGGGGGTCATCTGCCGCACCTACCCCGGCAGGAGGGATCGAGCCGGGACAACCACGGCCTGATCACCTGAGCCTCCGGGGGTCGACAGTTGGCAAGTGACGCCGGACGCCGGGCCGCTGGCCCGGCGGCGATCACTTGCCGAGACGGCGACGCTGGACGCGGGTCTTGCGCAGCAGCTTGCGGTGCTTCTTCTTAGCCATGCGCTTGCGGCGCTTCTTGACCACCGAGCCCATACGACAGCCTTTCGATACAACGTGCGGGGCGGACCGGATGACACCACGCAGGTGGCGACGGCGACCGCTTGCGGACAACGGACCGGACCAGTCTGGGCGGCGGGGCGCACCGGTGGGGTCTCGGTCGGGCTCCAGGGTAGCCGGAGAGGGTCAGCCGGACCAACGCGCCCCCATCGAGGCCCTACCGATGTCCGTTACGTCGCGCTCGACGTACGGGGCGGTGGCTCAGGCGGTCTCCTGAAAAGCACCCCGCAGATATTCGTGCACCGCGTGCTCGGGCACCCGGAATGACCGGCCAACCCGGACAGCGGTGAGCTCACCGCTGTGCACCAGGCGATAGACCGTCATCTTCGACACCCGCATGACCGTTGCCACCTCGGCGACGGTCAGGAACTTGACCTCCGACAGCCGTCCGTCGGACTGCGACCCGGCCATGGCTCACCGACCCATCCCATGCCCGGCGCGTGCCAACCCGACGGATGCTCCGGGCCGGGCCGGCGACGCGCGTGTTACCAGTACGGTAGCGGGGCGGCTGTGACCGGCGCGATCCCTTCGTACAACTGATCATGTTTCGGCCGCTGGTTCACCCGATCCGCGCTCCCGGTATCTCCCTGCCTGCGCCCGGCGTCCGGGTTGCGGTTCACTCGGCGCGCAGCGCGACCACCGGGTCGAGTCGGCCGGCGCGCTGCGCGGGAACCACGCCGAAGACGATGCCCACCACCGCCGATACGCCGAAGGCGAGCGCCAACGACCACCAGGTGATCGCCGCCGGGATCGGTGACAACGCGTCCACCAGCAGCGCGGTACCCACGCCGAGCGCCATCCCGGTCAGCCCACCGATCGTGGTGAGCAGCACCGCCTCGAGCAGAAACTGCACCCCGATGTCGCGGGGGCGGGCGCCGACGGCCTTGCGCAACCCGATCTCCCGGGTCCGCTCCCGGACGCTGACCAGCATGATGTTGGAGACGCCGACCCCGCCGACGAGCAGCGAGATGCCGGCGATGGCGGCCAGCACGCCGGTGAGCACGCCGAGGATGTCGCCGAGCACGCCGAGGATCTGCTGCTGGGTCACCGCGCTGAACTCGGTGTCCGGATGGCGGCGGCTCAACTCGGCGACGATCCGCTCGCCCAGCTCGTCGATCCGTTCCCGGTCCGGCGCCTTCACCGCGATGCCGTCCACCCGCTGAGTGCCCCAGAGCCGTTGCGCGGCGGTCACCGGCACGTGCACCTCGTCGTCCCGGTCGACGCCGAGGCTCTGCCCGAGCGGCGCGAAGATGCCGATCACCCGGAACCGAACGCCGGCCAGCGTCACCTGCTGCCCGAGTGGGTCACGGTCGGGGAAGAGCGCGCGGGCCACCGAGTCGCCGAGCACCGCCACCCGTCGGCTGGTGTCCACGTCCGTTCCGGTGAGGTAGCGGCCTCGGGCAAGCGACCGGGTGAACACCGCCGGGGTGGTCTCCAGCACGCCCTGCACGGTGGTGAAGTCGGACCGGACGCCGGCCCGTGCGGTCGCCCCGGAGGCGACGGTGACCGCCACCCGCTCGGGGTCGCCGACCACCCGGGAGACCGCGTCCGCGTCCTTGAGCGTCAGCGGCGAGACCACCGGCGCGTTGCCCACCTCGATCCTGCCGGGGACGACCAGCAGCAGATTGGAGCCGAGCCCCTCGACCTGCTGCTCCACCTTCTGCTTGGTTCCGGTGCCGATGGCCACCAGCAGCACCACCGAGGCCACCCCGATGATCACCCCGAGCATGGTCAGCGCGCTGCGCAACCGGTTGGCCCGTAAGGCGTCCAGTGCCACCCGCCATGCCTCGGCGACCCTCACGACCCACTCCCGCCGCCGGTCGCCTCGCCGGCGTGACCGGTCCCGCTGCCTACGCCGGGCGGATCCGGAAGGCGTCCGGTGGCTCCGGCGGCGCCGCCGGAGCCACCGGACGGGTGCCCCGGCCCGCTTCCGGACGCGGACCGAGGCTCCGCGCTGGGAGCGGAGACCAGTGTCGCAGGTCGACCGTGATCAACGGACGGCGGTCGATCATGAAGGGCGGCCGGGTCGTCACCGGTGGCGCTGTCCGCCACCACCACGCCGTCGCGCATGGTGATCCGGCGACGGGCCCGGGCGGCCACCTCCTGATCGTGGGTGACCATCACCAGCGCCACACCGGACTCGATGTTCAGCTGCTCCAGCAGCTCCAGCACCGCCGCGCCGGTGACGCTGTCCAGGTTGCCGGTGGGCTCGTCGGCCAGCAGCACCGTTGGCTCGGTGACCAGAGCGCGGGCGATGGCCACCCGCTGCTGCTCGCCGCCGGACATCTGGTTGGGCCGGTGGTCCAGCCGGTGCCCGAGGCCGACCCGGCCGAGCATCGCCGCCGCCCGCTCCCGACGCCGCCGGGCTGGTACGCCGCGGTAGACCAGCGGCAACGCCACGTTCTCCACCGCCGAGGTCCGCGGCAGCAGGTGGAACGCCTGGAAGACGAAGCCGATCGTCTCGTTGCGCAGGGTGGCCATCTCCGGCGGCGAGAGGGCGCTGACGTCCCGCCCGCCGATCACCAGCCGGCCGCCGCTGGGCCGGTCGAGCCCGCCCAGCAGGTGCATGAGGGTGGACTTTCCCGAGCCGGACGGCCCGACCAGCGCCACATGGTCACCCGGCTGCACGACCAGCGACACCCCGCGTAGCGCCTCGACGGACACCCCGTCCAGTTGGTACGTCCGGGACACGTTCACCGCCTCGATCGCGGGCGGGGATCCGGTCACCGCACCTCCTGGCCGTCGCGCACCTGGTCGGTGCCGCGCACCACGATCCGGTCGCCCGCCTGCACGCCGTTGAGGATCTGCACCAGGTCGGACCCCTGGACGCCCACGGTCACCGCCGCCCGGTCCGCCTTTCCGTCCCGGACCACCCAGACCGCGTCCCGCCCGTCGGCGGAGAACACCGCCGAGGCGGGGACGGTCACCGCGTCCGCGGCCTCGCGTACCCGCAGGTGCACGATCGCGTTCATCCCGGGGCGCGGCGCCGGTGCCGACTCGTCCTCGGCGAGCTTCCCGGCGCCCAGCGCCAGACGTACCCGGTAGGTGACCCCACCCTGCGCGGAGTTGGTGGGGAGCACGTCGACCGAGCGGACCGTGGCGTCATAGCTGGCACCGGGCACCGCGTCCAGCTCGACCATGGCGGTCACGCCGCTCTTGACCAGCAGCACGTCGGTCTCGTCCACCTCGGCGAGCAGCCCCAGCTGCCCGGTGTCCACCACGGTGAGCACCGGCGTGCCGGCGGTGACCTGGCCACCGACCGCGACCGCGTCGTCCACCCCGGCGGGCGGCCCGCCCTGGCCGGGGGCCAGCACCGACGGGTCGATCCCCGCCGCCTGAGCGCCGCCGGCCTGCTCCAGCAGCCCGGCCAGACCACCGCTCGATCCGCCGCCGGCCCGGGTGCCGCCCGGCTGCACCACCCCGGCGATCGGGGCGCGCAGGGTCAGCGCGTCGACGGTCGCCTTCGCCAGGTCGTACGCCTGCTGGGCCTGGAGCCGTTGCGCGGCGGAGAGCGCGCCGACGGCGGAGTTCAGCCCGCTGATCCCCCGCTGCACCGCCCGGACGGCCTGGTCGGCGCTGCGCGCGGCGGCGGCGTACTGCCGCTGGGCGGAGGTCACCTGGGTCAGCAGCGCATCCCGCAGCTGCGGGTCGGCGATCTTCTCGGCGGCCTTCCGGGCGGCGTCGAACGCCTCGTCGGCGGCCTTGTCGGTGCCGCGCCGGCTGCCGGTCAGGTCGCCGGTGGAGACGCCCCGGCCGGCGCGCTTGGCGGCGGCCAGCGCCTCCCGGGCCTGGCGCAGCCGATCCTGCGCCGACGGGGAGGCGACCACGGCGAGCACCTGACCACGCGTGACCCGCTGTCCAGGCTGGACCCGCAGGCTGGACAGGGTGCCGTCGGCGGGAGCGGTCAGGGTGGCGGCGGCCCGGGCGGTCACCGTCGCCGGCGCGTCGATCACCTCGGTGACGGGGCTGCGGGCCGCCGAGGCGAGCGCGACGGGCGGCTGGTCGTCGCCGCACGAGGCGGCCGTGGTGGCGGCGAGGACGGTGACGGCGGTCAGGGCGGTGAGCAGGCGGGGCCGCGTGAGGCTGGCGGGCCGCGGCGAGTGGGTGCGGCGCACCCATCGATGGTACGGCTCACCGTCACGGCGCTGACATGTCGTCAGGCGGCGGTGGCCCGGACGTACGCCACGCACTCGTCGTGCAACGTCGACCACTGCTCGCCGAACGCCTCCTGGGCAGCGGCGTCGAGGGCCTTGCGGTCATGCACCACTGCCTTGAAGAAGGTGAGCAGCCGCTGCGGCCCGTACCGGTCGACGAGGTGCCGGACGGCGAGGTAGCCGGCGCCATAGCTGCCGCCGACCCGCTCGGCAGAGGCGTCATCGGCGGGGGTCATGCCCTCCAGCCGGCCGTCCCAACCGCCCCGGACCAGCTTCCGCACCTCGGCGAGCCCCTCGTACCGGTCAACCGGCTGCCCGCCAGCGCCCGCGAACTCGGCCAGCCCCTCCACCAGCCACCAGGTCGTCTTGCCCGGATAGCCGCGCTCCGGCAGCGAGGCGGCGTGGGCCAGCTCGTGCCGAAGCAGGTCATCGGCGCTGCTGCTGGAGAGACCCTCGGCGTTGAGCACCACCTCGTGGTGGCCGCCGCCCACGGTCACCGCGTAGCCCCCGGTCCACTGTGGTCGTCCGCCACCGTACCAGCGCTGCCACTCGGCGCGGCCGGCGTAGAAGATCCGGTACCGGTCCGGTGGGGCCCCGGCCACCACGTACCCGTCGGCGACCTTTGCCGCCGCCTCCGCCTGCGCGAGCAGACCGGGTAGCTTGCCCCGCTGCGCCGGGGTGGTGGCCACGATGGTCCGCGCGCCGACCGCCACGGCCAGGTCGCTGATCTCCCACGGCCGGGTGCCGGTCTCCGCGGACTTGGATTCCTCCAGGGCGACCAGTCGGGGCTGGTCGCCGTTCTCCCGCCAGCGGGTGCCGATCAGCACCGGGCTGGGTCGGCAGCCCGGCACCACGAAGCAGTACTGGAAGCGCACCAGCAGTCGCCACTCGCCCGGCTTGCCGACGACCGGAGCGGGCAGGCCGCTCGGCTCGGGCCGCCAGACGGTCACCTTGAGCGCGCGCAGCGCGGCAAAGCGCCGGCGCAGGTCGGTGTGCGCGGCCGGCTCGGCGACGGAGAGGAAGCCCGCCGAGTCACCGCCGAGCAGCGCCGTGGACTGCCGCTGAAGCTGGGCGGTCATCCGGTCGGCCAGCCCGCGGGCGACCGCGGTGGCCGGGTCGTCGGTCGCCGAGGCACCGATCCGACCGACCGTGGCCCGGTCGCCGGACTCCCGAACCACCCCCGCCACCAGCAGCGCCGGCAGCCCGCAGCCCAGCAGCAGGACGACCACCACGAGCCCGGTCCACAGTGGCCACAACCGCCGCAGCGATGGCTGATGCACCCCGTCAGTCACCCGGCGAAGGGTACGACCTCTGGACGGATCGGGCGAGGCCGGCACGGCCCCGCCCCACCCCCTGGACCGCACTCAGGCCGGGCGGCCGGCGCGGCGGAGCAGGATGATGACTACCGCCCAGACGACGACCAGGGCGAGGCCGAGCCACGGCTGCCCGAGCAGTGCGAGCATCCCGCCACCCAACACGAACCAGCAGGCCTGGAAGGTGTGCTTGGCCAGCGGGCGCAGCGGCACCCGGGCACGCGGTGAGCCGAGGACGCCCCAGAGCCCGGCGAGGAGCAGCGGCACGCCGACGGCGGCGAGTAGTCGGCCGGCGGTGGGCGCGTCCAGGGACCAGCCCCACCGGGCGCCGATGGCCAGCACGGCCAACTCCAGCAGGAAGACCAGGAGCAGCCCGAGTGCCCGGATCACGGCTGGTCCGGCTGGTCGACGGCGCGACGAGCGCGCGGCCAGGATCGGAACGCGACGTCCAGGCCGGCGACCAGTTGGTGGTACGACCGGTCGACCTCGCGGGGCAGCCCGAAACCACCGGCCGCCTCCAGCGACACGAACCCGTGCAGGGCGCTGCGCAGCGCCCTGGTGGCGTCCACCGCGTCGTCGGCGGTCAGCCCGTACCCGCGCAGCACCGCGTAGATGGCGCCCACCGCCCGCTCGCCCGCCACCACGTGCTCGGGGTCGGCCGGATCAGGCGCCCGCAGCGTGGTCGGGTAACGGCCGGGGTGCCGTTGGGCGTAGCCGCGGTAGGCATCGGCCATCGCCCGTAGCGCGTCCCCGCCGGCGCGGCCGGCGGCGGCGGTGGTCAGGTCGGTGGCCAACTCGGTGGTGGCCAGCGCGGAGAGCTTCTGGCTCAGCGCGTCGGCCCCTCGGACGTGCTTGTAGAGGCTGGGCAGCGCCACGCCGAGCCGGCTGGCGAGCGCGGCCAGGGTGAGCTGCGGGAGGCCGACCTCGTCGGCCAGCCGGGCGGCCTCCCGCACCACGGTCTGCTGGTTGAGCCCGACCCTAGGCACCGGTGCCCACCTTCAGGAAGCCGAGCAGCTCCTCGGCGGTCCGTTGCGGCCGGTCGGCGTGCGGGTAGTGCCCGGACTCCTCGACCATCCTGGCCTCGGCGGTGCCGAAGAGCCGGCGGGCCGCCCGCGCCTCGGCGCCCGGGTCGGGGAAGTCCGGGTCCTTGGCACCCATCAGCACCAGCACGGGTTGCCGGACCTGCGGGGCGCGGGCGGTCCAGTGCGGCTCGACCGGCTCGGCCACGCCGCGGGTCGCGGCCATCCGGCCGGGCTCGCGCAGCTTGGCCACGATCGACCGGCGGTACGCCGCGTCGTCGGCGGGCCGGTGCACCGGGAAGAGCGTCTTGTGGAACATCCCGAACAGTCGAGGGCTGCGCACCACCGCTGCCAGCGCCATCCGCATCAGCGGGTTGAGCTTCGGCTGGCTGACGAACCCGCCGATCTGCACGATGCCGGAGACCAGGTCGGGCGCCTCGGCTGCCGCGAACACCACCGCCGCCGCGCTGGATGAGCTGCCGACCAGCACGGCCGGGCCGGAGTCGAGGTCGCGGACCACGGCCAGCAGGTCGGCGCCGACCTCCGCCGGGGCGTACGTGGGCCAGCCGACGCTGGACTCCCCGTGCCCCCGGACGTCGACCGAGGCGACCCGGTAGCCGGCCGCGACCAGCAGCGGCACCAGGTGCCGGTAGCTCGCCCGGTTCTCACCCATGCCGTGCGAGAGGACGACCAGCGGGCCTTCCCCGTGCACCTCGTACGCGATGTGTCCGCCGTCCCGCCGCACCTGGCTAGTTGTCATAGCCATAAAGCTAACCCTATTAGCCAGCATCGTCAAGCCGGATACGCGAACGGGCCGGCGGGGACCACGAGAGTCACCGCCGGCCCGTTGGCCGGTCCGTCCGGGTTACTTCTTGGAGATCAGGGCACGGCCGAAGAAGACCAGGTTGGTCGGACGCTCGGCGAGCCGGCGCATCAGGTAGCCGTACCACTCGTCGCCGTAGGGGACGTAGGTGCGCACGGTGTAGCCCTCGCGGGCCAGCCGGGCCTGCTCCTCGGGGCGGATGCCGTAGAGCATCTGGAACTCGAACCGCTCCGGCCCCCGGTCGAACCAGCGGGCCCGGTCCTCACCGATGGCGATCATCCGAGGGTCGTGGGTGGCCAGCATCGGGTAGCCGTCGCCGGACATCAGGATGTTCATGCAGCGGACGTAGGACTTGTCCACCTCGCGGGCGGACTGGTACGCCACCGACTCCGGCTCCTTGTACGCGCCCTTGCACAGCCGCACCCGCGATCCTGCGTAGGCCAGCTCCCGGCAGTCCGACTCGGTCCGGCGCAGGTACGCCTGGAGCACCGCGCCGGTCGACGGGAAGTCCTTGCGCAGCTTGCCCAGCACCTCCAGCGTCGAGTCGGTGGTGGTGTGGTCCTCCATGTCCAGGGTGACCGTGGTGCCCGCCGCGTCGGCCGCCGCGCAGATCGCCCGCGCGTTGTCGTACGCCAACTGCTCGTCGAACATCTGGCCGAGAGCGGAGAGCTTCACGCTCACCTCGGCGGCCGGGGTGAGCCCCGCCCCGGCGAGCATCTTCAGCAGCCGCAGGTATTCGTCCCTGGTGGCCGTGGCCTGCTCGGGGGTGACGGTGTCCTCACCCAGGTTGTCGAGGGTGACCGCCAGACCGTCGTCAACGAGTTCGCGGGTCGCGCGCAACGCGTCGTCGGTGGCGGCGCCGGCGACGAACCGGCGGACGACGTCCCGGGTGTACGGGGCAGTCGCGACGAGCCGCTCGACCTGGGATGACCGGGAGGCGGCGAGGATGACGGAACGGAGCATGAGCCGAGCGTATCGCCCCTGCTGGGCCCTCCGCCGAGGGGCAGCCAGCACCCGACTCCCGAGTTGGAAAGTGCCCCTTGCACAACAAAATCCGATAACAAGGAGTCGTTCCTCACCGTGGGGCGGGGCGGCGGCAGTGGCGTCGATCGGCTACAACGATGCCGTGGACCAACGCCCCCGCCGCCGGCTCCGGTCGGCCTCCGTGCAGCTCGGCGCGCTCACCGCTCTCGCGCTCGCCCTCTCCGGCTGCAACATGACCTCGGACGACGACGATGACGACGACTGCGCCCTCGGGCCGGCCGGCGGCGGTGACACGGTCGCGCTGGCGATGCGGGTCGCCGAGCCGGCCGCCGGCCGCGCCGCACCGGAGCCGACGACCGCAGCCGTGCCCGAGCGCGGCGGGTTCGGCACCCACCTCGCCTCCTGCGGCGGCTGAGGTGCGCCGCGAATCGGTCGCGCCCCGACCCGACTGGGACGCCACCATCCGGGCGCAGGGGCTGGTCTACGTCGACACCGAGCTGCCCGACGGCGGGATCATGTCGTACTGGGACGAGACCGCCGCGTACGCCTTCGACCTGGACGAGGTGCTGCGACTGGAGGAGGCCACCGAGGAGCTGCACCGGATGTCGGTGGCCGCCGCCGAGCACGTGGTGGCCCACCACCGGTACGCCGAGTTCGGCATCCCGGAGTGGGCGGCCGAGGCGGTGGCCCGGTCGCTACGGGAGGCGCCACCCACCCTCTACGGGCGCTTCGACCTGGCCTACGACGGCAGTTGGCCGCCCAAGATGCTGGAGTACAACGCCGACACCCCCACGGCGCTGGTCGAGGCGAGCATCATCCAGTGGTACTGGCTGGAGCAGACCCGACCGGAGCTGGACCAGTGGAACAGCCTGCACGAGCGGCTGGTCGGCGCCTGGGCGAAGATCGGCGCCGGGCTGCACGATCCCCGGGTGCACGTGCTCTGGTCGAGCGAGGAGGAGTCGGGCGAGGACCACATGACCGCCGGCTACCTCGCGGAGACCGCCCGGCAGGCCGGGCTGACCGTCGACCTGCTGCCGATCCAGGACATCGGCTGGGACGGCCGGCGGTTCGTCGACGCCGCCGACCGCCCGGTGACCACCTGTTTCAAGCTCTACCCGTGGGAGTGGATGCTGGCCGAGCCGTACGGGCCTGCGGCGTTGGCTCCGGGCACCCCGACCACCTGGATCGAGCCGGCCTGGAAGCTGCTGCTGTCCAACAAGGCGCTGCTCGCGGTCCTCTGGGAGCTGTACCCGGGCCACGAGTACCTGCTCCCGGCGTACCTCGACTCGCCCCGCGGAATGTCGGAGTACGTGGCCAAGCCGCTGCTCGGACGGGAGGGCGGCTCGGTGCGCATCGTCACCGCCGAGCAGGAAATCACCAACCCGGGCATCTACGGCGACGAGGGCTGGTGCTACCAGGAATTCCGGGCGTTGCCAGAGTTCGCCGGCAATCGGATGGTGCTGGGCAGCTGGATCGTCGACGGCGAATCGGCCGGGGTGGGGGTGCGGGAGAGCGCCAGTCTGATCACCGACGGCTACGCGCGGTTCCTGCCGCACTACATCGACGCGCCGCGCACCCCGTGAGTCGTCTACCGTTGGGGGCGTGAACTTCGACGCGTACGCCCGGACCGGTGTTGACCTGGTCAACGCCCGCCTGGACGACCTCGACGACCTGCGGGCCATCTTCCCCGACGACAACGCCTGGATGCGCGACGAGGTCGCGGACCGGGACGTCGCGACCTTCCGGCGGGCGCAGAAGCGGCTGCGCGACGTCTTCGAGTACGGCACCTCGGGGCGGGACGCCCAGGCGGTGACGGAGCTGAACGCGCTGCTCGAGGCGTTCCCGGTCCAACCGCGCATCTCCGGGCACGACTCCAGCGACTGGCACATGCACGTGACCAGCCGGGGCGCATCGGTCAGCGCGGAATACCTGGCCGGTGCGGTCTGGGGGCTGTCGGTCTGGCTCTGCGAGTACGGCAGCGCCCGGTTCGGCGTCTGCGCCGACGAGCGGTGCGGCAACGTCTACCTGGACACGTCGTCCAACTGCTGCCGGCGGTTCTGCTCCGAGCGCTGCGCCACCCGCTCGCACGTGGCGGCGCACCGGGCCCGCAAGCGGGCTGCGGTCGGCGAGCAGGTGACGGTCGCCGCGCAGCCGACCGCGGGCGCCGAGTCGCTCACCCCGGTCAGCTAGCTGACGCCGTACCGGTCGGCCCGCCCCGTGTGGGGACGACGGGTCAGGCGTCGACCGGGGACGGCGCGGTCAGGTGCTGGCGGGCGAACTCCAGCGCGGCGCGCAGGTCCGCCTCGCGTACCGCGCGGCTCTTCGCGCCCCGGGTGGCCACCTCCACCGCCACCGACCCGGTGAAGCCCCGCCCGGCCAGCGAGGAGAGCAGCTGGCCGCAGGGCTGGGTGCCGCGCCCGGGCACCAGGTGCTCGTCGCGGCCCTCGCCGGTGCCGTCGCCAAGGTGCACGTGGGCCAGCCCGGCGCCCATCCGGTCGGCCATCTCCAGGGGGTCACTGTGCGAGGCCGCGCAGTGCGACAGATCCAGGGTGTACGACGGGTAGCCGGTCTCCGTGGGATCCCAACCCGGCACGTACGGAACGAACTGCCGGCCCGCCATCCGCACCGGGTACATGTTCTCCACCGCGAAGCGCAGCCCGGTGAACCGGTCCGCGACCGCGGCGAGCCCTTCGGTGAAGGTGCGCGCGTAGTCGCGCTGCCAGGTGAACGGTGGGTGCACCACGACGGTCGGCGCCCCCAGCGTCTCGGCCAGCTCGGCGGCCTTGCGCAGCCGCTCCCACGGGTCCGGGCTCCACACCCGCTGGGTGACCAGCAGGCAGGGCGCGTGCACCGAGAGCACCGGCACGTCGTAGTGGGTGGAGAGGCCGCGCAGCGCGCCCAGGTCCTGGCTGACCACGTCGGTCCAGACCATCACCTCGACGCCGTCATAGCCGAGCGCCGCGGCCAGTTGGAACGCCGCCGCGGTCGGCTCGGGGAAGACCGACGAGCTGGACAGGAGCACCGGAACGCGGGAAGTCACATCAGCCAGGGTAGCCCGGCGCGGGTAGGGCCACCGTGACGAGCGCCGGCAAATCGGTCGTAACCACCCGGCCCGGTCATACCGGTTCGAGTTGATCGAGCCGACGGAGGATGACCCCTTCCCGCAGCGCCCACGGGCAGATGTCCAGCGAGTCCAGATCGAGGCGGCGCATCACCGCCTCGGCGACCACCGCCCCGGCCAGCAACTGGTGAGCCCGGCCGGCGCTGACCCCCTCCAGCTCCATCAACTGGGCCGGCGGGATGTGCCGGATGAAGCCGATGACCTGCCGCAACCCGGCGCGGGTCAGGCTGCGCCGCGCCCAGAGCCCGGCCCCGGACGGCGCCGCCCCGGCCAGTCGGGCCAGGGTGCGGAACGTCTTCGAGGTGGCCACCGCCCGCTCCCAACCCACCTCGGTCATCTGGTCGACCACCTTGTCCAGCCGGCCGTCCACGTACTCCCGCAGTTTCTCGACGGTTTCCGCGGATGGAGGCGCCGCGCTGTCCGGGTCGACCCGCAGCCGCTCGCGGGTCAGCCGACCGGCACCGAGCGGCAGTGAGACGGCGACGTCCGGGTCCTCGTCGATCCCGGCGGCGATCTCCAGCGAGCCGCCGCCGATGTCCAGCACCAGCAGCCGACCAGCCGACCAGCCGAACCAGCGCCGCACGGCCAGGAACGTCATCCGCGCCTCGTCCGCCCCGGACAGGACCGCCAGGCGTACGCCGGTCTCGTCGCGGACCCGGGCCAGCACCTCGGCCGCGTTGGTGGCGTCGCGTACCGCCGAGGTGGCAAACGCGATCAGATCGTCCGCCTCCAGCCCGGCAGCCGCCGCCTTGGCCATGCCGACCGCCTTGACCAGGCTGTCCGCGCCCGCGTCGGTCAGCGCGCCGTCCGGGCCGATCTGCTCGGCCAGCCGGAGCACCACCTTCTCGGAGTGCGCCGGCCACGGGTGCGCGCCGTGGTGCGCGTCCACCACCAACAGGTGCACCGTGTTGGATCCGACGTCGAGGACACCCAGTCGCATGATGAAGACACTAGGTGCAACACGTTTGCGCGGCTCGGCGGCCCGCGGAGGTCACCGCGCGTACGCTGGGCCGGGTGACGATGGAGCTCCGCGTGGTGGTGGACGACCCGGGCGACCCGCGCAGCCGCGAGGTCCCACTGGACTTCCCCCGGGAGTGGATCGAGTTCGCCGACCCGGCGGACGAGAATCACCTGATCCGGGCGGACCTGACCTGGCTGCTCTCCCGCTGGACCTGCATCTTCGGCCAGGGTTGCCACGGCATCATCGCCGGCCGGGCCGCCGACGGCTGCTGCTCGCACGGCGCGTTCTTCACCGACTCCGACGACGAGAAGCGGGTCCGCAACGCCGTCAAGCGGCTCACCCCGTCGACCTGGCAGCACTTCCGGCGTGGGTTCCGGAACTGGACCGACGAGGACACCATCGACGGCAAGACCCCGGCCCGCCGGACCGCCACCCAGGGCACCGAGGGGCCGTGCGTGTTCCTCAACGACGCCGACTTCGCTGGCGGGGGCGGCTGCGCGCTGCACGCCCAGGCGCTCCGCGACGGGGTGCACCCGCTGGAGTACAAGCCGGACGTCTGCTGGCAGCTGCCCATCCGGCGGGACCAGGACTGGGTCAAGCGGCCGGACAACACCAAGGTGCTGGTCTCCACGCTGTCGGAGTTCGACCGGCGGGGCTGGGGTGCCGGCGGGCACGACCTGGACTGGTGGTGCACCTCCTCGACGGACGCGCACGTCGGCGCCGAGCCGATGTACCTCTCGTACTCCCCCGAGCTGACCGCGCTGATCGGCGCGGCCGCGTACGAGCGGCTGGCCGAGCTGTGCGCCGCCCGGACGAAGCAGGGCCTGGTCGCCCCGCACCCCGCCGACGACATCTGACGAGTACGGCGGTCGACCCCACCTCGGAGCCGGTCGGTCGGTGTCGTGCTCCGTAACCGCTATCGAGCTGCCCCAGATGTGGGGCAGCCCCCAGGCCACTTGATGCGGGACAGCACCCAGGTCACGTGGCGAACAGATCCGGCGCGCGGGTCAGGCATCTCGTATTCGGGGCAGCTCGATACGCCACCCGCGCGGCAGAGTTGGGTCAACAGGTCGACCGCCATCTTCAACGTCAAGGTCGTCCTCTGACCGATGCCGGAAACGCCGAAGGGGGCCCGCGCCGCGCGCGGGCCCCCTTCGGTACGCCGATCACGGCTCGAACTTGTAGCCCAGACCCCGAACGGTGACGATGAAGCGCGGCGCGGACGGCTCCGGCTCGATCTTGGAGCGCAGCCGCTTGACGTGCACGTCCAGCGTCTTGGTGTCACCGACGTAGTCGGCGCCCCAGACCCGGTCGATGAGCTGACCCCGGGTCAGCACCCGGCCGGCGTTGCGCAGCAGCAGCTCCAGCAGCTCGAACTCCTTGAGTGGCAGCTGCACCGCGCCACCCTCGACGGTCACCACGTGCCGCTCGATGTCCATCCGCACCGGCCCGGCGGCCAGCGTCGGGACACCCGCGTCGGCCACCTCGGGGCTCTGCCGGCGCAGCACCGCCCGGATCCGGGCCACCAACTCCCGGGGCGAGTACGGCTTGGTGACGTAGTCGTCGGCGCCGATCTCCAGCCCGACCACCTTGTCGATCTCGCTGTCCCGGGCGGTGACCATGATGATCGGCACGGCCGAGCGCTGCCGGAGCTGCCGGCAGACCTCGGTGCCCGACATCTCGGGCAACATCAGGTCGAGCAGCACGATGTCCGCGCCGGTTCGGTCGAACTCGGTGAGGGCGTCGGTGCCGGTCGCGGCGACCGAAACCTCGAAGCCCTCCTTACGGAGCATGTACGACAGGGCGTCGGAGAACGACTCCTCGTCCTCGACCACCAGAACGCGGCTCAACGGGGTGTTCCTTTCATTGCTGTCAGACCTGCCGTAGCTCGGCCGGACCGGCCTCGATCCCAGCCGGCGGCAGTGTCGCCAGCAGGTCGTCCGGTGGACTGGCGGGCAGCCGGAGGGTGAACGTCGATCCACCACCAAGAGTGCTCGACACCTCCACCCTTCCGCCATGGTTGCTCGCGATGTGTTTGACGATGGCCAATCCGAGCCCGGTGCCGCCGGTGGCACGCGAGCGGGCCTGGTCGGCCCGGTAGAACCGCTCGAAGACCCGGTCCACGTCCGTCGGGGCGATGCCGATGCCCTGGTCGGCGACGGCGATCTCGACGTGTTCGTCGTCACCGCGGGTGGTGACCCGCACCGTGGTGTCGTCGCCGGAGTAGTTGATCGCGTTCTCCACCAGGTTCGCCACCGCCGTGGCGAGCTGGGTGTCGCTGCCGTACACGGTGAGGCCGCGCTCGCCGGTCACCGTCACCTCGACGCCCCGGGCGGAGGCGGTGGTGCGGGTCCGGTCGACCACCTCGGCGATCACCCAGTCCAGCGCGACCGGCTCCGCTGGCGGCTGCGGCTCGGCGCCCTGCAACCGGGTCAGCTCCAGCAACTCCTGCACCAGCCGGCCCAGCCGGGTCGACTCGTGCTGGATCCGTTCGGCGAACCGACGGGCGGCGACCAGGTCCTCGGAGAGGTCGGGCGTCGCGGCGTCGGCCGGCTCGGTGGCGTCCAGCAAGGCCTCGGCGAGCAGCTGGAGCGCCCCGATCGGGGTCTTGAGCTCGTGACTCACATTGGCCACGAAGTCGCGTCGCACCCGGGCCAGCCGGTGCGACTCCGTCACGTCGACCGCTTCCACCGCGATGAAGCCGTTGCCGAGACCCATCGCCCGCAGGTGCACGCCGAGCGGGTTCTCCCCCGCGCTGTCGCGACCCCGGGGCAGGTCCAGCTCGATCTCGCGCCGCACCCCGGTGCGCCGCACCTGGCCAGCGAGAGTACGGATCAACGGGTGCGCGGCGATCGACCCTGCGGTACTGCCGGTACGCAGCAGACCCATCGCGCGGGCGGCCGGGTTGATCAGCACGGGCACGTCGTTGTCATCCAGCACCACGACACCGGCCCGGAGCGAGTCGATCGTCCGGCGGCCGAGCCCGGCCTGTTGCTCGTCGACTATCGCGGGCCTCCCCCTGCTCCAGCGGGAGCTCACGCTCCCCGTCGACGTGGAGAGGCCGTCCCGCGTCCGCAGGAACCGGGGCAGCAGGAAACCGGCGGCCAACCCGGCCACCAACGCCACGGCCACCACGACCGCCACCACCCACTCCACCCGGCGATCGTAGGGTCATTGTTAACCTGGCTACCACACAGACCAGGACGAACCACCCTCACTTTCGCGAATGTTCACCCCTGCGTCCGGTGCCGTTCACCGGGGTTCATCCGGGGTCCGTCCGCGCCACCTACCGTTGGCGTCGCACCTGCTCAACCCCTGCGCCGGCACCCGTCGGCGGCGACCGACCACAGGACGTGATGATGCGCGACGAGTTCCGGGCCGACCTCCAGATCGTCAGCCAACTGCTGGTGGACATGGCGGAGGGCGTCCGCGCCGCCATGCGCCAGGCCACCCGGGCCCTGCTCACCGCCGACCGGCAGGCCGCCGAGACGGTCATCGAGCGGGACGCCGAGATCGACGACCTCTACCGGCACGTGGAGGAGCGGGTCTGTGACCTGCTCGCCCGGCAGGCGCCGGTCGCCTCCGACCTGCGCGCCATGATCACCGCACTGCACGTGGCCGCCGACCTGGAGCGGATGGGCGACCTTGCCGACCACGTGGCGAAGACGGCGCTGCGCCGGCACCCCTCGCCCGCCGTACCGGCCGAGCTGCGGACGATCTTCACCGAGATGGCCGAGATCGCCGACCGGATGGCCGTGAAGATCGGCTCGGTGCTGGCCAAGCCCGACGCCGACCTGGCCGGCGAACTGGACCGCGACGACGACGCGATGGACGAGCTGCACAAGAACCTGTTCGCCGTGCTGCTCGGCGACGACTGGCCGTACGGGGTGGAGACCGCGATCGACGCCACCCTGCTGGGCCGCTTCTACGAGCGCTTCGCCGACCACGCGGTCAACGCCGGTGAGCACGTGGTCTACCTGATCACCGGGCAGACCTCGCCCACGGCGAGCTGATCCACGTACGGCGAAGGCCCCCGGGTTCCCGGGGGCCTTCGTCGTAGGCTCAGCGGCCCTGGTTGGCCACCGCGGCGGCGGCCGCCTTGGCGGCGTTCGGGTCGAGGTACGTGCCACCCAGGGTGAGCGGGCGCAGCTGCGGGTCGAGGTCGTAGCGCAGCGGGATGCCGGTCGGGATGTTCAGCTTGGCGATCGCCTCGTCGGAGATCTGGTCGAGGTGCTTGACCAGGGCGCGCAGCGAGTTGCCGTGCGCGGCCACCAGCACCGTCCGGCCGGCCAGGATGTCCGGCACGATCGAGTCGTACCAGTACGGCAGCATCCGGTCGACGACGTCCTTGAGGCACTCGGTGCGCGGCATCAGCTCGGTCGGCAGCAGCGCGTACCGCGGGTCGCCCACCTGCGACCACTCGTCGTCGTCCGCGATCGGCGGCGGCGGGGTGTCGTACGACCGGCGCCAGAGCATGAACTGCTCCTCGCCATACTCCTCCAGGGTCTGCTTCTTGTTCTTGCCCTGCAGGGCGCCGTAGTGCCGCTCGTTGAGCCGCCACGACCGGCGCACCGCGATCCAGTGCCGGTCGGCGGCGTTCAGCGCCAGCTCGGCGGTGCGGATCGCCCGGCGCATCACGCTGGTGTGCACGACGTCCGGCAGCAGACTGTGCTCGCGCATCAGCTCGCCGCCGCGCCGCGCCTCATCCTCGCCCTTCTCGGTCAGGTCGACGTCCACCCAGCCGGTGAAGAGGTTCTTGGCATTCCAGTCGCTCTCACCGTGCCGCAGCAGGACCAGCGTCCCGACGGTGGGCCCCTCGCTCGCAGTCATGCGGATCATCCTGCCCCACCCGGGGACGTGACACGCGGGCACCCGTGGTGACGACCACCACGTGAAAAAGCGGGTGACCTGCGGATCCGCCCAGCACTAGGGTTGTAAGGCGCTGTAGTCACATCGGTCATTACTTGCAAGCGGGGGAACCACGTGCGGACGATGCGGAGCTGGTTCCGGGACACCACCGGCGGCCTGCCCACCACTTTCTGGTACCTGTGGAGCGGCACCCTGATCAACCGGCTCGGCTCGTTCGTGCTCGTCTTCCTCGCCATCTACCTGACCCAGGAACGCGGCTTCTCCGCGTCCCAGGCCGGCCTGGTGCTCGGCCTGTGGGGCGTCGGCGGCGCGATCGGCACCACCGCCGGCGGCACCCTGGCCGACCGGTGGGGACGGCGACCCACGTTGCTCACCGCGCACGTGGGCGCGGCCGCCATGATGCTGGGCCTCGGGCTGGCCCGGGACCTCTGGGCGGTGGCGCTGGGTGCGCTGCTGCTCGGCATGTTCGCCGAGGCGGCCCGGCCCGCGTTCGGTGCCATGATGATCGACGTGGTGCCGGCGAAGGACCGCCTGCGCGCCTTCTCGCTCAACTACTGGGCCATCAACCTGGGCTTCGCCTGCGCCGCCATCCTCGCCGGCCTCGCCGCGCAGGCGAACTACCTGCTGCTGTTCGTGGTAGACGCGGCCACCATGCTGATCACCGCGCTGATCATCTTCGTGAAGGTGCCGGAGACCCAGCAGACCGGACGTACCGTCACCCCTGCGGCCACCGCCCAACGCGGCGCACTGCGCACCATCCTCAACGACCGGGTCTACCTCGGCTTCGTGGCGCTGAACCTGTTCGCCGCGCTGGTCTTCCTCCAGCACATCTCGATGCTGCCGATCGCCATGGGCGACGACGGTCTCAGCCCGGCCACCTACGGCTCGGTGATCGCGCTCAACGGCGTCCTGATCGTGGTCGGCCAACTCTTCGTGCCCCGACTGATCCGGGGCCGGAGCCGCTCGCACGTGCTCGCGCTGGCCGCCGTGGTGATGGGTGTCGGGTTCGGGCTGACCGCGTTCGCCGGCACCCCCTGGTTCTACGGGCTGACCGTGCTGATCTGGACGGTCGGCGAGATGCTGAACTCACCGTCCAACTCCACCCTGATCGCCGAGCTGTCCCCGGCCGAGCTGCGTGGCCGGTACCAGGGCGTCTTCTCCCTCTCCTGGCAGATCGCCGGGGCCTGTGCGCCGATCCTCGGCGGCCTGGTGCGCGAGCACGCCGGCAACGACACGCTCTGGTTCGGCTGCGCCGCGATCGGCGTCCTGACCGCGGTGGCCCACCTGGTGTCCGGCCCGGCGCGCGAGCGCCGCGCCACGGCGCTGCGTCGCTCCGGCGAGGCGCTGGCACCGGTTGAGAACCCCCGGCCGCCGGCTTCGCAGCCCGCCGAGGCTGCCGTCTGACGGTGGCCCCATCGCTGTGACGAAGGGCCCATGATCAGAAAATCGACTAGCGGGACCGGGCCCGAGTTCCTACCGTGCAGGAGAAACGGTTAGGAAACTGAACTGTCGGGAGGTCGGGTGCACACCCTGCGGCGCTGGTGGCACGACACCGCAGGTGGGCTCCCCGCCACCTTCTGGTACCTCTGGGCCGGCCTGCTCATCAACCGAGCCGGCGCGTTCGCCATGCTCTTCCTGTCGCTGTACCTCACCGACGCGCGGGGGGCCAGCGAGGCGCTGGCCGGCACGGTGGTCGGCGCGTACGGGGCCGGTGGGGCGGCCGGCGTCCTGCTCGGCGGGGTGCTGGCCGACCGGTGGGGTCGCCGAGCCACCCTGCTCGCCGCGCACCTGGCCACCGCCGGCCTGATGGTGGCACTGGCCTTCAGCCGACCCCTGGTGCTGATCGCGGTGCTCTCCGCGCTGGTCGGCGTGGTGCACTCGATGCCGAGCCCGGCCTTCGTCGCGGCGATCGTCGACGTGGTGCCCGCGCAGCGTCGCTCGCGCGCGTTCAACCTCCAGTTCTGGGCGTTCAACCTGGGCATGGCGGTCGCCTCGCTGCTCGCCGGCGTGCTGGCCGAGGCGAGCTTCACCGCGCTGTTCCTGGTGGACGCGGGCGCCACCCTGGCCGCCGCCGGCGTGATCGCCTGGAAGGTGCCGGAGACGCTTCGACGCACCGCACCGACGGCTGACCTCCCGCCGCCCACCCCATCGGCGCCGGGGGCGAGCCGGGTTCGGCAGCCGGGCCTGCACACCGCACTCACCGACCGGACCTTCCTGGTCTTCGTCGGGCTCACCTTCGTGCTGGCCGTACTCACCCTGCAGACCTCGACGATCATGCCGCTGGCCATGCGCGCGGACGGCCTGGGTCCGTCGGCGTACGGGCTGGTGGTGGCGCTCGGCGGAGCGCTGATCGTGATCGGCCAGTTGTTCGTGCCCCGGCTGATCGACCGGCATCGCAAGGCCGTCGTGCTGGCGGCCTCGACCGCCCTGCTCGCGCTCGGCTTCGGCGTGCTCGCCGTCGCCGACGAACTGGCCGTTTACCTGGGCGCCGCGGTGGTCTGGACGGTCGGCTCGATGCTCGCCGCCCCGCCCAACGCGCAGATCAACGCGGATCTGGCGCCGCCGCAGCTGCGCGCGCGGTATCAGTCGGTCTTCTACCTGACGTTCCCGGCCGCGGCGTTCGTCGCACCCACGCTCGGCGGGGTGAGCCTGCAATACCTCGGCGACCGGCACTGGCTGATCGTCGGCGGGCTCGGCCTGCTGGCCGCGCTCGGCCACCTGCTGGCCGGACCGCCCCGGGAGCGGCACGTCGCCGCGCTGCGCCGGGCTGCCGACCGGGAGCCGACACCGCCCGCGGACCGCGTGCCGGCCGCGTGACCGACCCACCCCGCCCACGGGGTACGACAGACGCAAAGCGCCCACCACGGCCCGAAGGTCGTGGTGGGCGCCCGCCGGCGGGGCCGGCGGCGGCGGGCAACACTCACCCCCGTAAGCATCGCCCGCTCACGCCGCCGGTCCAAACAGGTGGGCACCGTCCCCCAACGGTTGATCCACCCGTCCCCTCGCGTCTCGCTCGGTGCACGGATCTGATCGATCCGCCGCTCCCCCGAACGTTTCCAAGCGTGACGCGGTGCAATAAAGCTAGTTCGCCCGGATTCTGGATTCAACCCAGATCGGCTGTCTCGCCGATCACAACTCGCGAGTATCCGCTGTTCGGGCCTCGGTCTTTGGTAACAGCCGCATACCCGTCGCGCATTCCCGCAAACACCTCAACCGTCCTCTCGATCCGGTGATTCCGTCCGGAAGAAGTTGCTCTGCCGACCATCGCGCATCTGCTCCTGATAAATCAGGTTCAGCCGGCGCAGGTCGAAAGTGTGGAACCACGCATCCCAGGTGATCTCGCGGATCCGGCTGCTCTCCCGGTAACCGGGGATGTTGAAGGTCAAAACCCCCGCCCGGCCGTCCCGCTCGGTGCCGGCGATGGTCGCCGGCTTCGCCCCGCGTTCCCGGGCCCACCGCATGATCACCTCGTGGTTCGCCGTGATCAGGCTCCGTCCCGGGCGCTCCGGCCGGTCCGCGATCGACGAGATCACCTGCGAGCTGCGAACCGATCGCCCGGTGCTTCGCCCTACCCGGATCCCACCCGCCGTCGTGCCACCGCCGGCCGGCCGGCTCGGCGCAGCGCGCTTCGCGGGCGCCGCCCGCTTCGCCGCCGGTCGCGCCGGGGCCTTCTTCGCCGGGGCCTTCTTCGCGGGCGCGGTGCGGGCCGTAGTCGTCTTGCGCGCCGGCGCCGTCTTGCGGGCGGCCGCCGTCTTACGGGCGGCAACCGTCTTACGTGCCGGCGTCGTCTTGCGGGCAGCCGTCGCCTTGCGGGCGGTCGTCGACTTGCGCGCGGGTGCAGTCTTGCGCGCGGCCGTCGTCTTACGGGCGGGCGCGGTCTTACGGGCGGCCGTCGACTTCGCCGCTGCCGTCGTCTTCTTCGCGGCGGCTGTCTTCCTCGCCGCCGTTGTCTTCTTCGCGGCGGTCGTTTTCTTCGCCGCCGCTGTCTTTCGCACGGCGGCCGTTTTCTTCGCGGCGGCCCGCTTCGCGGGGGCGCTCTTGTTCGCCGGCGCGGCCTTCGCGCGGCTCGGCACCGCCCTGGCCGCCGACTTCTTCGTCGCGGCGGCACGGCCCGCCGACGCCCTGGTGCCGGTGGCCCGGCCGGCCGGGCCGGTGCTGCGTCGGCCGGCCCCGCCACGCTCGGCCCGCAACGAGCGCACCAACTGTTTCACCAGGTCGGGCTTGCGCAGTGCGGAGATCCCGGAGACCCCGCGTTTGCGCAGCTGCCCGCGGATGTCGTCCACCCGCATCCGGGAGATCTCCGACTCGGAGATCCCCGGTGTGTTCGGCGTCTGGTTGCCAGCCTGTCGTTTGGTAGTGGTCGCAGTCCCGCCGCGACCTGAGCTGTTCCGCTGAGCCATGGGACGCTCACGCTCCTCGACACTCCGTCCTCGGCGCGCGGGGGTCCCTGTGCCGCACCGCGCGGTGCGGCATACCCGTCAGGAGCGGTCCGAACCACCAGCCGGCAGACAGTCGGGTCGGACCGGTCAGGACAGACGGTCAGGCGGGGTCTGGGCCCACCGTCAGGCGGGGTCGGGGCCGGTGCCGGAGGGCTCGAAGAGGTGGGCGAAGGCGGCCAGGTTGGCCGTCGACTCACCGCGCTTGACCCGCCACTCGTACTCCCGACGGATGGAGCTGCCGAAGCCGATCTCCAACATGGTGTCGAAGGACTCGTCGGCGTACGTGAGCACCGCGCCGAGCAGCCGGTCCAGCTCGTCGGCGTCCACCCCGGCCGGATTGACCCGCCCGGTCAGGTACACGTCGCCGACCGCGTCCGTGGAGAAGGAGACCCCGTACATCCGTGCGTTGCGCTGCAACAGCCAGGCCCACAGCTCCTCGCGCCGCTCGTCCGGCTGACGCATCACGAACGCCTCGACGCGTAGCGCATGCTCGCCGACGATCAGGTTGCAGACCGTCTTGAGCTTGTGGGTGCCCGGCAGGGTCACCGCGTACGAACCCGGCCCGGTCGACTCCCAGGCCAGGTCCCGCTCGGCACAGACGGACTCGATCAGGGTCGCAAGATCGCTCTTCGGGCTCACCGGACCCACTCTACGACCGACCCCGCCGGTGTACCCGACGGCGACCGGTAGCCCCGGTCACCAGGAGCAGGAGAGCGCGGGATCGCCCGCCAGGTCGGCGGCGAGGCGGGCACGGTGCGCCGTGATCGCCTCGCCGTAGACGGCGAGCAGGCCGGCGACCGTACGGTCCCAGGAGAAATGGCGGGCGTGCTGCTCGGCGCCTCGGGACAGCTCCGCCCGCCAGGCCTGATCCGGCAGCAGGCGGGCCAGCGCGACCGCCCAGTCCGCCGGGTCGTGCCCGTCGATCAGCACCCCGCTCACCTGGTCCCGCACGGCGGTGACCAGCCCGCCGACGGCGGCGGCCAGTACGGGCGTACCGCAGGCCTGCGCCTCCAGGGCGACCAGCCCGAAGGACTCGTTGTGCGACGGCACCGCGACCAGGTCGGCGGCCCGGTACAGGGCGGGCAGGTCGTCCCCGGTCTGCGGAGGCAGGAAGCGCACCCGGTCGGTGACCCCCAGGGTGGCGGCCAGCTCGATCAGCGCGGTGGGCCGGTCCAGCCCGCTGCCGCTGGGGCCCCCGCAGATCGCCACGGTCACCTCGTCTGCCAGGGCCGGGTCACGCTCCCGCAGCGCGGCGACCGCGCGGATCAGCACGTCGGGGGCCTTGAGCGGCTGGATCCGACCGACGAAGGCCACCACGTACCCGTCGACCGGCAGCCCCAGCCGGCGGCGGGCCGCCCGGGTGGCTGCGGACCGGTCGCCCGGCGCGGGCCGGAACCGCTCCAGGTCGACGCCCGGCGGGACGACGGCGACCTGGGTCGGGTCGGCGTCGTACCGTTCGACGAGGTCGCGGGCCTCCACCCGGGTGTTGGCGACCAGACGGTTCGCCTCGGCGACCACCTGCTCCTCGCCGATCACCCGGGCCTTGGGTTCCGGCCGGTCGCCGGCTGCGAGCTGGGCGTTCTTGACCTTCGCCAGGGTGTGCGCGGTGTGCACCAGCGGCACCCCCCAGCGCTCCTTGGCCAGCCAGCCGACCTGGCCCGAGAGCCAGTAGTGGGAGTGGATCAGGTCGTAGTGCCCGGGCGGGCGGGACGCCTCGGCCCGCAGCACCCCGGCCGTGAAGGCGCAGAGCTGGCCGGGCAGTTCCTCCTTGGTGAGCCCTTCCAGCGGGCCGGAGGTGATGTGCCGGACCTGCACGCCGGGGGCCATCTCGACCACCGGGGGCAGGTCGCCGGAGGTGGCCCGGGTGAAGATCTCCACCTCGACGTTGGCCTCGGCGAGGCGCCGGGCGACCTCGAGGATGTAGACGTTCATTCCGCCAGCGTCGCCCGTGCCGGGCTGGTGCAGCGGGGAGGTGTGTACGGACAGGGTCGCGATACGACGGGGCCGGGGCCACGGTTGCGTACCTCGCTGACGACCGACACCGGTGTGCAGTTCCGCCACGTCCGCTCCTCTTGTCACGGTTAATGCCGTCGCACGACCGGCGCTTCTCGCTCAACCTGTACGCCGGATGTCATCTTCCCCATCGGGCTACGGAAATTCCCCGGCGGTCCCCTGGGGGTGACGGACCTCATCTCCGTGCCCGCCTGCGGCGGCCCCCACGCCCGCCCGGAGCGGGTCAGATCGGCGGGGTGACAATGACGGGATGACCTCTGTCGCCATCGTCACCGGAGCGTCCAGCGGGATCGGCGCGGCCACCGCCCGCCGGCTCGCCGCCGAGGGTTTCCACGTGCTCGCCGCCGCCCGCCGCCCCGACCGGCTCGCCGACCTGGTCGCCGAGATCACCTCCGCCGGTGGAAAGGCCACCGCGGTGACCTGCGACGTCACCTCGGACGAGTCGGTGGCCGGGCTGGCCGAGGCCGCCGCACGGGCACCCGGGCCGGTGACCCTGCTGGTCAACAACGCCGGTGGCGCGCGCGGCCTGGAGCCGGTGGAGTCCGGGTCGGTCGCCGACTGGCAGTGGATGTACGACGTCAACGTGCTCGGCACGCTGCGGGTGACCCAGGCGCTGCTGCCGGCTCTGGAGGCGTCGGGCGCGGGCACCATCGTGGTGGTCTCGTCCACCGCCGGCCTGACCGTGTACGAGGGCGGGGGCGGCTACACCGCCGCGAAGCACGCGCAGACCGCCATCGCCGGCACGCTCCGGCTGGAACTGTGCGGTCGGCCGCTGCGAGTGATCGAGATCGATCCGGGCATGGTGAAGACCGACGAGTTCGGCCTGGTCCGTTTCGGCGGCGACGCGGAGCGAGCCGCCGCCGTCTACGCCGGGGTGCCCGGGCCGCTGGTCGCCGAGGACGTGGCCGACTGCATCGCCTGGTGCGCCACCCGCCCGGAGCACGTCAACGTGGACCGGCTGGTGGTCCGGCCGCGGGCGCAGGCTGCCCAGCACAAGGTGCACCGCGTCGGCCAGTGAAGCGCGAGGAGTGAGCCGGGGCGGGAGGTCAGGATGAGCGGAGCGGCGCGACGCCGGCCGCTCGGCGTGGTCACCCGGGGCACGACCAACCCGAACCGGCTCCGCCGGGTGGACAACTGGATCGTCGCCACCTGCGCCGACCGACTGCGGGCAACGGCCGACCCCCTGGTGGTCGATCTCGGCTACGGCGCCACCCCGGTGACCGCGGTGGAGCTGCGGGCCCGGCTGGCCGCCGGGGTCCGTCCGGACGTACGACTGGTCGGGCTGGAGATCGATCCGGCCCGGGTGGCCGCCGCGGCACCGGCCGCCGACCCGCCCGGCCTGACCTTCGCTCGCGGCGGGTTCGAGCTGGCTGGGCTCCGGCCGGTGCTGGTGCGCGCGTTCAACGTGCTGCGCCAGTACGACGAGAGCGAGGTGCCCGAGGCCTGGCGGACGATGACCGCCGCGCTCGCCCCGGGCGGGGCGCTCATCGAGGGCACCTGCGACGAGTTGGGCCGGCTCGCCAGCTGGCTGCTGATCGACTCTGACGGCCCCCGGACGCTGACCCTGGCCGCGAAGCTCGTCACGTTGGGTAGCCCCGCCGAGCTGGCCGAGCGGTTGCCCAAGTCGCTGATCCACCGCAACGTCCCCGGTGAACCGGTGCACGATCTGATCCGGGCGCTGGACGACGCCTGGCAGGCCGCCGCCCCGTACGCCCCCTTCGGCCCCCGCCAGCGCTGGCTACGAGCCGTAACCCAGCTCAAGAGCACCGACTGGCCCATCCTCGACGGCCCGCACCGCTGGCGCCAGGGCGAACTGACCCTCCCCTGGCCCACCATCGCCCCCCGAACCTGACCGCAGTCCCCGCGCTTTCGCCGCTTTTGCACCGTCAAGGCCGGTTTGCCCCATCAGCGCGAGATCGGCGAGGGGTGCCGGGGCGGGATCACACCGTGCAGTTGATGAGGACGGGTTCCGGGTGGAGGGTTACGCCGAAGCGGGTGTGCACCGTGTCGCGGATGTCGCGGGCCAGGGCGATCAGGTCGGCAGTGTGAGCCGTGCCGGTGCGGTTGGTGAGTGCCAGCGTGTGCTTGCTGGAGATGGCCACCCCGTCCGGGCCCGGGTGGCCCTTGACGAAGCCGGCCTTGTCGATCAGCCAGGCAGCGCTCACCTTGACCGTGTCGTCGGCCCCGGGCCAGTGGGGCGGCTCGCCCAGCTCGACGGCGCGCTCCCGGAGCAGCTCGTACGTCGCCCGGTCGAGCACCGGGTTGGTGAAGAAGGAGCCGACCGAGCGAGTGTCGGGGTCGGTGGCGTCGAGCACCATGCCCTTACCGGCGCGCAGCCGCAGCACCGCCGCCCGGGCGTCCGCCAGCGGCACCCGCTCGCCCACCTCGACTCCGAGCGCCCGGCCCAGCTCGGCGTAGCGCACCGGGCCGGAGAGTGGGGACCGGGCGAGCCGGAAGTCGACGGAGAGCACCACCCAGCGGTCCCGGTACTTGAAGATGCTGCCCCGGTAGGCGAACCCGCAGTCGGCCGCCGGGATGAACTGACGGGTGCCCTCGACCCGGTCGTACACCTCGACCCCGGTGATGGTCTCGGCGACCTCCTGGCCGTACGCGCCGACGTTCTGGATCGGGGTGGCACCGGTTGAGCCGGGGATGCCGGAGAGGCACTCCACGCCGGCCCAGCCGTTGGCCACCGTGGCGGCGACCAGGTCGTCCCACGGCTCGCCGGCCTCGACCCGTACGGTGACCGACCCGGCATCCTCGGCGACGACCCGCAGGCCACCGGAGCGCACCAGGACGACCGTGCCGGGGAAGCCGGCGTCGCCGATCACCACGTTGCTGCCGCCCGCGAGGATCAGGACCGGCTCGTCCGCGGCCTGCACGGCCCGGATGATCTCGTCGGCACTGCCCGCGGCCACGATGCGCCCGGCCGGCCCGCCCATCCGCAGCGTGGTGTAGCTGGCCAGTGGACCAGGGATGGCACGATCGGCTTCGGTTGTCGACTGGGCGTAGGCGTCTGACACGTCTTTCACCTTAGGCTGAGGGGTAGCCGCGGCACCCACTGGTGGCCCGGCACCCCCGGGAGGATGGCGATGAGCAGACTGCACGGCAGCAAGGATTTCTGGATCGGGGCGCTCCGAACGGAGGGCCCGGCCTTCGCCGCAGCGGTGGCCGAGGCACCGCCGGAGACACCGGTGCTGTCTTGTCCCGGCTGGACGGTCAACGATCTCACGCTGCACCTTGCCGGCATCTACCACTGGGTTTATTCGTTCGCCGGCTCCGGCGTGACCACCGCGCCGGCCCCCCGGGTCCAGGTCGAGGCGGACCGGGCCGAGGCGGCCCGGGGTCTGAGCGCTCTCCAGTTCTGGCAGCAGGGGTACGACCAGCTGATGACCCTCTTCGACGGGCTCGACCCGGAGACCCCGGCGTGGAACTGGGCTCCGCAGCCGAAGAAGGCCGGCTTCTGGCCGCGCCGGATGGCACACGAGACGGCGGTACACCGCTGGGATGCCCAGCTCGCCATCGGAGCCGGTGACCCGGTCGAGGCGAAGCTGGCCGCCGACGGCGTGAGCGAGGTGCTGGACACCTGGTTGCCCGCGGGCCGACGGCAGGTGCCGGGCGACTGGCACGGGGTGGTGCAGCTCTCCGCGGTCGACGCGGCCCAGGTGTGGTATCTGCGGCTGCGCGGCCAAGGGGTGGCGCTGCTCGACACCTCGACCATCTTCGACCACGACGACCATCACGCCCGGGCGCAGGTCAGCGGCAACGCGAGCGACCTGCTGCTGGCGCTCTGGGGCCGGGTCAGCTTCGAGACGCTGGATGTCAGCGGCGACCGGACCCTGCTCGACGGCCTGCGCACCGACTGACCGCCACCCGTCCCGCACGTCGAGGGCGTCACCCCACGGGGGTGGCGCCCTCGTTGGCGTCAATGTCTCGGTAACGAATGAAAACCGAGAGAGCGCTCTCTTGACAGCGCGGAAACGACCCAGCACCCTGTCCGTGAGAGCGCTCTCCCAGCCACTTGCCACCACCCGATCACCTTGAGAGGGGTCCGAATCCCATGGCTGTCTTCCCGCGCCGCCGCCTCGCCGCGGTGGCCCTCGCCGCCGCCACCGCCCTGCTCGCCACCGCCGGCTGCGGCGGCGCCGACGAGGCGGACGGGGACGGACCGGTCACGCTGACCGTCGACGTCTTCGGCCAGTTCGGCTACGAGCAGCTCTACCAGGAGTACATGAGCGCGCACCCCGACGTGAAGATCGTCGAGCGCGGTGCCGGCACCAACCTCGACGAGTACTCGCCGAAGCTGACCCAGTGGCTCGCCGCCGGCCGGGGGGCCGGCGATGTGGTGGCCATCGAGGAAGGCCTGATGGTCGAGTACAAGGCCAACCCCGGCAACTTCGTCAACCTGCTGGACCACGGCGCCGCCGACCTCAAGGGCAACTTCCTCGAATGGAAGTGGAACGCCGGGCTGACCGCCGACGGCAAGCAGCTGATCGGCCTCGGCACCGACGTCGGCGGCATCGCCATCTGCTACCGCTCGGATCTCTTCGCCAAGGCCGGCCTGCCCACCGAACGGGACGAGGTCTCCAAGCTCTGGCCGACCTGGCAGGACTACATCGCCACCGGGGAACGGTTCGTCGCGGCGAAGACCGGCGCGTCGTTCCTCGACGCGGCAACCAACACCTTCAACACCATCCTGCTGCAGACCGCCGGCAACACGACCGGGTACAGCTACTACGACACCAGCGGCAACGTGGTCGTCGACAGCAACCCGGCGGTACGACAGGCCTGGGACACCACGATGGACATCATCGACTCGGGCCTCTCCGGAAAGTACGGCTCCTGGTCCGAGGAGTGGGTCTCCGCCTTCAAACAGTCGAAGTTCGCCACCATCGCCTGCCCCGCCTGGATGACCGGGGTCATCGAGAGCAACGCCGGCCCGACCGCCCAGGGCAAGTGGGACATCGCTCGGGTGCCCGGCAACGGCGGCAACTGGGGCGGGTCACACCTCGCCGTGCCCAAGCAGAGCAAGCACCAGGCCGAGGCGATCGAGCTGGCCAAGTTCCTGACCAGCGCCAAGGGCCAGATCGGCGCGTTCAAGGCCAAGGGCCCGCTGCCCTCCTCGCCGCAGGCGCTCGACGATCCGGCGATCACCGGCGCGACCAACGCGTACTTCACCGGGGCACCGGTCGGCGCCATCTTCGGCACCGGCGCGAAGAGCCTGAAGCCGGTCTACATGGGCCCGAAGAACCAGGCCGTCCGCACCGAGGTGGAGAACGCCGTACGGACCGTGGAGCTGGGGCAGCGCAACCCCGGGCAGGGCTGGACCGACGCGGTGGCCAACGCGAAGAAGGCCGCCGCCAAGTAGCCAGACCCAGCGTGCGGGCGGGCTCCGGCTGCCGGAGTCCCGCCCGCACCGCGAAAGGAGCTCCCGGGCATGACCGTCCAGCTCGACGCCCGCCCGCCGGCCGCACCGACGCCCGGCAACCGCCGCGGATCGTCGGGTCGACTGACCCGACTCGACACCCGCTACTCCCCGTACCTCTACATCGCCCCGTTCTTCCTGCTCTTCGCGGTCTTCGGGGTCTACCCACTGGCGTACACCTTCTGGGTCTCGCTGCACGACTGGGACCTGCTCGGCACCGACCACCCGTTCGTCGGCGCGGCGAACTACACCCAACTGCTGGCCGACGCCGACTTCTGGCACGCGGTGGTCAACACGCTGGGCATCTTCGTCATCTCCACCGTCCCGCAACTGCTCGCCGCGCTCTGGCTGGCCAACCTGCTCAACCGAGGGCTGCGGGCCCGTACCGGCTGGCGGATGGCGGTGCTCGTCCCCAACGTGACCTCCACCGCCGCCGTGGCGATCGTGTTCGGGGTGCTCTTCGGCCGCGAGTTCGGCATGATCAACTGGATGCTCGACCTGGTCGGGGTCGACCCGGTGGCCTGGAAATCCGACCGGGTCGCCTCCTGGGTGGCCATCTCCGCCATGGTCGACTGGCGGTGGACCGGCTACAACGCGCTGATCCTCCTGGCCGCGATGCAGGCCATCCCCCGCGACCTGTACGAATCGGCGGCGATCGACGGCGCCAACCGGGTCCGACAGTTCTGGTCGATCACCGTGCCGCTGCTCAAGCCGACGATCATCTTCTGCGTCATCATCTCCACCATCGGCGGGTTGCAGCTCTTCACTGAGCCCCGGCTGTTCCACTCCGGCACCAACCCGATCCGGGGCGGATCGCTCCGGGAGTCGCAGACCGTGACCATGTACATGTTCGAGAACGCCTTCGCACCGCACTACAACTTCGGGTACGGCTCGGCCGTGGCCTGGCTGCTCTTCGCGCTCATCGCGATCGTGGCGGCGGTCAACGTGCTGGTCCTGCGCCGGATGGGCGGCGGATCGGGACCCGGTCCCGGGAAGGGAGCGGCTCGATGAGCCGGCTCTGGCGGGCCAGCCCGCTGACGTACCTGGCCCTGGTGATCGCCGCTGGGATGTCGGTCTTTCCGATCTGGTGGATGTTCGTGGTGGCCAGCCGGTCCAGCGACGCGATGGGTCAACTGCCGCCGCCGATGACCCCGGGCGGCAACCTGGGAGCCAACATCGCCCGGCTGTTCGACAACACCGACGCGTACTTCCTGACCGGCCTGATCAACTCGACGATCGTGGCCTGCACGGTGACCGTCTCCGTGGTGTTCTTCGCCAGCCTGGCCGGCTTCGCCTTCGCGAAGCTACGGTTCCGCGGCCGCAACGCGCTGCTGTTGGCGATCATCGCGACCATGATGGTGCCGACCCAGCTCGGCGTGATCCCGCTGTACATGTTGATGACCCGGCTGCAGTGGAACGACCGGCTGCCCGCGGTGATCGTGCCGGCACTGGTCACCGGGTTCGGGGTCTTCATGATGCGGCAGTACGCCGGACAGGCGGTCAGCGACGAGCTGATCGAGGCCGCCCGGATGGACGGCTGCGGCACGGCCCGGATCTGGTGGCACGTGGTGGTGCCCGCGCTGCGACCGGCCGCCGCCGTGCTCGGCCTGCTCACGTTCATGACCACCTGGAACGACTTCCTGTGGCCGTACGCTGTGCTGAACGACCCGGCGAACCCGACCGTTCAGCTCTCCCTGCGGGCGCTGTCAGACGGGTACTACCAGGACATGTCGCAGGTGTTCACCGGGACGGCCATCGCGACGCTGCCCCTGCTGCTGGTCTTCGTGCTGTTCGGCCGGCAGATCATCGGCGGGATCATGGAAGGTGCGGTCAAGGCGTGAATGAACTCCGGTTTCCCGAGCACTTCCTCTGGGGAGCGGCCACCGCCGCGTACCAGATCGAGGGCGCGGCCCGCGACGACGGACGCGGCCCGTCCATCTGGGACACCTTCAGCCGCACACCGGGAAAGGTGTACCAGGGCCACACCGGCGACGTCGCCTGCGACCACTACCACCGGTACGCCGACGACGTGGCGCTGATGGCCGAGCTGGGGCTGCGGGCGTACCGGTTCTCGGTCGCCTGGCCACGGATCCAGCCGGACGGCACCGGCCCGGTCAACCCGCGCGGCCTGGACTTCTACGACCGGCTCACCGACACGCTGCTCGACCGGGGGATCGACCCGATCGTCACCCTCTACCACTGGGACCTGCCGCAGACCCTGGGCGACCGGGGCGGCTGGACCAACCGGGACACCGCCGAGCACTTCGCCACGTACGCCACGGCGATGTACGCCCGGCTCGGCGATCGGGTGGACGTCTGGACCACGCTGAACGAGCCGTGGTGCTCGGCCTACCTCGGCTACGGCAACGGGGTGCACGCCCCCGGCGAGCAGGACCCGGCGGCGGCCTTCACCGCCGTACACCATCTGCTGCTCGGGCACGGCCTGGCGGCGCGGGCGTTGCGGGCGGCCGGCGCACGCAGCGTGGGCATCACCCTCAATCCGGCCGACGTGCGGCCGGCCGACCCGCAGAGCGCCGCCGACGCCGCGGCGGTCCGCCTGGTCGACGGCCTGCACAACCGGATCTTCCTCGACCCCCTGTTGGCCGGTGGCTACCCGGACGACGTGCGGGAGCACGTGGCGCGGATCGTCGAGCCGACGTTCATCCGGGACGGCGACGAGAAGCTGATCGCCGCCCCGATCGACCTCCTCGGGATCAACTACTACCAGCCCAGCTACGTCGCCGGTCGGCCCGACGGCGCTGGCGGCGGCGGTGCGTACCCGGGCACCGAGGGCGCGGTGCAGTTCCTGCCGCCGGCCGGGCCGCTCACCGACATGGACTGGATGATCGAGCCGGCCGGGCTGACCCGGCTGCTGGAACGGATCGCCACCGACTACCCCGGGGTGCCACTGCTGATCACCGAGAACGGCGCGGCGTTCCCCGACAAGCCGGGCGCCGACTCGCCCGACGGGCCGGGGCAGGTGATCGACACCGACCGGATCGCCTACCTCGACGGGCACCTGCGTGCCGCACACGAGGCGATCTCCCGGGGCGTGGACCTGCGCGGCTATCTCGTATGGTCATTCCTGGACAACTTCGAGTGGGCGGAGGGCTACCGCAAGCGGTTCGGGATCGTGCACGTCGACTACCTGACCCAGCGGCGCACACCGAAGGCCAGCGCCCGGTGGTACCAGGAGGTGATCTCCCGGAACGGGCTGTGACGAGCGGGGGGAAGGCGCTATGACGACGGCGCAACGGCCGACGCTCGAGGCGGTGGCAGCGCTGGCCGGGGTGTCCCGGGCCACCGTGTCGCGCGTGGTCAACGGCTCCACCACCGTCGCCGAGCCGATCCGGGAGGCGGTCAACCGGGCGGTCGCCGAGCTGGGGTACGTACCCAACCTGGCCGCCCGCAGCCTGGTCACCCAGCGCACCGACTCGATCGCCCTGGTCATGCCGGAGGCGGCCACCCGGGTCTTCTCCGACGACCAGGTCTTCCCCGGCATCATCCGCGGGGTCAGCCAGGAGTTGGAGGCGGCCGACAAGCAGTTGGTGCTGATGCTGGCCGGGTCACCGGCCGGGCACCACCGGGTCGAGCGGTTCACCACCGGCCGGCACGTCGACGGGGTGCTCTTCGCGTCGCTGCACGGCGCCGACCCGCTGCCCGGAACGCTGGCCCGACTCGGCATCCCGGTGGTGTGCAGCGGCCGGCCGCTCGGCGACGTGCCCGTGCCGTACGTGGACGTCGACCACGTCGGCGGCGTGACGGCGGCCGTGCGGCACCTGATCGACAGCGGTCGCCGGCGGATCGCCAGCATCGCCGGGCCACAGGACATGGTGGCCGGGATCGAACGGCTCGCTGGCTACCGCGACACGGTGGCCGCCGCCGGGCTACCCGAGCTGGTCGCGATCGGCGACTTCACCCGGGAGTCCGGGGCTGCGGCGATGCACCGGCTGCTCACCGAGCATCCCGACCTGGACGCGGTCTTCGCCGCCTCCGACCTGATGGCGCACGCCGCCATGCGGACGCTGCGCGAGGCCGGTCGTCGAGTGCCGGAGGACGTCGCGGTGGTCGGCTTCGACGACATCGAGACCGCCGCGTACACCGAGCCGCCGCTGACGACCGTCCGGCAGCCGATCGTGGAGATCGGCCGACGGATGACCCGACAGCTGCTCCGGCTGGCCGCCGGCGAGACCATCGAGCCGGCGGTCATGCTCCCCACCGAGCTGATCCTGCGCGATTCCGCCTGATTCGGCCAGGCCGCGCTCGCCGGGGCGCGCCCACAAGATCCACACAACTGCCTGCCGCCGGTTAATGCGTCGCTCGGGCGCCCGATCGTGGTTAGCCTCGCCGGCATGCCGCAATCCGTCGCGTTGTTGCACGTCCCTGCCCTCACCGACGTCGCCGAGTACGCGTACGCGGCAACCGTCGAGCCGCCCGCCCGGCTGGTGTTCACCGCCGGCGCGTGCCCGCTCGACGCGGAGGGACGGACCGTCGCGCCGGGCGACCACGCGGCGCAGGCCCGGCAGGTGATGGCGAACCTGGAGACCGCCCTCAATGCGGCCGGGGCCCAACTCAACGACGTGGTCAAGACCACCGTCTACGTGGCCTCGTCACGGCAGGCGGACCTGGTGACGGCCTGGGAGGTGGTACGGGACTTCTTCGGCGACCACGACCCGCCCAGCACCCTGCTCGGGGTGGCCGTGCTCGGCTACACCGATCAGCTCGTCGAGGTCGAAGCGGTCGCCGCCGTTCGGACGGGAGCCTGATGCGGATCCGCGTGGCACGACCCGACGACGCTCCGGCCGTGGTGGCGCTGCGGGCCATCGTCTACCCGTACCTGGTACGCGGGGTCGAGTCGACCCGCAAGATGCTCGCCGAACCGCCGCCCGAGGAGGGGTGGACCGCCTTCGTGGCCGAGGTCGACGGACAGGTGGTCGGCTGGGCTTCCGCCCAGCGCGTTGCCTGGACCTCGACGCCGGACGTCGGCGACATTGCCCTGCTGCACGTCCACCCGGAGCACCGGCGGCGCGGCATCGGCAGCGCGGTGCTGGCCGCCGCGACGGATCACCTCACCCCGCTGGGGATCCGCCGGGTCCGCACCTGGGCGCAGCCGGACTCGCTGCCGTTCGCCCGCCGGCACGGCTTCGAGCCAAGCCGGGAGGTGCGGTACTCCGCGCTCGACCTGGACCCGGCACCGCCCGCGCCGGACCTGCCGGCGGGCGTACGGCTGCACCCGATCGCGGACCTGGACCCGCACCGGCTGTACGTGGCGAACGTGGCCGCGGGGGCCGACGAGCCGAGTGACGTCCCGATCGACGCGGTCAGCTACGAGAGCTGGCAGTACGACGTCTGGGAGAACCTCGGCCTGGACAAGGCGGCCAGCACCGCCGTCGAGGTCGACGGGGAGATCGCCGCGTTCAGCCTGGTGAAGCGGGACGGGGACCGGATGTGGTCGGACTACACCGGCACCGTCCCGGCGTACCGGGGTCGAGGGCTGGCCCGGCTGGTCAAGACGGCGGCGCTGCACCGGGCCGCCGCCGGCGGCGTCCGCGTCGCGTACACCTCGAACGACGAGGCGAACGCGCCGATGCTGGCAATCAACGCGCGGCTCGGCTACCGGCCGGTCGCGTCCCAGTGGTCCTGCCTGGCCGAGCTGACCTGATCAGCGTCGGTCGGCACGAGGAACCCGGCGCGTCCGAGGGCTTTCGCTATGCCGAGGGGTCGGCGTCGAAGACCTGGCGCGCGGTGGCGTGGGTATCCGCCCCGAAGAGGACCATGCGCGCCTCGGTGACGTTCGCCGGCGCGGCCGGGCGCAGCACCGTCAGCGCCTGGCGGACCGCGTCCTCGATCGGCCAGCCGTAGATGCCGGCGGAGATCAGCGGGAACGCCACGGTGGACGCGCCCAGCTCGTCGGCTATCCGCAGGCTGTTGGCGTAGCAGTCGCGCAGCAGCGCCGAGCGGTCCTCGCCGGCCGACCAGACCGGCCCGACGGTGTGGATGACCCAGCGGGCCGGCAGCTCCCCGGCCGTGGTGGCCACCGCCTGCCCGGTGGGCAGACCCCGGCCGTACCGGGACGCCCGCAACGCCCGGCACTCGGCCAGGATGGCCGGGCCGCCGCGCCGGTGGATGGCACCGTCCACTCCGCCGCCGCCCAGCAGGGACGAGTTCGCGGCGTTCACGATCGCGTCCACCCGCTGGACGGTGATGTCGCCCTCGACGAGGTTGATCTGCATATCAGCGCCCCTCGATGGGGTGGCCTGCCGGCGGCGCGGGCACCCGTTCGTCGATGGGCTGGCCGAGGGATCGGCGGGCCAGCAGAGTCGCACCGGCGACCGCGGCCGGCATGATCAGCACCGCGCCGAGCGGGATCAGGAAGCAGACGAAGACCGCCACTCCGAAGCCGAGCGCCATCGGTCGGTCCGCCTTCAGCACGGACCGGCGGTCCGGCAGCCGCATCCCCCGCCGGTAGAAGGGTGCCCCGACCAGCTCCAGCGCGAGGAACCAGCCGCCCACCGCCGCCCCGATCACCGGGACCACCGTCTGACCGACCACCGGGATGAAACCGGCGACGAAGAGCGGAATGCCGACCAGCGCCGCGAGGGCCACCAGCCGTACGGAGTCGGCGATGCTGCGGCGCAGCGAAGGCCAGAAGGAGACCTCCACCGCGCCGGGAGTGCCCCCGAGCCGTTCCTCCACCCGCTCGGAGATCTTCTCGTAGAACGGGTCTCCGATCACCAGGGTCACCGCCGTGAAGGTGAGCACGCCGAGCAGCCCGCCGAGACCCAGGATGGCCAACCCGGCGATCACCCGGACCAGGTTGCGGGCGGTGGTCGACCAGTCGTCGGCGAACGGCGTGACCAGTGCGGCGATGTCGTCCACGAAATACGCCAGGGTGGCGATCGCGGCCACGAAGAGCGCACCGGAGATCAACGCCGGCACGATGCCGAGCAGCATCATTCCCGGGCTGCGCACGTAGAGGCCAAGCCCACGCAGGAGCAACCCGACCCCGGCGAAGAAGCGTCCGACGACCCCGGTCACCGGGCTGGCGATTCTGCTGGCGTCCACGACCGAGCAGCCTAGCGATCAGTGCCAACCGCCGCCGGGCGGCGCGTTGACAGGGATCCCTTCCGTCCACATCAACCGGTTGGTGGATCGCCGGGGTCAGCCGCTGCCACGAAAGATCACCAACGGCTGGTCGATTCGCCGCCGAGCCGCCGCCGCCACGCTGAAGAGGTACGGGTACGACGGCGGAAGGCGGCACGATGCCGGTCATTGAGGTGACCAACCTGCACAAACGGTACGGCGACCTGGTGGCCGTGGACGACGTTTCGTTCACGGTCGAGGCCGGGGAGATCTTCGGGGTCCTCGGCCCGAACGGCGCCGGCAAGACCACCACGGTGGAGTGTGTCGCGGGGCTCCGCGTCCCGGACGGGGGCGGGGTGTCGGTCCTCGGGCTCGACCCCCGTGGGGACGCGGCCCAGCTCCGCCAGCGGGTTGGCGTACAGCTCCAGGAGAGCCAACTGCCGGACCAGCTGCGGGTCGCCGAGGCGCTGGAGCTGTACGCCTCGTTCTACCGCAACCCGGCCGACCCGGCGGGCCTGATCGACAGGCTGGGTCTGGGCGAGAAGCGGAACACCGCGTACAAGAAGCTCTCCGGCGGCCAGAAACAGCGGCTGTCGATCGCGCTGGCGCTGGTCGGCAACCCGAGCGTCGCGATCCTGGACGAGCTGACCACCGGGTTGGACCCGCAGTCCCGGCGGGACACCTGGGCCCTCATCGAGCAGATTCGGGACAGCGGCGTGACGATCGTGCTGGTCACCCACTTCATGGAGGAGGCCGAGCGGCTCTGCGACCGGGTAGCCGTGATCGACCGGGGACGGGTCGTCGCACTGGACAGCCCGGCCGGCCTGGTGTCGACGGTGGCCCCGGAGCAGCGGGTCCGGTTCCGGCCGTCCGCCCCGGTCGACGACCAGCTCTTCACGGACCTGCCCGAGGTGATCTCCGTACACCGCACCGGCAGTCAGCTGGTGGTGACCGGCACCGGGGACGTGCTGCACGCGGTCACCTCGACGCTCGCCCGCAACCAGATCATCGCCGCCGACCTGCGGCTGGAACAGTCCACCCTCGACGACGCGTTCGTCGAGCTGACCGGGCACCGGCCCGCCGCCTGAGGGAGAACCGACATGCACGCCTTCGGGCAGATCCTCAAGATCGAAACACGACTCTTCCTGCGGGACTTCGGCTCGCCGCTGACGACCGTCGCGTTGCCGCTCGCACTGCTGCTGGTGTTCGGGCTGATTCCGGCGGGACGCCAGCCGGAGGCGCAGTTCGGCGACCTCTCCTTCGTCCAGTACTTCGCGCCCTCGCTGCTGGTGATCACGCTCGCCATGTCGGCGGTGAACATCCTGCCCACGGTGCTGGCCACCTACCGGGAACGTGGGGTGCTGCGCCGGCTGGCCACCACCCCGGCCAGCCCGGCCGCGCTGCTGGCCGCCCAACTGGTCATCTCGCTCGGCACCATCCTGGTCAGCGCCGTGCTGCTCGTCGTGGTCGGCCGGTTGGCGTTCGACGTACCGCTGCCCCAGCACCCACTGGGCTTCACGCTGGCCCTCATCCTCGGTACGGCGGCCCTACTGGGGCTGGGCCTGCTGGTGGCGGCGGTGGCGCGGACGACCAAGTCGGCGCAGGCGCTGGCCGTGCCGCTGTTCATGGCGGTCATGTTCTTCGGCGGCGTCTACGTGCCCCGGTTCCTCCTGCCGGACTTCCTGGTCCGGATCGGCGACTACACGCCACCCGGGGTGCAGGCGCTGCTCGATGCCTGGACCGCGGATGCTCCGCAGCCGCTGCACCTGGCGATAATGGCGGTCATCGCCGTGCTCGCTGGTTCGGTCGCGGCGAAATTGTTCCGCTGGGAGTGAGCGGGGGTCCGATGACCAGCATCGCCGAGCAGGTTGATCGGCTGGCAACCTGGGAGGCCCGGGAGGCGGGCCTCCACCGGGTGCTCCCATTCATCGGGCTGGCCGTCGGGGCACTGCTCACCACCGCCGCGCCGGCGCCCATGGGCCGCTCAGCGATCCCCCACCTGCTCGTCGCCGCAATCGCGGCGGGCTGGATTGCCTGGTTCGTCAGCCTGCACCCCGATTGGGCGACCCGGCGCACGCTGATGGTCGTCTACTACGTCGGGCTGCTCGCGCTCAGCGCCATGCTGGTGCTGAGCAGCCCCTGGTACGGCTTCTTCAGCTGGGCCGGATTCCTGCACGCGATGATGCTGCCTGGCAACTGGCGGTTCGCCGGGGTGGCTGCCTCGGCCGTCCTGGCAGGCACCGCGCAGGGCGGCGGTCTGCCGCACTCTCTGTCGCACTGGCTGCTCTGGTGCGTGCTGGTGCTGTTCAACCTGGGCGCGGCCGGTGGGATGATCTGGTTCGCCACCATCGCCGAGCGGCAGCACGCCAACCGCAAACGGCTGGTCGAGGAGCTGGCCGAGGCGAACCGCCGGCTGGCCGAGACGATGCGGGAAAACGATGGGCTGCACGCCCAGCTACTCACCCAGGCCCGGGAGGCCGGGGTGACCGACGAGCGGCAGCGGATGGCCCGGGAGATCCACGACACCCTGGCGCAGGGCCTCACCGGCATCATCACCCAGCTGGAGGCGGCCGGGGTGGCCCGGGACCGGCACGCCGACTGGCAGCGGCACGTGGACACCGCGGTCGCCCTGGCCCGGGAGAGCCTCACCGAAGCACGCCGCTCGGTGCGGGCGGTCCGCCCCGAGGCGCTGGAGGCCGCCCGGCTGCCCGAGGCGCTCGCCGAGCTGACCCGGCGCTGGTCGACGATCAACGAGGTACGCGCCGAGGTGAACGTGACCGGCGACGCCCACCCGCTGCACCCGGAGGTCGAGGTGACTCTGTTGCGGACCGCTCAGGAGGCGCTGGCCAACGTGGCCCGGCACGCCAAGGCGTCCCGGGTCGGGCTCACCCTGTCGTACATGGGTGACGTGGTCACCCTGGACATCCGGGACGACGGCACGGGTTTCCCGGTTACCGACCCGCCCGCCCTCCACCGTCCCGACGGCGGATACGGGCTGATCGCCATGCGGCAGCGGGTGGCCGGCGTCGGCGGCGAGCTGGCCGTCGAGAGTGAGCCGGGCTGCGGCACCGCCGTCTCGGCGTCCGTGCCCGCACTTTCCGGGGGTGCCGGGTGAACGCCCCGGTCCGGCTGCTGATCGTCGACGACCACCCGGTGGTACGGGACGGCCTGCGTGGCATGTTCACCGGCGACCCGGATTTCGAGGTGGTCGGCGAGGCCGGTGACGGTGCCGAGGCGCTCGCGCTGGCCGCGCACCTGCGTCCGGACGTGGTGCTGATGGACCTGCGGATGCCCGGGATGAACGGGGTGACCGCGATCGACCGGCTGGCCCGTTCCGGCAGCTCCACCAAGGTGCTGGTGCTCACCACGTACGACACCGACGCCGACGTGCTGCCGGCCATCGAGGCCGGCGCCACCGGCTACCTGCTGAAGGACGCGCCCCGCGACGAGCTGGTCCGAGCGGTACGGGCCGCCGCCCGGGGCGAGTCGGTGCTGTCCCCCAGCGTGGCCGGCCGGCTGATGGGGCGGCTCCGCGCGCCCGCCGAGGAGCCGCTGAGCCAGCGGGAGCTGGAGGTGCTCACCCTGGTGGCGAAGGGCGCGTCCAACCGGGAGGCGGCGGCCCGGCTGTTCATCAGCGAGGCCACGGTGAAGACCCACCTGCTGCACGTCTACGCCAAGCTCGGGGTCAACGACCGTGCCGCCGCCGTGGCCGTCGCGTACGACCGGGGCCTGCTCACCCCCGGCGGGCGGTGAGCGGGGGCCGGGCAGGATGGGCGGATGCGCGCCTCCCGACTGATCTCGCTGCTGTTGCTGTTGCAGGCCCGCGGGTCGATGACCGCGGGCGAGCTGGCGCGGGAGCTGGAGGTCTCCGAGCGGACGGTCTACCGGGACGTGCTGGCGCTCTCCGCCGCCGGGGTGCCGGTCTACGCCGACCGGGGCCGGGCCGGCGGGTACCGGCTGCTCGGCGGCTACCGGACCCGGCTGACCGGGCTGACCCGGGACGAGGCGGAGGCGCTCTTCCTCTCCGGCCTGCCCGGGCCGGCCGGCGACATGGGGCTCGCCGACGCGGTCGCCGCCGCCGAGCTGAAGGTGCTCGCCGCGCTGCCTCCCGCGCTACGGGACGCCCCGGCCCGCGCCGGGCAGCGGTTCCACCTGGACGTGCCGGGCTGGTTCCGGGAGACCGGACCGCCGCCATGGCTGACCGAGTTGGCTCGGGCGGTCTGGCGGGACCGGGTGGTGCAGCTGGGGTACCGGCGCGGCGACCGGGAGGCGACCCGCCGGGTGCAGCCGTACGGGCTCGTGCTCAAGAGCGGGGTCTGGTACCTGGTCGGCCGGGTCGGCGAGGACGCCCGCACCTACCGGGTGGACCGGGTGACCGGGGTCGAGGTGGGCGAGGAGAGCTTCGACCGGGACGAGGACTTTGACCTGGCCGGGTACTGGCGCGAGCAGGCCGGGTCGTTCCTGCGGACCATGCTGCGCGCCGAGGTCACCGTCCGGCTCAGCCCGGCCGGCCTGCGCCAGCTCCGGCACCTGGTGGACGCCCCCTTCGTGTACGACGAGGTGGTCGCCACCGCCGACGAGCCCGACGGGCAGGGGCGGGTCGTAACCCGGCTGCCGGTCGAGTCCGTCGAGGTGGCGTACCACCAACTTCTCGGGCTCGGCCCCGAGGTGGAGGTCCTCGAACCACCCGAGCTACGGGAGCTGTTCGCCGACGCGGCGGACCGGCTCCGCGAGCTCTACCGGTAGCCGGTGACGTCCGCCGGCTTGCCGGCGTTGACCACCTCGGTGATGTACCGGATGGCCTCCGGCTGGCTGCCGTCGACGTCGGTGAACCCGTACACCTTGGCCAGCGAGCCGGCGTCGACGGACTCGCCGTTCCAACGGGCCTTGTCCTCGTCGGCGGCCAGCGCGGCGACCGCGCGTCCGACGAAGGCCGGCGTCTCCGAGATGAGGAAGTGCGGGTCGGTGGCCGCCCCGTCGCGCCAGTTCTCCTCGGTCACGCCGAAGATCTCCAGCATCGCCTCGGAGCGGAGCCAGCCTGGGGTGAGAGCGACGGCGCTACAGCCGTGCGGCTTCAGCTCGTGCGCCTGGCTGAAGGCGAGTCGGTTGACCGAGGCCTTGGCCAGGTCGTAGAAGACCGAGAGTCGATAGTTGTCGTCGTTGTACGCCTTGGTGCCGTCGCCGATCTCCACCACCAGGCCGCCAGGCTTGCGGATCAGTAGCGGCAGCGCGAAGTGACTGGTGATGATGTGCGTGTCGATGGCCAGGCGCAGGGTGCGGAAGCCTGCGTCCAGCGGCTGCTCCCAGATCGGCTTCTCCCAGGTGACCAGCGGGTCGCCGCCCCAGATGTCGTTGACCAGCACGTCGAGGTGGCCCTGCTCGGCGTCGATTCGGGCGACCAGGTCGCGGACCTGCTCGGGCACCAGGTGGTCGACCCGGACGGGGATGCCGACGCCGCCCGCGGCGGTGACCAGCTCGGCGGTCTCCTCGATGGTCTCCGACCGGTCCATCTCCGAGCGGCCGGCGCGGCTGCTGCGGCCGGTGGCGTACACGGTGGCCCCGGCGGCGCCGAGCTGGACGGCGATCTGCCGACCGGCACCCCGGGTAGCGCCGGCGACGAGCGCGATCTTTCCTGCGAGCGGTTGTGTCATGCCTTCGAGGCTGCCAGCAATACCTGACAGCCTCCGTCCGAATTCCGGATCGGGTCACGAGCGGCCGGCGGGCATCCACGCCGCCCTGTCGAGCTGCCCCATTTGTGGGGCAGCTCGACGTCTGGGCACGCTCGACGTCTGGGCACGCTCGACGTCTGGGCACGCTCGACGTCTGGGCACGCTCGACGTCTAGGCCCGCTCGACGTCTAGGCCCGCTCGACGTCTAGGCCCGCTCGACGTCTAGGCCCGCTCGACGTCTGGGCACGCTGGACGTCTGGGCCCGCTCGACGGGCGGCGAGCCACCCGTGCCACGCCCCATATCTGGGGCAGCTCGACAGGCCCGCATCCAGTCATGCCCGGCCGAACGGCTGCCCGGCTGTCACTGCACGTCGAACTCGTTGCCCTCCGGGTCGGTCATGGTGGTGTGCACGCTGCCCCGGTCGGCGACCTCGCGCAGCACGGTGGCGCCAAGCCCGACCAGCCGCTGCACCGTCGCCTCCCGCTCGTCCGGGCCGGCGTGCAGGTCGATGTGCAGCCGGTTCTTGACCTGCTTGGGCTCCGGCACGGCCTGGAACAGCAGCCGGCGGCCGAGACCGATGCCGCTGACCGGTTGGACCGGGTCCTCCGGGTGGCGGACCGCCGCGAGTTCCCGAAAGGCCCGCCGGCCGTCGACCTCGACGTACTCGTCCGACCCGACTCTGCCGGCCGCGGCCAACTGGTCGATGAGGGCGCTGTTGTCCTCGACCTCGTATTCGAGGGCCGCCGCCCAGAACCGGGCCAGCGCGATCGGCTCCGCGCAGTCGACGACGAGCTTCCATGCCAGGGCCATCTGGATCCCCTTCACCTTCGTCGGCGACCCGCAGCGTGCGGACCACCCCTGTAACCGTTTATAGTGGTTACGTGACCGACGTCGCAAGTGGAATCACCCTGGTGTCGCTGCAAGGGGCCCGTTTCCTCTTCGATCCAGGAGCGCTCTGCCTGGAGTTCCTCACCAGCGGCGGGCCGGGCATCGGGGCCCGTTTCGAGGTGCTGCACCGCCCGGCGGATCTCGCCGACTGGCTGGGGCGGTCGCGGCTGCGCTTGGACCCTGCCCGGGTCGACGTCGACCCGGCGGAGTTGGCCGCCGCGCGGCGCCTGCGGGACGCGCTGTGGCGGCTGGTGTGCGCCCGCACCGGCACCCGGCCACCGGCCACCACGCCCACGGACTTCGACGCGACGCCCGGCGACCTCGACACCCTCAACGAGGCGGCGGCCGCTGCGCCGCTGGCACCCCGGCTGGATGCGGACGGGACGCGGCACTGGGTGCTCCCGGCCAGCGGGCAGCAGGCCCTCGCCAGCATCGCCCGGGACGCGATCGACCTGTTCAGCGGGCCGTACGCCGACCGGATCCGGGAGTGCGGCGCGCACAACTGCTACCTGGTCTTCGTGGACACCTCACGCCCCGGGCAGCGCCGCTGGTGCAGCATGGAGCGCTGCGGCAACCGGCACAAGGTCCGGTCGCTGCGCGCCCGCCGGGACGCCTAGTCCACCAAGCGACAGCGCCCCTCAGTCCGCGAGGCGACAGCGCCGCTCAGTCCGCGAGCCGGACGCGGACCCGGCGATTGGCCCGGCCCTTGCTCTCCACCTTGACCACCTGCACCTTGCCGATCTGGGCGGTGGAGGCGACGTGGGTGCCGCCGTCGGCCTGCACGTCCAGCCCGACGATGTCGACGATCCGGACCTCCTGCTCGTCCGGCGGAATGAGGTTGGACTGGGTGCGGATGATGTCCGGCAGAGACAGCGCCTCGACGCGCGGCAGCACCCGGACGGCAACCGCACGGTCGGCGGCCACCTCGGCGTTGACCAGCTCCTCGATCCGGCTCTTGAAGTCGGCCGGCACCTCGGGCAGGTTGAAATCCATCCGAGCCTCGCCCGGTTCCATGTTGCCGCCGGTGACCAGCGCGCCGAAGTCGCGGAACACCACTCCGCAGAGCACGTGCAGCCCCGAGTGGGTGCGCATCAGCCGGGTGCGGCGCTCGTCCTCCACCGCGCCGGTCACCTCGGTGCCGGGCGGCGGCAGCGGATCACCCTCGGCGGGAATCAGGTACGGGTCGTCGCCCTTGCGGGTGCCGACGATCCGGGTCTGCACGCCCTGCCAGAGCAGCACCCCGTGGTCCGGCGGCTGCCCCCCGCCGCCCGGATAGAAGGCCGAGCGGTCCAGCACGATGCCCTGCTCCGGGTCGGCGTGCAGGACCGTGCAGGTCCACTCGCGCAGGGTCGGGTCGGCAAGGTCCAGCCGGTGCGTCCGGCCATGTTGTGTGACGCCCATGACAGGGAACGCTACTCGTTCAGGAAGCTGGACACTCGCTCCCGCAGGTCGGCGCGTTCCGTCCAGAGCACGCCGGGCCGGTCGTACACGTGCAGGGTGGCCTGGGGCAGCGCGGCCGCGAGCTGCTCGGCCACCTCGACCGGGTGCAGATCGTCGCCCGCACAGCCGATCACCAGCGCCGGTGCGGTGACCGCCGCCAGGGCGGTGGCGTCGCGCAGCGGCGCCTGCTCCGGCAGGGTGGCCAGACCGTCGGCCAGACCGTCGCGGAGCAGCTGGTCGAGCCGCTGCCGCAGGTACGCCCAGCCGGCCGGGGTGTTGCGCACCGCCGTCGGCAGCTCCAGCGAGACGATGTCGGCGACCGCCGAGGCGTCCCCGCTCTCCACCGCCTCCAGCAGGTCCGTGACGCGTTCCTGGGCGACCTGGCCGCGCGGCTGGTCAAGCACCGCCGGGAGGAAGAAGACCAGCTTCTCGAAGCGTTCCGGGCTCTCGGCCAGCAGCCGGCAGAGCGCACCCGCGCCGAGGCTCACCCCGAACGCCCGACTGGCGCCGCCGAGATCCGCGACGGCGCGCAGATCCCGGGCCAGGTCCAGGTAGCTCCACTGCCCGGCCGGCGCGTCGGAGCGGCCGTGCCCGCGGAACTGGAAGAACACCTTGCGGCCGGTCACCCCGCTGCCGAAGGGGCGGGTGGTGGCGATGCCGTTGCCCAGCCCGTGCGCGAACACGGTGACCGGATCACCGGTGCCGGTGACCAGCCGCTCCAGCCGTACCCCGTGCGGGGTGGTGATCAGCTCGGTCTCCGGCTCCGGCAGCGCCGGCCGGCCGGTACGCGGACCACCCGGACCGGGCCCCCAGGTGCGAGGCCCACCGTCCGGCGGGGGTGGCCAGCGGAAACTTCTCACCAGAACCCTTTGCCGTCGCTCAGGTCGCGCAGGCCGACCCGGACGTCGAGCAGGTAGATGAGGGCGGCGGCGATGCCGATCAGTCCGAAGAGGCTGATCGGACCGAAGCCGAGAAGGGTCAGCACCAGGCAAACCGCCAGGATGGCGATCCAGCCACCCTTGGGCAGCGTCCCGATGGCGGGGAAGCCGTCGGAGCGCTGTGTGACGGCGTGCACCAGCGCGACACCCTGGATGATCAGCGCGAAGACGAGCAGGATCAGCTCGATCACGTAGCGGACTTCGAACGCGAAGATCGGCGCGGCGTTGGCCATGCCGGCAAGCTTATGTCGACGACCCCGACTACGTCCGACAAGGACGCCGCCGGGGTCGTCGACACCACGAACTACTCGGCCGCCGGACGGGTCCGCTTGGTGGCCCGGGGCAGCTTCGCCGACGGGGTCGCGGCCGGCTTGGCGGCCGGCTTGGCGGCCGTCCGCGCCCGGGCGGCCTTCTTGACGGCGGCCGGCTTGGCCTCGGCGATCTCGGCCACCTCGGCCGGGCTCGGCACGTCGGCCGGGCTGGACACCTGGGCCGGGCTCACCGGGGCGGTGGCTACCGCGTCGGCGGTCGCCGGCGCCACGGCCTGGGTCGCCTCGATGTCGGCGTTGACCGTCTCGGCGGCCTCCAGCACGCCGGCGCCGACGACCCGCTCACCACGGGCGACCAGGGCGCCGTACGCGGCGAACGCGCGCTCCTGCGCGGCCTGGGCACCGGCGACCACCACAGCGGCGTTACGGGTCGCGGCGGCGCGCAGCTTGTCGAGGTCGGTGACCTCGCGGAGCTTGGCCAGGTCGGCGGACTCACGGAGCTTGGCCAGGTCCAGCTCGGCCTGAGCCCGGCCGCGCAGGGTCTCGGCGGTCTCGTTGGCGGTACGCAGCGTCTCGGTGGCCTTCTGGCGCAGCTCGAAGCCGGTCAGCACGGCCCGGCCGCCCAGGTCGGCGACGACCCGGGTGCCGAGGACGCCGACCACGGCCGGCAGCTTGCGCAGCTGCTGGAGGGCCAACTCTCCGGCACCGGCGGCGGCGTAGATCGGGGCGGGGATGCGGTTGGTCTTCGGCTCGGTCATGAGGTCTCCTCTTCGGCCGCGTCGGCGGCCTTCCGGACCGCCGGACCGGCGGCCTTCTTCTCGGGGGTGCTGGTGCTGGGCGGGGCGGGGGCGGACCCCGCCTCGGTGACGGCGACCGACTCGAGCACGGCCTCGGTCGGGGTGCCGCCCGCGGTGGTGGGGCCGGTCGCGGCCAGGTTGGCCACGTCGGCCGGCTGGTCGGCGATGTCGGTCGGGGTGGTCACCCCGGCCGCGCCGCCGGTGTTCGTGCCGGCGCCCTCGGCCTTGGCCTCGGCCTCGGCCAGCCGGGCGTTCTCCCGGCGGAAGGTCTCGTAGATCTGGCTGAGCGACTGCTTCTGGGCCATCGTCAGGTCGGCGTCCACCGCGATGGCGGCGAGCACACCGTGGCCTTCCTTGTCGTCGAGCAGCCCGGCCCGCAGGTACATCGCCGGGGTGGATACCCGCAGGGCGCTGGCCAACTGCTGGAGCACCTCCGCGCTGGGCTTGCGCAGGCCGCGCTCGATCTGGCTGAGGTACGGGTTGCTGACCCCCGCCTGCTCGGCGAGCTGCCGCAGCGAGATCTTCGCGTTGCGCCGCAGATCGCGGATGAACCCGCCGACGTCGGGGAGGTCCTTCGGTGTGGCCATGACACCGACGCTAACCGACCCCGCTAGCTCCTGCAAGCAAAACGCTAGCAAGAGTTAGCAAGGTCTCAGCATCTTGTTTGCGCGCCGCTCGTCGGATCCGTACCGTCCGTCCGTGCACAAGACCACAGTCAATGGAGCAGTCATCGCGTACGACGAGGCTGGCAGCGGCTCGCCCGTCGTGCTGCTACACGCCGGCATCGCCGACCGTCGGATGTGGCGGGGGCAGTTGTCCGCGCTCGCCGCCCGGCACCGGGTGATCGTCCCGGACCTGCGCGGCTACGGCGACTCCGAGTTGCCTCCGATCCCGTTCGCGCACCACGACGACGTGGCCGGCCTGCTGGACGCGCTCGACCTGCCCCGGGCCGCCCTGGTCGGCTGCTCCTTCGGCGGGTCGGTGGCCATCGACACCGCGCTGGCGTATCCGGACCGGGTGAGCGCGCTCGCGCTGTTCGGCACGGCAGTCTCCGGCAACGAGTGGTCCGAGGAGGCCAACGACCTCTGGGACAGCCTGGTCGGCGAGGTCGATCCCGACGACTTCGCCGCCGGAGCGGCCGGTGAGGTGCGGTTCTGGGTGGTCGGCCCGGGCCGTCAGCCGGCCGACGTCGACCCCGGGCTGATCGCGTTCGCGCAGGAGATGGATCAGCGCGCGCTCGCCGCCGAACTGGCCCTCGGCGCGGTGGAGGTGGGCGAGCTGACGCCACCGGCGATCGAACGCCTCGGCGAGCTGCGGCTGCCCGTCCTGGTCACCGCTGGCGCGGCGGACGTGCCGGACATCCGCCGGCTCGCCGACCGGATCGCCGCCGAGGCGCCCGACGCGGTACGGCTGCCCGACGTGCCGGACGCCGCACACCTGCTGCCGCTGGAGCGCCCCGAGCCGGTCAACGCGGCCCTGCTCGACTTCCTGAGCTGAGCCCGCCCGACTCCGCAGAGCCCGCACCGAGGGTGTCGGGCGAAGAGGCTGATACCTCAGAGGCATATTTATGCCTCTGAGGTATCGCGCTCATCCGTGAGTGGCCGGCCCCGACGGTCGGGACCAGCCGCCGCTCACCAGAGCGGACGGACCGCGCCGACCGGGACGCCGCCGCCGAAGAGCGGCACCTCGGCGTATTCGGCAAGCACCGGGGCGTCCACGCCGAGCCGGCGCAGCGCGGAGACCAGCACCGGCATCCGGGCCCGGTCGGCGCCATCGTCGATCTTGAGCGCCACCGCGCCGACGCCCGGCAGGCCCACGGCGATCACGCCCTCGGCGCCAACCTTCGCCAGCAGGCCCGGAACGCCGCGCATCAGCCGGGTGTCGTCGGCCCGGGTGCCACCCACGATCTCCGGGTGGGCGCGCATGGCGTCGGCCACCGCGCGCGGCACCGAACCGGGCTCGGCGTCGACCAGCCGGAGGTACGCCCCGGCCAGACCGGTCAGCGATACGGCGAGCACCGGGGCGCCGCAGCCGTCCACCCCCACCGCCGCCGCCTGCTCACCGGTGAACTCCTCGATGGCTGCCCGCAACCGCTGCTGCAACGGGTGCTCCGGCCGCCAGTAGCCGTCCAGCGGCCACCCGGCGGCCTGGCAGGTCAGCAGCATCCCGCTGTGCTTGCCGGAGCAGTTCATCTGCACCCGGGTCGGGCCGCCCCCGGCGCGCAGCACGGCCTCCCGGGCCGCCGCGCCCACCGGCAGGTCGGGCGGGCAGTGCAGGGCCGAGGCGTCCAACCCGGCCCGATCCAGCAGCGCACCGACCCGGGCCAGGTGGAATTCCTCACCCGCGTGACTGGCCGAGACCAGCGCCAGGTCGGCCGGGTCGGTCAGCGGCAGGCCGGAGCGGAGCATCCCGATCGCCTGCATCGGCTTGCTGGCCGAGCGGGGAAAGATCGGTGCGGTCACATCCCCGACGGCTGCCACCGGCACACCGGCGGCGTCCAGCACCACCACCGAGCCGCGGTGCGCGCCCTCCACGAACCCGGACCGGACCACCTCTGCGAGCGGCGCGCCGCCCTCGTACGTCTTTCCCACGTGCTGGACGGTACCGACGGTCCCGGGGGTCTCGGCGGCGGGGTGACCAGGTCGTCCACCGCCCGGGTGACAGGGGTGCCCGACAGAGCCGGCCTTACAGGCCGAGCAGCTCGCGGGCCTCCGCGGTGGTCAGCGGCGGCCGCTGGGCGAGCTGGGCGAAACCGACCGCGCGGGCGACCAGTTGCATGTTGGACTCCACCGGCCGGCCCTTGGCGTACGTCACGGTGTCCTCCATGCCGACCCGCAGGTGCCCGCCGGTCGACAGCGAGGCCAACATGACCGGGATCGTGCTGCGACCGATGCCGGTGGCCGCGAAGGTGGTGCCCTCCGGCAGGTCCCGCAGCATCCGGTGCGCCGCGACCAACGTCTCGGTGGTGCCCGGCATACCGCCCGGCACACCCATCACGAAGTCGACGTGCACGTGCCCCCCGGCCGGCAGGCCGTACTTGCCCAACAGCCGCTGCAACGCGGACAGGTGGCCGAGGTCGAAGATCTCGTACTCCGGCACGATCCCGCGCTCCTGCATCCGGGTGTGCAGGTCGACGATGAACTCCCAGCGGTTGAGGAAGACGTCGTCGCCGAAGTTGACCGTGCCCATGGTGCACGAGGCCATGTCCGGGCGGGCGTCGAGCACGGCCAGCCGGGATGCCTCCGGGTCGGTCACCGCGCCGCCGGAGGAGAGCTGCACGATCAGGTCGGTGCTCTCGCGGAGCGCCGCCACGGTCTCCCGCAGGCGCACCGGGTCGAGGGTCGGCCGCGCCGCGTCGTCGCGGATGTGGACGTGGATCACGGCAGCGCCGAGGGCCTCGCACTCCTTGGCGGTGAGCACCAGCTCGTCGAGCGTCACCGGCAGCGCCGGCACCTCCGCCTTGGCCGACTCCGCGCCGGTCGGGGCTACCGTGATCAACGTCCCTGTCGTCATGCCGGCGATCCTAGACGGCCCGGTCAGGCCGGGTCGATCGCCGCCGCGGTCTCGCCGATCCGCAGCGCGGCGTCCTCCGGGACGTTCCGCTTCAGCACCGCCAGGGCGATCTGGCCCAGCTCGTGGTGCAGCACGGCGGTGCCGACGAAGCCCACCGCCCGGCCGTCGAGGGTCACCGGCGTACCGGCGGTCGGCGGCTGGTCGGTGGTGATCCCGTCCAGGTGCAGCAGCACCAGCCGACGCGGCGGACGGCCCATGTTGTGCACCCGGGCCACCGTCTCCTGCCCCCGGTAGCAGCCCTTGTCCAGGTGCACGGCCGGGCCGATCAGGTCCACCTCGGCCGGGATCGTCCGGTGGTCGGTGTCCACCCCGACCCGGGGCCGCCGGGCAGCCACCCGGATCGCCTCGTACGCCCAGAGCCCGGCGACCGGTACGCCAGCGCCGCGCAGCTCCGCCACCACCTGCTCCATCGCGGCCCGGGGCACCAGCAGGTCCACCCCGAGCGGGCCGCGTCGGGCCCACCCGCCGGTGGGTAGCGGGCGTACGTCGTACCGAACGCTCGCTCGGGGTGGCACGGCACCGGCGGTGAACTTCGGACCCGGCACGGCGATCAGGTCCGGTGCGGCCATCCCGGTCACGCCGAGCACGCCCAGCACGTCCGTCGCCGCCGGCCCGACCAGGGACAGCAGCGCCCGCTCGGCGGTGGCGTCGCGCGGCTCGACCTTGCTGAAGAACCGCATCTTCTCCAGGTACGCCAGCAGGCCGGCGGTCGCCCCCGGCTCAGTGTCCAGCCAGGTGGTCTCGCCATCCTCGGCGACCATGGCATGTTGCTCGACGTGCCCGTGCGGGGACAGCACCAGCAGCTCGGTGCCGTCGTTGGCGGCCAATGTCGCCAGGTGCTGCGAGGTGATCGTGTGCAGCCAACTGGCCCGCTCCTCCCCCGGCACCGCGATGATCCCCCGGTGCGACCGGTCGACCAGGCCGACCTCGGTGTCCAGGATGCGCTGCTCGCGCAGGGGGTCGCCGTAGTGCGCGGCCACCCCTCGCACCCCGGCCGCCGCGTGTGCCGGCTCCGGCTGGTCGCGGCTGGCCTCGTCGATGCTCTCGACGGCCACCGCACCCGCTATGTCGATCATTTCTGGTCCCCGTTCTCGCAGCGTCCGCAGACACCGAAGAGTGACACGTGCCCGATGTCCACCCGGAACCCGCGCTGCGCGACCAAATGGTCGGCGAGCGGGCGGAGCAACTCCGGATCGATCTCGTCGATCGCGCCGCACTCCCGGCAGACCAGGTGGACGTGCTGGTGCTCACCGGCCGCGTGGTAGGTCGGCGAGCCGTGCGAGAGATGCGTGTGGGTCACCAGGCCGAGCCGTTCCAGCAGCTCCAGCGTGCGGTAGATGGTGGTGATGTTGACGCCGGCAGCGACCTCCCGCACCGCGTTGTGCACCTGCTCGGGGCTGGCGTGGCCCAGATCGAGCACCGCTTGGAGGACAAGCTGCCGCTGGGCCGTCAGCCGCAGCCCACGGGCCCGCAGCATTTCCGCGAGGGAGGATTCGGACACCGTCCGATCATAGTTCGGCAACCATGCCGATCTCCGCATCGCGATGGACCGCCGCTAGGCTCGACGGTCATGGTGATGTCGTCCGTCGGAAAGGTCGCGGCCGACCCGACCGCGCGGATCGTCGTCCTCGGCCGCGGCCCGGTGCCGGCCGGCGAGCCCGTGCTCCGCGGTGACGACCTCGGTGTGCTGCGCGGCGACGGCCTCTTCGAGACCATGCACCTGCGCCAGGGCCGGCCGTGGCTGCGCGACGAGCACCTGGCCCGGCTGGCCGCCTCGGCTGCCGCCGTCGAGCTGGCCCTGCCACCCATCGCCGCGCTGATCGACCTGCTCGACACCGTGCGCGCGGGCTGGCCGGCGCGGGTGGAGGGGGCGCTGCGACTGGTCTGCACCCGGGGCCCGGAGGCCGGCGGCCCGCCGAGCGTCTACGCCACGCTGACCGAGGTGCCCGCGTCGTCCCGGGTGGCCCGTCGGGACGGGATCAGCGTGGCAACCCTGCCGCTGGGGGTGCCAGCGGGGGCACGCACCGGACTGGACTGGCTGCCCGCCGGGATCAAATCCACCTCGTACGCGGTCAACACCGCCGCCCGCCGCTGGGCCGACCGGGCCGGGGTGGACGACGTGCTCTGGATCTCCTCCGACGGGTACGCGCTGGAGGGCCCCACCGCCAACGTGGTGTGGCTCACCGGCGGCACGCTCTGCACCGTGCCCGCCGCCACCACCGGCATCCTGCCCGGCACGACCGTCGCCTGGCTGCTGGGCCACGCTGGCGAGCTGGGCCTGGCCGCCGCCGAGCGGATGGTCACCCCGGCCGAGCTGCACGCGGCGGACGGCATCTGGTTCACCTCGTCGGTCCGCGGGCTCACCGAGATCCACACGCTGGACGGGGTGCGCCGTGCGCGCTGCCCGCGTACCCCCGCCCTGCACGCCGTGCTGGGTTTCCCCGTCCCGTAACGGTCAGCCGCCGACCCGGACGAGCCGGGCGGACAGGTGCGGGCTGAGCCCGTGCCCCATCGCGGCCATGTCCTGGGCGTAGAGCAGCGCGCCCTCGACGATGCCGAAGAGCCGGTGCCCGCCGGTGACCTCCTTGGCGGTCGCCGTCCGGACCACCGCGTCGGTGGCGAACTCGACCTGGGTGCCGTTGCGCTTACCGAGGTGGAGCTCCATCACCCCGCTCGGGGTGGTCAGCAGAGCCTCCAGCTCGTCGGTGGCCCGGCCGTCCACCAGCACCGGCCGCCACCAGCCGACCTCACGCCCGGCGGGGCGGACCGGCTTGCTCTGCTCGTCGAGGATCCAGGCGCGGGACTCGTAGTGCAGGAACGGACGGCCGTCGTGGCTGATCCGGATTTCCTGGGCGTAGTCGAAGTCCTCGACGGTGGGGAAACCACCCTTGCCCCGGCCGCGCCACAGGCCGATGTAGGGCAGCAGGCCGTCCAGCGCCGGGTGCAGCTTCGGCCCGACCCGCAGGTCGTGACTCTCCTCGAACGGGTACGGGTCGACCGGCGGCGCGTTCAGCCACGGCGGCTGCAGCGGGTTCTCGTCGCTCACCAGCGTCACCAACGTCCTCTCGATATGCGTACGGCGAGGTAGACCAGGCCACCGGCGAGCCCGCCCAGGCCGGCGACCAGCAGGCTGACGAACCCGATCTCGGTAACCATCCCGGCCATCCTATGCTGGGCCTCATGGCCCGCACTCTCGTCGTCAAGGCCACCGCGGGGGCGGACGCCCCGGAGCGGTGTGCGCAGGCGTTCACGGTCGCCGCCACGGCGGTCGCGGCCGGGGTGGACGTATCGCTCTGGCTGACCGGCGAGGCGACGTGGTTCGCGCTGCCCGGCCGTGCCCAGGAGTTCGAGCTGCCGCATTCCGCCCCGCTGGCCGAACTGCTGCACGTCATCCTGACCAGTGGCAGGGTGACCGCCTGCACCCAGTGCGCGGCCCGGCGGGAGATCGGCCCGGACGACGTACTGCCCGGCGTCCGGATCGCGGGCGCCGCGGCCTTCGTCGAGGAGGCGCTGGCCGAGGGCGCGCAGGCCCTGGTCTACTGACCAGCGGCGGGACGACCCGGACGGTAGGGGCGGAGTGCGGATACCGACCCGACATCTCGGACGGCTGCCTACGATTCGGATGTGACCGAGGCGACGGAGAGATTCTTCGAATCACTGCCGGCGCGTGCCCCGGAGGTCCTCGGCGGCCTGGTCGCCGGAACCCTTCAGATTGACCTCGGCACCGACGACCAGACGACCGAGCACTGGCTGGTCCGGATGCGGCCGGGGTCGGTGCAGGTCAGCCGCAACCGCGGGCCTGCCGACGCCATCTGGTACAGCAGCACGGCCCTGTTCGACCGGCTGGTGACCGGCGAGGCCCAGGGGGTCGCGGCGGTGCTGCGCAACGAGAGCACGTTCAGCGGGAACGTGGTGCTCTTCCTGGCCTTCCGGCGGTTCTTCCCGAACCCGCCGGGCACCCGCGACCCGCGCGAGGTGGCTCGGAAGCAGGCCGGGCGGATGGCGTGAACGATCTCGTCAGCATCCTGGACGGCAACACCTTCCTGGTCAGCGACCGGACGGGGGACATCGAGCCGTCCTACGACTTCCCGACCGGGCTGTTCTCCTTCGACACCCGCTTCCTGTCCAACTGGGTGCTCACCCTGGACGGCGAGCGGCTGCACGCCCTGTCGATGGACGATTCCGAGTCGTACCGGACCAAGTTCTTCCTGGCCCCCGGCGAACCGACGCACTACCTGGACGCCAAGGCGTCGGTGATCCGCAGCCGGGCGATCGTGGGCAGCTTCGAGGAGGAGCTGACCGTGCTGAACCACACCGGCGAGGAGGTCGAGTTCACCGTCCGGGTGGAGATGGCGTCTGACTTCGCCGACCTTTTCGAGATCAAGAACGCCCGGCGGAAGCGCGGTCAGACGACGATTTCGGTGGCCGACAACGAGTTGCGCCTGACCTACCGGCGGGAGGCGTTCCACCGGGAGACGCTGATCACCTCCAGCGCACCGGCCATGGTCGACTCCTCCGGGATGACCTTCCAGATCCGGATCGCCCGGAACAGCGAGTGGAGCACCCGGCTGCACGTGTCCACCGTCGTCTACGGCGCGCGGGGAGAGGACATCCGGGCCACCCTGCCGTACGGCGGCAGCCGCAGCGCGGACGCCATCCGCGCCGAGCAGCAGGAGCTGATCGACCGGGCGCCGAAGCTCGGCTGCGACTGCGAGCCGCTGGCCGGGGCGTACCGGCGCAGCCTCAACGACCTGGCCGCGCTGCGCTATGAGTCGATCGCCCTGGGCGTGCGGCTGCTCGCCGCCGGGCTGCCCTGGTTCATGACCCTGTTCGGCCGGGACAGCATCATCACCTCGTTGCAGGTGCTGCCGTTCCTGCCGGAGCTGATCCCGCCGACCATCGTGATGCTGGCCGGCCTGCAGGGGCACCGGGTGGACGACTTCCGGGACGAGGAGCCGGGCAAGATCCTGCACGAGCTGCGGTACGGGGAGACCGCCGGTTTCGAGGAGCAGCCGCACTCGCCGTACTACGGGTCGGCCGACTCGACGCCGCTGTTCATCATCCTGATCGACGAGTACGAGCGCTGGACCGGCGACTCCGAGTTGATCCGGCGGCTGGAACCGCAGGTGCGCGCGGCGCTGGAGTGGATCGACACCTACGGCGACCTGCTCGGCACCGGCTACCTCTGGTACCAGACCCGCAACCCGGAGACCGGCCTGCAGAACCAGTGCTGGAAGGACTCCTGGGACGCCATCTCGTACGCCGACGGCCGGTTGCCCGGCTTCCCCCGGGCCACCTGTGAGCTGCAGGGCTACGCGTACGACGCGAAGATCCGGGCCGCCCGGCTGGCCCGGACGTTCTGGAACGACCCGGCCTACGCCGACCGGCTGGAGCGGGAGGCCGCCGCGCTCAAGCAGCGGTTCAACCACGACTTCTGGATCGCCGACCGCGGGTACTACGCGCTCGCCCTAGACGCCGACGGGAAGCAGGTCGACGCGCTGTCCTCGAACATCGGGCACCTGCTGTGGAGCGGAATCGTCGACGAGTCCCGGGCCGGCAAGGTGGTCGAGCACCTGCTCGGGCCGCGGCTGTTCTCCGGTTGGGGGGTACGGACCCTCGCCGAGGACCAGGGCCGGTACAACCCGATCGGCTACCACGTGGGCACCGTCTGGCCGTTCGACAACTCGATCATCGCCTGGGGGTTGTGGCGGTACGGCTTCCGGAACGAGGCCGGGCTGATCTGCGACGCGATGCTGGCCGCATCCCGCTACTTCGATGGCCGACTGCCCGAGGCGTTCGCCGGCTACGCCCGCGACCTCACCGACTACCCGGTGGAGTACCCGACCGCGTGCAGCCCGCAGGCGTGGTCGACCGGCACACCGCTGCTGCTGCTGCGGGTGATGCTGGGGCTGGAGCCGCAGGGCGAGCACCTGATCATCGATCCGGCCGTGCCGCCGGGCATGGGCCGGATCGAGCTGCTGGACATCCCCGGCCGGTGGGGTCGGGTCGACGCACTGGGCCGCAGCCGCGGCCCGGAGGAGCAGCAGCCGGGCGTCTGATCCGGCGGGATGCTCGGCTCAGCCAGGGCAGCCGACGGTGGCGGCCAGCCGGGCGGCGTCCGGGGTGAGGTCGGCCAGCACGGTGACCGGGCCGGCGCGGTACGCGTACACCGGGGGGTTGTCCAGCAGCGGGTTGCCGCCGGCCAGCGGTGCGAGCCCGCCCGGCGACGCGGCCGGGTCGGGACCGGCGGCGGACCGCGCGGTACGGGCCGACGCGCCGCCCGGACAGGGCGCGGTGACCAGCTCCGGCGCGGCGTCGGCCGGCCGGCCGAGCGCCCGCAGCGCGGCCGTCAGGGCGGCGACCTCCGGGCCGCCGTCGGTGGTCGAGGGCGGGGTGTAGCCGGAGCCAATCGGCCGACAGCCGGTGTCGACGGTCAACCGGATCCGACCGTCCCCGGTCGGCCGTCCCTGGACGGCGACGAACTCACCAGCGTCGGCGCGCAGCACCGGGCCGTCCCGCCCGGACCCGACCCAGGCCCGCCAGTTCGCGGGAAGTCGCTCGGCGATCCCGGCCAGGACGGTGCGCTCGGTGCCGGCGGGCGCGAGCACAGCGACCTCCCGGCGAAGCGTGGCACCGTCAGCGAGCGGGGTGACCCGGCAGCCCGACCCGATCCGCGCCGGGCTCAGCTCCAGCAGCCCGGCCGCGCCGGCCGCCCGGGCCAACTCGCCGACCGCCCGGTCGACCACCGGGCCGGCCTGGTCGAGGGAGCGCTGCTCTCGCACGGTCGGTGGATCGTCGCGGACCGACGTCCAGGCGAGCAGGGCCAGCAGCACGGCCCAGACCGCGCTCGCGACCAGCAGCCAGCGCCGCCGTCGCCGGGGTGCCGGCGCGGCGGGACCGGTCGACGGGGCCCACCCCGTCCGGACAGCACCGCTCACCCGGCCATGGTGTCACGGGCGATCCGCCGGCCCGGCGGCGACCGGCGCCCGCCGCGGCGGGTAGGCAGCCCGGGTCGTCGGGCGGTGATCAGGCGGGCCGGGATGGCGGGTCGAGCCGGTAGCCGACGCCCCGCACGGTGTGCACCCGCGGGCCGCCCGGCAGGCTGCGCAGCTTGTGCCGGAGCCGCTTGATCGCGGAGTGCACGACTGCGCTGTCGCCCAGGTACGCGCCGTTCCAGACGGCCGCGAAGAGCTGCTGGTAGCTCCACACCACCGGCGGCGGACCGATCAGCCGGGCGAGCAGCTCCCGCTCGGTGCGGGTGAGCGGGAGCGGATCACCGCACCAGGTGACCAGGCGCCCGGCCCGGTCGACGACCAGCTCGCCCCACGTGACCGGCCCCTGCGGCACCGCCGGCGGGCTGACCGGCGCGACGGCCGTGGCCGCGCCGCCCGGCGGCGACGGGAACAGCATGGCCCGCAGTTCGGCCAGGTCGACGCAGCTCACCACCGGGCCGACCCCGTCGAGCTGGCGCACCACCCGCTCCCGCACCGAGACGTCCGCGGTGACGCAGACGACGATCGGGACCCCTGCACCGGGCCTGGCACCTTCACCCGCACTGACCGTGAATTCCACCCGACGATAGTGACGTACGCCGATGGGTTTCGGGGGGCGACCCATGGCCGGGGTCACGCTACGTAACTGACTCCGACCATCTCGACCGGGAAACGACCGGGGCCGGTCACCCCGCGAGGGTGACCGGCCCCGGTCGATCAGAGGGTGGGCTGTCAGGCGACGGTGACGCTGACCTCGTTGATGCCCCGGCCGGCGGTGACGGCGGTGTCGCCGTTGCCGTGTCGGGACAGCGCGCGCAGCGTCCAGGAGCCCGGCGCGGCGAAGAACCGGAACTGGCCGGCGGCCGAGGTGACAACCTCGGCGGTGAACTCACCGGTCGAGTCGAGCAGCCGGACGTACGCGCCCGCCACGACCTCGTCCGCCTCGGAGCGGACGATGCCGGTGATCACGGTTTCCTTCTCCAGGTCCAGGCTGGCCGGCAGCGGCGCGGCCTGGTCCGGGGCGGCGCAACCCGCGGTGGTGGGAGCAGTCATGGTCAGGCCTCCCCGGGCTCGTCGCCGAGCGCGACCGGCACGCCGACCAGCGAGCCGTACTCGGTCCAGGATCCGTCGTAGTTCTTCACGTTGCGGTGACCCAGCAGCTCCTGGAGCACGAACCAGGTGTGCGAGGAGCGCTCACCGATCCGGCAGTAGGCGATGGTCTCCTTGCCGTCGTCGAGCCCCGCGTCCCCGTAGATCCTGCGCAGCTCGTCGTCGGACCGGAAGGTGCCGTCCTCATTGGCCGCCTTGGACCACGGGACGCTGATCGCGGTGGGGATGTGCCCGCCACGCTGCGCCTGCTCCTGCGGCAGGTGGGCGGGGGCGAGCAGTCGGCCGGCGAACTCGTCGGGGCTACGCACGTCGACCAGGTTCTTGGTGCCGATCGCGGCGACGACCTCGTCGCGGAAGGCCCGGATGGAGGTGTCCGGCTCCTGCGCGACGTACTGGGTCGCCGGACGGGTCACCGCGTCGGTGACCAGCGGGCGGGCGTCCAGCTCCCACTTCTTGCGACCGCCGTCGAGCAGCTTCACGTCGCGGTGGCCGTAGAGCTTGAAGTACCAGTAGGCGTACGCGGCGAACCAGTTGTTGTTGCCGCCGTACAGGATGACGGTGTCGTCGTTGCTGATGCCGCGCCCGGAGAGCAGCGCCTCGAACTGGGTCTTGTTGACGAAGTCCCGGCGGACCTGGTCCTGCAGGTCGGTCTTCCAGTCGATCTTGATTGCGCCGGCGATGTGGCCGGTGTCGTAGGCCGAGGTGTCCTCGTCGACCTCGACGAAGACGACGCCCGGGGCGTCGAGGTTCTTCTCGGCCCACTCGGCCGAAACGAGTGCGGTGTCGCGACTCATCGAATCACTCCCTGGTGAGGATGGATGGTGAGCCAACGCGCGAATATCGATGGGTTTGACTGTCGCACCGCGCGCGGGACCCAGCGGAAGGACGGGATCACGGGTTCGTGCGACGGCGCCGCTGCCGGGCGTTCGGTGGGATCACCGGAGGGTACGAGAACCCTGCGTGCCGGTGGCCGCCGTCAGGCGGCCGAAAACAGCCCCGCCGTCAGATGACGGGGCGACACAGGCAGGTGGCCACGCGGCACAGGTCGACCGCGCGCCGTTTGGTGAGGTGGGTCCCCATGGCCACGGAGCCTACCAGCCAGTGACCGTGCTGCCACTGGGTCGACCAGCATCCGGGAATCCAGGGCCGACCGCCGGCGTCCCTCCGCCCGGCGGCCGGCTGGCCGATCAGCTCGCGGAGTTGATCGGCACGTTCTTCGCGTCGGCGGTGACCGCCAGCCCTTCGGGCAGCGGCCGGACCTCCCGAACGGCAAGCTGGAAGGGAAGGTCGGGCAGGGGCACGTCGATGGAGATGCCCTTGGCGTAGTTGTTCAGCAGCGCGCGGGCCAACGGCAGGTTCGGCAGGCCCTCGGCGTCCAGGTCGTTGAAACGCAGCGCGACGGCGCCACTCTTGGCGACCGTGACGTCGGCGGTGCCGCTGACGGTGAGCGTCTGGCCGAGGATGTCGACCGGGGCGGTGACGGCGAGCTTGCCGCCCTGCTCACCGAGGGTGAGCCCGGGCCGGTCCAGCAGCGCGGCGAGACTCTCGTAGCTGATCGTGCCGGTGCCGTTGACCGTGTCGGCGACAACGTCGCCCTGCCCGGTGCGCAGAGTGTCCAACGAGGCCCGCACGTTGCGGGCGTCCACGTCCAGCACCAGCAGCCGCACGGCGTCGCCCTCAACCGAGGCCTGCACGTCCCGCAGCTTGATGGAGATCCGCTGGTAGCGGCCGTCGAGCACCTGGGTCAGGAACGGAGTTCCGCCGACCTCCACATCGGGCGCGGCGGCCTGCGCGCCCTGCTTGGTGACCTCCTGGCTGACCCGGTCGGCGATGGCCCGCTCGGCCACCCCGACCGCCACCCGGTCCGCGATCACCAGCAGCCCTGCCACCAGCAGGAGCAGGACGACCAGGCCGATGAGCAGCTTGCGACCGCGCCGTCGGGGCCGGGCCCCGTCCGCCGGATACTCCTGCGCCACGCCGCCTCCTGTCTCCGTCCGCCGCTTGCGGCGGATCGTCGGTACCGGTTGCCGCAGCGCGGCGCACCACCCGTAGGTACCCGACCGGTCCCGGGCTCAACCGTGACTCAGAGAAAGAGCATGCACATGGCGTACGCGGCCGGCGCGGCCAGGGCGAAGCCGCCGAGCGGACCCTGCATGTGCCGGGCGACCCACATGGTGGGTGGCTCGCCGGCCATCAGCCGGCCCGCCTCCGCGTACCCGACGGCGAGGTCGGAGAGGACGGCGGTGACCGCCGCGACCAGGCCGATCACCGCAGCCCGCGTCGGCGTGAAGGGTGCCACCAGGTAGCTGCCGAGCATCGCGCTGACCAGCGTGCCGACCATCGCGCCGGCAACCACGCCGGCGGCGCCCCGGGGGACCTGCGGGGCCAGCCGGGGCCAGGGCAGCACCGCGTCGGTGAGCCGGGCGACGGTCAGCGCGACCCCGCTCGCGGTCAGGCAGACCGTGATCGCCTGGGTGCCGGCCGGGATCCTGCTGAGCACGATCAGGGTGCCGAAGGCCACCACTCCGACCACGATGAGCAGCGTGGCGCCGAGCGAGTCGGTGACCCGGACCCGGTCGACCCGTCGGACCAGCTGACCGAGCACCGCGGCGAGGAACCCGCCGGCCGCCAGGTAACCCAGGGGCGCCAGGCCGGCGACGTCGGTCTGCACCGCGGCGATGTCGACGACCGCGGCGACCGCGGCGCTGACCCCGGCGACCAGCAGCAGCGCCGGTGGACGCATGGCCATCGTCCAGGCGAGCACGAACAGCAGTTGGACGCCGAAGATGATGAAGGCGAACGGCAGCCGGTGACCGGGGCCCGAGGTCTGCGCGCCGAGCACCAGGCCGACACCGAGCAGTGCGGCGAAGCCGGCGATGGTCAGCGCCAACGAACGGCGCACCTCGACCGGGGGTACGACCTCCTCCTCCGGCTCGTCGATCTCGTCTTCGGAGCGGCGGGCCGGCTCGCCGGCGCGGCGTGCCCGGCGGGGCCCACCCCGCTCGCGGCGGTTGCCGTCGATGACAGGCGGGCCGGTACGCGGCGCAGGCGGGTGACCACGGGTCGGTGCGGCCGGGCCCGGGCGGGGCCCGTCGGGCCACGATTCGCGGCCGGCGTCGGGCGAGGTGGAGGGAAACACGCCCCGATCGTGCCAGACCGACCGCCCGACGCGGTGGTCACGGGTTTCAGCAACGTTAAAACCTGTGCCACGATCAGGGGCAAGCTGGACAAACGGGAAATTGCCTGACGGCACAGCCAAGGCGATCGGTTAGGCTCAACGCGTTACCCGCCCGTCAGCGACGCCGGGACCACGCAATTTCTCAGCGCACTCCCCCGTGAGTGTGTCTGGTCGCGCGCGGCCGAGCGCCGCCGGGACGGAGGTGATCGTGGAGATCCTGCTGCTGGTGACCGCACGCGCAGGGGAACCGTCCGCTGTTCTGCCGGCACTCGACCTGCTGCCGCACTCGGTCCGCACCGCACCGCGCGACGTCCGCACCCTGGTCGCGGGGCCCAGCCCCGACGCGGTGCTGGTGGACGCGCGGTCGGAGCTGAGCGAGGCCCGGGCGACCTGCCGGATGCTGCACGCCACCGGGCTCGGGGTGCCGCTGGTCGCGGTGGTGACCGAAGCCGGCCTGATCGCGTTGAACGCGGACTGGGGCGTCGACGACGTCATCCTCGCCGCGGCCGGCCCCGCCGAGGTGGAGGCGCGACTGCGGCTGGCGGTGGGCCGGCTGAGCAACGCGACCGCTGGCGCCGGCGGCTCGATCCGGGCCGGCGAGCTGACCATCGACCCGGACACCTACGCGGCCAAGCTGAAGGGGCGCCCGCTCGACCTCACGTACAAGGAGTTCGAGCTGCTGAAGTTCCTGGCCCAGCACCCGGGCCGGGTGTTCACCCGGGATCAGCTGCTGCGCGAGGTCTGGGGCTACGACTACTTCGGCGGCACCCGCACGGTGGACGTGCACGTCCGACGGCTGCGCGCCAAGCTCGGCTCGGAGTACGAGTCGATGATCGGCACCGTCCGCCAGGTGGGTTACAAGTTCGTCGTACCGCCCTCGCGGTCGCTGCCCGAGGCGGAGCACGCGCCGCTGCCCGTCTGATCCGCACCCAGGCGGAGGAACGATTCCCCGTATGCCCTTTTGGCGCAGCTCGTCAGTTCTATTCTGACTGCCGGGTTTGTCGGAGAAAGGGGCGACGGTGCGCGCAGTGACCACGGGGACCACGGGCCGGCGTGACCGGTCAGCCAGGCGGAAGCCGTGAAGTGGAGCAACCCGACCGTCCGGGCGGCGGGAATCGTGGTGTTGGTGGTGACGGCGCTGCTCGGCTCGGCGTACGTGCTGGGCCGCAGTCTCATCCCCGACCAGCCTCAGCGGCAGGGAACCGGGGTCAACACGAACGCCGACGGGCCGTACTACGCCGACCAGCCCACCGACGACGCGTCCAGCGCGGCCCCGACCACCAGCAGCGGCCCCGCCCAGGCCGGTCAGGACGGGTCGGGGCGGGACGCCGAGGGCGAGAAGCTGTTCGGCGCGCACTCCACCACCGGCACTCCACGACTCGCGCTGACCTTCGACGACGGACCGGACCCGCGATACACCCCGCAGGTGCTCGCCACGCTGCGCGAGTTCGACGTCAAGGCCACGTTCTGCGTGGTGGGCGAGAACGCCCAGGCCCATCCCGATCTGATTCGGGCGATCGTGGCCGATGGGCACACCCTGTGCAACCACTCCTGGCACCACGACGTCACCCTGGGCAATCGTTCGGCGGACACGATTCGCGCCGACCTGTTGCGGACCAACGAGGCGATCCGGGCAGCGGTGCCGGACGCGCCGATCGTCTGGTATCGCCAGCCCGGCGGCGCCTGGACCTACCCTGTGGTGTCGATGGCGCAGCAGCTCGGCATGACCCCGCTGCACTGGTCGGTGGACCCGGCGGACTGGGAGGCCCCCGGCGCCTCCAAGATCGCCGCGTCAGTGCTCACCCAGGCCGAACCAGGATCGGTGGTGCTGCTGCACGACGCGGGTGGGGACCGGCAGGGCACGGTGGACGCGCTGCACCGGATCCTGGCCGACCTCACCGGACGGTTCGAGCTGGAGGCGCTGCCCACCGACCCGACGTGAGCCGGTCGGGGATCCCGGCCGACCGTCGTCCCCGGCGACTACGGTGACGGGATGAGCAGCGCGGAGCCGACCAGCGACCAGGTGACCCGGACCGACCGACTGGCCCCGGCGGAGATCGCCGACGTGCTGGCCCTGGCCCGCTCCGCAGGCGACACCGACGGCGCGGACCCGCTCGACGAGCACGTCCTGCTCCGGCTTCGTGATCCCGGTGCGCCGGCCGTGCACCTGATCGCCCGCGCCGACGACGGCACCCTCACCGGGTACGCGCACCTGGACACCACCGACCCGGTCGGCGGGATCGGGGTGGAGCTGGTGGTGCACCCCGCGTACCGCCGGAGGGGCACCGGGCGGGCGCTGGTTCGGGGCGTGCTCGCCTCGGCCACCGGGCCGCTGCGGGCGTGGGCGCACGGCGACCACCCGTCGGCCGCCGCGCTCGCGGTCGACCTCGGGTTCACCCGGGTGCGGGTGCTCTGGCAGCTACGCCGGCCACTGGCCGCCCCGCTGCCCGAGCCGCGGCTGGCCGATGGGGTGGTGCTGCGCGCGTTCCGACCGGGCGCGGACGACGCGGCCTGGCTGGCCCTCAACGCGCGGGCCTTCGCCGAGCACCCCGAGCAGGGTCGGTGGACCTCGGACGACCTGCGGGTCCGCCTCGCCGAGCCGTGGTTCGACCCGGCCGGCTTCCTGCTCGCCGAGGAGACCGCCACGGGCCGACTGCTCGGCTTCCACTGGACCAAGGTGCACGAGCGCCCGGGGTCGGCCCGGATCGGCGAGGTGTACGTGCTCGGCGTGGAACCGACCGCGCACGGCGGCGGGCTCGGCCGGGCGCTGACCACCGCCGGGTTGGCGTACCTGCGGGACCGGCGAGGGCTGGACCGGGTGATGCTCTACGTGGACGACTCGAACACCGGCGCGGTGGCGCTCTATGAGCGGCTGGGCTTCGCCCGCTGGTCTGCGCACATCAACTACCACCTGGGCTGACCAGCGGAGTTGACCTCCGGGCAGCCGCTGCGACCGGGTCACCGGCGGGTAACGGCCACGCGTCGGCGGGATAACGCCCAACCGGATATATGACCATACTTCCGACAGGTGTACCCGAGTTCACTTAACGGACAACCCACCCTCAGCAAGCGGTCACCTCGAGGGGCGTACGTGTTCACCTTGCGTTCACTTGCGACCGGCGAACCGGCTACCTGGCACTTCTAACTTTCGTGTCAGCCGGTCAGTGCCGGTCCTCGGGCCCCGGGATCGGGGCGCCAAGTCAGACGCGAAGGGAAACCCCTCAGGTGAAGCTCCAGCGGTACGGCACTCTTGCCTGCCTCGCTCTCGCCGCGACGCTCGGTCTCAGTGCATGCGGCTCGGACAACAACGAGCCCACCTCCAGCGCCAGCGCTTCGGGCTCGGCCGCCGCGGTCGACTGCGCCACCGGCACGCTGAACGCCCAGGGCTCGTCGGCGCAGAAGAACGCCATGGCCGAGTGGATCAAGGCGTACCAGCAGAAGTGCCAGGGCACCACGATCAACTACGAGCCGACCGGCTCGGGCGCCGGCATCCAGGCGTTCATCGCCGGGACTGCCGACTTCGCCGGCTCCGACTCCGCGCTCAAGCCGGAGGAGCAGCCGCAGGCTGACGCGAAGTGCGTCGGTGGCAAGGCCATCCACCTGCCGATGGTGATCGGCCCGGTTGCCGTCGCCTACAACGTCAGCGGCGTGGACAACCTCCAGCTCAAGCCGGCCACCCTGGCGAAGATCTTCGCCGGCAAGGTCACCAAGTGGGACGACGCGGCGATCAAGGCCGACAACCCGGGTGCCACCCTCCCGGCGACCACCATCCAGACCGTCCACCGTTCGGACGAGTCGGGCACCACCGACAACTTCACCAACTACCTCTCGAAGACCGCCGAGGCCGACTGGACCCTCGGTAAGGCCAAGCAGTGGAAGGGCCCGGGCGGCACCGGCGCCAAGGGCTCGGACGGTGTGGCCAGCTCGGTCAAGGGCGCCGACGGCTCCATCGGCTACATGGAGTGGTCGTTCGCCGAGAACGCCGCTCTGAAGATGGCCAAGATCGGTAACGGCAACGGCGAGTTCGCCGCGCTGACCGCCGAGGCTGCCGGCAAGACCATCGCCGGCGCCAAGGTCGAGGGCCAGGGCGACGACCTCAAGCTGTCGATCGACTACAACACCAAGGAGGCCGGGGCCTACCCGATCGTCCTGGCGACGTACGAGATCGTCTGCAGCAAGGGCCTCCCGGCCGACAAGCTGCCGCTGGTCAAGGGTCTGCTGGGCTACGCCGCCAGCACCGAGGGCCAGGCTGCCATGACCGAGTTGGGCTACGCCCCGCTGCCGGAGAGCGTCCGCACCAAGGTCGAGGCCGCAGTCAAGAACATCTCCTGACCGACACCACTCCGCAACCGAATCGAGCGAGCAGATGGGTGACACCCCACCCCGCTCGGCCGACGCCGGCACCGGCGGGACGCGCGTGACCCAGAGTCACGAGTGGCCCGCCGGTGCCTCGGCGCGTGTGGCCGAGGCACCAGTCAGCACCCGTCCCCCGGGCGGCACCGGGCTGGGCGGCGGCGGCGCGCTGCCGCGCAGCCGTAAGTTCGGCGCCGAGCGGGCCTTCCGCGGTCTCACCCTGGCCGCCGGCACCGCCGTTCTGGTCATCATCGCCGCCATCGCGATCTTCCTGGTCGCCAAGGCGGTGCCGGCCCTGCGCGCCAACACCGAGAACTTCTGGTCCTACGAGGGCTGGTCCCCCAACGAGACGCAGCCAAAGTTCGGCATCGGTGCGCTCGCCTTCGGCACCGTGCTCAGCTCGGCGCTGGCGCTGCTCATGGCGGTACCGGTCGCACTCGGAATCGCGCTCTACCTCTCGCACTACGCGCCCCGCCGGCTGGGCACCGCGCTCGGCTTCCTGGTCGACCTGCTCGCCGCCGTGCCGAGCGTGGTTTTCGGCCTCTGGGGGCGGGACATCTTCATCAACCCGGTCCGGGATTTCTCGGTCTGGCTGAACAAATACTTCGGCTGGCTCCCGATCTTCGGCGGCGACGGCCCGTTCGGTAAGTCGATCATGCTGGGTGCCCTGGTACTCGCGATCATGGTGTTGCCGATCATCACCTCGCTCTCCCGCGAGGTGTTCCTCCAGACGCCGACCGCGAACGAGGAGGCCGCCCTCGCCCTGGGTGCCACCCGCTGGGAGATGCTCCGCACCGCAGTGCTGCCCTACGGACGCCCCGGCATCATCGCCGCGGTGATGCTCGGGCTGGGCCGCGCCCTCGGTGAGACCATCGCCCTGGCGATGACCCTCGGCATCACCTTCGGCGTCTCGTTCAACCTGATCCAGAACGGCGGCAACACCATCGCCGCCAACATCGCCAACGCGTTCGGCGAGGCGAACGAGACCGGCCGGGGCGCACTCATCGCCTCCGGCCTGGTGCTGTTCGCCATCACGCTGATCGTCAACATCACGGCGCGGGCGATCATCTACCGCCGCCGGGAGTTCACGGAGTCGGCCGCATGACCACAACCGTCACCTCCCACCGCACTCGTCCGCCGGCCCAGCCTCCCTCGCTGCGGGCTCGGCGGCTGCCCTGGTACGCCGCACCGGCCATCGCCGTGGCGGCCCTGGCGCTCTCCGCCGTGATCGTCTACGGCACCGGCACCGGCGGCCCGGTCCTCGTGGTCGCCCTCGGCGCGGTGCTCTACCTGGTCGGGCTCTTCGCCGCGGCGAACGCGGTCGAGGGGCGCCGGTCGGCCCGCAACCGCACCTGGAGCGCGTTGATCCACTCCGCGTTCGTGCTGGCGGTGCTGCCGCTCGTGTCGGTGGTCTGGACGCTGGTCAGCAAGGGCGCCGAGCGGCTGGACCTCAACTTCTTCCAGACCTCGATGAACAACATCGGGGCCCGAGACACCAACGGCGGCGCGTACCACGCGATCATCGGCACGCTGGAGCAGGTCGGCGTCGCCACCCTGATCACCGTGCCGCTCGGCATCCTCTGCGCCATCTACGTCGTCGAGTACGGCCGGGGCAAGTTCGCCTTCGCGATCCGGTTCTTCGTGGACGTGATGACCGGCATCCCGTCGATCGTCTCCGGCCTCTTCGTGCTGGCGTTCTGGGTGCTGGTCGTGTCGCCGTGGTTCAACGACGGTCGGCCGAGCTTCTCCGGCTTCGCCGCCGCGCTCGCGCTGAGCGTGCTCATGCTGCCCACCATCGTCCGGTCCACCGAGGAGATGCTCCGCCTCGTCCCGGCGCCACTGCGCGAGGGCGCCTACGCGCTCGGCGTACCCAAGTGGAAGACCATCCTGCGGGTGGTGCTGCCGACGGCGCTGCCCGGCATCGTCACCGGCGTGATGCTCGCCATCGCCCGTGCGGCCGGCGAGACCGCGCCGGTGCTACTGGTCGCCGGCGGCGGTGCCGCGATCAACACCAACCCCTTCGAGAACAACCAGTCGTCACTGTCCCTCTTCGTCTACCAGCAGGCCGGCGACGCGTCGAGGTACGCGCCGGCACGGGCATGGACCGCGGCACTCACCCTGGTCGCCCTCGTGCTCATCCTGACGATCGGGGCGAAGCTGCTGGCCCGTCGTAACAGGCTCAGCCGATGAACCCCGGAGGTTCCACCATGGCCAAGCGCGTCGCAGCCTCGAACGTCACCGCCTACTACGGCGGCTTCAAGGCGATCGAGAACATCAACCTGACCGTCGAGCCGAAGACGGTCACCGCCCTGATCGGCCCGTCCGGTTGCGGCAAGTCCACCTTCCTGCGGTCGATCAACCGGATGCACGAGGTGCTGCCGGGGGCCCGGGTCGAGGGCAGCCTGACCATCGACGACCAGGACATCTACGACCGGGACGTGGACGTCACCGCGGTTCGGCGCATGATCGGCATGGTCTTCCAGCGGCCGAACCCGTTCCCCACCATGAGCATCTTCGAGAACGTGGTGGCCGGGCTGAAGCTCAACGGCGTCCGGAAAAAGTCGATCCTGGAGGACGCGGCCGAGAAGGCACTGCGCTCGGCGAACCTGTGGGACGAGGTCAAGGACCGGCTGGGCAAGCCCGGCGCGGGCCTCTCCGGCGGTCAGCAGCAGCGGCTCTGCATCGCCCGGACCATCGCGGTCGAGCCGCAGGTCGTGCTGATGGACGAGCCCTGCTCGGCCCTGGACCCGATCTCGACGCTGGCCATCGAGGACCTGATGTTCCAGCTCAAGGACAAGTTCACGATCATCATCGTGACGCACAACATGCAGCAGGCCGCGCGGGTGTCGGACCGGACCGCCTTCTTCTCGATCGAGAAGACCGGCGACCCGGGCCGGCTGATCGAGTACGACAACACCCAGAAGATCTTCAGCAACCCGAGCGTGAAGAAGACCGAGGACTACATCACCGGCCGCTTCGGCTGAGCCGTCCGCAACCGGTCACCGGCGCCCCGCCCACCCGGCGTGGGCGCCGGTGTCGTATCCGACGTCGCCCGTGCGCCGCCACCTCCAAGATCGTGCTCGAACATGGAAGTAGTGGCCTCCGTCGCACGACGACCCCACTACTTCCTGGATCGAGGGCGATCTTGGAGGGCGAGCGCGGCAGGACAGGCGAGCGGCTCAGCCGAGCACGAAGCGGGGCTCGCCGTCGGGCGGCAGGTCCAGGCGGGGGGTGATCGGGGTGGCGGCGTCCCGGCTGGCCGCCGCTCGCGCCACTCCGGCCAGATCGTCGGCCGCCGCCACCTGGGCCAGCGTGACCAGCGTCGGCGGCAGCATGGTCAGCTCGCCCGCCTCGGCCCGGGCCAGCGCGTCCGCCGGGCGAACCCACAGGGTGTGGTCGGCCTCGCCGGAGACGTCCCGGGTCCGCTGCCCCTCAGGCAGCAGGGCGACGAAGAAGTACGTGTCGAAGCGGCGCGGCTCGAACTCCGGCGTGATCCACCGGCTCCACGGCAGCAGCAGGTCCGACCGCAGCGTCAGGCCCCGGTCGGCGAGCAGCGCCGCGAAGCCCAGGCGACGCCCCTCCAGGTCCTGCCGGGCAGCTTCCCAGTCGTCGCCGCTGACGTCGCCCACCACGGTCGCCGGGTCCGGGCCGGCGAGCAGCACGCCCGCCTCCTCGAAGACCTCCCGGGCGGCGGCGCAGACCACCGCCTGGGCGGCGTCCGGGGCCACCCCGAGCCGCCCCGCCCACTCGCTCGGCGCCGGGCCGGCCCAGTCCAGGTGGGCCTCGGAGTCGGAGCGGTCCACCCCGCCGCCGGGGAAGGCGTACATCCCGCCGAAGGTCATCGCGGCGACCCGGCGGATGACGTACACCTCGAAGTCGGCGCCGGTCGGGCGGAGCAGCAGGACGGTGGCCGCGACCCGGGGCACCGCCGGGGTGCCGCCCTCGGCCTGGAACCGGCGGGCGTGCTCGACCAGGGCGGCCGGGGCGGCGAAGCCGTCGCTGTCGATCGTCATGCCCGCGAGCCTAGTTCCCCGCGACGCGCCTACCGGGAGCGCGCCCAGCCCACAAAGCGGGTTCGGCGCCGTATCGGCGATGTCGGGGTGTCCTGGTCGCGGGATAGCGCGATATCGCCGACACGGAGTCGATCACGATCAGGCGCGCACCCCCGGGCGGGCATGGCCGGCGAGCCGGCGGTTCACCTGGCTGGGCTAGCGTGCCGACATGACTCGTTGGGGCATCCTGGCCACCGGCCACATCGCCAGCCGTTTCGCCGAAGACCTCCGGTTGGTGCCGGACGCCGAACTGGTCGCGGTCGGCTCCCGCGCCGCCGACAGCGCGCAGCGCTTCGCCGAGAAGCACGACGTGAAGCGCGCCTACGCCTCCTGGGTGGAGCTGGCCGCCGACCCCGAGGTGGACGTGATCTACGTGGCCACCCCGCACGCCGCGCACTACGAGGCGGCCATGACCTGCCTGACCGCCGGGCGCCCGGTGCTGCTGGAGAAGCCGTTCACCCTCGACCTGGCCACCAGCGCCGAGCTGGTGGACACCGCCCGTGCCGCCGGGACCTTCCTCATGGAGGCCATGTGGATGCGGACCAACCCGATGATCCTGCGGGTGGTGCAGCTGATCGCGGAGGGCGCGATCGGCACGGTGAGCAGCGTCCGGGCCGACTTCGGGGTGTCCGGGCCGTTCCCGGCGGAGCACCGCATGCGGGCCGCGGCGCTGGGCGGGGGCGCCCTGCTCGACCTGGGGGTCTACCCGATCAGCCTGGCCCACCTGCTGCTCGGTGTGCCGCAGCAGATCCGGTCCTGGGCGCAACTCGGCCCGGAGGGGACGGACGAGAACACCGGCATCCTGTTCGGGTACGACACCGGCGCGCTGGCCACCCTGAGCTGCGGCATGGTCGGGTCGAGCGGGCAGACCGCCTCGATCACGGGCACCGCGGGTCGGATCGACCTGCCGGAGCCGTTCTTCCGGCCGGGTTCGCTGGTCCTGCACCGCGACGGCGCCGAGCCGGAGACGATCACCGCCGACACCGTCGGTAACGGCTACCAGTACGAGGCGATCGAGGTGCAGCGCTGCCTGGCCGCCGGGCTGACCGAGAGCCCGCTGGTGCCGCACGCCACCACGCTTGAGGTGATGGCCCTGCTGGACGCCGTACGCGAGCAGATCGGCGTGCGGTACGCGTGAAGGAAAGGGCCCCTTGTCGGCTGACAAGGGGCCCTTTCGTCGTGGCGCGTCGGGGTGCGGTCAGCCGAAGAGCGGCCGGACCAGCAGGTAGGTGAGGCAGGCGATCAGCGCGGCGGCCGGGAACGTGACGATCCAGGCGATCACGATGTTGCCGGCGACGTTCCAGCGGACCGCGGAGAGCCGCTTGGTGGCGCCCACGCCCATGATCGCCGAGGTGATCGTGTGGGTGGTGGAGATCGGCGCCTTCAGCACCAGGGCGTTGAAGTAGAGCACCGCGCTGGCCACCGTCTCGGCGGCGAAGCCCTCCGGCGGGCCCAGGTCGATGATCTTGCGGCCGAGGGTGCGGATGATCCGCCAACCGCCGGCGTACGTGCCCAGCGCCAGCATCGTCGCCGAGGTCCAGAACACCCAGCCGGGGATGTGGGACTTGTCGTCCTGGAAGCCGCCCGTGTACAGGGCGAGAACCACGATGCCCATGGTCTTCGCGGCGTCCTGCATGCCGTGGCCGACCGACATGGCGGCCGCCGAGGCGGTCTGCGCCCACCGGAAGCCCCGGTTGAGCTTGCCCGGCTGCCCCTTCCGGAACAGCCAGAGGATGGCCAGCATCAGCAGGTAGCCGAGGGTGAGACCGACGATCGGCGAGAGCACCATCGGCAGGATGACCTTCTCGCCGATGGTGGCCCACTGCACGATGCCGCCGGTGGACAGCAGGGTCGCGCCGACCAGGCCGCCGAAGAGCGCGTGTGACGACGACGACGGCAGACCGAAGTACCAGGTGATCAGGTTCCAGGCGATGGCGCCGAGCACCCCGGCGAAGACCACCCCGAGGCTGGCGACCCCGGTGGGCAGGGTGACCAGGCCGTCGCCGACGGTCTTGGCCACCCCGGCGCCGAAGTGGGCACCGACGAAGTTGCCGACCGCGGCGAGCAGCAGGGCGATCCTGGGTGTCAGCGCCCGGGTGGAGACGCTGGTCGCGATCGCGTTGGCGGCGTCGTGGAAGCCGTTGGTGTAGTCGAACGCCAGGGCCACCGCGATCACCGCCAGCACGGCGATGAGTTCGGGGGTCACAGGCTCAGGACTCCTTGACGGCGATGGTCTCGACGGTGTTGGCCACGTGCTCGAAGGCGTCGCAGGCGGCCTCCAGCTCGTCGGCGACCTCCTTCATCTTCAGCACCGTCAACGCGTCGTACTCGCCGGAGAAGAGACGGACGAGCAACTGCCGGTTGATCCGGTCGCCCTCGTTCTCCAGCCGGTTGCACTCGATCCAGTAGTCCTCGAGGTCCTTCATCGACTTCAGCCGCGGCATCGCGTCGGCGGTCAGCTTGGCCTGCTGGTCGAGCACGTTCACCATCTCGTGCAGCTCGCGGGGAAGCGCCGGGAGCTCGGTCAGCCCGTACAGGTAGAGCAGGTCGCCGACCGCCTCCAGGTGGTCCATCACGTCGTCCAGCAGCGAGCCGAGCCGGTAGATGTCCTCCCGGTCGAACGGCGTGATGAAGGTCGAGTTGATCTTCTTGTAAAGGTCGTGGGTGATCTGGTCGCTGTCGTGCTCGACCTCGGTCAACCGCTCGCTGACCGACTGCACATCGACGCCGGGCAGGGCCAGTTCGTTCAGCAACGCGGTGCCCCGGACCAGGTTCTGCGCGGCCCTGGTGAAGAGCTCGTAGAAGGCGCCCTCGGTGGGGCGGAAGGAAAACTTCACAGCACAGACCTCGTCGCGTCGGTGGAAGGGTGGCGGTGCCCGTCGGGTACCCGCCCGGTGAATGCTAGGAAACGGCGGAACGGCGAATTCGTCGGCCCACCCCTGGCCAGGCCGCATTCACCGGTCGTTCACCTGCTGTTCATCTCGGGCGTCCCACCCGCCCCCGCGTCCCCAGCACAGAGCCGCTCCCGCTCGTGCGCCACGTCGAAATCGGCAGCCGGATACCCCAGATCAAGCGTGTCGAACGTCTCCCGCAACAGGTGGGCCACTGCCCAGTCCCGGTACCATTTGCGGTCCGCCGGCACCACGAACCACGGCGCGGCGTCCGTGCCGCACCGGCTCAGCGCCTCGGCGTACGCGGCCTGGTAGTCGTCCCAGAGAGCCCGGGAGTCGACGTCCGACGGGTTGTACTTCCAGTGCTTGCGCGGGTCGGTGAGCCGCTCCAGCAGCCGCCCGCCCTGCTCGGCGTAGGAGATGTGCAGCATCACCTTGACCAGGGTCACCCCGCCATCGGTGAGCTCCCGCTCGAAGGAGTTGATGTCGTCATACCGGGCCCGCCAGGTGGCCTCCGGCACCAGCGAGCCGACCCGGGCGATCAGCACGTCCTCGTAGTGGGACCGGTTGAACATCCCGACGTACCCCGGTGGCGGCAGCGCCCGCCGGATCCGCCACAGGAAGTCGTGCCGCAGCTCCTGCGGGGTCGGCGGACCGAACGAGCGGATGTGCAGGCCCAGCGGGTTCATCGCCCCCGCCACCCGCTTGATCGTGCCGTCCTTACCGCCGCAGTCCATCGCCTGGAGCACCAGCAACACCCGACGCGCCGGCCCGTCCGACCCGGCCTTGGCCATCGCGAAGAGCATCTCCTGCTGGCGGCCCAACTCGCCGCCGACCAACTCCACCTGCTCGCGGGCCCAGGCCTTGCGGCGCTCCCCGGTCACCTCCGACGCCGGCAGACCGGGCGTGGACCGGGGGTCGATCGCGCCGAGATCCACCGGTGCGGTGACCCGCAGCAACTCCCGCACGGAGCCGCCGACGGGCGCCACGATCTGCGCTTGCTGGGGTGCGCTCATCCTCGGATCATCGCCCACCCGCCGGCCATCCGCCCGCCGAGCGCAGCCCTGCCCGGGCCGGCTGTCACGTTCGGGGCTGCCGGCGCGTCCAGTTGGCGGGAGGATGTACGCCGGGACGAGCCGGCCGGGGAGGGTGGTGGGTCGTGCAGGACCTGGCGACGGAGTTCGAGGCCAAGCGGGGCCGGCTGCTCGCGGTGGCCCACCGCATGCTGGGCAGCCGCAGCGAGGCCGAGGACGCGGTGCAGGAGACCTGGCTGCGCTACGCCGGCGCGCTCGCCGACCCGGCGGCCCGCGCCGAGATCCGCGACCTGTCCGCCTGGCTGACCACCGCCTGCGCCCGGATCTGCCTGGACGTGCTCCGCTCGGCCCGGGTCCGGCGTGAGGCGTACCACGGGGAGTGGCTGCCGGAGCCGGTGGTGAGCCCGGTCGGCGCCACCCCGCCCACCGACGGGTACGCCCCCGACCCGGCGGAGCGGGCGGTGCGCACCGACCAGGTCGGCACCGCGCTGCTGGTGGTGCTGGAGCGGCTCGCGCCGGAGCAACGGGTCGCCCTCGTGCTGCACGACGTGTTCGCGGTGCCGTTCGCCCGGGTCGCCGACGTGCTCGGCACCACCGAGGCCGCCGCCCGGCAGCTCGCCTCCCGGGCCCGGCGGGCGGTCACCGCGCCGGACCTGCCCCGACACACCGCCGAGCCGGCCGAACAGCGCCGGGTGCTGGCCGCGTTCATCGCCGCCACCGAGTCCGGTGAGCTGGATCCGCTGCTCCGGGTGCTCGCGCCGGATGTGGTTCTCATCGGCGACTCGGGCGGGCATTTCCCGTCCGCCCGCCGACCGGTGGTCGGCGCGGACAAGGTGGGCCGCTTCGCACTCGGTCTCTTCGGCCGGGCCGGCCGGTACGCCAGCCGGGTGCTGTCCCGGCCGGTGCTGGTCGACGGCGTACTCGGCCTTCAACTGGAGACGGTGCACACCGACGGCCGGCCGATCCGCCTGGTGACCGCGTTCGCCGTGGACCAGGGCCGGATCACCGCCATCTACAACCAGCTCAACCCGGAGAAGCTGACCGATCTGCCGCCACTGAACGACGACGACCACTGGCCGCCGCGCTGGTGAGCTGGCTCAGACCACCAGGGCCAGCCACTTGCGGTACGAGGTGGCGAACGGCTCGGTGCCGTCGCCGAGCGCGCCGAACAGCCACCGGGCCGCCGCCTCGGCCTCGACCACCACGTCCTCCGGGTAGCCGTACCGGGCCCGGTGCTCGGCGAACTCGTCCTCGTCGAGCAGCTCCACCAGGCCGGTGGCCCGGCGCCGGACCACGTCCAGGTCCAGGTCGATCAGATGGACCGTGTCGTCGGATTCCCAGCGGGCCGGGGTGGCGATGTCGCAGTAGACCTCGCTGGTCCGCGGCGGCGGGTTGAACATGCCCGTCCACCAGGCGTGGCGCGGCACCAGCAGGACGAACGGGATCTTCTCCACCGACGGACGGCCGTGGTAGACCGACTCGGTGCCCGCGGGGACGCCGAGCCAGACGCCGAGGTCGTCCTCGGCGAGCCGGCGGGCGGGATAGTCACGGTGGGCGCTGCCGTCGTACTTGCGGTAGATCACTCGGACCACGTCGCTCGGCATGATTCGCACCCTAACCGATACTGCCCACGCGTCGTAGCACAGCTGTAACCGGACGGGCCGGCCCACCAACCGGTACCGCGCCACGCGGGCGGATGGGCGCGGCCCGTGTCGGGCACGACGGGTACCGTCGCACGGTGACTCCGCCCCGCACCGCCACCGGTTCCGCCACCCCGTCGGCCCGTGCCGGGAGCCGGCGGCGGGGTGCCCGGCCCAGCGGCACCGAGCTGCTCGCGGCGGCGGTCGGCGCGGTGCCTGGCGGTGCTGCGCGCCCCGGCCAGCAGCAGATGACCACCGCGATCGAGGAGTGCGTGACCAGCGGCGAGCACCTGCTCGTCCAGGCGGGCACCGGCACCGGCAAGTCGCTGGCCTACCTCGCGCCGGCCCTCACCGTGGACGGCCCGGTGGTGGTCTCCACCGCCACCCTGGCGTTGCAGTCCCAGTTGGTCGACCACGACCTGCCCCGGCTGGCCGACGCGGTCGAGCCGCTGCTCGGCCGGCGGCCCACCTTCGCGGTGCTCAAGGGCCGCCACCACTACCTCTGCCTCGCGCGACTGGACAACTCCACAGAGGAGGAGCCGGAGGACACCCTCTTCGACACCCCGGCCGCCCGCCCCGGCGGCGGCACGAAGTGGCTCGGCGAGGCGGGCCGGATGGGCAAGCAGATCGAGCGGCTGCGCGGCTGGGCGGAGAAGACCGCCACCGGCGACCGGGACGAGCTGGACCCGGGCGTCGACGACCAGGCCTGGCGGCTGGTCTCGATGCCGGCCCGGGAGTGCGTCGGGGCGACCCGCTGCCCGTTCGGGGCGGAGTGCTTCGCCGAGGCGTCGCGGGCACGGGCCCGCGAGGCCGACATCGTGGTGACCAACCACAGCCTGCTCGCGGTCGACATGCTGGCCGACCGGCACATCGTGCCGCCGCACAAGCTCCTCATCGTGGACGAGGCGCACGAGCTGGCCGACCGGGTCTCCTCGGCGGCCCAGGCGGAGCTGGTGCCGGATCTGATCGACCGGTCCACCCGGAGGGCCCGCCCGCTGCTGCGGCCGGAGACCGCCGAGTCGCTCACCGCGGCCGGCGACGCCCTCGCGGTCGGGCTGGCCGAGGCACCGGCCGGGCGGATCACCGCCGGGCTGCCGGCGCCGCTTCGCGAGGCGTGCACGCTGCTCGACGCGGCGACCCGCGCCGCGCTGGACGCGATCGGCGAGGTCAAATCCGACGATCCCGACCCGGTCCGCAAGCAGCAGGCCAAGGCGGCGTTGGACGAGCTCTCCACGACCGCGCAGCGGCTGCTGGAGGAGGCCGAGCACGACGTGGCCTGGGTGGAGAAGAACGACAGCGGCAGCCGGCGCGCACTGGTGGTCGCGCCGCTGTCGGTGGCCGGCACCCTCGCCACCCACCTGTACGACGAGCGCACCGTGGTCGCCACCTCGGCCACCCTGGCACTCGGTGGCCGGTTCGACACGGTGGCCCGCGCCCTCGGGCTGGACGCGCCGCCGGTCCCGGCGTCCCCGGCCGCCGCCGCGCTGGCCGCCCGCACCGGCCCGGGCCGCCCGGCCGCCGAGACGCCGGGCCGCCGGCTGGCCGACGACGCCATCCCGGGTGCCACCATCCCGGCGACCGAAGGTCCGGGCTGGCGGTCGCTGGACGTGGGCTCGCCGTTCGACTACGCCCGGCAGGGCATCCTGTACGTCGCGGCGCACCTGCCCCGGCCCAGCGTCTCCGGGCTGCCCGAGGCGGCCGGGGAGGAGCTGATCGCGCTGGTCGAGGCGGCCGGTGGGCGTACTCTCGGGCTCTTCTCCTCCCGGCGGGCCGCGCAGCAGGCGGCGGAGCTGCTGCGCGCGCGGACCGACCTGCCGGTGCTGCTGCAGGGTGAGGAGGCGCTGCCGCTGCTGGTCCGCCGGTTCCGCGAGGAGCGCGCCAGCTGCCTGTTCGGCGTGATGTCGCTCTGGCAGGGAGTGGACGTGCCGGGCGACGCCTGCCAGCTCGTGGTCATCGACCGGCTGCCCTTCCCCCGGCCGGACGAGCCGCTGGCGGCGGCCCGCGCCGCGGCCGTGGACGCGGGCGGCGGCTCCGGCTTCGCCGCGGTCAGCGTGCCGATCGCGGCGGTCCGGCTGGCCCAGGGGGTGGGCCGGCTGATCCGGGCCACCGGCGACCGGGGGGTGGTCGCGGTGCTCGACTCCCGGCTGGAGACCGCCCGCGGTTACGGGCCGTTCCTGCGTCGTTCGCTACCGCCGTTCTGGTACACCACCCGCCCCGAGGTGGCCCGCGGTGCGCTGCAACGCCTCGCCACCGCCTGACCGCCCCCACCGCACACCACGCCGCCGCTCAAGATCCGCACAACATCAGGGAAAGAGTGGCCTCCGACAGCGGGGAGACCACTCTTTCCAGGAAACCGTGTGGATCTTGAAGTGAGCCGGCGGGTCAGGGAGCCTGTGCGGCGACGACCACGGCGTCCGGCGGGGTGTCCGGGACCGTCCGGGCGGCCAGCCTGCGGACCGCGGTGTTCAGCACCGCGATCAGCGGCACGGAGACCAGCGCGCCGGTGATCCCGGCGAGCACCACCCCGGCGGCGATGCCGATGATCACCGCGAGCGGGTGGAGGGCCACCGCCCGTCCCATGATCAGCGGCTGGAGCACGTGCCCCTCCAACTGCTGCACGCCGATCACCACACCCAGGATGATCAACGCGGTGACCGGGCCGCTGTCGACCAGCGCCACCAGTACCGCCACGCCGCCGGAGAGCGCCGCACCGACGATCGGGATGAACGCGCCGAGGAAGACCAGCGCGGCCAGCGGGAAGGCGAACGGAATGTCGAAGATGACCAGGAAGATGCCGATGCCGACCGCGTCGATGAAGGCGACCAGCACCGTCGCCCGGACGTAGGCGACCAGCGTCTGCCAGGAGGCCCGGCCGGCGTCGTCGACCTTCCACCGGGCGGCCACCGGCAGCAGCCGGACCAGGAAGCGCCAGATCCGGCTGCCGTCGCGCAGGAAGAAGAACGTGGCGAAGAGCACCAGCAGCGTGCCGGTCAACACCTCGGCCAGCGTGGCGGCGGTGCTCAGCGCGCCGCTGGTGAACTTCGAGGTGTTGTCGTTGATCCAGCCCTGCGCCTCGTCGATGTAGCGGTCGAGCTGGTTGTCGGAGACGTGCAGCGGGCCCGTCTTCAGCCAGTTCTGGATCTGCCGGACGCCCTCCGAGGACTTCTCGCTCAGCTCCGGCACTCCCCGGATGAACTCGTTGACCACCAGGGTGAGCGTGCCGATCACCGCCGCCAGGCCGCCGACCAGCACCACCGCCGTCGCCAGCGACCGGGGCAGCCGGGCCCGCAACAGCCAGCCCACCGCTGGCGCGAGCAGCGCCGAGAGCAGTAGCGCGATGGCCAGCGGAATGATCACGATCTTGACCGTGCCGACGATCCGGAGCAGCGCCCAGGCCACCACGCCGATCACGATCAGCCGCCAGCACCAGGCGGCGGCGATCCGCAGCCCGTGCGGGACGTCGGCGTCGTCGCGGCTGGAGGTCGAGCTGTGCACGTCCACCGGAGGTTCCGCGCCGACGACCGTGGCCGTCGGCGGCGCGGCGGGCCCCGGCACGGCGGGCGAGGCCACCCCGACGGGCTCCGGGACGTCGCTCGACGCGCTCCGATCGGCGCGTACCGAGTCCCGTCCTGACTGGTAGGCGCGGCGGAGCCGCCCGCGTACCCGCTCGAAGCGGCTCAAGCGCACCTCCTGGGAGAGAAACCGGCCCGCCCACGACGACAGGTCGGACAGCATACGTCCGTTCCCGACACCGTAGGGCAGTTCCGCCACACATTGCCCCGGTCACCTCGGGCGTAACCACCGGCTGCCGGCCGTCGCCGACACGGTAGCGTCTGCGGCGTGACCGCCGACCAGGATCTCGACGCCGGCCTGCCGATCCGCCTGCTGCACGACCGGGTGCTGGTACGGATGGAGAGCAGCGAAGGCGAGCGCCGCTCCACCGCCGGCATCGTCATCCCGGCGACCGCCACGGTCGGCAAGCGCCTCGCCTGGGCCACCGCCGTCGGAGTGGGGCCGAACGTCCGCGCCATCGTCTCCGGCGACCGGGTGCTCTTCGACCCGGACGACCGCTCCGAGGTCGAGCTGCACGGCCGTGGGTACGTGCTGCTGCGGGAGCGGGACGTGCACGCCGTGGCCGCCGAGCGCGTCGACAACGACTCCACCGGCCTCTACCTCTGAGACCTCCCCCAACCCCGCGCCGCACACCGGCGTGGGCGGCCGGGCACCGGCGCGCGGCGTCGCTCCGTTTGCCGGGCCGCACGACGGGAAGCCATCCGGCGACCGTGGCCCTGGGGAGGGACGATGCCGGTATTCCTGAAGAAGCTGTTGGCCTGGGGCAGCCTCGCGTTCCTGATCTACTTCATGGCGTTCCGGCCGGACGGTGCCGCGCAGATGTTCAAGGCGATCGGGGCGATGCTGGTCGCGATGGCCCAGGGCCTCGGTGACTTCCTCACCACCCTGATGACCTGATCCGCCGGCCTCCCATCAGTGTTGACCGGGCGGCCAGGGCGCGGGCGCCGCCGGCCGCACGCCGTACCAGCCGGGTGGGGCGTACCCCACCGGCGGTGGCGGCGCGGCCAGCAGCACCGGAATCGGCACCACCGGCTCGTCCGGCGCGGCCACCGGACGCTGCGAACCGTCCGGGAAGCGCAGGTGGTAGCGGCTGCCGTCCCAGACCCCGACCGGGGCCTGCGGGTCCCGACCCACGAAGAACGACCGGTACGAGGTGATCGACTCCAGCAGCTCCCGCTCCTCACGAGCCGTCCGCTCCCGATCGGCCGGCTTGCGGTCCAGGCCGCGCAGCGTCCCGTCGCGCAGCAGGGCCAACCGGGTGGCGGCGAACTGGTACCCCCGCATCGCCCGCACCCCGGCGTCCCCGGCCACCCGACGCGCCCAGCTACGGGCCGCGTGCCGGCGACCGAGACTGCTCAACGCGGCCACCTCGGGCGGGCTCAGCCAGCCGGCGCGCACGTAGTCCGGCAGCGTCCGCTCGGTGAGCCGCCCCTCCCACGCACGCAGCCACACCGCCAGCCCCACCATGCCGAAGAAGACCGGCACCATGAGGCCCAGGAAGCCGTACAGCATGATCACCGTCTCGCCGGTGGCCTGGGTCAGCGTGGGCAGCAGGTTCCAGGTGCCGTGCAACATCATGGCCAGCAGCAGGCCGGCGACCGGTGCGAGCACCCGGACCCGGCGGTCGGCCGTCCGGGCGGCGACACCCAGCCCCACACCGGTCATCGAGGTGAAAAGCGGATGGGCGAAGCCGAACAGCAGGATCCGCACGATGAAGATCGCGATGACCTGCTGGGTGCCGGTCGCCGGGCCGTACCGGTCGGCGCCGGCCGCGTAGCCGTACCCGCCCAGGTAGAGGATGTTCTCCACCATGGCGAAGCCGACCGCGGAGAGCCCGCAGTAGACCAGGCCGTCGGTGATCCCGGACCACTCCCGGCGGCGGAACACCAGCAGCAGGATCGGGCCGAGTGCCTTGGTCAGCTCCTCGATGAACGGCGCCACCAGCACGCCGGTGAGCGCGGCCGGCAGTCCCCAGTCATTGAACCGGGCGGCGGCGAACTCGTTCACGGTGAGCGAGGCAGCCGTGGAGACGAACGCACCCCAGGCGAAGCAGAAGATCAGGTACTTCAACGGCTCCGGCTCGTAGCGGTCCAGCCAGAGGAAGCAGGCGACCAGCACCGGCACCGGCAGGACGGCGGCGACCAGCCCGATCAGCAACGCCTCGACGCCGAGCGACTGGCCGAGCGTGAAGACCATGAAGCCCGCGCAGGCGGCGATGAACAACACCACCCCGGCCAGCACCAGGAACCGCCGCCGGTCTAGTCGGCGCAGCGGCATCCGGGGCGCCTCGCCGGCGGACGGGGCTGCGGGCGCGGGCGGCGACGGCAGGGGTGCACCGGGCGGGGTGTCGGCCATGCGGTCAGCGTAGCCATCCCCCGCCGGCTGGTTTGGTCGCATCGGCAGTCGCTATGCTGCCTGCAGGTCACGAGCGCCAGCGTCAAGCCCCGGCTTGCTGGCCGGCAACCCTCGTCGAGTTCGCGGTGGGGTGCCCCGGGTGATGACCGGGCCCAGCCCGATCGGCGTGCTGGGCAAGCGCGGACCCCGTCCCGACACCAGACCCGGGGTCCCTGACCCCGGAGGTTCCGGCGTGTCCGTCACCCTCGTACCCTCGCTTCCCACCCGGTCCGCCGTGGCGCCCGCGCCGGCCCCGTCGGCGCCGCTCGACGTACTCGGCGTACCGGGCGAGATCAACCTGGACTACGCGGCCAGCGCGCCGTGCGCGCGGGCCGCCGCCGACGCGGTGGCCGAGCTGCTGCCCTGGTACGCCAGCGTGCATCGCGGTGCCGGAGCGCTGTCCCGGCACTGCACGCTGGCCTACGAGCGGGCCCGGCAGACGGTCGGTGACTTCTTCGGCGCCCGCGCCGAAGACCACGTGATCTTCACCCGCAACACCACCGACGCGCTCAACCTGCTGGCCCGGGCGCTGCCCGCCGGCACGACGGTGGTCACCTTCGCCGGCGAGCACCACGCCAACCTGCTGCCCTGGCCGCGCGGCTCGGTCCGGCTGCCGGTGCCCACCGACCCCGCCGGGGCGGTACGCGCCCTCGCCGCCGCCCTCACCGAGCTGCGCCGGGACAGCAACCCGGCGCTGCCCGTACTGGTCGCGGTGACCGGGCGAGCAACGTGACCGGCGAGCGATGGCCGGTGGCCGAGCTGGCCCGGGTGGCCCACCGGCACGGGGCCCGGATCGCCCTGGACGCCGCGCAGCTCGCCCCGCACGCCCCGGTCGATCTGCTCGCGCTCGACGTGGACTACCTGGCCGTCTCGGGCCACAAGCTGTACGCGCCGTTCGGCGCGGGCGTGCTGATCGGCCGGGCGGACTGGCTGGACGTCGCTCCGCCGTACCTGGCCGGTGGTGGCGCCACCAGCCACGTCGGGCCGGCCACCCACGACGTGACCTGGACGACCGGCCCGGCCCGACACGAGGGCGGTACCCCGAACCTGGTCGGCGCGGTGGCGCTGGCCGCGGTGTGCGCGGCGCTTGCCGACGCGGACCGGGTCGCGCTGGCGGCCCGCGAGCAGGCACTGCTGGCCCGGCTGCGGACCGGCATCGCCGCCCTGCCGCATGTGGTGGAGCTGCGCACCTTCGGCCCGGACGCGCCCCGGGTCGGCATCGTGTCGTTCGTGGTCGCCGGGTGGGACTCCGCCGACGTGGCCGCCCGGCTGGCCGCCGAGCACCGGATCGGCGTACGGGACGGGCTGTTCTGCGCCCATCCGCTGGCCCGGCGGCTGCTCGCCGAGGCGGCGGGGACCGGCCGGCGGGACCTGCCGCCCACCGCCCTGCGCGCCAGCATCGGCCTGGGCAGCACGGCCGCGCAGGTGGACCGGCTTCTCGCCGCACTCGCCGCGTTGGGCTGAGGGCGGGCGGAGCGCCGCGGCCCCGGTCAGCCGACCGGTGGGGCGGTGGGCGGCTTCGGCGTCTCGCCCGGCTCGGCCGGTTCACCGATCGGCCGCTCCTGCTCCCCGAAGGCGGTACGGATCCACCGGTTCGCCTCCTCCTGGTCGATCCCGGAGGCCACCAGCAGGTCGCTCGCGGTGGTCCGGATCTGGGCGATCACCACGCTGCCCGAGAAGCCGACCCCGGCTCCGTACGCCCGACCGGCCTCGCTGACCGCCCGCAGCGACCGCTCCCGGGCCTTCTCCGGTTCCTCGCCCACCGCGAACTCGTGCTTGAGCAGCCGGACCGACTCGGCGAGGTGGCCGATGCCGTCCGGCATCGGATCCGGCACCGGCTCCTCGTCCTCGATCAGCGTCACGGCCCGGCGGATCAGCGTGCCGGTGTTGCGCATCGCCCGGTCAATCGGGTCGGCCGCCTCCGCGTAGTGGGTCAGCTCGTCGCGCCGGTGCCAGCGGGCCGGGGAGAGGGTGGCGGTCTCCTTCGCCCCCTCGATCGCCTCGGCCAACGTGGCCAGCTCCTCCTTGTTGTTGCGCAATCGTTCGAGCGCCTGCTGGATGCCGGCGCGGTCCCGGTTGCGCAGCCCGTCGGCCGTGGCGTCGAGCTGGGCGGCGAGCAGGTCCAGCGCCGGTCGGGCAGCGCGATTGAGCACCCGGAGCGGGTTCAGCGGCAGCAGCACCGCCGTCACCAGCAGCGCGATCCCACCACCGAGGAACGCGTCGACGAAGCGCGGGATCTCCAGATTCTCGGTCTGCGGACTCAGCGTGACGATCAGCACCGCCGTGGCCGCCGCCTGGATGACGATGGCCACGCTGGCCCCGGCGAAGATGGTGAGCAGGATCGCCACCGTGACCACCAGGCCGAGCTGCCACGCCCCGGTGCCCAGCAGGTAGATCAGGAAGTCGCCGATGGCCACCCCGATCCCCACCCCGACGATCAGTTCCACGGTCCGGCGGAACCGCTGACCGACCGACGCGGCCAGGGTGCCGACCGCGGAGATCGGCGCGAACACCGGCTGCGGGTTGCCGAGCAGCCGGTGCGAGACGTAGTACGCCAGCCCGGCGGCCAGCCCGGCCTGCACGGCCAGCCCGCCGGCCATTCGCACCCGGTGCAGCCGGTCGTGCAGCGTGGCCCGACTGCGATGGCGCAGCTCCTCGGTGGCCTCGGCGATCCGCGCGCCGTCGATGTCCACCAACCCTTCGCGCAGCGCCGTACGCCGCACCATCGGAGGTCGCTTGTCCCGGGGCACGGCCATGGGCGCGACTACCCGTGGCACACGCGCTGAATCCTCCCGCTCCGCGCCGCTCGCGTCGGATGCGGCAGACTCGGGCGGTGGCCGATCTGTTGGACCGGTGGCGGGCGGCAGCCCGGGGCGCCGGGGCGAAGCCCGGCGCGGACACGACCCGGGCTGGGGAGCAGTTGCTCTCCCGGTGGCGGGAGCCGCACCGGCACTACCACACGGCGGTGCACCTGACCGCCGTGCTGGACGTGGTGGACCGGCACGCGGGGCTGGCCGACCGGGCCGACCTGGTCCGGCTGGCGGCCTGGTGCCACGACGCGGTCTACGACCCGCGGGCCGCCGGCGACGCCAACGAACGGGACAGCGCCACGCTGGCGGGGACCGTGCTCACCGAGCTCGGGGTGCCGGCGCCCGCGGTGGCCGAGGTGCGCCGGCTGGTGCTGCTCACCGCCGGGCACGTGGTGGCCCCGGGCGACCGGGACGGCGAGCTGCTCTGCGACGCGGACCTCGCTGTGCTGGCCGCCCCGCCGGCCACCTACGACCGCTATGCGGCGGCCATCCGGCGGGAGTACGCGCACGTGCCGGAGCCGGCCTTTCGGGTGGGCCGAGCCATGGTGCTCACCGGCCTGCTGGCGCTGCCGGCGCTGTTCCGGCTGCCACCGCTGGCCGGCCGGTGGGAACAGCCGGCCCGGAACAACCTGCGCCGCGAACTGGCCACGCTCACCGCTGCCGGGCCGCCGGCGGACTGACCAGATGCTTCGGGCGGCGCAGGCCGGCGTCCCGGAGCAGCCGGACCAGCTCCCGGCTCGGCACCACCTGGGCACCGAGCCACACCGCCGCCGCGAACCGCTCGGCCGGGATGTCGTAGTGGTCCCGGTCGAAGCCGCGCCGGGGCGCACCCAGCGCCTCGGCGAAGGCGTGCAGTTCGGCGTAGGAGACGTCGCTGATCAGGTGCGACCAGAGCCGACCGCGCCACGGCCAGGCAGGCCGGTCCAGGTAGAGCATGGTGCCCAAGTTAGCCCGCGCAGTTGATCACGTTGATGATCGGCGGTCGGCAACCTAGCCTCAGCTACATGGCCCCCACCCCACTCCTCGACGACCTGCGCGCGGCGCTGGGCGAGACCGCCGTGCTCACCGACCCGGACCTGCTGCGCATGCACCAGCGGGACGAGGCCGACCTCTGCGCCGCCGGCACCCCGCTGGTGGTGACCCGCCCGCGCACCACCGAGCAGGTGGTCGCGGTGATCCGGGCGGCGGCGCGGCACGGCGTACCCGTGGTGCCGCAGGGCGCGCGGACCGGGCTGGCCGGCGCGGCCAACGCCGTGGACGGCGCGGTGGTGCTGAGCACCGTCGCCATGGACGAGATCCGGGAGATCGACCCGGTGAGCCGGATCGCGGTGGTCCAGCCGGGGGTGGTCAACGCGGCGCTGGCCGCGGCGGTGGCCAAGCAGGGGCTCTGGTACCCGCCGGACCCCGGCTCCTGGGAGTCGTCCACCATCGGCGGCAACGTGGCCACCAACGCCGGCGGCATGTGCTGCGTCAAGTACGGCGTGACCACCGAGTACGTGCTCGGCTTGGAGGTGGTGCTCGCCTCCGGCGAGGTGCTGCGCACCGGCCGGCGTACCGCCAAGGGGGTGGCCGGCTACGACCTGACCCGGCTCTTCGTCGGCTCGGAGGGCACCCTCGGGGTGATCACCGAGGTGACCGTCGCGCTGCGCCCCGCCCCGGCCGAATCGCTGACCCTGGTGGCGGTCTTTCCCTCCACTGCGGCGGCCGGCGCGGCGGTGGCCGAGATCGCCGCCCGAGGGCTCACCCCCAGCCTGCTGGAACTGCTGGACCAGACCCACCTGCGGGCGATCGAGGCGTACCAGCCGATGGGGCTGCGGACCGACGCCCAGGCTCTGCTGCTGGCAGCCGCGGACACCGGCAGCCGGGCCGCGGACGACCTGGCCGGCCTGGCCGAGGTGTGCGAGGCGGCCGGCGCCGACGAGGTCTACGCGGCCACCGACGCGGTGGAGGCGGCGGCGCTGCTGCAGGCCCGGCGCCTGGCCCACCCGGCGATGGAGAAGTTCGCGGCCGACGCCTACCCGGGCGGCAACGGCGGCCTGGTGATCGACGACGTGGCGGTGCCGCGCGGCTCGCTCGCCGCCCTGCTGGACGGCGTGGCCCGGATCGCGGTGGACTGCGACGTGCCGATCGGCGTGGTGGGGCACGCCGGAGACGGCAACATGCACCCGAACATCGTGGTCGACCGGGCCGACCCGGCGAGCCTGGAGCGGGGTCGGCGGGCGTTCGACGAGATCATGCAGCTCGGCCTGGACCTGGGCGGCACCTGCACCGGCGAGCACGGCGTGGGGCTGCTCAAGCGGGACTGGCTGGCCCGGGAGATCGGCCCGGTCGGGGTCCGGGTGCACCACGCCATCAAGTCGGCGCTGGACCCGGACGGCCTACTCAACCCCGGCAAGGTGCTCTGACCCGGACCCGGACCCGGACCCGGCGAGGCCCGGCCGACGCCTCGGTGCAGGATCAGCCCTCGACCTCGGCCGGGGTCGCCTGGGTGAGCAGCAGCAGGATCTCCCCGGCGACCTTCGTGCGCTCCTCGCCGGGGCAGTCCTGCGAGGTGACCAGCCCGGCGGAGGTGAGCAGGCTGGAGGTCAGCGCGTCGATGCAGGTCGGCCGGTACTGCCGGACCTGATCGGTCTCCTTGGCCAGCGTCGGGTCGGCGAGCAGCACCTGGAGCCGTTCGGTCTGCTCCGGGGCGAGGGTGCCCCGGGAGGTGACCCCGTCACCGGCACAGTCGAGGCACTGCCACGCCCCGTCCCGCTCGACGCTCAGCGTGCGCAGCGGGCCGTCGGCGCCGAGCCTCTGGAGCAGGCTGACCTGCCCCGCGGCGACCGTCGTGGGAACCTCGAGCGCCGGCCCGCCGGCTGCGACTCCGGCCGACTGCACCCCCGGTGTGTCGCCGCCGTTCCGGTCGAACAGCGAGCACCCGGTCAGGGCGCTGGCCAGCGCCGCAGCGAGAAGGGGAATGAGCAGGCGGGAGGGCGCGCGGTACAGCACGCGCGGAAACCTACCCCACCGTAGGTTCGACCGAAACCACCATCCGGGCCGGTATCGATGGTTACCCTTCGGTAACGTTTCTTTTCGTCACCGAGTGGACGGGCGCAACTCAGCCTGATCGTCGTCGCCACCCCGGTCGGCCGCGAAGCCCCGAACGTCCGGAGCGCCGAGCCGGGCCGCGTCCGCAGCGGCGTCGTCCGGCATCAGTTGGGACTGCCGCTCCGCCTCCACCCGTGCCCGGTAGTGCTCGACCTCGCGTGCCTGGGTGGCCGCGTCCCAGCCGAGCACGGCACCCATCAACTCGGCGGCGTGTTCCGCCGACTCCAGCCCTCGATGGCTGGTCTCGAAGGAGATCCGGGTCCGCCGGGTCAGCACGTCCTCCAGGTGCAGTGCGCCCTCGGCCCGCGCCGCGTAGGTGACCTCCGCGGCCAGGTACTCGGGGGCACCGGCCAGCGGGGACGCGAGCAGGGGATCGGCGTCGGCCAGCGCCAGCAGGTCCAGCGTGAGGGTGCCGTACCGCTCCAGCAGGTGCTCCACCACGCCCACCGGTACGCCGTGCCGGCGGGCCAGGTCGGCCCGGTCCCGCCACATGGCCGGGTAGCCGTCGGCGCCGAGCAGCGGCAGGTCGGCGGTGCGCGAGGCGCGCGCGCCGCCCAGCCGCCGGGCGGCCCGGTCGACCACATCGGAGGCCATCACCCGGTACGTCGTGTACTTGCCGCCGGCGACCAGCAGCAGCCCGAGCATCGGCTCGAAGACCGCGTGCTCCCGGGACAACTTCGAGGTGGAGTCGGCCTCGCCGGCCAGCAGCGGGCGCAGCCCGGCGTAGACGCCCTCGATGTCGGCGGTCGTCAGCGGCCGGTCCAGGACGACGTTGACCTGCTGCAGGAGGTAGTCGATGTCGCGGGCCGAGGCAGCCGGGTGGGACCTGTCCAGCCGCCAGTCGGTGTCGGTGGTGCCGATGATCCAGTGCCCGCCCCACGGGATGACGAAGAGCACCGAGCTCGCCGTACGCAGGATGAGCCCGGTCTCGCCGGTGATCGCCGAGCGGGGCACCACCAGGTGCACCCCCTTGGAGGCGCGCACCCGGACGCCGGGCCGCAGGCCCACGTCGTTGAGCATCCGGGACATGTCGTCGCTCCACACCCCGGTGGCGGCGATGACGGTGCGGGCGTGCACCTCGAACTCCGCGTCCGGTGAGCCGGCCGGCGCCTCCAGGTCGCGGACCCGGACGCCGGTCACCTCACGCGCCTGCCGGATCAGCCCGACGGCGCGGGCGCTGCTCACCACCGTGGCGCCGAGGCTGGCCGCGGTGCGGGCCAGGGTGACCACCAGCCGGGCGTCGTCGACCTGCCCGTCGTAGTACCGGATCGCCCCGGCCAGCGCGTCGGCCCGCAGGCTCGGGAAGATCCGCCGCGCACCCTCGCGGGTCAGGTGCCGGTGCAGAGGCATGCCCCGGCCACCGCCGAAGACCCCTGCGAAGGCGTCGTAGGCGGCGACGCCAGCGCCGTAGTACGAGCGGCGGAAGATCCGGGCGGGCAGGTCCCGCAGGCCCCGACCGGCCGGCAGCGGCACCAGGAACGGCACCGGGCGGACCAGGTGTGGCGCGAGCCGGGTGGCCAGCAGGCCGCGCTCGGTCAGCGCCTCGTGGACCAGGTGGAACTCCAACTGCTCCAGGTAGCGCAAGCCACCGTGGATGAGCTTGCTGGACCGGCTGGAGGTGCCCGCGGCAAGATCGCGTGCCTCGACCAGGGCCACCTTCAGGCCTCGGGAGGCCGCGTCCAGGGCGGCGCCGGCACCGGTCACCCCACCCCCGATGACCAGCACGTCGAAGCGCTCGCCGCGGAGTCGGCGCAGGTCGGCAGCGCGGCGGACCGGCGAGAGCTGACCGGCTACGGATCGGGAGATATTGGGGTCGCGCACCTGTCCACCGTAACCGCCGATGCCATCGTGCCGACATGCGCCGCCCGCCCCGTACTGTTCACGTCATGCAGGTCGGCTCTCCGTCACCCGCTGGTCCACCGTCGCACCACCAGCCGTCGTACCCGGGCCGGGCCAGTCCGTGGCCGGTGGTCGCGGCCGTGCTGGCCGGCTGCTGGACGGTGGGGGTCACCGTGGCCACCCAGGCGGGTGGCTGGCTCACCGACCAGGTGCTGCTGGGCTTCGGACGGGACCGGATCGGTTCGCTCTGGCCGCTGCTGGGCCTTGCCACCGTCGTGCTGGTGGGCACGCCCGCGCTGCTGCTGGCCCTGCTGCCCCGGTCGGCCGCGGTCCGCGCCACCGGCCGGGCCTGGCTGGGCGGGGCGCTCGCGCTCGGTGTGCTCACGCTGCTGCGAATCGTGCCGCCGGTGCACCACGAGGCGTACCTCGCCGCGCTGGCCGCCACGGCGGCGCTCACCGCGCTCGTCCTGCGCTGGACGGCACGCCGCTCGGCGCGTCGCTCAACGTCCGGCGGGTCGATCGGCGCGACGCCCGGCAGGGACGCCGCCGCACCCCCGATCGGAAGCGCCGCGCCCGGCGACATCGCCAGTGCCCCCGAGCCGACTGGAAGCGCCGCGCTGGCGGACATCATCGGCGGCTCGGCCGGACCCGGGCGGAGGCCGGCCCGGCCCGGTCCGGTGCCGCTGCTCGCGGTCGCCGCCGGGCTGGCGCTGCTGCTGCCGTGGGCGTGGCTGGGCGCGCTCGGCGGCCTGCTGGAGACCGCGCTCGCCCTGCTGGCGGCGGCCGCACTCGGCGCGCTGGCCGCGACGCTGCTGGACGCCGCCTTCTGGTCCCGGTTCGCGATCGGCCGGCCTCCCCGGCCGGCCCGGTTGGTCCTGGTCGGCGGCCTGGTCGCCGGGGTGACGCTGCTGCTGCTCGCGGCCGGCACCGGCCAGTCCGGCGCGCAGCTACCCGCGCTGCTGACCCTGCCGCCGGTGGGCTTCGCGCTGGCCGCCCTGTGGGCCGCGACCTGGCGTCCGGCCGCCGACGGGACGGCAGACGCCGGGGAACCGACGGCGGACGCCGGGCGCGCTGGTCGGGCGGCGACCGGCTGGCTGGTGGGCCTGACCGCGCTCGGCCCGCTGGCCTTCACCGACCCGGAAGAGATCAGCGTGCTGTTGGCCGGCACCCGCGACGTGCCGTTCTGGGTAGCGGCCGCCGCCGGTGTCGGGCTCGCCGTCGCGGTCCTGGTCGCCATCGGGTACGCGCTGCTGCTGGCCCGGCCGGCCGCCCGCACGCCGAGCCGGCGGATGGCCGCGCTGACCGCAGTGGTGCTGCTGGTCACGGCCGTCGTCGTCGACGTCGGGCCCGGGCAGCCCGGCCTGTACGGCGAACGGCTGCTGGTGGTGCTGCGCGAGCAGGCCGACCTGACCGGCGTGCCGGCCGGTGTGCCGGGCCGGGCGGGGCGGGACGCCCGGGCGGCGGAGGTGTACCGGCGACTGGTGACCACCGCCGACCGGAGCCAGGCCGACCTCCGTCGGGAGCTGACCCGGCTGCGGCTCAACCCGGTGTCGTACTACCTGGTGAACGCGGTCGAGGTGGACGGCGGTCCGGCGGTGCGGGCCTGGCTCGAGCGCCGACCGGGGGTGGCCCGGGTGCTGGTCAGCCAGCGACTGCGGCCACTGCCGGCCCCGGCCGGGCAGAGCCGGGGCACCGCCCCCGCGCCGACCGGTCCGGAATGGAACATCCGCCAACTCGGCGCCGACCGGGTCTGGTCGCAGCTCGGGGTGACCGGCGCGGGCATCGTGGTGGGCAGCTCGGACTCCGGGGTGGACGGCACCCATCCGGCGCTGCGGGCCGGGTTCCGGGGCGGGGACGACTCCTGGTTCGACCCGTGGGACGGCACCCGGACCCCGACCGACCAGGGCGGGCACGGCACCCACACGGTGGGTAGCGCGGTCGGGCGGGGCGGCATCGGGGTGGCGCCGGACGCGCAGTGGGTGGGCTGCGTCAACCTGGACCGCAACCTGGGCAGCCCGGGGCACTACCTGGACTGCCTTCAGTTCATGCTGGCGCCCTTCCCGGCCGGCGGTGACCCGTTCACCGACGGCCGGCCGGAGCGCGCCCCGCAGGTGCTGACCAACTCGTGGGGCTGCCCACCGATCGAGGGCTGCGACCCGGGTGTGCTGCGACCGGCCACCGCCGCGCTGGATGCCGCCGGGATCTTCGTCGTCGCGGCGGCCGGCAACACCGGCCCATGGTGCGAGTCGATCGCCGACCCGCCCGCGCCGTACCCGGACGTGTTGACCGTGGGCGCGGTGGACGCGCAGCGACGGGTTGCCGAGTTCTCCTCGCGGGGGCCGGTACCGGGCGGCCCCCGCAAGCCGGACGTGCTGGCGCCGGGCGTGGACGTGGTGTCGGCCATGCCGGGCGGCGGGTACGCCGCGCTCGACGGCACCTCGATGGCTACCCCGCAGGTGGCCGGGGTGGTGGCGCTGATGTGGTCGGCGAACCCGGCGCTGGTCGGCGACCTGGCCCGGACCCGGCAGATCCTGCGGGACACCGCCACGCCGGCCGTGCCGACCTACCGCTCCCGCAACACGGCGGACGCCTGCGGCGGCCCGGCGAACGTCACCGGGGCCGGCCAGGTCGACGCCTACGCCGCCGTCCGAGCCGCCCGGCCCTGAGCCTGCGGTTGTCCTCATCGAGACGATGGCGGGAGTCGAAACCGGTACTCGGTGATCTAGGGTCGCGACCATGGACGCCGAGATCACCATCACCGAGCTGACCGTCGACCTGACCCCCGCCGTGGTGCGGCTCTGCGAGCAGGCGCTCGACCTGCCGGAGGACGCCACCGAGGCGGGGCCCGTGGTGGACGCGCTCTGGCCCCGGGCCGCCGCCGACCGGCTGGTGGTCGGGCTGGGCGCGTACCGGGGTGGGGACCTGGTCGGGGTGCTGCTCTGCTCGGTGTCTTCGGCCGACCCGGGCCTCGGGCACGTCGACCTGGTCGCGGTGCTTCCGGAGCAGCGTCGCCGGGGTGTCGGCCGGGCGCTGCTGGAGCGGGCCGAGCAGGTGCTCGCCGAGCGCGGGGCGACCGAGGTGCTGCTGGCCGGGAACCCGCCGTACTACGCCTGGCCGGGCATCGACGTGCGCTACACGCCGGCGGTCTGCACCGCCCTGGCACTGGGTTACCGGCAGGATCGGACCGCCTGGAACATGACCGCCGATCTGTCGTACGACGAGTCGCCGGCGCTGCGGTCCACCGAGGCGGCGGAGCGGCGGCTGGCCGGGCAGGGCATCACGGTACGTCGGGCCGAGCCGGCGGACCTACCGGCGCTGGCCGCGTTCGCCCGGTCCACCTTCGGTGGCGCGTGGGACGGGGAGCTGGCCGGGTCGGTGGGTCGCGAGGGCGCCGGTTGCCACCTGGCGGAGCGGGCTGGCGAGCTGCTCGGCTTCGCCGCCTACGGTTCGTCCCGACCGAGCTGGTTCGGGCCGATGGGCACCGCGCCGGCCGCCGAGGGTTCGGGCATCGGCGGGGTGCTGCTGCGGCGCTGCCTACGCGACCAACAGTCGGCGGGGCTGGACCGGGCGCAGATCGGTTGGGTCGGGCCGGTGCCGTTCTATTCGGGCAGCGCGGGCGCCCGGATCGAGCGGGTCTTCTTCCTGTACCGACGGACGCTCAACGGCAAATAACGGGCGAATAGGATATAGACCCAGATAGTCCCATTCGCCCGCGTCGGGCATCGACGCCCCCTACCGTTTCGGTAGAGGAGGCAGCCATGACCACGGATGACGACCAGACCGAGGACGGCCCGCCCGTCACCTGGAAACCGGTCGGCGAACTCCCCGGCCAACTGCCGTTCGACCGGCTCGACTACGGCGACGCCGAGCAGTTGGCCGAGATGGCAGAACCGGTGATCGAGGAGCCGCAGGAGATGGTGGACGCACCCATCCAACTGCCTCCGCCGTACGACCGGGCGCAGAAGCGGCGCAACCAGCGCCCCCTGCCCACCTGACGACGAACGGGGCGGACCGCGTCAGCGGCCCGCCCCGTTCGGTGTCGGAACTGGACTCAGAAGTCCATGTCCCCGCCACCCGGGCCAGCCGGGGCAGCCGGGGTCTTCTCCGGCTTGTCCGCGACAACAGCCTCGGTGGTGAGGAAGAGCGCCGCGATGGAGGCGGCGTTCTGCAGCGCCGAACGAGTCACCTTGGCCGGGTCGATGATGCCCGCGGCCAGCAGGTCCACGTACTCGCCGTTGGCGGCGTTGAGGCCGTGACCCGCTTCGAGGTTACGGACCTTCTCCACCACAACGCCGCCCTCGAGGCCGGCGTTGACGGCGATCTGCCGCAGCGGGGCGTCCAGCGCGACCTTGACGATGTTGGCACCGGTCGCCTCGTCGCCGACCAGGTCCAGCTTGTCAAAGGCGGTCTTGCCGGCCTGCACCAGCGCGACGCCACCACCCGGGACGATGCCCTCTTCGACGGCGGCCTTCGCGTTGCGAACGGCGTCCTCGATGCGGTGCTTGCGCTCCTTGAGCTCGACCTCGGTGGCCGCGCCGACCTTGATCACCGCAACGCCGCCGGCCAGCTTGGCCAGCCGCTCCTGCAGCTTCTCCCGGTCGTAGTCGGAGTCGCTCTTGTCGATCTCGGCCCGGATCTGGTTGACCCGGCCCTGGATCTGCTCGGCGTCGCCGGCACCATCGACGATGGTGGTCTCGTCCTTGGTCACCACGACCTTGCGGGCGCGGCCCAGCATGTCGAGGGCGACGGCGTCCAGCTTGAGGCCGACCTCCTCGCTGATGACCTGGCCACCGGTGAGGATGGCGATGTCGGCGAGCATGGCCTTGCGGCGGTCACCGAAGCCCGGCGCCTTGACGGCGACGGACTTGAAGGTGCCCCGGACCTTGTTGACGACCAGGGTGGCCAGGGCCTCGCCCTCGATGTCCTCGGAGATGATCAGCAGCGGCTTGCCCGACTGCATGACCTTCTCCAGGATCGGGAGCAGGTCCTTGACCGACGAGATCTTGCTGTTGACGATCAGGAGGTAGGGGTCGTCGAAGACGGCCTCCATGCGCTCCGGGTCGGTCATGAAGTAGGCCGAGATGTAGCCCTTGTCGAAGCGCATACCCTCGGTGAGCTCAAGCTCCAGGCCGAAGGTGTTGCTCTCCTCGACGGTGATGACGCCTTCCTTGCCGACCTTGTCCATCGCCTCGGCGATGATCTCGCCGACGGTGCTGTCGCCAGCAGAGATGGAGGCGGTGGAGGCGATCTGCTCCTTGGTCTCGACGTCCTTGGCGAGCTTGGACAGCTCCTCCGAGACGCTCGCGACCGCGGCCTCGATGCCCCGCTTCAGGGCCATCGGGTTGGCGCCAGCGGCCACGTTGCGCAGGCCCTCACGAACCAGGGCCTGGGCCAGGACGGTCGCCGTCGTCGTGCCGTCACCGGCAACGTCGTCGGTCTTCTTGGCGACCTCCTTGACCAGCTCAGCGCCGATCTTCTCGTACGGGTCCTCGAGCTCGATCTCCTTGGCGATGCTCACACCATCGTTGGTGATGGTGGGGGCACCCCACTTCTTCTCGAGCACGACGTTGCGGCCCTTGGGGCCGAGGGTCACCTTTACGGCGTCAGCGAGCTGGTTCATGCCTCGCTCGAGGCCGCGGCGCGCCTCTTCGTCGAACGCGATCATCTTGGCCATACGGCGTTGTCCTCCTGGACACTCACGGGCCACCCGAGATGTGTGCCTCGAATGGGCCGCCTGGTGTACGCACCTTGGGACGTCGCCACCTGGCGACGACGACGTCCTTCGGCCGGGCCGGATAGCCCGCGACGACCGGCCATGTGCCGCCCCGGCGTCTCCACGCCGGTGCAACCTGGCCCCACCGTCCCGACCATTGGCACTCGCGGTATGCGAGTGCCAATACCTTGTTTAGCACTCTCCCCTGCCGAGTGCAAGCACGACTGCCGCTGTCAGCCGAGTTCCGCGGCCAGCCCGGCGCTGTTCACCGGCCCCTCATGAGCCCGCTGCTCGACGTACGTCACCAGCAGCCCCACCATCTGCGCCAGATAGGCGGGGAGGGCCAGCACCGCTCCGAGGGCGAGGACCAGCACCACGCCGATCGCGGAACCTGGAGCGGCGAGCGGATCGACTCCAAACGGGGCGGTGCCGACCCCCTCCAGCACGCTCGCGACGAAGGTGCCGACAATCACCACCGCCCCCACCAGCGCCACCCGCCCCAGCAGCAGCCCCAACCGGTCGTGGAACATCCTGAACGACCGGCCGATCGGGTTGTGCCGCTCGAAGAGATAGACCGGCCCGGCCATGCTAAGCGCGAAGGTGAGGTAGATGCCGGGCAGGACGCAGAAGCAGATGCCCAGGCCGACGATCAGGCTGATCGCCAGCGTCCACCCCCAGAGCCCGAGCGCCCGGCGCAGGCCGTAGCGCAGCGCCTCACCCAAACTCACCGGCCCACCGGCCGCCTGACGGGTGATCACCCAACTGCCGGCGGCCCAGCCCACGGACTGCACCAACCCGATCAGCACGCTGCCGACGATGATCACCAGGAACAAGGACGCCAGGTCGGTGAAGAAGTTGTCGGGCAGCGAGGTCGACTCGTCGACGGCGTTCGTGTCCCACTCCGCGGTCGGATCCAGCCCGAGCGAGAGCACCGACAGCACCGCCGCCGGCAGCACCTGGGTGAGCAGCAGGATGGGCAGCAGCAACCGCCAACCGCGCTGGAGCGCACCCAGGCACCGGTTGAACCAACCGCCCAGCCCGGCGCCGGGCGGCGTGACCAGCCGGTCGGACGGGTCGATGCCGGGCGGGTACCACCCGGCGGCCGGTGGCCCGGGATACCAGTGCTGCCCGCCGTACGGCCCGGAGCCGATCGGGTAGCCGCCGGTGGGCGGGAACACCCAGCCCTGCGGCGGCGCGCCCGGTGGCGGCCCCCAAGCAGGCACGGTCGGATCCCAGCCGGGCGGACTGCCCGGCGGCGGGCCTCCAGCCGAAGCGGGCAGCGCGGTCGGATCCCAGCCGGGCGGGGTGCCCCCGGGCGGGAGCCCAGCGGCACCGGGCGCGGTCGGGTCACCACCGGGCGGCGGACCGGACGGGTCGGGCTGACCCGGTGGTGGGGCGGCCGGGGGCGGCTGGTCGGACATGAACCCTCCTCAGCAACGGCTGGAACGGTTCACGATCCTCCAGGGTCCAGCCGCGCGGCGCAGCCCCGGGCCGGCGGCCTTACTGGCGGTGCCCGCTCAGGCGACGACGCGCACCCGCTCCGCCTGCGGACCCTTCTGGCCCTGGGCGATCTCGAACTCCACCCGCTGACCGTCGTCCAGCGCCTTGTAGCCGTCCATCTCGATCGCGGAGAAGTGGACGAACACGTCCTGACCGCCGTCGACGGCGATGAAGCCGTAACCCTTTTCGGCGTTGAACCACTTCACGGTGCCCTGTGCCACGGTGCACTTCCTCACTCTGCGCGGCGTGCCATGCCCCTAGCGCGCGGCACGGGCCGGCGCCGTCGGACCACCGCCTCGGCGATCGATGACTACCGCTGAAACAGGTGACCGAAATCGCACGCTACACGAGGAGTGACGGCCGCGCACGACCACAAATCGGGCGCATCGGCGCCGTTTCCGACAGCACGAAGTCGGCCTCGTTTTCGATCAACCCGATCCACGCTCATGACTACCACGGCGCGGGCAGCCCGCCGGCCGTCCGGCGGCGATCGAGCACGCCGAAACCGTCGTCCACCCCTGTGATAGGCATGCGGGCATGACCACCGATCCGGGCGGAGTCGCCCTCCGGCAGGCGAAGGTCCGTCGGGTCCGGCCGGAGGACGCCGCCCGGATGCGGGCGCTGCGCCTGGAGATGCTCGCCGACGCACCGCTGGCCTTCCTGGAGACCGTGGCCGAGGCCGCGGCCCGCTCCCACACCGAGTACGCCGCCCGGGTCGCGTCCACCGCGACCGGGTCCGGTACCGCGCAGTTCATCGCCGACCCGGGAGGCCGGCTGGTCGGGCATGCCGGGGGCACGGCCGCGCCGTACGAGGCGGGGTTGACCGTGATCTACGCCGTCTACGTCACGCCGGCCTGGCGGGGCATGGGGCTACTCGGTGAGCTGGTCGACGAGGTGGCCGCCTGGTCGCGCGCCTGTGGCCGGCCGGAGTTGCTGCTGGAGGTGGTGGTCGGCAACAACCGCGCCTACCGGGCCTACCAGCGGCTCGGCTTCACCGACACCGGCGTACGCGTCCCGCACCCGACCATCCCCGCGCTGACCGAACTCCAAATGCGACGCCCAGCCTGAACCCCAAGAACCCTCCCAAGGCAGAACCCCGGTGATGTTTCCAAGAGCCGGCTGCGTCGCGCCTAGCGTGCGCCGAGAGGGTTTCCGGGGCAGCCCGCCCCGCGCAGGGATCAAGCCTGACCGCCCGGAGCGGGGTGGGCTGCCCCGGAAACCCCAACAGCAACCAAAGACCAACGATCAGACAGGCCGCCGCGACTGCACGATCCGGAACCGATTCGCCACGTACGCGCCGTCGGTCAGCGCCGAGTTGGCCGCCGCGTTGGCGCCGCTGCCGTGGAAGTCGGAGAAGGCCGCCGACTGGTTCACGAAGACCCCGCCGGTGAGGTTGCAGGACAGGTGCACCCCGACCTCCACCGCCACCGCCTCGGTCGCGTCCAGCACCGCCTCGTCCGTGGAGTAGACCCCCGCGGTGAGCGCGCCCTTCTCGCCGACCGTCCGGTGTAGCAGTTCCAGGCTGTGCGCGGTGGAGTCGGTGGCGATGGCGAACGAGATCGGCCCGAACCACTCCCGGCCGTAGGTCTCCGCGTCGTCCGCGCCCAGCTTCACGATGGTCGGGGTACGCACCACCGCGTCGGCGTACGACGGGTGCGTGACGGCCCGCGACTCCAGCACCGGCTCGCCGACCTTGGTCACCTCGGCCAGCCGCTCCAGCACCCCGTCGTTGACGATGGCACCGGTCAGCTCCACACCCCGGGCCGGGTCGGCGGTCAGCTTGCCGACCGCCGCGGCGATCCCGCCGGCCACCTCGTCGAAGCTCTTGTGCCCCTGGTCGGTCTCGATGCCACCGGCCGGGATGAGGAAGTTCTGCGAGGTGGTGCACATCTGGCCGCTGTACAGGGTCAGCGTGAAACCGAGGTTGCGGCACATGCCGGCGAAGTCGTCGGTGGAGTCGATCACCACCGTGTTCAGCCCGGCCTTCTCGGTGTAGACCGCCGCCTGCCGGGCGTGCGTCTCCAGCCAGTCGCCGTACTCGGTGGAGCCGGTGAAGTCGACGATCTTCACGGCCCGGTGCAGGGCCAGGTCGCTGGCGAGCTTCTCGCCGGGCGTCTCGGCGGCCAGCGTGATCAGGTTCGGGTCGAAGCCGGCCTCGGCGAGCACCTCCCGGGCGTACTTCACGGTGATGGCCAGCGGCAGCACCGCGCGCGGGTGCGGCTTGACGATCACCGGGTTACCGGTGACCAGCGAGGCGAACAGCCCCGGGTACGAGTTCCAGGTCGGGAAGGTGTTGCAGCCGATCACCAGCGCCACCCCGCGGGGCACCACGTGGAACGTCTTGGTCATCCGCAGCGGGTCACCCTTGCCGGCGGACTTCTCCCACCCGGCCGTCGCCGGGTGCCGGGTCATCTCGGCGTACGCGTACGCCAGCGCTTCCAGCGCCCGGTCCAGCGCGTGCGCGCCGCCCGCCTGGAAGGCCATCACGAACGCCTGGCCGCTGGTGAACTGCACCGCGTTGGCCAGCTCGAAGATGTTCTTGTGCAGCCGGTCGAGGATCTCCAGGCAGACGCCCACCCGGGCCTGCGGGCCGGCGTCGCGCCACGCCGGCAGCGCGGCGGTGGCGGCGGCGACCAACTGGTCCACACCTGCGTGCGGGTAGCGCACCGCCAGCTCCACCCCGAACGGGCTCGCCTCGGTGGCGACCCGGTCGCCGGTGCCCGGCTGGTCGAGGGGGAAGTCGCCACCCAGGTACGCCTCGAAGGCGGCCTTGCCGTCGGCGGCGGCGGTCTCGCCGTACACCCGGGGGCTGGGGGACTCGGGATAGGCGGACCAGTAGCCCCGCTCCGTGATCGCGGTCAGCGCACGGTTGAGGGTGTCGGCGTGCCTGTCGTACAGGGGATGCGGGGTCTCCGTCATGCCCGCCATCATGCCTGAGGAGCGCCCGTGAGCAGTAGCGCCGATACCCGTCAGAGAGTGAGCTGCCAGTTGCTCCAGGAGTCCACCGGGCGGAACCCGAGCCGCTCGTTGATCGCCACCATGTAGCTGTTGCTCGCCGCGTTGAAGGTGTCGATGACGCGTACCGCCTGCTCGTGGGTGAGCAGATGATGCAGGTTCTCAATCTTGGCGAGCAGGCCGAGCCGGTGCCCCCGGTGGGCCGGGTCGACGATGGTGATCTGTTGGAACGCGTGCCAGTCGGCGGAGGCGCCCACGTCCAGCAGCGTCCAGGCGACCAGCCGGCCGGACTCCTCGTGCAGCACCCCGAGGTTGTAGCGCCGCCGACCCCGGGCGTCCAGGGCCCGTTCGGTGCCGCGGATCCGCTCGGCGTCCACCTGCTCCGGTTCCCACTGCACGTCTCCCATGGGCGCATCCATGAGCAGCCGGCCGTCCAGGTAGGCGACGTCCGCCACGTACTCCTGCGGGGTCGCACCCTGCCAGCAGACCGACCGATAGCCCTCGGCTAGGGCGTGCGCCTCGGCCAGCGCCGCGCGCAGCGCGACCCGGTCGATGGTGCCGACCTCGAGTCGGCGACGCACCTCGGCCAGCGCGGACTGGGCTCCGGTCGCGGCGGCGAACGCATCGCCCGCCACCGTCCGGGCCGGCCCGTCGGGCAGCGCCGAGACGGTCATCGCGACCACCCGCTTGCGTCCGCGCTCGCGCAGCAGGCGTACCCCGTGCTCGTGCAGTGCCCGACCGACGCCCCGCCGCCGCAGCTCGGGATGCACTACCAGCTCGGCCGTGGCGTTTTCGGTGTTGTCGAGCTGCGGCAGGTCCAGCTGGACATAGCCGGCCGGTACGCCGTCCAGTCGGGCCAGCGCCCAGAGCGTCTCGGTGCCGGGCATCGGCGTGTGGAAGAACGCGTCGAAGCGACGCCGGCAGAAGGGCGGGAAGTCCGGGAGATCGGCGTCGTTGGCCGCCGCGCCGATCCGGTACGCCTCGTCGACCGAAGCTCGGTCGGCGCCGTCGAACGACGCGATGGTGATGCTCATGCCGCCGAGCGTGCACCCCGGGAAAGCGATCGGGCCAGCGAATTAATCGCTGGCCCGATCGAACGTGGTCGGGAGGGACACTCGCACAACGCCTCCGGCGCTGGGTCGCAAGAACTTCAAAAGTCTCCGGCGAAATGCCCTCCCGCAGGGAGCATCTTGCGCCGTCCGGTTCCTGCCGTCAAGTCCAGAGCGGTGGGTTTTCCACACTCACTGCGAAAAGCCAGTTACCCGGCGGATCGGCCCGATCCCCCGTCCGGGCGATCCCCTATCCCCCGCCCGACCCTGCACGCCCACCCCTCCGGCGCGGGGCGGGGCGGGGTGGGCGGGGCTGATCAGCCCAGGAGGCCGGCGTCTCGGGCGGCACGGAGGGACGGCTTGATGTGGTGGGTCGGGCCGACCTGGCCGGCTACCGCATCGATGGTCTTCAGCCCCTCGCCGGTGTTGAACACCACGGTCTCCGCCGTCGGGTCGAGCCGACCGGACTCGACCAGCTTGCGCAGCACCGCCACGGTGACCCCACCGGCGGTCTCCGCGAAGACGCCGGTGGTACGGGCCAACTGCCGGATGCCGGCGCGGATCTCGTCGTCGTCGGCGTACTCCATCCAACCGTCGGTGCGGCGGACCGCCTCCAGGGCGTAGAGGCCGGCGGCCGGGTCGCCGATGTTCAGCGACTTGGCGATGCCGGTGGGCTTGACCGGGGTGATCGTGTCGGTATCGGCGTGCAGGGCGGTGGCGATCGGGTTGCAGCCTGCGGACTGGGCACCGAAGACCTTCCAGCCGCCGGCCGGCGCCTCGACCAGCCCGATCTCGACCAGCTCGGAGAACGCCTTGTCAATCTTGGTGAGCAGCTCGCCGCTGGCCATCGGGATGACCACCTGGGCCGGGATCCGCCAGCCCAACTGCTCAGCCACCTCGTAGCCGAGGGTCTTGGAGCCCTCCGCGTAGTACGGCCGGACGTTGACGTTGACGAACGCCGTGTCCTCGAACTCGTCGGTCTCCACCAACTCGCCGCAGAGCCGGTTCACGTCGTCGTACGAGCCGTCGATGGCGACCAGGTCGCCGCCGTAGACCGCGGTGGTGATGACCTTGCCCTGCTCCAGGTCACTGGGGATGAAGACCACCGAGGGCACCCCGGCCCGGGCGGCGTGCGCGGCCACCGAGTTGGCCAGGTTGCCGGTGGAGGCGCAGGCGAACCGGCTGAAGCCGAGCGCGCGGGCGGCGGTGAGCGCCACCGAGACGACCCGGTCCTTGAACGAGTGGGTCGGGTTGGCGCTGTCGTCCTTGACCCAGAGCGGCGCGGTGATGCCCAGCTCGGCGGCCAGGTGCGGGGCCGCCACCAGCGGGGTGAGCCCCGGGTCGAGGGTCACCCGGGTGGACGGGTCCTGACCGGCGGGCAGCAGCGCGGCGTACCGCCAGATGTTGTTCGGGCCGGCCTCGATCTGCTCACGGGTGACGGCGGCCAGGGCGGCGGTGTCGTAGTCGACCTCCAGCGGGCCGAAACACTCGTAACAGGCGTGCTGGGCGGCGAGCGGGTAGCGGGCCGAACAGGCGCGGCACACCAGGGCTCGGGCGGGGCTGGAGGAGGTGTCGATGCCAGGGGTGGCGAGCGTCGACGTCATGTCGAGGAGTCCTCTCATCTTTCCCCACACCGCACGGTGCGGCGGGGACGGAATTGGCACCTGCCCCGCAGGTCGCTCAGCGGTGAGCGCGCGGGGTGGTTGCCGGGGCGTCGTCGGGCCGTATCCCTCAGCCCCTCTGGATGAGGTATTCAGTTGTGCCGTCGAGTCTAGGCAACGCCGGGCGCCGCCTCCACCGCAGATCCCAGTGGGTGGGTCAGCGGTTGGCCACCGCCACCGGGTCGACCACCGCGACCGGGTCGGTCACCGCAGTTGGTTGGGGCAGCGACGGGGTCACGGTCCGAGCCCGGGTGGCGAGGTTCGCGGCGATCAGGGCGGCGATGGTGATCGCGGCCCCGACCAGTTCGATCGGCTCCGGTCGGTAGCCGCGGACGATCTGCACCGTGAAGGTGGTCACCGGCACCAGGTTCATGAACAGGGCGGCGTTGGCGGCTCCGAGCCGCTGCACGCCGGTGTTCCAGGCCAGCACCGCGATCACCGCGCCCATGATCACGGCGTACGCCAACTGCGGGGCGACCGCCACGAGGTCGGCGGCGGCCGGCGCGTGCTGCCATCCGATGCCGTCGGCGAGCACGCTCGCGGCGAGCATGGCGGCCGTGCCGGCGAGCGCGGTCAGCGTGGTGTACCGCAGCGGCGACCAGGTGCCGAACTGGCTGGCGCCGTGGGTGTAGATCGCCCAGCCGAGCACCGCGCCGATCATCATCAGCCCGCCGAGGCCGAACTGACCGAGCCCGGTCAGGCTCCCGCGGGTGATCACCAGGCCGACGCCGAGGAGCGCCACCAGGGAGAGGGCCAGCAGGAGGGGCTTCGGGCGTACGCCGTCGCGGGCCCAGCGGACCAGTTGGGTGATCACCGGGGTGGTGGCCACGAAGAGGGCGATCTGCTGCGGGGCGGCGTGCTCCAGCGCCAGGTTGGTGAGCACGTTGAAGCCGGCGAAGCCGACCACACCGAGCACCGCCACCTCGACGGCCCGGCCGCCGAGCCGCAGCGCGCCGGCACCCTCGCGGAGCAGCAGGATGGCGACCAGGATGAGGGCGGCCAGCAGGTAGCGGGCGGTGGTCAGGTTGAGCGGATCAACCCGGGTCAGCGCGCTGGCCAGGACCGGGAACATCACTCCCCAGCTGAGCACGGCGAGAAGCGGATAGGCGGCGGAACGGGGACGCATCGTCAGCTCCAATGTTCGAGAATCGTCGAACCAGCGACACCGACCCTAGGGACTTGTTCGACGGTTGTCGAACAACGGTTACACTGGTCACATGGAGCCGCACGAACCCGACCTGACCGCCGTACCGGTCACCACCGTGCTGGCCGCACTCGCCGACGACGTGCGGCTACAGATCGTCCGGGCGCTCGCCGAGGGCGGCGAGTTCGCCTGCAACACCTTCGAGTTCGGCGTCTCCAAGGCGACCCGCAGCCACCACCTCAAGGTGCTGCGCGAGGCCGGCCTGACCCGCACCCGGGCCGCCGGCACCAGCCGCTACGTCCGCCTCCGGCGAGACGAGCTGGAGCGCCTCTACCCCGGCCTCCTGAACGCCGTCCTCACCCCCGCCCCGCCCGCCCCGAGCCGCGCCGCCCCGAGCCGCCCCGAGCCGCCCCGAGCCAGCCTGAGAGCGGCCGGCACCGCTGGCGACGCGACGTGACGGCGGGCTGACGAGCCCGGCGGTCGGGAGTAACGGACTGCCTGCACGCCCTGTCGAGCTGCCCCAGATATGGGGCAGGGTTGGACGTCGGCGTTACCACCGCTCGGTGCCGGATTGTGCGCTTGCCTCAGCATGCCGGCCGCGTGCCGGGTCAATGACCGCCGGCCGCTACACGCGGACGAGCGATGTCCCCAACCATTCAGCTCCAGAGGCACCCGGAAGCCCTCGTCAGGTCCGTGCCGAGAGGGAGCGGCGGCAGAGCAGCCGCCCCAGCACAACACTCGCCCGGCACAGCAGCCAGGCAGAGCAGCCAGCCCAGCACAGCAACCGCCCAGCCTCGCGCCCCCAGCCCGGCACAGCAGCCAGCCCGGCACAGCAGAGCAGCCGCCCCAGCAGAGCAGCCAGCCCGGCAGAACCGGTCAGGTGACTGGTCGCCGCGCAGCCCTCGCGGCGATGGTCCAAATATGGGGCAGCTCGACAGGGTCAGCAACCGGCAGGCCGGGCCGGCGGGCCGGCAGGCCGGGGCGCGAGCCCGGGGCCGCGAGCCCGGGGCGCGAAGCCGGGGCACGAAGCCGGGGCGCGAAGCCGGGGCGCGAAGCCGGGGCGCGAGCCCGGGGCGCGGCCGGGGCGCGAGGCCGGCGCGAGGCCGGGGCGCGAGGCCGGGGCGCGAGGCCGGCGCGAGGCCGGGGGCGCGAGGCCGGCGCGAGGCCGGGGGCGCGAGGCCGGCGCGAGGCCGGGGGCGCGATGCGGGAGTCGATGCGGGAGCCGATGAGATCCAGAGGGCCGGGCGGCGGTCGGAAGCTCGCGTGGGCGAGGATCAACGGATGACCTTGCACGGCGCGGCAGCGCGGCGACGGACCGGCGTGGCGCTCGCGATGGCTCTCGTGCTCGGCGCCTGTGCTCCCGCCGACCATCGAGGCCAGGCGGGGGATGGCCCGAGCCGGCTGCCCGGGGTCACGGCCACGCCCAGCCCGACGCCGTCGGCGTACGTCAGCCCGCCGTTCTGGTGCCCGGAGTCGGGCCTCCGGGTCCGGACGAGGGGGTCGGACGCCGCCATGGGATTGCGCGCCCTCGGGCTGGAGCTGGTCAACTGCGGCGACCAGCCGTACCGATTGAAGGGGTATCCGGCGCTGCGCGTGCTGGACGAGCAGCGCGAGCCGATCACCCTGCGGGTGGTGCCCGGGGCGAAGGAGATCACCCCGGGGTTCGACCATCCGCCCCAGCAGTTCACGCTGCAGAAGGGTGAACGCGCCGTCGCCACCGTCCTCTGGCGCAACCTCGTCACCGACTCGACCGTGCCGGCCACCAACGGGGCGTACCTGCTGGTCGCACCCACCGCCGGGCAGCCGGTCGAGGACGTCGACCCGGACGGCCCGATCGACGTGGGCAACACCGGCCGGATCGGCGTCAGCGCCTGGAAGAAGGCCGACCCGCCCGCGCCGGTGCCGACGCAGCCGGCTCAGCCGCCGGCGCCGAGCGCGGTGCCGTCGTCGGTGAGCCCGCCCGACATCCGGCTGTGAGGTCAGCCGGCTACGAGGTGATGTCCTTGCGGGTGAAGCGCCAGAACGCCAGCCCCCAGAACAGGGTCGCGTAGCTGATCGCCGAGATACAGCCGCGTACCACGTCGTCGGTCTGCACCGGGGTGGAGAGCAGCCCCAGCCAGGCGGTGCTGAAGTGGGTGGGCAGGAAGTCGCGCAGCGCACCGAGCGCGGTGATCTGGTCCAGGATGCTGGACAGGATCCAGAGCAGCACCGCGCCGCCCACCGCGCCCAGCGCGGCGTCCGTCGTCACCGACAGCAGGAACGCCAGCCCGGCCACCACCAGCAGGACGACCGCCAGGTAGCCAAGCACCGCCAGCAGCCGGAGCAGCCCCTCGGCCGGCTCCAGCTCCGCGGCGACCGTGCTGCGCAGCGGCGACCAGCCGTACCGCAGGGTGCCGGCGACCAGCGCGGTGCCGGCCAGCAACAGCAGGGCCAGCCCCGAGTACGCGAGCGCGACCACCAGCTTCACGGTGAGCAGCCGAGCCCGGGGCACCGGGATCGCCAGCAGGTAACGCAGGCTGCCCCAGCTCGCCTCGCTGGCCACCGTATCGCCGCAGAACAGCGCCACGACCACCACCAGCAGGAACGACGCCGACACGAAGATCGAGAACAGGGTGAAGTTGAGCCCGCCAGCAGTGGCCAGGTCGACCAGGCTGGCGAACTCGTTGTTGCCGTTGTCGTCGTCGCCACCGGAGTTGAACTGGAAGGCGACCAGGATGACCAGCGGCAGCAGCACCATGAACCCGAGCGCCAACTGGGTTCGCCGTCGGGACGCCTGGCGGCGGAACTCCGCGCCGAACGGCATGGTGGCCGACGGCCGGTAGCCCCGGGCCGCACCGGCCGGATCGGTGACGCCCATCGGCGCCTCGACGGAAGAGCCAGCCATCACCGGTCACCGCTTCCCCGAGAGTTTTCGCCCACCAAGGCGAGGAACGCGTCCTCCAGGCGCCGTCGGGGCACCACCCGGTCCACCCCGATGCCGGCGCGCACCAGCTCGGCCACCACCTCGCTGCGGGCCGTGCCGTTGGTGTCGACCACCAACTGGCCGTCGCTCTCCGGCAGCACCCGGACCCCGTGCAGCCGGTCCAGCACCGCCCGCGCCGCCACCGGATCGGTGACGTCGAAGAGCACGCTCGGGGACTCGCCCACGATCTCCTCCACCGGTCCGGATGCCACGATCCGGCCCTTGTTCACCACCACCGCGTGCGTACAGGTCTGCTCCACCTCGGCCAGCAGGTGGCTGGAGACCAGCACCGCACGACCGTCCGTGGCGTACTGCTGGAGGACTCGGCGCATCTCGGCGATCTGCGGCGGGTCGAGCCCGTCGGTCGGCTCGTCCAACACCAGCAGCTCCGGCAGGCCGAGCATGGCCTGGGCGATGGCCAGTCGCTGGCGCATCCCGTGGCTGTAGTTCTTGATCTTCCGGTGCACCGAGTCGCCCAGCCCGGCGATCTCCAGCGCCGCGTCGAAGTGCGCGTCCGCCGCCGGTCGCCCGGTGGCCCGCCAGTACGCCTTCAGGTTGTCCAGGCCGGACAGGTGCGGCAGGAAGCCGGGCCCCTCCACCAGCGCGCCGATCCGGGAGAGCACCGGCGAGCCGGGCACCAGTCGGCGGCCGAAGACGTAGATCTCCCCGGCAGTCGGCTGGGTCAGCCCCATCAGCACCCGCAGCGTGGTGGTCTTGCCCGCGCCGTTCGGCCCGAGCAGGCCCACCACCTGACCCGGGTGCACCTCGAAGTCCACGTTCGACACCGCGACGAAGCCGTCCGCGTACTCCTTGCGCAGCCGCCGCACGGCCAGCGGCGTGTCCGCGTACTCCGGATGCACCGAGCGGTCCTGTCGACGGTGCCGGCGCCGGACCACGGCGACGACCACGACGAGGCCGATCGCGATGGCGGCGAGCAGGCCGGCGAGGACCCAACGCCAGATGATCGCCGCGGTGGGGATCGGCTCGCCGCTGATCGTGGGCAGGCTGACCGCGCCGTCCGCCGCCACCGTGTAGACGGTGGGCTGGGCCGGTGTGGTGTACGCCTGGTCGGAGCTGGCCACCACCAGCCGCAGCCGGTGCCCGGCCTCCACCCGGCGGACGATCCCGGGCAGCGTCACGGTGACCGGGCGGGCGTCCTGCACCCGCTGCGGCAGGCCGGTGAGCCGAACCGGGGCGACCAGCCCGTTCTGCAGCGTGGCCGCGCCGTCCGGGTCGACGTCGTAGAGCTTGACGAAGAGCACCGCCTCGCCGGTCGGCGACGCGGCGCGCAGGCTGACGGTGGGCGCGCCCGCCACATCCACGGCCTCGGTCAGCGGTGCCGACTCGAACCGGGCGTGCTGGCCGGGAACGTCGCCGGCCACCCCGTCCAGCAGCGACGCGAGCCCACCGGCGAACGGGATCGAGGAGATGGCGGCCGGGTTGCCGTTCGGCGGGTTCGCGATCGGCTGCGCCGGACCGGCGACCGCCACCTCCCGGCGGCTGCTGCCGGTCAGGCCCGGATAGTCGGCGCGACGGAAGCCGGTGGCGACCAGCCCCCGGTCGAGCGCGTCGAAGCCGGCGATCCGCGACCAGGTGAAGTCGTCGCCGGGCGCATCGCCCTCGCCCTTGACGTAGTGGTCGAGCCACTGGACGGTCAGGAACTTCACCCGGTCCGAGTCCGAGCGGGGGCCCGCGCCGCCGTCGTGCCCGCCGGTGAACCAGGCGACCCGCACCGGGGTGCCGGCGGCGGCGATGCCCCGCGCGTTGGCGTCCGCCTCGCCGAGCGGGAAGAGGGTGTCCGCCTCGCCCTGCACCAGCAGGGTGGGTGCCGTGATCCGGTCCAGCACGCCCGCCGGGCTGGAGCGGCGCAGCAGGTCCACGGCGGCCTGGTCGGCCTGCCCGGTGGTGGCGATCCGCAGGTACGCGGCGCACACGTCGGCAGCGAAGCGGCCGCAGGACGGGTCGGCAGCGCCGGCCGGGGCGCCACCGGGACCCGTGCCCGGGCCGGCGCCCGGATCCGGGCTGGGCGGGCCGGCGGAGGCCGGTGCGCCCTGCGGCTGGGCGGCGGCCCCGCCGGAGATCCCGGCCGGGCCGGTGCCCACGTTGCCGCCCCCGCCGAAGAAGAGGCCGGCCCACCCCTTCTTGAACACGCCCTCGGTCGGCGCCCCGCCGGTGCTCTCCGGCAGGAACGCCCGGGACAGGTCGTTCCAGGTGATCATGGGAACGATCGCGTCGACCCGATCGTCCTGGGCGGCCAGCAGCAGCGCCAACCCACCGCCGTACGAGCCGCCGACCACACCGACCTTCGGGTCGCCAGCGGCGTCGGTGCGCACCTCCGGCCGGGCGGCCAGCCAGTCCAGCAGCCGCTCGGCGTCACGTACCTCGTAGTCGGGGCTGTCCAGGTGGATCTCGCCACCGCTGCGGCCGAAGCCCCGCGCCGTCCAGGTGAGCACCGCGTAACCGCGCCCGGCGAACTCCTCGGCGTCGGACCGTACCGACTCCTTGGTGCCGCCGAACCCGTGCGCCAGCAACACCGCCGGCACCTTCCGGCCGGACGACGCGTCGGCCGGCAGGTAGAAGGTGGTGTCCAGGTCGACAGGCTGGTCGCCGGCCGGCCCGGAGCGGACGGTGAGCATCGCGCTCTCGGTGCGCACACCCGATCCCTGCGGCCACACCGCCCAGGTCACGACGGCCGCCAACAGCACGACGACCGTCGCTGCGGCGATCGCGCGGCGGCGGGTGGGCAGGGCACGCCGGAACCACGCGGCCGGCGACGGCGATCTCATGCGGCACACGGTACGGGCCACAGGCTGAGCGTTGGCTGAGATCCGCCGTACGTCCGTCCGGTTGCCCCGATCGGCGACCGGACGGGATGCGACCGCCCACCGTGCGACGCGGCACAGTGAGTTGAGTTCGCATCCCGTGAATTCCGATCTTCGGCGGATATCCACCTCGATCCCTTCATGTCACACCCGTCGACGGGACGCAGCGTGCCGGCAACACGGACGAACAGTGACATCGCTCGAACTGACGCAAACCCGACTCACCGACGACGGGTTGGCCACCGGAAGGTTCGGTTAGTTTTCCGGTCCGGTGCACGGGACTCATCGGCGAAACCCGACACCGCGCCCACCGCCGGAGGAGACACACATGACAGTCCCCGCGCCGCGGGTCCGTCGAAGGCCGTCCATGTTGGGTCGACTGCTGCCGCTGCTGCTCATCACGGCGCTGCTGGCACCGGTGGGTCTGCTCCTCACCCAGACCTGGCGGCAGACCAGCGACGACCGGGATCTGGCCGCCCGGGAACGGCTCGGCGTGCAGTATCTCCGCGCCCTCGCCCCGGTCACGGGCGCGCTGGTCGACGCCCAGTCCGCCGCCGTCAGCGGCCGCCCAGTCTCCAGGGAGGCGCTGACCCGCACGGTCGAGGACGCCGCCGAGGTGGACGCTCGGATCGGCGCCGAGCTGCGCAGCCAGGAACGCTGGGCCGGGCTGCGGGCCAGACTGGAAGCCTTGCAGGACCGCAGCCCCACCGACCCCGAGTCCGCCTACACCGCGTACGGCGAGGTCACCGACCTGCTGTTGGCCCTGCACCGCAAGGTCCGGGAAAGCTCCGGGCTGGTGCGCGACCCGGGGGCCGACTCCTTCTCCCTCCAGGACAGCGCCGGCCAGGAGCTGCCCGAGGCTGTGGTGGCCGCCGGCCGGCTCGCCGACCTGGGCACGCTCGCCGCTCGCCGCCCGGCCGCCGAGCAGACCCGCAGCCTGATCGAGCTGACCGGCCTGCGGGTGGCCGCCCTGGCCCCCGCCGCCGACCTGGTCGACAACCTGCGCGCCGCGGTGGACAGCTCGGAGAGCACCGACCTGGGTGCGAACGTGCTGACCCCACTGGACACCTACCAGCGCTCGGTGGAGGCGCTGGCCGCGTACTCCGCCCCGGCCGCCGGCACCGGCACGGTGGACCCGGGTCGGCTGGCCGCCGCCCGGCTCGATGCGCACACCGCCGCCCTCCAGCTCCAGCCGGTCATCCTCAGTGAGCTGGACGCCCTGCTGGCCGAGCGGATCGACGGGCTGGACCGGGACCGCTGGCTGACCGCCGGGGCCGGGGTGGCCGCCGCGCTGCTGCTGGGTTGGCTCGCAGCGCTCCTCATCGCGGCCAGCCGTCGGGCCCGTCGCCGGGCCGCCATGACCGCAGCGGGCGCGGAGAGCCCCGGCACCCCTCCGTCCGGCGGTTTCTGGCAGCCGGCGGTCAGCGCCGGCCGACCCGGCGACCCACGGCCGCTGCAACCGGTCGGCGCGACCCGGGACCCGGAATCCGCCCAGTGGGGGGCGTTCGATGCTGCTCGGTAGGCTCCGGATCCGCGGCAAGCTCGCGCTGCTCGTTCTGATCCCCCTGCTCAGCATGGTCGGCCTCGCGGTGCCCGTGGTGCTCGAGCGGGTGGCCGCTGCGCAGCGCGCCGACGACATCGCCGAGCGGGTGCGGCTCGCCAGCCGGGTCGGCAGCCTGGTGCAGGACCTCCAGCAGGAACGCATCCTCTCGGTGGGCTTCCTGCTCGGCCGGGTGGAACGCGCCGAACTGGTCCGCAAGACCGCCGATGTGGACGACCGGGTCGCCGACCTACGGGCCGGGGGGAGCGACGCGCTGACCGACCGGGTCGACCACGCCCTGTACGGGGTGTCCAGCCTCATCGACCTGCGGACCGCCGTGCTCGCCCGGTCAGCGAGCCCGATCCAGGTGATGGACGCGTTCGGCCCGGTCAACCGGGGAATGATCGACTCGCTTCGGCTGCCGTTCAGCGTGGACACCGACACGCAGCCGGGCCGCCAGGTGCTGGCCCTGGACGGGCTGCTGCGCGCCGACGAGGGGCTGGGCGCCTGCGCCACCCTGATCGTGCTGGTCAAGGCGACCGACAGCCCGCAGGCCAGCGCCGGGTACGTGGCCTGCATGGCCGCCCTCCAGGTGGACAGCCAGCGCTTCCGCAGCCTGATCACGCCCGAGCAGCTGGAGGTGGCACGGCTCAACGACGTGGCGGTGGCCGCACGTACCAGCCCCGACTTCCTGGTCACCAGCGCCCGCGACCCGGCCGACGCGATCCGTGACGTGCCGCTGGACGCGCTCTTCCCGTCCGTCCGCTCGATGATCCGGCTCGGCCAGTTCGTGGAGAAGAAGCTGGTCGCCGACGTACTCGCCGAGGTGACCGCCGAACAGCGGCGGGCGCTGACCGCCGCGTACCTGGTCGGCGGCGCGGCGGCGCTGATCCTGGCGATGGTCGTCCTGCTCAGTGCGGTCGTCGCCCGGACGGTGGCCAGGCCGCTGACCCGGCTCACCCTCTCTGCGGACCGGGTCGCCCGGGTCGCCGAGGCGGAGCTGGTCCGGGTCGCCGACGACGAGACGGAGAACGCCCAGCCGATCCGGCTGGATCCGGTGGACATCCGGGCCCGCGACGAGATCGGTGACCTGGCTCGGGCCTTCGACCGGGTGCAGAGCACCGCTGCCCGGCTGGTCGAACGGCAGGTCGCCGGCCGGCGCAACGTGGCGCAGATGTTCGGCCACGTCGGGCGGCGTACGCAGAACCTGGTGGGCCGGCAGATCGCGCTGATCGACCGGCTGGAGCAGCAGGAGGCCGACCCGGGCCGGCTGGAGCACCTCTACCGGCTCGACCACATCTCCAGCCGGCTACGGCGTAACGCCGGCAGCCTGGTCGTGCTCTCCGGCTCCGCCGGGGCCGACGCGCACACCGCACCGGTGCCGCTGGCCGACGTGGTCCGGCTGGCGCTCGGCGAGATCGAGGACTACACCCGGGTGGACGTGCAGGTGCCGGCGGGCATCTCGGCCGCACCGGCGGTGGTCGGCGACCTCGTCCTCGCGCTGGCCGAGCTGATGGAGAACGCCACCGTCTTCTCCCCGCCGCACACCCGGGTGCTGGTGGTCGGTGAGGCGTCCGGGCTCGGTGCCCGGATCACGGTGCTGGACCGGGGCATCGGCATGACCGAGCAACGGTTGGCCGAGGAGAACGCCCGGCTCACCCGCCGGGAACGGCTCGACCTGACTCCGACCGAGGTGCTCGGCCTCTTCGTGGTGGGCCGGCTGGCCCGTCGCCACGGCTGGACGGTCAACCTGGCCGCCACCACCGGCGGCGGCGTGACCGCCCGGTTGGAGATCCCGCCGGTGTCGCTGGTGCTGCGCCCTGCCGACCGGGTCGGGGCCACCGTGGCCCGGGCCGCGGTGCCGGAACGGGACCGCCGCTCGCTGACCGCACACGAAACCGGCCGGGGTACCCGGTCCCTCACGGCAGCCGCCCCCGCGGCACCCGCCGGCTTCGACTCGGACCTGCTCAGCCGCGCCACCCGCAGCCTGGAGTCGGGCAGGCCCTGGGACGCGTTCGGCGCCGCTGCCTCCGCAGCGCAGATCAGCGCGCCCGCCGACGCCTCCGCCGCGACGCCGGCCGCCCCGGTGGACCTCCCGGCGACCGACTCGGGCCTGCCCCGCCGACCGGGGCGCGGCACGGCCGGCGGGGCGGGCATCGCCGGCGCCGGCATCGGCCACCCGGACCGCACTGCGCCGGGGCCGGAGAGGCCGGAACCGACGGGTACGCCCACCGGCCCACGGGTCCGGCAACGGGTGCCCGGGGCCAGCCTCCCCGCCGCCACGGCGCCAGTCGGCCCGGTGGACGCCACCGACGCCGACCCGGCCGCCGCCCGCGCGCTGGTCGAGGCGTTTCAGGCCGGCGTACGCCGAGCCGAGCTGAGCGTGAAGGTCGACCGTCCCGCCACACCTGGCGGTCTCGGCCCCACGGTCGCGGACACCGCCGGCTCGGCAGGGACCACCCCGGGCCGGCCCCTGCTGAGCCGGCGGGTACCCGGGGCGAACCTCACTGTCGACCCGCCCTGCCAGGCGGCCAGCCCGCACCTCGGCGATCCGGCCGAGATCCGCAAGCTCCTCACCGAGTTCGAGGCGGGCGTCGCCCGTGCTCTCCGCGAAGTCAGCCCAGACCGTCGGAACGAAGAAGGATCATCACGGTGACCAGCCCCTTCCTGCACGACAATGTCGACCACCAGAGCCCGTCCGGCGCCGTCGGGGATCTCAGCCCGGAGGCGCGCACGTTCAACTGGCTCCTGGACTCCTTCACCTCCAGCACGGCCGGCGTGCTGGAGGCGATCGCGGTCTCCTCGGACGGGTTGCTGATGGCCATGTCGGCGATCAAGGACCGGTCCAACGCGGAGCGGCTGGCCGCCGTGGTCTCCGGCATGACCAGCCTCGCCGGCGGCGCGGCCAGCTGGTACGCGCTCGGCGGCCTCAACCGGGTGATCGTCGACATGGCCGACGGCTACCTCCTGATCAGCGCGATCAGCAGCGGATCAGTCCTCGGCGTGGTCGCCGACCGGTCGGCGAACCTGGGTACCGTCGCGTACGAGATGACGCTCTTCGCCGGACGGGCCGGTGGCGCCCTCACCCCGCGGCTGATCGTCGAGCTGAAGAACGCCGTCCAGCAGTGATCCCCGACGTCGCCGGCGAGGATCCGGACCCGGAATCCGGTGTCCGGATCCGCCCCTACCTGCGTACGCCCCCGTCCGGGGGCGGCGCGTCGGCGGCAACGGCGCTGCCCGAGCCGGAATCCGGCGATGACCGGCCGGGCGGTCCCCGGCCGTTCGTGCTCACCTCCGGACGGGTTGCCGGCGCGGACCCGGCGATCGGCCTGGAGACGCAGGTGACCGTCCGCGCGGACAGCGGCTGGTGGACCGGCCCGCCGGGCGTCCTGCTGGCGCCGGAGCTCCAGGCGATCATCGCGCTCTGCACCGAGCCGATCTCGGTGGCCGAGCTCTCGGCCCGGACCCGGCTGCACTTCGGCGTGACCCGGGTCCTGGTCGGCGACCTGCGGGCAGCCGGGCACCTGGACGTGCACGTCACGGACGCCGACGGTGCCTTCGACCCCAACCTCATCCTGCGAGTGATTGATGGACTCCGTGCGATCTCCTGAATGGCCGGTCGCCCCGCTCGGTGGGCCCGCCGGCAACAGCGCCGCTGCCCGCTACGGCACCTCGCCGACCACCGGTCCCGCGCTCGGACGCACCGGCCAGCCGCTGCCCGCGCCACCGCCGCCGTACCAGCCACTGGCCGGTACGGGGTCGGCGCCGGCACCGGCACCGGCCAACCGGCCTCCTGCCGCGCCACCGATCCCGGTCAAGATTCTGATTGCCGGCGGGTTCGGCGTGGGTAAGACCACCACGGTCGGCGCGATCTCCGAGATCGCGCCGCTGACCACCGAGGCCGAGATGACCAGCGCCGGGATCGGCGTGGACGACCCGGGCGTCCGTTCGCACAAGACGACGACCACGGTGGCGATGGACTTCGGTTGCGTAACCATCGACCGCAGCCTCAAGCTTTACCTGTTCGGTACGCCGGGGCAGACCCGGTTCGGCTTCATGTGGGACGACCTGGCCCGGGGTGCGCTCGGCGCCCTGGTGGTGGTTGACAGCGCCCGGCTGGACGACTGCTTCCCGGCGATCGACTTCTTCGAGCGGGCCGGGCTGCCGTTCGTGGTCGGGGTCAACGCTTTCGACGGGCGGCTGGCCCTGGAGCTCGGCGAGATCCGGTGGGCGCTGGCCATCGGGGAGCATGTTCCCCTGGTCCAGTTCGATGCCCGGGACCGGCTTTCGGTACGGGACGCCCTGCTGGTCGTCCTGGACCGTGCGCTGGAACGGGCCACCCGGGACAGGAGGGCCTGAGCCGACCGGCTCCGGCCGTGGGCGGGAAGGGGTGATCTGGTGAGGGGCGACCTGGACGAAACGCTGGCCCGGCTGGCCCGGCGCGAGGAGGCGCTGCGCCGGCTGGCCGCCGACCGTGACGACAGCACACCACCACCGGATCAGGTCGATGGGCCGGCTCAGTCCGGAAGCGGCCGCACCGACACCCGCAACGCCGGACCGGGCCGGCACGACGCCCGGCACGCCGGGCGGGACACCCCCGGTGAGGTGGCCGGGTGGGGTCCGGTCGAGGAGGTGGCCGAGGCGGTACGGCAAATCGTCGGCGCCCACCCGGGGCTGGCGGTGACCGTCCGCGTCGAGCACGCCGGGCGGACGTACCCGCTGCGGGTCTCCTGGGACGGCCCGGACGTCACGGTCGGCCCGGAGCTGTCGGCGCCCCCGCCGGAACCACCGCCGGCCTGGCCACTGTCCGGCCGGACGGTGCCGGCCTGGGCACCCGGCCCGGACGGGCTGACCGCCGACCCGGCGGCCCGGCTGGCCGAGCTGATCCGGCGGGACCCGTCGCTGTTGAACGAGCTTGATCCCCGGCGCTGACCAGCGGGGCTGGCGGCCGGCGCGTACGGTCGGGCGGTGGCGCAACCCGACCTGACCCTGACCGCGAGCCTGCGGCCGGCGGCGCTGGATGCCCGCCGGGGCATCGTGCGGCTGCACCCGGAGGCGCTGACCGCGCTGGGGCTGCGCCCCGGCGACCCGGTCCGGCTGGCCGGCCGCCGGGAGACGGCCGGGATCGTGGCGGCGGCGGAGCCGGGAGCGAGCACCGCCCTCCTGTACGCCGACGACCTGACGCTGGGCAACCTCGGCCTCCGCGACGGCGGTCAGGTGCGGGTGACCCCGGTACCCCTGGCCCCGGCGAGCCGGGTCACCCTGGCCGGGCCGGTGGAGGTGGTCGCGGCGGTCAGCCCGGAGATGCTCCGGCTCGCCCTGCTGGGCAAGGTGGTCACCGCCGGCGACGACGTGTCGCTGTTGCCGCAGGACGTGCTGCCGGACGCCTCGGTGCGCGGCCTGATCGAGGCGGCCCGGCGCAGCCTCGCCAACACGGTCGGGTTCGCCTGGACCAGCACCCTGCTCACCGTTGTCGCGGTCGAGCCGGCCGCTGGCGCGCTGGTCACCATGGACACGCTGGTCGGCTGGGAGCACGGCCCGACCACCCACGGCTCCGCCCCCGGCCGGCTCACCCCGGCGGAGCGGCCCCTCGCGGATGCCGGCGGGCACCGGCCGGCCGCTGCGGCTCCGGCGGATGCGGCGGCGGACTGGACGAACGACGATGCGCCCGACGTGGATGAGCTGCCCGGCCTGCGGGCCCAGGCCGAGGAGCTGACCGAGCTGCTCGACCTCGGCTTCCACCACCGAGAGGTGCTGGGCCGGCTGGGCACCACCATCTCGCTGGGAGTGCTGCTCAGCGGGCCTGCCGGCTCCGGGAAGTCGGCGCTGGTCCGGGCGGTTGCGGCCCGGGTCGGTGCCCGCGTACACCCGCTCTGGGCGCCCGAGGTGGCCGCGCTGGCCAACCAGGCCGCCGCCGATCGGCTGCGTGCCGTGGCGACGGCGGTCCGGGCCGGCGGGCCGGCGGTGTTGCTGGTCACCGACGTGGAGTCGCTCGCCCCGGCGGACGAGCCCGGCCCGGTGGCCACGGTGTTCCGGCAGGTGCTCGCGGAGGCCGTCCGGGCCGGCGTCGCCGTGGTCTGCACCACCGGCCGGCCGGAGGCGGTCGACCCGGCCCTGCGCGCGCCGGACCTGCTGTCGCTGCGGATCAGCATCCCGCTACCCGACCCGGCGCTGCGCCGCGAGCAGCTCACCGTGCTGACCCGGCAGGTGCCGCTGGCCGACGACGTCCGACTGGACGAGGTGGCCGGCCGTACCCCCGGGTTCGTGGCCGCGGACCTGGCGGCGCTGGTCCGGGAGGCCGGGGTACGGGCGGCGCTGCGGCAGAAGGCGGCCGAGACGCCGACCGTGTCGATGGCCGACTTCACCGCCGCCCTGGAGGTGGTCCGGCCGACCACGATGGCCGCCTCCACCCTGGAGTTGGCCTCGGTGACCCTCGACGACGTGGGTGACCTGGTCGAGGTCAAGCAGACGCTGACCGAGTCGGTGCTCTGGCCGCTGACCTACCCGGACACCTTCGCTCGCCTCGGCGTACAGCCGCCGCGCGGCGTGCTGCTCTACGGGCCGCCCGGCTGCGGCAAGACGTACCTGGTCACGGCCCTGGCCGGGTCGGGGCGGGCGAACGTGCTCTCGGTGAAGGGCGCGGAGTTGCTCTCCAAGTGGGTGGGCGAGAGCGAACGCGCCGTTCGCGAGCTGTTCCGTCGGGCCCGGGAGGCGGCTCCCGCGCTGATCTTCCTGGACGAGGTGGACGCGCTGGCGCCGGTCCGCGGTCAGGCCAGCGACGGGGGCACCACGGACCGGGTGGTCGCCGCGCTGCTCACCGAGCTGGACGGGGTGGAGACGCTGCGCAACGTGGTGGTGGTCGGCGCGACGAACCGTCCGGACCTGGTCGACCCGGCGCTGCTGCGGCCGGGCCGGTTGGAGCGGCTGGTCTACGTGCCGCCGCCGGACGGGGCGGCCCGCGCGGAGATCCTGCGAGCCTCGTCCCGAAACGTGCCGCTGGCCCCGGACGTCGATCTGGCCGCGCTCGGCGGGGAACTGGACGACTTTTCCGCGGCCGACTGCGCGGCGCTGGTCCGGGAGGCGGCGCTCGCCGCGATGCGTGAGTCGTTGACCGCCGCCACCGTCACCGCCGCGCACGTGGCCACGGCACGTCGCCGGGTCCGTCCGTCGCTGAACCCGGCCCAGGTCGCCTCGTTGGCCCGGTACGCCGCCGATCGGTCGTGACGCCAACAAAACTGATCCGCGAGTCAACCTTTCGAGCCGCCCAGGGTGTTCCTAGGACGTCACATTCCTCAGTGGAAAATTCCACGACGACGTCAGGCGGTGTTCCTTGCGCAAGCTGTTCTCTCTTCTGGTCGTTCCCCTGGTGGCGGCCGCGACCCTGGTCACGGTCGGCTCACCGGCGACCGCTCATCCGGCGAAGCCGTTTCCGGCCCGGATCGCCCTACCCGACGGGTTCACCCCGGAGGGCCTGACGATCGGTCGGGGCACCACCGTGTATGTAGGGTCCATTTTGGACGGTGCGATCTGGCGGGGTGACTTACGCACAGGGCGCGGCTCGGTGCTGATCCCGGGTGTGCCGGGCAAGGACAAGGCCGGCCTCAAGCTCGACCAGCAGGGCCGGCTGTGGACCGCCGACTTCTCCGGCGGCGGCGCCAGCGTGTACGACGCGGGCACCGGCGCCCAACTGGCCCACTACCAGTTCACCGACGAGCCGGGCAGCTTCGTCAACGACCTGGTGATCACCAAGCGGGCCGTCTACTTCACCGACTCGGCCCGACAGGTGCTGTACGTGGTGCCGCTGGGCCCGGGCGGTCGCCTGCCGGCCGCCAGCAACTTCCGGGTGCTCCCGCTCACCGGTCCGGCCGCGACGCCGGACGCGTACCACAACGGGATCGTGGCGCTGCCGGACGGCGATCTGCTGGTCGCGCAGATGCTGCCCGGCCGGCTGGTACGCATCGACCCCCGCACCGGTGGCAGCCGCCTCGTCGACCTCGGTGGCTACTCGGTGGAGCGGGCCGACGGCCTGGTGCTGCGCGGGCACACCCTCTACGTGATCCGGAACCTGACCAACGTCATCGCGGTGGTCCGGATGAACGCCAAGTACACGGCCGGAGTGGTGCAGCGGGAGATCACCGGTCCGGAGCTGCGGTCGCCGGCCACCGGTGACCTGCTCGGTTCGGCGCTGTACGTGGTGAACGGCCGCTTCGACGTGGAATCCACGCCGGACACCGACTACGACATCGTCCGAGTCCCGGCCTGATCTGGCGGCCGGCGGCGACCCCTCCCGGGTTGCCGTCGGCCGGCTCGGGTCAGTCCGTGGGGAGGAGCGGGCCGAGCGGCCCAAGGTCCAGGTTCAGGTCCTCCGGCGCCAGGCCGAAGTGTTCGCGCAGTCCGACCATCTGCTCCTCCAGGGCCATCAGTGTCACCCCGATCCGCTCGACCTGCTCCTCGGTGAGGTCACCGAGGTCCACCCGGCGCAGCGCCTGCCGCTCCATCAGCTGCCGCAGCAACTCGACGACGGTGAGCACCAGGCTGGCCAGCCCCCGCTCGACCGAGTCGCGGTCCACGGCGATCCGGCGGTCCAGCGGGGCGACCCGGGGCGGTTGCCACGACTCCGCGCCCAGCGCGGTGGCCAGTTCCGCCGCCTCGTCCCGCCCGTTCATCCGGCGTCCTCCGTCTGGGCCAGCGCGCCGACCGAGGCGACCAGCGCACGCAGCGAGATCCGGACGAGATCCACGTCGGCGATGGATAGGGTGATGTCGCCGCTGATCACCACTCCGGTGGCGAGCACCCGGTCGAGCAGGTCGACCAGGGCGACCGGCCGGTAGGCCAACGGATCGTCGGCGCTGTTCGGCGCGAGCGCGGTGGTCACCGCTGCTCCTGAACGGTGAGCGCGGGCTCCGGTCGTTCCGCGACGAAGGAGTAGGCCGGCCACGGCCCGGTCAGCTCCAGGTGGAGTCCCGCATGTCGTCCGCTCAGCGAGCCGACCAGCTCGGTGAAGCGGGACAGCTCCGCGAGGTCGACCAGGTACGCCCCGTTGAGCACCATCGGGGTGGACGCCCCGGAAAGCCGCCGGTCCTGTGGGGCGTGCCGCCGGCCCGCCACGGCCAACTCGCACAGGGCGGCGTGCACCGCGTCCGCGGCCGCGCTCGCCACCTGCTGACGTTCCTCACGGGCGGTCAACTGGGCCCGTCGGCGGCGCAGGTACGCCGTCCCCACCCCGCCGGCCCCGGCCGCTTCGGCGCTCGCGGTAGCCGCTCCCGGTACCAGGTAGCCCTTGACACCCCACTCGCCGCGCCCGGTCAGCCGGTCCAGGGTGGCGACCAGTTCGGCCCGCCGGGCTGTGAGAGAGCCGGCCACCCGGTCGTCGTTCGTGTGCACGGTGGCGAGCCGGGCCGGCACCACCGGCCCCCGCCGTGCCAGCGCCTCGACCACCGCGTGGTGCGCCCGGGCCGCCCGCTCCAGCCAGGCCAGGTCCTCCAGGTTGCGGCGCAGGGGCTGCTCGCCGTACTCGTTCAGCGGCGCGGTGCTGACCACGGCGACCAACCCGGCGGCGGACACCGCGCGGACCGGGGCTCCGTCCATCCCGACGATCGCCGCCAGCGTCGCCGGCTCGGCGTCCCGGACCACGCCGTGCAGCCAGGCAGCGGCGGCGGGGGCGGGCCGGTCGGCGGCCACCTCAACCGTCGAACTCATCCCACTCCTCCACTTCGGCGTCCCGGCGTCGCGCCCGAGCCGCAACTCGGGGGCGCCGCTCCGCTTCGACCTCCTCCGGGTCACGCGGTCCCGGCTCCACCGGGGGTCGAGCCCGTGAGCTGAGCCACGGGTCGTGCTCCCACCAGTCGATGCCGATCTGCCGCGCGGTGTCGACCGACGCGATGACCAACCGCAATTTCAGCGTCAGCAGCTCGATGTCGAGGAGGCTGACCCGGATGTCGCCGGCGATCACGATGCCCCGGTCGAGCACCCGCTCCAGGATGTCGCCCAGATTGGCCGGCTCGTGGCCTGCGGGCAGGACCTGTCCGGAGTTCTGCACCACCGATGGCGGTTGCGCAGCGGTCATCTCAGCCCACCTCACCCTTCCCGCGCTGGTAGCGCCGCACCCGCCGGTAGCCGAGCAGCCCACCCTCGATGTCCAGCTCCACCTCGTAGAGGCCGAGCAGATCGACGGAGTTGGGGATCCGATGCGCCTCCACCATCTCCACCCCGACCAGCCAGCCGTCCTCGGTGGCCTCCAGCGACGTGGTCCCGGACGGCTCCCGTCCGGTCAGCTCGACGAGCTGCCGGAGCCCCGCCCGAGCCGCCTCGGCCGCCGACACCGGCTCCACGTACTCCTCGGCGGGGTAGCCCTCTGCGGCCGGGTCACGCCGTCGTGCCCGGACGTCGTCGTCGGTCATCGCGCACTCCTCCCTCGCGTGCCGGGCCACGCCGAGCCGGGCGTGATCGCTCACCGGACCGCGCGCCCCCGGTCAGCCGGTCCAGCACCCGCTGCTCGGCCCGGTCGCGTTCCTCGGCGCTGAGTTCACCGGCAGCTGCCGCCGCGTCCAGTTCCTCCAGCTCGCGTCGGATGTTGACCGGGTTCCGCTGCCGCGACTCGGCTTCCCGCGCGACCACCCCGACCACTGCGGTCAGCCCGCGCACCGGCGCGTACGGCAGGGTCAGCAGCGCCCAGAGCAGGTCCACCGGTCAGCCCGCCAACTGGTGCGCGCTGACGAAGTCGTACGGGGCGAGCGGCCCGAGCAGCCGCAGCCGCAGCAGGCCGCCGCAGTGCTGCGCGTACTCATCCAGCGCATCGACCAGTGCGGCCTCTTGGTCGATGTCCACCAGCAGGGCCAGGTGCGCCGCGTCCAACTCGTGGCTGGGCGGACGCAGCTGCGTGGAGACGACGTACTCGGCCGTGGCGTCGAGTAGCCGCCGGTTCTCCGCCTCGCGGCGCAGCTCCACCGCCTGGCTGATCAGCTCCCCGAGCCGAATCCGCGGCTCACGGCTGGCCGCCTCGGCCCGACCACGCACCTGCTCGGCGAGCCGGGCGGCGGTCGGGTTCTCGTCGAGCACGCCGCGTAGCAACATCCGCTCGTCGAAGCGGCCGTGCACGACGTACTGCACCCTGCCCTCGAACTCGGCGAGCGCGGCGGCGAACCGATCGTGATGCGGTCGGAGCAGGTCAAGCACCGCGTCCGGGCCGGTGACCACGGTGCCGAACCGCACCGGCAGCACCGGCGCCACGACCGCGGTCCCGTCCAACAGCTCCTGGTACGCCCGCAGATCCGCCGACCGGCCGAGCGGCACATCCAGCGCCACCGCACTGACCAGGGCCCCGAGATCGCCGTGCCGGATCACCGTCACCTCGCCGGGAGGGTCGCCGACCCCGGCGGCGTCGGGCGTCGCCTCCACGTCGGCCGGCACCAGCCCGTAGACGAACAGTCCCGTCTCGTCCGCCATCTCAACTCCTCCCAAGGTCACGCACATTGCCGGCGATACCACCGACCGAGTCGGTGACGTCCCGGACGGTGCCGGTGACGCCGCCGAGGAGGCCGGCCAGCCCCTCGCCCTCGTCTGGGGCGATGTCCAACCGGTCGACCGCCTCGGCGAACCGCAGGTACGTCTCGATGCTCGCCACCACCACCCGGGCGTTGATCTCCACCAGGGGGATGCCGATGACCCCGACCGTCACCTGCGCGTCGATCACCACGCCCTTGTCGAGCACGGTCTCCACCACGTCCGCGAGCCCGCTGGAGGAACCCACACGTTCCAGGGCGCCGCCGACAGCGTCGTCGCCGGGTACGAGCGTCACTCGCCCTCCTCCCGGCGACGGCGCACGACGGGGCGGCGCGGCGGCTCCGGTCCACGGCGGACGGCCGGCCGGGGGCGCTGCGGCTCCTCGCGCGGCTGGAGTCGGCGGGCCCGGTCGGGAGCGCGGCGGCGGGGTGGCGTCGGCTCCTCGTGGGGCTCCTCCGCGTACCCCTCGTCGTAGCCGTCCTCGTAGGCCTCGTACTCCTCGTCGTACTCCGGCTCGGCCGGTCGGCGGGGAGGCCGCTGGCGCAGTCGCCCGCCGTGCCGGCGGCGAGGCTCTTCCCCGGTCGGCTCCTCCTCGGCGAACTCGTCGGCCTCGGGGCCGGCCGGCGCCTGGCCGCGCTGCTCCCGTTCCTCGCGTAGGCCGGTCTCGTGGTCCTTGACCACCTGGGAGTCGCGGATCTCGCCGCGCCAGCCCTCGACCTGGTCCGGGTCGAGGACCACCTCGGTCATCACGTGCCGGACGAAGTGCTTCAACTCCAGCCGCACCCGCCGGCCCTGGGCGCGCCACAGGTTGCCGGTGTGCTCGAAGAGGCCCTGCGGGTGGTACTCCAGCACCACCAGGATGCGGGTCAGGTCCGGGGTGATCTCGTGGAAGCTGACGGTGCCGTCGACCGAACCCTTGTCACCCTTAGACCGCCAGTGGATGAGCTTGTCCGGCACCTGCCGGACGATGGTCGACTCCCACGTCCGGTGCGACCACAGGACCTGGGCCTTCCAGGTCACCTTCTCGTCGTTCTCGGTGTCGACGTTCTCGACCTTCTTCATGAAGCTCGGGAAGTCGCCGAACTGCGTCCACTGGTTGTACGCGGCCCGTACCGGCACACCGACCTCGATCGTCTCGACGATGTTGGTGACCTTCTTCTTGCCGCCGCCCTTCCCGCCCGTGCGGCCGAGAGCCGACATCACCTTCTCCTTACCGCCGGCCACCCCGGCATGCACCATCGCCTTCACCGGTGAGCCGCCCTCGGCCAGCTTCTGCGCACCCGTGGCGGCGGCGATCAGACCGGGCCCACCGCCCTGGCGCGCGTACTCGCTGATCCGGCCGGTCGCACCGGTGATCCGCTCGGTCACCACGCTCATCGCACGATCGCCGATCGCCCCGGCGAGGTTGCGCACCTCATCGGCCAACTGGCCGCGGAGCTTGTCGCAGAGTCCCCCCGGGTTGGTGTTCTCCGTCATGGTCACCGCCCCCGCCGCTGCCCGGCCGCCGCCTCGTCCCGGTCGTCCGTCGCGCCGCGGTCGGTGTCCTCACCCGCGCCGTTGTCGCCAGCGCCGCTCTGGTTGCCTGAGCGGCGGCGCAGCGCGTCGGCGGAGCCGCGCAGCCGACCGGTGAGAGCGTCGACGCCGCTGCCGGCCGCCGCGGTCGCGGCAGACCGGCCGGCGTTGACGAGCGGCGCGCCGAGCCGGCTCAGGTTGCTCAGCTGGGGGGACGAATGCAGCACATCGGTGCCGCGCTTCAGCAGCCCGCCCGGGTTCTGGCTCGCCCGGCCGGCGGCGACCGCCGCGGCCAGGGTGAGCGCCGTACGCAACTTGCGGCGGCGGCCCAGCAGGTAGCCGAAGCCCACCGCCAGCCCGATTCGTGTTCCGGTCTTCATCAGGTCTCCTTCGCTCCCCGCGGGGGTCCGGACGCCTGCCCGGTGAGGGCCGGAGAAGGGCTACCGGGGAGTGGTGTGAACTGTGCCTTCGATCAGGCATCCCGTATCTACGGACCCGGCGGGCAGTACCCGGCGGCATTACTCCGAAACCGCTTCGGCAATTTCCTTAAGCTTCGGGAAAGGCCATCCGGAAATGCGGGGCGGCACGCCCCAGACCGGACTTTCAGGCGGTCAGGAGCAGGGAGAATGACAGGAGGCGCGAAGCCTCGAAATGGGCTTCAGAGCGCGGGCGGCGTCAAATCGAGGCAGATTTCGGCGCGTACCTTGCCGCCGTCCTCGCGCAGTTTCGCACCGCACTTCTTCAGCACGGCGACGGCGCCGACATTGTCCGGGGTCGTCTCGGCCACCACGGCCCGCATGCCCGCTCGGGCGGCGGCGTTCAGCAACTCGCGCAGGGCGGTGGCGCCGATCCCCTGCCCGCGTGCCGAGCGACCCAGCCACATCCCGGTCTCCACCGTGCCGGGCTCGTCACAGCGCGTCATCCGCACCATGCCCATCACCTCGCCACCGACGAGGATCGCGTACATCTGCGAGCGGGTCGGGCCGTCCAGGCCGCCGAAGCTCGCCCGGTGGAAATCCCGGAACGCCTCCCGGCGGGCGAGCGACCAGCCGGCGGGAGCCTCGACCGGAGGCATCACGTCACCCGGCTCGGCCTCGGCAGCCGCTACGGAGAGCAACGGCTCCAGGTTCCGCTCGTCCACCGGCTCCAACCGGACCGCACCCGCCACGTGCCGCAGTCTGCCGCCCTCACCGGCCGAAGTCCACCCCATTGGGCATCCACTGGCGGTCCGGCTACCGGTACCAGCCGGTCGGGCGGCCGGGGTGTTCCACCTCACGCTCTGTCGCCAGCCGGTCGTGCGGCAGATCGATCAGGCCGCCGGCCCGAACTCGCAGAACACCACCGAGGCGTCGTCGGTCGGCTTGTGCCGGCGCAGCCGGTCGGGGTGGTCGCGCTCGGCGTCCCGAACCCGATCGAGCAACGCGCCCGGGCCGTCGGCGCTCAACATGTCCAGCAGCCCGGCCCAGTCGGTCAGCCCGAACTGCTCGACCGCGCTGGACGCGCCGTCGCTGAGCAGCGCCGCCCGGCGCACCGCCGCCGGGCCTCGCCGGGGCAACGTCCCGGTCACCGCGTGGAAGGCCGCGTCCGGGTCGGCCGCCGCCACCCAGTAGCCGTGTGTGCGGTTCATCCGCTCCCGCTGGACGCCCACGGCCTGGCGAAACCGGGTGACCGGGTCGGCGGCGCCGGCCGGCACGGTGGCGACGGTTCGGCGCAGGTCGGCCATCGCCGACTCCAGCCGATCGTCGGTCACCACGCTGACCTGGCCGCCGGCGTCGAGCACCAGTGGGCTGTCGCAGAGCACCAGGTAGTCCACCTGGTCGCCACAGTCACGCAGCAGGCAGACGGTGCTGGACGGTGTGCCGGGATGGTCGAGATCGCACTGCCCGCCGTGGTCGGCGCGAACGGCGAGAATGGCTGCGGCCAGGTTGCTGGTCAGCCTGGCCGACGGGCGCGCCGCCTCGGCCACGCCGAGCCGGGCGGCCAGGTGCCGGACGTACCACTCCGGCCCGTGCACACAGCCGGTGTCGAAGCCCTCCGGCACGGTGGCGCCGTCCAGGACGCCGACCAGCGGGCCGAACCGGAAGACCAGGTCCTCGTTCACCGGACGGCCGGGGGCCGGCGCGGACGCGGAACGAACCCGCATCGGTGCCGGCCCCGGCCCGCTCGGGTCAGCGCTGCCGGAGGTCGTCGGCTGCCGCATGCGCCTGCCCCTGCACCTGACCGGCGGATGACCGGCTCTGCTCCCGGACCGCCGACATCCCCTGCTCGGCGGTGGACCGCACCGACTGCGCCGCCTGCTGCGCGGGCTCGCGCAGGTTGTCCTGCATCTGGTGCCCGACCTGGCTCGCCTGTTCGCGCAGCTCACCGGAGTGTTCGGTCACCATGCTCCGGGCCTGGCCGGCGAGTTGCCGTTCCCGCCCGCTCGGTGGGACCAGCGAGGCGGCCAGCAGCCCGACGCCGAAGGCGACCAACCCAGCCGCCAATGGATTGCCCTGCGCCTGCTCGCGGGTCTGCCGCCCGAGCGACTGGGCCTCGTCCCGCGCCGAATACATCGCACCCCGCGACTGCTGCCCCAACGACCGAGCCTCGTCGCGTACCGAGCCGGCCATGTGCGACATCCGCTGGCTGGCCTCCTGACCGCCATGGCTCGTGCTGCCCATCACCTTCTCCTTCGCTCGGGTGAACGCGCCACGGGCCTCGCTCACGCGATCACCGGCGATCCGACGCGGATTCATCCTGTCGGTCAGCGCGTCGACATCGTTGCTCAACTCGTTGCGGGTGGTCTCGATCTCCCGCCGGATCCGATCCGGATCACTGGACATGACCTGTTTCCTCCCGACTCGTTCACCGACCCCGCATGGCGTCCGGCAGTTCCCGGGCGGTCTGCTTCGTCCGGGGCAGCACCGCACGTGCCGCCCTCAGTTGGCTCCGCGCGTTGATGAAGAGGCCAGCGGCGACGACCGCCCAGATGATCGCGACGATCAGTGCGGCCCAGCCCTGGTCCATCGTGTTGGACAGCCCCCACCAGGCGGCGTACGACACGAACAGCACGGCCAGGAACCCGGCCAGCCCCGCCCCGCCGAACATGCCACCGGCCTTGCCGGCCTGGCTCGCCTCCTCGCGGAGCTCAGCCTTGGCCAGCTCGACCTCCTTGCGCATCAGCGTGGAGAGGTCCCGGGTCACGTCACCCAGCAGGTCGCCGACCGAGGCCTGGGTCCGCTCCTTCTCCGGGGCGCTCACGGTGCCACCCCGCCCGGCAGGTCCCGCTCCGGCCGGCCGGCCGGCGAGGCGTTCTGCGCCCGGGCCACCCCGCTGTACGGCTGCTCATACTGCTGCGGCCCGGCCCCGGCTGCCTGGCCCTGTGGGGCCGGTGGGCCGCCTGACATCCCTCCATCGCCACTGCTGGTCAGACCACGGGTGAGCCGCCCGACCAGCAACCCGGCCACCGCAGCGCCGGCTAGGAAGGTGCCGGGATGCTGCCGGGCGTACGTACGCACGTCGTCCAGCACCTCACCGGGCTCCCGTCCGTCGAGCCAACCGGCGGCACGTTGGGCGGCGTCCGCCGCCCGGCGGACCGCCTGGCCGGCCAACCCGGAGTCGCCGTCCCGTTCGGCCATGGAGTTGAGCCCCTGGCCCAGGTCGCGCAGCCCGTCGACGGCCCGTTGCTGTTGCGACCGGGCCTGCTCACGCAGCTGGTTGGTGGCCTCCCCGGTCAGGTGCTGGGCCTGCTGGCGCGCCTCGGTCGCTACCTGCCCACCCTGCTCAGCGGCGGCGTGGGCGACCTGGCCGCCGGCCTGTGCGGCCTGCTGCCCGACCCGAGACGCCTCCTGCCGAGCCTGCTGCCCGGTGCCGGTCGCACCCTGCGATGGCCGGCTCGGGTTGGTACCCGTCATAGCCCCTCCCCCCGTCGGCCCGGAGCCCCCTGACGGCGGCCCGGTACCCGTCCCGCCTACCCGTCGCATCTGGCGACATGCTTTCGCCGGCTGCGACGGACCGGGCACCTGGGAGGCGGTTCGCAAGTGGGCATCATTCACCGATGGCGCAACGTTCTTCGCCATCCGCCGCAACGGACGCGGTCAGCGGCGGCGGTTGCGGGCGCGCGACGAGCGGAGTCGACGGAGCCGGCCAATCAGCACGGGGTCGGCGACGAGTGCCGCCGGGTTGTCGAGCAGCGCGTTGAGGAGTTGGTAGTACCGGGTCGAGGACACCCCGAAGGTGTCCCGGACGGACTGCTCCTTGGCGCCTGCGTGCCGCCACCACTGCTGCTCGAAGGCGAGGATGGCCCGTTCCCGCTCGGTCAACCCCGCCGCCGACGCGGTGGGTTCGGCGTCGTCCCTGGCATCCGGCGCGAGGTCGTCGGTGTTCTCGTCGGCCGGCGCCGGCCGGGGTGTCGGGACGATCGGCCCGCCACCAGCCGCCACGTGGCCCGGACGAGCGTCGGTGGACGGCTCGGGGGCGGCGGGGGTGGCGTCGGCGGGCATGGCACTCAGCCTAACCAGGGTCGACCCGGGTCGCAGCAGGCGGCGCGGCCGGCGCCGCACCGCCGGGAACCCCGACGGCCGGGCCGGCCGCGCCGCACCGGTCAGGAGATGTCGCGCCGACGGATCGCCCAGAGGGCCGCGCCGAGGATCACCACCACCCCGACGGAGAGCAGCACCGAGGACTGCTGCCAGGTGATGTCCAGGGTCTCCGGCTTGCACTCGCCGTAGTAGGTGGCGTTACAGGAGTCCCAGTCCTGCAGGGTGACCGTCTTCGTCATCCAGGCCAGCACGTACGTGGGCAGCAGCCATGCCTCGGTCCACCGCACATTGGCCATCTCCAGCAGGATGCCCAGGCCGAACTGGCCGACCACCATCACCGCCACCACGCCGCCGAGAGCCATCGCGGTGTGCCGGCCCAGCGAGGCCAGCGCGAAGCCGATGGTGGTGAGCACCAGTACCAGCACGACACCGCGCAGCCCGGTGAGGGCGAACGACTGCCAGGCCCCGGAGGTCATCTTCTCGGTGCTACCCCGGAACGCGGCGACCGCCCAGAACCCGGCGAACCAGAGCACTGCGGCGGGCAGCGTCACCGCCAGAATGCCGGTGAGCAGCGCGGCCAGTTTGGTGAGCAGCACGGTGAGTCGCTTCGGCCGCCAGAGCAGCAGGTTCATCATGCCGCCGGTGCTCCACTCGGCGCCGACGAAGGACGCGCCGACCACGAACCCGACCAGGGCGAGGATCGCCGCGAACGGGATCAGCGTCTCGGGGAACGTCTCACGGAAGTTGAACGTGGAGGGCAGGAACCACTCCGCCTGGATCTGGTCGCGGGGCGGCGGCGTGATCACCGAGCAGTCGTCGGGGTAGCGGCCGTCGTTCGGCGTGCCGGCGGTCTTGGCCTGCTCGCAGTTGACGCGCTCCTGCTCGCTCCAGCGCACCTGCTCCTGGTAGCTCTGCTCGGCCTGGCGCTCGGCCTGGGCCAGCTGATCGGTGCCGATCTTCTGGTTCGTGAAGAACACCCCGATCACCACTGCGGCCAGCACCAGCAGGCCGAGCAACGACATGTAGCGGGTGAAACGCCGCTTGGCCAGCCGGCGCAGCTCCGTACGATAGAGGCTCACGCGCCCCACCCTCCTCCGGTGGCGGGCTGACCCGTCCCACCGACCTTCGTGGACTCGTCGACCTGCCGGTTCTGTCCGGGTACCGGCGCGGTGGCGGTCAGTTCGAGGAAGACGCTCTCCAGGTCCACGGCGACCGGGGCCAGCTCGCTGACGTAGAGGTTGTGCTCGGCGAGCAGCCGGGTCACCGTGGCCGGCTTGTCGACGCCGGCCAGCATCAGGTGGTCCGGGTGGCCGGTGACCCGGATCCCGGCCCGGGTGAGCGCGTCGGTGGCCGCCGGCAGGTCGCTGACCGCCTCCAGCCGGACCAGGACGGCACCGGACGAGTGCTGGGCGAGCACCTCGTCGACCGGGCCGAAGGCGACCCGCCGGCCCAGCGAGATGATGGTGACCGAGTCGCAGATCAGCTGGATCTCGCCGAGGATGTGGCTGGACAGCACCACGGTCATCCCGGATTCGGCGAGCGTCCTCATCAACGTGCGCATCTCCCGGATGCCGCCCGGGTCGAGGCCGTTGGCCGGCTCGTCGAGGATGAGCAGATTCGGGTTCTTCAGTAGGGCGGAGGCCACGGCGAGCCGCTGCTTCATGCCCAGCGAGTACGTCTTGACCCGCTCGCCGGCCCGGTCGCGCAGCCCGACGAGCTCCAGCACCTCGTCGACCCGGGTGACCGGCACCTCGCCGGCCCCGGCCAGCAGAGACAGCGTGTCCCGCGCCGAGAAGTGCGGGAAGAACTGCGGGCTTTCCACGATGGCGCCGACATGACCGGCGACGGTGGGCAGCGCGTCGGGCACCTCGTGCCCGAGCAGCGCCATCCGCCCGCCGTCGGGTCGGATCAGGCCGAGCAGCGTACGCAGCGTGGTGGTCTTGCCGGACCCGTTGGGACCCAGGAAGCCGTGCACCTGCCCCGCGTCGACCCGCATGTCGAAACCGTCGAGCGCGTTGCGGGTGCCGCGTCGACGACTCTTGTACGTCTTACGTAGACCTTCGATCTCCAGGACAGCTGGCAAGCTGCACCTCCCCCGATGATGGGCGTGACAGCCGACACCATACGCGGTATGCAGCGGTGCGCAATACGCGGTATGCATCGGCGCGCCGAAGGAGGTAATTGATAGACGGAGAGTGACCGGTCAGGCGCAGACGACCTGCACGCCGGCGGCGCGGAACGCGTCCACCACCTCCGGGGCGGCGCCGGAGTCGGTCACCAGCGTCTCCACCCGCTCGACCGGGCAGATCCGGGCGAAGGCGTGACCCCCCAACTTGGACGAGTCCGCGATGATCACCACCCGCTTGGCGCGGGCCACCATCAGGTTGTTCATCGCCGCCTCCCCCTCGTGGTGGGCGGCGGCGCCGAGCTGCGGATCGATCGCGTCCACACCGAGCAGCGCGACGTCCAGGGTGACCTCACGCAGCAGCGCCCCGCCCAGCGGGCCGACCAGCTCGAACGACTTGGGACGCACCACCCCGCCGGCCACCACGACCTTCATCCGCGACCGGACCAGCAGTTCGTTGGCGATGTTCAGCGCGTTGGTCACCACGGTGAGCTGGGCACCCTCGGCGCTGGTGTTCAGATCCGGCCGGACGGCCAGTGCCCGGGCCACCTCGGTGCTGGTGGTGCCGCCGTTCAGGCCGACCACGGTGCCGGGCGTGACGAGCGCCGCGGCGGCGGCGCCGATCCGCTGCTTCTCCGCCGAGTGCTTGGCGGTCTTGTAGCGCAGCGGCAGGTCGTACGAGACCCCGTTGGCCACCGCACCACCCCGGGTCCTGGTGATCATCTGCTGCTGGGCAAGCTGGTCGAAGTCACGGCGAATGGTGGCCTGGGAGACGTCCAGCCGCTCAGCGGCCGCCTCGACGCTGACCCGGCCGTTGTCGGTCAGCATCTCGAGCAGGGCGTTCCATCTGGCGTACCGGTCCACCGCGGGGGTCCTCCCACTGACTGCACGAACGGTGATTGATTGCGTGCACACTAGTGCGCGAAACTAGGCTTGCGCAAAAGACCGGCCTGCGCGATCGGCTGGTCGGTTGCCACGGCCACCCAGTTTCGCGCAGAATGACGCGCGAAATACGGGTGTAACGAGCCGTATTGCGCACCGGCCGGCCCTGCGAGGAGTTTCCCATGGCATACGTGGACGCGGAGATCGCGAGCCAACCCGACTGCTGGCGGGAGGCGGCCGACCTGGCCGGCGTCGTGCGTGGTGATTTGCCGCGCCCCGGCGAGCGGGTCGCCGTCGTCGGCTGCGGCACGTCGTGGTTCATGGCGATGGCGTACGCGGCCCGCCGCGAGCAGGCCGGCCAGGGCGAGACCGACGCGTTCCAGGCATCCGAGTTCCCCGTCGGCCGCCGCTACGACCGGCTGATCGCTATCACCCGTTCCGGCACCACCACCGAGGTGCTGGAGCTGCTGGCCGCGCTGCGCGGGCTGGTGCCCAGCACCGTCATCGTCGGCGACCCGGCGTCCCCGGCGGTCGACCTGGCCAACGCCGCGGTGACCATGCCCTTCGCCGACGAGCGATCGGTGGTGCAGACCCGCTTCGCGACCACCGCGCTGGCCCTGCTCCGGGCCAACCTCGGCGACCCGGTGACCGCCCTCGCCGCCGACGCCGAGGTGGCCGTGCGCGCCCCGCTGCCGATCGATCCGGCCACCATCGGGCAGGTCACCTTCCTCGGTCGGGGGTGGACGGTCGGGCTGGCCCAGGAGGCCGCGCTGAAGTGCCGCGAGGCGGCCACCTTCTGGGCCGAGGCGTACCCGGCGATGGACTACCGGCACGGACCCATCTCGATCGCCGCGCCCGGCCGGCTGGTCTGGGCGTTCGGCGAACTGCCCGACGGGCTGCCCGAGGACGTGGCCGCCACCGGCGCGGCCTTCGTACACAGCCGCACGCACGGGTGCCGCACGGTGCTGGGCAGTTGGGCCGCCGGCCGGACCCCGGTCGACCCGATGGCCGACCTGATCCTCGCCCAGCGCTTCGCGGTGGCCCTGGCGACCAGCCGGGGTCTCGACCCGGACGCGCCCCGTCACCTGACCCGGTCGGTGGTGCTGGCGTGAGCGAGCGCAGCGAGCGAACCATCAGGCACAGCAGCGTGGCGCGGAGCGTCGGCACGGAGCGCAGCGGAGTGCCGACGTGAGCGACGGCCACGCCGTGGGCACCGACCGGGTGGTCGTCGCGCTGGACGTCGGCGGCACCGGCATGAAGTGCGCCCTGGTCCGACCGGACGGCGTCGCGGTACACACCGAACGGCACTCCACCGACGCCGCGCGCGGCCCGGCCGCCGTGGTCGGCACCATCCTGGACGTTGCCGAGGGGCTGGCCGGCAAGGCGCGCGCCGACGGGCTCACCCCGGTCGCGCTCGGCATCGCCGTGCCCGGGGTGGTGGACGAGGCGCGCGGGGTCGCGGTCTGGTCGGCGAACGTGGGCTTCCGGGACGTACCGCTGCGGGACCTGGCGGTGGCGCGGCTCGGCCTGCCCACGGCGCTCGGCCACGACGTGCGGGCCGGTGGCCTCGCCGAGGCCCGGCTCGGCGCCGGCCGCGGCACCGGCCACGTGCTCTTCGTGGCGATCGGCACCGGCATCGCCGCCGCGCACGTGGTCGACGGCACGGCCGCCGTCGGCGCTCACGGCGCTGCCGGGGAGATCGGCCACATCCTGGTACGTCCCGGCGGCCCGCGCTGCGGCTGCGGTCGGCCCGGCTGCCTGGAGGCGGTCGCCTCCGCCTCCGCGATCGGCCGCCGCTACGTGGAACTGGCCGGCGGGACGCCCGCCGAACCGGTCACGGCGGCCGAGGTGGCCGAGCGGGCCGCAGCCGGCGAGCCGCTCGCGGGCCGGGTCTGGCAGGAGGCGGTCGAGGCACTGGCCGACGGCCTGGCCTCCGGGCAGGCGCTGTTCGACGTGTCGACGATCGTGCTCGGCGGTGGCCTGGCGCAGGCCGGGCACCGGCTGCTCGACCCGCTGCGGACGGCGCTGCACGAACGAATGACCTTCCACCGGGAGCCGCGGCTGGTCGCGGCAGCCCTCGGCGACGAGGCCGGCTGCCTCGGCGCCGCTCTGCTCGCCCTGGACGCCGCCGGCGTCCGTGACCATCAGGAGAAGCGATGACCGTGCGGGTGAACGGCCGAGTGGTGACCCCGACCGGTGTCATCCGGCAGGGCTGCGTCGAGTGGGACGGCGACCGGATCACCGCGGTGGCCGAATACCCGTCGGTCCGCGACGGGCACTGGATCCTGCCCGGCTTCGTCGACATGCACACCCACGGCGGCGGCGGGCACACCTTCACCACCGGAGACGCCGACCAGGCCCGGTCCGCGGCGGCGTTCCATCTGGGCCACGGCACCACCACTCTGCTGGCCAGCCTGGTCAGCGCACCCTTCCCGCTGATGCGCGCGGCCACCGAGGCGTTCGCACCGCTGGTCGACGCGGGCGTGCTGGCGGGCATCCACTTCGAGGGGCCCTACCTCTCCGCCGTCCGCTGTGGGGCGCAGAACCCGGAGTACCTCCGCGACCCGTCCACCGACGAGCTGGCCGAGTTGATCGAGCTGGGCGGGGGCGGGATCCGGATGGTCACCCTCGCCCCTGAGCGGGACGGCGCGCTGGAGGCGATCAAGCTGCTCACCGCCCACCGGGTGGTGGCCGCGGTGGGCCACACCGACGCCACCTACGAGCAGACCCGCGCCGCGATCGCCGCCGGCGCCAGCGTCGGCACCCACCTGTTCAACGGCATGCGGCCGGTGCACCACCGCGAGCCCGGCCCGGTGGTGGCCCTGCTCGACGCACCCACCGTGGTCTGCGAGCTGGTCGCCGACGGGGTGCACCTGCACGACGGCATGCTGACCTTCGCCACCACGACCGCCGGCCCGGACCGGGCCGCGCTGATCACCGACGCGATGGCCGCCGCCGGTATGCCCGACGGCGAGTACGAGCTGGGCGGTCAGGTCGTCACCGTGGCCGACGGGGTGGCCCGGCTGGCCCGCGACGGAGCGATCGCCGGCAGCACCCTGACCATGGACGCGGCGCTGCGGCACGCCGTGGAGGCCGGCATCCCGATCGCCGACGCGACGCGGATGGTGGCCACCACCCCGGCCCGCGCCATCGGCCTGGGCGACCGGGTGGGCTCCCTTCAGGTCGGCCTCCGCGCCGACCTGGTGGTGCTCGACGAGGACCTGAACGTGGTCCGGGTGCTGCGCGGCGGCTCCTGGGTGGAGTGACGGGCGCTCTGCCCGGCCTGGCGGCACCGGCGAATCCGAAGCCCCAGGCTCGGGTCAGCCGAGGGTGGAGACCTCGACGCCGAGCACGGCCTGCTCGTCGGGGCGATGCACCAGCACGTCGGCCAGGTACGACTGGACCGCGTGGCGCATCCCGACGTCCCGGCCGGCCCGCTCGGAGAGCAGCCACTTGTGCTCGATGATCTGCGCGAACAGCTCCTGCGGCTCCAGCTTGCGGCGCAGGTGCGCGGGCACCGCCCGGACCACCGGCTCGAAGACCTCGGTGAGCCAGCGGTGCGCCGCCTGCTGCTCGTCGTTCAGGTCGCTCTCCGCCCGGTAGGCGTCCAGGTCGTTGAGCAGCTTGCGCGCCTGGTTCTCCTCGGCGTCCAACCCGGTGAGTCGCAGCAGCCGCCGGGTGTGGTAGCCGGCGTCGACCACCTTCGGCCGGACCAGGTAACGCCCGTTGTCAATGGTCGACATGGCCACCTCGGCCACGTCGAAGCCCAGGTCGTTGAGGCGGCGGATCCGGCCCTCGATGTCGTGCCGGGCCTCCCGCTCGACCGCCTGCTCGTAGGTGATCTCGTGCCAGAGCCGCTCGTAGCGCTGCACGACCTCCTCGCAGACCAGCTCCGGGTCGATGGACTCGTGCAGCAGGCCAGCGGCCTGCAGGTCCAGTGCCTCGCCAAAGATGTTGACCCGGGCGATCTCCAGATCCTCGCCGCGCTGGCCGTTGGAGAGTGAGTTGTGCAGCGCGCCCGTCTCCGCGTCCACCAGGTACGCCGCGAAGGCGCCGGCATCCCGCCGGAACAGCGTGTTGGACAGCGAGCAGTCGCCCCAGAAGAAACCGGTCAGGTGCATCCGCACGATCAACGCGGCGAGCGCGTCGAGCAGCCGGCTCATCGTCTCCGGCCGCAGGGTGTGCGAGAAGAGCGCCCGGTAGGGCAGTGAGAACTGCAGGTGCCGGGTGATCAGCACCGATTCGAGGGGTTCCCCGTCCTCGGTCTGCCGGTCGGCGACCACCGCCACGGCCTCGACCGACGGGAAGTCGATCCGCTCCAGGGCCCGGAGCAGGTCGTACTCCCGTTCGGCGATCCGCTCGCGAGTCTCCTTGAACGCGTAGACGTACTCACCCAGCCGGACGAACCGGACGATGTGTCGGGAGATGCCCTGCGGCAGGGCCACCAGGTGCTGGGCAGGCCACTCCTCCAGCGGTGTCGACCAGGGCAGGTCGAGCAGCGCCGGGTCCACGAGGGCAGACGTGATCCGCACGGGCACAAGCATGACTGGTCTCCCCCCACATCCGCCTCTCATCGTGGCTGGGCACACAGCGCGGGACGGCGGCCTCGCCCGGTGCCGGTAGCGTGGTCGCGTGCGGGAGACCACAGCGGTACGACGTCACCTGCGGCTACGGCCGGTCCGGCCGGCCGGCTGGTGGTTCGATGCCCTGCTGCTGCTGGGGCTGGTCGGGCTGACCGTGGCGCTCGCCGCGGACCAGCTCTTCGGGCTGGACCGGGCGGTCGCCGACTGGGCCGACGGGCATCGGCCGGCGGTCGCGTACTGGGCGGCCCGGGTGCTGAACCTGCTCGGCCAGGGCACCCCGCTGACCTTGATCGCCGCCGGGCTGGGTGTGCTGCTGGCCGTCCGGCTCCGGTCGCTGCGACCGGTCCTGCCGCCGGTGGTCGCGTTCGGGCTGACCTATCTGACCATCGGCCCGCTCAAGGTGTGGACCGCCCGGGCGGCGCCGAGCGCGAGCGTCAAGGAGCCCTACCTGCCACCCGAGCAGACCCTGCCGCTGTTCCACGACGACCTGCCGGTCCGGTTCGCCCAGTCCTACCCGTCGGGGCACGTCGCCAACGCGATCGTCTGGTACGGCGTCATCGCGCTGCTGCTCGTCCCACTGGCGCGCAGCTTCGGCCGGCAACTTCCGGCCCGGCTGGTCATCGTGATCCGCGTGGTGCCGCCCCTGGCGGTGCTCACCACCACCACCTACCTGGGCTGGCACTGGCTGACCGACTCGGTGGCCGGGCTGCTGCTCGGGCTGATCCTGGACCGGCTGCTGCACCGGGCACCGTGGGACAACCTGCCGCTGCCCGGCCGGCTACGCCAGTGGGACCGGCCGTTCACCTCGTACCCCTAGGGTGCGGCGGGTGAATCACCTGGCGCGACGGCTCGACGTACCCGATGCGGTGGTCATCGGGTTGGGCTCGATGCTCGGCGCGGGCGTCTTCGTGGTCTTCGGCCCGGCCGCGGCGGCGGCCGGCGGCGCCGGCCTGCTGCCCGCCCTGGTGCTCGCCGGCTTCATCGCCTTCTGCAACGCGACCAGTTCGGCCCGACTGGCGGCCCGCTATCCGGAGTCCGGCGGGACCTACGTCTACGGACGGGAGCGCCTCGGGCCGCTGGCCGGCTTCGTGGCCGGTTGGGGATTCGTCGTCGGCAAGACGGCGAGCTGCGCGGCGATGGCGCTGACCATCGGGGCCTACCTGTGGCCGGGTCAGGCCCGGCTGGTCGCGGTCAGCGCTGTCCTCGCGGTCACCGCGGTGAACCTGCGCGGCATCGGCAAGACGGCAACCGTGACCAAGGCCCTGGTCGCGCTGGTGCTCGCGGTGCTGGCCCTGGTCGCGGTCGTCGGCGTCGCCGGTGGCGACCTGGCGCTGGACCGGCTCGGCGATCCCGGTGGCTCCGGCCGGGGCGTGCTCACCGCCGCCGGGCTGCTGTTCTTCGCCTTCGCCGGGTACGCCCGGATCGCCACGCTCGGCGAGGAGGTCCGTGATCCGCAGCGGACCATCCCCCGGGCGGTGCCGCTGGCGCTCGGCGTGGTGCTCGCGATCTACCTGGTGCTGGCCGTGGTCACGATCGGCGTGCTCGGCCCCGACCGGCTGGCCGACTCCGCCGCGCCCCTGGTCGACGTGGTGACCGCCGCCGGGCTACCCGGCCTGGCCTGGGTGGTCCGCGCCGGGGCCACCATCGCCGTCATCGGAGTGCTGCTGTCCCTGGTCGCCGGGGTCGGCCGGACCACCCTGGCGATGGCCCGCCGCCGCGACCTGCCCGGCGCGCTGGCCGCCGTACACCCCGTACGCCAGGTGCCGCACCGGGCCGAGGTGGCCGTGGCCGCCGTGGTGATCCTGGTGGTGCTGCTCGGCGACGTGCGGGACGCGATCGGCTTCTCCAGCTGCACCGTGCTCGTCTACTACGCGATCACCAACGCGGCAGCGCTGACGCTGGGCCGGGAGCCGGGGCGGAAGCTGCCGGTTCGGGTGCTCGCCGGCCTGGGCCTGGTCGGCTGCCTGGTGCTCGCGGTCAACCTCCCACTGAGCAACGTCCTCGCCGGCTTCGGAGTGCTCGCCGTCGGCGCCGCCTGGTACGCGCTACGGCCTGGTCGCCGCTGACCCGAGGAGGCCACCGGCGACCAGGGGTCAGCGACTCAGCCGCTGGTAGCGGCGCACTGCCAGCGGAGCGAACGTCGCGATCAGCAGCACCGGCCACACCACCGCCAACAGCATCGCGTTCTCTGCCGGCCAGGAGTCGCCACCCAGGCCCGGATTGCCGAACAGTTGGCGGATCGCCGCGACGGTGGCCGACAGCGGGTTCCACTCCGAGATCGCGCCGATCCACGGCGGCATGAGCTCGGGCGACACGAACACGTTGGAGATCGCGGTGAGCGGGAACGCCGCCGGGAAGACGATCACGCCGACCGTGTCCGGATTGCGGACCAGCAACGCCAGGTAGATGCCGATCCAGGTGATCGAGACCCGCAGCAGTAGGAGGAGCCCGACGGCGAGCAACGCCCGGCCCACGCCCTCTCGCCACTGCCACCCGACGAGCAGGCCACAGACCAGCAGGGTGGCCATCTCCAGCAGGGCGCGGAGCAGATCGGCGGCACTGCGGCCGGTCATGAGGGCGGAACGCGCCATCGGCATCGACCGGAACCGGTCCACGACACCCCGACTGAGGTCGAGCGCCACGCCGGTCGCGGTGGCGCCAAGCCCGTACAGCATCGTCATCACGAAGACCCCGGGCAGCAGGAACTCGCGATAGTTGCCGCCGCCCGGCACCTGCATGCCGCTGCCGAACACGTAGCCGAAGACGAGCACAAACATGATCGGCAGCGAGAAGTAGAGGATCAGCTCCTCCGGCGCACGGATCACGTGGATCATGTTGCGCCTGGTCATTGTCCAGCCGTCGGTGATCGCGGCACCCAACCGCGCCAGCGGCGTACGCGCGGGCACCGGCGGGACCGTGGTGGCCGCCGTTTCGACCGATCGGATCGCAGTGGTCATGCCGCGTCCACCTTTCCTCCGGCGCCGACGGGCACGCGGGCTTCGTCGGGGCGGTGCCCGGTCAGGTGCAGGAACGCCTCGTCCAGCGTCGCGCGGCGCAGGCCGATGTCCTCGACCGCGATCCCCGCGTCGTCCAACGCCCGCACCACGTCGACCAGCCCGGTGACCCGGTCGGTCACCGGCGCGCTGAGCCGCCGGATCTCCGGATCGCGCTCGGGCTCCGCGCCGCAGATCCGGGTCACGATGCGGGCAGCCTGGGTCAGGTCGGCCACGTCGCGCACCACCACCTCGACCCGGTCACCGCCGGTCATCGACTTCAGCTCGTCCGGTGAGCCCTCGGCCACCACCCGACCGGCGTCGATCACCGAGATCCGGTTGGCGAGTTGGTCGGCCTCCTCCAGGTACTGCGTGGTGAGCAGCACCGTGGTCCCGTCCGCGACCAGGGTCCGGACGAGGTCCCACACCTGGTTGCGGCTGCGCGGGTCCAGGCCGGTCGTCGGCTCGTCGAGGAAGAGAACGCGCGGCGTGCGGATCAGGCTGGCGGCGAGGTCCAGCCGGCGGCGCATCCCACCCGAATACTCACCGGCGGACCGACTCGCCGCCTCGTCGAGCCCGAACCGTTCCAGCAGTTCGTCGGCTCGTTGGCGGGCCGCCCGTCGGCCGAGCCGGAACAGCCGGCCGAACAGCTCCAGGTTCTGCCGGCCGCTGAGGGTCTCGTCGACGGCGGCGTACTGCCCGGTCAGCCCGATCCGGGCACGCACCTCGTCCGGCTGACGCCGCACGTCGAATCCGGCCACAGTGGCCCTGCCGGCATCGAAGTGCAGCAGCGTGGCGAGGATCCGTACGGCCGTCGTCTTCCCGGCGCCGTTCGGTCCCAGCAGTCCGTGCACCGCGCCGGTCGGTACGGTCAGGTCAAACGTGTCGAGCGCGTGGGTCGGGCCGTACCGCTTGCCCAGCCCTTCGGCGACCACGTCGAATGTCGTCATGCCCCCACGGTGCGGTCGGGCGCTGACGGCTCACGCACCGTCGGCTGACGGCGGCGCACCAGGCGCCTCCGGTGCCCCGGCTTTCTCCGCCTCGGTGATCTGGTCGAGGACGAGGATGATCTCCGAGCGGGTGGCCTCGCCGACGTACCAGCCGGTGAGCCCGCCGACCAACGCCTCTTCGCAGAGCCGCCTCGCCTCGCCGAGATCTCCGCGCAGCCGTGCGACCTGGGCGAGGCCGAGCCGAGCGCTGGATACGAACTCCGGCGCGCCGCTGCGCTGCGCGAGGAGCAGCGCAGCGGCGAAGTCGTCCCACGCCGCGGCGAGGTCACCGGCGCGCAGCCTCAGCTCGCCCCGGGTACGCAGCATGTCGGCCTGATCGACGGCCGATCCGAGGCTCTCGGCCAACCCCAGGGCCTCATCCATGTGTGCGCTGGCCGTCTCCGGATCATCCCGCCAGGCGGCGAGTTCACCGAGCGCGCCGAGCGTGATCATGGCCCCCCACCGGTCCCCGGTGCTCCGGAAGCCGTCAAGCGCGGTGACCAGTGCGGTCCTGGACTGGTCCCACTGACCACGCCACATCTGCGCGGAGCCGGTTCCCATCGCGCCGAGCGCGTTGATCCACACATCCGGGCCGACCAGCTGCCGCAGCTCCCGCATGAGGTCTTCGACGTCCTCGGCACCGCCGGACGGTGGCCCGGTGGAGATCCCCGACAAATACAGCAGGAAAGGTTGTCGAGGCGGCCGGCCGAGGCTTCGGATCATGGACTGCTGCGATCCGGACGGCAGATGGCCGGAACCACCGAGCGAGGCGTTGAAGACGCAGAGGGCGAACTCCTCACCCAGCCCGGGCGGTGCCTCGGCGCCGAGCAGGTCGAGGACGTCGGCGGCCAGCCGGGCACCTTCCCCGCGCATGCCGCGCAGCCACCAGTAGAACGACAGGGCCGCGACCAGCCCGGCCGCGTCGGACGCGTCACCGGCCGCGGTGGCACGACGCAGCGCCGCATGCAGGTTGTCCCGCTCGGCGTCGAGCCGTCGCAGCCACTGCAACTGTTCAGCTCGCCTCAGGTGGTCACTGGCGGTCCAGGCGAACTCCAGGAAATACGTGGCGTGCGCGCGGCGTAGCTGGTCGGCCTCGCCGGCTTCGGCGAGACGCTCGGCGCAGAAGGCGCGCACCGTCTCGAGCATCCGGTAGCGACCACCGGTCAACTCGACGAAGGACTTGTCGGCCAGACCGGTCAACGCGTCGACGAACTCGGCGGTGGGCAGGCCGGAAACCCTCCCGGCCGCCTCCAATGTGGCACCGCCAGCGAAGACAGTCAGCCGTCGGGCCAGCCTCCGTTCGGCGTCGTCGAGCAGGTCCCAACTCCATTCGACCACGGCTCGGAGCGTGCGGTGTCGCGGCGACGCGGCCCGGTTGCCCATCGACAGCAGCCGGAACCGATCGTCGAGACGAGCGGCCACCTCCGCGACGGGCAGCGCCCGCAGCCGCGCGGCGGCCAGCTCGATCGCCAGCGGCAGGCCGTCGAGGGTACGGCAGATCCGCAGCACCATCTCGACGTTGGCCGACGTGACGGCGAAGTCGGGCGCGACGTCAGCGGCCCGCTGGGCGAACAGGATGACCGCGGCGTAGTCGTCGGCGTCCAGCACCGACACGTCGGGCGGCGGCAGGGTCAGCCCGGACAACGGGCACAACGCCTCACCGGCCAGCCCGAGCGGTTCGCGACTCGTGGCCAGGACAGACAGCGTCGGGCACGCGCTCAGCAACCGCGCGGCCAACCGGGCCGCGTCTGCGATGACGTGCTCGCAGTTGTCGAGCACGAGGAGCAGCCGCCGCTCGGCGAGCGCCTCGACCAGCCGGTCGGTTGCCTGCCGGTTCGGTTCGACCGGGGCGCGCAGGCCCGCGTCGCGCAGGCCGAGCGCGCTCAGCACCGCCTGCGGTACGTCCGAACCATGTGCCAGCCCAGCCAGCTCAACGAAGCGGACCTCACTGTCGAGGCGGCCTGCCGCCTCGATCGCCAACCGCGTCTTGCCCGCTCCCCCGGGGCCGGTGACCGTGACCAGCCTTCGCTCGCCGAGCAACTCCCCAACGCGCTTGAGCTCATCCTCCCGCCCGACGAACGTGGTGAGCTGGCTCGGCAGTGCCGGTTCGCTTGTCCCGCGCACGGCCGGGTGCGCCTCACCGCGCAGCACAGCCAGGTGAATCGCGGCCAGCGCCGCCGACGGGTCGACGCCGAGCTGCTCGGCCAGCGTTCGCCGGGCGTCCTCGAACTCGGCCAGTGCCTCGGCCGGCCGGCCCAGTGCGGACAGGGCGCGCATGAGCTGGCCCCGCGACCGCTCCCGCAACGGATGCGCGACGACCAGCTCCCGCAGCTCCGCGACCAGCGCGACATGCGCGCCCAGCGCCAGCTCCGCCTCGATACGATCTTCGATGGCGGCCAGCCGCAGCTCGTCCAGCCGGGCCGCTTGCGCGGGTGCGCCCGCCAGGTCGATGACGTCGGCCAGGGCGGGACCACGCCACAGCTCCAGCGCCTCGCGTAACACGGCCACCGCGCGGGACCAGTCGCCGCTGGCGAGCGCGCGGCTTCCCGCCTCGGCGAGCCGCTCGAACCGGTACGCGTCGACATCGCCGGGATCAATGGCGAGGCGATAACCAGCCGGGTGGAACTCGACCGGGTTGTGCTCGGCGGGCAGGGCCTGGCGCAGCCGCGAAACCTGGGACTGGAGTGCGTTGGCCGCGCCACGGGGCGGGTGCTCGCCGTACAGGCCGTCGATCAGCCGCTCCGCGGACACCATCCGGCCCGCGTCGAGCAGAAGCAGCGCCAGCAGAGCGCGCAACCGCGGACCGCCCACGGGGATCTCGCGCCCGTCGGCCAACAGCACCTGAGTCGGACCCAGGATGCGGAATTGCATGACCCCGATTGTCACTCACGACCAGCCCGTCCCTGCTATCCGGCAAGGCCATCGTGCGAACCCGGTCAGCTCGGCTCGCCGGCCCCATCGGGTTGGCGGGTCAGCCCGCCGTCGTCCGGGGCGGACGCGTCCGGCGGTCCACCGTTGACCGACGGCACCGCCCCGACCGGGGGTGACACCGGAGTAGGCATGGGATGGGCCGCGCCAGGGGCGGAGGCGGCGACCTCCCAATCCGCCGGCCCCGGCACCGACCTGGGTGCCGCCAGTGGGGTCGGCACCCCGCCGAGGACGGGCCCGGCCGGTCGGGGAACCGGGCCGGTGCGGGCGGGCGGGGCGCACTGCCTGGTCAGCCAGTCCAGCCCGCGCCGGCGGGCGACCACGGTGAGCCGGTCGCCGGCGAAGATCACCTGTCGGGGGTCAAGGTCCCTCCACCAGATGGTCTTGGCGCCGCCGGCTGGGGTCCGGGCGATCAACCGGACCTGCCCGTCCCGGTTGACCACGTCGAGCGGCCGGCCGTCCAACTCGGAGCCGGGGGCGACCGGCACCTCGGCGACCGGCAGCGCATGCCGGTCGACCGGGATGGTGGTGATCACCGCGCGTTCGGTGAGTGCCCCGATGAAGGCCGGAGCGGCCAGGTAGGAGACCGAGCGGGACACCCCGAGGGCGAAGGTCTCCTCCACCCGTTCGGCGAAGTCGCCGTCGAAGAGCCGCAGCACCACCCGCAGGTCGTCGCGGAGATCCCGGGCCGCCAACGCTGCCTCCAGGTTGGCCACGTCGTCGGTGGACGCCACCACCAGCGCCTGACAGTCCGCCACCGACGCGGCGGCCAGGGTCTCCGGCAGTGCGGCGTCCCCGACGATCAGCGGCACCTCCAACTGGCGGGCCAGGGCGGCGCCACGCGGCTCCGGGTCCTTGTCGATCGCCACCACCTCGACGTCGTACTCGCGGAGCTGGGCCATCACCCGGGTGCCGACGTTGCCGAGGCCGACCACCACGAAGTGACCGACCCGGGCGGGCTGCAGCCGGCCGGTGTGCAGGGCCAGCCGCGCGTTGACGATGCCGTCCACCACGACCGCGGTGATCAACGGAATCAGCGCGAGCCCGGCCAGGTTGAGCACCACCTGCATGATCTGCGCGTCGGCCGCCTTTTCGGTGTCCGGGTCGGCACCGCTGAGGGTGGTGACCAGCGTCAGGTAGAGCGCCTCGGCCGGGGAGACGCCCTCGGCCCGGGAGATCAACGTGCCGAGCAGCGCGATCACCGCGAGCACCAGCATCACCGCGATGCCGATCTTGCGGGTGGCGAAGCCGCGTACCGCGCGCAGCAGCACCGCCATCGGACGGCGCCGCCGGCGCGCCCGGACGAGCCGGCGGGCGGCGACCTCGGTGCCCGGCGGCTGCCCGGTCGCCTCGGCGAGCACCAGGTCGGCGTCGGCCTGCTCGGCCGGCAGCAGCTCCACCCCCTGCTCCTCGCTGATGTCGGCCAACGCGCAGACCACATCCTGCGGCCGGACGTCGGCACGGCGAGCCACCCGCAGCGTCTTGTCCCGGTGCTGGAACGAGCTCGGGTCGACCTCGCCGAGCGCGGCGGCCACGAACGCCGGTGCGGCCATCTCGGCGTCGGAGAGCACCTCGACCGGCGCCTTGAGCAGCTTGCGCACACCACCGGCGAGGGTGCCGTTGAACATCCGCAGCACCTGACGGACCCGCTGGTCGACGGCCTGGGCGCAGAGCGCGGCGTGCAGGTTGCCGACGTCGTCCTGGTGCAGCAGGGCCAGCCCGGTAGCCCCGGCCAGCCCGGCGGCCTCGAAGGTCGCCACGTCCAGTCGGTCGGAACGGACCACCCGGACCCCGCGCAGCCCGGCCACGTCCGGCCCGTTGGTGCGGTAACGCTCCGGCACCACCACGGTCACCCGGGCCCCGCCGGCCGGCAACTCGGATTCGAGCATCGCCCGGGCCACGTAGTAGGCGAGCGCGTCGCGCCCGCAGATCACGTAGTGCGGACGGGGGTCCCCGGCGGACCGCAGTCGCCAGTTCCACTCGACCGCCCGTCGCGCCCGGTCCCGCCACGGCTCCGCCATGCCCGGATCGTAGTCAGCACCACCACGGTGGGCGACCCCGTCCGGATCATCCCGGCCAGGCATGTCGGCCAGGGCGGTGGGTAGAGCAGCGGCATGCAGACGTTCCTCCCGTACCCGGACTTCCTGGCCAGCGCCCGCACGCTGGACCAGAGGCGGCTGGGCAAGCAGCGGGTGGAGGCCATCCAGGTGCTGCGTGGGCTCACCCGGCCCGGGTACGGCTGGCGCAACCACCCGGCGGTGAAGATGTGGGCCGGGTACGAGGAGGCACTCACCCGCTACGGGCTGGACATGTGCGCGGTCTGGACCGAGCCGGGGCGGGCCGACACCTGCGCCACCACGATGACCGTCGACCTCGCCGCCGCCTGCGGAGCCGGCGTCGTGCGTACCCAAACCGAGCTGGCCGAGGCCGCTGAACTTCCTCCCTGGCTGGGCCGCGACGAATTCCACCTGAGTCACCGCTCGTCACTGCTACGCAAGGACCCCGCGCACTACCGCCCGATCTTCGGCGACGACGTGCCGGCGGACCTGGAGTACGTCTGGCCCGCCTCCGACCGGAGCCGCCGCTGCCTACCGCGCGACTGACCGTTTTGTGCGGCAGACTGGAGGCTCCGTCAGGTCGGGAAGGTGCTCATGGCGCTGTCGCAAATGGTGGGACGGCTCATCGGCGTACGCCAGCACCAGGTGGACCCGGGCGGCGGTGGCGTCGACCGCGTGCCGGGACCGGTCACGGCGGTGGTGGTGGGTGGCGGCATCGCCGGCATGTCGGCGGCGGTGGTGCTGGCGGAGCGCGGTGTGACGGTGACGGTGCTGGAGGCGGCACCCACCCTGGGCGGCCGGCTGGGCGCCTGGCCGGAGGCGCTCGCCGACGGCAGCCAGCAGAACGAGCACGGCTTCCACGCGTTCTTCCGGCAGTACTACAACTGGCGGTCCATCCTCCGCAGGGTCGACCCGGACCTGGGCTTCCTCAAGCCGATCCCGGGCTACCCGATCCTCAGTGAGCAGTGGCCGACCGAGGAGTTCGGCAAGCTGCCGCCCGCACCGCCGGCGAACCTGCTCGCGCTGCTGCTGCGCAGCCCCAGCCTGCGCCTGGCCGACCTGCGACTGATGGACCGGGACGCCGCGCTGCCGCTGCTCAGCTACGACCCGGTACGCACCTACGCCGAGCTGGACGACACCACCGCCGACGAGCTGCTGGCGTCGCTGCGACTGCCGGACCGCGCCCGGGCCATGCTGTTCGAGGTCTTCTCGCACTCGTTCTTCAACCACGAGTCGGAGATGTCGGCCGCCGAGATGGTCGCCCAGTTCCACTTCTACCTGCTCGGCAACCCGGAAGGGCTGGCCTTCGACTGCCCGGACGAGGACTACGGCACGGCGATCTGGGAGCCGCTGACCCGGCACGTGGAGAAGCACGGCGGCCGGGTGCTCACCCGGGCTACCGCGACCGGGGTGCACCGTGACACCGACGGCTGGCGGGTGTCGACCGCCGACGGCGGCAGCCACCCGGCGGGGCACATCGTGCTGGCCATCGACCCGCCGGCGCTCGCCGCGCTGGTCGGGGCCTCCCCCGACCTGGTCGAGCAGGCACCGGAGCTGGTGGCGCGGATGCCCGCGTTCGGCACGCCAGGCCCGCCGTACGCGGTGGCGCGGTACTGGTGCGACGGGGACGTGGCCGCCGAGCGCGCGGTGTTCAGCGGGGTGTCCCGGCAGCCCACATTGGACTCGGTGACGCTCTACCACCGGCTGGAGAACGAGTCGCGGCGCTGGGCGCGGCAGACCGGCGGGTCAATCATCGAGTTGCACGCGTACGCCTGCGAGCCGGGAGTACCGGCCGAGGAGCTGGCCGAGCGGATGCGCCGCGAGCTGGTGGCGCTCTGGCCGGAGGCCGCCGGCCTGCGGATCCGCGAGCTGCGAGCCCGGGTGGAGGCGCAGGCGCCGGCGTTCAGCCTGGGCAGCCACGCCTGGCGACCGGGGGTACGCACCGACGCGAACGGCCTCTACCTCGCCGGGGACGGAATCGCCACGGACTTCCCGAGCGCCCTGATGGAACGCTCAGCGGCCACCGGAATCATCGCCGCGAACCACATCCTGCGTGCCGAGGGTGGCGCCGCCGAGCCGGTGCACTCGATCCGGCCACGGGGGCTGCTGACCAGGAGAGGCGCGGCAACCTGACAAGGCGGTCATATGCCGCACTGCCCGCCGGGGCAGAGCCGGACGGCCGATCGAAATACGTTGCCCGTCTGACCCGTGCCGACCTACCGTGATCGCGCAAGGTCAACACCGCCGCGGGAGCAGATCATGACGATGTCGCACGTCACCAGCGTGCCATCCGTGCTGCCCGGCGACGGTTGCCGAGCGGAAGGTCCCCGGGCGGGCCGGCCCGACTGACGCGTACCCGTACGCGCCGAGCCGCCCGTCCCACAGCCGGACCGGGCGGCTCTTCGCTGTCCGGAGCCATCGTCCGTCACTGCCCTGGAGGGAGATCCCGGTGGACGCCGTCCTCGTCATCAACGCCGACCTCGGCCCGCTGCACCGGGTCACCGTTCAGCACGCCGTCCGGATGCTCTGCCGTCGAGTGGCCGAGATCCACGAGGCCGAGCCGGACCAGGTGATCGGGGTCTTCCCGATGCCCCGGGTGGTGCGACTCGTCCGCTACGTGGTCACCCGGTGGCGGTTCAGCTCCGGGCCGGCCTGGTCCCGGGCCGGTGTGCTGCGCCGCGACGACCGCTGCTGCGCGTACTGCGGTGGCGCGGCGTCGACCATCGACCACGTCCTGCCCCGCTCGCGCGGCGGCCGGAACACCTGGCGAAACACCACCGCCGCCTGCTACGGCTGCAACCAGCGCAAGGGCGACCGGACGCCGGCGGAGGCGGGCATGCCGCTGCGCCGGGAGCCGGTGAACCCGGGCTGGGCGGCCCTGGCGGGGCGGTGACGGACCGGCCGGCGGGAACGGGGGGCCGTGTCGGGGGTACGCCCCAGGCGCGGCACCCGCCGGCCCCCGGTCAGCCGGCGCGCTCCTTGACCTGCGGCTTCGGGCGGCCGTTGGCGCAGTGCACCCGGATCTCGCTGCGGTGCTCGGCGGAGGTCAGCTCGACCTGGATCCGCTTCGCCGGGCCCGGGTCGTACGCCGCCGCCCGGTAGCCGGGTGCGGACGTCACCGCCAGGACCTCGGCCGCCGCCCCGAGGCAGCGAACCGTGACCGTCCCACCGAGGGCGTCCACCGGCACGCCCGGCCCGGGGCTGGGTGTGGACGCGGCTCCAGTCGGGATCGGCCCGGAGGTGCTGGTGGGCGGTCTCGGTACGGAGGTGCTGGCGACCGCCCGTGTACTGCCTGGACCGGTCGACGGGTCAGGTCCGGCGCTGGCCGGCGGGGCGGCGGGCGGTCGGCGGACGGCCGCGTCAGCCGGGTCGGCGATACGCGGCAGCCCGACCGTCGTGGTGCCGCCCGATCCGATGCCGGTGCGCGGCTCGCCCGCTTCCGGTCGTCGTGTGACCGGGTCGCCGAGCGACCCGCCCATCGCCACCGCGGCCACCACCGCACCACCGACCGCCAACACCGCCCGCCGCCGACGCCAGGACACCCTCCGGGCGGCACCGGTCGTTCCGGCGACCGCACCGCCCACCGTCTCGGCTGGCTCAGCGCGGGCGTCCGCCATCCCGCCGGACGGCAGCCCGGAACTCGATGCGCCCACGGCGGCGACCTCTTCACCGCCGGTCGCCGTCGATCTGCCCACGGCGGCGGCCGGTTCGCCGGCGGTGAGCAGGATGCGGGCCACCTCGGCGGCCGGCGGCCGGTCATCGGGGTCGCGGGCCAGACACCAGCGGTAGAGCCGGTGGATCTGGGGCGGCACCCCGTCGATCGCGGGCAGCGGGTCCGGCTCGACGTACGCGTGTGCGCGCAGCATCCCGGCCCGCGCCTCGATACGCCACGGCAGCCGGCCGGTCAGCACCCGGTGCAGGAGCAGGCCGAGCGCGTAGACGTCGCAGGCCGGCAGCACCTCGCCGGCTTCCAACCGTTCCGGGGCGAGGTAGGCCGGCGTGCCGAGCAGCCGCCCCTCGAAGTCGATCTCCGGATCCCCGACGACCGCCGCGATGCCGAAGTCGAGCACCTTGGCGCCGGTGGGGGTGAGCATCACGTTGCCCGGTTTGACGTCCCGGTGCACCAGCCCCCGGGCGTGCGCGGCCGCGAGCGCGGCCGCCACCTCGGCGCAGATCCGCAGGCCGGCGCGGGGCGGCAACGGCCCGGTGGCCAGCCGCTGTTCGAGGGTGTGGCCGCCGAGCAGTTCCATCACCACGAACGGGACCTCGGCACCATCGAGCGGCGACTGGCCGTAGTCGAAGACGCTGGTGACGTGCGGGTGCGACAGCCGGGCCGCCGCCTTGGCCTCGGCCCGGATCCGTTGCCGGGCGTTGGTGTCCGAGACGACGAGCACCTTCACCGCCACGTCCCGTTCGAGCACCTCGTCGTACGCCCGGTGCACCTCGGACATGCCGCCACTGCCGAGGCGTTCCAGGAGCCGGTAGCGGCCCGCAAGCAACTGATCACGCTGCACAACGGACAGCCTGCCGTACGGCCCTGCCGTACGCCAGCCTGGATCGAGATCCTTTGATCGCTGGAGTGGACCCTGAAACGTGGTCAGTCGTTGGCGGGAGGCCGCCAGGCGAAGCGGGGCGTACGGCGCTCGGCGACCGCCGCCACCCCCTCCCGGGCCTCGCCGCTGGTCGCCACCTTCCGGTGCCACCACGCGACCCGGGCCGGCCCGGCCCGGTCGTCGACGATCTCCTTGGCGGCGGCGACGGTCAGCGGCGACCGCTGGGCGATCGTCGCGGTGAGGTCGTCCACCCGCGCGGCGAGCTGGTCGCCCGGCAGCACCTCGTCGACCAGGCCGACCCGCAGCGCCCGCGTGGCATCGATCAGCTCGGCGGTGAACAGCAGATGCTTGGCGGCGGATGGCCCGATCAGCCGGGCCAGCCGGCGGGTGGTTGGCGCCGGGTAGACCAGCCCGAGCCGGGCCGGCGGTACGCCGAACCGGGCGTCGTCGGCGGCGATCCGCAGGTCGCAGGCGACCGCGAGCTGGCACCCACCCCCGACGCAGGCGCCCCGGATGGCCGCCACGGTCGGCTTGGCGAAGCGGGCCAGGCGCTCCTCGGCGGCCACCGCGATGCTGGCGTCACCGGCGTCCAGCAGCTCGGCCAGGTCGCCGAGGTCGGCGCCGGCGCAGAAGGCGTCGCCCGCGCCGGTGAGCACCAGCGCCCGTACGTCGGGGTCGGGCTCCAGCCGGTCGAGCAGCTCGGGGAGCTGGCGCCACATGGCCGCCGTCATCGCGTTGCGGCGGGCCGGGTTGTGGATCACCACGGTCGCCACCGGCCCGGTCACTTCGACGGTCAGCTCCGCGTCCGACACGTCCACCCCTCTCCACGGGCGCCCCCTGGGGTCGCCACCACGTCCGTCGACTCCGCGCCGGCCGGATTCCGCCGACCGGCGGCGGCCTGCCCGCTCCGGTGCCGCGACCATAGCGGCGCGGGCCCGACGCCCACCCGCGAGGGGTGGCCGTCGGGCCCGCTTGAGCAGCGCGTCAGGTCAGGAGACGGTGAGCGCGGTGTCGTCGACCACGAAGGACGTCTGCAGCGAGGAGTCCTCGGTGCCGGTGAACTTCAGGGAGACGGTCTGGCCGGCGTACGCGGCCAGCGAGAAGGACTTCTGGCTGTAGCCGGCGGCCTTGTTCAGGTTCGAGTAGGTCGCCAGCGTGGCCAGCACCGTCCCACCGCTGTTGAGCACCTGCACGCGCAGCGTGTCGTACGCGATGCTGCTGGTGGTCTCGGCGGTGTCGATGTGCAGCCAGAAGCTGACCGAGTACGACGAGCAGCCCGACGGCAGGCTCACCGACTGGGCGAGCGTCTCGGTGCGGGTGCTGCCGTACCCGTTCAGCCACGCCTTGTACGACCCGGTGCGGGCGGGCTGACTGCTGGAGTTGGTGATCACGCCGGAGCTGGCCGTCCAGCCGGTCGCACCGGACTCGAAGCCCGGGTTGGCCAGCTTCTGGCCCGGCGCCGTGCAGCCACCGCCGGTGCCGTTCACGGTCAGCGTGTAGGTCGCGCTCCGGGTGACCGCTCCCACGCCGTTGACGGTGACCGAGTAGGTGCCGGGCGGGGTGCCCGCCGAGGTGCTGATGGTGAGGGTGGACGAGCCGCCCGAGGTCACCGAGGCCGGGCTGAACGCGGCGCTCGCACCGCTGGGCAGGCCGGACGCGGAGAACGTCACGGTCTGTGCCGTGCCACTGGTGGTCGCGGTGGCCACGGTGGTGGACGCCGAGCTACCCGGGTTCACCGAGCCGGCGGTCGGCGAGAGCGCCACGGAGAAGTCGTTGCCGGTCGAGCACGGCGCGTCGTTGCCGGCCACGTTCACCGCGGTCCAGGCGGCCTGCACGGCCTTGTACTCGGTGGAGCAGCTGCCGTACAGGTCGGTGGCGGCCCGCAGGCTGTAGGCCCGTGCGGTGTTCGCCGGGTTGCTGGTGTTGACGTACGAAGTGTTGGAGGTGAAGTAGACGTCCAGCGCCCGGAACCAGATCTTCTCCGCCTTGGCCCGGCCGATGCCGGTCACCGCGGGGGCGGAGCCGCAGACCGGCGAGGTGCCGTACGCGGTGGCGCCGGTGCCCTCGGCGAGGTTGAAGTAGAAGTGGTTGGCGACGCCGGAGGAGTAGTGCACGTCCTTGTTCTTCGTGCTGGTGGACCAGCAACTGTCGGACGAGCCGTCCAGCGACGGGTTGTACATGTAGCGCAGCGGCGTGCCGTTGCCGTTGATGTTGATCTTCTCGCCGACCTGGTAGTCACCCGGGTCGGCCGAGGTGTTGGCGTAGAACTCGACCATGTTGCCGAAGATGTCGCTGGTGGCCTCGTTGAGGCCACCGGACTCACCGGAGTAGGTCAGGCCGCCTGGGACCACGTTCTCGGTCACGCCGTGGCTCATCTCGTGTGCGGCCACGTCGATCGAGACCAGCGGACGGGAGTTGCCCGAGCCGTCGCCGTAGGTCATCCGGGAGCCGTCCCAGAAGGCGTTGACGTAGTTGCTGCCGTAGTGCACCCGGCTCGGCACGCCGGTGCCGTTGCCGAAGATGCCGTTACGGGCGTGCACGTTCTTGAAGTAGTCGAACGTCTTTGCGGCGCCGAAGTGCGCGTCCACGCCGGCGGACTGCCGGTTGGAACTGGCCCCGGTGCCCCAGGTGTTGTCCGCGTCGGTGAAGGTGGTGCAGGTCGACGTGCCGTTGTTCATGTCGCAGGTCGAGCCGTTGCCGTGCGACGGGTCGATCATCTGGTACGTACTGCCGGAGAGCGTCGTGTCGACGGTGACCGTGCCCGAGTAGATGCTGTTGCCGGTGCCGTTCACCGCCTCGATCTCGTCGTACGACCCGACGGCCGCGCCGGTGGAGGCGTCGGTGATCACATGCAACCGGGACGGGGTCTGCCCGTCGGGCTGCCAGCCGCTGACCACGGTCTCCCAGGCCAGCCGGCCCTGGCCGGAGCTGGCGTCGACGAACAGCTCCGGCGTGCCGACGGCCTCGACCGTGCCGGTGAACCCGGCGCGGGCGGTCTTCTTCGCCGCCGCGGAGGCGACCTTGGCCGAGGTACCGAGGGTCAGCGGTGCGGCCAGACCGACCGAACTTCCGGCGTAGGTGCCGCTCGGCGTGGCGTGGATGACGAAGTCACCGCCGTACACCCGCAGTCCCTGATAGGTCCGGGTGTAGCGGGTGTGCGTGGCGCCGGTGGCGTCCACCTTGGTGCTGTGCACCTGGTAGGACTCGGCGCTCGAACCCTGGACGGCGCCGGGGTTCGTTCGCAGGACGGTCGCTGCCTGAGCCACGGCGGAGGCATCCGGCGCGGGGGCGGTGGGCGGTGCCGCGTGCGCCGAGGTGGCGACGCAGGTCAGCAGGCCGCTGGTGAGCAGCGCTGCGCTGACGGCGGCGAGGGGTCGTTTCACGTGCCCTCCGGAAAGGAGAAGGATTGTGACGGGGGTAGTCACACATGTAGATATAACGATGTGTTGAAGAAAAGAGAAGCCCTGGACCGCTCCCAGACATCGACAATGGCCGTTCGGATGAGGGCCTTGACAAGGGAACCGGCGACCGGGGCCACGCGTCCGAGCGGCATGAGACCCGCCTCGACGAACGGCGTCATGATCGCGCTCCTGGTCGCCGCCCTGGCCGGCTGCACCAGCGCCGACCCGGCCGGCAGCACCCCGGACCGGCCCCCGCCCACCGCCGGCCCGACCTCGACCGCCCCGGCCACCGACACCCCGCCGGCGACCACCGCCCCCACGGTGAGCCCGGGTACCGGGGCCACCAGCGCGGCCGCCCGGGTGATGCTGTTCCGCTCCGGCGGCTTCGCCGGCCGCGGCGACGCCGTGACCGTCGAACCCGACGGCCGGTGGACGATGGTGGACCGGGCCGGCAGCCAACGTACGGGCCGACTCGACCCCGCCGACCTCGGCCGGCTGCACGGGCTGGCCGCCGATCCCCGACTGGCCGGCGAGGCCCGCCGCCCGACCACCACGACCCTCTGCGCGGACGCGTTCAGCTACCGGCTGACCGTCGGCACGGTCGAGACCGGGTACGTCGACTGCCCGACCGACACCGCCCCGCCGCCGGCCACCCAGGCGCTCGTAGAGCTGCTGCTACGCGCCACCGGCTGACCGCCCGACGCTCAGGTCAGGTAGTCCGGGGGCAGTCCGGTGCCGCGCAGCTCCGGCGGCAGGTGCGCCACGTCGTTGACGGCGACCAGGTTCGGCGGCCCGGCCGGGCCGTACCGGATGACGGTCAGCCCCGCGTTGTGCAGATTCAGCCCCAGCCACCGCCGTTCCGGCGCGTCGAGGGCGTGCCGGATCAGCCAGGCGATCAGGAAGTTGTGCGTCACGACCAGCTCACGGACCGGCCCGGCGCCATCCGCGCCGTCGGTGCCGTCCGCGACCGGGCCGGCGAACCGCAATACCGCCGCCGCCGTCACCTGCGGCCCGTCGACCCGTTCGGCTGCCGCGAACTGGGCCAGGAATTCGGCGTACGCCGGAGGGAGGCCGGCAGGCTCCGTGTCGTGCGGGAGGTGGTCGCCGGCCAACTCCGTCGCGTACACCGGAACCCCGGGCAGCGACGCGGCGACCAGCTCGGCGGTCTCCGCGGCCCGGCGCAGTGGCCCGTGGTGCACGGCGGCGAACCGCCGGCCCCGCAGCCGCTCGCCGAGCAGCCTGGCCTGCCGCCGGCCCCGCTCCGAGAGGCCGGCATTCGGCTCGCCGGGTTCGGTCAGGTCCTGCTCGCCGTGTCGGGCCAGATACAGCAGCCGCGTGATCATGTCTCACACCTCAGCACACCGGGAGGCACGGGAACTCCCCGTGCCTCCCGGTGTGACGGCAACCGGCTCAGTCCACCCGGCCGGACGCCGCTCGCGCGAAGGTGACCGACACCCACAGCCAACCGACCGTCACCGCCAGGCCGAACGCCACCATGACGGCCGGCGCCGGCCGGACCATCAGCGCCACCCAGGCCACCGCGAAGAAGGCCCCGGTCGCCAGGCTGAACCCGGCCCGACCCACCAGCCCACGACGCGCGGCCCGTCGGCCGGCGACCACCGTCGCCACGATCAGCGAGACGAAGGCGACCGCCGCCACCAGGAAGTGCAGGCCACCGTGCCAGCTGATCTGGCCGGCACCCCGGGGCGTGCCGACGGGGAACCCGTCGGCCGGGTCGGCGCTGAAGATCGCCGCCCCCACCAGGCCCAGCCCGTACAGGGCGAGCAACCGGGGCACCCAGACCGAACCGGTGCCGGTGGAGCGCCGAAGCGCCCCGGCGGCCAGCACGCAGAGCACTCCGGTGACCAGGAACGTGGCAATCTGGATCCAGCCCAGCTCACCGGTGCTCAACACACTGACCGGGTGCCGCCGGAAGTCGAAGCCATCCCGGGTGAGCCCCTGGAGCAGCGCCGAGCCGGCGAAGATCGGGCCGGCGAGCACCCCGCCGGCCAGCAGCGCGCGGTCCAGGCCAGCGACCACCGGTCGGACCCCGGGAAGCGGAACGGCCTGGCTCATCGGTCCGCCCCTCAGGCCCGAGGGAACATCTGGCCGATGCGGATCCGGTTACCGAACGGGTCCCGGATGCCGAAGTCGATCCCGTACGGGCGCTCGGTCGGCTCGTCGGTGATGTCGACCCCCTTGGCCACCAGGTCCTCGTGCGTCTTGTGGGCGTCGTCGGTGGTCATGAACAGGGCGCCGCCCAGCGCCCCCTTGGTGAGCAGTTCCCGGACCTGCGCCGCGGTGGCCGGGTCCATCGCCGGCGGACCCGGCTTCTCCAACAGGATCTCGCGCTCCGGGTCGCCGGGCAGGTTGACCGTCAGCCAGCGCATGAAGCCGAGGTCCTGGTCGGTGTTGAGCTCCATGCCGAGCTTGTTCACGTAGAAGTCGAGTGCCTCGTCCTGGTCGAGGACGTAGATCTGGGAGCGGCTGATCGCGTTCATCGTCATGTCAATCACGCTAGACGGAGACCGTGACCTGCTGCTTATCCAAAACTGCTGGGTCTGGTCCAGGCCTTGGTGAAGCAGGACGGCACGTTGGTCGGCGCGGCGCGGCGGCGGAAGTCCGTCGGTGACTCCCCGACGATCTGCCGAAACGTCCGGCTGAACGTGCCCAGGCTGCTGAAGCCGACCGCGAAGCAGATGTCGGTGACGTCTCGCCCGGTCTCCACCAGCAACGACATCGCCCGCTCCACCCGCCGGCGTTGCAGGTAGCGGTGCGGGGTCTCGCCGAAGGTGGCTCGGAAGGTCCGGATGAAATGCGCCTCGGAGACGTGCGCGATCCGGGCCAGCGCCGGGATGTCCAACGGCTCGGCGTACGCGCGGTCCATCGCGTCCCGAGCACGCAGCATCGCCCGGTTCGACTCCTCCACGGCGCGACTCATCCGTCCTCGTTTCGCTCTTTATCCCCCGGCCGGGCTGCCCAGCTCAGGTTACCGCTGGCCCTCGGTGTCGCCCGCACGCCGACGCGGCCGGCGTCGCTGCCGGTTGAGGTGACGTGATCGTTCGGGATGCACCGGGCGTACGAACCCTTGAGCTAACCGTGAGTCGGCCCGCCACCAGCGGTGGAATGCCGCTGAGGCCGCGACGTACGGGCCATCATTGGTTCACAGCGCTGCGGTGACCGCCGAGCTGAAAGCATGGGCGGATGAGGTCGAGGCTGCGCAAGCTACACATCGACGGCCGGGAGTTCACCTGGAAGGCCGACATCCGGCCCGCCTCTGGCCCTGACGGTCGTCCGCACCGCTGCATAAGAGTCCGCGTATGGGGTGCAGGAAAGAATGGTCGTGCCCTACAGGTCGACCTGACCGAGCGGCCCGACTTGGCACCCACCGTCGCCTTCGGCCATCGATACGTCGAGACGGACGTGCACGACAGTGGGGAGACGTATCCATTCCCGACAGCTGCGGACGTCCGCGCTCTTGTCCGTTACGGGCTGATCGCTGGCTGGACACCGCATGCGCTGGGTGGGACGTTCCCAGTCACGTCGGCGGCTGAACTGGAACTACCGGGATTTGCCATCACTGATCTTCTGCGGGCCGTCGACCCGCACCGCTAGTGCTGGGGCAGCGCCCGACACGCCGACGTGAAGATCACCCTCAAGGTCTACGCTCACGCCAACGTCGACGCGATGCGTCAGGCGCTTGGCGAGCTCTCGTGAGTCCCGTTCCGGTCAACCGGTCGACTCACGGCAGTGCCCGTCGGGAAAAGCCTGGTGGAATTGGAGCCCCCGGCCGGGATCGAACCGGCGACATCTCGCTTACAAGGCGAGTGCTCTGGCCAGCTGAGCTACAGGGGCGCGCGCGTCGAAGCCAGCATAGCGACTGACGTCCGGATATCCCGCTCGCGAGGCCTCCCGAGCATGGGAAACGTCAACAACCCGACGCTGATCCATCGTCGTGCGGTCAAGCCGTATGTCGATTGATGTCCGACCGTGCCCGACTGACCGGATTGTGTAGGCAATGGGCCGCGTCCGGCGCTCCCGCGCCTTGGCAGCGCGAGGAAAGCCGTTTACCGTGCAGTGACACGGACGACAGGTCCGGCCGCCCTCGCGACCGACCCGCCGTCCGTTGACCGACACGGATACGTGTCGGTCGCTCCTTCACTCGGATCGTCCGGCACGTTCCTGCCGGTGAAAGGAAGCGCTTCACCATGGCTACGGTCACTTATTCCAAGGCGTCCCGGATCTACCCGGGCACCGAGCGTCCCGCCGTCAACGAGCTGGACCTCGAGATCGGCGACGGCGAGTTCCTCGTCCTGGTCGGCCCCTCCGGTTGTGGCAAGTCCACCAGCCTGCGGATGCTCGCCGGCCTGGAGGACGTCGACGCCGGCTCGATCTACATCGACCAGCGTGACGTCACCCACCTGCCCCCGAAGGCCCGCGACATCGCCATGGTCTTCCAGAACTACGCCCTCTACCCGCACATGACGGTGTACGAGAACATGGCGTTCGCCCTCAAGCTGCGCAAGACCTCCAAGTCGGAGATCGACCGGCGGGTCAAGGAGGCAGCCGGGCTGCTCCAGCTGGAGGAGTACCTCGGCCGCAAGCCGAAGGCGCTCTCCGGTGGTCAGCGTCAGCGTGTGGCGATGGGCCGGGCGATCGTCCGCGAGCCGCAGGTCTTCCTCATGGACGAGCCGCTGTCGAACCTCGACGCCAAGCTGCGCGTGCAGACCCGTACCCAGATCGCGTCGCTGCAGGCCAAGCTGGGCGTCACCACGGTCTACGTCACGCACGACCAGGTCGAGGCCATGACCATGGGTCACCGGGTCGCGGTGCTGCTCGACGGTGTCCTCCAGCAGGTGGACACCCCGCGGGCGCTCTACGACACCCCGGCCAACGTCTTCGTCGCCGGTTTCATGGGCTCCCCCGCCATGAACATCAAGACCGTCCCGCTGAACGAGCAGGGCGCCGAGTTTGCCGAGCTGCACATCCCGCTGACCCGCGAGCAGGTCGAGGCGGCCCGCGCCGAGGGCGGCGACGGCAAGGTCACCGTGGGCTTCCGCCCGGAGGACTGCGAGCTGGTCAGCCCGACCGAGGGCGGCATGCCGGTCGTGGTCGAGCTGGTCGAGGACCTTGGCTCGGACGCCAACGTCTACGGCCACGCCGCGCTGGGTGGCAACTCGGAGCGCTTCGTCGTCCGCACCGACCGGCGCACCATGCCGAACATGGGTGACACCGTGTTCGTCAAGCCGCGCACCGGTCGGAACCACGTCTTCCACGCCACCACGGGCGCCCGGATCTGACGTAACGCCGTACCAACAGGGGCGGTCCGCTTCGGCGGGCCGCCCCTGTCGCGTACTCCCGTCAGGTCCCTCGGCTCGGACGCGACGAAGCCCCGCCCCCGGCTGTCAGGGGCGGGGCCTCAAAGACGCGTCGTTACAGTTCCGCGGCGCGGCGGCGGGAGACCTCGGCCAGGGCGACCGCTGCGGCCACGCTGGCATTGAGCGACTCGACCTCGGAGATCATCGGGATGCTGACGGTCAGGTCGCACGTCTCCCCGACCAGCCGGGACAGCCCGCGCCCCTCCGACCCGACCACGACCACCAGGGGGCCGACCGCGGCCTCCAGGTTGTAGAGGTCGGTGTCACCGTCGGCGTCCAGGCCGACGACCGTGAAGCCGGCGTCGCGGCACGCCTTCAGCGATCGGGTCAGGTTGGTGACCTGCGCCACCGGCACCCGCGCGGCCGCGCCGGCACTGGTCCGCCAGGCTGTCGCGGTGATCCCGGCGGCCCGCCGCTCGGGTACGAAGACACCCTGCGCGCCGAACGCGGCGGCCGACCGGATCACCGCACCCAGGTTGCGTGGGTCGGTGACGCCATCCAGCGCGACCAGCAGCGGGGCCTGCTGCTCCAGGGCCGCGGCGACCATGTCCTCGAACGGCTGGTACGCGAACGGCGGCACCTGCAGCCCAACGCCCTGGTGCAGCACCCCGCCGGTCATCCGGTCCAGCTCAGCCCGGCTGATCTCCAGGTTGGCGATGCCCCGGTCGGCGGCGGTCCGGATGATCTCGTTGATCCGGTCGTCCATGTCGATGCCCTGGGCGGTGTACAGCGCCGTCGCCGGCACCTGGGCGCGCAGCGCCTCCAGCACCGGGTTGCGCCCGACCAGCAGCTCCGGCGAGTCCCTGGCCGGGTTGGACTTGCGCCCCGGGGCGACCCGGGGGCCGGATCGGCCGCCGGGCTTGCCGCCCCGGCCGCCAGTGCTGCCACCCCGGTTCGCCGGAACGCCACGGCCGCCACCCTTGCCCCAGGTGGTGTCCTTGGTGCCAGGCAGACCGATCTTGGGGGCACGCCCCTCCTCGGCCGCCGCGCGGCGCTCCTTGTCCTGCTTCCAGGCGGTGCGCTGGGGCAGCTTCTCGGTGCCCGAGTACCCCTTGTGCCACGGCCGCTCGTCGGCGGGCAGGGTGCGGCCCCGCCCGGTCAGGGAGTCCTTGTTTTTGCCGCCGGTGCCCTTGGGGGCGCCCGCCTTCGGCGTCAGTCGCCGGCCACGGCGCTGCGAGTTGCCGGCCATCAGTCCTGCTCTCCAATAGTCCAACGGGGTCCCTGGGGGGTGTCCTCGACCACCACGCCGGCCAGCTTGAGCTGGTCCCGTACCGCGTCGGCGGCGGCCCAGTCCTTGCGGCCCCGGGCCTGCGCGCGCTGCTCCAGGGCCAGCGCGATCAGGGAGTCCACCACGGCACGCAGATCATCGGAGCGGCCGCCACCGGTCCAGGCCGGGTCGAGGGGGTCGATTCCGAGGATATCCAGCATCGCCCGTACTGCGGCCAGCGTGGTGCGGACGGTCACATCGTCGCCGGTGCTCAGCGCGGTGTTGCCGTCCCGGAGCTGCTGTTGCAGTACGGCCAGCGCGGCGGAGGTGTTGAGGTCGTCGTCCATCGCCGCGACGAAGCCGGTCGGCAGGTCGCCGAGGTGCCCGGCACCGACCCGCTCGGCCGCCCGCAGCACGAAACCCTCGATCCGGCGGTACGCGGTGGCCGCGTCGCGAAGCGAGTCCTCCGAGTAGTCGATCACCGAGCGGTAGTGCGCGGCGGCGTAGTAGTAGCGCAGCTCCACCGGCCGCACTCCGAGCGAGTCCACGTACCTCAGGTCCAGCGCGTTGCCGGCGGACTTGCCCATCTTGGCCCCACCGATGCTGAGCAGCCCGTGGTGCACCCAGTAGCGGGCGAACGGCAGCCCGGCCGCCTGGGACTGGGCGATCTCGTTCTCGTGGTGCGGGAACGTCAGGTCCAGCCCGCCGCCGTGGATGTCGAACTCCGGACCCAGGTAGCGCCAGCACATCGCCGAGCACTCGATGTGCCAGCCCGGTCGACCCAGCCCCCACGGCGACGGCCAGTAGGCGTCCGCCGGCTCGTCCGGCTTGGCGCCCTTCCAGAGCGCGAAGTCGCGCGGGTCCCGCTTGCCCCGGTCGGGGGCGTCCCCGGCCGACTGCATCGCGTCCGGCGACTGGCCCGACAGCGACCCGTACGCCGGCCAGGACGCCACGTCGAAGTAGACGTCGCCGGAGCCGTCGGTGGCCGGGTAGGCGTGCCCGTCGGCGATCAACTTCGTGATCAGCTCGTGCATCTCGGGGATGTGCCCGGTGGCGCGCGGCTCGTAGGTGGGCGCCAGCACGTTCAGCGCCCGGTACGACTCGGCGAGGATCAGCTCGTTGGCGTAGGCGATCGACCAGAACGGCCGGCCCCGCTCCCCTGCCTTGACCAGAATCTTGTCGTCGATATCGGTCAGGTTGCGGATGAAGGTGACCTCGTAGCCGGCGGTCAGCAGCCAGCGGCGCAGCACGTCATAGTTGACACCGGAGCGAAGGTGACCGATGTGCGGCGGGGCCTGGAGGGTGAGACCACACAGGTAGACCCCCACCTTGCCGGCTTCCCGCGGGACGAAGTCCCGCACCGATCGGGTGGCGGTGTCATACAGGCGTAGCGTCACCGTACAAGGGTAGCCGTCCGCGCATGTTCGAGTCCGCCGGTGCCGGGTCGTACGCTGCCAGGCGTGGATGCGACCGCACGCCCCGGTGAGCCGCCGACCCTCCGCGGTGCCGGTGCCCGGCTCGACGCGGCCACCGCCGCGCCTACGGGAGCGTCCGACGTCGGTTCGGATCGGACCGTCCCGGGCGGCGGACGGGCCGGGGAGACGGCGCAGACCCTGGACCGGGGGTTGCGGCTGCTGCACCTGGTCGCCGACACGCCAGGCGGACTCACCGTCACCGAGGTGGCGAACCGGCTCGGCATCGGCCGGGCTGCCGTCTACCGGCTGGTCGGCCCGCTGACCGGGCACGGCATGCTGCGCCGTGACGGCGACGGGCGGCTCCGCCTCGGCGCCGGGGTGCTGCACCTGGCCCGACGCGCCCAGCCGCTGCTCGCCGACGGGGCACTGCCCGCGCTGCGCCGGCTCGCCGAGCAGGCCGGCGCGACCGCACACCTGACCGTGGTCGAGGGCGGCGAGGGTGTCGCCCTGGCCGTGGTCGAGCCGAGTTGGACGTCGTTCCACGTCGCGTACCGGACCGGGGCGCGGCATCCGCTGGACCGGGGCGCGGCGGGTCGGGCCATCCTTGCCGGCCGGTCCGGGGCGGCGGAGCCGGTGAGCAGCAGTGGCGAGTTGCAGTCCGGGGCGTACGGGGTGGCCGCGCCGGTGCTCGGCGTACCCGGGTTGGAGGCCAGCGTCGGCGTGGTCGCGCTCGCCCCGTTGGACGTCGACACAGTCGGCCCTCAGGTGCTGGCCGCTGCCACGGCCATCGCCGCCGCCCTCCGCTGACTGACTAGCCCCCACCTTGATCGACTCGGGATCGGCGATATCGCGGTATCCCCATCGCTCTACACCGCCACATCGCCGCCGCGGTGATGATCTCGCCGTATACCACGCCAAACTGGCGCCCGACCGTCGTCCACAGGCGCACGGCACGAGACCGCCGGCCGCTGTCCACAGGGGTGTCGGGTGCCCGGCCTGGGGTCGGAGGCTGAGCACATGCCTCCTCGCCCCCACCGACCTCTCGCCCTCGCCTGGCAGGTCTTCCGCGGCTCCGACGTGATCCGGCAGGGCCTGGTGACCAGACATCAGCTACGCGGCGCGTCCTGGGTCCGCCTTCGGCACGACGTGTACGCGGACGCGCGGATCGATCGCGACCACGAGTTGGCCTGCCGTGCCGCGGCGTTGCGGCTGCCAGCGGAGGCGCTGATCGCCGGTCCGTCCTCGGCCTACCTGCACGGCATCGAGCACGCCGCCGGCTTCGACGACGACGTGCACGTCCTGGTGCCGAGGACCGTCCGGGTCGACTCTCAACGCGGCCTTCGCGTGCACCTGCTCAGCGCCAGCGCACCGACGTTCCCGGTCCTGGGTGAGGCAGCGTTGCCGCCCACCGCCCCTCCCACGAGGAGGGCCCAACCCACACTCCGCCGGACCGACCCCGCCTCCGCGGCCTGGGAGGCGGCGGCCTGGTTGGAGCCGCTGCGGGCCGTCACCATCGTCGACTCGCTGCTCGGAGGCGGCCTGACCAGCCGGTCCGCGCTGGCCGCCGTCGCCACCGCCAACGCGGAGCGCCCGGGTGGCCGGCGGGCGAACTGGGTGTTCGACCTGGCCGATCCGGGTGCGCAGTCGCCGCCCGAGTCACAGCTACGGGTGCGTTTGGTGCTGGGCGGGTTGCCCCGGCCGGTCGCTCAGCACCCGATCCGGCTGTCCGGAGGGCTCGTGCTCCACCCCGATCTGGCCTGGCCCGAGTTCCGGGTGGCGGTGGAGTACGACGGCCGATGGCACGCGGACCCCGAGCAACTGCATCGCGACCGCCAACGGCTCAACCTGCTCGTCGGTGCCGGCTGGCTGGTGCTGCACGTGACCAGCCGCCGGTTGCAGAACGACTTCCCGGCCGTGCTGGCCGAAGTCCGGTCGGCTCTGATCTCTCGCGGCTGGCGCCGCCGATCATCCGGGAGCTGATCGACTTCAGGTCGCCGACCTGGGGGCATCGGATGAGCCTGATACCGCCACGCCGGCGACCTTGAGTCGATCAACCGCGAGATCGCGCCGCGCACGGCCGAGGCGCGCACGGCCGAGGCGCGCACGGTCGAGGCGCGGGAATGCGTCGGGGCCCGGTCGACCGTGGTCGACCGGGCCCCGATGTGTTGCCTTACGGACGGGCGTTCGGCTTGAGCGGGGTCTTCACCGCCGCGTAGGCGTCGACGATCCCGTACCCGTAGAAGCCGTTGAAGTTGACCCCACCGGCGCAGTAGGCGTCGTAGGTCTCGTCCCGGCCCTCATTGCGGTACTGCTGCAGCCGCGGCTCCGGGCAGGCGTGCTCGGCCGCCGTCCGGTAGAGGTGCTGCTCGACCAGGTCCGGCGACATGCCGAAGCCACCCCGGCGCTCCGCCTTGCCGAACCGGCTGACGATCAGCGCGGCCACGCCTGCGGCGTGCGGGGACGCCATCGAGGTGCCCTGCAGGTAGGTGTAGTAGCCGCAGTCACCGTTGGCCTTGCACTGCTTGAAGACGAGCGTGGCCACCCGCGGGTCGATGTTGCCGTTGGCGTCCACCCGGGGGTCCGGGATGGTCGGGGAGATCGGCTCCTCCTGGAGCACCTTCAGCGGGTACGTGGAGAGGATCCGGTTGCCCGGGCTGTTGTACGTCGGGGTCCCGAAGCCGTCCCGGGCGAAGCCACCCGGCGCGGCGACCGAGATCTGCTCGGTGCCGTAGTTGGAGAAGTCCGCCTTCTTGCCGGACGGGCCGACCGCCGACACACCGATCACGTGCGGGCCCTCGGCAGGCAGGTCCCAGCAGCTGTTGTTGTCGATCGGCCGGGGGTACGGAGCGGCGCCGTAGTCCGGGCTGCTGATGTCCGTGCGCGGTGCGCCCAGGTCCTCGTTGTTGTTGCCGAGCGCGCCGACCAGGGTGACGCCCTTGTTGTGGGCGAAGGTCAGTGCCCGCTTCATCGCCTTGATGATGGCCCGCTGCTCGGCCTGGCTCGCCGGGGAGTCGGCCGGGTTGGCGTTGCAGTTGTAGAGCCACGGGTCGACGTAGAACGACATGTTGACCACGTCGATCCCGGACCGGCCGGCGTAGACCAGAGCGTTGACCACCGGGTTGAGGAAGAAGTAGCCGGAGTCCTGGCCACCCTTCAGCTCGACCAGGGAGATGTTCGGGGCGACGCCGGAGAGGCCGAGGCCGTTGGCGGCCGCGCCGATGGTGCCCGCCACGTGGGTGCCGTGCCCACCGTCGTCGGTGCCCACCGCGTCGAGGCAGCTCGGCACCTCACACGGGCCGTCCACGTCGGTCAGGTCCGGCGCGAAGTTGCGCGACAGCGACCAGTTGAAGTTCGGCGCGATGTCGGGGTGGCTGGCGTCGACGCCGGTGTCCAGCACGCCGACGGTCACCCGACGGTCACCCGGCTCGATCTTGCGGGCCTGGTCGGCCCGGATCATCTCCAGGCCCCAGAGCTTCTCGTCGAGCGGGTCCAGCTTGGCGCCCTTCTTGGCGGCGGCACCGGCGGCGGCCGTGTTGGCCAGCACCTGCTCCTGCTCGACCCGGTCCAGCTTCGGCTTGCGGCCGATGGCCTTCTGCTCGGCGGCGCCGATCAGCGTCGGGGCGGCGGTCGCCCTGTCCGCGAAGTCAGCCCGGTCGCTGGTCACCTGGAACATGCCGACCTCGTCGGACCGGGACACCACAGTGCCGCCAGCAGCCCGGATGGCGGCGACAGCCGTCTCGGCGGCGACGCCATCCTCGGCGACGACGGTGAAGGTTCGGAAGCTGGTCGGCGCGGCGTTGGCTGGTACACCCAACCCCGTCACCGTAAGTGCCAGCACAGCCGCGGTCGCGACGGCACCGGCGGTGAAGCGCTTGCTCACCACATCGGATCCTCTCGTTGAGGGACGTGGCAGCCATCACACAACACTCGGCGGGTTTGCGCCAGGTCAGCGTCCGTTATGGCGGTGAATCTCTCCATCATCCGCCCAGGTTGGCGCGAGCCCCACCCTGCTGGGCGCGAACCCCGGGTAGATCGGCCCGCACCACTGGCCGGTCGGCCGGCTGCACGGGCAGGTCAGCCAGTATCGCGGGCAGGTCGGCCAGCGCCACTGGAAGATCGGCCATGGTGGACACCTCGGCGTCGGGCGCACCCCCGACCGGGCGGGGCAGGCCGTGCCGGTTCAACCACACCGATCGCAGGCCGGCCCGCTGCGGTGCCACAACGTCGTGCTCCCACGAGTCACCGACGTAGACGATCTGCCCGGCCGGCACCCCGGCTGCCTCGACCACCGCCGCGTAGAACTCCGGGGCTGGCTTCTTCGGCAGGCCGTTCTCGTGCGCGTACACCTCGAAGGCGAACTCGCCGGCGAGCCCGCAGCGTTCGGCGCGGCTGTTGCCGTTGGTGGCGAAGCCCAGCGTGTACCGGTCGCGCAGCCTGGCCAGCGCCGGCGGCACGTCCGGAAATGGTCGGGTGAGGGCGAATCGGCGGGCGAAGAAGAGGGTGGCGACCTCGTCCAGGTGCGCGTCCAGTCCGGCGCGGGCCAGCGACCGGGCCAGCGCGGCGCGCCGGATCTCCGCCACCGGAGCGGCGCTCAGCTCCCCGAAGACCGCGCCCCAGTCCGACTCCAGCTCGGCGAGCGACACCTCGGCCGCCACCGGGCTGCGCCGCCGCATCTCGTCGAGGACGGCCAGCAGCCCGCCGGTCACCGCCGGGCGCAGATCCAGCAGGGTCTCGTCGGCGTCGAACACCACGGTGGTCAGCACGGGGACCACTGTCTCATCGGCCGTCGAGGGCCAGCGCGGGCTCGGGCGAGGCGGGCGCGGGCGCTGGCTCTGGTGCTGACGACCCGCGCAGCTCGTCGAGGCGCACGAGTGCGACCCCTGCGACGATCATCGCGCCGCCGAACAACTGCCAGGCGGTGGGCAGCTCGTCCAGGAGCAGCCAGGCGATCAGCACCGCGAAGAGCACCTCGGTCAGCCCGACGAACGACGAGAGCCGGGGGCCGAGGATCCGCGTACCGGCGATGCCGGCCAAATACGCGATCACGGCAGCCACCAGGGAGAGCCCGACGATTGGCAGCAGCCAGCTGGTGCGCTGCCCGGCGAAGGTGACCTCACCGAAGGTGGCCCGCAGCGGCAGCAGACCGGTCAGCCCGATGATGAGCAGCGTGGCGGCGCCGACAGCCATCCCGCCGCTGGCCATGGCGACCGAGGGCAGGCGGGGATCGACCCGGCCAGCGAGCACGAAGTAGCCTGCCAGGCCGAATGCGGCGCCCAGCCCCCAGAGCACGCCCACCGGGTGGAAGCCGGCGGTGCCGGTGACGTCCAGCACGAACGCCAGCCCGGCCAGGGCGGCCACCGAGCCGGCCACGGTGAGCCGGCGGGGGCGCTGCCCGTGCCGCAGCCACATCCAGCCCACGACGAGGATGATGCCCAGGTACTCCAGCAGCAGTGCGATGCCGACCGGCAGGTAGCGCACGGCGTTGAAGAAGCAGACCTGGGCCAGCGCCACGCCGAGAAGGCCGAACATCCCGATCGCCGTGGCGTTCTGCCGCAGCACGTGCCACCTGCCGCGTAGCGACAGCAGGGCGGGGATCGCCAGCACCAGGGCGGCGATGCCGACCCGGGCGATCACCGCGGCCTCGGCCGACCAGCCGGCCTCGATGAGTGACCGGGCGAAGGTGCCCGAGGTGGCGAAGGTGACCGCGGAGAGCAGCGCCAGCGCGGCGCCTGCGGCGGGTCGTGACTGCATCTCGCGCTCCTCGGGACGACACGGTGTCATGAGCAAACTATCCTTGTACCCATGACGCTAGGCGACCCCTGTGACAGGAGTCAAGTTGCTGTTCGCTCATGACACCGAGTGTTCGCTGATCGCCGCCGCCGCGCTGGTCAACACCGCGGGCCGGGACGGCGAACTGCTGCCCGACATCGCCGCGCTGGACACGTTCTTCGTCCGGCACACCTACAGCGGGCGGCACGAGCACACCGACGCCGAGTTACGCGCCGTCCGGGAGCTGCGACCCCGGCTGCGCCGCATCTGGTACGGCGAGCCCGCCGAGGTCGTCGCCGTGGTCAACAGCCTGCTGCTCGAACACCGGGCGCTGCCGCAGCTCATCGAGCACGACGACGAGCCGTACCACCTGCACGCTGTGCCCCGCGACGCGCCGCTGGCCACCCGGATCGCGGTGGAGGCGGCGATGGCGATGGCCGACCTGGTCCGAGCCGGGGAGCTGAGCCGGCTGCGGATCTGCGAGTACCCGGACTGCGACAACGTGCTCGTTGACCTGTCCCGCAACCGGTCGCGGCGGTTCTGCGAGGCCGGCTGCGGCAACCGCGCCGCGGTGACCGCCTACCGCGCCCGCCGGGCCGCCGGCCACTCCTGAGCGGTGGCCGCCCACTCCTCGGCCCGCAGCTCGTACTCCACCTCGCCGTGCTCGGTGCCCGGGATCGGGTCGTCCCACTGCAGGTGGAAGGTACGCAGGTAACGCAGGCCGGCCTTGGCCATCACCCGTCGGGAGCGGTCGTTGACGGTCATCGTCTCGGCCCAGACCCGGCGCACGCCGACAGTGCCGAAGGCGTACCGGACCAACGCCCGGGAACCCTCGGTGGCCAGCCCGCGCCCCCACGTCGAGCGGCGCAGCCGGTAGCCCAACTCGGCCTCGGTGCCGTCAGCCGACGGGTCGAGCGCGAACCAACCCAGGAACCCGCCGGTCTCAGGGTCGAGCGCCGCCCAGCGGCCCAGACCCGGATGCCGGTCGTACTGGGCCAACAGCTTCGGCAACTGCTCGTCCCGGACCGTGGCCATCGGGGTGGCGACGCCACCGGTGAGGAACCGCATCACCTCGGGATCGCTGTCCAGCTCAACCAGCGCGTCCACGTCGGCCATGGTGAGCCGCCGCAACCGCAGCCGCTCGGTCACCGGCGGCAGGCCGGCCGCACCCTGAAGGTCACCATTCGACACCGCAGGATCATCCCGCCCACTCCGCGCCCCGGTCGACCGACTTACTCCCCGCCGCCCTGGGGGCGTCAGGGGTGGGTCATCCGGAGCAGGTCGAGCGCCTCGTCGAGTTGGGTCTCGCTGAGCTTGCCCGAGTCGATGTGACCCCGGGAGATCACCACCTCGCGGATGGAGGTCTGCTTGGCCAGCGCCTCCTTGGCGATCGAGGCGGCCTCGTCGTACCCGAGGTGGCGGTTGAGCGGCGTGACGATCGACGGCGAGCCCTCGGCGTACGCCAGGCAGACCTCGGCGTCCGCGACCAGGTCGACCACCAGGCGGTCGGCGAACAGCCGACTTGTCGCCGCCAGCAGCCGGATCGACTCCAGCAGGTTGCGGCCCATCACCGGGAGCATCACGTTGAGCTCGAAGTCGCCCTGCGAACCAGCGAAGCCCACCGTCGCGTCATTGCCGATGACCTGGGCGCAGACCTGCCGCATCGCCTCGGCGACCACCGGGTTGACCTTCCCCGGCATGATCGACGAGCCGGGCTGGAGGTCGGGGATGCGCAGCTCGCCCAGGCCGGCCCGGGGGCCGGAGCCCATCCATCGGATGTCGTTGGCGATCTTGTAGAGCCCGACCGCCACGGTCCGCAGCTGCCCCGAGGTCTCCACCAGCGCATCCCGGGCGCCCTGCGCCTCGAAGTGGTTGCGCGCCTCGGTCAGCGGCAACCCGGTCGACTCGCGGAGCTTGCCGATCACGGCGGCGGCGAAGCCGAGCGGGGTGTTGATCCCGGTGCCCACGGCGGTGCCGCCCAACGGCAGCTCAGCCAGCCGGGGCAGCGCCGACTCCAGCCGCTCGACGCCGTACCGGACCTGGGCGGCGTACCCGCCGAACTCCTGGCCCAGGGTGACCGGCGTGGCGTCCATCAGGTGGGTACGTCCCGCTTTGACCACGGTCTCGAACTCCGCCGCCTTGGCCTCCAACGCCGTGGCGAGGTGGATCAGTGACGGCAGCAGGTCCTCCACGATGAACTGGGTGGCGGCCAGGTGGATCGAGGACGGAAAGACGTCGTTGCTGGACTGCGAGGCGTTGACGTGGTCGTTCGGGTGCACGTCCCGGCCCAGCTCCCGGGTGGCCAGGGTGGCGATCACCTCGTTGGCGTTCATGTTGGACGACGTTCCGGAGCCGGTCTGGAACACGTCGATCGGGAACTGGTCGTCGTAGCCGCCGTCAGCCACGTGCGCGGCGGCGGCGGTGATCGCCGCGGCCACGTTCGCGTCGATCACGCCCAACTCGCCGTTGACCTCGGCCGCTGCGCCCTTGATCTGGGCGAGCGCCTTGATCTGGGCCGGCTCGATGCCCCGGCCGGAGATCGGGAAGTTCTGCACCGCACGCTGGGTCTGCGCCCGCCACAGCGCCTCGGCGGGCACCTCCACCTCACCCATCGAGTCGCGTTCGATCCGGTAACCGGTCGCTTCTGGAGTCGTCACGCGTACCATCCTGCCGCGCTCGTCGCCGACGTGCAGATGATCCGTCAGTCCAACTCGGCCAGCAGTCGCTCCACCTCGTGCTGGTCCGGCGACTCGATCTGCCGGAACAGCGCGAGCGCCCGGACCCAGTGCGATCGAGCCGCCGCCGGATCAGCCGGGCGCAGGCAGCGGGCGATGCCGTCCAACGCCCGGGCCTGCTCGTAGCGCGCGTTGATCCGCGTGGCGTCCCCCAACACCCTGCGGTGCAGGTCCAGCGCGCTGGCCACGTCCCCCTGATCGAGGATCGCCTGGGCCAACAGATTCCGCGAGGCGCACTGGCCGATCCGGTCGCCCACCCCGGTCATCTCGACGAGCGCCGCCCGGTACAGGTCGGCGGCCCGTTGCGGGCGGCCCGCTTCCCACTCCATCATCCCGATCTCGGTGAGCACCTCGCCCTCGCCGAACCGGTTCCCGGCCTCGCGCTTGAGGCGCAGCGCCACCCGCAGCAGCCGGCGGGCTGGCTCCCCGTGGCCCATCCGGTGCCGGATCATGCCCAGGTGCCCGATGGCATTGCCGACCTGCCGGAGGTCGCCGATCTCCCGGCCCAGCGACAGGTGGCGTCGGGCTGTACGCAGGGCCTCCTCGTGCCGGCCCCACAGCAGCAGCGCGATCGACAGATTGTTGAGCGCGTTCGCCAGCGGGACCTGCTCCTGCATCCGCCGCGCCAGCGCGGCGGATGCGTGGTAGCACTCCCGGCCCAGGCGGTAGTTGCCATTGGCGACGTGCGCGGTGCCCAGGTTGCCCAGGGTGTTGCGGACATCGCGACGCGACCCGAGCCGGCGGTAGAGGTCGACCGCCCTCTCCATCAGCCGGATCGACTCGGAGAACCCGCCCAGCCGGTAGTGAGCCGAGGCGAGGTAGTTCAGCGTCATCGCCACCGCCGCGTCGTCACCCAACTCCTCGGCGGCGCGAAGGCCAACCGCGTGCGTTTCGATCAGCTCGTCGAGGCGACCGCCCTCGAACTGGGCGTACCAGCAGGCCCGCGCCAACTGCCAGCAGAGACGCGGAAATCCCTCGGTCTCGGCCAGCCGGACCAGGGCACCCAACGCGGGCATGTTCTCGTCGAACCAGACCCGACCCTGGGCCGCGATGGGCGCGACCAGGTCGGGGCAGGCCGGCTCAGGCAGCAGGATGAGCGAGTCGCCGGCGGAGAGCTCCGTCCTCCGGGCGATCGCCGCGGCGACGTGCAGGTGGTGGCCGAGCAGTCGCTCGATAGCGTCGCGCCGCTCGGCTGCCCGCTCCGGCGCGGCGACCAGCGTCCGCGCGTACTCCCGGACCAGGTCGTGCAACCGGTAGCGGTCCGACTCCGCCTCTTCCACCAGATGCGCGTCGACCAACTCGTCGATCAGGTCCTGTGCCTCGGGTAGGGGAAGCTGCGTGAGGACGGCGACGATCGGGTTGTCGAACCGTACCCCCGGGTGCAGGCCCAGCAGCCGGAACGCTCGTTGCGCCGCAGGTGACACCTGGCCGTACGACAGGGCGAAGGCGCGGCCGACGGACCGCTCACCCGCCTCGAACTCGGCCAGCGGATCCCGCCGGGAGGTCAGCCGCTCGGCCAGGTCGGCGATCCGCAGGCGGGGCCGGTGCGCCAGTCGAGAACCGGCCAGCCGGATGGCGAGGGGCAGGTGGCCACAGCGGCGGACCACCTCGGCGGCTGCTTCCGGCTCCGCCGCCACCCGGTCCGCACCGGCCACCCGCCCGAGCAACTCGACCGCCTCGTCGGCATCGAGCACGGGCAACGACGACGGTCGTCCCTCGTCCACCCCGACCAGCCGGCGGCGACTGGTGATCAGGACAAGGCAGTGCGGGCCGTTGGGCAGCAGCGGATTCACCTGGTCGGCGCTGGCCGCGTTGTCCAGCACCACCACTGCGCGCCGACCGGCCAGCTCGGTCCGCCAGAGCGCCAGCTGGTCGTCCAGGTTCACCGGCACCCGCTCCGCCGGCACGCCCAGCTGACGCAGCAGGGTGGCCACGGCCGCGCCGGGCGTCAACGGGCTGCGCTCGCTGTGCCCGTGCAGGTCGATGAAGAGCTGGGCGTCCGGGTAGCGGTCGGCGAGAGCCGTGGCGACGTGCACGGCGACGGTTGTCTTGCCGCTGCCGGCCATCCCGTCGATCAGTTGGATCTGGGCGACGTTCTCCTCCACCTGCTTGACCAGGCGGCCAACCGTGTCCTGCCGGCCGGTGAAGTCACCGATCGCGCGGGGCAACGAGCGGACCGGGGCAATCGACCGGGTCTGCCGGCCTGACAGGGCCAGGTCGCCGGCGAGCACCCTTTGGTGCAGCTCCTGCAACTCGGCGCCCGGCTCGATGCCCAACTCGTCGGCGTAGAACCGCCGGCCCTCGCGGTAGACCATCAGCGCATCGGCCTGCCGGCCGACCGAGGCGAGGGCGAGCATCAGTTGGGCACGCAGCCGCTCCCGCAGCGGGTGCCGGTCGACACTCTCGGTCAGCTCCTCGATCAGCTCGTCGGCCTGCCCGAGGCGCAGCTCGACGTCGACGCACACCTCCAGTGCGGTGAGGCACTGCTCGTCGAGCGCCTGCGCGCGACGGCGGACGCTGCGGCTGGGGATACCGGCCAGCGCCGGCCCCCGCCAGAGCGACAGCGCGGCGCGGAATTGCTCCCGCGCGTCGGTCAACCGGCCTGCCGCCACGGCGGCCCGGGCCGCCTCCACTCCGCGGGTGAAGACCTCGGCATCCAGGTCCGCTGGCGCGGTACGGATGCCGTACCCCGCTGGGTCGGTGACGATGGTCTCCGGTGCCAGCCCGAGCTCGGCGAGCCGGCGCCGCAACCGCGACACGCAGGTCTGCAGCTGTGCCCGGGCGGTGGCCGGCGGGCGATCCTCCCAGACCGCGTCGACCAGCTCCTCGACCGGCACCAGCCGGCCGGCACGGAGCAGCAGCATGGCGAGCACGATCCGGTCGCGACCGGCGGTGACCGTGGACTCGCCACCGCCGATCCGCAGAGGCCCCAGGATCCCGAACCGCATCTGCTCCCCCGCATCGACAGTGCAACTTCCAGCAGAGTAGCCCGACGATCACGGATCGCCCCGATCCGCCGAGAGTGATCTGAGAGTGGATCGACAGCGGCGCACCGAAGACTCACTCCGGGTTGTCGGTGACGACATCCGACGGGGGCGGTGCGCCCGTTCCACCTCAGCGGGCGGGCGCACCGATGTCGGTGGAGCGCGGACGGCGACAGGGGGCACCGGGCGGAGACGCCCGGTGCCCCCTTCGCTGTCGGGTCAGCGACGCCCGACGGTGAGCACCGGCTTGGTGACCTCGGCGAAGAAGTCGTTGCCCTTGTCGTCGACCACGATGAAGGCGGGGAAGTCCTCCACCTCGATCTTCCAGACCGCCTCCATGCCCAGCTCCGGGTACTCCAGGACCTCGACGTGCTTGATGCAGTCCTGGGCGAGGCGGGCCGCAGGGCCGCCGATCGAGCCGAGGTAGAAGCCGCCGTGCTGCTGGCAGGAGCGGGTCACCTGGCCCGACCGGTTGCCCTTGGCCAGCATCACCTGCGAGCCACCGGCGGCCTGGAACTTCTCCACGTACGCGTCCATCCGGCCGGCGGTGGTCGGGCCGAACGAGCCGGAGGCGTAACCCTCGGGGGTCTTCGCCGGGCCGGCGTAGTAGACCGCGTGGTCGCGCAGGTACTGCGGCATCGGCTCGCCGGCGTCCAGCCGCTCGGCGATCTTGGCGTGCGCGATGTCCCGGGCCACCACCAGCGGGCCGGACAACGACAGCCGGGTCTTCACCGGGTACTTGGACAGCTCGGCGCGGATCTCGTCCATCGGCCGGTTCAGGTCGACCCGGACGACCACCTCGGCGTCGAGCGAGTCGTCGGTGACGTCGGGCAGGAAGCGTGCCGGATCGGTCTCCAGTCGCTCCAGCCACACGCCCGACGGGGTGATCTTGGCGACGGCCTGCCGGTCCGCCGAGCAGGACACGGCGATCGCCACCGGGCAGGAGGCACCGTGCCGGGGCAGCCGGACCACCCGTACGTCGTGGCAGAAGTACCGGCCGCCGAACTGCGCGCCGATGCCGAAGTTGCGGGTCAGCTCCAGCACCTCCGCCTCCAGCTCCAGGTCGCGGAACCCGTGGGCGCTCAGCGAACCGGCGGTGGGCAGCGCGTCGAGGTACTTGGCGCTGGCGTACTTCGCGGTCTTCAACGCGTACTCGGCGGAGGTGCCGCCGATGACGATGGCCAGGTGGTACGGCGGGCAGGCGGCGGTGCCGATCAGCCGCAGCTTCTCCTCCAGGAACTGCATCATCCGCGTCGGGTTGAGCAGCGCCTTGGTCTCCTGGTAGAGGTACGACTTGTTGGCCGACCCGCCGCCCTTGGCCATGAACAGGAACTTGTACGCGTCGGGGTGCCCGTCCGGGTCCTCGGCGTACAGCTCGACCTGGGCCGGCAGGTTGCTGCCGGTGTTCCGCTCGTCCCACATGGTCAGCGGGGCGAGCTGGGAGTAGCGCAGGTTCAGCTTGGTGTACGCCTGGTAGACGCCCCGGGAGATGGCCTCGGCGTCAGCGCCGTCGGTCAGCACGTGCCGGCCGCGCTTGCCCATCACGATCGCGGTGCCGGTGTCCTGGCACATCGGCAGCACCCCGCCGGCGGCGATGTTGGCGTTGCGCAGCAGGTCCAGCGCGACGAACCGGTCGTTCGGCGAGGCTGCCGGGTCGTCGATGATCGCCCGGAGCTGGGCCAGGTGCGCCGGGCGCAGGAAGTGCGCGATGTCGTGCATCGCTTCGGCGGTCAGCGCGGTGAGCGCGGCCGGTTCCACGGTGAGGAATCGGCGGCCTCCCGGGCCGTGTACGACGTCCACGCCCTCGTCGGTGACCAGGCGGTAGTCCGTCTGGTCGGGGCCGGTCGGCAGCAGGGGGGCGTACGAGAATGCGGCGGCACTGCTCATGAGCGGCAAGCCTAGGGCAGACCGGTCGATCATTCTCACCCGCCGGGCGGTCCTGGGACGCCGCTCTCACCCGCCGGGTCCGCCCGCGCTCCGACTCGTCCCGGCCACCCCCGCTGATGGCAGGGCACGCCCTGCCGACCCCGCCCGCTCAGCCGTCCTTGCCGCTGCCCGGGTCGGGGCATTGTTCCCGCTTGGGGCCGCAGGTGCCGTCGTCGCCGGGGTTGGGGCCGGTGCCGCCTGGGCCGGGGTTGCCGCCGTCGCCGGGGGTGCCGCCGTCGCCGGGCCGCGGGGCAGGGGTGCCGCCGGTGGCGCCGCCGCCGAAGCGGACGTACCCGATTTCCCGGCCCTCGCCGATGATCATGCCTTGCGGCCCGACCGCGAGGGCGTTCGAGGAGGTCCGCAGGGCGGCCAACTCCCGGCCGGTCCGCGGGTTCACGGCGACCAACCGGGTCGGCTTCTCGTCGGCGACCACGGCCGCGTACGGAGTGAGCGCGGCACCGGACTTGCCGCTGGCGGGCCGGGTCCACAGAACCCGGTCGGTGCCGAGCTCGCGGGCCACCACCGAGCGCTTGTCGGCCGCCCGGAACAGGGCGTAACGGTCGTCGACCGCGATCAGCCGGGTCCCTGGTTCGCCGACCCAGAGCAGCCGCCCGTCGTACCCGTCGATGACCGCCTCGCGGCCATCGGGGCCGACCCCGATCAGTACGTTCCGCGCGCCCTGCGGGTCCTCCCGCTGCACGCAGCCGGCACTGTCGGCGGTCCGCAGGTTGACCCCGGCGCGCTGCCAGGCCTCCTGACCGGTCGCCGGGTCCCGCGCGGAGATGGCGAAGTAGCAGGTGCCGTCCTGGGAGCGGGCGGTGATCCGCAGCATCCGGCCACCCACCACCGAGAGCCGCTCGTCCTGGCCCGGCTCGACGTTCTGCAGTACCCGCCCGGTGGCGGTGTCGACCACGTGTACGCGGCCGTCGACCGGGAAGCCGAGCAGCGGTGGCACCGGTTCGGGCCCGGCCACCCCGTCGTCGATCCGGGTGGTGGTGATCCGGCGGGTGCCGCGCAGTCCTGGGTTGTCGGCGAGCAGCCCGCTGTGCACCCCGGGCAGGAAAGCCGTCCACAGTGGTGCCGTGCCGCGTGGGTCCCAGGCGCTCAGCGTGCAGTCGGTGGCGTCCGTGCAGTGGGCGTCCAGCAGCAGGTTGCGGTACGTCCAGACGGCCACCGCGTCGTCGTCGCGCCGCCGGGTCACTCCGGTGGTCGGGTCGAGCAGCTCGTACCCCTTGACCAGCAGCTTGCCCACGGCGACGACCGGGTCCCGGTCGCCGCCGGCGACCGCCGACCAGTCCGCCTTGCGCTCCCAGAGCTTGGCGCCGGTGGCCAGGCTGCGGGCTTCGACCCGGGTGCGTTGCTCGACCACCACGGCGTCGCCGGCGATGGTCACGCTGCGCGGAGTGCCGCCAACCCGCTGCTGCCAGACCACGTCCGGGTCGGAGATGGGTTGGCTGCGGTCCACCCAGTCCCACAGGCCCGGAAAGGGGTTCCACACGCCGGTCGCGGCGAGGGCGACGACCACGGCGAGGCCAAGCAGCAGCCCGCCGCGCACGCTCCCCTTCGCCACACCGCACACCGTAGCCACGATCACGGATCTTCCGTACGCCCGCGCCGCCGTGTCGCCGCGCTTTCTGGGCCCGGAGGTGTTATCAGAGGACCGTTCCTCCGCCGGAGGCGCTGCTGCTTACTGGCGTATCGCGCTGCGGATCAGGGGGAGGGTGCGGTACGGGATCTGCTCGGCGAGCGCGATTATGGTGCTGGCTCGGGTGATGCCCGCGGAGGAGACGATCTGGTCGATGACCCGTTGCAGGTCGGTGTTGGAGCGGGCCACGATCCGGCAGAGCAGGTCGCTGGAGCCGGTGATGGTGTGCGCCTCCAGCACCTCGGGGATGGCGGCCAGGTGGGCGGTGACCGGGTCGTGGCCGTGCCGCTGACTGATCTCCAGGGTGACGAAGCTGGTCACCGCGAACCCGATCGCGGTCGGTGAGATGTCCGGGCCGAAGCCGCCGATGACCCCCCGGTCGACCAGCTTGTCCAGCCGGGCCTGCACGGTGCCCCGGGCCACCCCGAGCCGCCGGGAGCACTCCAGCACCCCGATCCGCGGCTCCTCGGCGAGCAATTCGATCAAGCGCACGTCGAGCGCGTCGAGCTGTACAGCCTGCTCACCGTTCATGGGTTCAGACCATACCGAATGCGCAACCTGACCAGCGTTTACTCCGACAGTTGCCCACCCGGGGTCGGCGGCGCGATCCTCGCCACAGAAACCAACCACGGCGGCCCAAGAGGCCGGCCGGTACGCGAGGGAGGCCACCATGACCCAGGCGATCGACCGACCCCAGTCGACCGAGGACGTCGATGTCGACGTCGACCGGCTCGTCGGCGCTGTCGACCACGACATCAGCCACGACCCGTTCCCGGTCAAGGGCCTCGACCACGTGCACTTCCTGGTCGGCAACGCCAAGCAGGCCGCGCACTACTACTCCACCGCGTTCGGCATGACCTGCGTGGCGTACCGCGGCCCGGAGCAGGGCTACCGGGACCACGCCCAGTACGTGCTGACCAGCGGCTCCGCCCGGTTCGTGCTGACCGGCGTGGTGCGCCCGGACGCCGACGGCGCCGAGCACGTGGCCCGGCACAGCGACGGGGTGAGCGACATCGCGCTGGAGGTGCCGGACGTCGACACCGCGTACGCGCACGCCATCGCGCAGGGCGCCACCAGCGTGGTCGAGCCGCACGAGGTGACCGACGAGCACGGCACTGTCCGGCTGGCCGCCATCGCCGCGTACGGCGACACCCGGCACACGCTTGTCGACCGGTCCCGCTACACCGGCCCGTTCCTGCCCGGTTTCGTGGCCCGCGGCCCGATCGTGGACCGGCAGCCGATGATCGACGCCGGCATCCAGCCGAAGCGCTTCTTCCAGGCCGTCGACCACGTAGTCGGCAACGTGGAGCTGGGCCGGATGGACGAGTGGGTCGAGTTCTACAAGCGGGTGATGGGCTTCTCCAACATGGCGGAGTTCATCGGCGACGACATCGCCACCGACTACTCGGCGCTGATGAGCAAGGTCGTGGCGAACGGCACCCGCAAGGTCAAGTTCCCGCTGAACGAGCCGGCGGTCGCCCGCAAGAAGTCGCAGATCGACGAGTACCTGGAGTTCTACCAGGGGCCGGGCGCCCAGCACATCGCGGTCGCCACCAACGACATCCTGGGCAGCGTCGACGCCATGCGGGCCGCCGGAGTGGAGTTCCTCGACACCCCGGACTCGTACTACGAGGACCCGGAGCTGCGCGCCCGGATCGGCAACGTGCGGGTGCCGATCGAGGAGCTGAAGGCTCGCCGGATCCTGGTCGACCGGGACGAGGACGGCTACCTGCTCCAGATCTTCACCAAGCCGGTCCAGGACCGCCCGACCGTCTTCTTCGAGCTGATCGAGCGGCACGGCTCGCTCGGCTTCGGCAAGGGCAACTTCAAGGCGCTCTTCCAGGCGATCGAGCGAGAGCAGGAAGCCCGCGGCAACCTGTAACACTTGCAAGCGTGACGCAGCCTCCGTCGTACCCGACGCCGCCGGTCGGTGGGCCCCCGCCCGCCGCCGGCGGCGTCGTGCCGCCCAGCCCACACCCCCAGGGGTACGCCGTGCCGCCGCAGTACGCCCCGCCCGGGTACGCCGTGCCGCCGGGGTACGCCCCGCCCGGGTACGCCCCGCCGCACTGGTACGCCGGACCACCCCGACCGGTGACGCCGCCACCGACGCTGAGCCCGGGCGGGCAGCCGCTGGCCAGCTTCTCCGACCGGCTGCTGGCCGCCCTGATCGACGCCGCGGTGTTCATGGCGATCGGCATGGTGCTCGCCGTGCCCGCGGTGATCATCTTCTTGATCGTCGTCATGCCCGACCTCGTCCAGGTCACGCCGGACGGCACCGTCAGAGAGCCCGACTTCCTCAACGACTTCCTGGTGCCGATGCTGTGGCTCGACCTCGCGATCATCGTGGTCACGATCGTGATCTCGTACATCTACCACGTCGAGATGATGTTCAAGACCGGCCAGACCCTCGGCAAGAAGATGATGAAACTGCGGATCGTGCCGCTCGACCCGGCCCGCACCCTCGACCGTCGGGCCGCCGCCAAGCGGTACCTGGTGCAGCAGGGCATCGGCCTGGTTCCCGGCCTGAGCTACCTCGACGGGCTGTGGCAGCTGTGGGACAAGCCCTGGCAGCAGTGCCTCCACGACAAAGCCGCCCGAACGGTCGTCGTTAAGGTGTCCGGGTGAGCGTGCAACCCGGCTGGTACGTGGACCCCGCCGACCCTGAGACCCGGCGGTACTGGGACGGTGAGGGTTGGCTCGGTGCACCCATCCCCGTCGACGCCACCCCGCCGGAGGGACCGCCCCCGGTCGAACCCCCGCCCGCCCCGGTCGAACCCACGGCGCCGGCCGCCCCGGTGACCGCCCCGCCGGGCTTGCCGCCGCACCCCGGGCCGGGTTCGCAGCCGGGGCACGGCCCGGGTTGGGGACCGCAGGCCGGTCCGCCGGGCTGGGGACCGCAAACCGGTCCGCCCGGCTGGGGACCGCAGGGTGTTCCGCCCGGCTGGGGACCACAAGCCGGTCCGCCCGGCTGGGGACCACAAGCCGGTCCGCCCGGCTGGGGACCGCAGGGTGTTCCGCCCGGCTGGGGACCACAGGGTGTTCCGCCCGGCTGGCCCGGACGGCCGCCCGAGCCGCGCCCGCACGGCCTGCCGCTGGCCGGCTATGGCGCCCGTTTCACCGCCCGGCTGATCGACTTCGCCATCGTCTTCGCGCTGAACGCTCTGGTCAATGGCTGGTTCGTCTGGCGACTGATCCAGGAGATGCTGCCGTACATGCGGGAGGTGTATCGGCGCCAGTTGGCCGGCAACCCGTCCACCGAGGGGCTGCCGGAGGTCGGCCCGCAGGCTGGCAACCTCATCGTGGCGATCCTGCTGATCGCCACCGCGCTCTGGCTGGCGTACGAGGTGCCCGCCATGGCCGCCGGCGGGCAGACCGTCGGCAAACGGCTGATGCGGATCCGCGCGGTGCCGCTCACCGCCGACCAGCCGCTGGGCTTCGGCCGGGCGCTGATCCGGTGGACGACGCTGGGCCTGCCCACCCTGGCCTGGTACTGCCTCGGGCTCGGCCTGATTCTGCAACTGGTCGACGCCCTCTCCCCACTCTTCGACCATCCGCTGCGTCAGGCGCTGCACGACAAGCGCGCACAGACGGTGGTCGTCCAACTCCCCGCCATCGCTTCCGCCACCCCGAACGACCGCACCCAGCCCTCGGGAGACACCCCATGACCGACCCCGGACGTCAGCAGCCGGCGCAACGGCTGACCCGCGCCGACCTGGACGCGCTGCCCAGCTACGTACCAGGGCGCAGCCCCGCCGACCTGGCGCGGGAGCTGGGTCTGCCGGAGGCGATCAAGCTGGCCAGCAACGAGGTGCCGTACGGGCCGCTGCCCGGCGTGGTGGAGGCGGTCACCGAGGCGGTCACCGCCGCGCACCGCTACCCGGACATGGGCGTGGTGGCGCTACGCGACGCGCTGGCCCAGCGGTACGGGGTCGACGCCGACCGGATCGCCACCGGCTGCGGGTCGGTGGCGCTCGCCGAGCACCTGGTCCGGGCCACCTGCCTGCCCGGCGACGAGCTGCTCTACTCGTGGCGGTCGTTCGAGGCGTACCCGATCATCGCGGCGACCAGCGGCGCGACCAGCGTGCGGGTGCCCAACGACGCCGGGCACGGGCACGACCTGGCGGCGCTGGCCGCGGCGGTGACCGACCGGACCCGGATGATCCTGGTCTGCAACCCGAACAACCCCACCGGCACGGCGGTACGCCGGGCCGAGCTGGACCGGTTCCTCGACGCGGTACCGGACGACGTGCTGGTGGTCATCGACGAGGCGTACCGGGAGTTCGTCACCGACCCGGACGTGCCGGACGGGCTCGGCTACCTGGACCGGCCGAACGTGGCGGTGCTGCGCACCCTGTCCAAGGCATGGGGCCTGGCCGGGCTGCGGGTCGGCTGGCTGGCTGCCCAGCCGGTGGTCGCGGCGGCGATCCGCAAGGTGGTGACTCCGTTCTCCACCAGCACCGCTGCCCAGGCCGGGGCGCTCGCCGCGCTCACTCAGGCCGAGGAGATGGAGCGCCGCTGCGCCCTGGTCGTCGCCGAGCGGGAGCGGGTCACCGAGGCGATCCGGAAGTTCGTGCCCGACGTGCCGACCAGCCAGGCCAACTTCGTCTGGCTACCGCTCGGCGAGCGGGCGGTGGCGTTCGGCAAGTCGTGCGAGGCGCGCGGGGTGATCGTCCGGCCGTTCGCCGGGGACGGGGTCCGGGTCACCATCGGCACCCCGACCGAGAACGACGCGTTCCTGGCCGCTGCGGAGGCGTCGCTGACCTGACCCGACCGATCTCGCCGTGCTGGCCCGCCGATCCCGTCGGGTCGCCGGCGGAACCCGGCCGGGCGCTGGGACCCCGCCGGCGGCCGTGCGTCAGCTCGGCCGTCGGCGGCGAGCGGCCAGCCAGCCGGCGAGGCCGGAGGGCCGACTCGCCACGATCAGGTGGCGGCCAGGATCACCGCCTCGGCGGTCAGGTAGTACCGCTGGTCGTCCCCGTCCGGATCGACCGGCTCGCGGAGCCGCTCCACCGCGAGGTAGCCGTCCGCCGCCGCCACCGCTCCGGGCGCCCAGCCCGTACCGTCCGAGCCGACGTTGAGCGAGAAGCGGGAGAGCTGCGTACCGGTCACCGGATCCAGCGTCACCAGGTCGTTCGCCTCGGTCAGCAGGTGCACACGCCCGGGTTGGACGGCGAGCACCCGGGCCGTCGTCCCCAGACCCTCGAACCGCCACAACTCTTCGCCCGACCGTGCCGACCGGCCCACCGCCACCCCGTCGAGCACGGCGACAGCCTGCTCACCGATGAGGGTTGCTCCGGTCGGGTCCAGCGCGGGGGCGGCGGTCGGCTCGCTGGCACCCAGCAGCCAACCCCGGCCACCCGCGTCGCCCGGCCCGGCGGTCCGCAGGGCGGGGCAGTCAGACCGTCCGGTGCGGCATCCGAGTGGGGTCACCAGCAACCCGTCCGGGGCACCCGACGGGCGCCAGCGGTCGCGCACCGCACCGGTCGCCGCGTCCCGGAACTCGACCGTGGCCGGGCCGGCGCAGCTGTCCAGGCCGATCAGCTGCCCGGACGCGGCGGTACCGACGTCGCTGCGGCAGCGCCCAGGCAGGTCGACCCGCCACAGCTCACGGCCGCCGGCCAACTCCACACCGCGCGCCTGGGTGTCGCTGGTGACCACCAGCACCGTCCGGCCATCCGCAAGGTCGGTGAGGTAGAGCCCGCGCGGGTCCCAGACGGTGGTCGCCCCGGTACGCCGGACCACCGCCCCGCTCTCGGCGGGCACCGGGCCGTCGGCCCTCCACAGCACCCGGCCGGTCGGTGCGTCGAGCGCGACCAGCCGGCCGTCGGACCAACGGCTGACCACCGTGCTGCCGCTGGCCACCACCCCGGTCAACTCCGCCGGCCAGCGCCGGTACGACCAGTACGGGGTGGTCCGGTGCCGGCCGTCGACCGGCCGGTCGGCATAGACCTGACGGTGCGCGGCGTACACCCGCAGCCGGGCGTCCACGATCAACGGGGCGACCGGCAGCCGACCGACCACCCCGACGGGTGGCTGGGCCGCGGCCGGGTACGCACCCCGGGCCACCGTGCTCACCTCGGCCGGCGCGAGCACCCGGTGGACGATGACCGCGACCACCGCAGTGGCGAGCAGCGCCGCGACCGCCGCCACCAGCCGTCGTCGGCCCTTCGGGAACCCCATGCCCCACCTCCGCCCGGCACCCTACCCAGCGGAACCGGCCGGACCCCGGTCAGGTCACGCCGTGCTGGGCGGGGTCAGGCGGGGTGATCGTCGCCGCCGCCCGGGACGGGGGAATCGACGGACCGAGCTAGCCGGAACGAGGTCAGGCGGCTTCGACGGAGCCGGTGGCACCGGCCGCGACGGCCAGATCGGCGAGATCACGTCGGAGCGCCACCTCGACCGCCCGGGCGGCGAGCCCGCCGAGCAACAGCGCCACCACCCGGCCGTACGGGGCGGTCGGCACCGCCTCCTGGGTGACGGTGATCGCCGTGCAGCCACGGCGGCGACGCTGGACCTGCCGCAGGCTCCAGGTGATCCGGTATTCCGCGCCGGCACCGGATGAGCAGAGCACCAGCCGGTGGGGGGCGAGCGCCTCCACCACCAGGAACTCCTCGGTCAGAGTGCCGCCGCCTGGCTGGACACGCTCCTCACGCCATGCGGTGCCCGGCCCGAACGGACCCGGGGTGAGCAGCTCGACCGGGCCGGCGGTGGTCAGCCGGGCCGCGCGGCCGGGCAGGTCGGTCAGCAGACGCCAGACATCGACAGCGTGCGCCTCGATGAACCCGGTAACCGCCACCGTCGACATGCCACCCTCCCGTGTCGTCGACGGTACGCGGCGTAAGGGCCGGACGGGGCCTCCGGGACGGAATTTCCACCGCCCGGAGGCCACGCTGTCCATTTCGGTGGCTGCTCGACGCCGGTCGTCGACCGGCCCGGCGACGGTCAGCGTTCGAAGCGACCCGCCCGGATCGCGCCGATGAACGCCGTCCACCCCGGCGGGCTCACGGCCAGTGTGGGCCCGGACTGGTCCTTGGAGTCGCGGACCGCGACCAGACCGAGGACGTCGACCAGGTTGTCCGCCACCTCCACGCAGAGCCCCTGGTCATTGGAACGGCTGCTGGTACGCCAGACCGCGCCCGCGAAATCGTGCATCGTCGTTACCTCCGTGTGCGATGGGATGCCCCACCGCTGCCGGCCAGGTGCCCGGCCCGTTCCGCACGGTGGGGCGACGGAATCCGCGACGATCAACGGGGAAACGCGGATCGGTGATCGCACAGCCGGTGCGATCACCAGTCCCATCAATGAGACGGTCGGCCGACCGGGTGAACAACCCGGTCCGGCAGTACCGAGGACCCGGTTCACACGACCGCCGGGCCCGGTCCAGCGGGCGGTACCGCCCGGTCGGCTCAGCGGGCCGGACGGACCGTTCCGGTGACCTCGCCGAGGGCGATGGTGGTGCCGTCCGGGCCTTGTGCCGTGGCGGTGATGGTCACCGTGTCGCCGTCGACGAGGAAGGTGCGGCTCTCGTCGCCGAGCTTCACCGGCTCCGCCCCGCCCCAGGTCAGCTCCAGGAACGACCCGACCTGCCCCCGGTCCGGGCCGGAGACGGTGCCCGAGGCGTACAGGTCGCCGGTGCGCAGGGACGCGCCGTTGACGGTGAGGTGGGCCAACTGCTGCGCTGGCGTCCAGTACATGGTGGCGAAGGGCGGCTCACTGACCCGCTCGCCGTTCCACTCGACCACCAGCCGGAGGTCCAGCCCCGCATGCGGCACGTCACGCAGGTAGTCGACGACCGGCGGGTCCTGGTCGGGGGCCGGCACGAAGGCGTCGGCGAGCGCGTCCAGCGGCGTCACCCAGGCCGAGACCGAGGTCGCGAAGGACTTGCCCAGGAACGGGCCGAGCGGCTGGTACTCCCAGGCCTGGATGTCCCGGGCCGACCAGTCGTTGACCAGCACCACCCCGAACACGTGCTCGGCGAAGTCGTCGACGGACACCCGGGCGCCGAGCCGGCTGGGCACTCCGACCACGAAGCCGACCTCCGCCTCGATGTCGAGGCGTACCGACGGGCCGGTGACCGGCCCCTCGGCGGAGGCGCGCTGGCCGCTCGGACGGATCACCGGCGTACCGGAGACCACCACCGTGCCTGCCCGGCCGTGGTAGCCGATCGGCAGGTGCTTCCAGTTGGGCAGCAGCGGCGGCTGGCCCGGGCGGAAGATCTGCCCGACGTTGGACGCGTGGTGCTCCGAGGAGTAGAAGTCGACGTAGTCGGCCACCTCGAAGGGCAGCAGCAACTTCACCTGGTCCAGCGGCACCAGCAGCGGCTCCACGGCCGCCCGGTGTGCCGGGTCGGTCAGCAGCTCGGTGATCCGCTGCCGCACCGACGTCCACTGCGGACGGCCCAGCGCCATGAACTCGTTCAGGGTGGGCCGGCCCAGCGCACCGGCGGCCAGCACCAGATCGGCGGCCTCCGCCCCGGCCAGGTCGAACACCCATGACCCGATCCGCACGCCGATCCGCGGCCGGCCCCCGTCCTGCCGGAAAACCCCGTACGGCAGGTTCGTCACCCCGTACGGCGAACCGTCAGCGCCGGTCACCCAGGTCATGCGTCGTAGCCCCCGTTCACCAGCCCCAGCCGGATCAGATCGGTCAGTGGTTCCAGGATGCTGCACGAGCCGAAGCCGACCCAGAGCGGGCGGGGCACGTCCAGCCGCCCGTCCGTGCGCTCCAGCAGCGGCCGCGGGTCGACCACGGTCAGCAGCTCGGCGACCGCGCCCACGCCGTCACCCTCGGCGGCCGCCAGCGTCGCGGCCAGCACGTTCGCGTACCCGTGGTGGGTGAAGCCGGTCTCCGGGTCGAGGTGCCGGACCGCCTGGTGCAGCCCAGCGGTGAGCTTGAACGGCAGGTTCCGGTCCCGGCAGGCGCAGATCACCGCGGCCAGCTCGGCCGGGGTCGGGAAGAGTTCGGCGGCCAGCCCGCCGGTGCGGAACTTGGCCGCGACCGGCACCCCGTCGTCCCGAGCGGCGGCGAGCGCGTCCAGCGCACCCATCAGGCCAAAGGTCAGCGGCAGCTCGGCGTAGACGGCCTCGACGCCCGGCATGGTGCCGGTCAGCCGGCGCAGCTCGGTGATGCCGGGCAGTGGGTCCTCGCCACGCCTGGCGACCGCCACCTCGACCTGGCGGGCGGTGACGCCGTCCGGTGCCAGGAACGAGAGCGCGAAGGGCAGGCCCCCGATCCCGGTGTCACCGATCACGCCCACCACCAGGCCCTCGGCCGGGTCGACGAGACCGCTCAGATCTCCTGCGGCAACGGTCGAGGCCGGGACCAGCAGCGGGCCGACCAGGTCGGCGTACCAGGCGGTGCGATGCCGGCGGTGGGCGGCCAGCGCATCGGGCAGCGCGGCGCTGCCCGGAGGGAAGACGGCGGCGTCGTCCACCAGGCCGTCGAGGAGTGCGGGCACCTGCGTTGACACGGAACAAGAATGTACGGGACGCTACAAGGAACGGACAACCGCGTCCGATAATCGGACGCCCCCGGCCGGTGAACGGGACATATGGGAGGCGAGATGCCGTACTACCGCAGCGTCGGCGAGGTGCCACGCAAGCGCCACACCCAGTTCCGCCAGCCCGACGGCAGCCTCTACGCCGAGGAGCTGATGGGCCAGGAGGGTTTCTCCTCCGACTCGTCCCTGCTCTACCACCGGCACGCGCCCACCGCGATCCTGGCCGCCGACGAGTTCACCCCACCGGGGTTCGCCCGGACGCCGAACCTGCCGCTCAAGCCGCGCCACCTGCGCACCCACAAGCTCGACACCGGCGGTGCCGACCCAATCCTCGGCCGGCAGTACCTGCTCGCCAACGACGACGTGCGGATCGGTTACGTGCTCGCCGACCGGCCCTCGCCGCTGTTCCGCGACGCCACCGGCGACCACTGCCTCTACGTCGAGGCAGGCTCGCTGCGGGTCGAGTCCCCGTTCGGCGCGCTGGACGCGGTCGCCGGGGACTACGTCGTCATCCCCACCTCGACCATCCACCGGCTGGTGCCCACCGGCGAGCAGCCCGTCCGGCTGCTCACCATCGAGGCGGCCGGGCACATCGGCCCGCCCAAGCGCTACCTCTCGGTACGCGGCCAGTTCCTGGAGCACTCGCCGTACTGCGAGCGCGACGTCCGCGGCCCCGACGCCCCGCTGCTCGTCGACGGCGAGGAGGCGGAGGTGCTGGTCCGCCACCGGCGTGGTTGGACCCGTTACGTCTACGCCCACCACCCGTTCGACGTGGTCGGCTGGGACGGGCACCTCTACCCGTGGGCGTTCTCCATCCACGACTTCGAGCCGATCACCGGCCGGATCCACCAGCCCCCGCCGGTGCACCAGACCTTCCAGGGCCCCAACTTCGTCATCTGCTCGTTCGTGCCCCGCAAGGTCGACTACCACCCGGACTCGATCCCGGTGCCGTACAACCACCACAACGTCGACTCCGACGAGATGCTCTTCTACACCGGCGGCAACTACGAGGCCCGGCGCGGCTCCGGCATCGAGCAGGGCTCGATCTCACTGCACCCGTCCGGCTTCACACACGGCCCCCAGCCGGGTGCCGCCGAGCGCTCCATCGGCGCGGACTACTTCGACGAACTGGCCGTCATGGTCGACACCTTCCGCCCACTGGACCTCTGCGACGCGGCCCGCACCTGCGAGGACGACGGCTACGCCTGGACCTGGGCGCGTCGCGCCTAGTCCCCGGGGGCCTGGTCGAGCCAGGCGGCGCTCGTTGACCTGCTGGTGGTCAGCGGATGGCGGTGCGGGTGAAGATGGCGAACTCGGCGACTGCGGTGGCGGTGATGGCCAGCACCAGCGGCCACGGCGAGCCGACCACCGCGTACACCAGCAGCAGCACCGGCGCGGCGGCCACCGCGTAGATCGCCAGGGCGAGCGTCCGGTCCGAGTGCAGCAGTTCGGGTAGGACGGTCCGCGTCAGCCCCGGCAGCCTTGCCGCGAGCTGCCAGACCACGACCCCGCCGGTGAGCGCGGCGAGCACCGCCAGGACACGGGAGAACCCGTCGCTCGCCGAGGCCGCGAACGCCACCAGCACCGCGGCCACCAACGACCAGCCGGCGCCGTAGAGCACCAGGCGGTGCAGGCCGTAGGCGATGGTCCGCCCCGAGTCCATCCGTTTCGGGCTGATCGTGGCCGCCTCGGCAAGGTGCTCCAGCGCCTCCGACCAGCGGCGCTGCTCCAGCCGGATGACACCCACGTCGTGCCGGGCCTCGGCGAGGCGCGGGTCGAGCCGCAACGCCTCCCGGTAGGCCCGCTCGGCCAGGTCGAACAACTCCAGCCGGGCGGCGACCAGCCCGAGCACCAGGTGGGCCTGCGGTTCCTCCGGGGCCAGCTCGACCCCGCGCCAGGCCGCGTTCAGCGCCGGCTGGCCGTTGCGCGCGCCGGCCAGGATCGCCGCCGCACTGCGCTGGGCGTACGCGTCCGCCGGGCCGAGCGCGAGGATCCGGTCGGCGGTGGCGGCCGACTCGGGGTAGCGCTCCAGATCGGCCAGCGCCATGCCCCTGGCGACCAGCGGTGGGAGCGCCTCGGGTGCGGCGGCCACGGCCGCGTCGGCGGCGGTGAGCGCATCAGCCGGCCGGCCGGCGGCCAGGTGCACCCGGGCCAGCATGGTGAGCGCGTCGGGGTCGTCGGGCTGCAGGGCGAGCCCGTAGGTCAGCTCCCCGGCCGCTTCGTCGTGGCGGCCGAGCTCGGCGAGGAGTTGGGCCCGCTGGAGATAGCCGTCGGCGGCGGACCGGTCGGGGGCGGGGTCGCTGGACATCGCGGCGAGCCTAGGTGGCCGGGGCGTCGTACACCAGGGCCACCGCGATACCGGCCAGCCCCTCACCGCGGCCGGTGAAGCCCAACCCGTCGGTGGTGGCGGCGGAGACGGTGACCGGGGCTCCGACGGCGGCGGAGAGCACCCGCTGGGCCTCCTCGCGGCGCGGGCCGATCTTGGGGCGGTTGCCGACGATCTGCACGGACACGTTGCCGATGGCCAGGCCGGCAGCCCGGACCCGGCGGGCCGTCTCGGTCAGCAGGGCCACCCCGGACGCGCCGGCCCACTCCGGCTGGCCCACCCCGAAGGTGGAGCCGAGATCGCCGAGACCGGCGGCGGAGAGCAGTGCGTTGCAGGCGGCGTGCGCGGCCACGTCGGCGTCCGAGTGCCCGGCCAGGCCGTCCTGATCGGGCCACAGCAGGCCGGCCACCCAGCACGGCCGGTCGGGCGCGAACGCGTGCACGTCGGTGCCGACGGCCACCCGGGGAACGATCATGATCAGAGGGTACGCGTCAGCCGGCGGCGGCCAGCAGGTGCTCCGCCAGCGCCAGGTCGAACGGACGGGTGATCTTCAGCGCGTACTCCGAGCCCGGCACGCAGCTCACCGTGACGCCCTGCTTCTCAACCAGACCGGCGTCGTCGGTGAGCGGATCGCCGGCCGTGGCGTGCGCGGCGGTGAGCACGGACCGGCGGAAACCCTGCGGGGTCTGCACCGCGCGTAGGGCGGACCGGTCGACGGTGCCGAGCACCACCTCGCCGGCGCCGACCTCCTTGATCGTGTCGACGACCGGCAGCACCGGGATCACCGCGTCCCGCCCCTCGCGGACCGCCGCCGCGACGGATTCGACCAGCTCCGGCGGGGTGAGCGCCCGGGCGGCGTCGTGCACCAGGATGATCGCCGGGCCGGCGGGCACCGCGGCCAGCGCGGCGGCCACCGACGCCTGCCGCTCCGCGCCGCCGGGCACCACGGTCACCGGCGCCACCGGAGCGAGCAGCTCGCGTACGGCCGTCACCTCGGTGGCCGGCGCGGCCACCACGATCGTGTGCACCGAGGGCGCTGCGGCCAGCCGGCGCACGGCGTGCACCAGCAACGACTCGCCAGCGAGCAGGCGCAGCGCCTTGGGTCGGCCGGGGCCGAGCCGTACGCCGGCACCCGCCGCAGGAACGAGGACCGCGACGTCACCGCGCGGATTGAGCTGCGCGGTCACGTCACGGTCCTCGGTGGTTTCTTCGCTACGAAGTGGGTACGACGATGCTGTGCGGACTAGGCCTCGGTGAGCACCTTGTCGAGCAGCATCTCCGCCTCGTCCTTGGTGCTCTTCTCTGCCAGCGCGACCTCGCCGACGAGAATGTCACGGGCCTTGGCGAGCATCCGCTTCTCACCCGCGGAAAGGCCCCGCTCCCGCTCCCGGCGCCACAGGTCACGGACGACCTCGGCGACCTTCAGCGGGTTTCCGGAGGCCAGCTTTTCCAGGTTGGCCTTGTAACGCCGCGACCAGTTGGTCGGCTCCTCGGTGTGCGGAGCCCGAAGAACGTCGAAGACAAGGCCGAGGCCCTCTTCGCCGACCACCTCGCGCACACCCACGATCTCGGCGTTCTCGGCCGGCACCCGGACCGTCAGGTCACCCTGAGCGACCCTCAGGACGAGGTACTGCTTGGGCTCGCCCTTGATGACCCGAGTCTCGATTGCCTCGATGAGTGCGGCCCCGTGGTGGGGGTAAACAACGGTCTCGCCGACACTGAAAACCATAGGTTCGAAACCCCTTTCGCTGTGTCTAGGGTAACACGCTCAGGCACCGATGTCTCACCGATGTCCTGACCGTTGGCGCAGCTCAGGGGCCCTGTGAGAGGTCTTGCTTCAGCTTGACAGGCGGTCAAACCAATGGTTTGAACACGCTCCGTAACGCACGGGTGACTTCCCGGTACGGGTGAACAGAACGTCGAGATCAAGGGCTATGCGCTCCCCCATGGTATCCCTCCCGGCGGGACTGCGCCCAGATCTAGCGGGAGGTGCCCCCAGTGCGGGACGCTGGAGGCAGACCCGCACGCCGCTCTCGAGACGCTGTCAGGGGGTCCGATGGGCAAACCAGACGCAGAGGGCCAGGGGCCGTCCGACGGCCTGCCCGACCTGCCACCCGAGTGGGGTCGGGTCGTGGTGCCCGACGATGCCTCCGAGCTCGCCTACGAGGCGGCCCAACTCCGCCGTGAACTGCGCCGGGCCGCCGGTCAACCCGGTGACGGCCCCCGGGCCCTGGCCCTGCCGCTGCTGGTCCTGCTGGTGGCGCTGCTCACCACGCTGGCCGGCCTGCTCGCGGTCACCTGGCCGCGCGCCAACCGCGGCGCCGACCGCCCGACCCCCGCTCCCTACTCACCGCCCGCCGCCCTCACCGGGCGGGCGCTGCCCGCACTGGACCTGGTCGACGCCGGCCAGGCGCCGGTGCCGCTGCGCGGCCTACTGCCCGCCATGATCATCTTGGTGGACGGCTGCACCTGCCCGGGCCGGGTCGCCGAGGCGGTGGTGGCGGCGCCCGCCGGGGTCGCCGTGGTCACCGTCACCGGAGGGCGGACGGTGCCGGCCCCACCGCCGACCAGACGAGACGCACGCGCGCTGGCCGATCCCGCCGGCGGCCTGCGCTCGTTCGTGGGCCAGCCGGCCCGCTCCGGCACCGCGACCGCACTGCTGGTCGACCGAACCGGCGTGGTGACCCGCGTGCTGCCCGAGCTGGGCCCGGTCGACGCGTACCGCGCGGACCTGACCGCCCTCGCCGCCTGACGGGGCCGTCCGTCGCCGGACGGACGGGTTGCCGGGACCGGTGCACCCACGGTCAGGGCAGCGCGGCCAGTTGCGCCTCGACCTCGACCGGCTGCTCCCCCGCCGTCGACAGCGACACCCGGATCAGCCCGCCGGTGGCGTCCACCTCGCTGACGCTGACCGTGCCGTCGCAGTCGACCCGGGGCGACCCGGCGATCTGGGCGCCGGTGATCACCAGCAGCATGGCACCCGGCCCGGTGCACCGGTACTGGAGCAGATAGCGGGCGCCGTCGTCGGCGGACTGCCGGGTCACGGGCTGCCCCGGGGTCAGCGTCGCCCGCTCCCGCCAGATCGTCTCACTGAACCGGGGCAGCCCACCCGACGCGTCCCCCTGGAAGAAGAACTCGCCCGAATCACCGTCGATGTCGGTGATCCAGCCCGTCTCCGGGTCGATCGACACCCCCGGCGCACGTCGCACCTCGGTGGCCTCGCCCGTCTCGGGATCCACCAGCGCCGTCACCCCCTCACCCGGCACACCGCTGGCCAGGACGCGGTCCAGTGCCGTGCTGACGGTCGGCCCAGCGGTCGGAGCGGCCGTCGCCGGACCAGCCGTCGGGGCGGGAGCAGCGGCCCGCCACCACCAACCGCCGACGGCCAGGGCAGCCAGGGCCACCCCGGCCAGCACCGCCGACCGCAGCCGATCATCCGCCTCCGAATCCATGCGGCGAGCGTACCGGCCGGGCTGCGGGACGCTCAGCCCTGTCGATCCAGCAGGGCGGCGTACAGGGTGAGGCCCGGACCGAACGCCAGCATGACGATCCGTCGAGGCGCCGACGTCGCGCGGCTCAACCGGTCCAGGATCAGCAGCACGGTAGGAGACGAGCAGTTGCCGTGCTCGTCGAGCGTCGCCCGGGACGCCGCCAACGCCTGCGGCGGCAGGGCCAACTCCCGCTCGACCACGTTGAGGATCCGCGGCCCGCCCGGGTGCACCGCCCAACCGTCCACCTCGGAGCCGGTGGTGCCATGCCGGGCCAACAGATCGTCGACCAGCCCACGGACATGCCTGGAGAGCACCTGCGGCACCTTCGGCGACAACCCCATCCGGAAGCCGGTGTCGGTGACGTCCCAGGTCATGTGGTCGGCGGTGGACGTGTCGGTCACCGCCGTGACCTCGCGCAGCGCGTACCCCGGGCCGCCCGGCACCACCACGGCGGCGACCGCGGCGTCCGAGAAGAGTGCGTGCGAGACGATCTGCTGGGTGTCCACCCGGGCGCTGGACGGCTGGATGTGCAGGCTGGTCAGCTCCGCGCAGAGCAGCAGCGCCGGGCGACCCCGTGCGGTGACGAAGTCGCTCGCCGCGCCCAGCCCCGGCAGCGCCGCATAGCAGCCCATGTGGCCGACGAACATCCGCTGGGTGTCCGGGGCCATGCCGAGGTCCCGGGCGAGCAGGATGTCCAGCCCAGGGGTGGCGTACCCGGTGCAGGAACACACGATGAACAAACCGACGTCACCTGCGCCCAGCCCGGCAGCGGTCAACGCGCGGCCGACCGCCTCCTTGCCCAGCGGCAGCGCCTCAACCTGGTAGCGGCGCATCCGTCGCTCGGTCGGCCAGTCCGAAGCGTCCTCCAGCAGGGGATTGACCGCCGCCTGCCGTCGCGTCACGCCCGAGTTCGCGAAGATCCGCTGGGCCAACAACCGGGTGGTGCCGGAGAAGTGCCGGGAGAAGAAGCCCTCCCACAACTCGTCCTGTGAAGCGGACGGCGGTTGCGCCGTCCCGAGCCCCGCGATCACTGGTACGGACACGATCCCCACCTCTCGTCCGACGCTGTCCTCCCCCTTGCCGTCCCGCCGGCCACCCGCCCGGCCCATCCCCCGTGGCAGTCGAGCCGCTGCGGCTCACCAACGCGGGGCCGATCCGTCGCGGTCCGGGTCTCCGCCCAACGCGGCGATGCCGAGCCAGTCGGCGCAGACGTCCGAGGTGGCCGGATGCAGTGAGCCACAGCGGGCGTCCCGGTAGAGCCGCTCCAACGGATGGCCGCGCCGGGTCGCCGAGGTGCCCGCCGCCTCCAGCATCGACGCCGCCACCTCGGCGGCCGTGGTGCCGGCCAGCAGCTTTGCCCGCCACACCCAGCGGTTGGTCTCCGCGTCGCCCGGCGTCTCGTCCACCCGACGGGCCGCCTCGGCCACCACCAGTTGGGCCGCCGCCGTCGCCGCGTCCGCCCGCCCCAGCCGGGCCCGCACCGCCGGCAGGCCGGCCAGATTGCGGGCGTTGAGATGCTCGGCCGCCGCGTCGATCGCCGCCCGGGCCACCCCGACGTAGACCGCCGCGTAGCTCGCCACCAGCCAGTGGGGCATCAGCTGGGCGACCACCAGGGCCAGCCCCTCCACCCCGCCGAGCAGCCGGTCGGCCGGCACCGTGACGTCCAGGTGCAGGTCATGGGAGGAGGTTGCGCGCATGCCGAGCGCGTCCCAGGTCGGCTCGACGGTCAGCCCGTCCGGGCCGGACGGCACCAGGAACTGGGAGACCACCGACTGGTCGGCGGAACTGCGCGCGGCCACCAGGTAGCCATCGGCGTGCCCGGCACCGGAGCAGAAGGTCTTGCTGCCCTTGAGGTGCCAGCCCTCGTCGGTCGGCTCGTAGACCGTGCTCAGCTGGGAGAGCCGTGCACCCGCGCCGCGCTCACTCATGGCGACCGCGTACCAGGAGCCGTGCGCCGCGGCGGTGAGCAGCCGGTCCCGGGCGGCCAGCGCCTCGTCCGGCACACCCAGCGCCTCGGCCAACTCCTCGGTGACCGCGCCGAGCGCACCCGTCACCGAGGCGTGCATGTTGAACACCAGGGCGGTGGCGCCGTTGCCCCGGGCAAGCTCGGTAGCCACCGCGGCGTACTCGGCGAAGCTGGCGCCCAGGCCACCCAGCGCCCGGGGCACCATCAGCCCGAACAGGCCAGCCTCCCGCAGGTCACGAAAGTCCTCGACCGGAAAGGAGCCGTCCCGGTCGTGCTCCGCCGCTCGCGCGGCGAACCGCGGCGCCAACCGGCGGGCCGCCTCCAGCGCGTGCACCGTCATATCGCCCCCTCCTCGGCGTCCCATACCCCCGCCACGGCCCGACTATCCGTTGCGGACCCCCCGGCCCTGGTACAGCACTGCGGTGGACCAGGTCGGCACGATGCGTGGGGCACGGCCGGCGGCCGCGCCAGGCGTCCGAGACGCGCGAGCCCGCCGCAGCAGCCAGGCGAGCATGCCACCGAATTGGGGTCGGATGCCGCGCAACCGCAGCTCGACACCATGTCGCGCGCACTCGGTCACCAGCGCGTGGGCGTCCACGAACAACTGTGGATCGTGGATGCCGCGCGGCACCGCCGGCAGTCGCTCCGCGATTCGCACCGCGACCAGACGGGCCAGCACCGTGTCGTTCAGAGTGTCCAGCACCAGTACGCCGCCCGGGCGCAGCAGCCGGCACGCCTCGGCCACCGCGCGCGGCCAGGCCGGCACATGTTCCAGCAGCTCACCGGCGGAGACCACATCGGCGCAGCCGTCGGGGAGCGGGACCGCGGTGACGTCGGCCTGGAGCACGCGTACCCCGTGCTCCGCGGCCTGGACCAGCGCCGAACGGGTCAGGTCGACGCCGACGTGCCGGTATCCCTTGCCGGCCAGGTGCGGCGCGAGCAGCCCGGCACCGCAGCCCAGGTCGACCAGGAGCGCGTCCGGGCGGGTGGCCGGCGGCACCATCGCCGCGCGGGCCTCGGCCAGCCAGTGCAGCATCGCGAACGCGCCATCCGGCCGCCACCACTCGCCGGCCAGGTCGTCGTACTGGCGCGGATCGTTACGCGGCAGCACCCGGGGGCCGGTGGACGCCGCGGCCGCAGCCACGTCTCGCATGGCACCGAGCGTGGCACGACTGCTCGGTAACGACCAGACTTCCCTTATGTCGTCGAGGGTGTTAGGGCTGGTCAGGGCGAGCCATCCGGAACCGGCCGCAGCGGTGACCACGGTGGCCGGTCTGCTGGCCTGGGGAGTGGGGCACCGGCCCGCCGGAATCGCCTCGGTGGTGCTCGCCGTGCTGGCCAGCCAGCTCGCCGTGGGCTGGACCAACGACGCGCTGGACGCCGAGCGGGACGCCACGGTGGGGCGTACCGACAAGCCGGTCGCCGCCGGCGCGGTCGGCCGACGCACCACGGCCTGGGCCGCGACGGCGGCCGCGCTGGCCTGCCCGCTGCTGGCGCTGACCACCAACCCCACGGCGGCGTTCTGGCTCACCGTCGCCCTGGTCTCCGCGCTGCTCTACGACTGGCCGCTCAAGGCCACCGCCTTCTCGGTGCTGCCGTACGCGGTCTCCTTCGGCGCGCTGCCCGCCTTCGTGGTGCTGGCGCTGCCCGGTGAGCCGACCCCGCCGGCCTGGCTGCTGGCGGCAGGTGCCTGCCTGGGCGCCGGCGCGCACTTCGCCAACGTGCTCCCCGACCTGGCCGACGACGCCCGCACCGGGGTGCGTGGCCTGCCGCACCGACTGGGTGCGGCCGGCAGCCGGGTGGCCGCGGCCGCGCTGCTGCTCGCGGCAACCGCGGCCCTGGTGCTCGGGCCGCCCGGGCCGCCGTCGGCGATCGGGGTGGCGGCGATCGGCACGGCCGCCGTGGTGCCGCCGCTGAGCTGGTACGCCGGACGCTCGGCGGTCCGGGCCGGCCGGCGGCCGGTGGCCGCCTTCCGCGCGGTGATGCTGGTGGCCCTCATCGACGTGGTCCTGCTGGTGGCGAGCGGTCGGGTGGTGTGACCGGTACCCAGGGAGGTGGCATTGCCGGGTCCGCGTGCGGGCCTCGATCAGCCCCAACTACCCTGGAGCGCGGTCTGCGCGGGTATGGCCACCGTGCCCGGCGTGCGGCCGGGTGGGGATCGTGACGAGGAGGACCGACGTGACGCGCTCGATCAGGGGATCCCGGCGGGCGGCCCTGCTGCTGTCCGGGATTGCGGCGGCCACCAGCCTGCTGGTGTCCGGGTGCGGCGCAGGCCAGATCGCCGAGACCGCCAAGAAGGCGCCGTCGGTCCAGGGCGTCAACCTCTCGGCCGGCAACGGCGCCTTCGCGGTACGCGGCCTGCTGGTCGAGTACCCGGGCGTCGAGGGCTACCGGGCCGGGCAGGACGCCGCGCTCAACGCCGTGATCTACAACGACTCGAAGGAAACGGTGACGGTCACCGTCACCACCGAGAGCGCCCGCGAGGTGGTGATCAGCGGCGGCTCGGCGAGCACGTCGCCGTCCGCCTCGGCGTCGCCCTCCGCCAGCCCGTCCGCCTCCGAGTCCGGTACGCCCAGCCCGTCGGCCACCGAGTCCGGCTCGCCCAGCCCTTCGGCGACCCCGTCCGAGACCGGGTCGTCCTCGGCCACCCCGTCCGCCCCGGAGTCGGCGCGGGCGTCGGGCTCGGCCAGCCCCTCCACCCCGGGGGAGCCCGCCCGCATCGAGCTGGCACCGCTGAGCTACCTCCAGCTCAACTCCGAGGCCACCACGCAGCTCCGGCTGATCGGCCTGACCGAGGCGCTGCGCTCCGGCCAGAACGTCTTCGTGACCTTCGACTTCGGCAACGGCAACGCGGTGACCGGCCCCGCGCCGATCGCGGTGCCGCTCACCCCCGCGGCACCCCCGTCGCCGATCATCGAGCGCGAGGGCGGCTACGAGGGTGAGGAAGAGGGTGGCTCCGGCCACGGCTGACCAAACCCCGGCATCGACAAACACCCCGGCGTGGTGACCACCACGCCGGGGTGTTTTCGTCGTACGCGAGGGCTAGCGTCCTGATGTGCCCACCTCCCGATCGACCTCTCCGCGCGGCGGCACGGCCAGTGGCGCCCGCGGTCGATCCACCGCCCGCGAGCCGCGTCCGGCCTACGAGTGCGACGCCTGCGGCCACCAGCCCCCCAAGTGGGTCGGGCGCTGCCCGGAGTGCGGCGAGTGGGGCGCGGTGGTCGAGAGCACGGTGACCGGTCCGACGGTTTCCGGTCGGGTGGTCAGCTCCCGGCTGCCGGCCGAGCCGGCCCGGCCGATCGCCACCATCAGCGCCGCGCCGGCCCGCGCCCGGCCTACCGGGGTGAGCGAGCTCGACCGGGTGCTCGGCGGCGGCCTGGTCCCGGGCGCGGTGGTGCTGCTCGCCGGCGAGCCCGGCGTGGGCAAGTCGACCCTGCTGCTGGACGTGGCGCAGCAGTGGGCCGCCGGCTCCGGCACCCCCTCGCTGGTGGTCAGCGGGGAAGAGTCGGTCAGTCAGGTGCGGCTGCGCGCCGAGCGGATGGGCACCCTGCACGACCAGCTCTACCTGGCTGCGGAGAGCGACCTGGCGGCGGTGCTGGGGCACCTCGACGCGGTCAAGCCCGGCCTGCTGGTGCTCGACTCGGTGCAGACCATCTCGACCACCGCCAGCGAGGGGGTTCCCGGTGGCGTGACCCAGGTCCGGGCGGTCACCGCCGCGCTGGTCGCGGTGGCCAAGGAGCGGGGCATCGCCACCGTGCTGGTCGGGCACGTCACCAAGGACGGCCAGGTGGCCGGGCCCCGGGTGCTGGAGCACCTGGTCGACGTGGTGCTGCACTTCGAGGGTGACAAGCACTCCTCGCTGCGGCTGGTGCGCGGCGTCAAGAACCGGTTCGGCGCGGCTGACGAGGTGGGCTGCTTCGAGATGCACGAGGGCGGCATCAGCAGCCTGGCCGACCCGTCCGGGCTTTTCCTGACCCGCTACTCGGAGCCGGTGCCGGGCACCTGCGTGACCGTGGCGATGGAGGGGCGCCGCGCCCTGGTCACCGAGGTGCAGGCGCTGATCGGCGCGACGGTGGCCGGCTCACCCCGACGCACCGTCTCCGGCCTCGACTCAGCCCGGTTGGCAATGGTTCTCGCGGTGCTGCAACGCCGCACCGAGCGGCTGACCCTGCATGACCGGGAGGTCTTCGCGGCCACCGTGGGCGGCATCCGGGTCGTCGAGCCGGCCGCCGACCTGGCGGTCGCGTTGGCGGTCGCCTCCGGCGGGCTCAACCTGGCCATCGCGCCGCACCTGGTGGCGATCGGTGAGGTGGGGCTGACCGGCGAGGTGCGCCGGGTCGGGGCGGTGCCGCGCCGGCTGGCCGAGGCGGCTCGGCTGGGGTTCAAGGTGGCCCTGGTCCCGCCCGGTTGCGGCCCGGCCAGCACCGGTGCCGGCCCTGAGCAGATGCGGGTGACCGAGGTCACCGATGTCCGCTCGGCCCTGCACCATGCGGCCCGCGCGTCCGCCGAGTGACCCACCGTGTCGACGTGGAGGGCGATACCGGACAGCGCGCCGCAAGCGGGAAACGGTTGGAAGGGCGGCATCGTGACACATCACAGTAACCACGACAGCACCCACCGCACCGCAGTCCGTAGACTGTGCCCGTGCCGATCGACCGCGATACCACCAAGCCTGCCGGCGCGCCGCCTCACGCCCGCACCGGTGGCATGGGCTCGCCCGCCCGCCCGATCAGCGTGAACGTGACCGCGGGTGCCACCGGGAGCGCCGGGGATCCGCTGCGCGCCAACCTCGCCCTGATGGCACCCGGCACCGCGCTGCGCGACGGGTTGGAGCGCATCCTGCGCGGCCGCACCGGCGCGCTCATCGTGCTCGGTTACGACAAGATCGTCGAGGGTCTGTGCACCGGCGGCTTCCCGCTGGACGTGGAGTTCTCCGCGACCCGGGTGCGAGAGCTGTGCAAGATGGACGGGGCCGTGGTGCTCTCCAGCGATGGCACCCGGATCGTGCGGGCAGCGGTGCACCTGATGCCCGACCCGTCCATCCCGACGGAGGAGTCCGGCACCCGGCACCGCACCGCCGAGCGGGTGGCCCGGCAGACCGGCTACCCGGTCATCTCGGTCAGCCAGTCGATGCGCATCATCAGCCTCTACGTCAACGGTCAGCGGCACGTGCTCGACGACTCGGCGGCCATCCTCTCCCGGGCCAACCAGGCGCTGGCCACGCTGGAGCGCTACAAGCTCCGGCTGGACGAGGTCTCCGGGACGCTCTCCGCACTGGAGATCGAGGATCTCGTCACCGTGCGGGACGCGGTGGCGGTGGTGCAGCGGCTGGAGATGGTCCGCCGGATCGCCGACGAGATCGCCGGTTACGTGGTCGAGCTGGGCACCGACGGCCGACTGCTCGCACTCCAGCTCGACGAGCTGATGGCCGGCGTGGACGCCGACCGGACACTGGTCATCCGGGATTACCTGCCGGTCGGCCGCAAGTCCCGCACCCTGGACGAGGCGCTGGTCGAGTTGGATCTGCTCGGCGCGACCGAGCTGATCGACCTGGTGGCGGTGGCCAAGGCGATCGGTTACCCCGCCGCATCGGACGCACTGGACGCCGCCGTCAGCCCCCGCGGTTTCCGGCTGCTGGCCAAGGTGCCCCGACTGCCGGTGCCGGTGGTCGACCGCCTGGTGGTGCACTTCGGCAGCCTCCAGCGGCTGCTGGGCGCGACGGTGGAGGACCTGCAGGCCGTCGAGGGGGTTGGTGATGCCCGGGCCCGGGGCGTCCGCGAGGGGCTGTCCCGGCTCGCCGAGGCATCGATCCTGGAGCGGTACGTCTGACCCGGCTCAGCCGGTGATGGTGATCTTCAGCGGTGCGCTCAACTTGGTGCCGACCCGGGCGAACACCTGGTACGTCCCGGCCGGCGGGAAGGGCCCGGCAGCCAGCCCGCTGTTGTCGCACCGGGTGGTGTCCCGTCCGTTCCAGCCCACCTGGTAGGAGCGCTCGAAGTTTGGGGTGAAGGACTGCACGTCCGACCCCTTCACCTTGCCGCAGGTGTCCGACGACCAGATCTTCTCGGCACCGGACTTGATGAAGATCTCCTGGAGATCTGCGCCGACGTTCCGGCTGCACGTCCGTTCCGACGTGTTCTTGATCTTGAGGTGAAGGTCGACCACCGCCCCGCGCTGCACCGAGGTGGGCTGCGCCACCGAGGTCACGCTGATCTCCGCGTCGGTGCAGGTGCCGTCGTCCACCGATCCGGCGGCCGCGTCCGGCGGCACCACGTTGCTGGTGATCTCGGGGCTCGGCTCCCCCGTATCAGGATCGGCGGACCCGGACGCTGGCGGAGCCCCGGTCTGCGGTGTCAGCACCGACCCCCCGGGACCCGGGGTCGCGGTGGACGTCGAAGTTGCCCCCGCCTGCGGTTTGCCGCCCGAGCGGCCCGAGCCGGTGCAGGAATAGAGCAGGACAATCAGGAAGAGAAGCCCCGCTCCGAGTACGACGACACGACGCCGCCAGTACACGGCGGGTGGCAGGGGGCCGACCGTCAGACGCATGATGCCCCCCACCGTAGCGGCGCGGCCCCCGCCAGGCCGGCGCGACGCGCCGGAACGTCACCGACTCGACCCACCGCGCGTCCACTAAGGACGGACAAGTCGATCGTCCCGTGCCCGATCAGAGGTAGACCTTGCGCTGATAGACCGCATGCGCGCCGGCCACCCGGTCCAGGAAGAGCAGCCCGGCGCAGTGGTCGATCTCGTGCTGCAACGCCCGCGCCTCGAAGCCGTCAGTCACCAGCCGGATCGGCTCCCCGGTGCCCGGCAGGTCCCCCTCCACCACCAGCCGGCTGGCACGCTTCACGTCCCCGGTCAGGGCCGGCACCGACATGCACCCCTCCCGGCCCGGCTTCCACCGGGTCGCCTCGACCACCCGGGCGTTGCAGAGCACGAAGGTGCCGTGCACGGTGACCGCCTTCGGATGCCCGGTGACATCAACAGCGAAGACCCGGGCACCCACCCCGATCTGCGGTGCGGCCAGGCCGACGCAGCCCGGCGAGACCCGCATCGTGGCGACCAGGTCGGCGGCCAGCCGGACCGTCTCCTCGGCGGTCGGATCGACCTCGCCGCCGACCCGACTCAGGACCGGGTGCGGGGCCGACACCACCGGCCGCACCTCGCCCGGCACTGCCAGCGACTCCGGCGTCCAGTCGCCCAGGCCGGCGTACGTCTCGACGTCCCGGCCGGTGTCCGCCCTACTCCGCTCGCCGGTCACAGCAGGTCCGGATCCGCCGGCCGGAGGGTCACCTCGACGCCCAGCTCGGTGGCCGTACGGTGCAGCCGGCCGATCAACGTGTCGGCGACTCCGGCCGGCAACTCGACCTCGGCCAGCACCACGTAGAGCGAGCCGGCCAACCGGGTGCTCAGGTCGGTGACGTTCCCACCAGCGTCCACCAGCACCCGGGTCATCGCCGCGACGATGCCCATCCGGTCCGACCCGTGCACCGCCATCACGTACGGCTCGCCCACCGGGGGCACCTCGGCGTCCGGGGTGACCGCGCGTACCGTCGCCAACAGCTGACCCTCCGCGGCCAGCGGCGCCAGCGCGGCCTCGACGTCGGCGGCGGCCGGGCCGGTGCAGATGAGGGTCATCGCGAAATGCCCCCGCAGCCGGGTCATCGTGCTGTCGGTGAGATTCGCGCCCAGTCGGGCCAGCACCTCCGCGACGTCGGCCACGATGCCCGGCCGGTCCCGGCCGATGACGGTGATCGCGAGCTCGTTCATCCGCGCATTCTGCCCGATCCGTCCGCTGCCGCAGTGGCACCCCGCCCGAGCCGCCCATCCAGCGGGAATGCGCCGCGTGACATCATCGACGACGCGATGACTGAGCCCGATTTCGCCACCATGGTCAGCCGGTGGTACCAGCAGCACGCCCGTGACCTGCCATGGCGCGAACCCGACGTCAGCCCGTGGGCCATCCTGGTCAGCGAGGTCATGCTCCAGCAGACGCCGGTGGTCCGGGTGGTACCCGCCTGGCAGGCATGGCTGGCCCGCTGGCCGAACCCGGCCGCGCTGGCGGCGGACAGCCCGGCCGAGGCGATCCGGATGTGGGGACGCCTCGGCTACCCCCGCCGCGCGGTCCGGCTGCGGGAGTGCGCGGTCGCGATCGTGGACCGGCACGGCGGCCAGGTGCCGGACCGGCTGGAGCAGCTGCTGGCGCTGCCGGGAGTCGGCACGTACACGGCGCGGGCGGTGGCCGCGTTCGCGTACGGGCAGCGGCACCCGGTGGTCGACACCAACGTGCGCCGGGTGGTCTGCCGGGCGGTCGCCGGCGAACCGGACGCCGGGCCGGTCACCCGACCGGCCGACCTGGTCGCCACGGAGGAGCTGCTGCCGGTGGAGCCGGCCGCCGCGGCGCTGGCCAGCGCCGCCTTCATGGAGCTGGGTGCGGTGATCTGCACGGCCCGGTCACCACGCTGCGCGGCCTGCCCGGTCGAGTCGGTCTGCGCGTGGCGGGCCTCCGGGCAGGAGGCACCGGCCGGACCGACCCGCCGGCCCCAGCGGTACGCGGGCACCGACCGGCAGGTACGCGGGCTGCTGCTCGGGGTGCTCCGGGAGTCGACCGGGCCAGTCCCGCACCAGCGGCTGGACCAGGTCTGGACCGACGACGTGCAGCGCGCCCGTGCCCTGGCCGGTCTGGTGCACGACGGGCTGGTGGAATCCGCCGGTGCCGACTCCTTCCGCCTCGTCGGCGACGGCCCGTCCCTGCCCACCCCCGACCTCACTGCCTGACCCGCGGGCCGGCCCGTGCGGCGGTGATCGACTCCATATCGCGGACATCGGGGCCTACCGACGCCAGGACACCGCGACATCGCCGACACCGAGTCGATCACCGCAACGATCCCGGCCGAGGCGGACGACGACCGCCGAGTTGAAGCCGCGCGCGGCGGGGCGGGCGGACAGCGGAAAAGGCGGGGCCCGGTGGCTTGCGCCACCGGGCCCCGCCCCTCGCTGCTGGTCCTGCTACTCGTCCGCGCCTGCGGCGGCGGTGCCGCCGAGATCGGCCGGTACGGCGTCCGGAACCTCGACCGGCTTGTCCGCGCCATGGAAGACGAGCTTGGACTTGTCGATGTCGTTCGGGTCGCCCTCGCAGTCCACCACCACGATCTGACCCGGGGTCAGCTCGTTGAACAGGATCCGCTCGGAGAGGTTGTCCTCGATGTCGCGCTGGATCGTGCGACGCAGAGGACGGGCACCGAGCACCGGGTCGAAGCCCTTCAGCGCCAGGTACTTCTTGGCGTTGTCGGTCAGCTCCAGACCCATGTCCTTGTTGCGCAGCTGCGTCTCGATCCGCTGGATCATGATGTCCACGATCGAGAGGATCTCGTTCTGGCGCAGCTGGTGGAAGACGATGGTGTCGTCGATCCGGTTGAGGAACTCAGGCCGGAAGTGCTGCTTGAGCTCGTCGTTGACCTTCTGCTTCATCCGGTCGTAGTTGGACTCGGAGTCCTCCGACGCCTGGAAGCCGAGCGACACCGCCTTGGCGACGTCCCTGGTGCCCAGGTTGGTGGTCAGGATGATGACCGTGTTCTTGAAGTCCACGATCCGACCCTGACCGTCGGTGAGCCGACCGTCCTCCAGGATCTGGAGCAGCGTGTTGAACACGTCCGGGTGGGCCTTCTCGATCTCGTCGAAGAGAACCACCGAGAACGGCCGACGCCGCACCTTCTCGGTCAGCTGCCCGCCCTCGTCGTAGCCGACGTAGCCGGGAGGGGCACCCACCAGCCGGGAGACCGTGTAGCGGTCGTGGAACTCGGACATGTCCAGCTGGATGAGGGCATCCTCGCTGCCGAAGAGGAACTCGGCGAGCGCCTTGGACAGCTCGGTCTTACCCACGCCGGACGGGCCGGCGAAGATGAACGAGCCCGACGGGCGCTTCGGGTCCTTCAGGCCGGCCCGGGTACGCCGGATCGCCTTCGAGACCGCCTTGACCGCGTCCTCCTGGCCGATGACGCGCTTGTGCAGCTCGTCCTCCATGCGCAGCAGGCGCGAGGTCTCCTCCTCGGTCAGCTTGTAGACCGGGATACCCGTCCAGTTGCCGAGCACCTCGGCGATCTGCTCGTCGTCGACCTCGCTGACGACGTCCAGGTCACCGGCCTTCCACTCCTTCTCCCGCTGCGCCTTCTGGCCAAGGAGCTGCTTCTCCTTGTCGCGCAGCTGGGCGGCGCGCTCGAAGTCCTGCGCGTCGATCGCGGACTCCTTGTCGCGACGCACCTGGGCGATGCGCTCGTCGAAGTCGCGCAGGTCTGGCGGCGCGGTCATCCGGCGGATCCGCATCCGGGCGCCAGCCTCGTCGATCAGGTCGATCGCCTTGTCCGGCAGGAAGCGGTCGGAGATGTACCGGTCGGCCAGCGTGGCGGCTGCCACGAGAGCGGCGTCGGTGATCGAGACGCGGTGGTGGGCCTCGTAGCGGTCGCGCAGGCCCTTGAGGATCTCGATGGTGTGCGCCAGCGACGGCTCGCCCACCTGGATCGGCTGGAACCGGCGCTCGAGCGCAGCATCCTTCTCCAGGTGCTTGCGGTACTCGTCGAGCGTGGTGGCACCGATGGTCTGCAGCTCACCACGGGCCAGCATCGGCTTGAGGATGCTCGCCGCGTCGATCGCGCCCTCGGCGGCACCCGCACCCACCAGGGTGTGGATCTCGTCGATGAACAGGATGATGTCGCCGCGGGTGCGGATCTCCTTGAGCACCTTCTTGAGGCGCTCCTCGAAGTCACCGCGGTAGCGGGAACCGGCGACCAGCGCACCGAGGTCGAGCGTGTAGAGCTGCTTGTCCTTGAGCGTCTCGGGCACCTCGCCCTTGATGATCTTCTGGGACAGCCCCTCCACCACGGCGGTCTTACCGACGCCGGGCTCACCGATCAGGACCGGGTTGTTCTTGGTACGGCGGGAGAGCACCTGCATGACCCGCTCGATTTCCTTCTCGCGCCCGATGACCGGGTCGAGCTTGCCCTCGCGGGCGGCCTGGGTCAGGTTGCGGCCGAACTGGTCCAGCACCAGGCTGGTCGACGGCGCGGCCTCACCCGGCGCGGCGCCAGCGGCGGCCGGCTCCTTGCCCTGGTAGCCGGAGAGCAGCTGGATCACCTGCTGGCGGACCCGGTTGAGGTCGGCGCCGAGCTTGACCAGCACCTGGGCGGCGACGCCCTCACCCTCGCGGATCAGACCGAGCAGGATGTGCTCCGTGCCGATGTAGTTGTGGCCGAGCTGCAGCGCCTCGCGCAGCGACAGCTCCAGCACCTTCTTGGCCCGCGGCGTGAACGGGATGTGCCCGCTCGGCGCCTGCTGACCCTGGCCGATGATCTCCTCGACCTGCTGGCGGACGCCCTCCAGGGAGATGCCGAGGCTCTCCAGGGCCTTTGCCGCGACGCCTTCACCTTCGTGGATCAGGCCCAGCAGGATGTGTTCCGTACCGATGTAGTTGTGGTTGAGCATCCGGGCCTCTTCTTGGGCCAGGACGACAACCCGTCGCGCTCGGTCGGTGAACCGCTCGAACATGCCCTCGTGCTCCTCACGTGCCGTGCGCCTTGATGGTCTAGATCTTGGCGGGGCCGGTGCACGAACGTCCGGGACGGGCGTCCGTGCCTCCTTACTCTATCGTCGCTGACCGACTCAGCTGAGGTCGTGTGTCTCCGGTGTGGGTCGGTTCCACGTTGTTTTGGACAACCGTCCGCGCTCAGGAGGTGTTCCGGTACCCCTGTCGCTACGCGCAGAGCGAAATCCGACTGGCGCGACGGAAGCCCTCTCCCGGCCCTGGGAGGCTCCGAGAGGGGGGTCAGCGCTGGCGACGAACGCCGCGCCCGACCCTGGGGGAAGTTGTCCACAGGCTGTGGATAGCTGCTCCACTGGTTGTGGACAACGTCGGGACGGCGGGAATGCTTCCCGGACGCTCCGCTGGCCCGACGACCCCCGCCGGCGGCCGTGGATACGGCGACGCCGGCCCGGAGAATGCTCCGGCCCGGCGTCGTGTCGCCCTGCGGTGGTCGATGCCACCAAGCTGCTGACGGATCAGCGCTTCGCGTGGAACTCGTCGACGATCTCCTGCGGGATTCGACCCCGGTCCGAGATGTCCTTGCCGGCCTTCTTGGCCCAGTCCCGGATCGCCTTGTTCTGCTCCCGGTCAGCGGTCGCGCCACCCCGACCGCGGGCAGCACGCCCACCGATCACCACGCCACCCCGGCCCACCTTGGTGCCGGCGGCCACGTACGACGCAAAAGCGTCGCGCAATTTCGCGGCGTTGGAACTCGACAGGTCGATCTCGTACTGGACGCCGTCGAGGGCGAACTTGACGGTCTCGTCAGCGTCCCCGCCGTCCAGGTCATCGACCAGCTTGTGAATGATCTGCTTGGCCACGTCCCACATTCCTTTCGAGCAGGGTCTCCTGCTAACGAGAGCACAATAACCCGTGCTCTGCTCGCCCCGTCAATAGGATGCGGTATCGACCCGACGCGAGCCGCCGAGACTACTCGGGGCGCACCAACGGGAAGAGGATCGTTTCCCGAATTCCGAGCCCGGTCAGGGCCATCAACAGCCGGTCGATTCCCATTCCCATACCTCCGGCCGGCGGCATTCCGTACTCCATCGCCCGGAGAAAGTCCTCGTCGAGACGCATCGCCTCGTCGTCGCCACGAGCGGCGAGCTGCGCCTGGGCCAGCAGCCGGTCCCGCTGCACCACCGGGTCGACCAGTTCGGAGTACGCGGTGCCCAGCTCGAACCCGAGCACGTACAGGTCCCACTTCTCCGCCAGCCCCGGCTCGTCACGGTGGGCCCGGGTGAGCGGGCTGGTCTCCTCCGGGTAGTCCCGGATGAAGGTGGGCGCCTCCAGGCCGGGAACGACCAGTTCCTCGAACAGTTCCTCGGCCAGCTTGCCCGGGCCCCACTTCGGGTCAACGGCCAATCCCACCTTGTCGGCGTACTCGACCAGTCGGGACCGTTCGGTGCGGACCGTGACCTCCTCGCCGAGTGCCTCGGAAAGCACCCCGAACAGGGTTACCGACCGCCACTCCCCGCCCAGGTCGAACTCCCGCCCGTCGGCGTGGGTCACCACGGTCGAGCCGCTGACCGCGACCGCCGCCTGTTGCACGAGATTGCGGGTCAACTCGGCCATCGTGTTGTAGTCGCCGTACGTCTGGTACGTCTCCAGCATCGCGAACTCCGGCGAGTGCGAAGAGTCGACACCCTCATTACGGAAGTTGCGGTTGATCTCGAAGACCCGGTCGACGCCGCCGACCACTGCGCGCTTGAGAAACAGTTCCGGAGCGATTCGCAGATACAGATCAGTGCTCAACGCATTGCTGTGAGTCACGAACGGTCGGGCCGCCGCGCCGCCATGCAGCAGTTGCAACATCGGCGTTTCCACCTCGATGAAACCCTGTCCGTGCAGCGAATCGCGCAGGCTGCGCACCGCCGCGGCCCGGGTACGGACCATCTGCCGGGCCTGCGGCCGGACGATCAGGTCGACGTAGCGCTGGCGGACCCGCGCCTCCTCGGAGAGCGGCTTGTGCGCCACCGGCAGTGGCCGCAGCGACTTGGCGGTCATTTCCCACCGCTCGGCCAGCACGGACAGCTCGCCCCGGCGACTGGTGATCACCTCGCCGGTGACGCCGACGTGGTCACCGAGGTCGACCAGGCGCTTCCAGTCCTCCAGGCGTTCCGGCCCGACCCGGTCCAGGGAGAGCATCGCCTGCAGCTCGGTGCCGTCCCCGTCGCGCAGGGTCGCGAAGCAGAGCTTGCCGGTGTTACGCACGAAGATCACCCGACCGGTGACCGAGGTCTGGTCGCCGGTGGCGGTGTCGGTGGGCAGGTCGGCGTAACGGGCCCGCACCTCCGCCAGGGTGGCCGTGCGGGGAAATCCGACCGGGTACGGCTCGACGCCGTCGGCGAGCATCCGGTCCCGCTTCTCCCGGCGGACCTTCATCTGCTCGGGAAGGTCGTCGGCGGGGTCCACTGGCACGGCGTTCTGCTCGGTCACGGCACGCTTCCTCGTCACGGAGATACAGGGGGTCAGGCCCGAGCGTACTCAAGCGCCTGGGGGGCTGTTACCGGATAACCTGCCCGCCATGGTCGATCACACTCATGCCCTCTCCTTCGGCGCTGCGGCGAGCGATTATGACCGGTTTCGCCCCACCTATCCGGAGGAGGCGGTCCGCTGGGCGCTCGACGGGCTGAACGACGCCGCCCAGGTCGTCGACCTCGGCGCCGGCACCGGCATCCTGACCCGCGTCGTACGGGCGCTCGGCCACCAGGTCCAGCCGGTGGAGCCCGACCCCGGCATGCGGGCCCAACTGGACGCCGCCACCCCCGGTCTCACGGCCCTGGCCGGCAGCGCCGAGTCGGTGCCACTGCCGGACGGCACCGCCGACGCGGTGCTGGTCGGCCAGGCCTACCACTGGTTCGACAAGGAGCCCGCGCACGCCGAGGTCGCCCGGGTGCTTCGGCCGGGTGGGACGTTCGCCCCGATCTGGAACGTTCGGGACGACCGAGCGGCCAATTGGATCGCCGAGTTGAGCCGGATCGCCGACCTCCGGGACAACTCCGGCGACCTGCTCCAGCAGGTCACCGGCTTCGGCCCGGCCTTCGGGCCGGTGGAGCTGGCCCAGTTCGCGCACCGGACCCGGCTCACCCCGGAGCAGCTGCTCGGCATGGTGCGCACCCGCTCCTACTGGCTGACCGCCAGCCCGCAGGAACGGGACGAGGTCGACCGGAAGGTCCGAGACCTCCTGGCCAGCCACCCGGACCTGGCCGGCCGGGAGACCATCGAGCTGCCGTACCGGACGCTGGTCTTCCGCGCCCGACGGCGCTGAACCACCGGGGTCACAGGTTGCGGTCGTAGACCATCCGCAGGCCGATCAGGGTGATCATCGGCTCGTGGTGGGTGATGCTGCGGCACTCGTTGATCACCAGGGAGGCGAGACCGCCGGTGGCGATCACCGCCTTCACCGTGCCCAACTCCTCGGTCATCCGCTCGACGATGCGGTCCACCTGCCCGGCGAAGCCGAAGTACAGGCCGGACTGGAGGCATTCCACGGTGTTCTTGCCGATTACCGAGCGGGGCTTGGTCGCCTCGACCTTGCGTAGCTGGGCGGCGCGCGCGGCGAGCGCGTCGAAGGAGATCTCGATGCCCGGTGCGAACGCCCCACCGAGGAACTCGCCCCGACCGCTGATCACGTCGAAGTTGGTGGTGGTGCCGAAGTCCACGACGATCGACGGCCCGCCATAGAGGGTGTACGCGGCCAGGGTGTTCACCACCCGGTCGGCGCCCACCTCCTTCGGGTTGTCGATCGCCAACTGCACGCCGGTCCGCACTCCGGGCTCGACGATCACGCTCGGCAGGTCGGCGTAGTAGCGGCCGAGCATGGTGCGCAGTGACCGCAGCGCGGCCGGCACCGTGGAGCAGGCGGCCACACCGGTGATCTCGACGTTGTCCCCGGCGAGCAGGCCCCGGAACATCAGACCCAGCTCATCCGCCGTCGAGCGGGCATCGGTCTTGATCCGCCAGGAGTGCACCAGCTTGTCGCCGTCGAAGGTCGCCAGCACGGTGTTGGTGTTTCCGATGTCGATGCAGAGCAGCACGCACGCAGCCTAGACAACGACCGTACGGGCGGGTGCGGACCGGGTTGCGGACCGTATCCTTGTCGCATCGCGACATGAACATGGGTCAATCCACGGCGCGGCCGGACGGGGAGCGGACATGTCGGGGACGTGGTGGGTGCGGGGCCGTAACACCCTGCGCCGGCGTAGGCGGCACGTGCTGGTGCTGGTCGCACTGGCCGGCGGCGCCATCTGGATGGTCGTGCAGGCGTGGCGGGCGTCCCTGCGGGAGGCCGGCAGCTTCGCCGGCGATCTCTACCTCAACATCGGCGCCGCGCTGATCATGACGCTGCTGACCTACGTGGTGCTCAACCCGCTCTTCCGCGAACTCCAGACGGTCAGCATCATCGAGCACCCGCGACTGGACCGGGACGCGCTGATCGAACGGGTCGCCCAGTCCCGGGAGATCGTGGCCATCCTGGAGACCTGGACCAGCATGCTGGAGGGCCCGTACGCGTCCCGGTTCGTGGCGGCGCTGCGCTCCGCGCTCGTCAACGGCGCCGCCGTCAAGGTGCTGCTGCTCGACCCGGACTCGCCGGCGGTCCGGCTGCGCGGCGAGGAGCTGCGCCGGCGGGACGCCTCGGTGGCCATCCTCAACAACATGTGGCACCTGGCCCGGCTCGCCGAGGAGCTGCCCGAGTCGGCCCGGGCCCGGCTCCAGGTCCGGGTCTACAGCGCCGCCCCCTCGGTGCAGATGTACCGCTGGGACGGCAAGGCGTTCATCTCGTTCTTCCCGGTCCAGGGCAGCACCTTCGACACCCAGCAGATCGAGGCATTCGTCTCGACCCCGCTCGGCGAGTTCGTCGACGACCGGTTCGCTGAGCTGTGGGAGACCGCGCCGGTGGAGGACCTGGCGGCCTGCCTCACCCTGCGGCTCTGCCTGCGCCAGGCCGGTCGGGACCTGGAGACCTGCGAGGCGCTCTACGTCCGCTCCGACGGCGACTGGTACATCGCCGGCACCGACCTGGTGCGCAACGTGGCCCGGCACGGCCTGGCCGGGCTGAGTGTGGTGCTGGACCGGCCCGAGGCGGAGGGCGAGACCTTCGCCATCGGCGAGGCCGACGAGCTGCCGCCCGAGATCTACAACCGGGTGCTGGAACTCTTCCGGGCCAAGTACGGCCTGGACGGCCGGCAGGACACCGAGAACCGGGTGATCTTCAACCTGGCCGCCACCTCACTGACCACCGTCTGAGGCCCGGCCCGTCGCGAGTAGCGCCGGGCCGGACACCCGTCACTCGATCCGCAGGTCCATGGCGATGTCCAGAATGGGCGACGAGTGGGTCAGCGCGCCCACCGAGAGGAAGTCGACGCCGGTGGCCGCGTACCGGCCGGCCACCTCCAGGGTCAGGCCGCCGGTCGCCTCCAGCTCCGCCCGGTCCCCCACCGCCGTCACCGCTTCCGCGAGCGTCTCCGGCGTCATGTTGTCGCAGAGCAGGAAGCCCGCACCGGCCTCCACCGCCTCCACCGCCTCGCCGACCGTGGTCACCTCGACCTGCACCGGCACCTCCGGGAACGCCTCCCGGACCCGCCGATAGGCCGCGGTGATGCCCCCGGCGGCGAGCTTGTGGTTGTCCTTGATCATGGCCACGTCGTAGAGGCCCATCCGCTTGTTGGTGCCGCCGCCGGCCCGCACCGCGTACTTCTCCAGCTGCCGCAGGCCCGGCGTGGTCTTGCGGGTGTCCAGCACCATCGCCTTGGTGCCGGCCAGCGCATCCGCCCAGGCACGGGTGTGGGTGGCCACCCCGGACATCCGGCAGAGCAGGTTGAGCGCGGTGCGCTCGGCGGTGAGCAGCAGCCGGGTCGGCCCGGTCACCGTCGCCAGCACGTCGCCGCGCGCCACCCGCTCCCCGTCGCGGGCGAGCACCGACACCTCGACGGTACGGCCGAACCCGGTCACCTCTCCGACCAGCTCGAACACGGCGGCGGCCACCGCCATCCCGGCCACCACGCCGTCCGCGCGGGCCACCAGGTCGGCGGTGTCGGTCTGCTCCGCCGGAATGGTGGCCACGCTCGTGACGTCCAGGAAGTCCGGCCCCAGGTCCTCGACCAGCGCGTTCTCGATCACCCGCCGCACCTGCGCGGGGTCCAGTCCGGCCGCCCGCATCGCCTGCCGCGTCGACTCCGTCATGACCTTCTCCGTTTCCGACTGCGGGGCCTGCAAAATCGGCTCACTCCTCACGCTCACCGCATTCCCTCCCACTGCTGCGTCAACCGGCCCTGCGCCCCGACCGACCCGACCAGGTGACCCAGCCACCGCTCGTCGGCCGTGGGGAAGTCCTCCCGCCAGTGGCAGCCCCGGGTCTCACCGCGGGCGTACGCGGCGGCCACCAGCGTCGATGCCACGGTGAGCAGGTTGGTCGCCTCCCAGTCGGCGGTCCGCGGTCGGCCTCGGGCGGCACCCACCTCGGTCAGCGTGCCGGCCGTCTCGGCCAGCGTCGCGGCCGAGCGAAGCACCCCGGCGCCCCGGGTCATCGCCCGTTGCAGGGCCGGCGTCGTCTCGGTCGGGAGCACCCAGCCCGCACCGCCGCGCCAGGCGCCGGTGTCCGCCGGTTGGACCTGCTCGGGGAGGCCGGCCGCGATGTCCTCGGCGATTCGCCGGGAGAAGACCAGACCCTCCAGCAGCGAGTTGCTGGCCAGCCGGTTCGCACCGTGCACGCCCGTGCAGGCGACCTCGCCGCAGGCGTACAGGCCGGGGATGGACGTGCGGCCGCGCAGGTCGGTGCGGACGCCGCCGGAGGCATAGTGGGCGGCCGGGGCGACCGGGATCAGGTCGGTGGCCGGGTCCACGCCGATCGCCAGGCAGGACGCCACGATGGTCGGGAACCGGGCGGCCAGGAAGGTCCCACCCAGGTGCCGGGCGTCGAGGAAGACGTGGTCCGCGCCGGTGGCCAGCAGCACCCGGTGGATGCCCTTGGCCACCACGTCCCGGGGGGCCAGCTCGGCCAGCTCGTGCTGGCCCACCATGAACCGCTTGCCATCCGCGTCCACCAGGTAAGCGCCCTCGCCACGCAGCGCCTCGGAGACCAGCGGCTGCTGCGCGTGGCCGGTACCGGGCACGCCCACGCCGGACGGGGTGATCAGGGCGGTCGGGTGGAACTGGACGAACTCCACATCGGTCACCGCCGCGCCGGCCCGCATCGCCAGCGCCACGCCGTCCCCCGTGGAGACCGCTGGGTTGGTGGTGGCGGCGAAGATCTGCCCCATCCCGCCGGTCGCCAGCACCACGGCCCGGGCCAGCAGCGCGCCCACACCATCCTCGCTGCCCTCGCCGAGTACGTGCAGGGTGATTCCGCAGGCCGGGCCGAGCCCGTCCGGGCCGTCGCCGGGGGCACGCAGCAGGTCCAGCACCAGGGCGTGCTCGACCAGCCGGATCCACGGGTCGCGCCGTACCGCCTCGTGCAGGGCCCGCTGCACCTCGGCCCCGGTGGCGTCTCCGCCGGCGTGCACGATCCGGTCCGCCCGGTGCCCACCCTCACGGGTCAGCATCAGCGAACCGTCCGGGTTGCGGTCGAACTCGGCGCCGATCCGGATCAGCTCCCGCAGCCGGAGTGGGCCCTCCTCGACCAGCACCCGGACCGCCGCCGGGTCGCAGAGCCCGACACCGGCGATCTCGGTGTCCGACGCGTGCGCCGCCGGGGTGTCCCCCGAGTCGAGCACGGCGGCGATGCCGCCCTGCGCCCACCGGGTCGAGCCGTCGTCGATGTTGACCTTGGTGACCACCGTGACGTGCAGGCCCGCCTCGCGCAGGTGCAGCGCCGCGGTCAACCCGGCCACCCCGGAACCCACCACGATCACGTCGGTGGTCTCCACCCAGCCGGGCGCGGGCGCGGCCAGCAACGGGGGCAGCGCCGGCAGGTCGACGGTCGGAAGGTCCATCCCCCCAGTCAACCCGAACCGTCCTCGCCCCGGGCGGCCGGGGCACGACGAGTGGTATGGGCTACCCCGTCCGGCGGCGGCCCTGCCGCGCCGGACGGTTGGCCGTGGTCACTTCGTCCGAACCGGCAGGCCGGCCGGGCCCGCGCCCCGCAGCGAGCCGGTCACCGTACGGTCGCTGAGCCACAGGTAGCAGCGGACCCCCCGGTCACCGACCCGCCAGCGCCCCGCACCCGGCGGGCGGACCACCACACCGCTGCGGAATCGCAGCTCGGCGTCGTCCGGCACGCCCACGTACCGGCCGAGGATCGTGCGGCAGCCGGTGTAGAGCGGAGCCCAGTCCGCGTCCCGGGTCGGGTACGGCGTGTCCGGTGCCCGCCACACCCCGACGAACTCGGCGTCGTGGCGGGCACCGCACTCCACCGGGACCAGCGTCTGCGCGCCCCGGACGGTCGCGCCGCGGGTCTGCTGGCAGCCCAACCGCAGCGCGGAGACCCCCTTGAACGCGTCCCGCAGACTGCCCGACCGGACCACCACGGTGGCCGCCGCCTCGATCGTGGTCAACTCGCTGAGATCGCACCGGTACCAGCGGGAACCGGCCGCCCAGCCCGGCCCGGACGGCAGCGCCACCGACAGCTGCAACCGGCCGGCCCGCCAGTCGTCGCCCACGTACCCTGTGGCCCGGGTGTCGCACTCGGCGAACGCGCCGCGCAGCTCGGCAGAGCCGCCGGCCGGGGCGGTGGCCCGCTCGACCGGGAACGCCCCCACGTGCACGGTCTCCACCCGGTGCGGGGCGGCACAGTCCATCGGCTGATAGCCGGCCAGGGTGACGACGTCGGTGAAGTCGGCGGCCTGACACACGCCGGCGGCCGGGGTGAACGGCACCGCCGGTGGCAGCGCAGCCCAGTCGTCGGTCAGATCACCGTCCAGGCCGCCGGCCCCGGCGCAGCCGGCCAGCAGAACTGCCGTCACAGCAGCGGCGAACAGGGTCGTCATCGCACGGCGCATCGCGGCCTCCCCCAGCCACCGACCAGCTTCCGACGGCGTGCCAAGGGTAACCGGAAATGACCTTCCGGTGACAGACCGGAATCGCCGTGCGTGGGATCAGGCGCTCGCCACAGCCAACGGGCTGGGCACCGGGTCGCCGGCCGTGCCCGGTGCCGCCGCAGCCGGGTCGGCACCCAGCTCGACCACCCGGTTGTCCGCATCGACGTGCACCACCCGTGGCCGGTACGACCGGGCCTCGGCGTCGTCCATCTGCCCGTACGAGATCAGGATGACCAGGTCACCGGGGTGCACCAGGTGCGCGGCGGCGCCGTTGATGCCGATCACGCCGCTGCCCCGCTCGCCCGGGATGACGTACGTCTCCAGCCGGGCCCCGTTGGTGATGTCCACGATCGCCACCTGCTCGCCGGGGAGCAGGTCGGCAGCGTCGAGCAGGTCCTCGTCCACCGTCACCGAGCCGACGTAGTGCAGGTCGGCCTGGGTCACGGTGGCCCGGTGGATCTTCGACTTGAGCATGGTCCGCAGCATCGGGGTGGCCTTTCGCGATGGTGGTGAAGGATGCGGCCGGGTCAGGGGCGGGGGGCGAGGTGGATCGCCGCGTTGTCGATCAACCGGGTGCTGCCCACCCACGCGGCGATCACCAGCCGCGCCGGCCCGGACACCGGCCCCGGCTCCAGCTCCGGATCGGTGAGTACCAGGTAGTCGAGCCGGGCGCCGGGCGTACCGGCGCCGAACGCGGCGTGCGCGGCGGACAGCACCGCCCCCGCGTCCAGACCGTCGTCGGCGGCCCGCGCACCGGCCAGCAGCGCGGCGGACAGGCTCAACGCGGCGGCCCGCTCGGGCTCGCTCAGGTAGCGGTTGCGGCTGGACAGCGCCAAACCGTCCGGCTCCCGGACGGTCGGCACGCCAACCACCTCGACCGGCACGTCCAGGTCCCGGGTCATCCGCCGGACCAACGTGAGCTGCTGGTAGTCCTTCTCGCCGAAGAACGCCAGGTCAGGCCGGGTGAGCTGGAGCAGTTTCAACACCACGGTGAGTACGCCGTGGAAGAAGCCGGGGCGGCTCGCGCCCTCCAGTTCCGCGCCGCGCGGGCCCGGGTCGAGCCGCACCCGGGGCTGGCCGTCCGGGTACATCTCGGCCACCGACGGGGCGAAGACCAGGTCGGCACCGACCCGCCGGCACACCTCCAGGTCCGAGTCGAGCGTCCGCGGATAGCGGTCGAAGTCCTCGTTCGGCCCGAACTGCAGCGGGTTCACGAAGATCGTCACCAGCACATGGTCGGCCTGCTCCCGGGCAGCGCGCAGCAGCGTCTCGTGCCCGGAGTGCAGCGCGCCCATGGTCATCACCACGGCGACGGTGCCCTGCAGCGCGGCCCGCGCCTCGGCCAGGTCGGCACGGGTGTGCACCAGCTGGGTCATGCCGCCACCTCCCGGCTGGTGCTGGCGAGCACGCCGAGCAGCGACTGCGCGTCCACCGGCCGGAGCCGGCCGGCGGCGATCGCCCGGTCGGCGGTACGCCGGGCCAGCGCCAGATAGGCGGGGACGGACTCCGGGGCGGTGGCGGCCAGCCGGGCCAGGTGCCGCTGGACGGTACCCGCGTCACCGCGGGAGACCGGGCCGGTCAGCGCGTCGTCGCCCAGCCGCAGCGCGTTCTCCAAGGCGGCCCGCAGCAGCGGGGCGAGCACCTTCTCCGGCTGGGTCACACCGGCGTCGCGCAGCCGGTCGGTCGCCTCGTTCACCAGGGTCACCAGGTGGTTCGCGCCGTGCGCCAGCGCGGCGTGGTACAGCGGGCGGTCCGCCTCGCCCACCCACTCGGGCACGCCGCCGAGGTCGGCGACCAGCCGGGCGGCCAGCGGGCGCAGCTCCGCCGGGGCGGTCACCCCGTACGAGATGCCGGCCAGCCGGGCCAGGTCGTCCGGCGTACCGGTGAAGGTCATGGCGGGGTGCAGGGCGAGTGGCCGGGCGCCGACCGCCACGGCGGGCTCCAGCACGGCCAGCCCGTGCGCGCCGGAGGTGTGCGCGACCACCTGGCCCGGGCGCAGCGCGCCCCGGTCGGCGAGGTCGGCGACCACCCCGGCCAGCGCGTCGTCCGGCACCGCGATCAGCAGCAGATCGGCGGCGGCGTGGGCGACGGCGGCGACCGGACGGCGAGGTACGTCGGGCAGCAGCAGGGCGAGTCGGGCGCGGCTGGCCCCGGAGCCGCCAGCGACGGCGACCACCCGGTGCCCGGCGGCGGCGAGCGCGGCGCCCAGCACGGCACCGACCCGTCCGGCGCCGACGACACCGACGGTCAGGAAGCGAGAGGGAACGGAAGCCGGGGCGCCGGTGACGGCGCTGCCCTGCGGTGCGGCGGCCCCGCGCGGGGCGGCCGGACGCGGGCGCAACGGTGCGCTCATGACGACGATCCAGTCCTCGAGAAGGGGTACCGGTCGATCGCAAGTATGCGCCCGGGTCACGGAACCGGGACAAGCATGTGTGAAAACCTTCACGACCCCGCCGGGCGGGATCGGCGCGGGGGGGGCCCCCCCGGGTGGGGGGGGGCCCCCCCCCGGGCGGGGGGGGGGGGGGGGGGGCGCGGGGGGGGGGGGTTGGGGGGGGTGTGGGGGCCGGGGGGCCCCCCGCACACCCCGGGGGGCGG
>NZ_JBIAYP010000004.1:0-10364 GCF_042897975.1 Micromonospora sp. NPDC000668
CCCACCATCGTCCGACCAAACGAACCCGTACCACCGGTGATCAACACCCGGCGACCAGAAGCCAGAAAAGTCAACACCACTCCTCAACGTCACTGATGCCACACCGGCCACGTTCACCACACCCACGACCCACCCCCACAGCCACAACACCCGCAACGACCCCACAACCAGCCAGGAAACGGACGAAACGTCCCAATTGCCCCACAATCGGTACTTCTTGGACACAAGTCCATACTCAGGACGAACGGCACCGAACACGGCCAATGACCTGATATGGTCGCTCTCATTACTTCGGGTCGCCCGAGCTCGGCGCCCCGGACAACCTCGGATTCCGGCAGACCACGATCACCTCCGTCGCCATGCCCAAGGGGAAGCTGATGGTGAAGACCGATCTACGCGCGATCGCCGTGGACATGCGCGCCCTGGGCCTGTCGGCACCGCTGCGCGCGGCGTACGAGGCGTCCAAGCGCAGCGGGTTCCACGCCGTGCTGTTCGGCAGCCGGACACAGCGCCACCGCCCGGCCACGCTGGTGCCGCTGACCGGCATGATGCCCGTCAGCGACGAGGCGGGGCAGCGCTGCCTGGACGACGCCGGCAGCGTGCTGCGCGACGGGCTGCGGGTCTTCGGGGGCCGGGTGGCGACGGGCGTCTCGGCACCGTGGTGCACCGACCCGCTGACCGGGCGGCAATGGCCGGCGGGGGAACCGTGGTGGCGGATCGACATCCGCTCCGAGGTGCGGCTGTCGGACGTGAAGCACACCTGGGAGGCGGCACGCCACCGTGACCTGGTCGTCCTGGCACGCGCGGCCCGCCTCGACCCGGCCGGCCCGTGGCAGGACGGGCTCACCGGCCTGCTGCGGTCCTGGTGTGCGGAGTCCCCGCCGGAGCAGGGCGTGAACTGGTACTCCAGCCTTGAACTCGCGCTGCGCGCGATCGGCTGGAACCAGGTCATGGCGCTGGTCGGCGAGCGGCTTCCCCGCGACGTGGTGACCGCCATGGAGCGGCTGCTGCTGGCCAGCGCCCGGCACCTGATGGTCGAGCTGCCGTACACGTTGAGCAGCATGCGCAACAACCACATGCTCGGCGACGCACTCGGGCTGATCCTGCTGTCGCGCATGTTTCCCACCGCTCGGCGTGCGCGCTGGTGGGCGCGTACCGGGGAGCGGATGTTCGCGGCTCAGCAGCGCCGGCACATCGCGCCCGACGGCCGGATGATCGAGGATTCGCTGTCGTACCACCGCTTCGTGCTCGAAATGCTCATCGTGCGGGTGCTACTCGGCGCCGCGCCGTCCGACGTACACCGTGATCTGCACGCGGCCAGCCTGCACCTGGCTCGGCTCGGCGTGTTCGACGGCGACATCCCGCAGTACGGCGACTGGGACGAGGGGCGGGTGCTCGCATCCTCCGGCGACCCGCTCGACGTGGCCGGCTCGACCGCACTCGGCCTCGCGCTGTGCGGCGAGCGGCTGCCGGCGGGCTGGTACGCAGACTTCGACGAACTGGCGTGGTACGCGCCCACGCCGACGCGGGAGCCCACACCGGACCGGACAGCCGCGATCGGCCACGCCCGGTCCGGGCCGTCGGTCTCGGGAGGCATCGCGCTGGTCGACCGGGGGCCCTGGCAGGTCTGGTTCAAGGTGGACGGCGGCCCCTCGCACGGCCACGCCGACCTGACCTCAGTCTGGATCAAGCACGGCGGCCGGTGGCTGATCGCCGATCCGGGAACCGGCACCTACAACGGACCGCTGGAGGTGCGCAACGGACTGCGCACCTCCGCCGCCCACCCCGTGCGCCGGCCGGACGGACAGGACCAGCTCGTACCGCATCGCGCTTTCCGCTGGCTCAACACCGCACGTGGGCACCTCGGGCCGCCGCTCGTCCTGCCGGACCGCACCATCGTCTTCGGTTGGCACGACGCGTACGCGCGCGGCGAGCACCCGCTGCGCGTCGGGCGCGCCGTCGTGGTGACCGATCAGTACGTGGCGATCGTCGAGTTCGCGGACCCGCCGGAGGTCGCCAGGTCCTGGTCGCTCACGATCCCACTGCACCCCGACGTCACGGTGGAGAGCGACACGCTCATCTCCGGCGAGAGCAAACTCGGCGTCTTCGGGCTGGACGGGTACCAGCCGGTGCGCGGGCGGTCGGCACCTTTCGCGGGCTGGCACAGCCGGACGTACGGACGCTGGGAGCCGGCGACGTGGATCACGGCCGAGAGCCGGGTCGACACCGTTGTCTGGGGGCTCGGCACGGTACCCGGGTCGCGGCCCGAGCCGAACGCACTCGACGGTCTCCACTTCGAGGTCACCTGGAGCGCCGCCGGCGCCACCCTCACCGTCACCGACATCGAATCAGGGGAAGTCCATCACGTGAGAGCGCCACGATGACGCAACGCAGAGTCCTCGTCCTCAACCACTTCGCCGTGCCCCCGGGCTATCCGGGCGGTACCCGGCACGTCGAGCTGTTCAGCCGGCTGCCCGGCTGGTCGTACGTGATCATCGCGGGGCGCCGCAACATGATCACCGGTCAGCCACAGCGCGCGGAGCCGGGATTTCATCCTGTCGCCGTGACGCCATACCGGGGCAACGGCCTGGGTCGGGTGCTCAACTGGGCCAGCTACGCGGTGACGGCCACGGTGTCCGGCCTGCGGCAGCCCCGCCCCGATGTGGTGTACGCGTCCTCACCGCACCTGCTGGCCGGCCTCTCCGGCTGCGTCGTGGCGACACTCCGGCGTACACCATTCGTCCTGGAGGTCCGGGACCTGTGGCCGCGGGTCCTCGTCGATATGGGAACGCTCGCGGAAACCTCGTTGGCGTACCGGGCGCTGGAGCGCCTGGAGCGGTTCCTGTACCAGCGCTCCGATCGCGTGGTGATCATGGCACCGGGCGTGCGGGCGGCGATCGAGGGTAAGGGTGTGGCACCCGAGAAGATCGTCTTCATCCCCAACGCGGCTGACCCCGACGACTTCGTGCCCAGCGCCGACCGCGACGAGCTGCGGCGGCGGTACCGGTTCACCCGCCGCACCGCCGTCTACGCCGGCGCACACGGCCCGGCCAACGGGCTCGACCTGCTCCTGGCCGCCGCCAAGGCGGTGCCTGAGATCGACGTCGTGCTGGTGGGATCGGGTGTCGAGAAGCCGCGCCTGCAGGCGGCGGCACTCGGCATCCGCAACGTCCGGTTCCTCGACCCGGTGCCGAAGACCGAGATCCCCGATCTCCTCCACGCCGCGGACGTCGGCGTGCACGTACTCGCCGACGTCGAACTGTTCCGTGCCGGGGTCAGCCCCAACAAGGTGTTCGACTACATGGCTGCCGGGTTGCCGATCGTCACCAACAGCCCGGGGACCGTCGGCGATCTCGTCATGGGCGCCGACTCCGGGTACGTGACCTCGCCGGGCCACCTCGCCCACGGCCTCGGCCAGATGGTCCAGGCGAGCCCGGACGAGCTGGCGAAGATGGGCGCCGCCGGCCGAGGCTGGATACGGGAGAACCAGTCGCGCACGGCGATGTCCCACGCGCTCGGGCGCCTGCTCGCCCCGCTGGTCGACGAGGCGGGCGAGGCACCGCGCTGATTGCCGTCCGGCGTACCGCCGGCGCACCGCCTCAGCGCATCACGAGTTGAACCCGGCGCTCACGCTGGTCTCCGCGTCCGCCTGGGTGGGCAGGCGCGACGAATGTTCCTGGATACCCGCCAGGGCAGCAATCGCGGACAGCGCCGCCCTCGTCGTACCGAACGACGTTTGGAGATCGAGGTCGTCAGGCGCGTTCCCGGCGATCACTGCACGCACGTGGGCGAGCAGTTCGTGGTGTCCCTTGCCCGCGGGTACCCGCTTCACGTCCCGGCCGTCGATCTCCAGGCGCCGGAAGTCGTCGATCACCACGGTGTGCCCGCGGCCGAGGATCTCCAGGCGTTCCTTCGGGGTACGCCGGTGCCCGCGTGTGCAATACGTGATCGTCGCCGTGGACCCGTCCGGGTATCCGAGCAGGACGCTCACGTCCTCCTCCAGTCCCGGTTCGCCGCGGCCACTGCCGTACGCGTGCACCACGCGCGGCTGCTCACCCACGAGCCACGACGCAAGGTCGATGAAATGGCACACCTCGCCCCGGACGCGGCCGCCCTGGCGCCGATCGTGGTACCAGTGCGACTCGGGGAGCGTCCCGGCGTTGATCCGGTAGGCGATGGTCAGCGGCCCGGACGCGGCCTCCAGGACCTGCTTCGCGTGAGCCGTCATGGGCGCGTGCCGGCGGTTGAAACCGACGAACAGGTGGCCCGAGTTACGGTCATAGGCGGCCGTGACCTCATCGAGTTCGTCCTGCGTCAGCGCCAGTGGCTTCTCGACGAACACGTGCTTGCCGGCGTCGAGCGCCCGCACGACCATGCGGGCGTGCGAATCGTGGCGACTGAGGATGAACACCACGTCGATGTCGTCGCGGACCAGCAGATCGTCGACGGTCGGTACCACGAGGGCGATGCCGTTGCGCTCCGCGGCGTGCCGCGCCGAGAGACCCTTGGCGGACGTGATGGCGGCGAGGTCGTCCACCCAGCCCGCCGCTTTGAGCGCGGGCAGGAACGTCGCCTTGGCGTAGTTCCCGGCGCCGATCAGCCCCGCACGCGGTGACGTCGAGCTGCGGCGCGGCCGGATCGTGATCGTGCGTCGGGACGGCTGCGCGGGAGCTGAGTAGCTGAGCTGCACCGCGAGCGAGCGCGGGTCGGAGGCGAGCACCTCGTATGCCGACGTCGCACGCTCCACGTCGAAGACGTGCGTGACCAGGTCATCGACCGCGACCCGACCACTGGCCACCAGGTCGAGATAGGCCTCGATGTTGCGCCGTGCCGTCCAGCGCACGTGGCCGATTGGATAGTCGATGCCCCATTCCTCGTAGGCGCGGTCGTAGCGGCCGGGCCCGTAGCTGCGGGCGAACCGGAGGTCCAGCTCGCGCTCGTAGAACCGCCTACGGTCGAGCTCCAGGCCGACGTCACCGACCACGACCAGCCTGGCACGGTCGCGCGCGATCTCGGCGCTCCGCGCGACCGGCTCCGACGAGGGTGTCGCCGCCGTGATCAGGACGGCGTCGACGCCCCGGCCACGGGTCAGTTCCATGATCTGTTCCGTGGTCGCCGCACCGGCCTCGACCAGACCGACCGCGCCGCCACCCCTGACCAGCTCCGCGGTCCACTCGCGCAGGTCGATGCCGATGACGTTGAGCCCCGAGGCGAGCGCCAGGCGGACCGTCAGCTGCCCGACCAGACCGAGACCGACGACCGCGACCGAGCCGCCCAGACCCACCTCGGCCTGCCGCAGACCCTGCAACGCGATGGCCGCGACCGCGCCGAAGGCGGCGGCCTGGTCCGAAACCGCTTCCGGGACGGGCACTGCGAGCAGACCCGGCACTGCCTGATACTCGGCGTGCCCCACCGACGCGGTGGCCACGCGCATCCCCGGCCGGATGCCATCAGTCGCGGCGCCGGCGGAGACGACGACGCCGGCCGCGCTGTACCCGAGCGGCATGTCCTCGTCCAGCCGGCTGCGCACCGCCGCGAGCGTCGAGCGAACTCCCCCGGTACGCGCCCTGTTGACGACCTGGCGGACCAGATCCGGCCGCGCCCGGGCCTTGCGCAGCAGGCTCGCCGACGCGAGCTCGCGCACGGCGCGCTCGGTCCCCGCGGAGAGCAGGGACCTGCGCGTGGCGACGAGTACCTCGGTGGCTCCCGGCTCGGGCTGGGGGACCTCGACGACCCTCAACTCGCCACCGGACACGGACTGGACGATCTGCTTCACGGGGGCCTGCCTGCCTTGGGGAGTAAGAACATCGCTCACGCGGCAGCTCGCTGCTCAGGCAGCGCACACCGCAACGCATCCGTCATTCGACATTGTATAGAGGTAAGACCCACCAAACTGGATAACTTGTACTATTGGCGCGCCCCCGCTGATTCGCACCGAATTCCACGAGGAGACACATGTCAGCCGACGCTGTCCTGCACGTCGCGGGTGCACGCCCCAACTTCCCCAAAGCAGCACCCGTGATCCGCGCGCTCGACCGGTACGGCATTCGGCAACAGCTCGTCCACACCGGACAGCACTATGACGAGCGGATGTCCGAGGTCTTCTTCCGCCAACTCGGTCTTCCCGAGCCTGACATCAACCTCGGCGTGGGTTCGGGAAGCCACGCCAGTCAGACCGCGGCCGTCATGACCGGTCTGGAAGAGCTGATGCTCGCGGCCCGCCCGGCGCTCACTGTCGTGTATGGCGACGTCAACTCCGCGCTCGCCGCGGCTCTCGTCGCCGCGAAGCTGGGCATCCCGGTCGCCCATGTGGAGGCAGGCCTGCGCAGCTTCGACCGCACTATGCCCGAGGAGATCAATCGCATTGTCGTCGATCACGTGTCGGACCTGTTGTTCGCCACGAGTCCCGACGCCGTGTCGCACCTCGACGACGAGGGGATCGCGGCGGAGAAAGTCCACCTGGTCGGCAATCCGATGATCGATACTCTGCTGGCCAATCTCGACCGCTTCGACGTCAACGGCATCCGTACCGCGCTCTCGCTACCCGACCGCTACATCGTGGCCACGCTGCATCGGCCGGGCAACGTCGACGACGCGGCAGATGTGGTCGACCTGGTGAAGGCGATGCACGCCGTTGCCGACCAACTCCCCGTCATCCTGCCGCTGCACCCGCGCGGCCAGCGCCACCTGGAGGACGCGGGGCTGCTGTCGCATCGCGCGCTACGGGTGATCGAGCCGCTGGGTTACCTCGAGTTCGTCAGCCTGGTACGCGGCGCGGCGGTCGTCGTCACCGACTCCGGCGGCGTACAGGAGGAGACGACGATGCTCGGCGTACCCTGCCTGACGCTGCGGCCCAACACCGAGCGCCCGATCACGATCACCAATGGCACCAACCGCCTTGTCACCCGGGCGGCGCTTGCCGATGCCGTGGCAAGCATGGTGGCGGCGGGACGACCCGCCGTGTGGCCCACCCCGCCGTTGTGGGACGGCACAGCCGGCGAGCGCATCGCGGGGGTCATCGCGGGTCTGCTCAGGTAGCCGACTCGAATCCATCGACCTATTGACATCGATCACGCTGGCCCGAAGGCTCGCCGCTAGAGGTCCTTGACCCGAGGAGGCGCGATGAGACCGAGACGACTGGCGATCGTCGGCGTGGTCACCCTGGTCGGCGCATTGGCGCTGACCGCACCCGCGAGCGCACGGCCACCGTCCGACCCGGGCGGCCGCGACGGTCTCGAGGTGTACGTCGGCACGCTCGACGCGACGCAAGTGGACCGGCTCCGCGCGGCCGGGGTCGACCTCGGCCACGACGCCGAGGCGGCCCCGGATGGGCGCACGCAGGTCGAGACGGTGCTCAGCCGTCGGCAGGCGCAGCGCCTGGCCGGCCAGGGTGTCCCCCTGTCGGTCAAGAAGGTGCGTGGCAAGGACGCCTCCCAGGCGCTGCGGGAGCAGGCGGCGGCCGGCTGGTCGGCGTTCCGCTCGTACAGCGAGCCCGGCGGCCTCCGCGACGAGATCATCGCCACCGCCGCACGCCACCCCGGGCTGGCCAAGGTCGAGACGATCGGCCGGACCCAACAGGGCAAGCCGATCCTCGCGGTCAAGGTCACCAAGAACGCCCGGACGGTGCCGGACGGCCGTCGCCCGGCGGTCCTCTACGGCAGCGCCCAGCACGCCCGCGAGTGGATCACGCCCGAGATGACCCGCCGGCTGATGCACCACGTGCTGGACAACTACGGCAGCGATCCGGCGATCACCCGACTGCTGGACCGGACCGAGCTGTGGTTCCTGCCGGTCGCCAACCCCGACGGCTACGACCACACCTTCACCCCCGGCAACCGGCTGTGGCGCAAGAACCTGCGCGACAACGACCGGGACGGGCAGATCACCACCGCCGACGGGGTCGACCTCAACCGCAACTTCAGCTACAAGTGGGGGTACGACAACGAGGGCTCGTCACCCGAGCCGAACAGCGACACCTACCGTGGCCCGGCGCCCAACTCGGAGCCGGAGACCAAGGCACTGGACCGGCTCTTCCAGCGGGTCGGCTTCGAGTTCTTCGTCAACTACCACTCCGCGGCCCAACTGCTGCTCTACGGCGTGGGCTGGCAGGTGAGCACCCCCACGCCGGACGACGTGATCTACCAGGCGATGGCGGGTGACGACGCCCACCCGGCGGTGCCCGGCTACGACCCGGACATCTCCGCCGAGCTGTACACCACCAACGGCGACACCGACAGCCACGCCTCGGTGCGCTACGGGACGCTGGGCTTCACGCCGGAGATGTCGACCTGTGAGTCCGCCTCGGCGGTCGACCCGGACGACGAGTGGCGCCCGGAGGACTGCGTCAGCGACTTCATCTTCCCGGACGACGAGGGCCTGATCGCCGGCGAGGTGGCCAAGAACCTGCCGTTCGCGCTGGCCGTGGCGACGTCGGCGGGCGACCCGGACGACCCGGTGTCGGTGGTCGGCCGCAGCACACCGGACTTCGTGGTGGACACCTTCGACACGTCGTACGGGCGCAGCCAGCAGGTCGCCTCGATCACGCGGCGAGCGCTGAAGGACGTCCGGATGCACTACGTGGTCAACGGGGGCCGGCCGAAGACCAGCAAGGTCCGTGAGTGGCGCGGCGGCGAGCGGTACGGCGACGTCGGCGACGACTACTACGCCGAGCTGCGCGGCACGGTCACCGGCACGAAGCCGGGTGACCGGGTTGAGGTGTGGTTCACCGGGGTGAAGCCCCGCGGAGGCCCGGTGGCCAGTGAACGCTTCACCTACCGGGTGCACGGAGACATCGGCGGCGACGTGCTGGTCCTCGCGGTGGAGGACGTGACCGGGCTCAGCCCGGCGCAGACCGGCGGCACCGCGAAGTACGCCGACGAGATCGCCGCGTCGCTGACCCGGGCCGGCCACAGCAGCGATGTCTACGACTTCGACGCGATGGGGCGCAGGGCGCCGCACCCGCTGGGCGTGCTGTCGCACTACCGGACGGTCGTCTGGGAGACCGGGGACGACGTGATCCTGCGCTCCCCCGGCCAGGTCGCCGGCACCACGGCCCGGGCCGCACTGGACACCGAACTGGCCGTCCGGGACTACCTCAACGAGGGCGGCAAGTTGCTGGTCAGCGGCAAGTACGCACTGTTCGCGCAGGGCGCGAACGGCTCGTACGTGTACCACCCGGACGCGCCGGCGGAGTGCACCGACGCCGAGGACGCCACCTGCCTGCCGCTGCTGAACGACTTCCAGCAGTACTGGCTGGGCGCCTTCACCTACGTGAGCGACGGCGGCACCTCACCGGAGGGCGAGCCGTACCCGGTCGCCGGTGACGGCCCCGGGTTCACCGGGTTCAGCGGGCAGCTCAACGCCCCCGGGTCGGCGGGGAACCAGGACCACACCGCGTCGTTCCTGACCACCTCGACGTTCCTGCCGCCGGATCAGTTCCCCCAGTTCGCCAGCTCCGCGCCGGTGGGCTGGACCCGCCCGGGCAGCGCACCGTTCGACCCGCGCACCGGGGAGTGGTACTTGTACAGCGGCCAGGCGGACGAGTCGTACAAGCGGCTCACCCGCACCGTGGACCTGACCGGGGCGAGCAGCGGCGAGCTGCGCTTCTTCACCTCGTACGACCTGGAGGAGAACTGGGACTTCCTTTTCGTCGAGGCGCACGAGGTGGGCACCGACACCTGGACCACCCTGCCGGACGCCAACGGCAAGACGGGCACGGTCACCGGGGACAGCTGCGCCGGCGGCTGGGACGAGTTGCACCCGTTCATCACGCACTACCAGGGGGCGGACTGCTCGCCGACCGGGAGCACCGGCAGCTGGAACGCGGCGACCGGCGCCTCGGGCGGCTGGAAGGAGTTCGTGGTCGACCTGTCCGGCTACGCCGGCAAACAGGTCGAGCTGTCGATCTCGTACGCCTCGGACTGGGGCACCCAGGGTCTCGGCGTCTTCCTGGACGACGCCCGGGTGCTGGTCGACGGGTCCGCCGTGGCGGAGACCTCGTTCGAGTCGGCCGACCTGGGCGGCTGGACGGTGGCCGGCCCACCAGCCGGCTCCGGTGGTAACGCCAACGACTGGTCGCGTAGCCAGCAGGCGTTCGAGGAAGGCTCGGCGGTGGTCACCGCGGACACCGTGTACCTGGGCTTCGGGCTGGAGGGCCTGGCGCCGGCAGCCCGCGACGACCTGGTCGCCCGCTCGCTGACCCACCTGACCGGCCGACCCCGCCGCTGACGGCGGCGAGGTGGGGCGGCGGGGCCCCGCCCCCCCCCCCCCCCCCCGGGGGGGCCCCCGGCCCCCCCCCCCCCGTTGTTATGGTGTAGGGGTTGGGGGGGGGGGGGGGTGGTGGACCCCCCCCCCGCCGGGTACCC
>NZ_JBIAYP010000004.1:10374-142149 GCF_042897975.1 Micromonospora sp. NPDC000668
GCCCCCCCGCCCGGCGGGGGGCCCCGGGGCGCCCCCCCCCCGCCCGGCCCCCCCCCCCCGGGGCGGGGGGGGGGGGGGGCGGGGGGCCCCCGCCCCGCGGCCCCACCTTCGGGGTACGCCAGGCGTATCCGACGCCGATGTGATGAGCTGTACGGGTGTCGGGGCTGGGTCTGGTGCTGCACCCCACCCGGGATGTCTCCGAGGTGGTCGAGATCATCGAACGGTGGGCGTCGCGCCACCACAAGTCGCTGATGGTGCGCGAGGAAGACAAGCACCGCGTACCTGCCAGCGTCGAGCCGGTGCCGGCGGACGCGGTGGCCGTCCGCGCCGACGCGTTGATCAGCATCGGTGGTGACGGCACCATGCTGGGAGCGCTGCGTTCCGCCATCCTCGACCCGAAACCGGTGCTCGGCGTGCACCTGGGCAGGCTCGGCTTTCTGGTCGAGGTCGAACCGCCGGAGCTGCCCGAGGCGTTGAGCAGGTTGCTGTCGAAGGACTTCACCGTCGAGTCGCACGCCTGCCTGGCCTGCGACGTGTGCGGCGACGACGTCGTGGCGTTCAACGACATCGCCCTGGTCCGTCAGCCCGGCTCCGGCTTCATCACCGCCACCCTCGGGATCGACGGCCAGCAGTACGGCTACTACCGCTGCGACGCCGTGGTGGTCAGCACGCCGATCGGCTCCACGGCGTACAGCTACGCCGCCGGTGGACCGCTGATCTCCCCGGCGGCGGACGTGGTGGTGGTGACGCCATCGGCACCGATGGCCGGTATCTCCCGGTCGGTGGTGCTTTCTCCAGGGGAGAAGATCCGGCTGGAGCTGGAACCCAACTCGGCGGCGGTCGCCGTGGAGATGGACGGGTTGGTGTTCCGGGACGCGGCGACCGAGGGGGCCATCGACATCAGTTACCGGCGCAACGCCGGCCTGGTGGTCCGCCTCGACCCGCTGCGCTACCAGGAACGCAACCAGTTGAAGATGAGCCTGCTCGACCTGCCGTTCCTGCCCGAGCAGCTCCGCGAGCTGCTGCCCGAGGAGCTCCAGCATCACCAGCAGGATCGCCCCCCACCCTGCTGACCGACCCCACTGGGCGGGGTCAGGCCTGGCTGAGCACCCCGTCCACCAGGTTTTTGGCCTCCTGCTGAATGCGCGCCAGGTGCTCCGGCCCCTGGAACGACTCGGCGTAGATCTTGTAGACGTCCTCGGTGCCGGACGGCCGGGCGGCGAACCAGCCGGACTGCGTGCTGACCTTGAGACCGCCGATCGGCGCACCGTTGCCGGGCGCGCTGGTCAGCGTCGCGGTGATCGGCTCGCCGGCCAGTTCGGTGGCGGTTACCTGCTCTGGGGAGAGCTTGCCGAGCACGGCCTTCTGCTCACGGGTGGCCGGGGCGTCGATCCGGGCGTACGAGGGCGCGCCGAACCGCTCGGCCAGCTCGGCCCAGTGCTCGCTCGGGCTGCGCCCGGTGCTCGCCAGGATCTCGGCGGCGAGCAGGCAGAGCAGGATGCCGTCCTTGTCGGTGGTCCAGGTGGAGCCGTCGCGGCGCAGGAACGACGCGCCGGCGCTCTCCTCCCCGCCGAAGCCGACCGCACCGTCCAGCAGCCCGGGCACGAACCACTTGAAGCCGACCGGCACCTCCAGCAGCGGCCGACCGAGGTCGGCGGCGACCCGGTCGATCATCGACGAGGAGACCAGGGTCTTGCCCACCGCGGCGGCCGGACCCCAGTCGGGTCGGGTGCGGAACAGGTGGTTGATCGCCACCGCCAGGTAGTGGTTGGGGTTCATCAGGCCGGCGTCCGGGGTGACGATGCCGTGCCGGTCGGCGTCGGCGTCGTTGCCGGTGGAGATCTGGTAGTTGGCGCGGGCGGCGATCAGCGACGCCATGGCGTTCGGCGAGGAGCAGTCCATTCGGATCTTGCCGTCGCCGTCCAGGGTCATGAACCGCCAGGTCGGGTCGACCGTCGGGTTGATCACGGTCAGGTCCAGCCGGTGCCGCTCGGCGATCTCGCCCCAGTACGCCACGCTCGCCCCGCCCAGCGGGTCCGCGCCGATCCGGACCCCGGCGTCACGGATGGCGTCGACGTCGATGGCCGCCGGCAGGTCGTCGACGTAGTTGGCGAGGAAGTCGTACTCCCCGGTGGTGTCAGCGGCCCGGGCCCGGGCGTAGGTGATCCGGCGGACCTCCTTGAGCCCGGCGGCGAGGATCGCGTTGGCCCGGTCCTGGATCCACCTGGTGACGTCGGTGTCGGCCGGCCCGCCGTTGGTGGGGTTGTACTTGAAGCCGCCGTCGTCGGGCGGGTTGTGCGACGGGGTGATGACGATGCCGTCGGCGAGCCCGCTGGTGCGCCCCCGGTTGTGGGTGAGGATCGCGTGCGACAGCGCAGGGGTCGGGGTGTAGCCGTCGCGGCTGTCCACCAGCACGGTGACCCCGTTGGCGGCGAGCACCTCCAGGGCGTCCACCGCGGCCGGCGCGGAGAGCGCGTGCGTGTCCCGGGCGAGGAAGAGCGGGCCGTCCGGGCCGTGCTCCCGTCGGTAGTCGCAGAGCGCCTGGGTGACCGCCAGGATGTGGTCGGAGTTGAACGCGTTGCGCAGGCTGGAACCCCGGTGGCCGGAGGTGCCGAAGGAGACCTGCTGCGCCGGGTCCGCCGGGTCCGGGTGCTCGGCGTAGTAGGCGGTCACCAGGCGCGGCACGTCGACCAGGTCGGCGGCCTCGGCGGGCTGGCCGGCACGGGGATGGGGCACGGGGTCTACCTCCTCGGTACTGCGACGGACGACGGGCCGGCAGGGATCACAGCTCGACCTTCTGGCCCTTGCCGATCACCACGATGCCGTTGTCGGAGACGGTGTAGCGCTGCCGGTCCTTCTCCAGGTCGACGCCGATCTCGGCGCCCTCCGGGACGAACACGTTCTTGTCCAGGATGGCTCGTCGGATCACCGCGTGCCGGCCGATCTCGACACCCTCCATCAGCACCGAGCCCTCGACGTGCGCCCAGGAGTGCACCCGCACCTTCGGCGAGACGATCGAGTTTTCCACCAGCGAGCCGGAGATCACCACGCCCGGGGAGACCATCGAGCCGACCGCGCGGCCGACCCGCTCGCCCCACTGGTGCACGAACTTCGCCGGCGGCCACGGCGGCTGCTCCGTGTAGATCGGCCAGTCGAAGTTGTACATGTTGAACACCGGGTGCACGTTGATCAGATCCATATGCGCGTCGTAGAACGAGTCGAGCGTCCCGACGTCTCGCCAGTAACCGCGGTCCCGGTCGGTGGTGCCCGGCACCTCGTTGTCCCGGAAGTCGTAGACGTTGGCCTCGCCCCGCTCGACGAGCATCGGGATGATGCTGCCGCCCATGTCGTGCTTGCTGGTCTTGTCCTCCGCGTCGCGCTCGACCGCCTCGCAGAGCGCCCGGGTCGTGAAGACGTAGTTGCCCATCGACGCGTAGATCTCGTCCGGTGCGTCCGCCAGGCCGACCGCGTCGGTGGGCTTCTCGCGGAACGCCCGGATGCGCCGACCGTCCTCGCCGACCTCGATGACGCCGAACTGGTCGGCCGTCGACAGCGGCTGGCGGATGCCGGCGACGGTCACCGCGGCGCCAGAGGCGATGTGGTCCTCCACCATCTGCCGCGGGTCCATCCGGTAGATGTGGTCGGCGCCGAAGACGATCACGTAGTCAGGCTGCTCGTCGTTGATCAGGTTGAAGCTCTGGTAGATGGCGTCGGCGGAGCCGGCGAACCACCAGGGGCCGCGACGCTGCTGCGCGGGTACCGGGGTGACGTAGTTGCCGAGCAGCGTGGACATCCGCCAGGTCTTGGTGATGTGCCGGTCGAGGGAGTGGGACTTGTACTGGGTCAGCACGACGATCTTGAGATAGCCGGCGTTGGCCAGGTTGGAGAGGACGAAGTCGACCATGCGGTACATCCCGCCGAACGGGACGGCCGGCTTGGCCCGGTCCGTGGTGAGTGGCATCAGGCGCTTGCCCTCCCCACCCGCCAGGACGATCGCGAGCACCTTGGCAGCCATGCCCCGACGCTATCCACCCGCGTCGCACTTCACCACTCGTACGGGGAGTCTTCTGCACTAGGGTGCGCACATGACCGACTCCTCCCCGGCCACCGGCTCCCTGCGCGTCGATCTACTGACCCGTGAGTACCCGCCGGAGGTCTACGGCGGCGCCGGCGTGCACGTCGAGTACCTGGCCCGGGAGTTGCGCCGACTCGCCGACGTGCGGGTGCACTGCTTCGGTCTGCCGCGCACCGAGCCGGGCGTCACCGCGTACGCCGAACCGCCCGGCCTCACCGGCGCGAACGCCGCGCTGCGCACCATGGGCGTGGACCTGGAGATGGCCGCCGGCGCGGCCGGCACCGACGTGGTGCACAGCCACACCTGGTACGCCAACCTGGCCGGACACACCGCGAAGCTGCTGCACGGGGTGCCGCACGTGATGACCGCGCACAGTCTGGAGCCGCTGCGGCCGTGGAAGGCCGAGCAGCTCGGCGGCGGCTACGCGCTCTCCTCCTGGTGCGAGCGCACGGCGGTGGAGGCCGCCGACGCGGTGATCGCGGTCAGCGGTGGGATGCGCCGCGATGTGCTGGCCGCCTACCCGCAGGTCGACCCGGACCGGGTCCGGGTGGTCTACAACGGCATCGACACCATCCAGTACGCCCCGGACCGGGGCACCGACGTGCTGGAGCGGCTCGGCATCGACCCGGCCCGACCCAGCGTGGTGTACGTCGGAAGGATCACCCGCCAGAAGGGGCTGCCCTACCTGCTGCGGGCCGCCCGGGAGCTGCCGGCGGACACCCAGCTCGTGCTGCTTGCCGGCGCTCCGGACACCGCGGAGATCGCCGCCGAGGTGGAGGAGTTGGCCGCCGAGCTGCGGGCCAACCGCTCCGGGGTGGTCTGGGTGGCCGAGATGCTGCCCAAGCCCGAGGTGATCCAGGTGCTCACCCACGCCACCGTCTTCGTCTGCCCGTCGGTGTACGAGCCGATGGGCATCGTCAACCTGGAGGCGATGGCCTGCGAGACGGCGGTGGTGGCGACCGCCACCGGTGGCATCCCCGAGGTGGTGGCCGACGGTGAGACGGGCCTGCTGGTGCCGATCGAGCAGGCCGCCGACGGGTCCGGCCGGCCGCTGGCCCCGGAGAAGTTCGTCGCCGACCTGGCGGCGGCGGTCAACACGCTGCTGGCCGACCCGGCTCGCACCGCGCGGTTCGGCAAGGCCGGCCGGCAGCGCGCGGTGGAGCACTTCTCCTGGGACGCCGTCGCCCGGCAGACACTCGACGTGTACCGCTCGGTCGGGGCAGCGGGCTGACCCGCTCAGATCGCCATCTCGCGCCAACCCTGCGCCTCTGAGGGCTCGCGAGTGGCGCCGCCCGGCCCCATGATCGTGCTGTTGGAGTTGCTTGCCGCGCGCGAGAGGATCTCGCACAGTAGGTTGGCGGGGTGACTGGACGGTTCCCGATCGAAGACGTCTCCCCCGCCGTCGCCTGCGGTCGCTACCCGGCCAAGGCAGTGGTCGACGAGCCGGTGCCGGTGTCGGCCCGCGCCTACCGTGAGGGTCACGACGCGCTCGGCTGCAACGTGGTGTGGCTCGGCCCGGACGGTGCGGCGCGGCCGTTCACCCGGATGCGCCCCGGCGAGCCGGGGCAGGACCGCTGGCACGCCACCGTTCGTCCGGACACGGTCGGCGCCTGGGTCTTCACCGTCGAGGCGTTCCAGGATCCGTACCTGACCTGGCAGAACGCAGTGACCAAGAAGGTGGCCGCCGGGCAGGGGCCGGCCGAGCTGGCCAACGACCTGGCCGAGGGTGCCCGGGTGCTCACCGCCGCCCGCGAGCTGGTGCCGGCCGCCGAGCGGGCCCGGGTCGCCACGGCTCTCACGGCGCTGGTCGACACCGACCTGCCGCTGCCGCAGCGGGTCGACCCGGCGCTGGCCCTGGCCGACCTGCTCTGGGAGCATCCGGTGCGGGAGCTGATCACCGAGGGTGACACGTACTCCCTCTGGGTGGACCGGCAGCGCGCGCTCTTCTCCGCCTGGTACGAGTTCTTCCCGCGCTCAGAGGGAGCGGTGGGCGCGCGCTCCGGCACCTTCGCCACCGCCACGGATCGGCTGCCGGGCGTCGCGGCGATGGGCTTCGACGTGCTCTACCTGCCACCGATCCACCCGATCGGCCGGGTCAACCGCAAGGGCCCCAACAACGCGCTCACCGCCGGGCCGGACGACGTGGGCTCGCCGTGGGCGATCGGCGCCGCCGAGGGCGGCCACGACGCCATCCACCCCGACCTGGGTACGCCGGCAGACTTCCGGGCCTTCATCGAGGCCGCGGCGGCCCTGGGCCTGGAGGTGGCCATGGATCTGGCGTTGCAGTGCGCGCCGGACCACCCGTGGGTCAGCGAGCACCCGGAGTGGTTCACGACCCGGGCCGACGGCAGCATCGCGTACGCGGAGAACCCGCCGAAGAAGTACCAGGACATCTACCCGGTGAACTTCGACAACGATCCGGAGGGCATCCGGGCCGAGGTGCTGCGGGTGGTGCTGCACTGGGTCGGCGAGGGCATCCGGATCTTCCGGGTGGACAACCCGCACACCAAGCCGTTCGACTTCTGGCACTGGCTCATCGCCGAGGTGAAGGCGGTCGACCCGGACGTGCTGTTCCTGGCCGAGGCGTTCACCCGGCCGGCCATCATGCACGGTCTCGGCAAGATCGGCTTCACCCAGTCGTACACCTACTTCACCTGGCGCACATCGGCGGCCGAGATGCGGGCGTACTGCGAGGAACTGCTCGCAGCGGCCGACTACATGCGGCCCAACTTCTGGCCGAACACCCCGGACATCCTGCACGAGTCGTTGCAGCACGGCGGCCCACCGATGTTCAAGATCCGGGCGGTGCTGGCCGCGCTGCTCTCCCCCTCCTGGGGCCTGTACGCCGGCTACGAGCTGTTCGAGCACGTGGCCCGCCCCGGCGCCGAGGAGTACCTGGACAACGAGAAGTACGAGCTGCGCCCCCGGGACTGGGCCGGCGCCGAGGCGCAGGGCCGTTCGCTGGCACCGTTCCTCGCCACCCTCAACCGGGTACGCCACGACAATCCGGCCCTGCACCAGCTGCGCAACCTGCGCTTCCACGAGATCGACAACCCGGCGCTGCTCTGCTGGTCCAAACACGACCCGGAGACCGGCAACACCGTCATCGTGATCTGCTCGTTCGACCCGCGCACCGTGCAGTGGGGCAACACCACGCTGGACATGCCCGCCCTCGGCTTCGACTGGCACGAGCGGTTCACCGTGCACGACGAGCTCACCGGCACCAGCTACGACTGGGGTCAGCGCAACGCGGTGCGGCTCGACCCGTACCTGCAACCGGCACACGTGCTGACCGTGCGCCGGTCGAACCCGCCCGCCGCACCGGTACGCGCAGCGACCGTTCCGGCCACGCTCACCGTCGCGGACGTCCCCGCCGACCTGTCCGGCGGTACCACGCCGACCGCTCCCGCCTCGAAGGACGCCCGATGGACCAGCTGATCACCGGCGTGACGCACGACCCGCACGCGCTGCTCGGCGCGCACCCCGCCGACGGGTGGACGACGATCCGCACGATGCGCCGAGGCGCCGGCGACGTCGTGCTGCTCATCGGCGACGAGCGGCACCCGATGAAGCGGGTGCACGACATCGGTGTCTTCGAGAGTCGCGTCGAGGGCACCGTGCTCGACTACCGGGTGGAGGTCGACGGTGCCGTGCACGACGACCCGTACCGCTACCCGCCGACCCTCGGCGAGCTGGACCTGCACCTGATCGGCGAGGGCCGGCACGAACGGCTGTGGGAGGCGCTCGGCGCCCGGGTCTTCGACGAGGGCGTCGCGTTCACCGTCTGGGCGCCCAACGCGCACGGGGTGCGGTTGGTCGGCGACTTCACCGGCTGGGCGCCCGACGACGGCTGGTCGATGCGCTCGCTCGGCTCCAGCGGCGTGTGGGAGCTGTTCGTCCCCAACGCCCGGGTCGGGGCCCGTTACAAGTACCGGGTGCTCGGCGCCGACGGGCAGTGGCGGGACAAGGCAGACCCCCTCGCGGCGTACGCCGAGGTGCCGCCGGCCACCGCGTCGGTGGTGCACCACTCGACGTACCGGTGGTCCGACGCGGACTGGCTGGCCCGCCGGGCCGAGCGGCAGCCGCACCAGGAGCCGATGAGCGTGTACGAGGTGCACCTCGGCTCGTGGCGGCCCGGTCTCGGCTACCGCGAGCTGGCCGAGCAGCTCACCGCGTACGTGACCGAACTGGGCTTCACCCACGTGGAGTTCCTGCCGGTGATGGAGCACCCGTTCGGCGGTTCCTGGGGCTACCAGGTGACCGGCTACTACGCGCCGACCTCCCGCTTCGGCGACCCGGACGACTTCCGGTACCTGGTCGACCAGCTGCACGCCGCCGGCGTCGGCGTCCTCCTGGACTGGGTGCCGGCGCACTTCCCCAAGGACGAGTGGGCCCTCGCGCGCTTCGACGGCACCCCGCTCTACGAGCACCCCGACCCGCGGCGCGGCGAGCACCCCGACTGGGGCACCTACGTCTTCGACTTCGGCCGCCGCGAGGTCCGCAACTTCCTGGTCGCCAACGCGCTCTACTGGTGCGACCAGTTCCACATCGACGGGCTGCGGGTGGACGCCGTCGCCTCGATGCTCTACCTGGACTACTCCCGCAAGGACGGCGAGTGGGCCCCCAACCAGTACGGCGGTCGGGAGAACCTGGAGGCCATCGCGTTCCTGCAGGAGGTGAACGCGACCGTCTACAAGCACCACGCCGGGGTGGTGATGATCGCCGAGGAGTCCACCGCCTGGCCGGGCGTGACCCGGCCCACCGCCGAGGGCGGGCTGGGCTTCGGGTTCAAGTGGAACATGGGCTGGATGCACGACACCCTGCTCTACACCTCGAAGGACCCGATCTACCGGCAGCACCACCACCACCAGCTCACCTTCTCCCTGGCGTACGCCTGGAGCGAGAACTATGTGCTGCCGATCAGCCACGACGAGGTGGTGCACGGCAAGGGCTCCCTGGCCGGCAAGATGCCCGGCGACACCTGGCAGCGGCTGGCCAACGTACGGGCGCTGCTGGCCTACATGTGGGCGCACCCGGGCAAGCAGCTGCTCTTCATGGGCTCCGAGCTGGCCGACGACCGGGAGTGGAGCGAGGAGCGCGGCCTCGACTGGTACCTGCTGCACGACCCGGCACGAGCCGGCGTGCAGCGCCTCGTCGGTGACCTGAACCGGGTCTACCGGGACACCCCGGCGCTCTGGGCGCAGGACACCGAGCCGGCCGGGTTCCGCTGGATCGCCGGTGACGACGTCGCCAACAACACCGTGTCGTTCATCCGGATCGCCCCGGACGGCTCGACGCTGGTCTGCGTGGCGAACTTCTCCGCCCAGCCGCTGCACGACTACCGGATCGGTCTGCCGGCCGGCGGCACCTGGGCTGAGGTGCTCAACACCGACGCCCACCACTACGGCGGCTCCGGGGTGGGCAACCTGGGCGAGGTGCACGCCGAGGACGTGCCGTGGCACGGCATGGTCGCCTCCGCCGCCCTCCAGGTCCCCCCACTCGGCGTCATCTGGCTCCGCCGCGACTGACCGGGCGCGCCGGGTCCGGGCGACGTCTGGGCGGGCGGGACCGTTCCCCCGACGCGTCGAGACGCCCCGGGGGAACGGCGCGCTCAGAGCCGGGTGATCCGGACGGCGTCGGCCACGACGTACCCCTGGGTGCTGGTCCAGCGGCTGACCCCGACGACCTGGCGCGTCCCCGCGGCGAAGTCGTAGGTGCCCAGCACCCGCCACTGCCCGCCGCCGCTGCGCTGGTCGACGGTGGCCGTCACGGTCCCGTTCGCCGTCGCCACCAGGTGCGGCGTGGCGCTGTTGTAGCCGGAGTCGGCCGGGTACCAGACCTCGACCCGGTACGAGCCGGCGACGGGCAGCGTCGTGCTGAACCAGGCCGGGTCGCTGACCGCCTGCGGCTCGGCGAACCGGTAGTTGGCGCCGTACCGCGTGGCGAGGTACGACGACGTGCCCCAGGTGGCGGCGGCGGTGAAGCCACCGGCGGTGGCGTTGTCCACGATCACGCTGAACGTGCCGCCGGTGCCGGTGACCAACCGCGCGTTGCTGGCCGGGCTCTCGTGGTGCAGCCGGTCCAGCCCGGTCACCAGGTACCGGTAGGTCGAGCCGGCCGCGGCGGTGGCGTCGGTGAACGTCCCGGTGCTGCCCGAGGCGCGAACCGTGCCGAGCAGGTTGCGGGCGTCGGCCAGGTCGCAGGGGTCGACCGCGCCGTCGCCGGGCAGCCGGTACACCGCGTACGCGGACGTGCTGCCGGTCGCACCGCGCTGCCAGTTCAGGGTCACGCCGCCGGTGCCGCGTACCGCCGAGGTGAGGTTCGGCGCGGCGGGCGCGGCGCCGCCCAACCCGGCCGGCGCCAGCGCGGGCCGGCGGTAGTGGTCGGTCGCCACCCGGGAGACGGCGCCGATGCGGTCGGCGCGGACGTCCTTGGCGCTGAAGTGGATGTCGCCGAGGATCCGGGGGTAGGTGCGGTTGAGCGTCAGGTGGTCGGTCAGTTCCGCCGGGTCCTGCCAGGCGGCGTCCTGCCCGGACGCCCCGGCGCGGTAGGTGGCCTGCCCGACGAGCAACTGCACGTCAGTGCCGGCCACGGTCTCGGACCACCAGCGGACCAGCTCCGCGTAGTCGGCCGAGGAGTGGCCGATGTGCCAGTAGATCTGCGGGGCGATGTAGTCGATCCAGCCCTGCTTCACCCAGCGGCGGGTGTCGGCGTAGATCGCGTCGTACGACTGGAGGCCGGTGGTGCGCGAGCCGAGCGGATCGGTGCCGGCGTTGCGCCAGATGCCGAACGGGCTCACGCCGAGCTTCACCCACGGCTTGATCGCCTGGATCCGGTTGTGCATCTCCTGCACCAACAGGTTGACGTTGTTGCGCCGCCAGTCGGCGATGTTGCTGAAGCCGGCGCCGTACTGGGCGAAGGTGGCCTGGTCGGGGAAACCCCCACCGCTGCCCGGGTACGGGTAGAAGTAGTCGTCCCAGTGCACCGCGTCGATGTCGTAGCGGCGGACGGCGTCCATCATGGCGTCCTGCACGAAGGCGCGGACAGCGGGGATGCCGGGGTTGTAGTAGAGCTGGCCGTTGTAGGCGACGGCCCAGCCCGGGTTCTTGCGGGCCGGGTGGCTGGCCGCCAGCTTGGTCAGGTCGGTGTGGGTGGCGACCCGATACGGGTTGAACCAGGCGTGGAACTCCAGGTTGCGGGCATGCGCCTCGGCCACCATGAAGGCCAGCGGGTCGTAGCCGGGGTTGCCGCCCTGGGTGCCGGTGAGCCACTGCGACCAGGGCTCATAGGTGGACGGCCAGAACGCGTCGGCGGCGGGGCGGATCTGCACGACGACGGCGTTCATCCGACGCTGCTGGGCAAGATCGAGCCAGCCCCGGTACTCCGCCTGCTGGGCCGCCTGGGTGAGCCCGGTGCGGCTGGGCCAGTCGATGTTGGCCACGCTGGCGATCCACATGCCGCGTAGCTGCCGCTTCGGGGTTGCCGGATCGGTCACGCAGGCCGCCTGGGCGGCCACCGGCACGGTGTCCGGAGGGGCGGGTGGGGAGGCGGGGGCTGCCGCGCCGAGCACCAGCGCCGCTACCAGCGCCAGCCCGGACAGATATCGACCATAGTCTCTACGCACGAAAATATGTTCAAGGTTGCCGATCCGTTGCGCAAGTATCCTTCACAATTTTCCCGCTACGAAGTCACCTCGCGACGCCGACCACCGTCCGATACCCGGCGGACCGGCGGTCAGACCAGGCCGGCGTCGCGCAGCAGCTTCCACAGGCCGGCGCCGTCCGGCGCGGAGAGCCATTTCTGCCCCACCGGCCCCGTCGACGGGAGGCCGGCCGGGGCGGGCAGGCTACCGGCCAGCACCGACTGGGTCGGGGAGAGTCGGCGGATCGCCACCCCCGCCACGTTCTCCGGGTGGGCGGCGGCGAACTCCCGGTAGATCTCCTGGTCGTGCTGGCCGTCGTCGCCGACCAGCAGCCAACGCACGTCGGGGAACTCCCGGGCCAGCCGGGCCAGGGTCACCCGCTTGTGCTCCCGGCCGCTGCGGAACCAACGGTCCGCCGTCGGGCCCCAGTCGGTGAGCAGCAGCGGCCCGGCCGGGTAGAGGTGCCGGGACAGGAACCGGGTCAGCGTCGGCGCCACGTTCCAGGCGCCGGTGGAGAGGTAGAAGACCGGGGCGCCGGGGTGCGCGGTGACCAGCCGCTCGTAGAGCACCGCCATGCCGGGCACGGCGTTGCGGGCGTGCTCGTCGAGCACGAACGTGTTCCACGCGGCGAGCAGCGGCCGGGGCAGCGCCGTCACCATCACCGTGTCGTCGATGTCGGAGAGGATGCCGAACTTGACGTCCGGGTCGAGGATGCGCACCGGCGCGTCGACCGGCTCGGCGTCCGGGACGCTGAGCCGGACAGTGCCCCACCCGGGCGGCAGGTCGGCCTCTACCAGGGTGTCGACGAAGCCGCTGCGGTCGGCCCGGGTCTCGTGCCGCACGCCGCCGGCCTCGATGGTCACCGTGACGTGCTTGGCCGGCAGGGTGGTGAAGCTGCGCCAGCCGCGGACCTTGTCCAACCGGCCCCGCTGACGGGTGTCCGGCCGACCGAGCAGCACCCGGCACATCACCCGCACCCAGCCCGGGGAGCCGTAGTTGGTGTACGCGATGATGTTGATCCGCCAGCCGGTGCGCCGCAGCCGACGCTCCACGAGCTGGTGCACGGCGTCCTCGATCCGCGCGGCCCGGTGCAGGTTCGGAACGGCCAGTTGGCCGGCGGGAGTGGGTGGCACGCGCCAACCCTGCCACACGTCGACAGCCACGGCCACGCGAGCCGACCCCGGCTGAGCCGAACCACCCCGACCAGCCCGCCATGCGTGAAACACTCCGGTCGGGACGACGACGGGGGCGTGGTCGTGTCGAAACCAGAGCAGCACCGTGGGCGGTGGCGCCCACGACTCGACCGACCGGCGCTCGCCGCGCTGCTGTTCGGTCTGGCCGGCATCGGGTACCGGCTGGTCCTGACGCTGTACACCGTGCCGGTGTCGAACAGCGACGAGGCCACCTTCGGCCTCGCCGCGCTGCACATCGGGCAGGGCCGGGAGCACCCGGTCTTCCTCTACGGCCAGCACTACATGGGGATGCTGGAGTCGTACCTGGCCGCGCCGCTGGTCGCGGTGGCCGGGCCGAGCTGGCCGGTGCTGCGGCTGCCGATGCTCGCGCTGTACGCGGTCTTCCTCTACCTGATCCACCGGCTGACCCGCCGGCTCTGCGCGCCGTGGTTCGCCGCCTTCATCGTCGGCCTGCTGGCGCTCGGGCCGGAGCGGGTGGTGCGCGATCAGCTCACCGTGGTCGGCGGACGGCCCGAGGTGAAGCCGGCGGTGCTGCTGATGCTGCTGATCACCGTGGGGCTGGCGGCCGGCACGGTCCACCGCCGCCGGCTCGCCGTCGCGCTGTTCGGCCTGCTCGTCGGGTTGGCCGCCTGGTCGGACTGGCTGATCCTGCCCTACCTGGCGGTGGCCGGGCTGGCGCTGGTGTGGGCGGCGCGGCGGGAACTCGTCGGCTGGTCCGGCCTGCTGCTGGTGGCGGGCGTCGTGGTCGGAGTGGCACCGATGCTCTGGGACAACCTCCGGGCGGCGCCGGGTGACGACTCGCTGTCGGTGTTCCGGGAGGTGAGCACCAAGGAAGGCCCGCTGCCACCGTGGTCGGACCGGATCCGGGGCGGCCTGCTGGAGGGGGTGCCGCTGGCGCACGGGCTCTGCCCGGTGGACGGCTGCGGCCGCTGGCAGCAGTGGTTCGGGCTGCTCTACCCGGTGCTGCTGGTGGTCGCCGCGGTGCTCGCGGTCCTCGCGTACCGCCGGGCCGCGGGAGCGCCGCGCGGGGAGCGTGTCCGGCCGGTGGTGCAGCTCGCCCTGGTCGCCGGCGCCGCGTTGACCCTGCTGTCGTACGTGCGCAGCCCGCTCGCCGCGACCAGTCCGCTGGACAACGCCCGCTACCTGTCGGTGCTGCAACTGTCGCTGCCGGCAGTGCTCTGGCCGCTCTGGGTGGCCGCGGTGGCCTGCTGGCGGGGCACGGTCGGGGTGCTCGGTCGGCTCACCGGCGCACTGGCCACCGCCGTGCTGGCCGGCCTGACGGCGACCATGCTGGTGATCACCGTGCTCTTCGTGACCACCGACGTGCGGGCGTCGCGGACCGAGGAGCGGCAGGCCCGGGAACTCGCCGCCGCGCTGCGCGCCAACGGCCCCCACGAGGTGTACGGGGACTACTGGACCTGCAACCGACTGGTCTTCAACACCGACGAGACGGTGGTCTGCGGGGTGCTCGACGATGACCTGTCCCCCGGCCAGAACCGGTACCTGCCGTACTGGCGGCAGGTCGGGCGGGCCGAGCGACCCGGCTACGTGGTGGAGATCGACTCGCCGATGGAGCGGCGGCTGCGTCGACTGCTCGCCGACGAGCCCGACGCCGCACCGGTACGGGAGGTCGACGGCTATCGCGTGTACCACCCCGACACCCCGGTGCGGCCCTGGCGGTAACGGCGGGTCGTACGCTGGCCGAACCGGCGCGTGGGCGCCGCCGTCCCACCCGTCGAGGAGACCCGATGCTCATCCTGCTGCCGCCCTCGGAGGGGAAGGCCGACGCCGGCACCGGCCGACGGTGGGACCCGGACCGGCTCGCGCTGCCCGAGCTGAACCCGGCCCGGGAGCGGGTGCTGGACGCGCTGGTGGCGCTGAGCACCGGGCCGGACGAGGCGGCGGCGCGGGCGGCGCTCGGGCTCAGCGAGGGCCAGCGCGGCGAGCTGCGCCGCAACGCCCGGCTGCGGGTGGCGGCCACCGCGCCGGCAGCGCAGATCTACACCGGGGTGCTCTACGAGGCGCTGGAGCTGGCCTCCTTGCCGGCGGCGGCGCAGCGGGCGGCCCGCCGGTCGATCCTGATCAGCTCCGGCCTGTGGGGCGCGGTCCGGCTCGCCGACCGGATCCCGCCGTACCGCTGCCCGATCGGTGCCCGGCTGCCCGGCGTGGGGGCGCTGTCGGCGTACTGGCGGCCGGTGCTGGCGCCGGCCCTGACGGCTGCGGCCGGCACCGGGCCGGTGCTCGACCTGCGCTCCGGCTCGTACGCGGCCACCTGGACGCCGCGCGGGGAGTTGGCCGAGCGCACGGTGACCGTGCGGGTGCTGCACGAGCGGGAGGTCGACGGTGTGCCGGTCCGCTCGGTGGTGAGCCACTTCAACAAGGCGACCAAGGGGCGGTTGGTCCGTGACCTGCTGATCGCCGGCGCCCGGCCGCGAACCGCCGGGGAACTGGTCGGCACGCTGCGCGAGCTGAAGCACACCGTCGTGGAGCAGGCCGCCCCAGCCGGCCGGCCGCGACAGGTGGATCTGGTGGTCACCGAGCTGTAGGCGGGTCGCCAGCCGCAAGATTTCCTCAAGGCTGGGCGGGATCAGTTCCGCAAGGGCTGGGCAGGGGTCACGGTAGGGGAACCCAGACTCCGACAAGGGAGCGCCTCGTTGGCCCGTGAACCCGCCCTGCTCGACCGGCTCCGCTCGCCGGCGACGCCACCCCCGCTGGACTGGCTGACCCTGGGCGACGCGTTCGAGGCCGCCTGCCTGTTGCGGTGCACACCCCTGCCGACCGTCGCCCGGCCGACCGCGGCGCTCCGGTCGCACTCGCCGGGAGTGGAGTTCAACCGGGAGGACGCCGCTCAGCGGATGCGGCAGCTGCTCGCCCGGCTGGACATTCCGGTGACCCAGGAGGTGGCCGTCGGCGGCCTGCGCCGCCGCTACGAGCTGCACCGGCTCTGGGTGCCCCCGGAGCATCACGGCGCGTACACCCGGCTGCTGAACGCCGGTTGGTGGCAGGGGCGTCGGGAGCTGCTCGGTGGGCCGCAGCCCGGTGCCTCACCGGCCCGTCGCCGGTGGGTGTCCCGGCTCGCGGCGGCGGCCTGGCGGTCGGCGCTGCTGGCCGGCGGGCGGCACGTCCGCCGGCACATCCTCGGCGTACGGCTCACTGACCGGGACCTGGCCGCGGTGTTGATCCGTAGCGCGGCCGTGCTCGATGTCCCGGCCGTGCTCCGCCCCGGCACCGGCTGCTTCCTGGTCAGCGTCGCCGACGGGCCGGACCGGGAGCGGATTCTGCGCAGCGCGGCGATGGAGGCCGCACGGGGCTCGGAAACGGAGCCGGAACGCCGCCCGGCCTGCTGACCCGGCACGCCCCACCCACCCGAACGGGGCTTGCGCGCACCGTTCCGGCAGCGCACAGTGCTCCGCGTGAGTCGTACCTCGTCCGGCCGGCTCGGCCGCCGCCGCGTGGGAATGGCCGCGCTGCTGGCGCTGCTGCTGGCCACAACCGTGGCCGGTGCCGCCAGTTGCCGGGACGCCCAGGCCGAGCCGCTGCCGATCCGGATCGCCACCGGCAGCCCGACCGCCGTCTACTACGCCTTCGGGCAGTCCCTGGCCGCCATCCTCAACCGGGAGCTGCCCAACGTGCGGGCCACCGTGGTGGTCACCGCCGCCTCGGCGGAGAACGTCCGGCTGATCGGCTCCGGAGCAGCCGAACTCGGCTTCACCCAGGCCGACGTGCTGCCCACCACCACCTCGGAAAGCCCGTCGGTCAACGCTGTCGCCCGGGTGTACGACGACCAGCTGCACCTGGTCACCACCGGCGGCGGGCCGGTCCGCACGGTCGCCGACCTGCGCGGCCGGCGGGTCTCCGTCGGCGCACCCGGATCGGGCACCGAGATCACCGCGATGCGGCTGCTGGAGGTGGCCCAGCTCGGCGGCGACGGGGTGCTCCGGGAGCGGCTCGGGCTGGACGACTCGGTGGCCGCGCTCCGCGCCGGGGAGATCGACGCGTTCTTCTTCTCCGGCGGACTGCCGGTGCAGGGCATCAAGGAGCTGGCCGGACGCAGCGCCACCCGAATCGTGGACCTCGGCGAGTGGACGGAGCCGCTGCGCGCCCGCTACGGCCAGGTCTACGTCTCCCGGGACATCCCCCGCTCGGTGTACGGCGTGGACCCGGTGACCACGGTGGCCGACCCGAACTACCTGATCGTCCGGGCCGACCTGCCGGAGCGGCTGGTCCGGGAGGTGACCCGGCTGCTGATGGAGCGCCGGGCCGAGTTGGGCGCCGCGCATCCGGCGGCGGGGCAGATGAGCCCGCGCTCGGCGATCGCCACCGCGCCGCTGTCGCTGCACCCGGGGGCCGCCGCCTGGTACCGCGCGGCCAAGCCCTGACCACTACCGAGCCGGGGCGGGCCGCAGGTCGGCGGTCGGTTCCCCGTCGGCCGGGTCGGCTTCAGGGTCAGGTGCGGGCGCCGGGAACCACAGGGCGGCGACCAGCCCGCGCCGCTCCCCCGGTCGCATGGTGAGTCGCCCGTCGGAGGCGTCCACCAGCACCGCGGCGATGGTCAGGCCGAGCCCGGCGCCGTCCACGTTCTGTGCGTCCGGTGCCCGCCAGAACCGCTCGGTGGCCTGCCCGAGCTGACTCTCGGTCATCCCCGGGCCGGTGTCCCGCACCTCCAGAGCCACCCCCTGGTCGCGGCGGGCCACGGTCACCGTCACCGCCCCGCCGGCCCCACTGAACTTCACCGCGTTGTCGATCAACGCGTCCAGAGCCTGGTCGACGGCGGTCGGCACGGTCCGGGCGTACGCCGGGGCGTCGCTCGTGGCGAGCCGCAGCGCGACCGACCGGTGCCGGGCCAACGGCGCCCACGCGGCCACCCGGGACGCGGCCACGGCGGCGGCGTCCACGGTGACCCGCTCGTTCTCCTCGCGTTCGGCCCGGGCCAGGGTGAGCAGCGCGTCGAGCACCAGCGCCAGCCGGTCGGTCTCCTCCAGCGCCAGCCGGTGCTCGGAGCGCCCGTCGGGGTCGGTGAGGCTGGGACCCAGCTCCTCCACCCGCAGCCGCAACGCGGTGAGCGGGTTCCGCAACTGGTGGCTGGCGTGCGCGACGAACGCGCGCTGCCGGTCCATCACGTCGGAGACCACGTCGGCCATGTGGTTGAAGCTGGCCGCGAGCCGGCGCAGCTCCGACGGGCCGAGTCGGTGCTGCACCCGGGCACCCCGATCGCCCTCGGCGATCTCATGGGTGACCGCGTCCAGCTCGGTGACCGGGCGCAGCACCCAGCTGGCCAGCCCGAACGCGGTGAGTACGCAGGCCAGCATGGCGAGCAGGCCGGCCAGAAAGAGCAGCAACCACCAGGAGGTGACGGCCCGGCGGATTGGGTCGACCGACGTCACGATCACCACCGCGCCGAGCACCTCGCCGCCGTCGTTGATCGGCACCGCCACCACCACCGCGCCGGCCGTCCACGGCCAGACCGTGGCGGGGGTGCTGGTCTGCTGCCCGGACAGCGCGATGTCCAGAGCCGTCGCGGTCCCCCCGGCGGGCCGCCAGCTCGCCGAGGCGAACACGGTGCGACGGTCCCGGTCGACGACCGCCGCGCCGATCCCGTACAGCTCGTCGTAGCTGCGCAGCTCCGCTTCGAGTGGGCCCGGCCCGCCGCCGCGCAGCGCCGGCCCGGCCAGCGAGGCGAACCGGGTGGCGTCGGCGAGCCGGTCGGCGCGGACCTGTTCGGTCTCGCGGCTGGCCAGGGTGACAGCCAGCGGGTTCTCCAACGCGATGAGGACGAGCACCATCAGTAGCAGATAGCTGATCACCAGTCGACGGCGCACGGCAGCCCCTCACGCATCGCGCAGCCGGTAGCCGACCCCGCGTACGGTCTCCACCAGGCGGGCGTCGCCCAGCTTGCCGCGCAGCGACCCGACGTGCACCTCGACGGTGTGCCGATCGGCCCAGGTGGTGCCCCAGGCGTCGAGCAGGATGCGGTCGCGGGGCACCGCCACCCCCGGCTGGCGGGCCAGCGAGAGCAGCACGTCGAACTCCTTGCGGGTCAACGTGACCTCGCGGCCGTCCACCCTCACCGTCCGGGCGGCCACGTCGATGCGCACCGCCCCGGCCTCGATCAGGTGCCGCTCCGGCGCGGTGTTCGCGGCCCGGCGCAGCACCGCCTCGATCCGGGCCTGCAACTCCACCATCGAGAACGGCTTGACCACGTAGTCGTCCGCGCCGAGGCGCAGGCCGAGCACCCGATCGCGTTCCTCGCCCCGCGCGGTCACCGCGATGATCCCGAGCTGGCTGCTGCGCCGACGCAGCTCCCGGCACAGGTCGGTGCCGTCCCCGTCGGGCAGGGTCAGGTCGAGCAGCACCAGGTCGCACGGAGCGGCGGAGAGCGCCGCGGCGACGGTGGCCGCGTGCTCGACCTGGTAGCCGCGGCGGGTGAGGGCGGAGGAGAGCGCGGCGGCAACCCGACGGTCGTCCTCCACCAGCAGGATCCGCACCTGTGCCCCCGTCCGTTCGCAGCGCTGTCCAGCGAATGGTGGCAGAAGCATGGCGCGAGCGGGAGGGCCGCCTCCCAGCCGGGTCGGTCAGAGGCCGAAGACGTCGTCGGCGGTGGCGTCCCGGACGCCGTCGGTGAAGCCCCGGAAACCGGGGTCGTCGTGGCGGGCCGGCACGCTGGTGACGTTGACCCCGCTGGCCTGGGTGACCGCGTCGACCAGGGGTGCGTAGTCGATCTCGGCGTCCTGGAAGGCGTCGTCGTCCGCCTCGGCCAGGTTGATCACGTGCTGTACGTCGTCGGACGGGGTGTCCGGATCGTCCGCCCACTCGCCGCCGGCCCGGTAGCACTCGTCGTACAGCGCGCGCTGGCTGTCGGTCCAGTCGTCGTCGTAGCTCTCCATCGCCATCCCCTCCGCGGCCGCTCCACCTGAGCATGCCCGGCAGGGGGCGACGGCCGAGGCGGTACGCGCGAAAACCGGGCGGGGACGGCCGCGAGGCGCACGTAGGCTGCCGCTGTGATCTACAAACTGCTGCCGACCGCGGAGTGGAACGACGCCCTCGCCGCCGGCACCTTCACCGGCACGGCGATGGACCACGAGTCCGGGTTCATCCACCTCTCCGGTCCGGACCAGGTGGTGCAGACCGCCAGCCGATACTTCAGCGGAGCGAGCGGGCTGACCCTGCTCAGCGTCGAGGAGGAGCGGCTGGGCGACGCGCTGCGCTGGGAGCCGTCGCGGGGCGGGCAACCCTTCCCGCACCTGTACGGCCCGCTGCCGGTGACGGCGGTGGCGGCGGCGCGGGCGTTGCCGGCCGACGTCCCGGTGCCCGACGCGGTGGCCGCCCTGCTGGGCTGACGTGACCGCGCCCGGCCCGACGGGTGTCGGGCCGGGCGCGGATCTCCGAACGCGAGGTTCAGCGGCAGAGCCGGCCGATCTCCTCCTGGAACCGGTCCATCGGGTTGGCCTCGGCGGGGCCGAGCAGGTAGGTCTTCAGCTCCCGGCGGGCCTCGGTCATCGGGTCGTCGCCGGCCCGGGTCACCGCCACGATCTTCTCCAGCTCGCCGCAGTCCTTGGAGAGCAGGTACGCGGCCCGCGCGGTCGGGTACTCCCGGCGGAACTCGTCCTCCGGCAGGCCGGCCGGGTTGGCCACCACGTACGGCCGCTGGCTCTGCACGAAGTCGGAGACCACACTGGACACGTCGCTGATCAGCAGGTCGGTCTGGTTGAAACAGTCGAACAGCGCCGGCGTGCGGCCGGTGACCACCAGGTGCGCGGTCCCGTCCAGAGAGGCCGCGTTCGGGTTGCCGCCGGCGGCCCGGATGGCATCCACCACCCGCTCGTGCGTGACCCTGGCAGCCTTGGACCGCGACCCGGTGAGCGGGTGCGGCTTGTAGATCAGACGCACCCGGGGATTGGTGGCCAGCAGCCCCTTGACGATCCGCTCCCCCATCAGCACCAGCGAGGTGTGGTATGGGTCGTCGTCGAGCCATCCCTCCCAGGTGGGCGCGTAGAGCACGGTGAACGGCCGGTCCACCGACTCGGCGCCGAAGGTGTGCACACCGGCCAACTGCGGCCGGCCGATCTCGACGATGTCCGAGTCGAGCACGCCCACCCCGGCCCGGGCGTACCGCTCCCGGCCGGCCAGGCCGGCGACCCAGACCTCGTCGTACACCTTGCTGTACGGGTTGACGCTGGCCTGCTTGTCGCTGTCGCCGTGCCCGACGAAGACGTGCTTCATGCCGGGATCGCGGAGCAGGTGGATGTTCGCGCCGACGTTCGCGGAGTAGAGCGCCGCGCGGACGCTGCTGAGCTCGAGGTTCATGAAGTCCACCCCGGCCGGTACGCAGATCACCGGCAGCCGGGTGTCGGCCAACTCCAGGAACGCCTCCCGGTTGCGCATCAGCACCACCGCGGGCTGGCCCAGCGCCTCGGTCGGAGCGAGCCACATGTTCGCCTGGTAGACGTCCTTGGCCGGGCCGGCGAAGTAGAGCGCCACCTCGGGCCGGTGGGTGTCCAACCAACGCTGGACGGCGGGCAGCAGCGGGTCCTGCCCGGTACCCCGACCACGCAGCCAGGTCAGCGCGATGATCGCGCCCACCAGTCCGGTCGCCACCACCGCCACCACCGCGGCGACGAAGAACGGCGTCGGGTCGTGTTGCACCGCGGCCGCGACGGCTGCCGGCACGAGCAGCACGTTGAGCAGGGGCATCCGGTCCCCGGCGACCGCGGCCGCCCAGGCCGGCGGCCGGGGGGCCGAGCGCAGCGGACCCAGCTCGATGTTGCGCACCATGGCGGAGAGCGGGTTACGACGGTCGATCATCGTGGAGAGCGCTCCGGCGAAGACCGAGACGACCCAGACGGTGGCCGGCAGGACCAGCAGCCAGGTCAGCTCGGTGCCGCTGAGAGACACCTCCGCGGCGACCACCAGCACGGCCGCGAGGTCCCGGGTCAGCTGCCGGTACGACCAGTGCAGGCCGACCTTGTCCAGCAGCAGCAGTGACGGCGGCGACCAACGGGACAGGGCGAACTCGCCGAGCACGGCGATCAGCCCGGCAACGGCGAACAGACCGATCCAGCCGAGTGCGCCGGCGACGAGCATGACCAGGTAGGACAGCACCAGCAGCGCGCTCTGGGCGGCCACTCCGATGCGTCCTGTCAACGTGCCGAACAAAGAGTTCGCTCCCTACGAGTTCGAGGACGGGCTGGGCCCGTGGTGGTCGGCGTCACTTCCCGCCGCGCCTGGCCGACCGCACCCGCAGGAGTGCGGCGGGCCACGGTGGCGGCGGCCCCGATTCCTCGTGGCGGCCGGCCACGTGTGACTGCGACCTTAACGCGAAGGGACATGATGGCGTCGCTCGGGTATCCGGCACCATTCCGGTCAAAGCTCCGTAGCTCGGTAAGCCGGGCACCACAACGGAGCCGGCCATCTCTGCTGGGCGTGCGCTCAGCCGACCCGCCGGTAGCAGGTCATCGCACCGGGTGCCCGGCGCTCGGCGAACTCCTGGTAGCCGAGCTGTGGTGCCATGTCGCGGGCGTACTGGTTGCCGTTGTAGACGCAGATGGTGCCCACGTCCAGCCGGTCGAGCGCTGGCGCCAGCTCGGACGGCGACGGGGTGGTGTCGCCGCCGTCGGCGAACGCGGCGAGCAGCAGGCGGTCCTTGGCGAACTGCGAGTTGAGGTCGTACTCGACGAGGTAGAAGTCGCGGGGCAGGACAACCCGGACCTCGCTGGTGACGATCAGGGAGGTCCGCATGATCGTCTTCGGCGCGAGCAGCAGGCCCGGCGGCCGGTCCAGCCCCTTGATCCAGAAGGCGATCGACTGGCGCTGCTGGGGCAGCTTCCACGTGGGTCGGTCGTGCACGTCGACCCAGCTCGTCGGCGACCACATCGGGGTGGCGAAGAGGGCGAACGACGCGACCAGCAGCACCGCGATCCCGCCGGACGCCGCGCGGCGCATAGCCCGTGACGCGACCGGCACGCGCACGGTGCAGAGCAACCCGATCAGCGTTGGCAGGGCGAGCAGCCACGGCACCCGCCAGAGCACCACCGAGATGCCACTGAGCGCGCTCATCGCTTCCAGCACGCCGGGAACGAACAGCACGCTCAGCGCCAGGGTGGCACCGGCTGTGATCAGCGCGGGCGTGCGACGACGGGCCAGCAGCGGGCCGCACCAGAGCGCCAGGCCGCCGATCACGCCGACCACGCCGACCATCAGCGTCCGCCGGTAGGTGTACGCCGCGTCGAAGAAGGCATCGTCCGCGCCACTGGCGCTCATCCCGCCGAGCACCAGGCGGGAGACGACCACCGAGCCGATCGGGTACGCGAGCGCGGCGACCCCGGCCACCAGTGCGGCCTTCCACCGCCCGACCAGGAGCATGGCGAAGCCGGCGGCGCCGACCAGCATCGGCAGGATGATCGCGGCGGTGGTGGTGAGGCCGATCGCGGTGATCGAGAGCGCCACGATGAGCAGCAGACTGCGCCGGGAGCGGTTGTCGAACCACTCGGTCAGGTAGAGCCACATCAGCGGGATCACCGCCGAGACGAACATGCCCTTGCCCTCGTACAGCCGGGGCAGGTGGAACGTTCCCAGTGCGGCGTCCCCGCCGACGACCAGGTAGAGGTACGCGACGGCCACGCTGAAGGCGAGCACCGGGCGGCGCGGCGCCCACCGGTGCGTCAGCCGCCAGAGCGCCAGCACCGCGAGCACCGCCATGATCGGCAGGACCAGGTACCAGGTGGCCGAGGCCGCGTGGATGCCGATCACGTTGGCGAGCGCGCCGTCGAACACCTCGATCGAGGGGATCGGCGGTTGCGAGCCCATCGCCGGCAGGACGTTCTCGGAGAACAGGAAGTCGTTGAGCGGAACGATGTCCCGCTCGGCGATCCAGACCGACTTGCCCACGTAGTACACGTCGTCCGGGGTGTTCCGGGCCAGGAAGAACGAGGAGATCCCGACCAGCACCGAGACGACCAGCGCGTACGCCGACTGCGCGGCGGTGGGCGCGGGCGCGACCGACGTGGACGTCGGGCCGCTCAGCCAGACCTTGCGCAGCAGCAGGATGCCGCCGACCGCCGCGAGCAGACCGGCCACCGCGGGGATCCACCAGGAGATGTCGACATCCGTCCCGGCCACTCCGGCGGTGATCGCGGCCACGACGGCGGCGGCCAGCACCCCGATCAGCAGGCGGCGGTCGACGGCGGGCGGCGCGGGTGCCGGATCAGCCGAGGCCGGCTCGCTGGCGTTCAGGGTGCCGGCGGAACGGCGGCGGGCGCGCAGCAGGGCCACGACGGCGAGCAGCACGCAGGCGACCAGCCAGATCCGGAAGGTCACCGACGGGCGCAGGTCCCCCAGGAAGGCCGCGTGGTAGAGCACGGTCCAGAGTGCGAACGCGACCACGGCGCCATCGGTGAGCAGCGCCGGGGTGGCGGCCACCAGCGCGCGGAACCGGGCTGCCGGGGCGCGGGCGGGGCCGGTGCTGGGCTGGGGAGCCTGATCGGACCCCGGTGCCGGGTCCGTGCTGGTGGGCGCGACGGCGATGCTGTCGACGTTGGCCACGGGTGTCCTTCTCGTCGGGCGGATCAGGGGCGGGTTTCGGCACGGTGACGGCCGGGTGCCAAGGGGGCAGCCTAGCGGAGACCGACAGCTGAACCGATCCCCCTCGTGCCGGTGTCGCGGGCGTGCTCAGCCGGAAACCGGGGCCGCCCGAGGTCGGGCAGAGGGGCTGTCCACACCGAGCCCGACGGCCACGGATTCGACCAGACTGTCCAGGTAGCTGTCGGTGAGTGGGAGGCGAGCGATGGCGAGCCGCCAGTAGAGCGGGCCGACGATGAGGTCGACTGCGGCGTCCGGGTCGGTGTCGGCGGGCAGCTCGCCGCGCTGGATGGCGCGGGTGACCAGGCGGCCACCGATCTCCTGCTGTCGGTCGTGCAGCACCTGCCGAAGGGTCTGGTCGATACTGGGGTTGCGGGCGGCCTCGGCCAGCAGGTCCGGGATGATCTGCGAGGCCAGCGGGTGGCGCAGCGCGTGCGCCACCACCTGGAACAGCAGTGCGAGGTCGCCGCGCAGGGTGCCGGTGTCAAGTGCCGGCAGTTTGCCGTGCGCCGCGGCGGCGACCATCTCCAGGACCAGGTCGAGCTTGGAGTTCCACCGCCGGTAGACCGCCGTCTTGCTGACGCCGGCCCGGCGGGCCACCGCCTCGATGGAGAGCCGGCCATAGCCGACCGCGGCGAGCTCCTGCATCAGCGCGCGCCGGATGGCCGTGGTGATCTCACCACGGAGCACCGCCGCACCGGCCGGAGCGCGCCTCTTCTCGGTCGTCACCAGGGACTCTTCTCGCAGGTCACGAAGGCCAGAGTAGCGCAACGACGGTACGGTTGCGTCCCGACGTGTTTCGGACTACTGTCCTCGCAGCGACGAGGCGGCGCTCCGCGCACAACTCCCACTAGGATTCCATCGTCGCGAGCAACCCGTCGTCCCGAAAGATCGGAGCGCCCTTTCCATGGCCACCACCGCGCTGGTCGACCCTGAAACGGGCCTGACCCAGGCGCAGCTGGCCGCTCGGCACGGGCTACGGGTCGCCGGTGAGCGACCCAGCCTCGCCGAGTACAGCCGCCGATTGTGGGCCTACCGGCACTTCATCGCCGCGTACGCCAACGCCAAACTGGTCGCCTCGTACAGCAACGCCAAGCTGGGACAGCTCTGGCAGGTTCTCACCCCGCTGACCAACGCGGCGGTGTACTACCTGATCTTCGGTGTGGTGCTGGCGCAGAACGACATCCCGAACTACATCGCCTACCTGACCACGGGCCTGTTCATCTTCAACTTCACCCAGAGCGCCGTCCTGGCCGGCACTCAGTCGATCAGCAGCAATCTGGGGATGATCCGGGCGCTGCACTTCCCCCGGGCCACCCTGCCGCTGTCCACGACGATGACCCAGTTCCAGCAGCTGCTGGCCTCGATGGTGGTGCTGATCGGCATCGTGCTGGCCACCGGCGAGCCGATCACCCTGAAATGGCTGATGCTGGTGCCGGCCCTGATCCTGCAGGCGGTGTTCAACGCGGGCGTCGTGCTGCTGGTGGCCCGGATGGGCGCCAAGGCGAGCGACCTGAAGCAGGTCATGCCGTTCATCCTGCGCACCTGGATGTACGGCTCCGGCGTCCTCTACAGCGTCAGCCTCTTCGAACGGCTGCCCGGCTGGGCGACGACGCTGGTGCAGTACAACCCGATGCTGGTCTACATCGAGCTGGCTCGGTACACGCTGCTGGAGCAGGCGCCACTGCTCAACGAGTCGTTGACCCAGCTCTGGCTGGTCGGCGCGGGGTGGGCGCTGGTGGCCGGGATCGGTGGCTTCATCTACTTCTGGCGCGGCGAACAGGAGTACGGCCGTGGTTGAGCAGTTCGACGACTCCCTCCAGGCGACCGTGACGCTGGCTCCGGTCGAGGAGCGCATCCCGACCGTGGTGGTGGACGACGCGCACCTCATCTACCGGGTGCACCAGGGCGCCGCCGGTGGCACCACTCCGGTGGCCGCGCTGCGCCGGCTGATCAAGCGCACCTCCGCGCCGAACATCCGGGAGGTGCACGCGGTGAAGGGGGTGTCGTTCACCGCGTACCGGGGCGAGGCGATCGGGCTGATCGGCAGCAACGGCTCCGGCAAGTCCACCCTGCTGCGGGCCATCGCCGGCCTGCTGCCGGTCAACCGGGGCGCGATCTACACCCAGGGGCAGCCGTCGCTGCTCGGTGTGAACGCGGCACTGCTCAACGACCTCTCGGGTGAGCGCAACGTCGTCCTCGGCTGCCTGGCCATGGGGATGCATCCCGACGAGGTGGCCCAGCAGGCCGCCGGGATCATCGACTTCTCCGGGATCAACGAGCGGGGTGACTTCGCCAGCCTGCCGATGCGTACGTACTCCTCCGGCATGGCGGCCCGCCTGCGCTTCTCCATCGCCGCGGCGAAGAGGCACGACGTGCTGCTCATCGACGAGGCGCTCGCCACCGGCGACAAGGGCTTCCGCAAGCGCAGCGAGCAGCGGGTGCGGGAGCTGCGGGAGGGGGCCGGCACCGTGTTCCTGGTCAGCCATCAGCTCTCCTCGGTGCGCGACACCTGCGAACGGACAATCTGGCTGGAATCCGGCGTCCTGCGGATGGACGGGCCCACCGACGAGGTCATCCGGGCATACGAGGCCTACGCGAACAGCAAGTAGAGCGTCGGAGAACCTCCGGCATCGACACGGCGCCGTCGACCGCGTCTCCCCCGTTGGGGTGACGCGGTCCGCGCGTTAAGGTTCATTCCGTCGCCGCTCGGGCGGAACCTTCCGTTAACGCATTCCTGAGAGTGAGGATCCGGCAATGACGCAGGACCAGACCACTGGCCCGGACGCCGCACCGGAGACCCCGGCACCGTGGCGGCCCTCGCGGACGGTGGCCGTGGTGCTGGCCGGCGGCACCGGGACCCGGCTGGGCCTCGGCATCCCGAAGCAGCTCCTGAAGATCGCCGGTAAGCCGATCATCGAGCACACCCTGGCCGTCTTCGAGGCCGCGCCGGAGATCGACGAGATCATCGTGCTGATGGCCACCGGGCACGTCGAGGACGCCCGGCTGATCGTCGAGAAGGCCGGCCTACGCAAGGTCACCCAGGTGATCGAGGGCGGCGAAACCCGCAACGCGACCACCCGGATCGCGCTGGACGCGGTCGGCCCGGCGGACTGCAACATCCTCTTCCACGACGCGGTGCGCCCGCTGCTCAGCGGCCGGATCGTGCGCGAGTGCGTGAACGCCCTCTGGACCTACGACGCTGTGGACGTGGCCATCCCGTCCGCGGACACGATCATCCAGGTGGACGACAACGACTGCATCACCGACATCCCGGTGCGCTCCCGGCTGCGTCGGGGCCAGACCCCGCAGGCGTTCCGCTCCCCCACCATCCGCGAGGCGTACCGGATCGCCGAGGGTGACCCGAACTTCTCCGCCACCGACGACTGCGGGGTGGTGCTGCGCTACCTGCCCGGCACCCCGATCAAGGTGATCGACGGCTCGGACGAGAACATCAAGGTCACCCACCCGGTCGACGTGCACCTGGCGGACAAGCTCTTCCAGCTCGCCGCGGCGCAGGCGCCCCGGCTGACCGACCACCGCAGCTACACCGAGGAGCTGACCGGCCGCACCGTCGTGGTGTTCGGCGGCAGCTACGGCATCGGCCACGAGCTGAGCGAGCTGGCCCAGCGCTACGGCGCGCAGGTCTTCCCGTTCAGCCGCTCCACCACCGGCACGCACGTGGAGCGCGCCGAGGACGTCGAGGCCGCGCTGAAGACCGCCTTCGAGGCCACCGGCCGGATCGACCACGTGGTGGTCACTGCCGGGATCCTGGAGAAGGGCGCCCTGACCGAGATGGACGAGGCGACGATGGACCGCGTGCTCCAGGTCAACTTCGTCGGCCCGGTCACCATCGCCCGGCAGGCCCTGCCGTACCTGCAGCAGACCAAGGGTCAGCTGCTGCTCTACACCTCCAGCTCCTACACCCGGGGGCGGGCCCGCTACGCGCTCTACTCGGCCACCAAAGCCGCCCTGGTCAACCTCACCCAGGCGCTCGCCGACGAGTGGGCCGAGTTCGGCGTACGGGTCAACTGCATCAACCCGGAGCGGACCGCGACCCCGATGCGGACCCGGGCCTTCGGCGAGGAGCCGGAGCACACCCTGCTCGCCGCGGAGGCCGTCGCCCAGTCGTCGCTGGACGTGCTGATCTCCGATCTGACCGGCCAGGTGATCGACGTACGCCGGGCGCCCGGTGACGGCCCCGCGCCGACCGTGCCGGCCCAGTCCGGGCCGGATCGGGTCGAGGCGCCCGCTGGCGCGGTCTCCGCGAGCTGACGCTGACGGCGGCAGATCCGGGACGGCGGCGAACGGAGCGACATGCGCGGTGACCTGGTCCGAAAGCTGGCCGCCCGGTGCCTGAGCACCGGCTTGGCCGTGCTGGCGTTCGTCGTGGTGGCGCTGACCGGCGCCACCGGGTGGGGGCTGGCGCTGGCCGTCGCCGCACTGGCCGCGGCGGCCGCCGAACGGCGGATCCGGCCCAGCGCGGACCTCGTCGCGGAGACGGCGCTGATCGCTGCCGCGGTCCTGGTCGGATACTCCCGGCGGCTGGACGACGGGTTTGACCCCGCGCTGGTCGCCACCGCCCTGGTCCTGCTGGGGCTGGTGCTGCTGGTGGGGCCGCTGCGGACCGCCGGCAACCTGGAGATCCGGGGGGCCAACCTGCCGGTCCGGACCTGGACCCCGGTGATCGCCGATCAGCTCGGCACCGCCCTGCTCGGGCTGCTCGCCGCGGTCACGCTGGCCGCCGCGCTGACCCTGCCCGCAGCCGTGGCGCTGGTCGCCAGCCTGCTGGTGGGCGCCGGAGCCGGGGCGGTCGCTCTGGACCTGGCCCGGCGGCGGTTCCGGCCGACCGCCGGTGGCGGGGCGGTGGCCCGCGCGCTGCGCCGGCACCAGCCGGAGTTCCTGCTCTACTTCTCCGCGCCGCCCGGCTCCGAGTACCAGGTCACCATGTGGCTGCCGTACCTGGAGCGGATCGGCCGGCCGTTCATGGTCGTGCTGCGCGAGCCGGAGTTCCTGGCGCCGATCGCCGCGGCCACCGACGCGCCGGTGGTCTACTGCCCCACCCTGCGGGCGATGGACGAGGCGCTGGTGCCCAGCCTGCGGGCGGCGTTCTACGTCAACCACGGTGCGAAGAACAGCCACTGCATCCGGTTCACCCAGCTCACCCACGTGCAGCTGCACCACGGCGACAGCGACAAGGCGCCGAGCGCCAACCCGGTCTCGGGGATCTTCGACCGGATCTTCGTGGCCGGTCCGGCCGCGATCGACCGGTACGCCCGCGCCGGGGTGCAGATCCCGGCGGAGAAGTTCGTGGTGGTGGGCCGCCCACAGGTCGAGTCGATCGAGGTACGCCCGGAGCCGGTGCGCGGGCTGGCGCACCCGACCGTGCTCTACACCCCGACCTGGACCGGGCACCACGCCGACGCCGACTACTGCTCGCTGCCGGTGGCCGACGAGCTGCTGCGCCGGCTGCTGGAGCGCGGCGCGACGGTGATCCTGCGTGCCCACCCGTACACCGCGCAGAACCCGGCCTCGGCCCGGCAACTGGGCCGGCTGACCGAGCTGCTGGTCGCCGACCGGGCCCGCACCGGGCGGCAGCACGTGATGGGCGCGGCGGCCCGGGAGCTGAGCCTGACCGAGTGCGTCAACCGGTCCGACGCGCTGGTCTCCGACGTGTCCGGGGTGATCTCGGACTACCTCTACTCCGGCAAGCCCTACGCGGTCACCGACATGGGCGACGAGGGCGACCGGTTCGTGGAGCGCTTCCCGCTGGCCGGCGCCGGCTACGTGCTGCGCCGGGACATGTCGAATGTGGACGATGTGCTGGCCGCCCTGCTGGACACCGACCCGCTGGCCGAGGCGCGCTGGGCGACCCGCCGCCGCTACCTGGGTGACTTCCCGGCCGAGTCGTACGCCGAGGCGTTCCTGACCGCCGCCCGCCACGAGTTGGCGCCGGCGAAGCCCTTGGCCACCGCCACCCCCGTGTAGCAGCTCAGCGGTACGCGTCCAGCAGCGCCAGCACCGCCGCCGGGTCCTCCACGTGCGCGTTGTGCCCGAGCCCCGGCAGCGTGACGACCGGTACGCCGAACTCCTTGAGCTGTGCGTCGGTGACCATCGGGTCGTGCTCGCCGCGGGCCAGCACCACCGGCACGTCGGTCGCGGCCAGCAGAGCGGCGAGGTGGGGCTCGCCGACGGCGAACGCGGGCGAGTCCATCGCCAGCCGCCACCGGCCGTCGACCTGGCGCAGCCCGGCGTCCACCACCGGATCATCCGACGGGATCAGGCCGGCGAGCCCGGAGACCCGCAGGTAGCGGCGGGCCGCCTCGGTGCGGCTGGCGAACCAGCTGACCGGGCGGGCGGCGAGTTCGGCGGAGCGGCTCAGCTCGTCGGGTGACCAGACCGCCTTGATGCCCAGCCCGACCACCGCGTCCACCGGCATCCCGGCGGCGCGGGCGGCCAGCGCGAGGCCCACCACCCCGCCCAGCGAGTGCCCGAGCACGACGATCCGGTCGTCGGCGGCCAGGCCGTGGGCGATCCGCTCGGCGAACCCCTCGAAGGAGTACGACGGCAGCGGGGCCGACCAACCGTGACCGGCCAGGTCCGGTGCCAGCCACCGCCCGGGCCAGTGCTGCTCCAGCAGTGGGGCCCAGGGCAGCCAGACGTCTCCGGTCGCCCCCATCCCGTGCAGCAGCAACAGGATCGGCCCGCGGCCTGTCCGGCCACCTGATTCATCCACCACGGCCGCAGTCTTCCACGGTTCGCCCCCAGGTACGAGAGTCGTCACTGCCGATGCGCGCGGGGACCGCGACCAGGGAAGATCCACTGTAGAGTTCGGCGCCTGGACGGGCCCAGCCACCCGTCGAGCCCACCGTGGAGAGGAGTCGACCGTGCGCAGGAGGCATCGATCAACACTGGTGGCGGCCCTGGCGGCCGTCGCACTCGCCACCGCGCCCAGCGCTCCCGCGCTCGGCACATCGTCAACCAGCCCCACGCAGGGCGCCACCGCGGTCGCGGCGGCCGACCGGGTCCTGCGGGTCTACAACAACAACATCGAGAACCTGGTGGTGAACAACTCCGACGGGACGTGCACCCGGATCTCCGGGCCGGACCACCTGACCTCGATCCTGGTTGACGACGCCGGCCGCACCGGCACCAGTGGCGTGGTGGCACCCGACATCCTGATCGTGCAGCAGGTGCGCGGCACCGGCCAGGCCGAGGCGTACGCCGACCAACTGTCGGCCAAGTTCGGCTACCCGGCAGGCACCTACGGTGCGATCGTGGCGTGGAGTGACCCGGAGCCGTGGGGCAGCACGCACAAGTGCAGTTCGCAGTCGCTCGGCGACCTCAAAAAGAAGCAGACCAACGGGATCATCTGGAACACCCGGACGCTCAGCCTCGCCGCCGGTGACATCTCGAAGTACTGGAGCGCGGGCTGGCTCAAGCCCGGCACGGCCTACGCCAACGGCGCCGGGTGCACCCTGTACAAGCCGCCGAACAGCGACCCGGACAGCACCGACTACTACAAGTGGAAGCGGACCAGCGCCATCGCGGCCCGGTTCACCATCAAGGCCACCGGCACCAGCGTGTTCGCCGCGACGATGCACCTACCGCAGGAGAACCGGCAGAACGCGTGCGCTGGCGACGGCGACCGGGGCATCGCCAACAGCGGCATCCACCTCGGTGCCGACGCGACCAGCCTGCTGAACGCCTCCACGATCCGCGTCGTGGGCATCGACGCGAACCGCACTGGCATCGCGCCCGGCACGCTGGGCGGGTACGGCATGACCGGCTACGGGTCGAAGGCCACCAGCGGCTCCAGCAAGATCGACTATCTCTTCGTGAAGGGCAGCGTGCAGCCGTCCGGCATCGACCACACGGTCAGCGGGACGAAGTCGAACCACCTCGCGCTGTACGGCTTCATCAGCTACTGATCGCACGGACAGAGACGCCGCGGGCGCCGGCCCCTTGTGGGGGACGGCGCCCGCGGCGGCTACGCCCGGGTCAGGCGGAGTAGCCCCGAGTGGCGATCCAGTTGGCCAGGTTGATCGTGGTGATCCAGTACGACGGGTCGGCCGCGTTGGCCGAGTCGGCGATCCGCACGGTCCGGCCGTTGTCCTTGTAACCCACCACGGCGATGTAGTGGCCGCCGCCGTAGGAGTGCCAGCCGCCGTCGGTGTCGGTGGCGTCGCCGGCGACGTTGGCCACCACGCCGCGGCCGTCGGTGATCGCCTTGACCACGTCGGCCTGGAGCTGGTCCATCTGGGCCGGGCTGGGCGTGCCAGCGAACATCCGGGTCCGGTACGGGGAGCCCTTCACCTCGGCGTTGAGCACCCGAGTGGTGTCCAGGGCCGAGTTGGTGCCCATCTCGGTGGTGCCCAGCTCGGCGCCCAGCTCATCCTGGGTGCGGTCGATGCCGGCGGCGCTGAGGGCGTTGCGGGTGGCAGCCGGGCCACAGTTGAAGTACGTGTTCTGCACCTGGTAGTCGTAGTCGAGCACCTTGGTCGCGGGCGGCTTCGGCTTACTGGTCAGGTCCGGGTTGCTGCTGGCCTTGGCGGCGGGCGACGCGCCCTTGGTGGCCGGCGCGGGGGCAGCGGTGGTCGGCGCGGTGCTGGCCGAGGGGGACGCGGCACGCGCCTCGCCACGGGAGGCAACGGAGTCGCTGCGCATCTCGGCGACCGTGGTCGCGGTGTGCTGGCTGGCCGGGGCGTCGTCGGCGCCGGCGAACAGAGCACCGGTGGTGGTCGCGATCACGAGGGCCGCAGCGGAGGCGGTGACGATCTGGTACGGACGCTCGGTGGTGAGGCGGCGGAGCTGACGCTTCAGGGTGTGCTTCACGGGGTCCTCCACGGATCAGGGGGAGAGCGGCACACCGGGGCCGGACCGATATCCGGGCAGGCGCCAGCGCGCGGACCGTGGTCCGCGGATGATGAACCGCTCAGGGGAATGCCCGGCGCGGCCGGGCGGAAGAGGCGGTGACCCGGGGGTCAGCTCACCGTCACTGGACGGATGAGCGGGGGTACCGCGGCGCCGTGGAGGCGGGGGAACAATCGAGGGGTCGAGAGTTGCTGCACGACGATGGAACTCCTTCCGACACCGCCTACCGGGTTAGCTGACGGATTCGGGCGGGAAGATCGCCCTACCGCGGGCCGTGGCTCGCGGATTCACCCCGGACTTACTGGTGGGTCCCCGGTTCGTTGATCACGATTAAGCGGGTCAGCGCGGCGTCGCCTCTTGCGATCGGTTACCGCACCGGACGGGACGACACTACTGGCCGCTCCGCACCCTGCCAAGCCAGGTTCACCTGCGTAAACCTGAACTGTCGCAGCAATTTCTGCGCGTATTGCCGCTGACGCGACTCGATGGGACAACCGGTTACGGCGGCGCCTGCGGGCGACAACCGGACAGGCCGTCGGCAATGGCCTCGAATTCGTGGGAACAATGCTGCCGATCGAGCCGTCCGCCCGATTTCGAGTGAGTGTGACCGGGCTCACGGCCTAATTGACGACTCAGCCAACCCGGGCCGGCCGCCAGCGCGTCGCGGCCGCCGGACGGAGCACTGCGGTCATCGTCCGACGCGCCGGCAGCCGGTTCGGACGCAGCCGGGCCGCCGCCGTGTACGCCTCCTCGGTGAGGGCCCGGGCCGAGGAGGCCGCAAGCTCCGCGTCTCGCCAGGCCGACCGTTCCCGCCCGGCGGCGGCCCGGTAGTCGGCGAGCCTCGCGTCCCGGACCGCCCGGTTGAGCAGCACCTCCTGCTCAACCGGGTGCCGGCGGGGGTCCCAGCCGTGCCGCTGCCCGAACACGTCAGCGAGCTGCCGCATGGACAGGTCGCCGCGCCAGTACGCCGCCATCGCCGCGCGATGCAGATAGCGCTCCCGGGCGGCGTACTCGGCGGGGGTACGAGGAGTACGAGGGGTGGGCAGTGCCGCGGCGCCGGCGAACCGACGGGCGGCGGTGTCCGCCTCGTCGTACCCGGCCCACGCGCGTTCCACCTGCTCCTGAGCGGCCAGCCAGTCCGCGCGTCGGCGGCGGGCGGTCTGCGCCGCGCCGGCCGCCGCGACGGCCACCTCCTCGGCGTACCGGCGCAGGTCGGCGGCCTCGGCGGCGGCCACCTCCCGGGCGGTGGGCGCCGGAGTCGGGTCGACCGCCGGCCGGTCCCGCTCCGGGCGGGCGACCAGCACGGCGAGCACGGTCAGCGCCAGCAGGAACAGGGCCGACCAGATGGCGACGGCCTGCGGCACCTCGGTCAGGAACTGGTAGAAGACGACGGTCTCCATGGTGGGCACCTCGGGGAGAGAGCGATGCGATGGGGATCCGCACGGGGCCACCCAGGCTGCGGCGGGGCCACGGGTCCGGCGGGTGTGGAGCTGATGAGTCGACAGGCGCGGCGGCGGGACGCTCGTCCCGGTGGCTCAGCGCCCGGGTGGGGCTCGGGGCGCGCGGCTGGCCGGGCCATCCGCGCGGGGTAGCCGGTCGGCGCCGGCCGCGAGCACCGGGGCCGCGTCGGCGGGGACGGCGGCCTCGCCACCGAGGGGCGCTGCCTGCCCGTCGCTCGACCGCGTCGGGCTGGGCTGCTCAGCGGCCTCCTCGGCGGCGATCGGCGTCGTGTGCACGGTGTCATCCATCGGGGCGGGCCGACCCGACGGCGCGACCGACCCGGGGCTGAACGCCGACAGCCCGTAGGCCGAGGCGGGCGACGTGCCGGCGCCGAGCGCGAGGGCGGCGACAACGGCGAGGCTGGTCAGCACACGTGTCGCCCAGCGCGCCACCCACCACAGCGGACAGGTGAGCGCGACCGAAAGCACGTCCCCACGCTACCGTCGTGGCCGACCAGGCGCATCGACGACGGGCGTGTCGGCCCGCGCCGCGCCGACCAGAGTGGACGCTGTCAGCGCGAGTCGGCGTAGGTCGATCGCTCGCGAGCTTTACTCGCCCCGCCGGCCTCGTTGCGGGCTTCGGCGTCGCGGGCTTCAGCGGCTTTGGCTTCAGCGACGCGGGCTTCGGTGCCGCCTGCTCGCTGTCGAGGAATGGCCGCCGGGCGGGCCGAACGGCGCGGAGTGAGCCTGCGCATCATCGGGGTCTCGACGAAACGATGCAGTAGCCCGGCGAGGATCAGGTTCACCAGCAGGAAGCCGAGCACCGCCGCCGGGCCGCGCCAGCCGCCGAAGCCGGTACCCCAGTCCCCGGTCCAGCGCAGCACGCTCGTCATCACCAGCACGTGCACCAGGTAGAAGGCGAACGAGACCTCGCCGAGCCACACCAGCGGGCGGGACCGCCACGGTGAGCGTCGCCCCCGCACGTCCGCGTCCGCGGCGGCGGTGATCACCAGCAGATACGCCACCGCGAGCAGGGTGGTCCACAGCTCGGCGCGGATCCACTGCGCGGCGGCCACCCAGGTGGCCACGAAGATCAGGCTGGCTCCGGTCAACCCGGGACCCCGCCAGAGGCCCCGACGCATCAACTCGGCCGCCACCGCGCCCAACCAGAACTCCAGCGACCGCGCCAGCGGGAAGACCTGGGTGAACCACCAGCGGCTGGGCTCCGGCACCAGGTGCTGGGCCGGCCAGAGCGCAAGGATCAGCAGCGGCAACGCGACGACCAGCGTCCAGAGCAGTGCCGGCCGGGACCGGCGTAGCAGCGGCAGTGCCAGCGGTAGGCAGAGGTAGAAGAAGAACTCGCAGGACAGCGACCAGCTCACCGTGTTGATGCTGTAGAACCAACCCGGCCGAGGGTCCCAGGCCTGCAGCAGCAGCAGGTTCTCCAGCGCGGCGGCCGGCAGCACCGGATCGGCGAACCACCAGGCGACCAGCAGCGCCGCCGCCCACAGCACCAGGTGGTTCGGATAGATCTTGGCGACCCGGCGCCGCCAGAAGCTCCGCCGGGAGTCGCCGGGGCGGGCCGACCAGACCAGTACGAAGCCACTGAGAATGAAGAAGAACTGCACCCCGGACAGGCCGAGGGTGAACAGGGCGTCGACCACGGCCTTGTAGTCCGGCTCCGCGATGATCCGCATGGTGCCGGCGTGGAAGCCGAACACCAGCAACGCGGCGATCCAGCGCAGCCCGGTCAGCGAGGGCAGCCGGGCCGGGACGGGTGCGGGCCGGACCTCCGGCTCGGCGACGGTGCTCGTCATGCCGAGGTCCCGGCGCTCCGCAGGATCACCAGCACGTGCGTCTCCTCCTCGGCGTGGCGTCGGACGGCGCAACGGCGACGCCCACGGCGGCCCGGCAGGGCCGCACCGGGGCACCCTACCGGGTTACTCCAGGGTGAATCGGACGTGTCCCACGGGTGGCGGGCGCGCGGCGGACCGTCCCGGCCGCCCCGGCTCCGGGCCCCGCGGGGCGGCCGGCGTTAACCTTCCGCTCCGCGGGAGTTCAGGGATTCCACCTTCGTCGGCCACGTCAGGTTCCGAGGCCGGCCACCCGGACCGTCGAAGGTGGCGGCGTGGTCAATGAGCCGACGCACGCACCGCTGCTGAGCATCGTCGTGCCCGTGTACGGCGTCGAGGCGTACCTGTACCAGTGCCTTGAATCGATCCGGGCCGACGTACCGGCGAGCGAGGCGGGCGCGGTCGAGCTGATCGCCGTCGACGACGCCTCCCCGGACGGCTGCGGCGCGATGCTGCGGTCTTACGCCGCCGGCCGCGACGGGGTCCGGGTCGTTCACCTGGACCACAATGTGGGCCTGGGCCTGGCCCGCAACGCCGGCCTCGACGTGGCCTCCGGCCGGTACGTCTGGTTCGTCGACAGCGATGACTGGCTGCCGCCGGGCACTATCCCGGCGGTCCTGGACCGGCTGCGCCAGCATCAGCCCGACGTCCTGATGCTGGACCACCTGCGGGTGCACGAGGACGGCCGGCGTGAGGTCGACGCGAGCAGCCACCTGCTGCGCGGGATGCCGGGCGTGGCCCGCCTGGCCGACCAGCCGCAACTGCTGCGTGTGCAGCACACCGCGTGGAACAAGGTGGTGCGCCGCGCTTTCCTGGACGAGCTGGAGCTGCGGTTCTACCCCGGCTGGTACGAGGACATCCCGTTCAGCCACCCGCTGCTGATCGGCGCGGAGAAGATCTCCGTGCTGGACCAGGTCTGCTACCTGTACCGGCAGGGTCGGCAGGGTGCGATCACCTCCACCCGCAGCGGCCGACATTTCGACGCGTTCGCCCAGTACGAGCGGCTGATGGACTGGCTGCGCCTGCGGCACCCGGACGAGCAGTTGCGGGCCGAGCTGTTCGAGCTGATGATCAGTCACCTTCTGGTGGTGGTCGGCAACGACGATCGGCTGCACCCGCACCTGCGGCGGGCCTTCTTCCACCGGGTGGCCGAGCACTACCGCCGCTACCTGCCCACCGGTGGCTACCCGGTGCCACCGGGCGTGGCCGGGCTCAAGCATCGCCTGGTCGGTCGCGGTGACTACCTGGCGTACTCGGCGTTGCGGCAGGCGCACCGGGTCGCGGGCCGGCTGCGCCGGTCCGGCCCTGCGGGGGGCGCCGACAACGGTGCCGGGCCGGCCGTCGCCGACGAGGATCCGAGCCGACCGGCCGAGTCCACGACGGGGACGGGCGACAGGCTCGCGGTCGGCGACGCGGACCGAGGCGACGCGCTGGTCGGGCGCCGCCTGCCGTGACCGCCTCCACCGCACACCACGCCGGGAGCCGGGTCGGCTGCCGGCGCCCTGGTTTTTCAGGTCTTCCGCCCGCCGGGTGGACGACGACAGCACCACCGCACCTTGGTGCGGGCGTACCTGAGCAGAGGTCGGAATGACGGCGACAATCAAGATCGGACCGCACGCGGTCGGTGCCGGGGAGCGACCCTTCGTGGTCGCCGAGATGTCCGGTAACCACAACGGCGACCTGGACCGGGCGCTGGCCATCGTCGACGCGGTGGCCGAGAGTGGGGCGCACGCCCTCAAACTCCAGACGTACCGGCCGGACACGATCACGATCGACGTCGACACCCCGGCGTTCCGCATCTCCAGCGGGCACGAGCTGTGGGGCGGGGAGAACCTGTACCGCCTCTACGAGCGGGCGCACACCCCGTACGAGTGGCACGCCCCGATCTTCGAGCGGGCCCGTGCGCGCGGTCTGACCGTCTTCTCGTCACCGTTCGACGCGACCGCCGTGGAGCTGCTGGAGTCGCTGGACGCGCCGGCGTACAAGATCGCTTCGTCGGAGCTGGTCGACCTACCGCTGATCCGGTTGGTGGCCAGCACCGGCAAGCCGATGGTGATCTCCACCGGGATGGCGACGGTGGCCGAGATCGACGCGGCCGTGCGGACCGCCCGGGACGGCGGCGCGGCGGGCATCGTGCTGCTGGCCTGCACCGCGTCCTACCCGGCGCCGCCGGCCGACAGCAACCTGCGCCGGCTGCCGGTGCTGGCCGGCGCGTTCGACGTGCCGGTCGGGCTCTCCGACCACACCCCCGGCATCGGAGTGGCGGTCGCCTCGGTGGCGCTGGGCGCCTGCTTCATCGAGAAGCACGTGACGCTGGACCGGGCTGACGGCGGCGTGGACTCCGACTTTTCACTGAACCCGACGGAGCTGACGGCCCTGGTCGCCGAATCGGGCCGGGCGTACGCGGCGCTGGGCGGCACCGCAATCGGCCCGACGCCCGCCGAGCGGGAGGGACTGCGGTTCCGTCGCTCGCTCTTCGTGGTCGAGGACGTGCGGGCCGGCGACCCCGTCACGGCGCGCAACGTCCGATCCATCCGACCGGCGGGCGGGCTGGCCCCGGTGGAGATCGACCGGGTCCTGGGCCGCACCTTCACCACCGACGTCCCGCGCGGCACCCCGCTCAGCTGGGACCTCATCTGACCGTCGACCCGGCCCCGAACCCGGCTCAGCTCGTCCCCCGGTCCCCCCGTCCCCGGCTCAGCTCGGCCCGAGGCTCAGCTCGCTCGGGCTCGGGCTCGGGCTCGGCTCGGGCCCGGCTCGGGCTCGGGCCCGGCTCGGGCTCGGGCCCGGCTCGGGCTCGGGCCCGGCTCGGGCTCGGGCCCGGCTCGGGCTCGGGCCGGCATGCGCCCCCGCGGGGCGGCCCGGCGTTGGCGAGCAGGGCGGGGCGGGGGTGGGCGACCACCGTCGCGTCCCTGTCGAGCTGCCCCAGATATGGAGCGGCTCTGACGGCGGCGAGCACCGCCCATCGACGGGGCAGCCCTGACGGTCGCACGCACCGCCCACTTCTGGGCAGTGTTGATGGCAGCGAGCACCGCCCATTCGTGGAGCACCCCGACGGAGGCGAACACGGCCGCTTCTAGGCGGCCCTCACGGCAGCGACCACCGCCCACCCGTCGGGGGCAACCCGACGGAAGCGACCACCGCCCACCCGTCGCGGCAACCCGACGAAGGCGAACACCACCCACCCGTCACGACAACCCGACGAAGGCGACCACGCAACCCGACGGAAGCGACCACCACCCACCCGTCACGACAACCCGACGAAGGCGAACACCGCCCACCCGTCGCGACAACCCGACGGAAGCGACCACCACCCACCCGTCACGACAACCCGACGAAGGCGAACACCGCCCACCCGTCGCGACAACCCGACGGAAGCGACCACCACCCACCCGTCACGACAACCCGACGAAGGCGAACACCGCCCACCCGTCGCGACAACCCGACGGAAGCGAACACCGCCCACCCGTCGCGACAATCCGACGCAGGCGAACACCGTCCACTCGTCGGCGAACCTGACGGTGGCGAGCGCCCCAGATGTGGGGCAGCTCGACAGGCACGCGCGACATTGGCAGCACGGCGGCCGTCAGAAGCAGGAGCGACCCCGGCCCGTCGAGAGCGCGATGCCAGAAACCAGGTCGATGCCAGAACCCGGGGCGATGCCAGAACCCGGGGCCAAGTCAGACCCCCGGGGCCAAGTCAGACCCTGGGGCGAAGCCGACCGTGACTACCAGGTCGGCGACCCGCAGGGTGCGCCAGACCGCCGCTCCGTCGGCCGGCGTACCCAGCCCGTAGCGACGCCACCAGAGCGCCACCGGCACGTCGGCCAGCTTGCAGCAGCACTCGGCCCGGGTCCACCGGGCCCAGAAGTCCGCCGTGCCGAACCGGCGAGCCAGCGCCGGGGGGACCGGGGCGTCGGCGCGCTCCGCGTCGACCGCGACCCGCCATCCGGCCGTCGGCGGCCCGTACCAGCCCACGCAGCGGCCGTCGTCGAGGTGGCTGCGGGTCGCCGCGTCGGCCAACTGCCCCGCGTCGGCGACCACCCGCAGGTACCGCTCGGCGGCGGCGAGCAGCGCTGGCACCGGGCGGGGCCGGACGACCGGGTCCAGGTCAGATGGAGGCGGCACCGTCCACCACGATGACCTGGCCGTTGATGTTGGTGTGCGCCTGGAGCAGCATCCGGACCACCGGTACGACCTCCACCGGCTCGGTCAGGTGGCCGGTCGGGGTGCGTCGCACGATCTGGTCGAGCTGGGTCGGGCCGAGCACGGCGGACATCTCCGAGGCGAAGAAGCCGGGAGCGACCGCGTTGACCAGCATCCGGCCGCCCAACTCCCGGGCGAGCGAGCGGGTGGCGGCGTCCATGCCGCCCTTCGTGGCCGAGTACGCGACCAGGCCCGGGAAGCCGCGCTGTGCGCAGATCGAGGTGATGTTGACGATCCGCCCGCGCAGCCCCTTGCCAAGCATCCGCCGGACCACCAGCCGGGTCAGCTGGAGCGGGGCGGTCAGGTTGGTCTCGATGATCCGCGCGATGTCGTCGGTGGCCGTGTGTACGTGCAGGGAGTCCTGCCCGACGGCGGCGTTGTTGACGATCCCGTCGATCGGGCCGAGGCGTTGCTCCACCTCACGGACGAAGCCCTGAGCGGCGTGCAGGTCGGTGACGTCCACCGAGCCGACGTGCACCCGGTCGGGGTGCTCGGCGGCGAGCTTCGCCAGCTCCGGGGTGACCGTGCGGGCGAACGCCGCGACCCGTACGCCCTGGTCGAGCAGGTCGGTGACGATGGCCAGGCCCAGCCCCCGAGAGCCGCCGGAGACGAGGACCACAGAGCTGGGCGGAACGAACTGGGTGTCGGCGAGGTCAGACATCGCTCTTCAGGGTCTCCTTGACGGGAATTTCGGTCAGCACGCGGATCCGGCGCGGCACCGCGTGCTCGGGCAGCCGGTTGGCACACCAGCGAACCAGCGCGGCCTCGTCCGGCACGCTGGCAACGGGCTGGCCGGACGGGTCGGCGGGGCGGTCGGACGGGTCAGTGTGGACGAGGACCACCTCGGCGACCACCATCCGGCCGAGCACCGGGGCACGGCGGCCGGTGACCCGGGCCCAGGCAACTGCGGGGTGCCCGGCCAGCACACCGCGGACCACACCGGCGGAGACCTTGCTGCCACCGACGTTGATCTCGTCGGAGTCCAGGCGGCCGGTGATCAGCACCCGCTCGTCGACCACCTGCACCCGGTCCCCGGTGCGGACCGGGCCGCCCAGCCCGGCACCGTGGTACGGCGAGGTGATGACCAGCTCGTCGTCGCGGACGGAGAGAGTCGGCCGGCCGGGAGCCTCCCGGTCCAGCCAGCCGACCGGGAACCCGGCCCGCCCGTCGTGCACCACGATGGACGCGCCCACCTCGGAAGACGCGTAGATCCAGGAGATCCGCGAGGTGGGAAAGACCTCCCGCAGTTGGTCCAGGATCGCCTGGTCCACCGGCTCCCCGCCGAGGGTGATCTGGCGCAGCGGCACCCGGGCCAGCGCGGCGGCGTCCCGGTGCAGGGTGCGGCGCCAGAAAGTCGGCGTACCGGACGCGGCGTCGACCCCGTGCGCCGCGGCGACCGCGGGCCAGTCGTCCAGCTCCTCCGGCTCGACCACCACCAGGTGCTGACCGGGCTGGGTCAGCGACAGGGTGACCACCTGCCACCAGGCGTACGTGCCGGGGGCGTAGGGACAGAGCCAGGTCCGCTCCGGCTGGTCGGCCCGCACGGTGGTCAGCGTGTCGAGGGTGTGCCCGACCCGCTTGGGACGGCCGGTCGAGCCCGAGGTCAGCAGCCAGAGCCGGCCGGGTTCGGCGGCGCGCGGCTGGGGCGGCGCGCTCGGGTGGGCGCCGTCGTCGTCGAGGACGGTCACGGTGAACCCGGCGTCCAGCAGCTCCGCGCGCATCGCCGCGTCGACCCGGCTCGCGGCGCTGAGCAGCAGCTCGGTGCCGTGCACGGCGTGCTGCCGCGCGGCGGCGAGCGCGTGACCGGCGGAGTGGGCGAGCACCGCGGCGGGGTCCGGTAGCGCCGGCGTCGGCAGCGTCCGCCAGGTCAGCGCGGCGCCGCCGACGACGAGCCGGTTGTCGACGCCGGCCGGTTCCGGGGGCGCGGCGGCCGGGGGGCGGGGTGGCGCGACGGTCACTGCTGCTGGAGCTCGACGAGGAAGTCGAGGACGTCCCCGACGGTGGCGATGCGGCGCAGGCCGGGGGCGTCGAAGTTGAGCTCCTCCCCCGTCTCGTCCTCCACCCGCAGGGCCAGCTCGGAGAAGTCCAGCGACCGGAAGCCGATCTCCCGCAACTGCGCCGCGTCGTCGGCGGGCAGCTCCTTGTCCTGGTTCTTCAGCACCTGAGCCATGAGGTCGCGGATCTGCGCGCGACTCAATTCCTTCATGCGCCGGAGTCTACAGCCCCGCGAATAGATATCTGATTTCCCGGTGCGCCCGGGTAGGGTGCCGGGACCGGACGTGAACAGTACGGAAAGTGAGAGCACGTGCTGCGCGAAGCGACGACGGAAGACGTTCACCTGATGTTGTCCTGGCGTAATCAGGAAACCAACCGTCAGGTCAGCAAGACCAGCCACGAAATCACCGCCGACGAGCACGCCCGGTGGTGGTCGGCGGTCCGTGACGACCCGTCCCGGCGGGTGCTGGTGTACGTCCGCGAGGACCTGCCCTGCGGCGTGGTCACCTTCTTCGACCTGCGGCTGGACGGCCCCCGGACCGGCGCCTGGGGCTTCTATCTGGACGCTGACGGGCTGGCCGAGCGGGGCGAGACGCTGCCCGCCTGGCTGGCGGTCATGCGGGAGGCCGTCGAGTACGCCTTCGACGGGCTGCACCTGGACCGACTCGACGGCGAGGTGCTCGCGCACAACACCGTCGTACGGCAGATGAACCGGCGTTTCCGATTCGTCGAGGGCACCCCCCGACAGGAGCTGTCCGATGGTCGGGAAATCACCGTAGTCCCGATTTCCCTGAACCGGGCGGACCGCCGCCAGCGCTGATTACGGCGAGCATTTCCGCACTGGTCCGGCACCATTAACCGGCCGTGCGTCCGGTGGACATCCCCCGTTCACGAAAATTGATGTCCACCGGACGCGGGGCGGTGCGGGTCAGGCCCGCCGCCAGGCCGCCCAGTGCTGACGCACGTTGCCACCGAGCCGCACGAAGCCGTACTTCGCGCCGTCCCAGTCGTCGGGTTGGCCGGGCGCCCAGCGGGCGAACACCACCTGAGCCGTGTCCGGCGGCTGCTCCTGGAACCACCGCACGTCGGTCCAGGTCACCTGGTGGCTGAGGTTGAACCGGTGGATGTACTGGACGCCGGTGGAGGCCCACACCCGCTCGCCGGGCCGCACCCCGACGTCGGCCACCCAGGGCGTCGGCGCGCTGCTGGCCACCATCGGCCGCACCAACCGCTGGTCGATCACCTGCATGGTCACGAGGTTGACCACCAGCAGCGCCCCGAGCAGCGGCAGCCGCAGCCGGGGCACCTGGACCGCGGCGACGAGCAACACGCAGCCGGCGATGCCGATCAGCGACGCGACGACCGGCCGCATCTCCCGCCAGCCGCCGGTCAGCGCCATCAGGTCCGGCGCGCCGAAGCCGCCGTAGCGCAGCGAGTGCCCCCGGCTGGCCACGTACGCGAGGCGGACGGCGATCAGGGCGCCGCCGGCGATCAGCAGCGCCACCGCGACGGCAGCCCGGCGCAGCACCACCCGGCGCCCGGCGGTGAGCAGCACCCCGAGCCCGACCAGCAGCCAGAACGGGGCCAACATCTGCACGTAGCGGCCGTAGATCGCGTCCAGCGGCTTTCCGGTGATGCCGGCCAGGATCAACGACGCCCCGCTGGCCACTCCGACGCTCACCACCAGCGCCACGCCCATCGTCCAGCGGGTGGCGTCGCCGCGCCGGGGCCGCCACAGCTCCCGGACGGCGGCCGCCCAGGCCACCCCGGCCATCCCGAACGTGATGACCACGAGGTACCAGAGCTGGGTGGTGACCGCCGCGCCGACCCGGACCACACCCGCGGCGGAGGAGACCGCGTCGACCATGCTGCCGCCCGGGGTGTTGCCGAGCAGGTAGACCTTGTCCCCGAGCAGCCGGATACCGGCCTCGTTGACGAGCGCAAGGGCGAGCACCGGCAGCAGCGCCGCGAGCATCACGGTCGGGGTGATCCGGCGGCGGATCAGCAGCAGCAGCACCAGCCCGATGTGCACCGCCACGATCACCAGGCCGCGGGAGTGCAGGAGGTGGAACGCGCCGACCAGCAGGCCGACGGTTGCCGCGGCGAGCGGGCCGGGCCGCTCGATCCAGCGGTGCACGGCGAGCAGCCAGGCGATCACCAGTGGCGCCATCACCGAGTCGATCATGGCGACACCGGCGTAGAAGGCGGTGGCCGGCAGGGTTGCCGCCACCACCGCCCCGAGCAGGGCGTACGACCGGCGCAGCTGGAGCAGTCGCCGGCCGAGCAGGTACGCCAGCGGCAGCAGCGTCGAGTTCACCATCGCGTTGATCAGCTGGACGAGCCGGTAGCTGTCGCTGAAGTCCCGGTCCCCGAGGAACGCGGGCGAGATCAGCATCGGGTAGCCGACCCGGCGCAGCAGGCCGTTCTCGCTGCTGAACCCGCCCGGCCCGCCGGCCAGCGCGCGGGCGGTGTTCAGGTAGCTGTCCTCGTCGGTGTGCGCGATCGGCAGCACGATGTGACGGGACAGCCACATCCGCCAGGCCACGCTGAGCACCCATCCGACGAGCAGCAGCAGCGGCACCAGCCAACGCCGTGCGGGCATGGCCGGTCGTGTCTCGACCGGGTCAGCCGGGCGTTCCATCACGTGGCTGCCGGATGCCATCGACGCCTCCTGAATTGCCGGCCGCACCGGGGCCACGCGGGCCGGCGGGCACGCCGCTGACGCTCGGGGTGGCCCGCTCGAACCGGGGTGGTGCGAATGTCGGGTGAACGCGGGTACCAGCGGCGCGCAGGGGCGGCCGGGTCGCTCGCGCGGCCACTGTAACGGCCCGATCGGGCCTGGTCAGCCCGCTTGGCGGGTGGCCGGAAGTGTTCGTCTGCCCGGTGCCCGGCATTCACGGGGGCAGGGGGCGGGGTTAACCCGGGAGCGCCGGCCCGTTAACCCGCCATGGTTAGCGTCTCACCCCGGTCGGCCGGCCGAGGGCCGCCCGTTCATCCACGAACACGGGAGCACCAAATTGAGTGAGTTGAATGGATCGTCCATTCTGATCACCGGGGGAACGGGTTCCTTCGGCAGGACCTTCCTGCGGCACATCCTCACCGAAGCCGACCCCGCCCGGGTGGTGGTGTTCTCCCGCGACGAGCTCAAGCAGTACGAGCTGCGCCAGCAGCTCGGTGACGACCCCCGGCTGCGCTGGTTCATCGGCGACATCCGGGACCGGCACCGCCTCACCCGGGCGATGCACGGCGTGGAGCACGTCGTGCACGCCGCCGCCCTCAAGCAGGTGGACACGGCGGAGTACAACCCCTCCGAGTACATCGCCACCAACATCACCGGCTCGCAGCACGTGGTCGACGCCGCGATCGAGGCCGGCGTCCGGAAGGTCATCGCGCTCTCCACCGACAAGGCGTCCAGCCCGATCAACCTGTACGGCGCGACCAAGCTGGTCGGCGACAAGCTGTTCGTCTCGGCCAACCACTACGCCGCCCACCACCCGACCCGGTTCGCGGTGGTCCGCTACGGCAACGTGGTCGGCAGCCGTGGCTCGGTGGTCCCGCTGTTCAGCCGGCTGGCCGCCGAGGGCAAGAGCCTGCCGATCACCGACAAGCGGATGACCCGTTTCTGGATCACGCTGGAGCAGGCCGTCCAGTTCGTCATGGACTCGTTCGACCAGATGCAGGGCGGCGAGCTGTTCGTGCCGCGGATCCCCAGCATGCGGATCCTCGACCTGGTCGAGGCGGTCGCCCCGGAGGCCACCACGCACGAGATCGGCATCCGGCCCGGCGAGAAGCTGCACGAGGAGATGATCGCGCCGGACGACAGCCGCCGGACGCTGCGCGCCAAGGACCGGTTCATCGTCCAGCCGACCATCGCCGGCTGGGGCTACCAGCCGCCGGTCGACTGCGAGCCGGTGCCGGACGGCTTCGCGTACCAGTCGGACACCAACGACGAGTGGCTCAGCGTCGACCAACTGCGCGACATGCTCGGCCTCACCGCATGACGGGGATGCTCCCGTACGGCCGGCACTCCGTCACCGAGGACGACATCGCGGCCGTGGCCGGCGTGCTGCGCGGCGACTGGCTCACCACCGGGCCGCAGGTCGAGGCGTTCGAGGCCGACCTCGCCGGCTGGACCGGCGGCGCGGGCTGCGCCACCGTCTCCAACGGCACCGCGGCGCTGCACGTGGCGTACGCGGCGGCCGGCGTCGGCCCCGGAGACGAGGTGATCGTGCCGCCGATGACGTTCGTGGCGACCGCCAGCAGCGCCGTCGCGCTCGGCGCGAAGATCGTGTTCGCCGACGTCGAGGAGGACACCTTCACCCTCGACCCGGCGGCGGCTGCCGCCGCGACCACCGCGCGTACCCGGGTGGTGTCCGCCGTCGACTACGCCGGCCACCCGGCCGACTACGACGCGCTGCGCACCGCGCTGGGCGGGCACGACGCGCTGCTGCTCGCGGACGCGGCGCACTCCATCGGCGCCAGCTACAAGGACCGGCCGGTCGGGTCGCTGGCCGACCTGACCACGCTGTCGTTCTTCCCCACCAAGAACCTCACCACCGCCGAGGGCGGCGCTGTGGTGACCCCGCACCCGGAGCTGCTGAAGCGGGCCCGCCGGTTCCGCAACATCGGCCTGGTCCGCGAGCGCGACGAGCAACGGTGGCCGGACGAGGGCGGCTGGCACCAGGAGGTGCACGAGTTCGGGCTGAACTACCGGCTGCCGGACGTGCTCTGCGCGCTGGGCCGTAGCCAGCTGCGGCGGCTCGGCGAGTTCCTGGCCCGCCGAGACCGGCTGGTGGCCCGCTACGACGAGGCCCTCGCCGACCTGCCGGGCGTCCGGCTGCCGGGCCGGCGGGCGTGGGCCCGACCCGCCTGGCACCTCTACCCGATCCGGGTGCTCGACGGACGCCGCCGCGAGGTGTACGACCGGATGCGCGCCGCCGGCATCGGCGTCCAGGTGAACTACGTCCCCGTGCACTGGCACCCGGCCTTCGCCGACCTGGGTTACCGGCGCGGATCCTGCCCGGTGGCCGAGTCGTTCTACTCTCAGCAGCTGTCGCTGCCGCTCTACCCGGGACTCAGCGACGCCGACCAGGACCGCGTCATCGACGCGCTGGTCGCGGCCCTACGGGCCGGCTCGGTGCGTTCCGCCGCCTGATGGGAACCTGATGCACCACGCCAACCACTTCTACGGCCATGCTCACGTGCTGGCCCGGTACGCCGGCCTCGGCGACCGGCACCCACCCCGGATCAACGGGTACGTGCAGCACGGCTGGAACATCGGCGACGGCCTGGCCCCCGGCCATCCGTACGCCGAGCGCACCCCGAGCCTGCTCTGGTCGGAGCAGACCCGCCGCCGGGCCTGGTCGGTGGGGCGGCGCAACGTGGTCGTGATCGGCGCTCCGTTCGTGTACCTGCTGGCCATGCGGCCCGAGGAGCCGCCCGCCGAGGAGCGGGAGGGCACCATCTGGTATCCCTTCCACGGCTGGGAGGGCCAGCACGTCAAGGGTGACCACCGGGCGCTGATCGCCCGCATCCAGGACACCGAACCCGGCCCCGTCACGGTCTGCCTCTACTGGCACGAGTACCGGATGCGTCACGTCCGCCGCCTCTACGAACGCGCCGGGTTCCGGGTGATCTGCCACGGCTACCGGGGACACTGGTGGAAGGACACCAACCCGGAGTTCCTCGACAATCAGCTGACCGAGCTGCGCCGGCACCGTCGGGTAGCGTCAAACCGGCTGACCAGCGCCATCTTCTACGGCATCGCGGCCGGCTGCGAACCAGCGGTCTACGGCGACCCGATGATCCTGTCCAATGAGGACCCGACCTTCGGCGGGACCGCCCGCATCCGGCGGCAGTGGCCGGAGTTGCACGGCGCCGCGGTCGACCTGCCCACCGCGGTCGAGATCGCCCGCGCCGAGCTGGGCACGGATCACCGCTGCACGCCGGCCGAGCTGCGCGAGCTGCTCGGTTGGGCGACGCTCCAGGAGGAAGAGGAAGACCGTGACGACTGAGACGGCACCCGCCGGCCGGATCACCCTGCCGGGCGGCGAGATGCTGGCCTGGTCCGACCTGCCGAAGGAGCGGTTGGCCGACGGGGGGCCGCTGGCCGCGCTGGCCGCCCGGATCGTGCCGGCCGGTGCCCGGGTCCTGCTGGCCGGGCCGCACGACCCGGCGCTGCTCGATCGGCTCGCCCACGCCGAGGTGACCTGCCTGCTGCGCAGCCACCCGGACGCGGTGGCGCTGGCCCAGCGGGCCGCCCGCGTGGTGGTGGGTGGCCCTGCCGGGCTGACCGACGACGAGACGTACGACGTGGTGATCGCCGCCGCCGGGCTCGACCCGGTGGAGTCGGTGGAGGGCACCCGGTTCGGCTGGGACGGGGTGCTGGCGCGCCTGGTCGCCGCGGTACGGCCGGGTGGCGCGCTGTTGCTGCGACTGGACAACCCGCTCGGGCTGCACCGGCTGGTCGCCACCTCCCCCTGGTACGCCGACCGGAACGACTCCGCCTGGGTGGTCGGCGGGGTCCTGGACCGGGCGCACCCCGCCAACCGGGAGCAGCTGCGCGAGCGGCTCACCGGGGTCGGACTGCGGCCGACCGCGTGCTGGGCCGCGTACCCCACCGCCGGCGCCGCCACGGCGCTGCTCGACGCCGACCAGCTCGACCGGGACGCCGGGTCGGGGCTGTTCGACGCCGTGCTGCACGGCGCCTGCGCGGGGGGTTTCACCACCGCGCCGGTGCTCCAGGACCCGGCCCGGCTGGCCGTGGACGCGCTGCACGCCGGGCGCGCCGCCGACCTCGCGCCGGGCTGGCTGATGCTGGCCCGGCGCCCCGTCCGGCCCGACGACCCGGCCACGCCGGCCGCTGACGGGGACCTGCCGGCGGTGCTGGCGCAGACCGGGCAGCCCGGGATCGGCGTGCTGGAGGTGTTCGACGGCCCGTCGGGCTGGCGGTGGGGGTTCACCGCGCCGGCCAGTGCGAGCGTGCCGGCCGCCGCGCCGTTCGCCAGCCGCGAGGCCGCGTACCGGGACCCCGGCGCGCTGACCGGGCCGGTGCCGTCCGGACGGCTGCTCCGCACCCTGCTGCTCGACGCGGCCCTGCGCCGCGACCTGGCAATGCTGCGCACGCTGCTGCACGGGTACGCGGGCTGGCTCGCCGGTCAGGCCGACGACGACGGCCGGATCGCCGGAGCGGGCGCGCTGGCCAGCACCGACAACGTGGTGGTCGCCGGAGAGCGCTACGCGGTACTCGACCCGAGCTGGCGGGCCACCAAAGCCCTGCCCCGCGACGTGGTGCTGGCCCGTGGGCTGTGGCGCTTCGCGACGGGCCTGCTCACCGGCGGGTACGCCCACCCCTGGTCGTCCACCCTCGACGTGGCGGGACTGACCGTGGTGCTCGGCGGGCTCGCCGGCCACGACCTGACCCGGGAGACCGTGGCGCAGGCGGTGGACGCCGAGGTGGCGATCACCGCGGCACTGCACGGGCTGGACACCGCCAACCGGGGCAGCCTCGCCGCCAAGCTGCACGCCATCGAGTCGACCGACCCGCCGGTCGGTACGCGCAGCTACCAGCAGTTGCGGGAGGCGTGGCTGCGCCAACGCGAGGAGATCAGCCGACTCGCCGCACTGGCCAAGTGGACCGACGAGATGCTCACCTCGCGGGAACGGGCGCTGCGCCGGGCCGAGGCAACGATCGGTCTGCTGAGCGGTTCGCTCAGCTACCGGGTCGGCCGGCTCGCCATCACCCCGGCCCGGCTGGCCAAGCGGGGTGCCCGTGCCGCCAAACGCCGGGCCCGCTCGGCGCTCGCCCCGAAAGAGGAGGAGCAGCAGTGACCGGCCACGACAGCGCGTCGGGTACGACGCACAGGGTGGGCCCGACGGGGGGCACGGGCGCGAACGGGGGGCCACGGATCGTCGGGATCGTGCAGGCCCGGATGGGGTCGTCCCGACTGCCCGGCAAGGTGCTCCGCCCGCTCGCCGGGCGTTCCGTACTGGGCCGGGTGGTGCGCGCCGCCCGGGACAGCGGCGTCCTGGCCGACCTGGTGGTCGCCACCAGCACCGACCCGGTCGACGACGCGGTGGTGGCCGAGTCCGCGCGACTGGGCGTGCCCTGTCACCGCGGGCCGGTCGACGACGTGCTGGACCGCTTCGTGGGCGCGCTGGCGGCGCACCCGGGCGATGCGGTCATGCGGTTCACCGCCGACTGCCCGCTGCTCGACCCGGAGATCATCACGCTGGTCGCCTCGGTGTACCGCGCGGTGCCCGGGCTGGACTACGCGAGCACGTCGATCGCCCGCACCCTGCCCCGCGGACTGGACGTCGAGATCATCCGGGCGGAGACGCTGCGTACCCTGGACCGGCTCGCCACCGGTCACCACCGGGTGCACGTGACCTCGTACGCGTACACCCATCCGGAGCTGTTCCGGGTCCTCGGGGTGACGCTCACCCCGGACCGCTCGGCGCTGCGGTTGACCCTCGACACCGAGCAGGACTGGGCGTTGGTGAACGCGGTGATCGACCACTTCGGCGACGTCAGCGTGCCGCTGGCCAAGCTCGCCGACTGGCTCGACGGGCAGCCCCGGCTGCGCGCGCTCAACGCCGACGTACGGCAGAAGCGGCTGGAGGAGTCCTGAGCACGCTACGGGTCGGACTGCGCTGCGACGCCGGGCCGCGACGCGGCGTCGGCCACCTCGTCCGCTGCCTGGCGCTCGCCGAGGAGTTCCTGGCCCGGGGCGCCCACGTCGCGGTGTTCGGCGCGGTCGAGCGGCTCGACTGGGCCACCGCGGAACTGGCCGCGCGGGGCATCCCCCTGCACCCGGGCCCTGACTCGCCGGCCGAGCTGGTCGAGGCGGCCCGCCGGCACGAGCTGGACGTCCTGGTTCTCGACTCCTACGAGCTGGACCCGGCCGGAGCGGGCGCGCTACGCGCCGCCGGCGTGTTCACCCTCGCCGTGATCGACGGGGACAGCCGGGGCCAGGACGCGGACCTCTACCTCGATCAGAACTTCGGGGCGCAGGCCCCCGCGCTGCCCGGACGGCTGCTCGCCGGCAGCGGGTACGCCCTGCTGCGCGACTCGGTGGTGACCGCCCGACCGCCGGCACCACGGCCCGCCACGGAGGTCAGCCGACCCCGGGTGCTGGCCTTCTTCGGCGGCACGGACGCGGTCGGCGCGGCCCCGGTGCTGACCCGGGTGCTGGTGGCCACCGGCCATCCGATGGACCTCACGGTCGTCGTCGGCCGACCCGAGATCGAGGCGGAGCTGGAGGAGATCACCCCCGGACGCGGGCAGATCATCCGACCGGTCCCACCCACCGGCTCACTGCCGACGCTGATCACCGACGCCGACCTGGTGGTCAGCGCCGCCGGCACGTCCACCTGGGAACTCTGCTGCCTCGGCGCACCCGCCGCGCTGGTCTGCGTGGTCGACAACCAGCGCGAGTCGTACGCCCGGGTGGTGCGGCACGGCCTGGCCGCCGGTCTCGGCGAGCTGCCCGAGCTGACCGGCACCGGCGTCGCCGGACGGGCCGCCCGCGCGACGGCGGCGCGCACCCTGCACGGGTTGCTCAGCTCGCCGCACCGACGCACGGCGCTCGCCGCTCGGGCCTGGTCCACGGTCGACGGGCGGGGCCGGGCGCGGGTCGTGGACGCGGTGTTCGACGCCGTCAGCCCAGCCGCCGTCACTGGCTGACCGCGGCCCGGGCTCACCGCTTGATCTCGACCCTTCCAGGCCGCGACGACCAATTGGCACGGGTGTACGAAAGGGCTGCTAGGGTGGCCCCATGACGCAGGCCGCCTACCAGCCGTCGATGCTCGACCTGACCGACGCCGGGCCGACCCTGGGGCCGCTGCCCGGTCAGATCCGCCGGCACCACCTCAGCCGGGGCGCCTGGGTCGACCACCTCCCCGGCTGGGTGCAGGGCTCCGACGCGGTCCTCGACACCCTGCTCACCGAGGTCCCCTGGCGGGCCGAGCGGCGCACCATGTACGACAGCGAGGTCGACGTGCCCCGCCTGCTCTGCTGGTACGACGGCGACCGGCAACTGCCGCATCCGGTGCTCACCACGGCACGGGCGGAGCTGACCCGGCACTACGCCCCCGAGCTGGGCGAGCCGTTCGTCACCGCCGGCATGTGCCTCTACCGCTCAGGGCGGGACAGCGTGGCCTGGCACGGCGACACCATCGGCCGGTCGGCGCACACCGACACCATCGTCGCGATCGTCTCCTTCGGCGCGCCCCGGCCGCTGCTGCTGCGACCTCGCGGCGGCGGCGACAGCCTGCGCTTTCCGGTGGGCCACGGCGACCTGATCGTGATGGGCGGCTCCTGCCAACGCACCTGGGAACACACCATCCCGAAGACCACCCGCCCGGTCGGCCCCCGGGTCAGCGTCCAGTTCCGCCCCATCAACGTCGCCTGACCTCATCCCCTTACCCGCCACGTCGGGGCAGCAAGTGCACGATCGACGCGGTCAGAGGACGGGCTGAGGGCTAGAGGAGGCCGGCGAGTTTGTAGAGGACCAGCGAGCCGGCGACGGCGACGTTCAGGCTGTGGCCGTGCCCAACCATGGGAATCTCCACGGCCGCGTCCAGGTGGTCGAGCGCCTCGGGCGGGATGCCGGTCGCCTCGTGCCCGAGCAGCACCACGGTGCGGCCCCGAGCGGCGGGCAGATCACCGAGCCGGACGGCCTCGTCGGCCAACTCCACCCCGAGGATCCGGGCACCGGCGGCCCGTTCGGCAGCCAGCCAGCGCAGCGGACTGCCGACCCGGTGGACGCAGCCCGGCCGGCGCAGCGTGTTGCCCCGGGCCACGGCCTCGTCCACCCAACGGAACGGCGGCACGGCGAGGCAGGCACCGACCGCGTCGCAGGTGCGCAGCAGGGTACCCAGGTTCGCGCCGTGCAGCGGCCAGAGCGGGGCGGCGATCAGGTGACCCCAACAGCGGTGCGGCCGGGGCCGGCGAGCGGCGCGCAGCTCGCGCGGCGGCCGGACCCGGATGGCGGCGCTCACGCCGCGCCGGCGACTCCGCCGGACAGAAGAAAGATCATGTGAAGGGTGCTTAGCGGCGCACCCGAACCCTCACCGACAACAGAGCACTCACCATACCGCGCCCCACCCCCGCCCGAGCCCGGTTGATCATGAGGTTACTGCCGGCAACGTCGGCGCGTCGCCGCAATAACCTCATGATCAACGAGGCGGGGCGGGGTCTGGGGGTGGGGCTAGTCGCGTTCGATGAGGTGGCCTACCACCGTTGGGCCGAGCATGACGGCGAAGCCGGAGCCGTCGCGGCGCGGGTCCGCCGCGGGCAACTCGACCGGGTCGCCGGTGCCGGTGGCGCCGACCGGGCGCGGCCCCACCCAGGCGACCGCCACGTCCGTCTCACCCTTGAGGAAGCGGTGCGCACGCACCCCGCCGGTCGCCCGGCCCTTCGCCGGGTACGCCTTGAACGGCGTCACCTTGACCGTCGCCCCGGTAGAGGTGACCACCATCGGCTCACCGTGCCCCGGGTCGTCGGTGCGCACCGCGCCGAAGAAGGCCACCTGCACCCCGGCGGGCAGGTTGATGCCAGCCATGCCGCCACCCTTGAGGCCCTGCGGGCGGACCAGCCCGGCGGCGAAGCGCAGCAGCGACGCCTCCGAGGTGATGAAGGTCAGCGTCTCGGCGCCGTCAGCCAGCCAGGTCGCCCCGACCACCTCGTCGCCGTCGCGCAGGCCAATCACCTCGAACTCGTCGGAGCGCACCGGCCACTCCGGCGCGCAGATCTTCACCATGCCCTGCCGCGTGCCCAGCGCCAGCCCCGGCGAACCCTCCGCAGACCCGCCGAGCGGGGCCAGGCCAACCACCGTCTCCCCCGGCTCCAACGGCACCAACTCGGCGGCGGACATGCCGCCGCGCAGCGACACCGTGCCGGCCTGCTCGGGCAGCACCGGCAGCGGCAGTACGTCGACCTTGAAGGCCCGACCGGCACTGGTCACCAGCAACACCCGACCACGGGCCGTGGAGTGCGCGATCGCGCGTACCGTGTCGTGCTTGACCCGGCCGTTGCGCCGGCGCCCCTCGGCGCTCTCCTCCGACTCGGCCGCGGTGCGGGCGACCAGCCCCGTCGCGGAGAGGATCACCTGGCACGGGTCGTCGGCGACCTCCAGCGGACCAGCCGGCGCGGACGCGGCCAGCACCTCCTTGAGGTCGCCGTCGACCAACGTCGTGCGCCGTTCGCTGCCGAACTGCTTGACCACGGCCGCCAGCTCGTCGGAAACCAGCTTCTTGAGCACCTTGTCGTCGTCGAGGATCGTGGACAGCTCGGCGATCTCGGTGCGCAGCCGCTCCTGCTCGGCCTCCAGCTCGATCCGGTCGTACTTGGTCAAGCGGCGCAGCGGAGTGTCCAGGATGTAGGTGGCCTGGATGTCGGAGAGGCCGAACTGGCTCATCAGCCCGTCCTTGGCGGCCTGCGCGTCGTCGCTGCCCCGGATCAGCCGGACCACCCGATCGATGTCCAGCAGTGCGATCAGCAGGCCGTCGACCAGGTGCAGCCGCTCCTGGCGCTTGCGGCGGCGGTACGAGCTGCGCCGGGTGACCACCTCGTACCGGTGGGCCAGGAAGACCTCCAGCAGCGCCTTCAGCCCGAGGGTGCGCGGCTGCCCGTCGACCAGCACCAGGTTGTTGACGCCGAAGGACTGCTCCAGCGGGGTCAACCGGTAGAGGTCGGCGAGCAGGGCCTGCGGGTTGACCCCGACCTTGCACTCGACGACCAGCCGGGTGCCGCTCTCGCGGTCGGTGAGGTCCTTGACGTCGGCAATACCGGTCAGCCGCTTGGTCTTGTTGACCTCGTTGGTGATCGCCGCGATGACCTTCTCCGCGCCGACGCCGTACGGCAGCTCGACCACCGTGATCGCCTGGCGGCCCCGGCTGCCCTCGATCGGGCCGATCTCGACCTTGCCGCGCATCCGCACCACGCCGCGCCCGGTCTCGTACGCCCGGCGCACCTCATCGAGGCCGAGCAGCACTCCACCGGTGGGCAGGTCCGGGCCCGGGACGAACTCCATGAGCCGGTCCAGCGTGGCGTCCGGGTGGTTGATCAACCAACGGGCGGCAGAGACCACCTCGGCGAGGTTGTGCGGGATCATGTTGGTGGCCATCCCGACCGCGATCCCGGACGCGCCGTTGACCAGCAGGTTGGGGAAGGCCGCAGGCAGCACGGTCGGCTGGGTCAGCGACCCGTCGTAGTTGGGCTCGACGTCGACGGTGTCCTCGCCCAGCTCACCGACGAGCAGCATCGCCTCGCGGGACATCCGCGCCTCGGTGTAGCGGGCGGCGGCCGGACCGTCGTCCGGGGAACCGAAGTTGCCGTGGCCGTCGATCAGCGGCACGTTGAGCGAGAAGTCCTGCGCGAGGCGGACCATCGCGTCGTAGATCGCCGTGTCGCCGTGTGGATGATACTTGCCCATCGCGTCCCCGACGATGCGCGCGGACTTCACGTGGCCGCGGTCGGGCCGGTAGCCCTGCTCGTACATCGACCAGAGGATGCGCCGGTGTACGGGCTTGAGACCGTCGCGGGCGTCGGGCAGGGCGCGGGAGTGGATGACCGAGAACGCGTACTCCAGGTAGGAGTCGGAGACCTCGGTGACCAGCGGGTTGTCGAAGACCCGCGCGCCGGCCTGGTCGAACGAGGAGAGGTCGACCTTGTTTTCCTTGCGGCGTGCCATGACTCAGCTTTCCCCTTGAACGAGACCGGTGCTCATGCGTCGATCGCTTCCCGGTCGACCCGGTCGGCGGAGTCGATCAGCCAGTTGCGGCGCGGCTCGACCTTCTCGCCCATCAGCAGTTCGAGGATGCGTTCGGCGGCGTCGACGTCCTCGATGGTGATCCGGCGGACGGCGCGGGTGGCCGGGTTCATCGTGGTGTCCCACAGCTCGTCGGCGTCCATCTCACCGAGGCCCTTGAACCGTGGGATGGGGGTGACGATCTGCTTGCCGGCCTTCTCCAGCTTGCGGACCGTCGCCACCATCTCGGCCTGGGTGTAGGTGTAGACGGTCTGCGGGTTGCGCCCCTTGGTCGTGATCTTGTGCAGGGGCGGCATCGCGGCGTAGAGCCGGCCGGCCTCGATCAGCGGGCGCATGTACCGGGCGAAGAGGGTGATGAGCAGCGTGCGGATGTGCGCGCCGTCCACGTCGGCGTCGGCCATGATCATCACCCGGCCGTAGCGCAGCGCGGAGAGGTCGAACGTACGCCCCGAGCCGGCACCGAGGACCTGGACGATCGCGGCGCACTCGGCATTGTCCAGAACCTGCTGGAGGTTGGCCTTCTGCACGTTGAGGATCTTGCCCCGGATCGGCAGCAACGCCTGGTACTCCGAGGAGCGGGCCATGCGGCTCGTCCCGAGGGCGCTGTCGCCCTCGACGATGAACAGCTCACTCCGTTCCACGCCGGTGGCGCGGCAGTCGACCAGCTTCGGCGGCATCGACGCGCCCTCCAGCGCGGTCTTGCGCCGGGCGGCGTCCTTCTGCTGCTTCTGGGTGAGCCGCACCCGTGCCGCGTCGACGATCTTCTGCAGAACGGTGCGCGCCTCGGCCTTGGTGCGACGGTCCTCCAGCCACGCCTTGATGTGCGCGTCGACCTGGGTCTGGATCACCTTGGTGATGCCGGTGGTGGAGAGCTCGTCCTTGGTCTGCGAGGTGAACTGCGGCTCGGGGATCCGCACGTGCACCACCGCGGTCATCCCCTCCAGGACGTCGTCCAGGGTGGGCGGCTCCTCCTTGGCCTTGAGCAGGCCGCGGGTGTTGCGCACCGCGTCGGCGAGGGTGCGGACCAGGGCCCGCTCGAAGCCCTTGCGGTGGGTGCCGCCGTGCGCGTTGCGGATGGTGTTGGTGAAGCACTCGACGGTGCGCTCGTAGCCGGTGCCCCAACGGAACGCCACCTCGACCTCGGCGCGGCGCTGCACGTTGGACTGCATGACGCCGTTGGCGTCGGCGGCGTTCTCCCGGTACGTCCCCTCGCCGGTGACCAGCAGCGTGCCGGAGACCGGCCGGTCGCCGGCCGGGGCGAGGAAGTCCACCATGTCGCTGAGCCCGTTGGGGTAGTGGAACTTCTCCTCGACGGGCTCCTCGCCGGTCAGGTCGCGCAGCACGTACAGCACACCGGGGACCAGGAAGGCGGTGTTGCGCAGCTTCATCCGGACCGCGTCGACGTCGAGCGCCGCGCCGGTCTCGAAGTAGCGGGCGTCGTGCCACCAGCGGATCGAGGTGCCGGTGGACTGCCTGCGCTTCATGGCCCCGACCACCTGGAGCCCGGGGCCGGCGGTGAACGGCGCGTCCGGCCCGTCGCCGTCGAAGATCCCCGGCACGCCGTGGCGGAAGGACATCGAGTGGATCTTGCCGGCGCGGCGGACGGTCACGTCGAACCGGCGGGACAGCGCGTTGACCGCGGAGGCGCCGACGCCGTGCAGGCCGCCGGAGGTCTTGTAGCCGGAACCGCCGAACTTGCCGCCCGCGTGCAGCCGGGTGAGCACCAGCTCGACGCCGGAGATGCCGGACTTGGCGTGCACGTCGGTCGGAATGCCCCGGCCGTCGTCGTCGACCTGCACCGAGCCGTCGGCGTGCAGGATCACCTCGACGTTGGCGGCGTGACCGGCGACACCCTCGTCGGTGGAGTTGTCGAGGATCTCGTTGACGAGGTGACCCACGCCACGGCTGTCGGTGGAACCGATGTACATGCCGGGCCGCTTGCGGACAGCGTCCAGCCCCTCAAGGTGAGTGAGGTCGTCGGCCCCGTACAGGGTGTCAGGCTCTGCGGTCAACTGGTCGTACTCCCCGGTCTCGGCGGTGTGCTGCCGTTCACCGGCGACATCAGCCGGCGTGGCGCGCCGCAGCGAGCCTAGCCCGAGGCTAGGACAACTCCCGGAGGACCTCTGCGACCCGCCGGGTGTCGACCCACCGGAAGTGAGCCACGGAACAGCCCTTCAGCGCCCGGACCAGCCCGGCGGCGGCGTTCGCGGGGCCACAGAGGGGCCGTCCGGCCGGTACTCTGACCGGCGATCGCGGCCGGTCGGAGCGCCGGCGCGGGGCGGGGGGCGACATGGACGAGGACGAGTCGGCAGACCGGCTGGCGGCCGAGTCGCTGGCGGCGGGTGATCCGACCGGCTGGTTCGAGCGGCTCTACACCGAGGCCGAGCGCGGCGAGGCGGTCGTCCCGTGGGACCGGGACGCCCCGCACAGCCTGCTCACCGAGTGGACCGTCGAGCGGGGTCTGACCGGCACCGGCCGTCGGGCGGTCGTGGTCGGCTGCGGCTACGGCCGCGACGCCGAGCACGTCGCCGGTCTGGGCTTCGACACGGTGGCCTTCGACATCTCCCCCACCGCGGTGGCCGGCGCCCGTGGACGGCACCCCGCCTCGGCGGTCGACTACCGTCCCGCCGACCTGCTGGACCCGCCACCGGCCTGGCGACGGTCGTTCGACCTGGTGGTGGAGAGCATGACCGTGCAGGCGCTGCCGGCGCAGATCCGGGCCGGCGCGGTCGGCGCGGTGGGCGAGTTGGTCGCGCCGGGCGGCACGCTGCTGGTCATCGCCGCCGGCCGGGCCGACGACGAACCCACGCCGGCCGGGCCGCCGTGGCCGTTGACCCGTGCCGAGATCGACACGTTCGCGGGCGTCGGGCTCGCGCCGGTGCGGGTGGAAGAGATCCAGGACCAGAGCGGGGTACGCCGCTGGCGCGCCGAGTTCCGTCGCGGGCCGATCCGATGACCGCGCCGACAGAGCCGGGTACGACCGATCGTCAGGAGGCCATCGAGATGGACGGGACGATTCGCGGTGCGCTCCGGCGGGCCATCGGTACGCGGGCCCGGCGGTGGCTGCTCGCGGGCACCCTGCTGGCGGGGCTGCTCGCCGCCGTGGCGCTGACCGCGGCGGCGGCCCCGGCCGACCGGACGTTCGCCGAGCTCTCGGGCACGGTCCAGAGCCTGATGTCGGTCCTGACGCCCCTCTTCGGCATCCTGCTGGTGCGCGACCTGCGACGGGCACCCGACGCCGCCCGAATCATCCCCACGGTGCTGGCGGTGGGGCTCCCGGCCGCCGTCATCGGCGTCGTCGGGGTGCTGATCTGCGCCGCGACGCTCGCGCTCACCCCGGCCGACATCGCCGACGAGCCGTGGCGGCATTCCGGGACGATCGCGGTGGGCAGCGTGCTGGTGCAGATCGTCGCCGGGCTGGTGGGCACCGGGCTGGGCCTGCTGCTGCGCTCACCGGTGGTCGCGTTCCTCGCCACGATCGTCCTGCCACTGGGCCTGTTCGCACTGCTGGGCGCTGTCGACGCCCTCCGTCCCGCGCAGGCGTGGCTCACCCCGTTCGGCAGCGTGCGCAACCTGCTCTCCGGGGACATGAGCGTGCTGCGGTGGGTGCAGTGGCTCTGCGTCCTGCTGATCTGGGGTGTCGGTCTGAACGCCGCCGGCGCGGCGCTGCTGAAGCGGCGCCAGCAGCCCGCCCGGTAGGTCAGGTCGAGAGCAGTCGGGGCCGGGCGAAGTCGGTGTTGTCGACGATCGCGTCCACCCGGGACAGCGGGTCCGCCTCGGCCAGGTAGACGCGCTGGGCGGCGAGGTACCGGTCCCGGTGCAGCGCTTCGGCCGCCGCGACGCCTTCCCGGTCGCCGTCGCGGGCCACCCCGCGCCGCACCGACAGCTCGGCCGCGACCTCCACCCAGATCCGGTAGTCCCAGAGGTCGTCCAGCTCGGGGCGGAACGCGAACACACCGTCCACGATGAGCACCGCGTCCGGCGGGGACGGGGTGACGACGTCGGTGTGCGCGCGCTGGGTGAGCGGGTCGCGCAGGCAGAGCACGCAGGCCCCGGATCCGGCCGGCCCGGCCGGTTCCAGCAGCAGGGCGCGGATCGCCGGCAGGTCGAAGGCGTTGCGGTAGTAGCCGGGCCCGGAGGTCCGGTCGTACTGGTGCCGCTCCGACCAGGGGCGTTTGAAGTCGTCCAGGCTGGCGCGCAGCACCGGCCGACCAGCGGCGGCGACGCGCTGGGCCAGTTCGTGGCCGAGGCTGGTCTTGCCGGCGGCGGTCAGGCCGTCGACGCCGACCCGGAGGCGGGCGGGTCCACTGGCGAGGATCCGGTTGGTCAAATCGTCGACCAGCGCGGTCCGGGTGGCCGACGCGGGCGGAGGCAGGGGCTGCTGCCAGGTGGAGACCGAATGGCGCACCGGGGCGGGCGTGTCTTTCATCGAACGATTCTGTTACGGGCCATTGACGCCCGTCGCACGGGGGTGATCTGATCGCGCCCTCAGAGAATCTTTCATCTTTCGATGGATGGATGTGAGCCAATGCTCAGGTTCCGGCGTACCGCGTTCGCCGCGGCACTCACGATCGCCATGGCCGCGCTGTCGACCGCCATCGCGCTTCCCGCTCCCGCCTCCGCCGCGCTGCCCACCGCTGCGGTGGCGGTCGGCGACAGCTTCATCAGCGGCGAGGGCGCCGGGGCGTACACCCCGGTGGTCGACGTCAACGGGGTCGCCCAGGGCTTCCCCGGCTGGACGGCGCCGAACAACAACGCGTTCTTCTGCCACCGCTCCGCGAACGCCTCGCTGAACCAGGCCAACCTGCCGGGCATCCAGAATCGGTTCAACCTGGCCTGCTCCGGCGGCCAGCCACACGACATCGCCAACGCATCGAACGCCCGGACCAACGGCCGTACGGTGGCCGCGCAGATCGCCCAGCTCCGCACCGTCGCGCAGACGCAGGACATCGACCTGGTGCTGCTCGGCCTGGGTTCGAACAACAGCTCGTTCACCTTCGGCAGCGTCGCGGAGAAGTGCGCCAACCGGTTCATCGCCGACGCGTGGACGGGCTGGTGGGAGTTCTGGGCGTACCTGGGTGGCCCGGTGGAGCAGAAGCCGTGCACCGACGCCGATCTGGCCACCGCCGCGCAGTTCAATGCCGCCACCGCCGAGACCACCGCCGCGGTACGCCAACTGCTGACCACCCTGGACCAGGTGGACGCGGATGGGCAGCACCGGGTCGTGTTCCAGGACTACACCAACCCGCTGCCGCTGGATCTCGAGCCGACGTTCCACACCCAGGACAGCCGGGACGACACCCGGGACAAGTTCCGCGACCTGGGTGCCGAGCGGTACGCGGGCGGCTGCCCGATCCATCGGGCCAGCCTCGCGCCCGGTCACCGCTTCTCGCAGGGCCTGGGCACCCTGGTGAAGTCCACCCGGGACACCCTCGCTGCCGAGTTCCCCGGTGCGGACCTGGTCTACCTCAACGTGCAGCGGGCCTTCGACGGCGCCCGGCTCTGCGAGTCGGCGGCCAGCCCGACCGGCTCGCTGGCCACCCCGATCCGGCTGCAGGACGGCGCGAGCGGCACCTTCGTCACCAGCCTCTCCGGCAAGGACAAGATCGACATTCAGCGGATCGCCAACACCTGCGTCAGTTACTTCCAGACCTGCCAGGAGTCGTGGCACCCGAACGCCACCGGGCACCAGGTGCTCGGCCAGTGCCTGGCCGGCGCGGCCGCCACCAGCGCGCGGTCGGTGGCCTGCGTTCGCGCCAGCAACGGGACGATCTCCGTATCCTGACCGAATCGTCACCGGAGGCCCCGCCACCTGGCGGGGCCTCCGTCGTGTCCGGCCACGTCGGCTCGAACCGGTCGCCCGACGCCTGCGGCTACCCGTCGGTAACCTCGGCCCGTAGGCTAGGCCCGTGAACGGGGACCCGGAGTACGCGCAGGAGTTCGTTGACATCGCCGGCGGTCGGCTCGGCGTGCAGATCTATCCGGAGCCGACCGGCGCGGCGGGTGCGCCGGTGGTGGTGATCTGGCCGGCGATGGGGGTGCGGGCCCGCTACTACCGGCCGTTCGCCACCGCGCTCCGCGCCGCCGGGCTGGCCGTGGTCGTCGCCGACCTGCGCGGTACCGGGGCGAGCACCCCCGCGCCGAGTCGCGCCGACCGGCACGGCTACACCGAACTGGCCGACGACGTGGGCACTGTCCTGGCCGCGCTCAAGCCGCAGCTGGACGGCCGCACCCGGCTGCTGCTCGGGCACTCACTCGGGGGGCAGGCCGCGCTGCTGCACCTCGCCCTGCACGGCGCCGACGCGGTGGACGGGCTGGCGCTGGTCGCGGTCGGAATCCCGTACTGGCGAAGCTATCCCGGCCGGCGTGGCGTCGGCGTGCTGCCGTACACGCAGGGGATCGCCGCCACCACGGCGCTGCTCGGGGTCTGGCCGGGGTGGGGCTTCGGCGGCCGGCAGGCACGTGGGGTGATCCGGGACTGGGCGTACACCGCGCGGACCGGCCGCTTCCCCCGTCTCGACGGTACGGACACCGAGGCGGCGGTGCGCGCGGTGCGGACCCCGGTGCTGGCCGTCAGCGTCGACGACGACCAGTACACCCCGCACGAGACCATGGATCACCTCTGCGGGAAGCTCACCGCGGCCCCGGTGACCCGGGAGCGGTACACAGTGGCGCAGGCCGGCGCGGCGCTGGACCACTTCACCTGGGTCCGGGCGGCCACCCCGCTGGCGCAGCGGATCGCCGGTTTCGCCAGCGACCTGCCGCCCCGCTGAGCCGTACCGGCCGACCGGTCGGTGGCCGCCCGACCGGCCCGCTCACTCCTCCTGGTCCAGCGGCACCAGCTTGCCGTCGCGCTCCACCCGGACCTCGCCGTGGTCCTTGCGTGGGGCGACCTCGGCGATGTTCCTGTGCGGGTCGTTGTCCGGATGCATCAGCACCGCGTCGGTTTTGGCGGTCTTTTCCCGGCTCTCGTCCGGCTGCGACATCCCGTTCCCCTCTCCGTCAGCGTCCCCCGACATCTACCCGCCACCGACCGGACGACTCCTGCCGGCGGCGGTCCGGCACCGCAGCGAACCGATGTCCCTGACGTCCCCGACGTACCGATGCGGCGCCGGTTCGGCACGCACGGGGCGGGGTTAGCGGCCCGGGCGGCGGGTAAGCCGCAGCGCCCGACACGGCGGAAGGGGATCAGATGTCCGAACGGCATACCGCACTGCGCTCGATGCACGATCTGGGCCTGGCGGCCTGGTTCGGCGGCTCCCTGATGGGAGCGCTCGGCGTCAACGGCGCAGCGGCGAAGATCAGCGACTCGACCCAGCGTCTCCCGGTCGCCTCGGCAGGATGGTCCAAGTGGACCCCGGTCAACGCGGCGGCGATCGGCGCTCACCTGGCCGGGGCGGTGGGCGAGCTGGTGACGGAGAGCCCACGGATGGCCGCCCAGTCAGGGGTCGCCCGGGCCAGCACCATCAAGACGGCGTTGACGATCGGCGCGCTCGCGGTGACCGGCTACAGCCGGTTGATCGGCATGCGGTTGGAGAAGGCGGGTGCCCCACCGGTGAACGGTGCCACCGAGCCGAACCACCAGACTCCGGCCGGCGTGGCCTCCTCGCAGCGGCAGATGAAGCTGCTCCAGTGGGCCATCCCGGCACTGACCGGGACCCTGGTGGTCATCACCGCGTACATGGGCGAGCAGCAGAAGCCCGGCCAGGTGTTCCGGGGGATGCTCGGCCGCGCCAGCGGGCTGATGAGCGCCCCGAAGGGGATGGCCAAGATGGCAAGCATGGCGACCATGAGCAACGGCAAGCGGCCGATGGCGATGGCCGGACGCTGAGCATGGGGCCGGGCGGCACCCTGCCGGCTCCTTGACGGCGGGGCGCCGGCCGGCCCCACGCAACCACCGGGCACGACCGGGGTACGGCACGCGGTCCGGCGGGACCGGCATGACCGGCCCGGGGACGGGCAATCGTCCGCCCATAGCGGCGGACCGACGAGCTGAGGTGACCACGATGGCGCACGAGGGACGCAAGGGCGGCGGCGATCGGCTGGTGCCGGAGGCGGTCGAGCCATGGGGCACCAGAGACGGCTTCGATGCCGAACCGCCGTGGGGCACGGGCGAGGACTCCCCGATGGACGAGGGCAGCGAGGAGACGGCGGTGCCCGAGGGGCAGCGTGGGGAACGCCGCGCGGGCGCCCCGGCGGGCCGAGCCAACCCGGCCGGTCGGCACGGCTTCGGCTCGGTGGAACCCACCCGCACCCCCGCGGCCGGCCCAGGTGCGCCACCGGACCCGGCACCCAGCGGCCGGACCTTCCCGGACGACGCGGACATCAACGAACGTAGCCAGGACGCGCTGCGTTCCCGCGGCCGGCGGTCCTAGCACAACCCGCGACGCCCGCCGCCGGTCTGCGGCCGGCGGCGGCTGGTGCTCCCAGGGCGGTGGTGCTCCGGGCGCCGTTGCCGGGCACCGTCAATTGGTGGACGCGGCCCGGGCGGGGACGTCCCGTCGGTCTTCGCGGGGCTCGGGCCAGAGCATGGTCTCGGTGAGCAGCTGTGCCAGCCGGGTCGCGTCGCGCTGGGCCTGGCCGGCGCAGCAGTTGTTGAACAGCACGTGCAGTTCGTCGGCCGACCCGGCCAACTCGGCCAGCAGCCCGGCCCAGTGCCGGAGCTCCTCCTCGGCGTACGCGTAGCGGAACTTGTCCTGCTTGTCGCCGTCGCGCCAGGCGCCGCTGTGGCCGTGGAACCGGACGATCGCCGGCTCCGCCGTGCTGGCCAGGATCGGTGGTACCGACGACGGGTGCCCCTGCGGCATGTCGACGCAGACCAGTGAGAGGTCGTGCGCACGCAGCAGGTCCATCGTGTCGGGTGCGGCCGGACCGTCGAACCAGGACCCGTGCCGCAGCTCCACGGCGACCCGCCACGGCCGGCACCGCTGCGCCAACTCGATGATCCGGCGCTCGGCGGCGGCGCCGCGTACCAGCCACGGCGGGAACTGCAGCAGCACCACACCCAGCTTGCCGGCGGCCGTGACCGGGGCCAGCGCAGCTCGGAATCGGGACCACAGCTCGTCGTACGCCCGCTCCGGCAGGTCGCGGCGACGGATCCGGCTCGGACCGGCGGCCGGCCGCAGGTCGCGGGGCAGCGCGGCAACCGGCGTCGGGTGACCGGTGAAGAGGCTGAACGCCTTGACGTCGAAGGTGAAGTCGTCCGGTGTGGCGTCGACCCAGCCCTGGGTGGTCTCCGGTGCGGGGATCGCGTAGTAGGAGGTGTCCACCTCGACCAGCGGGAAGCGGCCCGCGTAGAAACCCAGCCGGCCGGCCGGCGTGTTGGCCGAACGCGGGTACCACCCGGAGCGCAGCAGCGACTGGTCGGCCCAGGAGGACGTACCCACCTTAATCACACCCATGTCATTCAGTGGACCGCCCCGCGCGTGGATCGGCAACCGCTGGCGGCGCGCACGCCGCCACCGTGTCGAGCCGGAAGTATCGGTGCCGCGTCCTACGCTGGCGCCGAGCGAACTTCGACCGAAGGGCGGCACCATGACCAGCACCGAGCAGCTCACCGGAGAGCGGGCAGACCTGCTGCAGACGCTGCGCCGGCACCGGGGTTTCCTGTTGCAGACCGTGGACGGGCTGACCGACGAACAGGCGGCCACCTGCACCACCGTCAGCGAGCTGTGCCTCGGCGGCCTCATCAAGCATGTGGCCGGCACCGAGGAGCGGTGGATGCGCTTCGCCGTGGGCGGCGCGGAGGCGATGCAGCGCGAGGCGGTCGACTGGACCGGTCAGTTCCGGATGACGCCGGGCGAGACCCTCGCCGGTCTGGTCGTGCGGTTCCGGGAGGTGGCCGACCAGACCGACGAGCTGATCACCACCCTCGACCTGGACGCGGCGCATCCCCTGCCGCAGGCGCCCTGGTTCGAGCCGGGGGCGAGCTGGACGGTTCGGCGGGTGCTGCTGCACCTGATCGCCGAGACGTCCCAGCACGCCGGGCACGCCGACATCCTGCGCGAGGCGATCGACGGCGCCAAGACCATGGGCTGAGCCCGGCCGGCCACGGCGACGTTCCCCCACCGTCCACCTTCCGCGCGGTGCCTCCGGTCCGCCCTGCGTGAACGGATGTGACAGCGCACAGGTGAGCGGCGCTGAGGGACACGAGATGAACGCAGACCGGATCGATCAGGAGACCGCCGAGCGGCTGCTCGGCGGGAGCATCGTCGGCCCATCGGGCGGCCCGCAGTCGGTCGTGCTGCTGATGACAGCGGTACGCGCCACACCCCGCCCCTCCGAGCTGGCCGGCGAAGACGTGGCCGTGCAGGCCTTCCGCCGTGCCCTGGCTGAGCCGGCCGTTGCCCAACGGCCGGCCCGCCGGTCACGCACCCTCGCCGGGTTCGGTGCCCGGGCCTCGGTGGCGGCCCTGGCGCTCGCCGCCATCGGCGGGGTGGCACTGGCCGCCGCGACAGGCGTTGCGCCCCGTCCGCCGCACCCACCCACGGCCACCCCGACGCCGCCCGCCGCGACCGCCCCGGCCACACCCGAGCAGGGCACCGCGGGCGCACCCGCCACGACTGGGGCGGTGCCGTCGACCTCGGTTCCCGCTGGGATGGTCGGCCGGTGTCGGGCGTACCAGACGGTCGCCGGAAACGACCACGGCCGGGCACTGGACAACCCCGTCTTCTCCGGGCTGATCGCCGCCGCGGGCGGCCCGGAGCAGGTGGCGGACTACTGCGTGCGGGTCCTAGCCCCCGAGGCCGTTCCGGACACGACCCATGGACGGCCCGGTTCCGTGCCGAGCCGACGTCCGACGTCGCCCGGCCCGCCCGATGGTCGGCCCGACGTCCCTAACCGCAGCGGAACGAGCCGTCCGGCGGCTCTCCCCGCCGGACGGCCCACCGCACCCGGACCGGACCGCAGCGAACCAGCCGACCGGAGGCCCTCCCCCGGGGACCGCCAACCGACGCCAGCCCGCGACCCGCACTGACGACGCCCCACAGCCCCGCCTGGCGACCGTGCCGAGTTGCCCTGCCGGGCAACCGTGCCCGGCGGCCGTGCCCTGCGGCGCTGTGGCCCGGTGGCGCTGCGGTCCTGGCGCTGCGGTCCTGGCGCTGCGGTCCTGTGGCCCTGGGGGCGGTTCGTCCAGCGGGCGGTTCGTCCAGCGGGCGGTTCGTCCAGCGGAGCGCGGGCCGCCGTGGGCTGATAGCTTGCCCCGATGAGTCTGCGGCGCCGACGCGCGGCGGCGATCCTGCGCCTGATGGTGGTGTTCAGCGTGCTGGCCGGGGTCGTGCTCACCGCGCTCGGCCCGGCCACCGTCACGGGACTGCTGCCGTACTTCACCATCCAGAGCAACCTCGCGGTCGGCGCCCTCGCCGGGTACGCCGCTCTGCAGGCCTGGCGGGACCGGCCCGACCCACCGCCGGCGCTGCGCGGCGCGGTCACCCTCTACATCACCATCACCGGCGTGGTCTACCACCTGGTGCTGGCCAACCCGGCGAGCCCGTTCGCGATGGTCCAGCCGGACCGGTCCGGCGGCGAGGCGCTCGGCAACCAGCTGCTGCACACGGTGGTACCGCTGCTGGCGGTCGCCGACTGGGTGCTGTTCGACCAACGCGGCCGGCTGCGCCTTCGGTACGCGGCCTGGTGGCTGGCGTTCCCGCTGGGCTATCTGGGCTTCGCCCTGCTCCGAGGGCTGGTCGTGCACCGGTACCCGTACCCGTTCCTGGACGCGGCCGAGCTGGGCTACGCCGGAGTCGCGATCAGCGCCGTCTTCTTCGCCATCGCCTTCTGGCTACTCGGCCTGCTCTACATCGGAATAGACCACACCCTAACCACCCGAACCCCCGCCCTCTCCCCCGCTCCCCCTCCCGCTCCCCCTCCCTCTCCAACCCCGCCCGGTGATCATGAAGTTAGCGTCACCGGCAACGGCGTGTCGTGACGCTAACTTCATGATCACCGGGGGGTGGGTGGGGACGGGGAGGGGAGGGAGGAGGGGCGGGGGTTTAGCGGAGGCGGTTTCGGGGGCCTCGGGTGGTGGAATGGTCGCGGGCGTAGGCATCCGAGCGGCCCCAGCGGCCTGGGACGTCGAGTAGCTCCACCCGGCCGAAGCCCTTTGGCAGGGCCGGGTCGACCAGCAGGTTGTCGCCGGTGGGTCGGAGCCCCAGCAGGGTGCTCAGCAGCATCAGCAGCGCGCCCGACGACCATGACTGGGGACGACCGGCCGCTGGCAGTTGGACGGGGTACTTCGTCAGGCTGCGCTCGTAGCCGGCGATCAGCTCCGGTACCGCTCCACCGAGCGTCTGCGCCACGTCGAAGATTCCGGCCGCGATCCGGCCCGCCTGCGCATCGAAGTGGTAGCGCCGCAGCCCGGCGGCGATCAGGGCGTTGTCCGACGGCCACACCGCTCCCAGGTGTGAGCCCACCGGGTTGTACGGGCGCTGCCCGGTGGCGAAGGTCCGCACCCCCCAACCGCTGAACAGCCGCGGCCCGACCAGGTGCTCGGCGACGGCCTCAGCGTGGTCATCAGCGACGATCCCACTCCACAGCAGGTGCCCGATGTTGGACGTCAGCGCGTCGACCGGTTCGCCGTACGGCCCCAGCGCCAGCGCGTAGTACTCCCGGTCCGGCAGCCAGAAGTCGCGGTTGAACCGGTCCTTCAGCTCCGCGGCCTCCCGTTCCAGCCGGTCGGCGTACCCGGGGTCACCCCAGAACTCCCGGGCCAGCCGGGCGCCGCGCCGTTTCGCGTCGTACGCGTAGCCCTGCAACTCGCAGGTGGCCCGGGGAAAGGCGGGTTGCCGCCCCTGCGCGTCGGTGATCGCGTCCGGGGAGTTCTTCCAGCACTGGTTGAGCACGCCGTGCCGCTCGTTGCGGCGCTGGTAGCGCACGTATCCGTCGCCGGTCAGGTCGCCGTACTCGTCGATCCAGTCCAGGGCCATCCGAGCCGGGTGCCGCAGCTCGTGAACCAGGTCGGCGTCGCCGGACCAGCGCTCGTACTCGTCGAGCAGGACGACGAACAGTGGGGTGGTGTCCGCCGCGCCGTAGTACAGCGCGTCCGGCCGTTCACCGAACGCGGCCGACTCGCCGTAACGGAGCTCGGCCAGGATCTTGCCCGGCTCCTCGTCGTGCTCGTCGTCGAGCTGGCCGCCCTGCACCAGCGCCAGCATCCGCAGCGTCGCGGGGGCCAGTTCGGGAGTGAACGCCATGGTCTGCAGGCAGGTGATGATGCTGTCCCGTCCGGACAGCCCCATCGCCCACGGCAGGCCACCGACCGGCACCCGATTGCTGTACGCCAGCGGCTTGTACCGCAGCGCCGCCAGGTCGGCCAGGCTGCCCTGGTACATCGCCTCCAGGCCGTCCCGTTCCGCCGCCAACTGCGGGGCCCGGTCCAGCCAGTCGGCCAGGTCCTCGCGCATCCCCCCGCGCACGATCTGCTGGTGCGACTCCAGAGCGCTGCGCAGGTCCCGGCCACCCTCACCCCGGATGGTCATGGTCACGTGCAGGTCGGTCTCCCACTTCCCCTCGGGCGCGATCCGGATCCGGAACGTCATCCCCTTCTCGTCGACCTCGGCGGGAGCGGTGCTGCTCACCGTGGTCTCTCGAACGAACCGCTCGCGCGCGTACCGCAGCAGGAGCTGGTGGCGCGCGGAGTCGGCGGTGGCCCGCACGACCCGCTCCCTGCGCTCCCCGACGTCGACGATGTCGACGAAGTCGCTGCCCATCTCCATCCGCACGGTGAACTCGGCGGGATGCGCCGAGTGGTTGAGCAAGATGATCTGCTCGTGGAAGCAGTCGTGGATCGAACGGTGCCGGATCACCGACACGTCAGCGTCGACGTAGTGGCTCGCCCCGCCCGGGACCAGGAAGAACCGGGTCTCGAAGTACGTCATGTCGTCGCGGGAGAGCGCGTTGAGCCGTTCCCCGTCGACGCTGAGCACCCAGTGGGACAGGAAGCGGGTGTCGAACGAGAAGAGCCCGACCGGCTCCTTCGGGTCAACCTCCATGTCACCCTGGGCGTCGCTGAGCGCGAACGCGTTGCCGGCGATGACGTGCACCTGTTCCTGTCTCATCGCCGCTGGTCCCGCTCCGCCAGGGCAGCCTGGCCCAGCTCGCGGGGGTGCCGTGCGCCGGACGGGCCGGGAAAGATCCGCCGCAGCACCATCAGCAGCCGCATGTTGCCCCGCACGGTCAGCTCGTTGCGCAGCAACGCCGCCGCGAGGTGCCTCTCGCCGCTGGCCAGCTGGTCGAAGACCGCCCGGTCGGCGCGGACCACCAGCTCGGCCTCGTCGGCCGACCGGGTCACCGCCACGTGCTGGTCGGCGATGGTCAGGTACCAGTGACTGGTACCGCCGTCACCGCGCACGTCCAGCCGCAGCGTCCCGGCGGTGGTCTCCGGCAGATCGGGACGCCGGCCGGTGTCCAGGTGCTGCAGGTACTGCGCCGCCGTCGTGCTCATCCACGTCCCCCTTCCCCGGTTCCCCGCAGGATCACCCGAGCCGGGGTGAGCCCGACTCACCCGAACCGGGTGACAACCCGCCCGGGCCGGCCGGAGGGCGCTGTTTGCCGGCCGATGAAAAGGGCAGGCACCGACGGGCCGACACGGACGGGAGGCAACGGATGCGGGCGTTGCGGCTGCGGGAGTGGAAGTCGGAACCGAAACTGGTCGAGGTCGCTGAGCCGACGCCCGGGCCGGGCCAGGTGGTGGTCCGGATCGGTGGAGCCGGCGCCTGCCACTCCGACCTGCACCTGATGGACGAGTTCGAGCCAGGCACCGTGCCCTGGAACCCGCCGTTCACCCTCGGCCACGAGAACGCGGGGTGGGTGCACGCCCTCGGCGACGGCGTGAACGGGCTGACGGTCGGGCAACCCGTCGCCGTCTTCGGCGCGTGGGGCTGCGGCACCTGCGCCCGCTGCCGGGTCGGCATCGACCCGTACTGCGAGAACCCGGCCGGCGCGCCGGTGCCGGGCGGAGGCGGCGGGCTCGGCCTGGACGGTGGAATGGCCACGTACGAGTTGGTCCCGGACGCGCGGCACATCGTCCCGCTGCCGGCCGGGCTCGATCCGGTGGACGCCGCGCCGCTGACCGACGCCGGGCTCACCCCGTACCACGCCGTGCGGCGTTCCTGGCCCAAGCTGCCGCCGGGCAGCACGGCAGTCGTGATCGGGGTCGGTGGGCTGGGGCACGTCGGCGTGCAGATCCTCAAGGCCACCACGGCCACTCGGGTGATCGCGGTGGACACCCGCGCAGACGCGCTGCGGCTGGCCGAGGAGTGCGGCGCCGACGGCACCGTGACCTCGGGCGAGACCGCCGCCGAGGAGATCCGCCAGGCCACCGGAGGTCGGGGCGCCGACGTGGTGCTGGACTTCGTCGGCGTGGACGCCACCCTGGCGCTCGGCGCGGCGGCGGCCCGCACCGTCGGCGACCTGACCATCGTGGGCATCGGCGGGGGCACCCTGCCGGTCTCGTACTTCTCCGTGCCGTACGAGGTGAGCATCGCGACCACCTACTGGGGCAGCCGTCCCGAACTGGTCGAGGTGCTGGACCTGGCTTCCCGGGGTCTGATCCGGCCGAAGACCACCACCTTCGCGCTGGACGACGCCCTCGACGCGTACCGCCAGATGCGCGACGGCACGCTGCAGGGCCGCGCCGTGATCGTGCCGTGAGCCGGCCGGTCAGGCGGCCCCGAGCAGGCCGCGGACGTACCCGGCCTGGCCGACGTGCTGCAGGTCGTCCTCGGCGACGCTGACCAGCCGGACGCCGAGGGTGACCGGCGGGTCCCACGCCTCGTCCACCACGCGGTCCAGGTCCGCCGGGCGCAGGCCGGCCAGGAACGGCGCGGTCCGCGCCGCGACCGCCTCGTAGTAGTCGATCAATGCCTGCGCGCTCTCCGGCCGCACCGCGGCGACCTGTGCGGGCGAGTGGGCATAGCCGGTGTCGTTCGGGTCGGCGGCCAGCCCGAACCGGCTCGCCCAGTCGCCGCTCGTCCAGACCTGGTCGGCGTCGAGCAGGTCGGCGACGTGGTCGTCCTGGATCCTGGTCAGGTGCCAGACCAGCCAGCCGATCGGGTTGGCACCAGGGCCGGGCGCCCAGCGCAGTTGCTCCGGGCTGAGGCCGTCGACCGCCGCGCGAACGAGGTCGGGCAGCCGGTCGTACGTCTCGGTCAGCAGGTCTTTCACGTCCACGGGCACGCCTCCTGGTCTGTTTCCGATCAGGTACCGCCGAAACCGGCGGCCAAACCTCGGCCGCTACGGTGATCAAGTGGTCGCGGCGTTGGAGCTGTATCTGGACCCGGACGCCACCCGGCGGATCCGGGTGCTCTGGGACGCTCTCGAAGCCGAGGGCGTGCAGAGCATGCGCTCGCTGCTGGAGCAGCGCCACCGCCCGCACGTCTCGCTCGCCGTGGCTCCCCGCTTCGACCCCGAGCAGGTCGCCGCGGCGCTGCGCGGCACGGTCGTGGCCGCCCCACTTCGGCTCGAATTCCAGCACACCGGTCAGTTCGTCGGCCGGGTGCTCTGGCTCGGCCCGACGCCCACCCCGGAGCTGCTGGCACACCACCGGCTGGTGCACGACCGGCTCGCCGCCGCCGGCATCACCCTGGTGGAGCACTACCAGCCGGGACGCTGGGTGCCGCACTGCACGCTCTCCATGCGGGTGCCGAACGCGCTGATGGCCGCCGCGGTGCGTCGCTGCCTGGAGGTGTTGCCGCTGGCCGCGACCGTGGTCGGCGCGGCGCTCACCGACCACGCCCGCAACATCGCCCACCCGCTGCCCTGAGGCGACCAGGGCACGACAGACGCGGCCCCGCGTGGAATGTCCGGTTTGGCGGGTCGCAGTCGGGAAACTGAAAACGAGGGGTGCTGACGAGGCCGGGCGTGGGATGGTTCGACATGGATGTCGTTCCGGTGGCCTCCCGCCCGCACGCGGCCGGCCCATCCGGTGGCGCGGGCGCACGCGGCGCTGCCCGGGACGGCTTCGACGAGGAGAGGCAGTGCCCATGCAGGCTCAGCGCAGGCCACCGCGGACGGAGCGGAGCCAGACCAGGGACGACCGGACCGGCGGCGGCATGACCGGGGCGGCCACGCCACTGACCATCTGGGCCGCTGCCGTGCTGCTCGGCCGGATCGGTGCCGGCGATGACGACAGTGAGGACGAACGGCATATCCTGCGCGGCATCGAGTGACCCTCGGTCCCACCGTCACAGCCAGCCGCGCCGCTTGAAGATCAGGTAGAGGGTGCCGCAGACCAGCGCCATCAGCAGCAGCGCGAACAGGTAGCCGAAGCGCCACTGCAACTCGGGCATGTGGACGAAGTTCATCCCGTACACCGTCCCGATGAGCGTGGGTGCGAACAGGATCGCCGCCCAGGACGAGACCTTCTTCAGCTCCTCGTTCTGCGCGTAGCTGGCTGCGGTGAGGCTGCGCATCTCCTCGTTCTGCTGCTGAGAGACGAGGGTGGCGTTGACGGTGAGGATGTTCTGCAACAGGTGCCGGAAGCCGTCGACCCGTTCCACGACCTGCGTGAGGTGGTCGGTCACATCGCGCAGATAGCGGCGTAACTCCTCGTCGGTGCCGTAGCTGCCGGCGCCGGCCGCCAGCGCGTCGAGCACGTGGAGCAGCGGGCGGGCGGCCCGCTGGAACTGGATGACCTCGCGGCTGAGCCCGTAGATGCGCCGGCTGGCGTTCGGGTCGCCGCCGAAGACCTCGGTCTCGATCTCGTCGATGTCGTTCTCCAAGCCGGCCACCACCGGCGCGTAGCCGTCGACCACCTGGTCGAGGATCGCGTACAGGACGGCCTCCGGGCCCTGGGCGAGCATCTGCGCGTCGGCTTCCAGCCGCCGCCGCACGGCGGCCAGATCCGGTGCCTCGCCGTGCCGGACCGTGACGACGAAGCCGGGCCCGATGAACAGGTGCAGCTCGGAGAACTCGACCTCCTCCCGCAGGTCGTCGTAGCGGGCGGCGCGCAGCACCACGAAGAGGGTGTGCCCGTACCGCTCCAGCTTGGGCCGCTGGTGGGCGTTGATCGCATCCTCCACCGCCAGGTCGTGCAGCCGGAACTCCCGGGCCAGCGAGGTGATCTGGTCGATGTCGGGCCGGTACAACCCGATCCAGGCCATCGCCTCGTCCTGCTCCTGGAGGCAGCGGTACGTCTCGGCGAGCCCGGCCGGCGACGCGAAGCGGTGTCCCTGGATGTAGACGGCGCTGTCCACCAGACCGCCAGCACCTGGCTCGGCCGGCTGCTCGTGCGGCGGCTCGCTGCCGCGGATCTCGTGCTCGTCGAGCTGGCGGCCAAAGCCCTCGCCCCGGCGGAACCGACGGCCACCGACCATGACCCGCTCCCTCCCCCGGACGCCTCAACCGGCGGCTGCCCGAACCGCCCGGGCAGTTCGGGCAGGGACGCCGGGACGCGCTGCTTCCCCCGCGCCCGCGCGCCAAAACCCTCCGACGCGCCGGTTGCCCGGCCGGGGCGGTTTCCGCGCACCGCCGGACGGACGCGGGCCGGCTGGCGGATACTCGCGGTGACCACGGGCGGGATGACGGGGGAAGCGCCGATGGAGGTCGACAGGCGCGCCGGCCCGCGGACCCGCCGGCTGCGGAACTGGCTGCTCGGCGCCGATTCAAAGCGGCCTCGGCAGCAGGGCCCGCACGGCCGCCCGCCGGAGCGCCAGCACCACCCGTGGTGGAAGGTGATGTGCCTGACCGGCGTCGACTACTTCTCGACCCTGGGCTACCAGCCGGGCATCGCGGCACTGGCCGCCGGGGCGCTCTCGCCGGTGGCGACCCTCGTGCTGGTCCTGGTGACCCTGCTGGGCGCGCTGCCGGTCTATCGGCGGGTGGCGGTGGAGAGCCCGCACGGCGAGGGCTCGATCGCGATGCTGGTACGCCTGCTGAGCTACTGGCCGGGCAAGCTGCTGGTGTTGGTGCTACTCGGTTTCGTGGCCACCGACTTCATCATCACCATCACCCTCTCCGCCGCCGACGCGACCGCACACATCGACGAGAACCCGTTCTGGCCCGAAGGGCTCCGAGGGCAGAGAGTCCTGCTCACGCTGCTGCTCGTGGCGCTGCTGGGCGCGGTGTTCCTCAAGGGATTCACCGAGGCCATCGGGATCGCCGTCGTCCTGGTCGCGGTCTACCTGGCGCTGAACGCGGTGGTGATCGCCGCCGCGCTGTTCCAGGTGGTGACGCACCCCAGCGCGGTCGGGGACTGGACCACCGCGCTGACCACCGGCCACGGCGACCCCTGGATGGTGGTCGGGCTGTCCCTGCTGGTCTTCCCGAAGCTGGCGCTGGGCCTGTCCGGCTTCGAGACCGGGGTGGCGGTGATGCCGAGCGTGCGGGGCGACCCGCAGGACACGGAGGACCGACCACTGGGCCGGATCCGCGGCACGCGCCGGCTGCTCACCACCGCCGCGACGATCATGAGCGTTTTCCTGATCACCAGCAGCGTGACCACCACCGTGCTGATCCCGCCCGAGGCGTTCCAGCCGGATGGGCCGGCGAACGGCCGGGCGCTGGCCTACCTGGCGCACGAGTACCTCGGCGAGGTGTTCGGCACGGCCTACGACCTGTCCACCATCGGGATCCTCTGGTTCGCGGGCGCCTCGGCGATGGCCGGCCTGCTCAACCTCGTACCCCGCTACCTGCCCCGCTACGGCATGGCACCGACCTGGGCCCGGGCGGTCCGGCCGCTGGTGCTGGTCTTCACCGCGGTGGCGTTCCTGATCACCGTGGTCTTCGAGGCCAGCGTGGACGCGCAGGGCGGCGCGTACGCCACCGGGGTTCTGGTGTTGATCACCTCGGCGGCGACGGCCGTGACCCTCGCGGCACGGCGACGGCGCCAGCGCGGCCGCACGATCGCCTTCGGCATCATCACGGTGATCTTCGTCTACACCACCGCGGCGAACGTGGTGGAGCGCCCCGACGGCGTGAAGATCGCGGCCTGCTTCATCGGCGGGATCATCCTGGTCTCGCTGCTGTCACGGCTGAACCGCGCCTTCGAACTGCGGGTCCAACGGGTGGATTTGGACCCCGAGGCGGCCCGGATGATCGACGAGTGCATCGGGCGCCGGATCCGGCTGATCGCGCACGAGCCGGCCGGCCGAGACCCGGCGGAGTACCGCGACAAGCTGGCCCAGACCGTCGCGGACAACGACTTCCCGGCCGACAGCGACGTGATCTTCGTCGAGGTGACGGTCACCGACCCGTCCGACTTCGAGACCGAGCTGCTGGTGCGCGGCAGCGTGGTGCACGACCACTACCTGGTGCTCAGCCTGGCCAGCTCCGCGGTGCCCAACGCGCTGGCCGCCCTGCTGCTGGAGATCCGCGACCGGATCCAGCGGCGCCCGCACATCTACTTCGAGTGGACCGAGGGCAACCCGGGCGGCAACCTCCTGCGCTACCTGGCCTTCGGACAGGGCGAGATCGCCCCGGTCACCCGCGAGATCCTGCGCCGGCAGGAGCCCGACCGGAGCCGCCGGCCGCACGTGCACGCCGGTTGACCCGGCGGTCCGGTGGTCGTCGCGGAGGGTGAGCGTGGTCATAGCGGCTGGACGATCCGCCGGTTCCGGCTGCTAGCCTCTGGACAGGTCATGAGCGCCAGCGCGAAGCCCCGGCTCGCTGGCCGGCAACCCTCCTCCGCGGTGGGGTGCCCCGGGTGAAGACCAGGCACCGGCAAAGACGTCGGTGCAAGCGTGGCCTGGCACCCAGGTCAGCACAGACCTGGGAGAACCATGCGCATCCTCAGCACCGCCCCACCAACCGACGCCGCGGATTCCCGCGCCGGTTGGCTTCCGCCGGCACTGACCAGGCGGCGGCACGTGGACATGATGCGGGTGTGCAGCGCCGCCTGTCGGTGCCACACCGCGCACTAGCGCACCCCTCTTTCCCGAACCCACCCCAGCGGTACGCCCATCGGGCGCACCGTCGGCGGCGCACGCCTGTGCCCGCCGCTGCGCAACCTTCGGAGACACCCGTGCGAATTCTTCCTGCCCTGACCCGCGCCGCTGCCCTCGGCGCGGCCACGATCCTGGCCGCCACCGCGCTGACCGCCTGCGGCGACGACACGTCGTCCGACGCCACCGCCAACCCGTACGGCCTGTCGCAGCCGGGCGTGCTGCGCGCCGGCACGCTGACCGACGCCCCTCCGAACGTGTACCTCAAGGACGGCAAGTTCACCGGGTTCGACAACGACCTGCTGGCGGCGGTGGCCGGCAAGCTCGGCCTGAAGGTCGAGTTCGTCGGTACCGACTTCTCCGCGCTGCTCTCCCAGGTGAACAACCGCAAGTTCGACGTCGGCAGCTCCTCGATCACCATCACCGAGGCGCGGAAGAAGACGGTCGACTTCGGCAACGGCTACGACTTCGGCTACTTCGGCCTGGACGTCCCGGCCGGCTCGCCGATCACCAGCTTCGACCAGCTCGCCGGCAAGCGGGTCGTGGTGGTCCAGGGCACCGTCCAGGACGACTACGCCACCGGCAAGCAGCTCGACCCGGTCCGGGTGCCGGACTACAACGGCGCGATCAACCAGCTCAAGGCGGGCACCGCCGACGCGTGGATCGCCCCGGCGGAGATCGGCGAGAAGTCGGCCGCCGACAGCAACGGCAAGATCACCGTGGCGGCCAAGCAGCTCAGCCCGGCACCGACCGCGTACGCGGTCGCCAAGGGCAGCGACAAGCTCCGCGAGGCGCTGAACAAGGGCCTCGACGAGGTGATCGCGGACGGCACCTGGAGCCGGTTGCAGGCGCAGTACTACCCGGGCCGGCCGGTTCCGGAGGACTTCCGACCGGGCAGCGGCACGGTGACCGTGCCGTCGGCGTCGGCGTCCGCGTCGACCGCGTCCTGAGGCACATACCCGGTGACGAGCGAGCAGGGCGGTAGGAGAGGCGACCAATGGATCCGTTGAGCACCCTGTGGGAGACCTTCTTCGACTGGGACGCGATGCGCGAGGCGCTACCCGAGATGCTGACTGTCGGGTTGCCCAACACGCTGATCCTGGCGGTCTCCGCCGCCCTGCTCGGCTCGGTGCTGGGCCTGCTGCTGGCCGTCGCCGGCATCTCCCGTACCCGGTGGCTGCGCTGGCCGGCGCGGGTCTACACCGACGTGTTCCGGGGGCTGCCGGCCGCGGCGACGATCCTCCTGATCGGCGTCGGGCTGGCGCCGCTGGGCATGGAGGTCTGGGGACCCGACCCGTACCCGCTGGGCATCCTGGCGCTGTCGCTGATCGCGGCGGCGTACATCGGGGAGATCTTCCGCTCCGGCATCCAGTCGGTGGAGGCCGCCCAACTGGAGGGTGCCCGGGCGCTCGGCTTCTCCTGGGCCGACTCGATGCGGCTGGTGATCATTCCGCAGGGCATCCGGCGGGTGCTGCCCGCCTGGGTGAACCAGCTCATCGCACTGATCAAGGACTCCAGCCTGGTCTACTTCCTCGGACTGGTGGCCAGCCAGCGGGAGCTGTTCCGGATCGGGCAGGACTACGCGGCCACCACCGGCAACGAGTCCGCGCTGCTGCTGGCCGGGCTCTTCTACCTGGCGTTGACCGTGCCGCTGACGCACGTGGTCAACTGGATCGACCGGCGGCTGCGCCACGGCCGGCCGGCCACCGCGCCGGCCGACGATGACGAGGACGACACCGAGTCGGCGCTGGCCGGCACGACCGAAGGGGACCGGCGATGACCACCGGCACGACCACCTCGGTCAGCCTCGACGTAAGCGACGTGCACCTCGCCTTCGGCCCGAACCGGGTGCTGCGCGGCGTCGACCTGGCCGTGCCACGCGGCGCGACGGCCTGCGTGATCGGCCCGTCCGGGTCGGGCAAGTCCACCCTGCTGCGGACGATCAACCGGCTGATCGAGCCGGACCGCGGCGACGTGCTGCTGGACGGGCGCAGCGTGCTGCGCGACGACCCGGACGCGCTGCGGCAGCGGGTGGGCATGGTCTTCCAACAGTTCAACCTCTTCCCGCACATGAGCGTGCTGCGCAACGTCACCCTGGCGCTGCGTCGACTGCGCAAGCTCGACGAGGACGAGGCGGTGGCGGTCGCCCGGGCACAGCTGGAGCTGGTGGGGCTGGCCGGCAAGGCCGACTCACGGCCGGCGCAGCTCTCCGGCGGTCAGCAGCAGCGGGTGGCGATCGCCCGGGCGCTGGCGCTGCGGCCCGAGGTGATGCTCTTCGACGAGGCCACCTCGGCGCTCGACCCGGAGCTGGTCAAGGGGGTGCTCGGGGTGATGGCCGACCTGTCCGCCGGGGGCATGACCATGGTCGTGGTCACGCACGAGATGGGCTTCGCCCGGCAGGTCGCCGACACCGTCGCCTTCATGGACCGGGGCGTGGTGCTGGAGGCCGGCCCGCCGGAGGCGATCTTCGAGCGGGCCGAGCATCCGCGACTGCGCCGGTTCCTCGCTCAGGTGCTCTGAGCCCGCGCCGACGACGGCCCGTCCGACCTGGCCCCGATCGACGTCAGCCGGCCTGCCGCCGCAGGTGCGCGGCGAACGCCTGCAGGTCGCCGAGCAGCACCAGGATGGCATTGCGGTAGGCGACCGACGCCCACAGGTGCAGCTCCTCGTCGTCCAACCCACCGAACGCCGCCGACAGGGCCTTGCGTCGGCGCCGGTCGAGCACCTTGTGCGGGCGGGCGAGCAGGTCGCCCTCCCGGCGCAGGGCCTGCAGGTACGCGGCCACCGCGTCCTGGTAGGGCCGGCCGGCGACCCGTTCCAGCAGGGTGAACTCGAAGACGTTCAACGCCGCCTCGGACTCCCAGTACGCACTGTCGCGCTCCGGCGCGCTCGCATGGTGCCGGCCCATCGCGTGCCGGGCCTCGTACAGCAGCAGTACGCCCCGACCGGTGGTGCTCAGTGGCCGGCGGGGCGCCGGCAACCGCAGCGTACGCACCGGCGCCGCACCGGTCAGGTCCACCGCACCGCCGTACGACGGCATCCGTTGCGCCCCGCTGCCCGGCTCCGGAACCAGGCAGGCCCGCTCCTGGTAGGCCAACGGCGGACCACCGGCGGGCAGGGCGCGCACCGCCGCCGTGTGCAACTCGGCCAGCGGGCGGTCGTCCGGGGCCCGGTCCGGCGCAAGGGTGAGGACGAGGCCGGCGGCGCCGGGCACCGGCACGCCCAGCACGCAGGAGTTGCGCAGGAACGCCCAGGTCGCCTCCGCCTCGCGGATCCCGCTGGCCACGGCCTGCGCGTCGGCCCGCCAGTCCCGGGCGATCTGCAGCCGCTGCTGAAGATCCGCGGTCGCGGCACCGTCGTGCGGGTACAGCTCGCGCACCGCCCGGGGCAGCGTCCCGAGGCGCAGGTCCAGCAGGTCGCCGCTCGGCGCGGGCACGGCGTGGGTCGCGCAGTCGGCCTCGGTGTGCGGGTCGCCGGGCACCGCGTGGCAGTCACCGAGCCAACTCGTCCCGGGTTGCCGCACCGGCCGGGCGAACGCCAGGTGTGGCAGCCGACCGGTGCGCAACACCGTCTCGTACTGCGGCCGGGCGCGCATGGTCCGCAACACGTCCAGCGGCAGCACCGGCGCCAGCGCCAGCACCGCGGCCAGGATCGCGCAGTGCGGGCAGGCCGGGCCACCGGACTCGCGCACCCGATAGCGGCGCAGATGGTCGACGCCGGGCTGCTCCCACTGCACCCCGATCACGCCGTCGCCCTGCGCCATCAGATACAGGAACTCGGTGGCGCCGCGCTCGCCGGTGACCGAGGTCAGCTCGTCGAGGAACGCCCGTTCGGTGACCACCCGCAGGTCGGCCTCTGTCGCTCCGGTGGTCACGGGCACCCCCTCGCGAACCCAGCGCATCGACCGACGCCGACTCGTCCCACCGTACCCGGCGGCGGGACGGCCGGGTGCCCTCCACAGGGGCTGGCCACTGTCACCAATCCGTCGGTCGGGCCCGTGGCGGTGTGCGGCGGCAAGACCTCCGCTCCGGTTCGTCCCGCACGGCCGTCGGCACCCGAGGGTCAGGCCGGGCGAGGTCACTCGTTGGGTCCGCGACCCAGCAGCCGGATCTCCTCGTTGTCCAGCGCGGCCTGGAGGTCGCGCAGCACGAGGTCGTCGATCTCCCGGCTGTCGCGCAACCGGGTGACCTCCCGCCGCTTGTGTTCGAGGACGCCGAGGCGCAGGTCGCGTTCCAGGCGGCGTTCCTCGGAAGTACCAACGCCCTCACTGACGTCATCCAGGTGCCGTTGGTACTCGGATTGCAGCCGGCGTACCGCGTCCTCCCCGGCGCCGATGTCGGCGGCGACCTGCGGCAGCGCGGCCAGACCCACCTCGGTGGCCCGCTGTCGGGCCTGCCGCAACTCGTCGACGCGCTCGGGGTCGCCGACCAGCCCCGCCCAGCGCACCACCAGCGGCAGGGTGGTGCCCTGAACGAGCATGATCAGCACGATCACCAGCGCGGTGACAAAGATGATCAGGTCGCGTTCGGCCACCGGTCGACCGGCGGCCGTCGTCGCCGGGACCGCCAGGGCCGCGGCGAGCGAGACGGCACCCCGGAAGCCGGACCAGCCGGCGACGGTGCCCACCCGCCAACTGCCCTGCCCCTGGCTCATGCTCACTACTCGGCGGTCCAGCAACTTCACCGACTCCGCCGTTACGTAGACGAAGAGCAGCCGGGTGACGAGGACGACCACGGTGACCACCAGCACGATGATCAGCGCCCGCCCCGGCGAGGTGCTGGTGATGCCCTTCACCGCCCGGGGGATCTGCGTGCCGAGCAGGACGAACAGCCCGCCGTTGATCAGGAACGTGGACAGGTCCCAGAACGCGTACGCCAGCACCCGGGACCGAGCGCGGATCACCCGAGGGCCGGCGTAGGCCAGGACCAGGCCGGCGACCACCACCGCCAGCACGCCACTGGCGTGTACCGCGTCGGCGAGCAGGAACGCGGCGAACGGGGTCAGCACGCTCAACGCGCCCTCGCGCAGCGGATCGTCGAGCCGCTTGCGGATCAGCACCACAACGCCGCCGACCAGCAGCCCCGCGATCACTCCCCCGGCACTGGCCCCGAGGAACTCCCCGCCGATGCCGAGCGCGCCCGGCGCCGCGCTCCCGGCGAGCAGGCCAACGGTCACCGCGAAGAGCACCAGTGCGGTGCCGTCGTTGATCAGGCTTTCCGCATGCAGGGTGGTGAGGAGCTTCCGGGGCAGCCGCTTGGCCAGCCCGGTGACCGCGGCGGCGTCGGTCGGCGCGAGGACCGCGCCGAGCACCCAGGCGGCGGCGGGGTTCACCCCGAACGCCTGCGCGGTCAGCGAGACCGTGACCATGGTGAGCACGACCAGCACCACGGCGAGCAGCCCGATCACCGGGAGGTTGGCCCGGATCTCGCGCAGGCTGATGGTGAGGCTCTCCCGGTAGAGGATCGCCGGGAGGAAGATCAGCAGCACCAGCTCCGGTTCCAGGGTGAGGTTGGACAGCGGTGGCGCCAGCCCGATCAGCACCCCGAACGCGATGAGCAGGACCGGCGGCGCGACGCTGTACCGGCCGCCGAGCGTGGTGCCGATCAGGACGGTGACGCCCAGCACCACGATCAGGACGAGCACCTCCACGGCGTACCCCCTCGATCCATGGCCGACTGTGGCCGCGCCGGTGGTTCCATCTGACCGCACCGTGCCGCCCGGTTCGGGGGGAAACCGGCAAGTCGCCGGGGCGGGGTGACGCCACCGCCAGCGGTCAGGCGCGGGCGCGGGCGGTGACCGCCCGGGCGGCACGGCGGTAACCGGCCGCCTCTTCGTCGCGGCCCAGGGCGGCGGCCAGGTCGGCGAGGTGTCCGGCCACCGGACCGACGGTGAGCACCCCGCTGCCGGCGGCCAGTTCGTCGGCGGCCGGTCGGAGCTCGGCGGCGACGCGCGTCATCGTGGCCCGGTCGTCCAGGGCGAGCGCCGCCCGGGCGGTGACGCAGAGCCGCGCCTCCCGCAGCAGGTCGTGCGGCCCGTCTGGGAGGGCCCGCAGGGCCGCTCCGGCGGCGTCCCGGTCGCCGGCGGTGAGCAGCAGCAGCGGCCGGACCCACGGCTCGTGCGGGCCCCAGTCCATGCCCGCCCAGTCCTCGCCGTCGGGCCCGGGAATCGGCCGGTCGTCCCCGACGGCGTCAGCCAGGCGCAGGCCGAGCAGGGCGAGCGGGAGCAGCCCACGGGTCAGGCCCGGCATGCCGTCGGTGGGCAGCCGGTCGGCAGCCGCCCGGTACGCGTCCGCCGCCGCGGCCGACTCGCCGTCCAGCGCCAGGCGCAGCGCGGCGTACCAGCGGGTGAAGAGGCCGACCAGCGGTAGTTCGTACCGCTGGGCGAGGCGGTCGGCGGCGCGTGCGTGCGTGTCGGCGCCCGCCCGGTCGGCCAGCGCGCAGCAGGCCTGCACCCGGACGAGGTGGCCCAGCACCTCGAAGGTCACCAGTTGGTGCCGGGCGGCCAGGTCGACCAGGTCGGCACCGATCCGGGCCCGCTCACCGGCCATGCCGACCCGGTGGAAGGCGTGCATGAAGCGGGCGTTGAGCGCGAACGCCAGCAGCCCGGGGTCTCCGATGGCGCGCGCGATGGACTCGGCTTCGTCCGCCGCCCGGCGACCACGGTCGGTAGTGGTGCCGCGCAGCTCCAGTGCGAGGGTGCTCAGCAGCCGGCTGCGCTGCGCCGAGTCCTGCACGCCGAGTGCGGCCAGGGCGTGCTCGGCGGCCCGGACGATCCGCTTGGAGAGGAGGTCGTCGTCGTTGCGGGTCCAGATGGCGGGTACGTCGAAGCCGGCCAGCACCTCCCCGATCAGCCGGGGGTCGCCGACGGCCTCCGCGTCGTCGATCGCCTCGGCTCGGCGCCGCCGCGCCTCGGCCAGCCGGCCCGTCACGGCCAGCGCGCGCCCCAGGCCGAGCACCGCGCTCAGCCGCTCGCGCCGGTCGGTCCCGCCGGAACGGTCGTACGCGTCGATCGCCTGCCCCCACAGGCGGGCCGCCTCATGCGGGTTACCGCCCCGTTCCGCCTGCTCGGCGGCGGTGCGGGCATAGACCGCGGCGCGGCCGGCGGCGACCGGTCCACCGGCGCGCAGCAGGTGGTGCGCGAGCGCGGCGGGGTCGGTGGGCTGCCGTTGTCGCAACGCCTCGGCGACGGCTGTGTGCCAGGCCGTGCGGCGCGGCGCGGACAGGTCGGCGTAGAGCGTGTCGCGGACCAGGATGTGGGTGAAGCGCAGCCGCCCGTCGGGGTCCTGCTCGGTGAGGAAGCCGGCCCGCAACGCGCGGTCCACGGCGTCCAGCAGGGTCGTGGGGTCGTCGGCCAGCGTGCCGAGCACCTCGGGATCGACGTCCCGGCCGAGGACGGCTGCCTGCCGCAGCACGGTGCGGGTCGGCGCGGGTAGCTGCGCCAGCCGGTGCCGGATGACGTCGCGCACCCCCGGTGGCACCGCTGCCAGCGCCGCGCCACCCTCGGCGGCGTACAGCTGGGCCAGCTCCCGAACGAAGAACGGGTTGCCGCCGCTTCGGTGGTGGATCAGCCGCACGGTGGGCGGGTCCAGCTCCACCCCGGCGACGGTGCGTGCCAGCTCGCCGGTCGCCGGCTCGGGCAGGCCGGCGAGGTACTCCCGGACCGGCTCCAGCCCGGCGGCCCGGGCCAGGGTCGCGGTCAGCGCCGGGCTGATCTCGGTGGCCCGGTAGGTGCCGAGCAGCAGCACCGGCCCGGTGGCCGGCTGCGGACCGCTGAGCAGCGCGGTCAGCAGGTCCAGGGTGTCCCCGTCGGCGCGGTGCAGGTCGTCGAGGACCAGCAGCACGGGCCCCCGGTCGGCGACCGCCGAGACCAGCGACGCCACCGCGCGGTGCCGGCGGAAACGGGCCACGGCGGGATCGCCCGCGCCCTCGGTCCCGGCGGCCACAACGGAGTCGGACGGCCCGACGAGCGCGTCGGTGATCTGCGTCCACGGCCAGGCGGCCGGGGCGCCCTCGTATTCCGGGCTGCGACCCCACGCCGTGGTCCAGCCCTCGGCGGCGAGCCGGCGGGTCAGCGTCTCGGCCAGCGCCGTCTTGCCGGCGCCCGGGTCCCCGCTGAGCAGGGCGAGGGTGGGTCGGACGTCCCGGGCGGCGGCCCCGGCGGCCTGCCGCAGCCGGTCCAGCTCCGCGTCACGGCCGACGAACGGTCGCTTCTCCACCGGCGCCGGCCCGCGCGGTCCGACGGGTCCGGTCAGCTCCGGTGCGGTCAGGGTGGCGACCACCGCAGCGGCGGGCTCAACCGGCAGGGTGAGGTGTGGCGCCTGCGCGAGGATGTCGGCTTCCAGCCGCCGCAGCTCGGGCCCCGGGTCGACACCCAGCTCGGTCACCAGGACGTCCCGGGCCTGGCGCAGCGCGGCCAACGCCTCGCCCTGCCGTCCGGAGCGGTATCGGGCGGTCGCGAGCAGCCGCCAGGCGTCCTCGCGGAGCGGGTGGCTGGCGAGGTGGGCCGGCAGGTCGGCGGCGGCCTCGTCCGGCCGGCCCAGCGCCAACAGCGCCTCCGCTCGCCGCTCGACGGCGAGCAGCCGCAGCTCGTCCAGCCGGTTGATCTCCGCGACCGCCCAGACCTCGCCCGCGCAGTCGGCGTACGCGGGCCCGCGCCAGAGCCCGAGCGCCTCGTCCAACGCGGCCAGGGCCGGGGCGGGACGTCCCGCCGCCAGCAGCCGGCCCGCCTCGCCGACCGCCGCCTCGAACCGTTCGGCGTCCACCGCCTCCGGGGCGGCCCGCAGCACGTACCCCGGTGGCTCGGTGACCAGGAGCCGGGGCGGCTGCCGGGGCGGCCGGTCGGGCTCCAGTGCCCGGCGCAGGTCGGCGACGAAGGTCCGGATCGCGCCCACCGCGCCCTCCGGAGGGGCCTCCCACAGGTCCTCGACCAGACGGTCCACCGGCACCACCCGGCCCCGGGCGATCAGCAGCCGGGCCAGCACCGTGCGCTGCCGGGGCCCCCTGAGCGGGACCGGGCCACGCTCGGCCGCGGCGGTCACCGGTCCCAGCACGCCGAAGGTCACCGCCACGGGTGCCGTCGGCTGCCTGGTCATGGCACCAATCTAGGCAGGTGCACGCGGCCGGCCGCAGCCGCCGGCACTGATCGGACGCTGACCGGCTGCTGATCACCACCGAGCAGGCTCGGCGACGTACGGCGGCGACGGGCCACCACCCGCGCCGGCCCCGCTCATCAGGAAGGTGTTCCCCGTGGATCCCAGAATCAACGGATTCGACTACCGACGCGTCACCGTCGCCGATGGCGTGACGCTCAACGTCGCCGTGGGCGGCTCCGGGCCCGCGATCGTGCTGCTGCACGGCTTTCCGCAGACCCACCTCATGTGGCGGCACGTTGCGGCCGACCTGGCCGCCGACCACACGGTCATCTGCCCCGACCTGCGCGGCTACGGCGAGAGTGACAAGCCGGTCGACACCGACGGCAACGTGTACGCCAAGCGCAAAATGGGCGACGACATCGTGGCGCTGGCCGCCGCGCTCGGCCACGAGCGCTTCGCGCTGGCCGGGCACGACCGGGGTGCCCTGGTCGCGTTCCGCGCCGGCCTCGACCACCCGGAGGCGATCACCCAGCTCGCCATGCTCGACGTGCTGCCCACCCTGGACATGTGGGACGTGCTGCACGGCGCCAGCGCCTCGGTCGCCTTCCACCTGTACCTGATGGCGCAGCCGCCCGGCCTGCCCGAGGAGCTGATCGCTGGCAGCCCGGACGCCTTCTTCGGCCACTTCCTGGACATCTGGACCCGCGATCCGGAGGCGTTGCCGGCGGACGTGCGGGCCGCGTATCTGAGCGCGTCCCGGGCCGCGGTCACCTCGATCGTCGCCGACTACCGGGCGTCCGCCGGTGTCGACGTCGCCCACGACACCGCCGACCGGGCAGCAGGTAACCAGCTGCGGATGCCGGTGACCGTGCTGCAACAGGACTGGGGCGCGGCGCTCGGCTACGACGCGGCCGGGGTGTGGCGGGCCTGGGCGCCGGATCTGGAGCACCGGACGGTCACCTGCGGGCACTTCATGGCGGAGGAGGCACCGGCCGAGGTGGTCCGGGCACTGCGCGCCCTGCTCGCCCGCTAACCGATCCAGCGGGCCGGCCGCCACGTCACGGCAAGTAAGATTTCCGACACTCGCCGTCACTGAGCGCCATGGTGGCCGGCCCACCGACCCCTTCTCCCGGCCCGCGGCGCACAAGCCGGGCCTCCGCCCCCCAAAATGGGCCCTGACCTGCGGATATGCGACGTGACACCAGGTGGACGCCAAGCGGTCACCGGTGATACACAGGCAGTAACCGGCCAGCCAACGGCGGCGAGTCGCTCATCTCCTCGACCACCGACCGTCCACACCCCGACCCAGGGCTTGCCACGCGGACCGCAGGGGCCGATCAAGGCCCACCACGGCACCGCCCACCGGCCGTCGGCGGGTGACGATGGTCCTCGACCAGGGAGTTGCCGTGGGGCATCTGCGCATCCGGTCCCGGCACCAGCCGTTCGAGATGGCCGCCCTGGCCATGGCTCCCATCTGCGGTGTCCTCATGCTGCTGCTCGGCGTCCGACCCACGTCGGTCCAGATGTCCATGCCGTTGCCGATCCAGTTCGGCTGGGAGATCGGTCTGGTCCTGGTCGGTGTGGGCGGCATGCTGGGCATCCTGTGGCCCGGCCGGCTCGCCACCGGGCTCGGCATCGAGCTCGCGTCGGTCCTGGTGTTCGGCACCATCAGCGGCATGTACACGATGGCGCTGCTGGTCGTGTCGGGCCGACAGGCCACCGCGGCGGCGTCGTTCATCACCGCGCTCGCGGTCGGGTCCCTGTGGCGAGCCGCTCAGATCGCCATCGACCTGCGCCGGCTGGCCCAGGCCAGCCAGTGCATAGGCGACGCACCGGTAGAAGGCGGTGTCACGTGATCTCCACACCGGCGCCCGACGCACCCCCGTGGCTGCAGGTGGCGCTCAGCGTTTTCGGCATCCTCGGCGGCACCACCGGCCTGGCCGCCATCGCCACCGTCGTGGTGCAACGCGGCAAGTTCAAGGCCGACGCCGCCGACACCCTCACCGAGGCCGCCATCACCCTGGTGCAACCACTGCAGAGCCGGATCACCGAGTTGGAGGAAGAGGCGCTGAGCGCCCGATCGGAGCTGGGGGTGCTGCGCGAACAGGTCAACCAGTTGCAGTTCGTGGTCCGGGTGCTCACCCGGACGCTCGACCGGTGGCGTGCCGCGATCCGTTCGCCCGACGCCACCCTGCGCAAGGTCCGTGCGGTGGTCGCGGAGTCCGAACGGTTGCCGGAGGACCGGTGACGATCGGCTCCCGACGACCCGGATCCGTCGACCGTTCAGGTGCGGCCCTGGTCGCGTAGTCGTCCGGCGAGCTCGCGCACCGCAGCCCGGAACTCCGGATCGGACTCGCCCGGCTGGTGTCCCCGCAACGGCGGCGGCTGGCGCTCCCCCGACGGCGGCACCACGTCCCGCGGGTCCCGCAGCCGCCGATCGACCCGTGCGGCGGGGTCGGCGGGATCCAGAGGCGGATCGCCGGGCCGGTGCGCCGCAAAGATCCAGCCGCCGACCGGGTCGGTGTCCCGCCACAGGTTCAACCACCGCCACCCGATCCGCTTCCCCACCTCGCGGAGCACCTCCTCGTTCAGGTACGCCGGGAACAGCCGGGCGTACAGGCGGTTCAGCGGGGACCCGTAGGTGAGCAGCGCGACCCGTTGGCGCACCTCCGCGGGCAGCCGCAGCACCGCGAGGGCCAGCAGCGCAGAGCCGTGGCTGTGCCCGCAGAGCAGCACCCCGGCGTGTCGCTCGGCGAGCTGGGTGATCCGATCGGCCAGCTCCGGCACCGCGCGGTCGGCGTAGCTCGGGGGTGCGAACGGGTGGGCGGCCCGGGGCCAGAAGGTGCCCAGGTCCCACAGGATCCCCACGTGCCGGCGGAACCACGCCGTCCGGTAGGCGAGGATCCCACCCAACAGCAGGGCGAGCACCACGCCGGCGGTGAGGTAGCTGCCCACGGCGAGGCCGACACCGACGGCCCCGGCCGGCAGCCCGAAAAGACGCCGCGCCAACTGGTCCGGTTCGAGCCCGAACAGGCCCAGCAGGCTCGTGGTCAGGCCGATCGCCGCCAGCGCCGCGTACGTCACGGCGAGCCTTCCCAGCCACTCGGTGAACCGCGCCTGGGCGATGGCCTTCGTCACCCGCCGCAGCTGCCCGGCGGCTCCCGGCGGCGGCACCGGGAAGTCCCGGGCGGTGATCGCCGCCGCGGCCCGCCACCGGCGGCGCCGCGAGGTGAGGGTCAACGCGCCGCACAGCACCACCGCCGCGGCCACGTGGAGGAAGAACGCCAGGATCGTCCACCGGTACGACAGCGGCGGCCCACCGTCGCCGCGGTAGCCACCGAGCAGGTGCCCGGTCTGGTAGACCAGATCGGAGGCGAACGCGCCGGCCAGGCCGACCGCGATAGCCGCGATGACCGCCGCGCCCAGCCCACGCGCCAGCGGGGATTGGCGGTCCCCCCGGCCGTGGTGCCACAGCACCAGCCCGCTGAGCGCTACCAGCAGCGTCATCTGGCCTAGCTTCGCCCAGCCGGCGATCTGGTCGTAGCCCGGCAGCCCGGCCGACGACGGCCAGTCGCGCCCGTCCAGGGCGACGGCGGCGAAGGCGGCCACGCTCAGGCCGTACGCCAACGCCCGTAAGGTACCGGCGGTCCGGGTGGCCGCCCGCGCGGTCGACGCCCCGTCCAGCAGCCCGGGGGCGGCGAGCAGGCCGACGCAGGCCAGCAGCACCGCTCCGCCGAGCGCCAGCAGCACGGTCGTCCACGCCGTCCGGCCGCCGGTGGAACGGGCCGCGAGCAACACCACGTCGAGCACGGCGAGCGCGGCGGCCACGTGGATCGCCCGCAGCCGTCCCACCAGTGGCTCGACGGCCCACAGCGGGTTGCCGGCCGGACGGGATCGGCGGGTTCCGAGCAGGCGGAGGAAGGCGACGGCGGCGACCGGGAGCAGAGCCAGCACCGCCAGGCGCTGCCCCACCTGCCGGCCGTTGAGCTCGGTCATCGTGGTGAAGGGTGCCGGACACTGGGCGACCTCGAGACACCGCCAGGCGAGCAGGTCGAGCGCGACCCCGGCGATCGACAGCACGTACACCACGGTGAGGTTGAGCGCGAGTAGCCGGCACAGCACGGAAACACCGGGACCGCTCCGCCGGTCGACCGGTCGCATCCAGACCGCCACGTTGCTGAGCATGAACGGAAGCAGGAAGACCAGGGACAGCGTCCGGGCCACGGTGCCCGAGGGCAGGTCGCCCCACCGGTACGCCTCCAGCGTCACCCCGTCCGGGTCGGCGGCGTCGTCCGGCCGCTCGGGCACCGGGCGGTGGAAGCCGCCACTGCGGTCGCCGGCGACCTGCTGGACGTCCGCCCGGTCGAGGACACGCTCCGGGCGCGCCCCGGACACGCCGTGCACGCGCAACTCCACGATGTCGTACCGCCTCGGCCCGTCGCGGTGGCGCGGCGACTCCGGGTGACTACCCATGCCGCCGCCGTTCAACGGCCACGCCCGCGTGGGCCGATCGGCGCCAGCGACTCCGGTCCAGCAGATCCTCGGCCGCGATCACCATCAGAAGCAGGACGGTGACGATCGCGCCGGCACCGAGCAGTGGCAGCTCCACGCTCGCGAAGCCGGCCACCACGATCATCGGTACCACGATCAGCCGGGGCCAGGACAGGCTGCCGTCGACCACCACCGAGAGCAGGATCCGCCCGAGCAGAAACAGCACCGGACCCGTGACGGCCACGGCAAGTGCGGCCGGCTCGCGCGAACTCGGGTCGGTGATCGCCAGCTCCATGCCGACCGACGTGGTCAGGACCCCGGCGATCATGACGAGGTGCAGGTAGCCGGCAAGCAGCGCGAGCCGGCTACCGGGCGGCCCGGCCGCTTCGATGGCGGCGCCCAGCCGCCCGCCGGCGGGCACCAGATAGAGCCGGGAGAGGGCCACCGCGGTCAGGAACGCCCCGGCGAACGCCAGGGTGCGGTGCCAGTCGAAGCCGGAGTCGCCGTACGCGAGGCCGGACATCAGGATCAGCTCACCCAACGCGATGATGAAGATCTGCTGGTAGCGCTCCGAGAGATGTTCGCCGTTCACCTGGAGGTCCGGCCAGGAGCTGCGGCCGAGCCGCGGCGTCGGCCAGCCCAGGCGCGCCAGGACGTACTCCAGGACCAGGGCGAGGGTCCACAGCACCTCCCGGGCCGAGGCGACGGCCGCCCCGACCACCCACAGCACGCCGGAGGCGGCGAACCAGATCGCCACCCGGGCGGTACGCACCTGCAGCGGGTGCCCCCGCAGGGCGGGGATCAGCAGGGCGGCCCGGCCCAGGTGGATGGCCACGTACGCGACGGCGAACACCATGGCGTGCCCGCCGAACGCGGTGGGCACGACGGCGGCCATCAGCAGCCCGCCGAACATCACCCAGAGCAGCAGGGCGACGATCAGCGGGGTACGCGGGTCGAACCAGTCCGCCGACCAGGCGGTCACGAACCACACCCACCAGATCGCGGCCAGCAGCAGGAGCACCTGGAAGGCGACGTGGAGGCTGAGGTCGTTGAGCAGTGCCCGGGACAGCCGGGTCAGCGCGAAGATGAAGGCCAGGTCGAAGAAGAGTTCCAGGAACGACGCCCGGCGCGGGTCTTCCCGCCGCTGCAGCAGCCGCCCGGGAAGCCCGTTCGCCATCGCCATCCTTCCCGGCCCCCGATGCCACCGCCGTCCCAGTCGTACCACCCGAAGGGCGGTGGCTGGGCGGGTTCCGCCGGGTCCGGGCGGATCACGATCGTCGAGGCGGACGATCCCCTGGTGGCGCGGTACCCCGGACCGGGCGACACCGGCTGGCGATCGGGTCGGGCTACCCGGGTTGGCCGGCGGCCGCCCGCTCGGCGACCACCACCGAGATGCCGTCGAGGACGCGTTGCAGGCCGAACTCGAAGGCGTACTCCGGCCCGTACGCGGCGCCGTGCTGCTGGCCCGCCGCGGTACCGACCCGCGCGGCGGTCGGATAGCTGCCGGCCGTCATGAACGTCTCCAGCCAGGGCGCGTGCGACTGCCACCACTGGCCGTCGGTCATGCCGGTCTCCCGCTCCAGGTCGACCACCTCGGACGCGGCACGCGCGGCGCTCTTCACGTGCCCGAGGACGAGGGTGAGCACCGCGTCCATCTCCACGTCGGTGAGCCCGATGTCGGCGATCGCGGTGAGCTCGTGGTCGTACTTGGCCAGCAGGTGGGGACCGAGCACCGGCCGGGTCGTCGTCTCGGCCCGCAGCATCCAGGGATGACGCTGGTAGAGCACGAGATTGTCCCGGGCGATCCGCTCCAGCCCGGCCCGCCAGTCCCCCGCGACGGCGGCGCGGGGCATCTCGCCGTACACCGTGTCGATCAGGACGTCGACGAGTTCGGCCTTGCCCGGCACGTAGGTGTAGACCGACATCGTGCCGACGCCCAGCGCCTCAGCGACCCGGCGCATGGTCAGCGCGTCGAGGCCCTCGGCGTCCACGATGCCGATGGCGGCCCGGACGATCCGGTCGACGCTGAGCCCTGGCCCGGCGCTGCGGCTGGTCGGCTCCCGGGTGCGCCAGAGGATGGCCAGGCTGCGGGCCGGGTCCGCCGTCGCCTTGCGCTCACTCGCCATGGTGCGGCAATCCTAACAACGCGGGCGTACGCCGTACGCCGCGCGCCGGCCCGACGGTCAGTCGCCCGCCGGGGCGATCGACCGCAACCAGCGGTATCCCGCCCCGAGCGTGGCCGCGAAGGCGATCACGATGGCGTACGACCAGGCGTCCCCGCCACCGGTCAGCTCACCGAAGCGGTGCGCGAGGAAGCCGACGAAGGTGGCCATGGCCAGCCCGGTGACCGCGACGACCGCGCGGAGATCGGCCACCACCGCCGCGTACGCCCCGGCGGCGACAGACATGAGCAGCGTCCGGGCCGGCAGTTCCGCCGGGGAGAACAGCGCCCCCGCGAGCAGCGCCGCGCCGATCATGACCGCCCAACCGATCGCCACACTAATCCCGGTCGGCGTCGATCCGCCGGCCGCCGCGGTCCTCTGCTCCTGATCGACAACCACAGCACGCCTCCGGCGAGGGCGACGGCCCGTACCTCGGACCCGCCAATGGCCATATCAGCGCACCGTGGCGGGCGTCGGCGACGGCTTTCACGCGTCCACTACGCCGATCAGCGCGATTGTGACGCCGCGTTGACGCGCAGCCGCCGGATCACACACCTTCGTCGTTGTCGCGCAGCGTCGGGCCGGCGGCGGCCGGCACCAGGTGACGAACCTCCGGTTCGCCGTCGGTCAGCTCCCGCGCCCGCTCCTCGGCCTGGCGGTCCTCGCCCGTCAACCGGCCGCCGTGCTGGCGCAGGTGCTCGCCCCAGGACGGCACCACGTACACCTCGACGAACAGGTTCGTGGTCTCGGCCGGCCGGAACAGCCCCCAACGCATCGCGCCGGTCCGCTGGCGGGCACCACGCACCAGGTCCATCGCGACCAGGAACGGTTGCGTCCGCTCCGGCTGGACGGTGTACTGCACCGTCACCAGCACCGGCCCCACCCCGGGGTCCGGCTCGTACGCCAGGTGCAGTTCCGGCCAGTAGGCCGCCGGGTCACGGTTCACCGTCCGCAGGTCCGGAAGCGGCCAGATCTGACTGGTCACGGTGCCGACCAGCATCAACCCCGCCGCCGCGAGATAGGCGAGGACCAGCCCGGCCACGTCGGCCAACAGCCCCCAGACGAGCGCACCGACCGCCTGCCCACCGGCGAAGCACACCTGGTAGACGGCCAACCCCCGGGCCCGCACCCAGCTCGGTAGGAAGAGCTGCATCTCGGCGTTGACGTTGGCCAGCACCGTCACCCAGGCCATCCCGGCGGGCAGCAGGGCGAGGAGCACCAGCGGCACCACCGGTACCGCGCCGACCACGGTCAGCGAGATGGTGAACAGCACCCCGGCGATCAGCAGGAGCTGATTGGCCGACAGCCGGGCCCGGATCACGGCCAGCAGCAGCCCACCCACGATGGCCCCGACCCCGAGGGCGGCCAGCAACAGCCCGTACCCGCCGGAGCCCAGCCCGAGCCGCCGGGCAGCCACCAGCGGCAACAGTGCCCAGAGTGCGCTGGCCGGGACCACGAAGACCAGGGAGCGGCGCAGCAGCCGACGCACGGTAGGCGAGTGCTTCACGTAGCGGCCACCGGCGCGCAGCGCCGCGGCGAACCGCTCGGGCACCTCGACCGCACGAGCGTTGCCGGGTCGCCAACGCACCAACGCGTACGTGAAGATCAGAAACGCGACGGCATTGAGCGCGAAGACCGGGGCGACACCGGTCCGCGCGATCAGCACGCCGGCCACCGCCGGCCCGACCGCCCGCGCCACGTTCACGCTGATCGAACCGAGCGCGGACGCCGCCCGCAGTTGACCCTGCGGCACCAGCTCCGGGATCACCGCCGCCCAGGCCGGCAGGGTGAGCGCCTGCCCGACCCCGAACGCGAAGGTGAGCGTGAGCAGCAGCGCCGGCGGCATCCGGTCGGTCACGGTGAGCAGGGTCAGCGCCAGCGCCACCACGACCAGGAACAGCTGCACGGCGATCAACAGATGTCGGCGGTCGAAGTTGTCGGCCAGCACGCCGGCGGGCAGCGCCAGCAGCAGCACCGGCAGCAGGCTGGCGGTCTGGACCAGGGCGACCAGGGTGGAGGCATTGGAGTGGTGGATCAGCAACCACTGCGCGCCGACCGTCTGCATCCAGGTGCCGATGTTGGCGGCGAGCAGGGCCAGCCACAGGTTGCGGTAGGCAGCGGTCCGCAGCGGCGCCCACGCCGAGGCCGGACGGTCGGCGGGTCCGGCTGCCGCCGTCACCACCGCCCGTCCGCGCGTAGCACGCGTTCGCCGGAGACGTAGAGATCGTCGGGTTCGAGCAGCAGCAGCCGGACGACTTCGGTGGCGACCTGCTCGGGCATGGCGTACACCTCGTCCAGGAACTCGGCGCCAACCCGTTCCTGCAGGCGGGTCGGCATCGGCCCGGGATGTAGCTGCATCACCTTGATCTGGTTGCTGTGCTGGGCCTCGGCCAGCGAATCGACCAGGCTGCTGCCGTAGCTCTTGGTGGCCCGGTACACCGGGATGCCGGGCCGGGGGGCCGCCAGCGCCAGCGCGCCGATGTACACCACGTTCCCGTGGCCCTGCCGGTGCAGGTGCTCCAGCACCTCCCGGAGCAGGTACGTGATGCCCAGTACGTTGATGTCCACGGCCCGCCGGATGTGCTCCACGGCGAGGTCCGCCAGGTCGCCGCCCGCCCACATCGACGCGCAGGCCGCCACCCCGTCGATCCTGCCGTAACGCCCGACCACCTCGGCGAACGCCTCACGAACCTGCTCGTAGGAGGAGACGTCGCAGAGCGCGCCGTCGCACCCCAGCTCGTCGGTCGCCGCGGCGACCTCGCCCGCCACATTGCCGAACACCACGACCTGGTGCTCGTTGACCAGCAGCCGGGCCACCGCTAGGCCGAGCCCGCTGGTACCGCCGACCACCACGAAGGTTCTGGCACCCATGTCACTCCAGCCGCCGCCAACGCAGGTCACGCGGTGCCGCGTGACGGCGCGTTCTTCCCATTTCCGGCCGCGCCACACCCGTTCCGCCCGACCTGCGGCCGGCGTCCGGGTGGCGAGGGTAGGGCTGGGCATACCTCAGAAGTGGATCTGGACGGCTGGGTCGACCCGTACGCTGGCGATTAGCGTCTGCGGCATGACCCCGGAACACCCCCGTCACCTGGCCGACGCGCTGCGCCGCCGCCGCTGGCTGATCTCCGCCTGGCCCTGGCGCGCGCTGGTCTACCTGGTCAGCACCGTGCCGATCGCCGGCGCGCTCGCCGCCGGGCTGCTCGTCATCGTCGCGCCGCTGCTGGCAGCCGTCAACGCGGTACGGCTACAGGGCCGGCCGCCCGAGATCGGGCTCATGCTGTTCCTGGCGGTCGGCAGCCTCACTCTGCTGGCGCTGGCGCCGCTCGCGAGCTTCCCGGTGGCCGCCGTCGAGCGGTGGCGGCTCGGCCTCGTGGACGGCCGACCGTTGCCCCCGTCCCGGTGGCAGGGCCTGGCTGCCCGCTACCGCACCGCCGCCGGCTGGCGGGAGGTGGCGTACCTGTTCTGGCTCGGCGGGTTCGTTCCGGTCGCGTACTGGGTGTTCCTGCTGCTGGTGCTCCTCGACCTCGGGCTGGTCGCCAGCCCCTGGCTGGCCGGCGACGCCAACGAGGTCATCGTGGTGTGGGGCACGGTGGACACCGCCAGCGAGGCGGCCCCGTACGCGATCGTGGGTGTGCTGCTCATCCCGGTGCTCTGGTACGCGGCCGGGCTGCTCGCCGCCGCCCAGGCCGCCGTGGCCCGGTGGGCGCTGGCCTGGCCGGTCGACGCGACGGCGCTGCGCGAGGTCGCCCGGTCCCGGACCCGGCTGGTCGGCGCGTACGAGGCCGAACGCCGTCGGATCGAGCGTGACCTGCACGACGGTGCGCAACCCCGGCTGACCAGCCTCACCCTCCAGTTGGGCCTGGCCCGGCTGGACGTGCCCGACGACTCCCCCGCGGCCCGCCCACTGGCCGTCGCCCACGACCAGGCCCGGGGTCTGATGGTGATGCTCCGGCAGTTGGTGCACGGCATCCGGCCGCAGACTCTCACCGACCTCGGCCTGGCCGGCGCGGTACGGGAGTTGGCCGACGCGGCCACCGTCGCGGTCACGGTGCGCACCGACCTCGACGGCGCACTGCCGGAGATCGTCGAGACCACCGCCTACTTCGTGGTGTCCGAGGCACTGGGCAACGTGGCCCGGCACGCCGGGGCGACCCGCGCCGAGGTGCGCCTCACCCGGGTCGGCGCGGATCTCGTCGTCGAGGTGTCCGACGACGGCCGCGGCGGCGCCGACCCGGCCCGGGGTACCGGCCTGACCGGCCTCGCCGACCGGGTCGCGGCTGCCGACGGTCGGCTGCTGCTGGCCAGCCCGCCCGACGGGCCCACCCTGATCCGGGTGGAGCTGCCATGTCATCGGTGACCCGGGTGGTGCTCGCCGAGGACGAGGTGCTGCTGCGAGAGGGCCTGGTCGCGCTGCTGACCCGCTTCGACTTCGCGGTGTGCGCCGCCGTCGGCTCCGCGCCGGAGCTGCTGGACGCGGCCCGAGCCCACCAGCCGGACCTGGTGCTGACCGACATCCGGATGCCACCGGGCCGGGGGGACGACGGGCTGCGCGCGGCCGTCGCGCTGCGCGCCGAGCGGCCCCAACTGCCGGTCGTGGTGCTGAGCCAGTACGTGCAGACCGGGTACGCCGCAGAGCTGCTGGACAGCGGCGACGGCCAGCGGGTGGGCTACCTGCTCAAGGACCGGGTGGCGGAGGTGACCGAGTTCGTCGACACGCTGCGCCGGGTCACCGCCGGCGGCACGGCCATCGACCCGGACGTGATCCGGCAACTGCTGCACCGCCCGCGTGACCCGCTCGCCGCACTCTCGGCCCGGGAACGTGAGGTGCTGGCGCTGCTGGCCGAGGGCCGGTCCAACGCATCGATCGCCGGCCGGCTGCACGTCACCGAGGCGGCGGTCGGCAAGCACGTCGGCAACATCCTGCTGAAGCTCGACCTGCCGCCCAACGACGACACCAACCGTCGGGTGCTCGCGGTGCTCGCCTACCTGCGCGCCGACCCGGCCGCCTGACCAGCGCGCTGCCGCGGCTCAGTATGAGCAGTCCGGCGTGGCGCGCACCGGGCATGTCTGTCTTTCGAGCGTGATACCTGTGGGTCATATCTATGACTCACAGGTATCACCCTCAACCGAGTGATGCCCCGGATCGGGGCGGCCACTCGGTCTGCGCCGTTGTCCACCCGGGCTCGGGTCGGGCCTGACCAGCCGGGGCGTAGATTCGATCAGCGGGACCGCCGTCACCGAGACGCGGACCGGGAGACGGGAGTACGGCATGGCGGAGGCGCTGCGGGTCGGTCTGCTGGGTTACGGGCTGGCGGGCCGGGTGTTCCACGCGCCGCTGATCGCCGCGACGCCCGGGCTGCGGCTGGACGCCATCATGACCCGTGATCCGCAGCGACGCGAGCAGGCCCGGCAGCACTTCCCGGACGCCCGCCTGGTCGACGACGCCGACGAGCTGTGGCGTGCGCCCGACGCGCTGGACCTGGTCGTGGTGGCGACGCCGAACCGGCTGCATGTGCCGATGGCTCGGGCTGCGGTGACCGCCGGCCTGCCGGTGGTGGTGGACAAGCCGTTGGCCCCCACCGCCGCCGAGAGTCGGGCGCTGGTCGAGGAGGCCGACCGCCAGGGAGTGCCGCTGACCGTGTTCCAGAATCGCCGCTGGGACGGCGACTTCCTGACCGCCCGCCGCCTGGTGGAGCAGGGCGAGCTGGGACGGGTGCTCCGCTTCGAGTCCCGGTTCGAGCGGTTCCGTCCGACGATCAAGCCGGGCTGGCGGGAGCTTGCCGGTCCCGAGGAGGCCGGCGGCGCCCTGTTCGACCTCGGCGCCCACCTCATCGATCAGGCGGTGCAGCTCTTCGGCCCGGTCGACCGCGTCTACGCGGAGGTGGACCGTCGTCGCGCGGGCGCCGCGGTCGACGACGACGCGTTCGTGGCGTTGACCCACGCCACCGGGGTGCACTCGCACCTGTGGATGGGCGCGATGACCGCTCAGCTCGGGCCGCGACTGCGGGTGCTCGGCGACCGGGCCGGTTACACGACGTACGGGCTGGACGTGCAGGAGGCGGCGCTGCACGAGGGCGGCCGGCCGGACCAGCCGGGCTGGGGCGAGGTCCCGCCGGAGCGGTACGGCCTGCTCGGTGTCGACGGTGACCTGCGGCCGGTGCCCACCGAGCCCGGCGCCTACCAGAGCTTCTACCAGCAGGTGGCGGCGGCGCTGCGGGATGGCGCGCCGATGCCCGTGGATCCACGGGACTCGGTTGCCACCGTTGAGCTGATCGAGCTGGCGCACCGGTCGGCGGCCGAGGGCGTGGTGCTTCCGGTTCCGGCCTCCTGACCGCGAATCGAATCTGCTTGCGGGCTTGACCCTGACGCTGCGTCAACCCTTCATGCTGGCTGTCATGAGCACCCCACCTACAACCGATCGGGTCGAGCAACCCGCGATACGCGTGCAAGGCCTGGAAAAGTCGTTCAAGCAGCTGAAGGTGCTGCGCGGCGTGGACATCGACGTGGCACGGGGCAGCATCTTCGCCCTGCTCGGCTCAAACGGGGCGGGCAAGACCACAGTGGTGAAGATCCTGTCCACGCTGCTCAAGGCCGACGCAGGGGCTGCCCGGGTCAACGGCTTCGATGTCGCGACGCAGGCCGCCGACGTACGCGAGTCCATCAGTCTCACCGGGCAGTTCGCGGCGGTCGACGAGATCCTCACCGGGCGGGAGAACCTCGTCCTGGTCGCCAAGTTGAGGCATCTCAAGGACCCGGGCACCATAGCGGACGACCTACTGAAGCGCTTCTCGCTGACCGAGGCGGCCGCCCGGAGGGTGGCGACGTACTCCGGTGGCATGCGCCGCCGTCTGGACATCGCGATGAGTCTCATCGGCGATCCGCCGGTCATCTTCCTCGACGAGCCGACGACCGGGCTGGACCCGGAGGCGCGCATCGAGGTGTGGCAGGCGGTCAAGAAGCTCGCCGAGGGCGGCACGACCGTGCTGCTCACGACTCAGTACCTCGACGAGGCAGAGCAGCTCGCCGACCGGATCGCGATCCTCCACGAGGGCCGGATCATCGTGAACGGCACCCTCAACGAGCTCAAGCAGCTCCTCCCACCCGCCAAGGTCGAGTACGTCGAGAAGCAGCCAAGCCTCGAGGACGTCTTCCTCACCATCGTCGGCGCCAGGACGGACAAGGAACAACGATGAACAAGCACTTCCTCGGCGACACCACCGTCCTCCTGGGACGTTCGCTGCGCCACATCAGCCGCAGCCCGGACACCATCATCACGACCGCGATCATGCCGATCGCCTTCATGCTGCTGTTCGTCTACGTCTTCGGCGGCGCGATCGAGACCGGGACCGGGACCGGCTCGTACGTCAACTATCTGCTGCCCGGCATCCTGCTCATCACGATCGCCTCGGGAATCTCCTACACCGCCTTCCGGCTCTTCCTGGACATGCAGGGCGGCATCTTCGAACGGTTCCAGTCCATGCCGATCGCACGATCCTCGGTGCTGTGGGCGCACGTGCTGACCTCGCTGGTCGCCAACCTGATCTCACTCGTGGTCGTCGTCCTCGTCGCCCTCCTCATGGGCTTCCGCACGGGGGCGGGCGTGCTGGGGTGGCTCGCGGTCGCCGGCATTCTGGTCCTGTTCACCCTGGCGCTGACCTGGATCGCCGTGATCCCCGGCCTCACCGCAAAGTCCGTGGACGGCGCGAGCGCGTTCTCGTACCCGCTCATCTTCCTGCCGTTCATCAGCTCGGCCTTCGTGCCCACCGAGTCCATGCCCGGTCCGGTGCGCGCCTTCGCCGAGCACCAGCCGGTGACCTCCATCGTCAACGCGATCCGAGACCTGTTCACCCAGCAGCCGGTCGGCGCGGACATCTGGACCGCCCTCGCCTGGTGCGTCGGCATCCTCGTCGTTGCCTACATCTTCGCCAACATGTCCTACCGTCGCAGAATCTCCTGAACCGGCGTCGACCGGTCTGGGCGAGTTGAGGGCAGGATCAGAGCATGCTGACGATCGGTCAACTGGCGGAGTACGCCGGCGTCACAGTGCGGGCGGTGCGGCACTACCACCAGATCGGACTACTGCCCGAGCCGGAGCGGGATGCCTCGGGTTACCGGCGGTATGGCGCAATGGCAGTCGTGTCCCTCATCAAGATCCGCACCCTCGCCGACGCAGGCGTGCCGCTGTCGCAGATCAGTCGGATGCTCGAAGCCGACGCGTCGACGTTTGCCGACGTTGTCGAGAGAATCGACAGCCACCTGCGCGACGAGATCGAACGGCTGGAGACCAGCCGCAAGCAGATCGCGCAGCTCGCTGCCGGGGACAGCCTGGCGCTCCCACCGGAGGTGACCTCATATCTCGATCGGCTTCGGGAGATGGGGGTGTCAGAGCGAATGGTGGAGTCCGAACGGGACGGGTGGATCCTGGTTGCGGCGCGCTGGCCGGATCGGATCCCCGAGGTGATGTCCGGAAAATTCGCGATGCTCGACGACCCGCAAATCGTTCGGCTCTATCGGGTCCTGTCGGAGATCCTCGACTGCGACGCAGGCGACGACCGGCGTCTGGAGGAAGCCGCCGACATCATGGCCGGCCTGGCCGAGCAGGCATACGCCTCCGGTGAGGCCGGCCTCGGCGACCTGGGGCACGACGATCTACCGTTTGACCTTCTGGACGCACTTGCCGTCGAGTCCGACCCGCGGACGGAGCGGATGGTGGAACTGATGCGCGAGCGTGGCTGGACCGGTTGGAACCGGATGGAGCGGCTGGCAGAGCCGCCCGACTGACCTATTCGGCATCCTCGTCGGTAGGGGCGTCGTCCGGCTCCCGGGCGTCCTCGTCGGTCAGCGCGTCGTCGGACCCGTCGGACCGGTCAGACCGGTCGTCGAACACGGCGAGCCGACGCTGGGCCTCCCGCGCCTCCTCGTCGATCTGAGGGCTCTCCTCATCGGGCTCCTGGGACATGGGCGACGACCTCCATCGGGCGGGTGCCTACCCTCTCCTGGTACCCCGACTGGCGCGGCGGACACGGCCGACAGGGCAGGAACCGCGCTCAGTCGGCCAGGTAAGGCCGCAGACCAGCGAAGGGCAGCCGCTAGCGATTGTGGCGGAGGTCGCCTCAGTCATGGTCCAGAAGCAGTGACCCGCACCCTGGCACCGTCAGGGGGAGTCGAACACCGGGCCGGCCGATGACCGCGCCGGGCTGGTGCCCGGGCGCGTCGCCGGCCCGGCCCGGTGCCGGATCAGCGCTTCAGTTCGCGCCAGGAAGGGTGGGTACCGCGCCAGGCGTCGGCGAGGATGGCCGCCGAGGCCCGGCTGGGGCACTGCTGCACCCGCTCACGACCCGACGCCCCACCAATCTGGGCGCGGACCTCCCAACCCTGCCCGTCAGTACGGATGTACACGTCCCGACGCCCGCGTGGGGTCGTGTCTCCGTTCCACCAGTGCTCCTCCACCATCATTCGCCGACCGTATAGCAATTCGCCGGCCAGGGGTACGGCACAGGTGGGCTGCAACCGTGGCAAAAACCGCAATTCAGTCACATTTCCGGCCGCCTGCTGACGAGGAAGGACCGTACCGGCGGTTTCCTCCCATCCTGAGCAACGAAACAGACCACGGATCAGACGCTGCCTGCGCCCGCACTCACCCCTGTGCGGTGAGCAGGTAGTCGTCGGCTTCGGGGCTCCACCGTAGGTCGACCGCGCCACTGGTCGCGGCGGCCTTGCAGAACTGGAGGAAGCTGCGGTAGCCGAGCTTCTTCTCACTGAAGTCGGGGCGGGCCCTGCGCAGCTGGTTCTTCAGCCCGGACAGCGCCACCGGATTGCCGCCGCTGCCGAGCTCCGCCACCACGCCACGGAGCAGGCCGAAGGCCACCTCCCGGTCACCATGCTCGGGCAGCGAGACCTCGGGGTCGCCCTTCGCGGGGCCTTCGGCCAGCTCGACCACGTTGTGCCCGGCGAGGTGGCGCAGCAGTTCACCAAAGGTGCGGAACCCGTAGTCGGACTCGCTGAACGTCGGGTCCTTGCGCAGCAGCGTGCGCTTGAGCCGGGAGGCGGTCACCTCGCCGCTGGCGCTGCCCTGCAGCCCGGCCACCGTCTGGGCCACCAGCACGGCGAGGGCATCCACGTCCCGGCCGGGCTCCTCCCCCGCCGGCCGACGCTCCGCCTCCGGCTCCCGTTCCCGCTCCGGCGCCACGTGCTCGCGCTCCGGCTCGGGCGGTCGCTGGTCCGGGCCGGGCTGCCGCACCGGACGGCCGCGCCGGCTGCTGGTCGGTGGGATGTCCACACCCTCCAGCCGGTCGTAGTAGAGGAACTCGTCGCATGCTGGCGGGAGCAGTGCCGAGGTCGACCCCTCGACCCCGACGCCGATGACCCGCTTGTTCAGCTCGCGGAGCTTGTGCACCAGCGGGGTGAAGTCGCTGTCGCCGCTGCAGATCACGAAGGTGGAGATGTAGTCGCGCTCGAAGGCCAACTCGATCGCGTCCACCGCCATCTTGATGTCGGCCGCGTTCTTGCGGGAGGCGCCCATCCGCTGTGGGATCTCGATCAGCTCGACGTGGGACCGGGTGAGCATCCGGCGGTCCTCGTCGAAGTACGACCAGTCGGCGTACGCCCGCCGCACCACCACCCTCCCCCGCTCGGCCAGCGCGTCGGCGATGGGCCGGAAGTCGAAGTCCGCGCCGGCACGGTTGTCGCGCGCCCCCAACGCGAGGTTCTCGTAGTCCAGGAAAAGGGCGATCCGGTCTTCTTGATCCACGTCGGCCAGCCTACGCCGGGGGTGACCTGGCCGGGCCCAGGTGACGCACGACACGTCGCTTCGCTGCCCGTTCAGTTCTTGCGGGCAAACTGTCGCTTCTTTTCGTTGTTCGATAGGTGTCTTGCAGCACAGTGTTCGGTGCTGCATCATGACGATCAATGTCGGGCGTCGGGGGAACGCCGGGCGGACCTCCACCACCACCCACACAGGAGGGTCACCGATGTTTCGGAGCATCATGCCGGCGCGGGGACGCCCGGGCCGATCGGTCGCCACCGCAGTCGCGCTCGCGACCGCCCTCACCACGCTGGTCGGCGGGCCCACCGTGGCCGTCGCCGGTCCACCCACGCCCTCCGGAGCGGCGCCGGTGGTCACCCGGGCCGCCCTCGATCCGGCTCTGGTCGCCGGGCGCGGCGCCGACGTCGACTTCGTCGAGCAGGAGGCGGAGAACGCCCGCACCAACGGCGAGATCATCGGTCCGGACCGGTCCGCGTACACACTGCCCGCGGAGGCCTCCGGCCGTCGGGCCGTCCGGCTCACCCCGGGCCGGTACGTGGAGTTCGTCCTGCCCAGCGCCGCCAACGCCATCACCGTGCGGTACAGCATCCCGGACGCGCCGCAGGGCGGCGGGATCACCGCACCGCTGGGCGTCGCGGTCAACGGCAAGCACCTGCGCAGCATGACGCTGACCTCGCAGTACTCGTGGCTCTACAACCAGTACCCGTTCTCCAACGACCCCCAGGCCGGGCTGTTGCACCCGGACTGGTGGATCACCGAGTGCTCGTGCGTGCCGTCGGCCACCACCCCGTACCCGACCATCAGCACGCCGTTCCGGCCCACCCACTTCTACAACGAGCAGCGACTCCTGCTCGGGCGCACCTACCGGGCCGGTGACCGGATCCGGCTCACCGCGCCGGCCGGCAGCGCCGCCGCCTGGACCGTCATCGACCTGCTCGACTCCGAGCTGGTCGCGCCGCCGCGCATCCGGCTGCTCGCGGCCAACGTGCTGGCCTTCGGCGCCGACCCGACCGGGCGGCGGGACTCCGCCGATGCCCTGGACAAGGCCATCGCCTTCGCCCGGCGCACCCACCTGAAGGTGTACATCCCGCCGGGCACCTACCAGGTCAACCGGCACATCATCGTCGACGACGTGACCATCGAGGGCGCCGGCAACTGGTACACCATCATCAAGGGCCGGGAGGTCGCCCTGCCCACGCCCGCGCCGGACGGCTCGGTGCACACCGGCGTCGGCTTCTACGGCCGGGACGCCGCCGACGGTGGCAGCCGGAACGTCCACCTCTCCGGCTTCGCCATCGAGGGCGACGTCCGGGAGCGCATCGACACCGACCAGGTCAACGCGATCGGTGGGGCGATGAGCAACTCGACCATCGACGGGCTCTACCTGCACCACACCAAGGTGGGCCTCTGGTTCGACGGGCCGATGACGAACGTACGCGTCACGAACAACATCATCGTCGACCAGATCGCGGACGCGCTCAACTTCCACACCGGCGTGACCAACTCGCTCGTCGCGCACAACTTCGTGCGCAACACCGGCGACGACGGCCTGGCGATGTGGTCGGAGAAGACAGCCAACACGCGGAACACGTTCGACCACAACACGGTGCAGTCGCCCACGCTGGCCAACGGCATCGCCATCTACGGCGGCACGGACAACACCGTCTCGCACAACCTCATCGCCGATCCGGTCCGCGAGGGCAGCGGCATCCAGGTCGGTTCCCGCTTCGGCGCGGAGCCGTTCACCGGGCACCTCTGGATCACCAACAACACCACCGCCCGGGCCGGCACGTACGAGCTGAACTGGAACATCGGCCTTGGCGCGATCTGGTTCTTCGCCCTGGACCGGAGCATCGACGCGACCATCGAGGTGGCCGGCGACGCGTACCTCGACAGCACGTACAACGCGATCATGCTGGTCAGCGACTGGCCGGTGAAGGACCTCTACTCGATCACCAACGTGCACTTCCGGGACATCCGGGTCGACGGCACCGGCACCTCGGTGGTCAGCGCCCGCACGGCCGGATCGGCCTCGTTCGCCAATGTGGACGCCCGCAACGTGGGGGCGGTCGGCGTCAACAACTGCGGGTCCTTCCACTTCACCCCGGCCGGCTCGGAGTTCGCGTTGACCGACCTCGGCGGCAACGACGGTGGCTGGCTGGCCCCGTGGCTGCTGCCCAACACCATCACCTGCGACGACCGGCCGCCGGTCTCGCCGCCGCCACCCCCGGCGCACTGGTGAGCGCGGCGGGCGGCCCGAGCAGTCGGGCCGCCCGCCGTCCGTCAGCTGCCCAGCCGCTGCCGGGCCAGGAACTTCGGCACCACCATCCGCCACGCCTCGGTGACCAGCTCGGTCATGTACCCGTGGTCCAGTCGCGCGGTGTGGCAGCACACCCAGTGGAAGCGCAGGTCGGCCTCTCCTGGCAGGAAGAACAACTCCGGCTCGGCGGCGACCAACCCGGCCCGCTCCTGCTTCGGGAACCCGAAGCCCATCGTCGCCTCGTCCCGCGAGAACGCGACATAGACGATCGACCCGACCCGGAACTTCACCCGGTCCCGGATCAGGTGCTCGCTGCTGCGCGGCAGCGTCCGGGCGAGGGCTCGCACGTCGGCGACGGTGACCACGCCCCGACCGTAACGGCCGGCCGGCCCGTCCGTCGACCCGCGAACGGGCGGACCGGGCCGCCGTGACGTCAGCGCGGCCGGGCGTACGCCAGCGGCACGCTCGTCGGCTGCCCGTTCCAGGTGCCGAACAGGGTGGCCCCGGAGGCAGCGGCGTCCCCGCCCCCGGGCCGGCGGACGACGGCCAGTTCGACGGAGTCGGTGACGATCAGCGTGCTGTCCTCGTCGACCACCCGCCGCACGGCGCCGACCGGTACCACGTCGGCGTCCCCGGCGCCGCTGGCGGCGATCGTCATGGTGGGCTCGCGCAGTTCGCGCCGACCGTCGACCTCGATGTACTGCTCCGCCTGACCGGTGTCGGCGAGGATCGCCTGGGCCAGCGCCGTGGCGTACACCGGGTCCGCGCAGCCGTCGTACACCCAGCGCGGGCCGAGCACCGAGTGTTCGGTGGTGCCCACCAGCCAGTCGTCGGCGCCATCGAGGGGCGCGGCGCGGTAGGTGAGCGGGACCTGGTGGACCGGCCCGTCGGCGGTGCCGACCAGCATCGTCTCGATGCCGACCTCGCCGGCCGGGTCGTCGAAGCGGTAGGCGCCGCGGCTCAGCACCTCCACGCCGGCCGGCCCGTGGTACCACGGTCGGCCGGGCAGCCAGGTCGCCAGCAGGTCGAGCTTCGAGGGGCGCAGAGTCGCCCGGTGCAGCAGTGCCATGCCGCCAGCCTAGGGACGGCCTACCGGCCGGCCACCCCCGGGTCGGGGCCGCCCACCGTCGGCCGAGAGCACCGGTGGGCGTGGTCTGATGGTCGCCGCAGCGGCGCTCGGGTCACAGGCCCGCGCACGGGTTGCCGCTCACCGTGCAACCCTCCGGTTCCCTGGCCTTGGGCCGGCTGTCGCGCACGTCGAAGCGGAACGTCTGCGACCCGCCGGTCGGCACGGCCGGCCCGGTGAAGGTGACCGCCAACCCGTCCTGCCGCCAGTCCGCGCCGTCGACGTCGTCGATGGTGCTGCCCTCGGCCAGGGTGACGACCACGGCCCACTGCTCCGCCGGCGCGCTGCCCGGGTTCTCGACCACCACCTCGCCGGTGTAGCCGAACAGCCGGCTGGAGTCGGTGTCGTAGCGGGCCGTCACCGGCTGCGTCGGCGGCGGCGGGGCCGCCGTCGGGGTACGGGACGGCTTGGCCGTCGGGGTACGGCTCGGGCTGGTGGTCGGCGACGCGGTGGTCCGCGAGGGGCGCGCCGAGGCCGCCGTCGCCTTCGGAGTGTCGGTGGGCGCGTCGGCCGCCACGGTCGGCGTCGGTGATGTCGTCGGGAGTGGCGCGGCGGCGTGGTCCGACTCGGCCGGCATCGTGACCCACGCCGCCAGCCCCGCCAGCAGTACGGCACCGGCCAGCACCGCGACCACCGTGCGGCGACGGCGGGCCCGGGCGCGTCCGGTGCCGACCACGCCGATCATCGGCAGTTCGGCCGTCATCCCGGCCTCGCCACGGCGAAGGTCGACCTGCTGGAAGGCGAGCCAGTCGAGGATGGCCGGCAGGCGAACGGCCAGCGCCTGCCGGAGCTGCTGCTCGCGCGGTTCGCTCTGCTCGGCGGACCAGGTGCCGTGCGTCGTGACCTCGCGGACCGCCAGCCGGCAGCCCTGCTTCGTGACGGTGACGGCACAGGTCAGCTCGGTGAGCCGGCCGGCCTCGTCGCAGCGCAGCGCCAGCAGCTCCGGCACCCGCCGCTCGGTCACCTCGACCTCGACGTTGGCGTCGAAGCCAGGCAACCCGGCCGTCTGCAGCACCAGTCGGTCCGGCACGCCCGCCACCGTCTCGGCCTCGGCGAACCACCGGCCGAGCAGCTCCCGATCCGTCAATGCGAGCCAGACCCGGTCAGGCGGGTGGGACAGGTCGACCTGCGCACCGATCTCGATCACGGCGCGACTCTACGGGTTTCGCGCACGGCCCGTACCGCCCGCCCGGGCCAGTTGTCGGCAGCCCGCTCAGCCCCAGCGGGTCGACCGCTCGGCCGCCGCCGCCAACGCGGCCCGAGCACCGGCGCTCAGCGCGGCGACCAGCGCGGACGCCGGCACGTCCCGGGAGAGGGGATGTGCCTGCCCGGCCCAGAGGTTGACCACCGAGGCGTCCCCGTCGCGCCGGGCGGCGGCGAGCAGCGGGCGGGTCAGGTGCAGCACCTGCGGGTAGCCGGTCGGCGCCGTCGCGTCGTGCCGGCGCAGGAACTCGTTGACCACACCACGTGCTCGCTTGCCGGTGTACGCCCGGGTCAGGGCGGTCGGCGTCCAACTGGCCACCGCCTCCCGGTGCAGCGGCGAGGTGCCCGCCTCCGGGCAGCGCAGGAACGCCGTACCGAGCTGCGCGGCGGCGGCGCCGGCGGCCAGCACGGCGGCCACCCCTGGGCCGTCGACGATTCCGCCGGCGGCCACCAGCGGGAGGCGACAGCCGGCGGCCGCCAGCCGGAGCAGCGGCAGCAGCGCGTAGTCGTCGTCGTCCGGCAGGCCGCCGCGATGCCCACCGGCCTCGGTGCCCTGCACCACCACGGCGTCCACGCCGAGCTCGGCGGCGGTAGTGGCGGCGTCCGGCCGGGTGACCGTGGCCCACACCTCGGTACCCCGCTCGCGCAGGGCGGCCACCGCGGCACGGTCGGGCAGCCCGAACGCGAAGGACACCACCGGGACCGGGTCGGCGAGCAGCGCCGCCAGCTTCTCCGGGTACCCATCGTCGCCGCCCACCGGCTCGCCCAGGGTCACCCCATGCTGGCCGGCCTGCGGGGCGAGCCGGTCGGCGTACGCCCGGATGCCGGCCTCGTCGACGCTGCCGGAACCGGGCAGGAAGACGTTGACCCCGAACGGCCGGTCGGTGCGCGCACGGACCTCGGCGATGTCGGCGGCCAGCCGGCCGGTGTCGATCATCCCGGCGGCCAGGAAGCCCAACCCACCGGCGGCGGAGGCGGCCGCCACGAGCGCAGGCGTGGACGGGCCGCCGGCCATCGGGGCGGCGACGATCGGGTGGCGTAACGCGGACAGCACCGACATCCACCCATCCTGTCGCATCGGCCCGACTCCTCGGGCCGGTGCTCGGCGGTCAGATCGGTCAGCCGCAGATGAGCCCCCGGCGGCTGCCCGGGTCCACTGAGGGACCGGTCATCGGCGGGCGGCGCGCCGCCACCGCAGCACCCCGGCCAGCCCGAGCAGCGCCACCAGCGTCCCGGCGCCCGCCGCCACCGGCCAGGTCCGGTTGCCCGCGGCACCCGCGTTCCCGGCCGCCGGGCTGGCCGGGGCGGCCGTGGAAGGCTCCGGGCCGGCGGTGGAAGGCTCCGCGCCGGCGGTGGAAGGCTCCGGTGGACGCGGGGAGGCAGCCGGCCCTGTCGGTGTGGGGTACCGCAGAATCGCGGGACGGGTGCCCGGCGGCTGGTTGGCAGACTCGGAAACGGTGAGCAGCGACCGGCCGTCGCGGCTGTAGGTGATCGACTCGCCCTGCGGCTCGTCCGGCAGCGGGGTGATCCGCGGGGTGCCGGTGGTCAGCGCGGCGACCACGTCGCCGTCGGGCACGTCGTACTCGAAGGCGTCGGCGTAGCTGCGCAGCACCACCCGGCGCCCGTCCGGCGCACTCGCCGCGCCGGTGACCACACCCCGGCCGACGAAGAAGTACGGGTTGCTGGTCGTCGAGGCTGGCAGGACCACCTGGCCGACCAAGGCCAGCGGCGTCGTCGCGGCCGGCCGCAGCGCGGTAGCCGGTGCGTACAGGAAGACGGTGCCGCTGCCTCCCTTGGTGACGACCAACGGCCGGCCGTCGGCGTCGAGCAGCAGAGCCTCCGCGTCGTACGGGCGGTCCGGGTACGCCATCCGGTGCAGCACCGGCCGGTCCGCGCCGGGCGCGAGCCGCCACAGCGCGATCGTCTCCCGGGACCGGTCGTTGTCGCCGATGTCGGCGACCCAGATGGTGCCGTCCGAGCCGATTGCCAGGTCCTCGGTGTCCCGGGGCCGGGAGGGATAGCCGACCGTTCGCACCACCGCGCAGCGCCGGTCGAGGAAGAAGATCTGACGGCGGGCCTCGTTGTCGGCGCCGTCGTTGACCACCACGTACCCGGTGTCCGTGGCGACCAGCCCGGAGATCTCGGTGAGCCGCTCGTCGCGCACCTCGCACACCGGCGCCCCGGCCCCCGGCGCGCCGGCCACCGCCGCGCCCGGTGTCAGCACCACCGCACCGGTGAGCAGGGTGGCCAGCGCCGCACCGGCGCGGGCGTGCCGGTACCGGGTCACCCGCTTCCGTACCCCCATCGTGCGCCCTCCTCGTCGCGGCCATGGCCCGGCCGCCTCGCCAATCCTGGCTGATCCCGGCCGCAGGTGGTGAACATCGACGGGGAACCGACCAGATCCTTCCCTATGCATCGATGATCTATCTATAGTGCTGGCATGGCAGGAATGCGCGAGCCGACGTTCCTCATCCTCACCGCGCTCGCCAACGGTCCACGGCACGGTTACGGGATCGTCCGCGAGGTCTCCGAGCTGTCGGACGGGCGGGTCACCGTGCTGGCCGGCACCCTCTACACCGCGCTGGACCGGCTGGCCGCCGAAGGATTGATCGCCCACGACCACGACGAGACCGTCGACGGGCGGCTACGCCGCTACTACCGGCTCACCGGCGGCGGCATCGCCGCACTCGACGCGGAGACGGCCCGGCTCCGCCAGCTCACCACCGCCGCCGAGGCGCGGCTGCGTCACCTGCGTTCCCGCCCCGCCTGATCTCGGATCCGAAGGATGGTCATGCCGCCGACCGACCCCTCCTTGGCCCGCCGGTACCGGCGGCTGCTGCGCTGCTATCCCCGCGAGTGGCGGCAGGCCCGCGCCACGGAGGTGATCTCACTGCTGCTCGACATGGCACCGACCGGCCGCACCCGGCCCACCGTCCGGGAAACCACCGACCTGGTACGGGCCGGGCTGCGTTGCCGGCTCGGCCGTCCCGCCAGTCGCACGGTCGTCGCATGGGCCGCGCTCGCCTCGGTCATCTGCGGCCTCTTCGCCGGCGCGCTGGCCAGCCGGGCCGCCTGGGAGACCTCTCGACCGCAACCCGACCGGGCCGAGGCCGGTGCCATCCTGACCGAGGTCTTCCCCGGGCACGACCTCGGCGACATCGACACGCCGCCCGCCCTCTTCGTGGTCTACGGGCAGCCGCTGAGCCTGCGCAACGTCAAGACGGTGCTCCTCGGCGACGGCGGCGAATACCAGGAGAGCGCCACCGGCGCCGCCGCCTTCGGCGCGCCACCGGTGCCCGCCGAGCAGATCGTCACGGTGGCACGGCAACGCCTGACCGACGCCGGCTGGCGGGTGTACGACCCGGAGGTGACCGGCGGCACGAGCTGCGCGGACAAGCTGTGCGCCACTCCGCTGGCGATCACCGAAACCTCCCTGGTCGCCCGGCGCGGCGACACCATCCTGAACGCCTCGGTCTCCTCCCAGACCGCCCTCGACGCCACCTATCTGGCGGTCGAGGTGCACCGGGCGCCGCCGCCGGCGGTGGCCCCCGCCGGGGTGCTCGGCGCGCTGCTCGGTGCGGTGGCCGGTTGGCTGGTCTTCGGTTGGGCGAGCCGACGCACCGAGGGACGCCGGGTGAGTGGCGCGGCGAGCGTCCTCTTCGGCACGACCATGGTGCTGTGGTGGCTGCCGGTGCTGCTGGCCGCGCCGCAACTGTTGGAGCACCACCTCCGCGAGTCGCACCCGGCGTGGCACCCACTGTGGGAGTGGCTCGGTCAGCCGGTGGCCTCGCTGCTCTTCCTGGTCGGCGCGGTGTGCGCGCTGCTGGCGCTGGGGCTGGCCGCCGCGCCCCGCCGCGACCGGTCCCCGGTGGCGCTGGTCGACTGACCCCGCGCCACCCGCGGCCGCGGCGGGCTGGCCCCGCGACCGCTACCGCACGGACCAGCGCTGGGCGCCGGTGCCGTTACAGGTCCAGAGCTGCACCTTGGTGCCGCTGGCGGTGCCGGCGGACGCCACGTCCACGCACTTGCCGACGGCGGTGAGCACGATCGCCCCGTCCGCGCGGAAGGTGAAACGCTGGGCGCCGCTGCCGTTGCAGGTCCAGATCTGCACCTTGGTGCCGTCGGCGCTCCCCCCGGCGTCCACGTCCAGGCACCGGTCGCCGTAGACCCGCAGCTCCCCGGCGGCGGTGCGGGTCCAGCGCTGGTTGGCACCGCCGTGACAGTCCCAGATGATGGTCTGGGCACCAGCGGTGGTGCTGGCACCGGAGACGTCCAGGCAGCGCCCGGAGTTCGGGTTGGTCAGGCCGACCGGGCTGCCGACCGGAGGTCCCGGCGGGATCAGGCTGCCGGGCACCGACCGCAGCGCGTCGTACCAGCGGGCCGCCATCTTGTCGTACCCGCCGGCGTTGGGGTGGACGCCGTCGGCGAGGTCGGCGGTGCCGAGCGCGGCGTGCATGTCGACCAGGTGCACCCGGCTCCCCTTCTGCGCCACGATGCCGGGGATCGCCGCGTTGTACGCCTGCACCCGCGCCTCCCGGGTCGGGTCGGTCTCCGGGGTGATGGTGGCGACGAAGAGTTCGACCTCTGGCGCCGTCGCCCTGATCTTGTCGATCAGGGCGGAGAGCCGGGCCGGAGCGTTGGCCAGGTCGTAGTTCTGGTTCACGTCGTTGGTGCCGATGTGCAGCAGCACCGTACGCGGGGTGGTGGCCTGCAACCAGGCCACGATGTTGGCATCGAGCTGGTCGATGCGCCAACCCGAGTGGCCCTCGTGGTCGTGGTCGCCGAGGCTGGCCGGCCCGTTGAACCCCGAGCCCACGAAGTCGACCGTGTAACCGCCGGTGGCCAGCCGCTGCCACAGGTTGATCCGGTACCCGCCGGGTACGTTGTACCCGTCGGTGATCGAGTCACCGAGCGGCATCACCCGTACCCCGCCGTTCGACTCGGCCTGCGCGGGTGCGACCTGGGCCAGCGCCAGCACGGCGCCGAGGACGAGCCCGAAGCCGCCGGCGGCGGCCCGTCGTGCGTTCCATCGCATGGTTGATCCCTCTCCTCACCGGTCGTCCAGGGACTTCGGTGGTGGTGCCGCCCGCCGAAAACGGCGCCCACAGCTGGACGTAACCATTGATGTTTGGCTATGGATGGAGCGGTCGGGCCGGCCGGGTGCGGGCGCGAGCCGAACGCCGCGCTGGTTGCGCCGAATGGTCGCTCCGACGCCGCCGGTGGTCCGGCACCGCGTGCGTGATCTGTCGTACCCGTGGTCCATGATCGTGTCGTCGCAGCGCCGCCGGCACCGGCTGGCGCGCGCATCACCCTGGGTTGGTCGACAGCGGGAGGGCGGGACGTGACGGACGCCGACGGAGCCGAGTGGCGGCGGCGCAGCGTGCTGGCGGTGGTGCCGCCCGCCCGGCCCCGCAAGCTGGCCAAGGTGCCCTTCGTGGAGCTGGCCGACGGGCGGTTGCAGGGGGTGGTCTCCAGCGGGTCGGACGTCGAACGGGTCTACGTCTCGTCGATCGCCGCCGGCACCCACGCCTACCACTGCAGCACCAACAACAACCGGCCCTGTGGCGGGCTGCGCGGCGCACCCTGCAAGCACCTGCACGCGCTGACCGACGAGGCCCTGCTCCAGTACGGCGTTGACCGGGTCGCCCGCTACCTGCGGGTCGACGTCGGCGACGGGCTGGGCACTGGTGCCGAGCTGCTGTCCCGGCTGGACGGGCGGCCGGAGCCGACACCGGCCGCGGTGGTGTTCAGTCGTTTCCTGCGCCACCTGGCCTACCTGGAGCTGCCGGACAGCACGGTCGCGCTGCCCGAGCTGCACTGGTTCCCGGCCCCCGGGGTGGGTCGCTGATGCGGGGCACCCAGGTCGCGCGGCTGCGCGAGGCACCGGCCGGGCTGGCCGACGCACTCGACGTGGTCGCCGGCTTCGACGACGCCCTGACCAACGGCTTCGGCCGGGTCGGTGAGCGGGACGCAGCGGCGCTGGCCGCGTTCGCCAGCGCGCTGACCGGCACGCCGCTCGCCGACCTGGTGGCCAGCGCGGTCGACGCGGTCACCGCCGGTTCGGTCACGCCGGAGCATCTCGCCGCGCTCGCCGGGGCACGCTCTGCGCTACTCGGCGCGGCGCACGATGCACTGCTCGGGCAGCTCGACGCGACGCTGAGCCGGGACAGGTCACCGTGGACCGCACCCAACACCGGGCCCGCCCAGGCGCCGCCCGCCCTCGCCGGGGCGCGGGCCTGGTGGCACGAGGTGGCCGTCACCGGCTGGCGCGGCGTCGACCACGAGTTGCTCTCGGCCGCGGCCACGGTCGTCGAGGCCGCGCTGGCCGTGCCGGAGCTGCGCCGGCCCGCGGTCCTGCTCGACGGGCTCGCCGCGGAGCTGCGGGCCTGCATCCCGGTCGCCACCATGACTCGGGTGCCGGGTCGCCGCTGGGCCGACCTGTGGGCCCGGGGTGTGCTGCTCACCCAAGGGATGCCGGCGGCCAACGAGCCGCCAAGGGTCTCCGGACGGCTGCTGCCGCTCGGCGTGGACGTGCACGCCCACGACACAGCCGTACAGGTCCAACTGCACGCCATCCTGGAGCCGGCCGGCGGCGGGCCGGCCCGGCTGGTCCGCACCGCGGTCACCGCCGCGAAGGTGGACACCATCGTCGGTCCGGCCGTGTGGCGGCTGCTGTCGACGCATCCGTTGTTGCTCACCGCGCTGGCCGAGCGGCGGGCTCTGACCGTCACCGACCTACCGCTGCACGGCGGCGACCTGGGCTGGGTCGACGACCGGGTCCAGCTCGACGAGCCCGCCGACCCGTTCGCCACCGCCCGGGTGCTGCTGTCCAGGGCGAGCGCCGCCGCGATCGCCCCACTGGACCGGCACCCGACCGCCATCGCCGAGCCGGTCCTCATCGAGGGCCACCCGGTCCGCGACCAGGCCGGTGCGCTCACCATCGAGCTGGACGGCGAGCCGGTGGCGCTTGCCGTGGACCGGTTGCCGACCGTCGGCCCGCTCACCGCCGAGTTGGTCGCCGCCTCGTCGGCCTGCCTGGGTCTGCTGCGCTGGGACGGCGGCCGGTGGCTGATGCAGCCGTTGGCGGTACGAGCCACCGTGAAGCGCCGGCCGGTGCAGGCGCACAACGGCGACTGGGCGTGCGGCGTCACCGACCCGAAGATCGCCAAGGATGAGGCCAGGGCGGGCGACGCCGTGGCCGTGCTGCGCGAGCGCGCCGGACGGTTGCTGCGCCGATGACCGACGACGAACCCACCGGCGGGCTCGCCGATGCCAACCGCCGCCAGGTGCTCTACTGGCGGCTGCTGTCCCGATTGTTCGACCACGACGAGCAGCCCAACCTGGAGTTGGCGAGCGTGGCCGTGGTCGACGACCTCGGGCTGCCGGCCGCACTGCTGGACCCGGCGGTCTCGGTGGACACCATCGTGCAACGCTTCCCGGCGCTCGCGGCCGAGCTGCGCGGGCTGCTCACGTCCACCGACGACGGCGCCGCGTCGAGTGACGACCCCTACCAGCCCGGCGAGTCCGAGGTACGCCGGGCCGCGCTGGTGTCGAAGCTGCTGCTCAACGTCTTCGCGACCGGTTCCGGGTCGGTCAGTGCCGGGCAGTTGGCCCGCTGGCAGTCCGACGCCGGCTGGTTCGAGCAGGCGCTCGGCTGCGAGCCCGGCGAGGTGCGCCGCCAGGGCACCGGGCTGGGCGCCATCCTCGCCGGTCTGGAGGGCGACCTGGTCCGGCGGATGCACCTGCGGGAGGTGCTGGCCGATCCGGCGCTGGCCAGCCAGTTGACCCCCAGCATGTCGCTGATCGAGCAGTTGCTCCGGGACAAGGCCAACCTCTCCGGGGTGGCGCTGGCCAACGCCAAGGCGTTGATCCGGCGCTTCGTCGACGAGGTCGCCGAGGTACTCCGGACGCAGGTGCAGCAGACCAGCGTCGGGACGCTGGACCGGTCGGTGCCGCCCAAGCGGGTGTTCCGCAACCTGGACCTCGACCGGACCATCTGGCAGAACCTGACCAACTGGAGCCCGGACGACGAGCGGCTCTACGTCGACCGGCTCTACTACCGGCAGACCGCCCGGCGGACCACGCCGGCCCGGCTCATCGTCGTGGTGGACCAGTCCGGATCCATGGTCGACTCGATGGTCAACTGCACCATCCTCGCGTCGATCTTCGCCGGGCTGCCGAAGGTGGACGTCCACCTGATCGCCTACGACACCCGTGCACTGGACCTGACCCCGTGGGTGCACGACCCGTTCGAGGTGCTGCTCCGTACCCAGCTGGGTGGCGGCAACGACGGGCCGGTGGCGCTGGCGCTGGCCCGGCCGAAGATCGTCGAGCCGAAGCAGACCGTGCTGGTGTGGATCTCGGACTTCTACGAGTTCGACCGGTCCCAGCCGCTCTACGACGGCCTCGCGGCGGTGCATCGCTCCGGCGTCCGGGTCATCCCGGTCGGCTCGGTCAGCAGCTCCGGCCAGCAGAGCGTCAACCCCTGGTTCCGCCAGCGCTTCAAGGACCTGGGCACCCCGGTCATCTCCGGTCACATCCGCAAACTCGTCGTCGAGCTCAAGAACTTCCTCACCTAGGAGACCCATCCCTCATGACCGAGATGCTGCGCGCCCCCGCCGAGGTCACGTACGCCGACGAGCTGGATTTCCTCGAGTCGGTCGACACCGGCCCGAAGCCGTTCTCGTGGCGGCTGAGCCCGCGCATGGTCCGGCTGTTCGTCCTCGGCTCGGAGCGGGCCGACGGCCTCGACCGGGAGATCCCGCAGAAGTGGTTCGGTGACCGCAGCTTCGTCGAGCGCAGCATCGTCACCCTGGCCTCGGATCGCGGCCTGCTGCTGATCGGCGACCCAGGCACCGGCAAAAGCTGGTTGGCCGAGCTGCTGGCCGCTGCGATCTGCCGCAACTCCACCCTGGTCGTGCAGGGCACCGCCGGCACCACCGAGGACCACATCAAGTATTCGTGGAACGTGTCCATGGTGATCGCCAAGGGGCAGTCCCGGGATTCGATGATCCCATCGCCGATCATGACGGCGATGGAGCGCGGCGTGGTCGGCCGCTTCGAGGAGCTGACCCGCTCCACGAGCGACGTGCAGGACGCCCTGATCTCGATCCTCTCCGAGAAGTACGTCGCCATCCCCGAGCTGGACCAGGACAACATCGTCTTCGCCCAGCCCGGCTTCTCGATCATCGCCACCGCGAACAGCCGCGACCGGGGCGTCAACGACCTCTCCTCGGCGCTCAAGCGGCGGTTCAACTTCGTCCGGATCCCGGTGGTCACCAACAAGCGCAGCGAGGCGGAGATCGTCCGCTTCCGCACCGAGGAGCTGCTGCGGCGGCACCGGATCGAGTTGGACGTGCCGCCCACCCTGCTGGACATCCTGTTGCAGAGCTTCGCCGACCTGCGCGCCGGCGCCGCGGCGGCGACCAGTGACGACGAAAAGTTGGAGTCGGCGCTGTCCACCGCCGAGCAGATCGGCGTGCTGGAGGACGCCATCCTGCACAGCCAGTTCTTCGGCGACCGCACGCTGCGGGCGGCGACCCTCGCCGGGTCGCTGGTCGGGTCGCTGGCCCGGCGCAGCCCGGAGGATCTGGCGATCCTCAACAAGTACCTGCACGGCGTGGTGGAGCCCCGGGCCCGCAAGGACGACGAGGAGTGGGCGGGCTTTCTCGACGGCGGTCGTCAGGCGATCGCGTCCCTGTCATGACCGCACCCACCGTCGCCGGTCCGTTCGGCGCGCTGCGGGAGCAGCTCACCGACGCGGTCGCCGCGTTCGCCGACTCCCCGGACGCGCTGGCCGGGATCCTCGCCGGCATCGTCGATGACGTCGACCGGGCCCTCGGCGAGCGGCTGGAGATTTTCCCGGTCTGCCACCACTCACCGGCTTCCGGCCTGGCCATGGTGCGCCGGCTGCGGGCGAAGCAGCCCCGGGTGATCTACCTGGAGCTGTGCGAGGATCTCCAGCCGCTGCTCGGGGAGTTGCGCAACTGCCGGCTGCCGGTCGCGGTGCAGGCGTTCGCCTCGGAACTGGCCGACTTTCCGGCCGACTGGGGCCCGCTCAGCGTCGTCGCGCCGGTCACCGAAGCCTCGGCGGAATACCAGGCCATCGCGTACGCGCTGGAGACCCCAGGGGTCGAGTTGGTGCTGGTGGACCGGTCCACCGACCACGTCTTCCAGTGGACACCACGCGCCGACGGCGACGACGGGATCGGCCCGGCCGGCGGGGCGGGCGAGGAGGCCGCGCTGCACGGTGACGCGGTCGGCGTGGAGATCGGCGACCTGCGGCCCCGGTTCGCGGAGTTGGAGGCGTACCTGCTGCACCACGGCAAGGTGCGGCACTGGTCGGAATGGTGGGACCAGTACGTCGAACGGCCGCTCGCCGACGCCGACCACGACACCTACCGGCAGGTGATGGTGTTGATCGGCAGCCTGTTCCGGCGGCTGCGCCCGAGCGGCTCCGATCGGCTGGACCGCGACGAGGACCGCGAGCGCTACATGTGGACACGGATGCGTCAGCACCTCGCCGCCTCGGGCGTCGACCCCGCCGACTGCCTCTACGTCTGCGGCGCGTTCCATGCCGCGAGCCGGGTCGAGCAGTTCGGCATCGGCTCGGCCGCCCCGGATTTCGAGATCACTCCGCGCACCGCCACCCGCTGGCGGTACGGCCTCATCCCGTCCAGCCATTCGGCGATCGAGGCGCAGTTCGGCCTGGCACCCGGCTCGGTCTCGATCGCGGCGGCGACCTGGACCAAGGCGGTGAGCCGCAACGGGCTGACCCCGTTCCGGTTGGACGGCCAGCGCGGCACGTCGACCCGTGGCCGGCGCGGTCGCTCCGCCGCCGCCTCCTCCCCCGACGTCGCGCCCTCCCCCACCGCCGTCCCCTCCGCGGCCGCACCGGTCGCCGACCGGCTCAGCGGCTTCCTCGCCGGGGCGCCCGTCCTGGACGGCCTGGACGAGGCGGAACTGCGCGGCTGGTGCGTCGACATCGTCCGACTGGCCCGGCGCAATGGATACCTGGCCAGCACCGCCGACGCGATCGCCGTCTTCGAGACCTCGGTCCTGCTGGCCGCCCTGCGCAACCGGGCCCGACCCACCCCGTACGACTTCGCCGACGCCGCGGTCACCTGCATCGAGAAGGACGTGGTGCCCGGCCGGCGCGACGTCCGGCGGCTCTGCGAGATCCTGCTGGGCGGCGACCGGATCGGCCAGGTCGGCTACGACGCCCTGCCACCGCTGGCCCGCGACGTGCTCGACCGGCTCCAGCCGCTCGCGCTGGACCTGGAGAAGCGGACCATCCAGCGGGCGCTGCTGGACCTGCACGCCCAACCGGAGCTGGCCGGCTGCTCGGACCTGCTGTGGATGCTGCGGCACCTGCTGCCGCCCGGCGCAGTCCGCCCGATCATGGGTGAGCGCCGGCTCGGGCACCGCTCCGTCCAGGAGAGCTGGGACCTGGCCCTCGGCCGCGATCAACGCGCCCTGATCGAGTTGGGTTACGAGGGGGTGACCGTCGAGCAGGTGCTTGAGCAGCGGTTACGCCGTGCGGTACGCGGCACCGGGGCCACCGCGGCCGGCGCGCTCGCCGCCGTGGAGGATGCCATTCGGCTGCTCAACAGCCCGCGCCTGGTCGACGAGTTGGGCGAGCGGGCGGTCGACCTGCTCGCCGCCGAGCGCACGGTCGACGACGCCCCGGACGTGCTGCGCCGCATCCGTCGGCTGCTGGCCCACCTCCGGGCCACCGCGCCAACCCTGCCGGCCTGGTGCGAGGCATTCGTGACCACCGGGTACGCCCACTACTGCACGCTGCTGCCGACCGCCATCGCGGCGGAGGAGACCGAGGTCCGGCAGGTCTCCGCGATGCTCGGCTTCCTGTTCGCCATGGAGGGCCTTGCTCTCTCCCTGGGGTGCGACCGGTCCCAACTGGAGCTCGCCGTCGCTCAGTCGCATCCGACGGCTCCGGCGAAGGTCTCCCTGCTCTGGGCCGCCCGGCACCAGCTCGGCCTGCTGCCGCTGGCGGAGCTGCGGGCCCGGTGTGCTGACCTGCTGGCGAATCCACTGGTGGTGCCCGCGTTCCCGCAGTACCTCTCCGGCTTCGTGCACGCGCTGGAGCCGGTGCCCGGGCTGGCGCCGTTCGTGGTGGAGACGATGTCCACCGCCTTCGCCCGGCTTCCCGACCCGGTGCTGCTGCCCTGGCTGCCCACCCTGATCACCACGTTGCGCGATCAGGGGCCGGAGCTGGTGCCGCTGCTGGTCCGCGAGGCGGGGCGCACCTTCCCGGGGGCACTGTCCGAGCTGGACGCCTGGGTGCCGCCGTGGGTGGCGCCGCCGTCCTCCGCGCCGGTGGTCCCCGTCGCCGAGCCGCTGCGACGGACGGGCGCACTGCTCGCCGCCCATCCGGCGGCGGTCGACGCGGTGGCCACGCTGCTCGGCTGTCCGGGCGGATGGCAACCGACCCGCAATCCGAGCGCGAGCCCGAGTGCGGTGGCCGCGCTGCTGGCCGGGCATCCGGAGACCGTCGAGGCGGTGGCAGCGCTCCTGGTGGCGCCGGGCCCGTCGGTCAGCCACGACGTCCACTGACAACTGTCGACGCCCGGTGCGGGGTCACGCGCCGGGCAGCGCAGGGTCACACGGCGGACGGTGCCCGGGTACGGTCCCAGGTGACCGCGGTCACGGCAGGCGCGGACAGCGGCCCCCGGCCGGGCACGGCGTCCGGTCGCAGACCGGGCCGCCCGGCACACAGAGGGGGCGCAGAGTGCGGATCAAAGCGGGGTTGTGCGTCGCGGCGATGCTCGCGGCGGGGGTGGTGGCCGCCACACCGGCCGCCGCCGCAGCGGTCGACAGCGCCACCGTGGTGCCGATCCAGGTCACCGGGGACCCGGCGAAGCGGTTCAACCTGGTGCTGCTCGGCGACGGCTACACCGAGGCCGACCTGCCCACCTTCCGGTCACACGTGGACCGGCACCTCAACACGCTGTGGACGATCGAGCCGTTCAAGTCCTACCGCAGCTACTTCAACGTCTACGCCGTCGAGATCGTCTCCGCCGAGTCCGGGGTGGACTGTGACCCGGGCCTGTCCGCGCCACAGCGGGACACCGCGTTGGGCATGGGCTTCTGGGGTGGCTGCAATCCGGCCAGCGTGCAGCGGCTGCTGACGGTCAACGGCGCGGCGGCGAACACGTACGCCGACCTGGCCGCCGGGACCAACCGGGGCAACCGGCAGCTGATCGCCCTCGCCAACAGCGGCACCTACGGCGGCGCGGGCGGCAGCAACGCCACCGCCTCCGGGGGCAACGCGCTCTCCGCACTGATCAGCCCGCACGAGCTCGGGCACTCCCTCGGCGGGTTGCAGGACGAGTACGACTACTACGGCCGTGGGGTGCCCGGCGACACGTACACCGGGCCGGAGCCCGACTCGGTGCACCACACGGTGCTGACCGAGCAGCAGATGCGCGAGACCCGGGCCAAGTGGTGGCGCTGGCTGGGCGAGCCGAGCGAGGCCGGCGGAGAGATCGGCCGCTACGAGGGTGGGTTGTACCTGCAGCGCGGCGTGTGGCGGCCGAGCCAGCACTCGATGATGAAGTCGCTGGGCTTCTACTTCGACCAGGTCGGCCGGGAGCGGATGACCGAGCGGATCGCCGGCCGGGTCGGCATCATGCAGGGTGGCACGGCCACCGAGCAGCCGGTCGGCGCGGACCGGGTGCTGTGGGTGGACACCCTGCACCCGGTGAGCCACGCGCTGGCCGTCACCTGGTCGGTGGACGGCAAGGCCGTACCGCGTACCGGCAATGCCCGCCACCTGGACCTGCGCAAGCTGCGGCTGGCGCCCGGCCAGCACACGGTCACCGCCACGGTGACCGACCCGACCCCGTTCGTCCGCGACCCGGCGGTCCGAAACTCGCCCGCGCTGACCCATACCCGCTCCTGGACCGTGGACACCGGGGCGCGCACCCCGCCGGTGGCGGCGCCGCTGGCGATCACCGCGTCCACCGCGACCGACCGACCGGTCGGCGCGCGCGACGTGGTGTACGTGCAGCCCAGCCAGCCCACCAACCGCGTGCCGGGCGTGCGCTGGTCGCTCGACGGCCGGCCGGTGGCCGACACCGGCACCGATCGGGACATGGATCTGGGCACCCTGCGCCTGTCGCGCGGCACCCACCGGCTGACCGCCCTGGTCAGCGACCCGGTGACCCGGGAGACGGTGACCCGCACCTGGACGGTCGACGCGACCCGCCCCGACGTCGAGTACGCCCTCTCCGAGCCGCTGCTCACCACCACCCGGCCCGGCCGGCCCACCGAGTACGTGTACAACGGCCCGTTCACCATGGGGTTGACCGGCACCGACGACAGCGCCGGGCAGGTCACCTCGGAGTTCCGGCTCGACGGCGACGGCTGGCACAACTACTACGGCTGGCCCACCGATGCCCGGTCGCCCTTCCTGTTCACGGCCACCGGCACGGACGTGGACGGCCTGGTCTACGGCAACCTCGGCTCGGGCGGGCTGTCGGTGTCTCCGTTCGTCGAGCGGTCCCCCGGCTACGGCCGGCACACGATCGAATACCGGGGCATCGACGCGGTCGGCAACATCGGCGCGGCCCGCGCATTCGTGGCCACGCTGATCCCGCCGCCGCCGACCTGCACCAGCGTGGTGTCCGGCCGGCACGCCGGCCCGCTGGTGGTCTCCGCCGGTGTCACCTGCCTGCGCGAGGCGACCGTGTCGGGCGGGGTGACCGTCCGGCCCGGCGCTACCCTGGTCGCCGAGCGGTCCTCGATCGCCGGGAGCCTGGTGTCGACCGGTGCCACCGCCGTCGAGCTGCTGAACACCGACGTGCGGGGCGCCGTGACGCTGACCGGCACCACCGACCACGTCACGGTGGTGGGGGCACGGGTGACCGGTCGGCTGGTGCTGGCCAGCGCGGGCACCGCGACGGCGCCCACCCTCGCCGGCAGCCGGGTGGGCTCGCTGGCCTGTTCCGGCCCGACCCCGGTCGATCTCGGCGCCCCCACCACCGTGGGCGGCGCGACCTCCGGCCGATGCGGGTCGACGCCGGCAGCCTGACGCCGCGCGACGCACAACCGCCTCGGGGGCGGCGCGGGCCAACGCTCGCGCCGCCCCTCCCCCGGCCGGGGCTGCCCGCACCGGTTCGACGCCCGGTGCCAGCGGCGGCCGAGGAAACCGACCGGCTCGTGGTGGTCAGGCGTGAGTGGGACGGTGACGGGTAGGCAGCGGCCCGGCGGCATGTCGACAACAGCCGGGTAGGAGGCCGCGATGAGCACGTATCGGGACGAGCAGAGTGATCCGGTTCCCCCGCCGGAGGCGGACGCCCTGGAGCAACGGCAGGACGCGGTCGACATGGGGCCGCCGGACCGAATGTCGGGTGACGTGGACCCGGAGGCCTCCGAGGCCGATCTGGCCGAGCAGGGATCCCTGCCGGCGGGCACGCTTGAGGAGGCGACGTCGCTTCCGATCGAGGCCGACGCGGCGGACGTCCTCGAACAGCGCCAGGAGATCCCCGCCCGCGACGAGGGCCGGCGGACGTGACGGTGCCGGCCACCGGCTGAGGCACGCCGGTGGCGGTTTAGTCCAGTTGCCACAGCCTGCGGTTCCACCAGCCCGGGCGGCGGCGGGCCACCTCGCGCAACCGCCAGTGCTCGGCGTGCTGGGTCACGATGAACAGCGGCACCAGGCCGAGCGCCAGCAGCGGCAGGTAGCGCGGCGCCGAGCGGTTCTCCCGCAGCGACGCGGCCAGGGCGGCCGCACCCGACACGTACAGGATCGGGTTGTAGAACCGCATCAGCTCCGGCCCCAGCCCTTCGTACTCGCGCAGCCAGGGCACGCCCAGCCGGGTCCGCCGGCGCGGCCAGCCGCGCAGCTGGGCGAGCACCGTGGCCAGCCCGACGCCGTTGCAGACGGCGAAGACCGCATCGGCGGATGCCGGCCGGTTGCCGGCCGTCCGCCACAGCGTTCCGGTACCGAGTGCCCACAGCCCGGCGGCGGGCACCGGGCCCAGGACGGCGGCCGCCGGCATGCCGACGCCGGCGCCCAGCTCGAAGAACGCCTGCGCCGCCAGGCCCGCCGTGGCGAGCCTGGTCAGCGGCCGGCTGCCGGCCGGATCCGCTCGCACCCGGCTTCCGGCCATCCACCCGATCCGGCTTGACCCCACGGCAGGACCCTTCCGCAGTACGGCACCTCGGCTCGTCGCCGGTCACGCCCCCGACCAGCCCGAACGCGGTACCCGCTTCGGCCCGGCCTACACGCTCTGGTCGCGACCCGCCCGACCTGCTCAGCCGGCGACGACCCGCCAGAGGAGGAAGGCGTTGAGCGCGATGACCAGGACGGCCACCAGGGACGCGGCGACGGTGGTGAGCGGGTGGTTGACCAGGTTGCCCATCAGGTCGCGGCGCCGGGTGAAGGAGACCACCGGGATCAGCGCAAACGGAATGCCGAAGCTGAGGATGACCTGCGACAGCACCAGCGCACGGGTCGGGTCGAGGCCGATGGCGAGCACGGCCAGCGCGGGCACCAGGGTGACCAGCCGGCGCAGCAGCAGCGGGACCCGGCGGCGCAGGAAGCCCTGCATGATCACCTCGCCAGCGTAGGTGCCGATGCTGGTGGAGGCGAGCCCGGAGACCAGCAGGGCGATGGCGAAGCCGAACGCGGCGGCGGTGCCGATGGTCTGGCCGAGGCCGGCGTGCACCCCCTCCAGACTGTCCGCGCCGGCCGGGCCGCCGCCGCGGAAGCTGGCCGCGGCGATCAGCAGCATGGCGAGGTTGACCGCGCCGGCCGCCGTCAGGGCGAGCAGCACGTCGGTGCGCTGGCCACGGAACAGGGTCCGGCGCTCCGTGTCGTTCGCGGCGGGGATGCGGTCGCGGGTCAGCGCGGAGTGCACGTAGATGACGTGCGGCATGACGGTGGCGCCGAGGATGCCGGCGGCGAGCAACACACTGTCGGTGCCCTGGAGCCGGGGCACCAGGCCGGCCATGGCGGAGCCCGGGTCGGAGCCGGCGGCGAGCAGGTTCGCGGCGAAGGCCAGGACGATGACGCCGAGCAGCACGGCGATGGCGATCTCGAAGGCGCGGAACCCGCGCGAGCGCAGGGCGAGCACGGCGAACGCGGCGGTGCCGATGATGATCCCGCCGGGCAGCAGGGGAATGCCGAGGAGCAGGTACAGGGCGACCGCGCCGCCGATCACCTCGGCCAGGTCGGTGGCCATCGCGACCAGCTCCGCCTGCACCCACATCATCCGGTTCACCGGCCGGGGCAGGCGTTCCCGGCACAGCTCGGGCAGGCTGCGCCCGGTGGCCAGGCCCAGCTTGGCGGTGAGTGTCTGCACCAGCATGGCCATCACGTTGGCCACCACCACGACCCAGACCAGCAGGTAGCCGTAGCGGGCGCCGGCGGCGGAGTTGGTGGCGAAGTTGCCGGGGTCGACGTAGGCGACAGCCGCGACGAACGCCGGGCCGAGCAGGATCAGCCGGCCGCGTACCCGGCCCCGGGCGCGGGCGACCTGCAGCGGCGTCGCCGTCGACACCACGAGTTCGTTGGTGACCATCGAACACCTCCCCGTCCGGCACGGATCGCGTGTCCGTCCCTTCCCAGGCGGCTGACCCGTCGGGGCCAAGGTGTGGCCTACCGGTGCCAGCACCGCCGACCAGGCCCGAGGACTCGCCCGTTCGGGGGGACTTGCGGTGCCGCCCTTGACAGCGGTGGGGCTCCCGATGAAGCTGTCTATTAGTCCTACTGTCGTAGGACAACAGGAAGGATCGTCTCGAGTGATCGAGTTTGTGCTGGACAGCCGGTCGAAGGTGAACACCTACATGCAGCTCGTGCAGCAGGTGAAACAGGCGCTGCGGGTCGGCCTGCTGGTGCCGGGCGACCAGTTGCCGAAGGTCCGGGACGTCGCGCAGTCGCTGGCGATCAACCCGAACACGGTGCTGAAGGCGTACCGGGAGCTGGAGATCGAGGGTCTGGTCGGCGGCCGACCCGGGGTGGGGACGTTCGTCCAGCGCACCCTGGCCGGCGCTTCCCTGCCCAACCAGGCCGAGCTGCGTGAAGACCTGGTGGCGTGGCTGCACCGGGCGCAGGCCGCCGGCCTCACGGCCGAGGACGTCGTCGCCCTGGTGGAGACCACGTTGCGAGCCACCCTCGCCGACGAAGCCCCACAGAAGGAGCCCGCGTGAGCGAGCACAGCGTGCGAACCATCAGGCACAGCAGCCAGCGCTCGCGCCACCGCGAGGCGGTGGCGTGAACGGAACGAGAGGACAGAGGATGGACATGGTCTTGGAGGCCGACCAGCTGGGCAAGCGGTACGGCAGGACCTGGGCGTTGCGGGACTGCTCGCTGCACCTGCCGGCCGGCCGGATCGCCGCGCTGGTCGGGCCGAACGGTGCCGGCAAGAGCACGCTGCTGCACCTGGCCGTCGGGCTGCTCAAGCCCGACGCGGGAGCGGTACGCGTGTTCGGCAGATCGCCGTACGGCGACACGGAGGGCCTGGCCGACATCGGTTTCGTCGCACAGGACACCCCGCTGTACCGGGACTTCACCGCAGCCGAGTTGGTCACCGCCGGCGGCAAGCTGAACCGGCGGTGGGACGCCGAGTTGGCCCGCAATCGGCTGGCCCAGCTCGGCATACCGCCAGATCGGCCGGTCGGCAAACTCTCCGGCGGGCAACGCGCCCAGGTGGCGCTCGCCCTGGCGCTGGCCAAGCGGCCCCGGCTGCTGCTGCTCGACGAGCCGGTCGCCAGCCTCGACCCGCTGGCCCGGCGGGAGTTCCTCCAGTCGCTGATGGGCAGCGTGGCGGACTCCGGGACCACCGTCCTGCTCTCCTCGCACCTGCTGGCCGACCTGGAACGCGTCTGCGACTACCTGATCGTGCTCAACGCCGCCCAGGTGCAGCTCGCCGGCGCGGTCGACGACCTGGTCGCCGGGCACCGGCAGCTGGTCGGCCCACGGCACGACGGCGGCCCGATCGGGGGCGTCGCCGCCGTCATCCGGGCCAGCCACACCGACCGACAGTCCACGCTGCTCGTCCGCGCCGACGGTCCGGTCACCGATCCGGCCTGGACGGTGCGCGAGGTCGGCCTGGAGGACGTCATCCTGGCCTACCTGGCCGACGGCAACACGCAGACCAGTCACAGCGAGTGGGGGGTGCCGGCATGATCTGGCTGACCTGGCGGCAACACCGCAAGCAGGCACTGTTCACCCTGCTGGGGTTCGTGGCGCTGGCCGCCCTGCTGGTGCCGATCGGCCTGTCGATGCGGAACAGCTTCGCCGATCTCGGGCTGGCGGAGTGCGTACGCCAACTGAACGACACGAACGTGGCCGCGGCGACCCGGGACGGCTGCGACGCGGCCTTCCACCGCTTCACCAACCGGTACGGCAGCCTCAACCTGGTGGCCGTGCTGCTGATCACGCTGCCGGTGCTGGTCGGCCTGTTCTGGGGCGCCCCGCTGGTCGCCCGGGAGGTGGAGCAGGGCACGCACCGGTTCGTCTGGACCCAGGGCGTCGGCCGGAACCGCTGGGCGCTGGTGAAGTTCGGGCTGGTCGGCGCGGCCGTCGTGATCCTCGCGGTGTGCTACGGGCTGGGCATGTCGTGGTGGGTCGAGCCGCTCACCCAGTCCGCGCACGAGGGCCGACTCGGCCTGATCGTCTTCGACCTCCAGGGCGTCGCCCCGATCGGCTACACCCTCTTCGCCGTGGCGCTCGGCATCTTCGCCGGCACCGTCTGGAAGCGGATGCTGCCCGCCATGGGCATCACCCTGGCCGGATTCATCGGCGTACGGGCGGCGGTGGCGGTCCTGGCCCGACCGCACTACCAGCCCGCCCGCACCCAGACCTTCCCGATCGAGGGGGACGGGACACCGGAGATGGGCCGGGGGGACTGGATCCTCGCCCAGGGCGTCCGGAACCCCGACGGGACGATGATCGCGGAGGACACCCGAATCCAGTGCCCGCCGGGCGGAAAGGGGCCGGACGGTCGGACCTGCGGCGCCGAGCTGGGTCTCGAGCCGGGCGCGTACAACTGGCAGCTCTACCAGCCGGCGGACCGGTTCTGGCTGTTCCAGGGCATCGAGACGGGAATCTTCGTCGCCCTCGCGCTGCTCCTGCTCTACCTGGCCATCCGCCGGGTCCGCCGGATCGCGTAACCCGGCAGCGGGTGATCGCCGGGGCCGCGGGGCCCGGCGATCACCCGTCAGCGCAGGCCCTCGGCGGTCAGTTTCAGCCAGGACGCGAGGTCGTGCAGCTCGTCGTGCACGGCCCGGGTCACCTCCGCCGTAAAGGGCACGTCCTCGTGGATGGCGTGCACCGTGAGCGTGCCGCGCCGGCGGTCGGCCGTGGCGTCGACCTTTCCGACCAGCCGGTCGCCGTGCAGGATCGGCAACGCGAAGTAGCCCCACCGCCGGTTGGCCTTCGGCTTGTACATCTCCAGCACGTACTCGTATTCGAACAGGTCCGCGAGGCGGACCCGGTCGTGCACCAGCCGGTCGAAGGGCGACAACACCGCGGTACGCCCGGTGAACGGTTGCCCGAGCGCAGCCGGGTCGACCCGCCAGACGCCCGGGACGCCCTCGACGACCGCCGGCTCACCGGCGTCACCGACCTCCGCCGGCTCGCCGGGGACAGCCACCGCCTTCTCCCGCGCGATGCCCAACGCCCGCAGCCGCCGCTCGTTGCGGAGTCGGTGCGCCTGCTCCAGTGGGACGACGGGCGTGCCCGTTGGGTGGACCCGCTCCGCCACGTCCCAGAGGCGCTGTCGGCCCTGGCGGGCGGCGATCGCGACCTCTCCCCGCAGGACCAGGAACTCCAGCATCTGGGTGACGTTGCGGTTGTTGGTCCACCCCGACGACGGCCAGGGCACCACGCAGGTGTCCGGGATGTCGCGCGAGAGCAGCGGCCCGGAGCGGCCGAGCAGGTCGAGCACGTCCCGGCGGAACGAGTCGTTGGCGCGCAGCCACTCGCGCGGGCGCTCGTAACTGGGCCAGGTCGCCATGGCGGCGAGATAGAGCCGCAGATCGTCCATCGGCCGCACCATCGCCTGGTGCTCGAAGAGCGTCCGGTCCCGCTCCAGCGCCTGCCGCAACTCGGCTGGCTGGTACGACGAGCCGAGTCGGCTCCAGGCGACCAGGTCGGCGCTCGGCGCGACGGCGGCCGTCGGGTCGATCTGCAACAGCGTCAGCTGACGCACCACGGTCAGCAGGTCCGTCGGCCGCTGGGCGGCCAGCAGTTGGGCCCGGACGGCGATCCGCCGCGCCTGCGCCCGATCGAGCTGGTGCACCACCACGTCGCCGAGCCTAACGGCGACGCCCGACATTGCGCGGGAACGTGAAGTCGGATTCCGGCCCGTCGCCAACGCGACTGAAAGTGCCCATCCGATCACACTTGGTGCTCCGATGTGGACCTCAGGGCCGGGTCGGCCGGGCCGCAGGGATGGGAGCGCACGAGTGAAGTCCAGAATCCTCCGTCGGGTCGCCGCGTCGGCCGTGGCGCTCGCCTGCGCCGTGCTGGGCGCGGTGGCGTTGCCGGCCGCCCCGGCGACCGCCAGCCCGATCCGCAACGCGACCGCCTGGTCGGTGCTGCTGTGCAAGTTCAGCGACAAGCCGGCCGAGCCGCAACCGCCGTCGCACTTCGCCAACTTCCTCACCGCGGCCGGGATCGGCACCGGCGGGGTGGCGGACTACCTGGCCGACCAGTCCGGCGGGCGGGTGTCGCTGGCGGGCTCGGTCGTTCGAGGCTGGTACACCATGCCGTACACGCTGGCGCAGTTCCAGTCGATCGACCGGTGGACCCGGATCCAGCGCTGCGTGGACACCGCGGCGACCGCCGGCTACGCGGTGCCCGCCGGGAACCGGATCGCGGTCATGCTCAACGACTGGGTGGATTCGGGTGCGGCCGGTGGCCGGGTGCTGCTCGACCCGGGCGCCTGGAACGTCGGCTTCGCCGCGCACGAGATGCTGCACGGATACAACCTGGGGCACTCGTTCTCCAACGACACCACGTACCAGAACGCGCCATGGTCCCAGCCGGGCGAGTACGACGACCCGTGGGACGAGATGAGCGCCATGCACATCTACGCCTTCGGCACCGCGAACTACGGCACCAGCGCGGTCGGGCTCAACGGGCCCCACCGCGACGAGTTGGGCTGGCTGCCCAAGAACCGGATCTTCACCATGGCCGCCGACGGCATCGGATCGCGCACCCTCACCATGGCGCCGCTGGAGGTGCCCGCCGCGAGTGGCCCGCAACTGATCCGGATCCCGTTCGACCCGGCCGACCTGTTCCACTACTACACCATCGAGTTCCGCCGGAAGACCGGTTGGAGCGCCGGTATCCCCGGCGACACCGTGCTGCTGCATGAGGTCCGCAACGGCACCCCCACCCTGCTCCGTACCGGGCCCGGCGGCGGGCCGGCGCAGTCGGTCAACGCCAACGGTGTGCAGATCGGCGTGAACTGGGTCTCCGGCAATGCCGCCTCGGTGACCGTCACCACCGATGTGGTCAACCGCTGCCTGCAGGGGTATGTGTGGCGCGAGGCCCGCCCCGGTGACCTGGTCTGCGTTACCGGCGCCACCCGCGGCCAGGTGTGGGCGGACAACGCCGCCGCGGCGAGCCGCTGGGTGAACGGACCGTACGGGCCACACACCTGCGTCGCCGGCTACGTGTGGCGCGAGGCGTACGCCGGGGACGACGTCTGCGTCACCGGCACCCAGCGCAGCCAGGCCGCCGCCGACAACGCCGCCGCGGCGTCGCGGCGCAATCCCGCCCGGCTGGTGTTCGGCCCGAACAGCTGCGTCAGCGGGTACGTCTGGCGCGACAGCGACCAGTCCGACTACGTCTGCGTGACCGGCGCAACCCGCTCCCAGGTGCTCGCGGACAACGCGGCCGCCGCGAGCCGCTGGGTCAACGGACCGTACGGGCCGCACACCTGCGTCGCTGGCTACGTGTGGCGCGAGGCGTTCCTGGGCGACGACGTCTGCGTCACCGGCACCCAACGCAGCCAGGCCGCCGCCGACAACGCCGCCGGACCGGGCCGGGTGCTGCGCCCCGCCGGCTGATCCGTGGCGGGCCCCCCGGGGGGGGGGCCCCGGGGGGGCCCCCCCCCCGGCGGCCCCCCCCCCCCGCGCCCGGGGGGGGGGCCGGCCGGGGGCCCCCGGGCCCCGGGGGGCGCGGGGGCGGGACCCGCCGTGG
>NZ_JBIAYP010000004.1:142159-837843 GCF_042897975.1 Micromonospora sp. NPDC000668
CGCCCCGCCCCCCCCCCCCCCCCCCGCGGCCGGGGGGGGGGGGCGCCCCCCGGGGGGCCCGGGGGGCCCCCCGGGGGGGGGGCCCGGGGGCCCCGCCGCCTGTCCGGTCGGAGTCCCGCACCTGCGCCTGGTCGAACGCCGGCAGGGGCACCGGCGGCCCGCGGGGGCAGCGGGTACGTCACCGGCGTTCGGTGTCGGACCCCTCCGGCGGCAGGTCGAGCAGGGCGTCGGTCGGATCGGTGCGGGGCGGGCCCGCTGGCCACCAGGCACCGGCACGGCGCCGGAACGGATACCAGCGTCCGTCCGGGCCGTGGCGCAACTGCACGTCCCGGCCGACGGTCCACCGGTTGCGCCAGGACTTGACGTCGCCGTCCACCACCGCACGCAGCGCCGCGGTGGTCCGGGCGGTCACCTCGGGCGGCGGGGTGAACACCGCGTCGAGGGCGGCCACGCCGGCCGGGCCGGCGTACTCCCAGGCCCGGACGGCCCGGGGCAGCTCTGCCGCTCGCCCGCTGGCCTCGGCGAGCCGCTCGACGGCCGGCGAGCGCGGCACGCTGGCGGCCAGCCGGACGGCGTCCGGCCAGGCGTCGGGCTCCGGCGCGAGCAGCTCCGCGCGGGTGGCGGCGAGCAGGTGCCGGGCCCGGGAAGCGACGTCGGCGGCGAGCAGCCCGAGCGCCTCGGCATCGACGCCGGGCGCGGAGTGTCCGGCGAGGATCGGGGCGAGCGCCAGCGGTGCGCCGGGCACCGGCGCGGGCGGTGCAGGTAGCGGCGCCGGGGCAGCGGCCCAGGCTTCCTCCGCCGGGGTGCCGACCGGGGCGGCGGCGTCCGCCACCGCGATGTGCCGTCGGGCGTTGCGCCGGCGCAGCTCCTCCACCAGCTCGGTCTCGGCCCGCCCGCGGATCAGCAGCAGCACGAACGGGTCGCGGTCGAGCAGCCAGGACGTCTGGTAGGCCAACGCTGCGGCGTGCCGGCAGGGCTGGTCCCAGGACGGGCATTCGCACTCCGGTTCCAGGTCGCCGTAGCCGGGCAGCAGGCGTACCCCGGCGTCCTCGGCGGTGTTGACCAGCTCGGGCGGCATCTCCCGGTCGAGCAGGGCGGCGATGTGGCCGGCCTTCGCGGCGAGCGCGTCGAGCAGACGGTCCCACTGGCGCTCGGAGAGCGGGCCGACGCGCACCACGGTGTCGTGCGGACGGTCCGGGTCGCCGTCATGGACCGGGGCGGAGATCCGGCCCGGACTCACTGTGATCGGGCCGACCTGACCGGCGAGCGCGTACCGGCGACCCCGGCTCAGCTGCCCACGGTCGAGCGCGGCCCGCTCCATGGCGTCGATCCAGGCGGTGCCCCATCAGGTGGCGGCGAACGTCCGGCCGATCCGCCGGTCCGGTGCGAAGGCCGGGAAGCTGCGGGCCCGTCCGTCGTCCCGCACCGGTTCGGCGTCGTCGTCCCACAGGTCGTCGAACTCCTCGTCGCCAGTCACGTCCCATCCCCTCGTTCCTGGTCGCCGAGCCGGACGAGCCGGAGCAACTCGGCGTCGGACAGCTCGGTCAGGGCGGTCTCGCCGCCGCTGAGCACGGCGTCGGCCAGGGCTCGCTTGGCCTCCAGGAGGGCGGCGATGCGCTCCTCCAGGGTGCCCTGGGCGATCAGCCGGTGCACCTGCACCGGCCTGGTCTGCCCGATCCGGTGGGCCCGGTCGGTGGCCTGTTCCTCGACGGCCGGGTTCCACCAGCGGTCGTAGTGGATGACATGGTCGGCCCGGGTCAGGGTCAGGCCGGCGCCGGCCGCCTTGAGCGACAGCAGGAAGACCGGCACCTCGCCGGCCTGGAACCGGCGGATCAGCTCCTCGCGCCGCGACACCGGCGTGCCGCCGTGCAGCAGCTGCGCCGGTACGCCCCGCTCGGCCAGGTGCCGGGCCAGCAGCCGGGCCATCCGCACGTACTGGGTGAAGACCAGCGCACCGCCACCCTCGGCGAGAATGGTGTCCAACAGGTCGTCGAGGAGGTGCAGCTTCTCCGACCGGCCGCGCAGCGGACCGTGCGCCTCCTTCAGGTAGTGCGCCGGGTGGTTGCAGACCTGCTTCAGCCCGACCAGCAGTTTGAGCACCAGGCCGCGCCGGGCGATGCCGGTGCCGCTGGCCCGGATCTCGGCCAGCACCTCGTCGACCACCTTCTCGTAGAGGGCGGTCTGCTCGGCGGTCAGCGGGACCAGATGGTCGGTGACCGTCTTGGGCGGCAACTCGGGGGCGATGCCCGGGTCCGTCTTGCGGCGGCGCAGCAGGAAGGGGCGGGCCAGGCGGGACAGCCGGCCGACGCTCGCGGAGTCCCGGTCCACCTCGATGGGCCGGGCCCAGGTCGCGCGGAACTCCCCCGCCGTGCCCAGCAGGCCGGGCGTGGTCCAGTCGAGGATCGCCCACAGGTCGGTGAGGTCGTTCTCCACGGGGGTGCCGGTGAGCGCGACCCGGGCCTGGGCCGGGATCGTCCGCAGGGCCTTCGCGGTGCCGCTGAGCCTGTTCTTCACGTACTGCGCCTCGTCCGCGACCACCAGCCCCCAGCGCTGGGTGGTCAGGGTGTCGGCGTCGAGGCGCATGGTGCCGTAGCTGGTCAGCACGATCCCGTCGGCCAGCTCGGCGAGCGACCGGGTGCTGCCGTGGAAGCGGCGTACCGGCGTGCCAGGGGCGAACCGGCGGATCTCCCGCTCCCAGGTGCCGAGCACCGAGGCGGGGCAGACCACCAGGGTCGCGCCGGCGGTGGCCCGGTCGAGCTGGCGGCGCAGGTGCAGGGCCACGACGGTGACCGTCTTGCCCAGGCCCATGTCGTCGGCGAGGCAGCCACCGAACCCGAGCGAGGTCATCCGCTCCAGCCAGCGCAGCCCACGCAGTTGGTACCCGCGCAGAGTGGTGGCGAGCGCGGCCGGCGGGGTCAGCGGCTCCGGCCCCCGGTCGGGGTCGGCGAGCCGTTCACACAGCGCGTCCAGCCACCCGTCGGCCACCACGTCGACCCGCTCGCCGGCCACCTCGGTGCTGCCGGTCAGGGTCGCCGCCAGGGCGTCGTACGCCGGGAGCGGGGTGAGCCGGCGCTCGGCGGCCCGGCGGGCCAGCTCCGGTGGAACCGCAACCCACCCGTCGCGCAGCCGGACGATCGGCCGGGCGACCGCGATCAGGTCCGCCTCGGCGTCGGTCAGCGGCACCCCGGCGAGGGTCAGCTGCCAGCTCAGCGGCAGCGGCGCGGCGGAACGGAAGAAGGCCGCCGGGTCGGCGGGCTGCTCCGGTGGGGAACTGACCAGCACCCGGGCGGCGAGCGCGCGGGAGAGCTGCGCCGGCCACTCGATGTCGATGCCGGCCGCGACCAGCCGTGCCTCGGCGCCGTCGAACAGGTCGACCAGATCCTCGTCGAGCAGCTCCAGCTCGACCGGCGCGGCCTCGTCGAGGAGGCGTTCCAGCGGCGGCCACAGCGCGGCCGCGCGTCGCACGGCGAGCATCGCCTCCACGGTGGCCCGGTCGCCGAGACCGTGCTGGTCGCCCGCCCAGAGGGCCTCGGCGTCGCTGACCAGGGTGGGGTCAGCGAGACTGCGCAGCCGGACCACGGCGCTGGGCGCGGTGGTGTCGAGATCCCCCCGCATCTCCACGCGCAGCGCCACTCGCAGGCCGGTGTCCACCCCGGCGGAGACCTGCCTGGCCCAGCCGCGCAGTTCCTCGGCCGGCTGGGGCGCCGGGGCGGTGAAGCGGGGATCGCCGGTGAGCCAGGGCGCGGCCGGGGTACGCGGCAGCGTGTCGGCCACCGCGTCGAGGAAGGCGCGGACCAGTTCCTCCGGGTCGGGGAGGACCAGCCGTCGCGCCGTGGGGTCGAGCGGCACCGCGCGCGCCGTCGGGGGCATCGCGGAGGCCAACGCCCGGATACGTCGCATGTCCTCGACGTCGAACGGGCCGGCGCGCCAGCCGTCGTACCCCTGCGGTGACACTCCGGGCAGGATTCGCCCTCGGGCGACGAGGTGGAGCCCGGTGACCGCGACCGCCGACCAGAACGCGGCGGCCGGCTCGAGCTGGTCGGCGTCGCGCAACGCCACCAGCCGGCGGACCGCGTCGCCCACCGGGATGGACCGGACCGGGACGGTGCACAGCTCCGGCCGGCCGCCGCGCGGGAGGACCAGCCCCAGCTCGCCGCCCTCGCCGAACCCGTCGAACTCCTCGGGCAGCGCGTCGGCGGACGGATGGTGGACGTGGACCGTGCCGGCGCGGGGCGGGTCGCCCGGGGTGAAGACGACCACGAACGGCACTCTGCCTCCTGATGGATCGTCGATGGGCGGCCGCCCACCGACCCGACAATCGTGACCTACGACGTTCGACAAGCCCCGGTTCAACCACCCAGCCGCCGGTAGCGGGCCACCGAGAGCGGCAGGAAGACGGCGACCAGCACGACTGGCCACACGACGGCCAGCCACGGGTACTGCTGGACCACCCAGGAGTCGCCACCCCAGCCGGCGTTGCCGAAGAGTTCACGGGTCGCGCCGACGGTCACCGACAGGGGGTTCCACTCGGCCACCGTGCCCAGCCAGGCGGGCATGGTGGACGGCGCCACGAACGCGTTGGACAGGAAGCCGAGCGGAAACTCCAGGATCTGCACCCCGGCCACCGCCTGCTGGCCCCGCATCACCAGGCCCAGGAAGATGCCGACCCAGACCAGGGCGAACCGCAGCAGCAGGATCAGCCCCACCGCGGCCAGCGTGTCGCCGACACCGCCGTGCGCCCGCCACCCGAGCGCCAGACCGGCCAACAGCATCACCACGAGGGTGACCAAGGCGAACATCATGTCGGCCGCCGCCCGACCCATGAGCGGGGCCAGCGGCGAGACGGGCATCGACCGGAAGCGGTCGGTCACCCCGCGGTCCAGGTCGGCCGAGACGGCGATGGTGGTGAGGCTGATGCCGAACACCATGGTCATCACGAACATGCCGGGCAGCAGGAACTCCCGATAGCTCCCGCCCCCCGGCACCTCCAACGCGCCGCCGAAGAGGTAGACGAACATCAGCACGATCAGGATGTCGAAGCCGAGCGAGCCGATCAGCGGCCCGGGATCGCGGCGCCAGTGGGCTAGGCCCCGCCGGGTCAGCGTGACGCTGTCGGCCAGCAGGGTGGGACGGCCGGGCCGGTGGGCCGGCGATCCGGTGCCGGGCAGGGTCAGACTGGTCACGCCGAAACCTCCGCGCTGTCGGCGGGCACACCGACCGCCTCGGCGCCGCCGTCCTCGGCGGGCTGCGGTCGATGCCCGGTGAGGTGCAGGAACACCTCATCCAGGGTGGGGCGGCGCAGCGCGATGTCCGCCACCTGCACGCCGCCCTCGTCAAGCGCCCGTAGCACGGCGGCGAGTGTGGCGGCCCGGTCCCCGATCCGGGCACTGAGCAGCCGCCGGTCGTGGTCGACCGTCGGCTCGACCCCGACCACCTGCCGCAGCCGCGGCAGGGCGGCGGCGAGATCGGCGCGGTCGCGGAGGACCAGGTCGAGGCGGTCGCCGCCGAGGCGGCCCTTGAGGTCGTCCGGGGTGCCCTCGGCGATCACCCGGCCGGCGTCGACCACGGAGACCCGGTCGGCCAACTGGTCGGCCTCGTCCAGGTACTGGGTGGTGAGCAGGACGGTGGTGCCGGCGCGGACCAACTCCCGGACCGACTCCCAGACCTCGTTGCGACCGCGCGGGTCCAGACCGGTGGTGGGTTCGTCGAGGAAGAGCACCGACGGGGTGAGGATCATCCCGGCGGCGAGGTCCAGCCGCCGGCGCATGCCACCCGAGTACGCCTTCACCGGCTGCTCACCGGCGTCGGCGAGGCCGAACCGTTCCAGCAACTCGGTGGCGCGCCGCCGAGCCGCCTTCGGGTCGAGGTGGAACAGTCGGCCGAAGATGACGAGGTTCTGCTGGCCGCTGAGCATCTCGTCCAGCGCAGCCTGCTGCCCCACCAGCCCGATGCGGTAGCGCACCTGCTCGGGCTGGCGTGCCACGTCGAACCCGGCCACCTCGGCCCGCCCCTCGTCGAAGCGGAGCAGGGTGGACAGGATCCGTACGGCAGTGGTTTTGCCGGCACCGTTCGGGCCCAGCAGGCCGTACACCGTGCCGGCCCGGACCCGCAGGTCGAAGCCGTCCAGCGCGTGCCGGTCCCCGTACCGCTTGCGCAGCCCCTGCGCGACTATCGCGTCCTCACCGGTCGTCATTTCGCTCCCCCTCGATGCCGCCGTCGCCGCTGTCGTACGACGTACGGTAGCACCTACGGCAGCGATGGGCACATGGCATTCCCGTCGGTTGATGACGGTGATCTGTTCGAGGTGATCGATGAGCCCGATCAGCCGCACTCCGCGTGCCGGCCACCCGGCCCGGCACCAGCGCCGTCGAGGACGTGCCGCATCGGCCGCAGCAGGCGCTTGCGGCTACGCCGGGTCGACGGGCCCCACGTGGCCGGCGACGCCGACGTTCAGCGGGTCGGCCAGCAGCTTGTCGAAGGCCAGTTCGGCGGCGCCGATCAGGACGGCGTCCGGGCCGAGCGCCGCCGCCTCCAGGCGCAGGTGCTCGCGGGAGACCGGTAGCGGCATGGCGCCCAGCCGGCTGCGGACCGTGTCCGCCCCGGCGGTGAAGATGTCGCGCAGCGAGCCGCCGAACACCACGGCGTCCGGGTTGACCACGTTGACCAGGTTGGCCACGCCGAAGCCGAGCCAGTCGGCGACCCGCTCGACCGCCTCTCGCGCGGTCCGGTCTCCGTCCGCCGCCGCGCGCAGCACCTCGGCCACCGCCGCGCGGTCGCCGGGGTCCCGGCCGGCGTGCCGCAGCAGCGCGTTCTCACCGATCTCGGTCTCCCAGCAGCCGCGTGAGCCGCACCCGCAGGGCAGCCCGTTCGGGTTGACCACCATGTGGCCAACCTTGCCGCTGTGGCCCCGGTGCCCGATCATCAGCCGGCCACCCACGATGATGCCGGCGCTGATGCCGAGGCCGCCGTGCAGGTAGATGAGATCGTCGACGCCCGCCGCCACGCCGCGGACGTGCTCGGCCAGGCCGGCGATGTCGGCCAGGTCGCCGGCCACGAAACCCGGGCCGGCGGAGAGTTCGGCCTCGAGCGCGGCGCCGAGGGTCCCGTCGATGCCGACGATCCGGATCCTGTCGTCCGCGTCACGGGTGGTGTCGGTGACCGCGACCGCGCCGCCGACCAGCAGCGCGTCGGCGGCCACGCAGCGTTCCATGTCGCGGACGAGGTCGGCGAGCGGGCCGACGGCGTCGACCGCCGACATGCCGACGGGTCGGGCGACCTCGCGCAGATCGAGGATGCGCCCGCCGAGGCCGACCCGGGCGGCGCGCAGTCGGTCCGCGTCGATGCTCAGCGCCTGCGCGTAGACCCGGTCGGAGCGAGGGCTGACCACCAGCGAGGGGCGGCCGGCGCGGCGGGCGGTGGTCGGCGCCTCCTCGGTGACCAGGCCACTGGCGACCAGGTCGGCCGCGAGGGCACCGATGGTGCTGCGGTTGAGGCCGAGCCGGCTGGTCAGCTCGGCCCGGGATGTCGGCCCGTGCAGGTGGACGTAGCGCAGGACGGCGCCGAGGTTCTGCCGCCGGATCTCCTCCTGGCTGGCGCCGGGGACCGAGGGCAGCGGGGATTCGGGGTTGCGGCCGACGCCGGCTGGCCTGGACCGGACGGGTGTTTCCACGGTCAGACCTCCTTCCGGGTCGGCGGCGGGTGGTGCGGGGGTGCCAGGACGACGATGGGTCCCGGAAGAGGAGATCCGGGACCCATCGGCGTTGCTGCCTACCGTGTGGTGCTTACTTGGTGAGCGGCGCGAGCTTCGGGTCGTTGGCGTACGCCTCAGCCGCGTTGGCCTTGGTGACGGCGACCGGCGGGAGCAGGTACGTGTCGACGACCTTGCTGCCGTTGTTGTAGGACTTGGTGTCGTTCACCTGCGGGGTGTTACCGGCCTGGAGGGCCTTGACCATGTTGATGGTCTCCTTGACCAGGTTCCGCGTGTCCTTGTTGATCGTCATGTACTGCTCGCCAGCGACGATCGACTTGACCGACTCAACCTCGGAGTCCTGACCGGTGACGACCGGGACCTGCTTGCCAGCACCCTTGATCGAGGTCATGATCGCGCGGGCCAGGGTGTCGTTCGGGGAGAGGACGCCGTCCAGCTCCTTGTTGCCGTAGGTCGAGGTCAGCAGCTGGTCCATGCGGGCCTGCGCACCCTCGGCCTTCCAGCCCTGGATGGCGGTCTGCTTGACGTCGGTCTGCTTCGAGGCGACGACCACGTTGCCCTTGTCGATCTCCGGCTTGAGCACGCTCATCGCGCCGTTGAAGAAGACACCGGCGTTGTTGTCGTCCGGCGAGCCGGAGAACAGCTCGATGTTGTACGGGCCGTTCGGCTTCTTGGCCTTCATGCCCTCGAGCAGGGCCTGGCCCTGGAGCTCGCCGACCTTGAAGTTGTCGAACGCGACGTAGTAGTCGAGGTCCGGCGTGTTGGTGATGAGCCGGTCGTACGCGATGACCTTCACGCCGGCCTGGTGGGCCGCGGCGACCTGGGTCGACAGCTGCGCGGCGTCGGTCGCGCCGATGACGATGACCTTGGCGCCCTTGGTCACCATGGCGGTGATCTGAGCCTGCTGGTCGGCGACCGTGGTCGACGCACCCGCGTACTGCACGTCGCTCTGGAAACCGGCCTCCTTGAGACCGTTGCTGAACAGGTCACCGGCGAGGACCCAGTTCTCCGAGGTCTTGGCCGGCAGGGCGACACCGATCAGGGAGTTCGCCGCGAAGCCCTTGGCGTCACCGTTGGAGCCGCCGGTCTCCTCGTCGCGGCCGGAGCCGCAGGCGGTGAGAGCCAGCATGGCGACGGCACCGATGGCCACCGACTTGCCGAAGAATCTACGCATGGGAAGTTACTTGCCCTTCTGGAGAGGTGACACGGAGGAGAGGTCGGTGGCCCGTGGTCCGGGCACCGGTGCCGTGGCGGGCTCGCGCTCCGCGTCGGGCGGTGAAACGGGGGTGGTGGGTGCGTCCCGCTTGAAGGAGCGTGTGATGCTCCCGATCACGGAGAAGCGCCCCTGGCTCTTGTTGTAGACGTCGATCGCGACGGCCAGCAGCAGGACCAGGCCCTTGATGATCTGGACGCGGTCGGTGCCCACGCCCATCAGTTGCAGGCCGTTGTTGAGCACGGCCATGACGAGACCACCAACGATCGAGCCGCTGATGGTTCCGATACCGCCGGAGACGGCCGCGCCACCGATGAAGACCGCGGCGATCGCGTCCAGTTCCCAGCCGTTGCCGTCCTGCGGGCCGGAGGCCGCCGAACGGGCCACGAAGATCATGCCGGCCAGGGCTGCCAGGACGGACATGTTCATCATGACGAAGAAGTTGACCCGCTTGAGCTTCACACCGGACAGCTCGGCCGCCCGGGAGTTGCCGCCCACCGCGTAGATGTGCCGGCCGCCGGCCGTGTTGCGGGTGTAGAAGGAGTACGCGAGGACCAGCGCGACCAGGATGATGCCGGAGATCGGGAAGCTGGTGCCGACGCGACCGCTGGCGAAGCGCAGCGCGGCGAAGGCGATCACCCCGACCATGACGGCCATGCGCAGGATCGAGATCCACATCGGGGCCGGATCGGCGTCCATCGCCCGGCGGGTCTTGCGCGCCTGGAGCTCGCGCCACACCACGGCCACCGCCGCGGCCAGACCGAGTAGCAGCGTGGCGTTGTTGTAGCCGGTGTTCGGCCCGAACTCGGGCAGGAAGCCGGAGCCGATCTCCCGGAAGCCTTCCGGCACCGGGATGGTGTTCGCGTTACCGATGAACTGGTTGCCGCCGCGGAAGAGCAGCATGCCGGCCAGGGTCACGATGAACGCTGGCACCCCGATGTAGGCCACCCAGAAGCCCTGCCAGGCGCCGATCAGCGCGCCGATCCCGAGGCCGAAGAGGATGGCGAGGGGCCAGGGCAGTGACCAGTCGGCCATCGCCTTCGCCACCAGGATGCCGGCGAATGCGGCCACGGAGCCGACCGAGAGGTCGATGTGCCCGGCGACGATCACCATGAGCATGCCGATGGCCAGGATCAGAATGTACGAATTCTGCTGGAACAGCGCGATCAGGTTGTCCGACCGCAGAGTCAGGCCATCGGTCAAGATCTGGAACAGGACGACGATCGCCACCAGGGTGAAGATCATCCCGAACTGGCGAGCGTTGGAGGTGGTGCCTCCGAACAGGTTCTTCTGAAGGTCCTTCAATCGGCTCATCGTGTCAGCATCTTCTTCGTCGAGGTCATCTGCTTCATGAGGTTTTCCGGGGTGGCGTCCTCCCGGGCGATCTCGCCCGTGATGGCACCTTCGAACACGGTGTAGATGCGGTCGCAGAGCCCGATCAGCTCAGGCAACTCCGAGGAGATGATGACGACACCCTTCCCCTGGTCGGCGAGCCGCTGGATGATGCCGTAGATCTCGTACTTGGCGCCCACGTCGATACCGCGCGTCGGCTCGTCGAGGATCAGCAGGTCCGGGTCCGTGAACATCCACTTCGCCAGCACCACCTTCTGCTGGTTGCCGCCGGAGAGCTTGGAGACGCTCTCGTCGACCGTCGGGGCCTTGGTCCGCAACTCCTTGCGGTACGCCTCGGCCGCCTGGTACTCCTCGACCTGGTCCAGGACGCCGTGGTGGGAGATCTTGGACAGCTTGGCGGCCACCGTCGACGACTTGATGTCGTCGAGCAGGTTGAGGCCGATCGCCTTGCGGTCCTCACTGACGTACGCGAGCCCGTGGTCGATCGCGTCCGCCACCGACTTGAGCACGATCTCCTTGCCGTCCTTGATGATCGTGCCCGACTCGTACACCCCGTAGGAGCGGCCGAACACGCTCATCGCCAGCTCGGTGCGGCCCGCGCCCATCAGGCCGGCGAAGCCGACGATCTCGCCGCGGCGCACCACGAAGCTCTCGTTCTTGCAGACCTGCCGGTCGGCGGAGATCGGATGCCGCACGTTCCAGTCGCGGACCTCGAAGAAGACCTCACCGATCTTCGGCGTGTGGTCCGGGAACCGGCTGCTCAGCTCGCGGCCGACCATGCCCCGCACGATCCGGTCCTCGTCGACCCCTTCGGCCCTGACGTCCAGCGTCTCCACCGTCCGGCCGTCGCGCAGGATGGTGATCTGGTCGGCGATCGCCTCGATCTCGTTCAGCTTGTGCGAGATCATGATCGAGGTGATGCCACGCGAGCGGAAGCCGCGCAGCAGGTCCAGCAGGTGCCGGGAGTCGGCCTCGTTCAGCGCGGCCGTCGGCTCGTCCAGGATGAGCAGCTTCACGTCCTTGGCGAACGCCTTGGCGATCTCCACGAGCTGCTGCTTGCCGACCCCGATGTCCTTGATCAGGGTGTCCGGGTCCTCCTGCAGACCGACCCGGGCCATCAGGTCCAGCGCCATCCGGTTCGCGGCCTTCCAGTCGATCGCGCCCCGCTTGCGCGGCTCGTTGCCGAGGAAGATGTTCTCGGCGATCGACATGCCCGGAATGAGCGCGAGCTCCTGGTGGATGATCACGATTCCGGCGTTCTCGCTGGCCCGGATGTCGGAGAAACGCGTCTCCGACCCCTGGTAGACGATCTGGCCGTCGTAGGTGCCGTACGGGTACACACCGCTGAGGACCTTCATCAGCGTGGACTTGCCCGCGCCGTTTTCACCGCAGATGGCATGGATCTCGCCGGCGCGAACCACCAGGTTGACGTCGGAGAGGGCCTTGACTCCTGGGAACTCCTTGGTGATGGAGCGCATCTCAAGGAGGATGGGCACGTCGCTCATCGCTCGTACCACCTCGCCAACGTCATCGGTTGCCTCCGGAAGGTTTGACCTTCACTCGGTTTTGTTGTTGACGGCAACGTATTGCGGCGAGAGGCCCATCCGCAAGGCGGGGGCGTGTTGAAAATGTAACAATCCGGCAATATAGACGTCGCACTGTGTTCGCCTGCCCCAGCGGCCCCTATAGTCCCGCCGGCAGCGGAGGACCCGATCGCCACGCTCCCGGGCGACTTCCGCCGGCCGAGCGGGATCGACCCAGGCCGCTGCGCAAAGGACCCTCAACAGGCACGACGCGACTTCCGCCGGCGGAAGGGTACCGTGCCGGATGGCCGCCGCCCAGACCGGACGGGCGGCACCTCGTGTCGGTAGGTCCCGCTACCCTCGCCGCATGGCAGATCCCTTCCGGGTACGCATCACCGTCCGGGGTTACGAGCTGGACACCCAGGGCCACCTGAACCAGGCCGTCTACGTCCAGTACGGCGAGCACGCCCGGTGGGAGTGCCTGCGCGCCGCCGGCATCGCACAGGACCGGCTCCTGGCCGCTGGCATCGGACCGGTCGCCCTGGAGTCAAACCTGAAGTACCTACGGGAGCTGCGTGGCGGGGACGAGGTGGACGTGTCCTGCCAGTTCCACTGGAGCGAGAGCAAGGTGTTCCAGATCGAGCAGGACTACACCCTCGTCGACGGCACTCCGGTCGCCCGGCTGACCGGGGTGGGCGGGCTGCTGGACCTGTCGACGCGACGGCTGGTGCCCGACCCGCGCGTACGGTTTCGGCAGCTGGCCACCGACCCGGGGCCGCTCAACCTCTGAGGCTGGTCTCCACCGGCCCGAGCGGGTCGACGTGCTCCGCCGCGCCGCTTTCCGGCTCGTCGCTCACGGGTGCAGCACCGCCTTGATCACCCCGTGCTCACGGCGGTCGAAGCTGCGGTACAGCTCGGGCGCATCGTCGAGGCTGCCGTGGTGGGTGACGATCACGCTGGGCCGGGCCCGGCCGGCGACGACCAGGTCCCGCAAGAGCACCGTGTAGCGGCGGTCGTGGGTACGGCCGAACCGGACCGCGACGCCCTTGCTGAACAGCGTCCCCCACGGCGCGACCAGATCCTCGCGGGCGCTCGCGCCGGGACGGGGTTGCAGGTCCTTCTCCGGGTACACGCCAGCGACCGCGATCGCCCCGGCGGGGTTGACCAACCGGGCCGCGTCGGCGATGACCTGGTCGGGGCGCTCCTGGTCGGGGCGCTCCCGGTCCCGGGCCTGGAACCCGACGGCGTCGATGACCTTGTCGATCCCGCCCAGCTTCTCCTCGCCGAGCGGCAGCCCGGTCCGCGCCCGGTCCGCGCGGATCTGCTCGACCGGGTCGCCGCGGCAAAAGTCGACCGGCACCGCGCCGATCTCGCCGGCCTTGTCGAGCCGGGCGTCGACGCCGTCCACGCAGTACACCACCCGGGCTCCCCGGATCAGCGCCGAGTACGCGCTGAGCAGGCCGATGGTGCCGGCGCCGAACACGGCCACCGTGTCGCCGGCTTCGACCCCGGCCAGGGTGGCTGCGGCGTGCCAACCGGTGACGAACGCGTCGGCGAGCAGCACGAAGTCGTCCTCGTACGCGTCCCCCGGCTCCCCGGGCACGGGTACACAGTTCGCGTCGGCCCACGGCACGCGCAGCAGGTCGGCCTGAGCCCCCCGGTAGGGGCCCATCCCGGCGTAGCCGTACGCCGCGCCCGGCCCCTCGGCCCGGACCCGCAGGCAGGCCGCCGAGAGCCCTCGGGCACACATCACGCACGTCCCGCAGAACAGGTGCGTGGGGATCACCACGCGGGTGCCCGGACGGACGGTCTGCACCGCGCCGCCCACCTGCTGCACCACGCCCAACGGCTCGTGGCCGAGCACCAGGCCGGCATCGGCGCCGGTCCGCCCGTCGTACATGTGCAGGTCGGTGCCGCACATGGCGGTGGAGGTGATCCGCACGAGCGCGTCGGTCTCGGCCTCCAACGTGGCGTCCGGCACCTCCCGCACCGCGACGCTGCGGACGTCCGCGTAGACGACGGCTCTCATCCCGGCTCCCTCACCAGCGGCAGAGAACCGGTTCTTCCCGCGGCCGGTGCGTTCATGCCGCCCGGCGCTACTCGGGCAGCTGGGCGCTCTGCTGCTGGCGGAACTGTTCGACCGGGAGGCCGCCGCGACCCCAGTTCTCGGTCTCGACCTCGTCGATCACCACGAAGGTCGATGTCAACGGCTTGTTCAGGACGTCGCGCAGCAGTTCGCTCACGCCCTTGATCAGCGCGGCCTTCTCCTCGGCGGTCGCCGCGGACGCGCCGGGCGTGCTGCCCTCGCGGGTGATCTGGATGGTGACGATCGGCATGGCCTGCTCCTCTTCGGAAGGGGGTGGGGTGGATTCCGGGGACACTAGACGACTGGTCGACTAAAACTAGCCGACCGGTCGTGTACCTTCAAGGCATGGGACGGACCAGTGACGCGCGGAACAAGATCCTCGACTCGGCCGCCACGCTGATCGAGCAGCGTGGCTACTCGGCGCTGGGCGTGGCCGAGATATGCGCGGCGGCGGGCGTCCCGAAGGGCAGCTTCTACTACTTCTTCGAGTCCAAGCAGGCGCTCGCCCGCACTGTCATCGACGAGCACTGGGCGACCCAGCGCCGCCAGTGGGAGCAGTTGCTCGGCAGCGAGCGCGACCCCGTGCGGCGGCTACGGGACCTGTTCGAGGCCACCGAGGAGATCCAGCGCGCCGGCCAGCAGAAGGCCGGGGTGGTCGCCGGCTGTCTGTTCGGCAACCTCGCCCTCGAACTCAGCAACCAGGCCGAGGAGATCCGCCGTCGGCTTCAGGAGATCTTCGAGGAACAGATCAACCTGATCGAGCAGGTGGTCGTCGAGGCGAAGGAACGTGGCCTGGCCGGCTCGTCGGTCGACACCCGCGAGGCCGCCCGGTCCATCGTCGCCCAGATCGAGGGTCGGGTCCTGCTCGCGAAGCTGCTCAACGACCCGGCCCAGTTGGAGACGCTGTGGCGCAACTGCCTGGACCTCCTCCAGGTACCACCGGAAGCGCGCACCACCACGGACTGAAGGGCCAGGACCGCACGGTCCACACCGGACGTAGCATCGGCGAGGCACGATATTCAGGCGGACCACTCCCCGACCGGATCGGGCACTCGACATGACGACCGAGCAGACCACGTCTTCCCCGCGCACCGGCGTCGGCATCACGGCCACTGGTCTTGGCCACCGTGTCCGGGGCGGTCGCCGGATCCTGGCCGACATCTCGCTGGCCATCCACCCGGGCGAGGTCGTCGCGATCATCGGCGCCAGCGGCGCCGGCAAGACCACCCTGCTGGAGACGCTCGCCGGGATCCGGCGACCCGACGCGGGCACCGTGGCGTACGACGGCGCCGCCGGGGTCGGCGCGATCGGTTTCGTCCCGCAGGACGACATCATCCACCGCGAGCTGCCGCTGGGACGCACCCTGCGGTACGCGGCCCGGCTGCGCCTGCCGCCGGACACCGGGCCGGCCGAGGTGACCCGCCGGGTCGCCGAGGTGCTCGCCGAGTTGCGGCTCACCGATCGGGCCGCGGTGCCGGTGGGCCGGCTCAGCGGCGGTGAGCGCAAACGCGCCAGCATCGCCGTCGAACTGCTCACCCGGCCGGGCGTGTTCTTCCTGGACGAGCCCACCTCCGGGCTGGACCCGGCGATCGCCGTGGACCTGCTCCGGGTGCTGCGGACCCTCGCCGACGCGGGGACCACGGTGGTGCTCACCACCCACCAGATCACCGACGTGGACCGCTGCGACCGCGTTGTCGTGCTGACCCGCCAGGGCCGGTTGGCATTCGCCGGCACGGCGGCCGACGCCCGGGAGTTCTTCGGCCTGCGGTCCCTCGCGGAGGTGCACCTCCGGCTGGACGAGGAGACGGACCCGACGGCCTGGCCCGACCGCTTCGCCGCGTGCCACGACGGCGACCCGACGGCCCGTACGGTCGAGCCGGGGGTCGACAGCTCGGGGCGTCGGCAGGTCGGCAGGGTGCGGCAGTGGGCCGTCCTCTCCGCGCGCAACGCGGAGATCGTTGCCCGAAACCGGCTGACCCTGGCGATCCTGCTCGGCTCGCCGCTGATGGTGCTCGGCATGTTCGCGCTGCTGTTCCGGCCCGGGGCGTTCGACCCGGCCCAACCGAGCCCGAACGTGACCGTGATGATCCTGTTCTGGATCGCGTTCGGCGGCTTCTTCTTCGGGCTGACCTACGGCCTGCTCCAGATCTGCACCGAGCTGCCGATCCTGCGCCGGGAGCGGCTGGCGGGTGTCCGGCTGGTGCCGTACCTGTTGGCGAAGGTCGCGGTGCTGCTGCCGCTACTGGCCCTGGTGGACCTGGTCCTGCTCGGGGTGCTGCGCGGTATCGACCGGCTGCCGCCGGTCGGCGGCGCCGACTTCGCCGCCCTGTACGCGACGCTGCTGCTCTCCTCGGCAGCCGCGCTCACCCTCGGCCTGCTCTGCTCCGCGGCCGTCTCCGACGCCGCCCAGGCGACGCTCATGCTGCCGATGCTCTGCTTCCCGCAGGTGTTGTTCGTCGGCGCGATCCTGCCGGTGCCGGCCATGGCGGTCGGCGGCCAGTGGCTCAGCTACGCGATGTCGAACCGGTGGGCGTTCGAAGGCTTGGGACACACCGCCGGGGTGGAGCGGCTATGGCGCGACGGCGGCTCCCCGCTCGGCCCGCCACTGCTGGCCACGTACGGCGACAGTTTCTCCCGGCCGGTGTGGGTGAACTGGCTCGTGCTCGGCGGGTTCGTGGTGCTCTTCCTCTGCGCGACCTGGGCGGTGCTGGCGCGTCGGGAGGCCCGCCGTGCGGCCTGAGCCGGGTCCCCGCGCCGCGACCCGCACCTCGCCGACGGCACTGCCGGGGTACGCCGACACCGCCCCGATCGACGAACTGCGCGCCACCGAGTACCGGCACCTGGACCGGCACGGCCAGGTCTACCTCGACTACGCCGGGGCGGGGGTGGCCGCACAGGCCCAGGTGAGAGCCCACCACGATCGGCTGCTAACGGGTCTGTACAGCAATCCACACTCGGAGAACCCGACCAGCGAGGCGGCCGGTTCGCTGGTCGAGTCGGCGCGGCGCGCGGTGCTCGACTTCTTCCGCGCGGACCCGGCCGAGTACACGGTCGTCTTCACCCCGAACGCCAGTGGCGCCTGCCGGCTGGTCGGCGAGGCGTACGACTTCGGTCGGGCCGCACCGTTCGTGCTGACCTGGGACAACCACAACTCGGTCAACGGCATCCGCGAGTACGCCCGAGCGGCCGGCGCGCGGGTGCGCTACGTACCGCTCACCGGGCCGGAGCTGCGGGTCGCCGAGTCGGACCTGTCCACGATGCTCGACGCCGGCCGCGGCGGGCTGGCTGGGCGGTGGGGCCGGCCCGGCGGTCGAGGGCTGTTCGCGTATCCGGCGCAGAGCAACTTCTCCGGTGTGCAGCACCCGCTGGGCTGGGTGGAACTGGCCCACCGGCACGGGTACGACGTGCTGCTCGACGCCGCCGCGTTCGCACCCACGAACCGGTTGGACCTCAGCGTCGTCCAGCCCGAGTTCGTCTGCCTGAGCTGGTACAAGCTCTTCGGCTATCCCACCGGGGTCGGCGCGCTGCTGGCCCGCCGCGACGCGCTGGCCCGACTGCGTCGACCGTGGTTCGCCGGCGGCACGATCCGCGCGGTCAGCGTCCAGGGTGACTGGCACCGGTCGATGGACGACGAGTCGGCCTTCGAGGACGGCACGCTCAACTTCCTGAGCATCCCGGACGTGGAGTTCGGCCTGCGCTGGCTCGACACCATCGGCGTGCAGCTCGTGCACACGCGGGTCGGCCTGCTCACCGGCTGGCTGCTGGACCGGCTGACCACGCTGCGGCACCGCACCGGCCGGCCCCTGGTCCAGGTGTACGGGCCGGCGACGGCTGAGGGCCGGGGCGGCACGGTGACGTTCAACTTCCGCCAGCCGGACGGCTCCCTGGTCGACGAGCGGCTCGTCGCGCGGGAATCGGCTGAGGCGGGCTTCTCCCTGCGTACCGGCTGCTTCTGCAACCCGGGTGCGGGTGAGGGCGCGTTCGGGATCAGCCGGGGCTCGCTGCGCCGGCGGCTGCTCGCGCGGGTCGACACGATCGACCAGTACCTCGGTGCGCTGCGGCTGCCGACCGGCGGCGCGGTGCGCGTCTCGTTCGGCCTGGCGTCCAACGCGGCCGACGCGGAGCGCTTCCTCGCGTTCGCCGAGTCGACCTACCTGGACCGCGACGCCACCACCGAGTCACCGTTGCCGCCCCGGCTGCGCTGCTGAGCCCGATCGTGCGCGCGGCCGTTCGCGGCCACGCGTTGTGGCCAGCGGAGCGTCAGCGGACCTGGGCCGCCGACGTCGGGCGGCGCTTCATCTCCTCCATGAACGGGAACCGGGCGGTCAGCTCGGCGAGCGTCAGCCCGGCGCGCCAGGCCGAGGCCAGCTGGGCCACCTGGACGAGGTCCATGGCGTCGCCCCGAGCCTGGACCTCACCCGACACCCGAAGGTCGACCATGAAGTATCGGGCCTGGGAGCCCAGCCCGACGCAGACCACACCCTGATCGGAGTGCAGCTCAGCGCAGGTGAACCGGCTACGCCCCTGCTCCGGGGCGGTCACCCGGCCGAGGTCGAGCTCGTGGCGGGCAGCGATCTCAATGAGCGCGGGGGCCAGACCACCCCGCTCGACCAGATCCGGGTAAAGGCGCACACCCAGCGCCGTCGACACGTCGCTCATGACTGACTCCCACTTCCTCGTGACAGAGACCAGCAGCGCGCAGGTTACGGGGATGTTTCCGGCGAGCCTCGTCATCCTGTCCCCCGTGGACGCCCCACGGCAATAGGAAGGGTCGATTCGACCGCTTTCGTGGTAGCACGTGTCCACGGTCCGGGGCGGACCAGCAGGCCCCGCGGGCGCGGGCGCTCACCCGCGAGCATCGGGCGGTGACCACCCGTCACCGTACTGGTAACACTCTTGACAGAAAGCCAGCATATCGACATTCTTCGTTATAGAGAGCGCTCTCCTGCGTTCTCCGGGCGCGAAGCCTCCGCCACCCCCTCGCTGAGGAGCCTCCCGTGTTCACAGCCCGTCCCACCCCCCGTCTCCGACCGTTCGTCCTCGCGGCGGTCGCCCTCATCGCCACCTCCGTGGCGCTCGTCCTCCCGGCCCAGAACGACCGGGCCGAGGCCGCCATCGGCCCGATCAGCTGGCAGGACGAGTTCAACGCCCCGGCCGGCACGCCCGTCGACCAGAACAAGTGGCGGTTCGACATCGGCGGTGGCGGCTGGGGCAACAACGAGCGGCAGTACTACACCAACAGCACCAGCAACGCGGTGCACGACGGCCAGGGCAACCTGGTCATCACCGCCCGCCGGGACAACCCCGCCAACTACCAGTGCCACTACGGGCGCTGCGAGTACACGTCGGCGCGGCTGCTGACCGCGGCCACCTTCAGCCAGACGTACGGCCGGTTCGAGTCCCGGATCAAGATCCCGCGCGGCCAGGGCATCTGGCCAGCGTTCTGGATGCTCGGCACCGGCGGCGGGTGGCCCGACGCCGGCGAGATCGACATCATGGAGAACATCGGTCGGGAACCCAACACCGTCTACGGCACCGTGCACGGGCCCGGCTACTCCGGCGGCGGAGGCATCACCGGCAGCCGCACCCTCGGCGGCCCGCTCGCCGACGGCTTCCACACCTACCGGGTGGACTGGGAGCCGAACGTCATCACCTGGTACATCGACGGGGTGCAGTACCACCGGGTCGACCCCGCCCGGCTCGGCGGCAACCGGTGGGTGTTCGACCACCCCTTCTTCATGATCCTCAACGTGGCGGTCGGCGGTAACTGGCCCGGCTACCCGGACGGCTCCACGCAGTTCCCCCAGCAGATGCTGGTCGACTACGTCCGGGTGTCCAGCTACACCTCCGGCGGTGGCGGCGACCCTGCTCCCGGCACCAGCCGGATCAGGGGTGCGCAGAGCGGGCGCTGCATCGACATCCCCAGCGCCAACCCGGTCGACGGCGCCAAGCTGCAGATCTGGGACTGCAACACCACCGCCGCGCAGGCCTGGACGTTCGCCTCCGACGGGACCGTCCGCGCGATGGGCAAGTGCATGGACCCGGCCTGGGCCGGCACCGCCAACGGCACCGAGGTCAACCTGGTCACCTGCAACGGCAATCCCGCCCAACGCTTCACCCTGAGCGCCGCTGGCGACCTGGTCAACATCAGCGCCAACCGGTGCGTGGACGTCCGGGACGCCAACCCCAACAACGGCGGCAAGCTGCACCTGTGGGACTGCACGGGTGCGGCCAACCAGAAGTGGTCCCGCATCTGAGGCCCCACGTACCACCGGCGAGTGGGCCGCCCGGCAACACGTCCGGGCGGCCCACCGTCGTCCGTGGGCCCGCCGCGACTGGACCCCGTCGGCTGGTCGGCGATCAGTCGAGGCCCAGGCCACGCCGCCCGGTGGGATTGAGGTCGTCGGGCTGGAACCGGTTGGGCCAGCTGCGCTCGTAGTGCTCCGCCGGAAAGTCCGTCGGGCTGGACCCGGTCTGGAACGCCTCCCGGACGGATACCGAGTACCGCTCGTTGCGCGGGCACCACGGGGCCGCGGGGATGTACATGACGTTGCCCCAACCCTGTTGGCCCTGGACCGGTGCCACGCTGTGGATCATGTCGCAGTGCCACCAGACGGAGTCGCCCGCCTTGACGTCGGGGATGCCGGCGAGTGCCTGCATGAGCAGCGGGTGCCACGTCTCGTTGGCAGGGAAGACCTGGTTGACCGTGACGCCGCACATGTCGTCCGCGGGCACGTCGGCGAGCAGCGGCCGGAGCATCAGGTAGGCCATCGCCTCGGGGATCGGGACGGTGTGCAGCACCCCCTGGTCGTGGTCCATGTCGGAGAGGGCAGTCCAGCCCTGGAAGGTGCGGAAGGCCGAGCACATGGTGGTGCCGGGGTACTGCGGTCCGGCGGTGCGGTGGGCCGGGTCCCAGGGGTCGTACTGCTCGACGGTGCCGTCGAAGAGGTGGCGGAAGGCCTTCTGGTACGCCTCGGTCATCCACAGGTCGAGGGTGCCGGGATCGAGGTGGGTACCGAGGCCGTTGGAGTCGGCGCCCGGCGGCCGGCGGCGGATCCGGTCCGGGTAGAGCGAGTCGCGGTCCGGGTCGAACCACCGCACGCCCTCGGATTCGTGCTTCCACTGCCGGTTGAGGAACGCCTGCACCCGGGCCATCCGGTCGCTCTGGCGGGCCTGCATCTGCGCGGGCGACCAGTAGACCGGGTAGATCTCGGGCTTGGACCCCACGCTGCCGAAGAAGTCGTCGGCGGGACCGCGGTAGGCCTCGGCGAACCCGTTGCTGTCCACGTAGTCGACGATCCCGCGGTCCCAGGCGAGGGCCTGCTGGCGGTCGAAGTGGCCGCGGACGACGAGGCAGCCCCGCTGGCGCAGTTTCGCCAGCGCCTCCGCCGGCACGGTGCCGGCCTCGATGTCCGCGTACTCGATGACCGGCCAGATCGTCTCGCCGCGATCCCTGGCGGCGGCGATCTCGTCGACCTTCGCCTGGACCCGCCGTTCGACGACCGCGAACACCTCCTCGACCGTACGGCCGGAGGCCTCGATCCGGTCGCGCAGCGCGGCCTTGATCTGGCGGATGGCGGCCGGGAGGTCGTCCGGGGTCGACTCCCAGTGCGGCAGGGGCGGGAGCGGGGCGACGGCCAGGGCGGGCTGGGCGTTCATGGCGCGACTCCTTCTAGTTAGGGCTCCTTCTTGGAAAGACTGTAGGGGTCGGGCACCCTTCTAGGCAAGACTCCTGCCTAGAATCGTGGGGTGACCATCGCCAAGCCCTCGCTGGAGCTGCTGCGCACCCTGACCGACGAGCACGTGCTGCGGGAGTTGATGCGGGCGCGGCGGCTGACCCGCGCCGACCTGGCGGCCCGCAGTGGCCTGTCCAAGCCCACCGTGGGCGAGAGCGTGCGCCGGCTGACCGAGGCCGGCCTGGTCGTGGACACCGGGGAACGGACGCCCGGCGGGCGCGGCCGGGGTCGCGTCGGCTCGTACTACGCCCTCGCCGACACCGTCGGCACCGCCTTGGCCATCAGCATCGCTCCCGACGGCGTGGTGGTCGAGCGGGTCGGCGCACACGGCGACGTCCTCGGGCGGACCCGGCACGACATCAGTCGGCCAGCCCGAGCCGAGCAGGTGGCCGACGCCCTGCGCACCGCCGCCGCGCAGGCGCACGAGGGCACCGGAGAGGCCATCCGGCTGGCGGTCGTCAGCGCCGCCGACCCGGTGGAACGCGCCAGTGGTCGCCTGGTCCGACTGCCCGACGCGCCGTTCCTGCTCGGCGAGCTCGACCCGGTCGAGGTGCTGACGCCACAGGTCGCCGGCCCGGTCATCGTCGACAACGACGTCAACTGGGCGGCGCAGGCCGAGCGCGACACCGATCCGACGGGCTTGGGCGACTTCGCCTACGTGTTCCTCGGCGAAGGACTGGGATGCGCGATCGTCAGCGACGGCGAGGTACGCCGCGGCCACTCCGGAGTCGCCGGCGAGATCGCGCACCTGCTGACCACCGGCCCCCACGGTCAGGCGACCCGGTTCATCGACGTGTTCGCCGACCTCGACCTTCGACGTGCCGGCACGACGGCCATCGACGTCGATCGCGTCCGTCGGCTCGCCGCAGTCAACCGGCAGGCGCTGGGGCGGGCCGTCAGCGGCGTGCTCGGCGCCATCGTCGCGCTCACCGACCCACGACTGGTCCTCATCGGCGGCCCCTGGGGCAGCCACCCGGCGATCCTCGACGCCATCACCACGGCCTTCACCCAGATGCCCCGCCATGTCGAGGTACGCCCGGCACGGCTGACGAAGGAACCGTCGCTGGCCGGGGCCCGCGCCGAAGCCCTCGACCGTCTCCGCTCGGCCATCATCGCCCTCCCCCAACGGACGGACCCCTCGGCGACCCTCCGGTTCCCGGACCAGGAGGACCACGGATTCGGCTGATGACGCGAGGGGTGTGAGGGTCGCCGCTATGTTCGGATTAGTCCTATAAATCCGGCATCACCGGGAGTGAGTCCATGTCGCACCACCTTGACACCCCCCTCGCCGCCCAGAGCGGTCAGCTCTTCCTCAACGACCTGTACGTCTTCAACGGCGACCGCGCCACGGTGTTCGTCATGGACGTCAACAGTTCGGTGACAAAGGCCGACATCAAGCGCGGCTTCCACGCCGAGGCGCGCTACGAGTTCAAGATTCACTTCAACGGCGCGGAGGTGGAGGGACTGGCCTACCGGCTCGCCTTCGGTGAGCCGGACGGCGACGGCAGGCAGACGCTGGAGTTGTACGAACTCACCGGAGCCGATGCCCGCGACGACGCCGCGATGGGCACTCCCATCGTCCAGGGCCACAGCGGCGAGGTGTCCAGCGGCCGCAACGTCCGGGTCTGGGCCGGGCGGATCACCGACCCGTTCTACATCGACCTCGGCCAGCTCGCGACCGTCAACGCCGCGATCAAGAACGGCGCGAAGCTGGACCGCTCGGCGTGGCGGGCCGACAAGGCCACGAACAGCTTCGCCGGCACCACGGTCGAGTCGATCGTCCTCGAGGTGTCCCATGACGAGCCGATGCTGCGTGACGGCACCGAGATCGGCGTCTGGTGCCGCACCCTGCTGGCCACCGACGCGGGCGGGTGGCGCCAGATCAACCGCGCCGGCCACCCCATGATGTGGCCGGTCTTCTGGCCCACCGACACCGACTTCACCAACCCGGCCAACGCGCGGCACCCCGGCGACGATCTCAAGGAGGACGGCGAGGAGATCGCCTCCGCGGTCGCGGGGGTCGTGGCGGCGAACGGTACGGCGCCGGATCCGCAGGCGTACGGCTGGAGCGTGGCGCGGCAGCTCTATCCCGACGTGCTGTCGTACCAGGTCGGCACGCCGGCCAACTACGGTTTCGCCGTCCGCAACGGCCGCACCATGGCCGACAACGCACCCGAGGTGATGTTCTCCCTGGTGCTGAACACCGGCATGACCTCCGGCCTCACCCCGGACGGGACCAAAGGCGCGCGCGCCGACGCGTTCCCGTACGTGGTGCCGGCCTGATCGGGCCGCCTCAGCTCCCGACGGCGGTGCCACAGGCTGACCTCCTCGGTCGCGCCGAGGAGGTCAGCCCGCAGGATACGGAGGATGTCAGCCCGGGATGTCTCGCGGGTCGCGGTTGCGCGGGTAGGTGTTCTTCTCCCCGATCGTGCCGTCCTGCTTCTTGATCACGTGCTCGACACCACGGTCGGCCGCCATCTCGCGACCCTGGGTCTGCGCGTCGGCCTTGCCCTCATGCGTGCTGCTGGCTCGCTCGTTGCCCTCCGGGCGGTTCTTCCACTGCCCGTCCTCTTGGTACGTCTCGACGTCACCCTTGGCCACGGCCGGCTCCTCCCTGCGTCTGGACTGTTCGCCAGACACAGTGCCCCGAGCCGTGTCGGGCAAACGTGCCCGATGTCGTCCTCAGGAGACGGTGGGCGGCGTGCGCGGTCACCCGGAGACGCAGTTGTTGCTCTTGCGCTTGAGGATGAGTTCGCGTTCGTCGGTGGTGATGCCCGACGGCTCCCCGTCGAAGTGGGTCTCGACCTTCTCCCAGCCTCGGCGCTGCTCGTAGTGCAGGTGTGGGGCGCCGGAGTTGCCGGTGCTGCCGAGCCGCCCGATCTGCTCGCCCTGGGCGACCCGCTGACCGACCCGGGCCGACGGCGGTTCGAGCAGGTGCAGGTACTGCGTCTCCCATTTGCCACCGTGATCGATCTTCACCCAGTAGCCGCCGCCGCGACCGCGCGGGCCCTCTGGATTCTCCGGGTTCCGCCCGCCCACCGACCCGTTGACGCCCGCCACGGTGACGGTGCCGGCGTACGACGCGAGCACCGGCCGCCCCCACGCCTCGCCCTCGGTCGGAAACAGGTCGACGTCGTAGTCGTCATGGCCGGGGTAGGTGCTGAGCTGCCACGTCTCACCGCAGGCGACCGGGAGCTGGAAGAGCGGTCGTGGACCGGGCGGCCGCAACATCGGCACGACGACGAAGGCGACGCCGAGGACAGCTACGACCGCGACGAGCGCGAGGAGAACCCGGGCGGTGCGGCTGCGGACGCGACGGTGGGTGCGAACTCTGGTGGGGCGGCCGGTCGTCACCGTCCCGAGCATGGCAGACGCCGACAACGCCCCGACCCCGGGTCGCACCGCCACGCCTGGCCGTTACATTGCAGTCGTATCGCCAAGTGGGTACCTTGGGATGCAATGCAGTTGCATTGCATAGAGAGAAGGCCCCCATGCGCGTCATCGCGTTGTCCGAGGCGACTGCCACCATGGTCGACCTGGTCGGCGGAAAGGCGGCCGGGCTGGGCGAGCTGATCCGGCGAGGCGAGCGCGTCCCCGAGGGATTCTGCGTCACCACCGAGGCGCACCGGCTCGGCGTCATCCCGCAGGCGGAGATCGTCGCCGCGTACGAACGGCTCGGTGCGGGCGCGGTGGCGGTGCGCTCCAGCGCCACCGCCGAGGACCTGCCGGACGCGAGTTTCGCCGGGCAGTCGGACACCGTCCTGAACGTCACGGGCACCGCCGAGCTGCTCGCCGCGATCAGGAAATGCTGGGACTCGCTGCACACCGATCGCGCCGTCGCCTACCGCGACGCCCGCGAAATCGATCATCAGGCGGTGCGGATGGCCGTCGTCGTGCAACGCATGGTTGCCCCTGCGGTGGCGGGGGTGCTGTTCACCGCGAACCCGCTGACCGGTCGCCGCGACGAGATGGCGGTCGACGCCGCGCCGGGCCTCGGCACGACGGTGGTGGACGGCGCGGCGACCGTGGACCACTACGTGCTCGACGGCGTCACCCGAGACGAGGCTGGGTGCCTGACGTCCGTGCACCTGGCGGAGCTGCGGGCCACAGGTGAGCGGCTGCGGGGTCATTTCGGCTCCCCGCAGGACGTGGAGTGGGCGATCGACGGCGACGGCGTGCTGTGGTTGCTGCAGTCGCGGCCGATCACCAGCCTGTTTCCCCTCCCGCCGGACACCGGGAAGCCCCTCCCCCGCGTCTACCTGGAGTTCGGCCACGTTCAGGGCATGCTGCAACCGGTCACCCCGATGGGCATGTCGACCCTGCGGTCGCAGATCGCGGCGATGCTCGCCTCGCTCGGCGTCCGGGTCGAGGTCGTCGACATCGGCGGTCGCCTCTACGGTGACCTGACCGACCTGGCTCGGAGCAGGTCGTCCCGCAAGCGGCTGGTCAAGCTCCTGGCGGTCGACTTCGGCCCACGGGCGCAGGCGGTGATGCAGCACGTGCTGACGGATCCACGGTTCGCCGTGACCACGGCCAGCACCGAGCGCGGCGCGGCACAGGGGGCGGCGTCCCTGCGGACCGCCGGCCGCGCGGTGGCGGGGATCCTGCGCGCGCTGGCCCGTCCCGACGCGGCGCGGGTCCGGATGTTCCGGGCGATCGAGCAGATGAGAGTACGGTCGGCGGCCCCCGCCGACCTGCGGACCGCCGCCGACCGGCTCCGCTTCGTGGAGTCGCGGGACTCCGGGGACAGCGCCGACGCGATCATGTGGCCGATCGTCACCGGCATGCTCGCCGCCGCGTTGCCGGCGTCGTTGCTCAAGGGCGTCGCGAGCTCCGACGAGATCCACACCGTGCTGGGCGGGATGCCGCACAACGTCACCATCGAGATGGATCTGGCGCTCTGGCGGCTCGCCCAGGGCGCCGGCGAACACCGCCGGCTCCTGCTCGACACCCCGCCGGACGAGTTGGCCGCGCGGTATCTGCGCGGGACGCTGCCCGACGTCGGGATGGCCGGCTTCCTGGACGCCTACGGCCATCGCGGCGTTGCCGAGGTCGACCTCGGGGTGCCGCGCTGGGCGGAGGATCCGGCACCGGTCTTCGCGGCGATCGCCAACTACCTGCGGGTCACCGATCCGCGGCAGGGGCCGGACCAGCGCTTCCAGCGGGCCGCCGCAGAGGCCGAGGCCGCGCTTCAGGAACTGGTCAGGCGTGCCCGCCGTCGGCGGCCGGTACGCGGCACGATCGCCGGGTTCCTGCTGCGCCGGGCCCGTTCGTTGGCCGGCCTGCGCGAGGCCGGCAAGTTCGCCGGGCTGTACCCGCTACGGGAGACGCGCCGGCAACTGCTGCTCATCGGCGTCGACCTGCACGGCGCCGGGCTGCTGGAGCAGCCCGACGACATCATGTTCCTGACCCTCGACGAGGTGCACGCCGCGGTGCACGACGGCAGCGATCACCGGGCGACGGTCGCCTCCCGCAGGGCGGTGCACCGCAGGGAGTCACGCCGCAGGGCGGTGCCGGTGGCGTTGCTGTCCGACGGCACCGACGTCGAGGCCGTACTGCCGGCGGCGCCCGCCGTGGACGGCACACTCACCGGCGTGGGCGCGTCGGCGGGCCGGGTGACCGGCCCAGCCCGGGTCGTCCACGATCCGGCCACCGCGCACATCGAGCCCGGCGACGTCCTGGTCGCCGCGACCACCGACCCCGGCTGGACCCCGCTATTCCTCACCGCCTCGGCGCTGATCACCGAGACCGGCGCGATCATGGCGCACGGCCCCACAGTGGCCCGCGAGTACGGCATCCCCGCCGTCATCTGCGTACCCGACGCCACCCGGACGATCTCCACCGGTCAGCTCGTCACCGTGGACGGCGGCGCCGGCACCGTCACCGTCCACTGACCGCCCGACCACCATCGCGAGGACGACATGACCGACATGAAGACCCCCATCAGGGTGAAGGTGGGCCCGCTGCTGCGCCGGGTGGCCAAGCTGGAAGCCGCCATGTGGCGCAACCTGTACCTGTGGGCGCGGCGCAGGCCGCTGCCGCTGGCGCCGGGTGACGAGCCGTTCGGCTACCTGGGCGTGGTCAAGCCGATTCTCGGCATCTTCATCGGCCTGTCAATCGTGGAGATTCCGATCTTCGACCTCATCGTCACCAACGTGGTGCCGTGGGGGCCGGCCCGCTGGATCGTGCTCGCGCTCGGCGTCTGGGGTCTGCTCTGGATGGTCGGCCTCTTCGCGAGCATGACGATCAACCCCCACGTGGTGGGTGACACGGGCCTGCGGGTGCGGCTGAATTCCGGCATCGACATCTGGATCCCGTGGACGGACATCGAGGCCCTGCGCAAGCGTTACCGCTCGCTGCCGTCCAGCAAGTCGGTGCAGGTCGAGCAGGAGGGGGACCGCCGGGTGGTGTCCATCTCGGTCGGCAGCCAGACGAGCATCGACGTCCTGTTGCGCCACCCGACGAGCTTCGACCTGCCGAAGGTCGGGTCCGAGCCGATGAACGAGCTGCGGTTGTACGCCGACGATCCGGACGGCCTCCTGCGCAGCGCGCGGGGCACCCCCGCCACCGGAACCGTCAGCCGTTAGCCGCCGACCGCCGGCGGGGCTTCCAGGCCACCCACTGTGAAACGATCGAGGTCATGCCCAAGAAGGTCGATCACCAGGAGCGACGCACCCTCATCGCGGACGCGTTGATGCGGGTCGCCGCGGACCAGGGCCTGGAGGCCGTCAGCCTCCGTCACGTGGCTGCCGAGGCCGGTGTGTCCGCCGGGATGGTCCAGCACTACTTCCGCACCAAGGACGAGATGATGGCGTTCGCGTTGGCCGTGGTCCGCGAGCGCGGTGAGATCCGGATCGCCGAGGCGATGGCGCGACTGGGCGCGGACCCCTCCCCTCGGCTGCTGCTGCGCACGATGATCGCCGCGCTGCTGCCGCTCGACGAGCGGAGCCGCGACGACGGGAGCGTGGCGCTGGCGTTCTTCGCCTACACCGCGGTACGACCGGCCGCCGCGGCCAGCATGCGCGAGGACACCGCGCAGCTGACCGAGTTCATCGCCAGCATCCTGCCCCGCCGAAACGCCGACGCCGCCGCGGCCGGCCTGCTGGCACTGATGGAGGGGTTGGGCGTCTATCTGCTCGGTGGGCAGTACACCGCCGAGCAGGCCGTGGCGGCGTTGGATGCCCACCTCGACCTGCTCTTCGGTTGACGGGTGCCGCGCCGTCAGCAGCGCGGCACGGTCGGGATGTATCCGTCGTAGCCGGTCAGCAGGTAGGCATCGGAGACGTAGCGGTTGGTGCCGATCCGGTTCCACACGGAGGTCGTGCCGTACGGGCCGGTGACCGTGCTGCCGACGGCCTGGCAGTAGATGGCGACGGTGGCGCCGTCGGCGACCGAGCCGACGACCGGATAGCTGGCGCCCGGGCCGGAACGCACGTTGAGGCTGGACGCCTCGGTGTTCACCGTGCCGGAGCCGATGCCGGTGATTCCGTTCACCAGTTGCAGGTAGTAGGTCCAGTTCCAGTTCGGGCCCGGGTCGGTGTGGGTGGCGCCGGGCACCTCGGCGTGCGCGATGATGTGCGCCCGGTCCTTGGGTATGCCGTACTTGGTGGCGAGGCTACGGGTGAGCGTCGCGGAGGCGCGGTACATCGCATCGGTGAACCAGGCGGGGTTGTCGACGTACCCCTCGTGTTCGATGCCGATCGACTGGGTGTTGTAGGTCCAGTTGCCGGCGTGCCAGGCGATGTCCTTCTCCCGCACCGACTGGGTGACGGCGCCGTCGGAGGAGCGGAAGGTGTAGTGCGCGCTGGCCTGGGCGGCCGGGTTCTGGAACCAGCTGACCGCGCCGGCGTAGGAGCCCTGCGTCATGTGGATGACGATGCGGGTGACCGGGTGGCTGCCCGGTCGACTGGCCACGGTGTAGTTGCTCGTGCTGGCCGGTGCCCACGCGGCTGGCCCGTAGTCGGTGCTGAGGGTGCCGAATCCGCCGAGTACGCCGGCCCGCTCCAGGCCGCCCCGCCGGGGTGCGACCGGCCGCCCGGCCACCGCCTCGCCGCGCGTCGAGGTGAACCCGACGCGTAGCAGGTCGTAGACGGTGTCCGCGTAGAGCCGCGCCACCGACGCGTCGCTGGCGCCGCCGTACCGGGCGACCGGTCCGTACCAGCCGTTCACGTCGTCGCGGGCAGCGGCGGTGAGGCCGGCCTGGTCGGCGTACGAGCGCAGCACGGCGGCCGCCCCGAGAACGTTCGCGGCGGGTTCGGCGCGCAGCGCTGCCCGGGTGAGCCGGGTGAGCGTCGCCGCCTCCTCCAGGGTGTGCACCTGTGTGTTGCTCGCCAGGTGCATGAGCCCGTGGCCGCCGGCCGCGCTCGGCGCACCGGAGTGCATGTCCAGGCGCGACTCGGCGTACCCCAGCGCCACCAGCAGGTCGCGCGGGACGTCGTACCGGGCGGCGGCGGTGTCGAACGCGGCGGCCAGCGGGCCGGCCGACGCCGGCGTACCGGTCGGGGCGGCAGCCGCCGGTGACATGGCCGCGACGGGACCGGCCAGGGCGGTGGTCAGGGTGAGCAGGCCGCCGAGCAGGAGCCGGCCCCGGCGGGAGGTTCGTACGGTCATTGCCACTCCTTGCGACGAAGGGAGTCGGGCGGCCGGCGGCCCGCCGGCTCGGCGGTCGAGCTCGTCAGCACCAGCCGTTGATCGGAGCGTTCACACCGGTCCAGAGGTAGGCGTCGGACACCCAACTGCCGTCGCTCAACCGGTCCCAGAGCGCCGTGGTGCCGTACCGCCCGGTGTGGGAGGTGCCGTTGGCGGAGCAGGAGACGGAGACGGTGACACCGTCGGCCAGCGAGCCGACCGCCCCGTAGCCGGTCCCCGGCCCGGCTCGACGGGTCAGTGCCCCACCGCCGTTCGCGTCGACCACCGCCTGGGTGAGGCCGAGTGCGCCGTAGTTGTAGAGGCCGGAGCCGACCCCGGCCCAGGCCGACCCGTGTCGCGCCCCACCCTGGTAGGCGGCGGTGCCGTTGGCCAGCACCCACTTGCCGATGTCGTGGCCGGCGATCGGCACGTAGGCGCTGTTCTGCCGCAGGCCGAAGTGGACGTGGCGGCCGGTGGCGGATCCGCCGCAGGTGACGTCGGTGCCGGTGTTGCCCAGGAAGGCGCCCTGACCGACGCTGGCGCCGTTGACGGAGATGCTGTTCCACAGGTGGTAGTAGTCGGTCGAGTAGCCCCGGTCGTGGATGACCCGGATCCACCCCTGACACATCGTGTACGCCGCGCCGGCCCGGGCCGCGCGGACCACCTGGTCGCCGCCGGCCAGGTCGACCGAGCTGTACGGCGCGCTGCCACCCCAGCCGTGCGGGCCGCCGGTGAGCGTCCACGTCTGGCCCACCGCGAACGGGAGCGCCATCCCGGTCCGGTAGTCCCCGCCCACGTACATTGGGGTCGGAGCGGTGGTGAGCGCGCTTCTCTCCGGACCCGTCACCAGGGGCGACTGGGCGGCCAGTTCACCGAAGGCGGCCTCACCGTCGAAGGCGACCCGCCACCCGGCGGGGTCCGCCCGGGCGATGAAGATCGACCCGGTCGGGTGGGCGTCCTCCTGTCGGGGTGCGAGGGCGACGGCGGTGCCGAACGCCCACCGGCCGCTGCTGCGGCTGACGGTGACCCGGGTGTCTCGTTCCGCGCGAGCGGTGGACAGCTCGACCGAGCTGAGCAGTTTGGCGGTCACCGCGGCGGTGAGCGCGGGGGCGTCGGCCGCGGCGGCGGCGCTGGGCGCCGCCCCGATCAGGCCCGTGACCATCAGCAGGGCCGCGGCGGCGCCGCCGGCCCATCGTCGACCGTGTCTCATCGTGACCTCACTCTCGGTGCGGGTTTCGTCGACCACGGCGACCCGCACCCCGTCGGGTTCGCGGTTGGCCAGCGGCACGGCGGACACCGCCGTCACCGGCCGGCCCTGGTAGCACACGGCCCGCCGAACAAAAGAGATGTACGTCGATATTGACGGTGATTGTTGTGTCACAAATCATCGAAGTCAACCGCGACATCGAAAGTTTTCTACATGGCGGGCGCGACGATCGATGAGGATTGTGCGGTCCCGACCGGGCGTGGCATTCTGCGGACGCCGGTACCGGAGGGGGCGGTTGCACATGCTGACCATCCAAGGGGTGTCTCTCGGGTACGGCGATGCGCCGGCCGTCCTCCGGGACGTCTCGGTGACGGTCCGCCCGGGTCGGGTGCTGGCGTTGACCGGCTCGTCGGGCGCGGGCAAGACCACCCTGCTCAACGCGATGGCGGGGCTGCTGCGGCCGCGCGACGGCGTGGTGAGCGTCGACGGGCAGCAACTGCGCGACCGTGACCACGCGGTGGACCAACGGATCGTCCTCATCCCGCAGGACAACGGGCTGGCCCCGATCCTGACCGCCGCCGAGAACGTGCAGGTGGCGCTCGTCGCCGGCGGCGTGGCACCGCCCGAGGCGCGCCGGCAGACCGCCGCGACGCTGGCCCAGCTGGGCCTCGCCGGGCAGGCCGACCAGCTGGTCGAGGAGCTGTCCGGCGGCCAGCAGCAGCGCACGGCCATCGCCCGCGGCCTGGCGCTGCGCGGCGGCGTGCTGCTGGCCGACGAGGTGACCAGCGAGCTGGACGCGGGCAACCGACAGCGGGTGCTGGATCTGCTGCACGACGAGGCCCGGCGGGGTGCGGCGGTCGTGTTCGCCACCCATGACGCGGAGGTGGCCGCCTCCTGCGAAGCGGAACTCCACCTCGCCGAGGGGCGGGCGCAGGTCGTGCGCGGTGGAGAAGATCGCGGTAGGTAACCGCTCGGTATCGATGCGCGTCCGCGGGGCGGTGTGCAGGCCGTCCGCTCGATAGCGTGAGCCTCAATGCTGGCCGTCATCGGGGGAGCACTTGCGGCCCGCCGGGCACAAGCCCTGGCGGTGCTCCTGCTCGCGGTGCTCGCCAGTGCCGCCGCCGCAGCCGCGGTCAGCTATGTGGCCGCTGCCGGGCAGGCCCTCGCCCGGTACGAGCTCTCCACAGCCGATCCGAACGAGCTACGGCTGCGGCTCGTCGCCCCCACGGAGTACCCGGGGATGCCGGGCGACCCGGCCGGAAGCGTGTTCGGCGCTCAGGTCGAGCGACTCGCGCCGGCCGGGTTCGAGGTCGTCCTCGGTGCGCAGAGCGGTGGCGTCGCCACCGGCCCGGCCGGGGCAGTCACCTCGAACCTGATCTTCCGAGCGGGGGTCTGCGAACGGGTCGCCGTGGCCGGCGCGTGCCCCCGGTCCACCTCGCGGGGCCAGCTCCCCGAGGTGATGGTCAGCACGCACACCGCAGCACATCTGGGTGTCGCCACCGGCGGCCAGTTCACCTTCGGCGCCGTTCCGGTACGGGTGGCCGGCGTCTACCGGCCGCTCGACATGACCGACCCGTTCTGGCTGGGTGAGGAGTACCTACGGCCACCCGCACCCGGCCCGGCCTCCACGTCGACCGTGGGCAGCGCCCTCGACGCGATCTTCACGGCGGAGTCCTCGCCCCTGGCCGACGACAATGCCATCCTGTACCGATCGACGGCCGACCTCTTCGTCAGCAGACAACTGGTGGTCACGGGGTCGGTGCAGGACCTGCGGTCGACCGTCGCGACGGTGACGCGCGACGGGAGCCGGCAGGGCTTCGGTGCCGGCACCTCTCTGCCGAGCCTGCTTGATCGCGTCACCCTGCAGCGCGGGCAGTTGGCCGCCGGCGTGACACTGGGTGCCGGGCTACTCGTCCTGCTCTGCTGGCTGGTGCTGTTCGTGGCGATCAGTTCGGCGGCCGACGAGCGCCGACCAGAACAGGGCCTGCTCCTGCTGCGCGGGGTGCAGCGCCGGCGACGGTGGGCCCTGGCGGTCGGCGAGCACGCCGTACCCGTGTTGGTCGCGATCCCCCTGGGGTGCCTGGGCGGCCTGGCCGCTGCCAAACTGCTCGCCACGCACACCCTGCCCGCCCAGGCCGACGTCACATTGGACGCGACCGCGGTCGGCTACGCCGCCGTCGGTGCCGTTGGCGCGCTCGCCGCGGTGCTGCTGGCTCAGGCGCGGACCATGTCCGCACCGGTCGTCGACCTGCTGCGCCGGGTGCCGGCGCGGGTGCGGGGGTGGCGGGCAAGCGTCGGTGACGTCGTCGCGGTGGCCGTCGCCGTGGCCGCCGTGGTGCAGTTGCGCCTCGGCGGATCGCCCACCGGCCTGGCCCTGGTGGCACCGGTTGTGGGCGCGCTCGCCGCGGGCGTCCTGCTGGCGCGGGTCGCCATGATCGCCGGAGCGGCGGTAGGCGCTGCGCTGCTGGCGCGAGGCCGGACAACCGTCGGCCTCGCCCTCGTGCAGGTGGCGCGGCAACCACGCTTCCGGCCCCTGATGGCGCTGCTCACGGTCGTTGTCGCGATGCTCGCCTTCACCGCCGCGACGAGCGAGGTCGCGTCGGCCGCCTACGCGGATCGGGCAACCGTCGAGGTCGGGGCTCCCCGCGTGGTCGAGGTCAAGGCATCCTCGCGGTCGCACCTGTTGGCGTCCGTCCGGGCGGCCGACCCCGAGGGTCGCTCCGCGATGGCCGCGGTCGTGACGAACGCGGCCTCCGAGGCCGGCACACCGGTACTCGCCGTCGACTCCGACCGGCTGGCGACGGTGGCCGTACCGCATGCCTCCTATGGCGCGGATCTGGCGTACATCGCGCGAACGATCCGCCCGGACCCACCCGGAGCACCGCTACACCTGCGAGGGCGTCTGCTCACCGTGGTGATCTCCACCGACCTCGACGCGGCGGCCTTTGCCGGGAATCGGGTCCGCCTCGCGGTCACGGTCTCCAACAGGAACGGCAGCCGAGTGGTCGTCGCTCGCGATGACATCGAGCCCGGCCGCCGCGATTACGTCATACAGGTGCCCGAGTGCGTGCAGGAATGCCGCCTGGTCAATGTCGAGATCGTCGCTCCGGTGGTATCCCGGCAACTGAAGGTCCGGTTCGAGGAGTTGCGCAGCGGCGACGGCGACGGCGAGACGGTTCTGCTGACCGGTGCGGAGTTCGCCGACCTGAATCGGTGGCGGCTGACCGACCCGGATGACACCTTTCTCGACGCCACGAGCGGGCCGGACGCGGCGCTGGTCCTTGGCTTGGCGGAGAACCGGCGAGTGCGGCCGGCCGGCATCAGCGTGGTCGATTCGCCGTTCCCGCTGCCCGGTTGGCTGACCCGGTCGAACGGGACGCCCTTGGGCCGGCCTCACCAGTACGAGGGGGTCGACGGGTCGCCGACGCAGGCGTCGGTCGAGGGCCTGGCGGACCGGCTGCCCCGGCTCGGGGGATCCGGCCTGATCGTTGACCTGGAGTACGCCGACCGGCTCGCCGTCGCCGGCCAGACCGGCGTCGAGGAGGTCTGGCTGGCCCCGACGGCTCCCGCCGACATCCTCGACCGGCTTCGCGCGGAGGGTCTGGTCATCAAGGACGACCGGACGATCGCCGGCGTACGACAGGATTTCGACCGGCAGGGTGCGGCCTTGGCGTTGCGCTTCAACCTGTTCGCCGCGCTGGCCGGGGTCCTGATCGGGGCAGCCGGCCTCATCGCGATGGCAGCGGCCGAACAGCGCAACCGGGTCGCGATGCTGGTGGCGCTCCGGCGGCAGGGGCTGGCCCCGCGCGCCGTCCGTGGCGGCTACGGCTGGCCGGTCGTCATCGCCACCGTGTCGGGTGGCCTCGCCACCCTGGTGATCTGGCTCCTCACTCGGGACGGGCAACGCCTGTTCAGTGACGGCCGATCGCCCGTCCCGCTGCCCGACTGGCCGGACGTCGGCCGGCTGCTGCTGTTCACGGTGCCCACGGTGGCGTTCTTCGCCCTAACCGCGGCGGTGCTCGGCCGGATCGTCGCCGCCTCGGTTCGCCGCCGGACCGGCCAATGACCGCCGAGATGCCCGCAGGGGGCGTAGCGGTCACCTGCCACCGGCTGATCCACATCTACTCCACCGGCACCGGCGACGTGGTCGCGCTCTCCGGCGTGGACCTGCAGATCTCCGCCGGCGAGATGCTGGCGCTGGTCGGCCCGTCCGGCTCCGGCAAGTCCACTCTGGTGGCGATCCTCGGCGGGCTCATGCAGCCCAGCGCCGGGCGGGTGTACGTGGGCGAGCACGACCTGTCCCGGCTCTCCACGACCGCCCTGGCCGCCCTGCGCGGGACCACGGTGGGCACGGTGTTGCAGGGCGCCGAACGCAACCTGCTGCCGTACGTGTCGCTGTCGCGCAACATCTGGTTGGCCCAGCGACCCGCGGCCCGCCTCGCTGGGCGCCGGTTGGACCCGCCGGAGGCGATCCTGGACCTCGTGGGTCTCGCCGATGCCGGCGCGCGGCGCGTCGGCGATCTGACCCCGGGGCAGCGTCAGCGGGCCGCACTGGCGCAGGGGCTCGCCGCCGGGCCTGGGCTGCTCCTCGTCGACGAGCCGACCAGCCAGCTCGACGGGGCCGGCCGGGACGAGGTGCTCGCGGCGCTGGCCACCATCAACTCCGAGCGGGGGACGACGGTGGTCGTGGTGACCCACGACGGTGACGTCGGTGCCCGGCTGGGCCGAGCGGTCACCATCCGCGACGGTCGGGTGGGCGCCGAGGGCCGGGACGGCCGGGACTTCGCCGTGGTGGCCGGGGACGGCACGATCCAGTTGCCGCCGGAGACGTTGGCGGCCTTCCCGGCGGGAACGCTCTTCACGGTCGACCACACCGACGAGTCGATCACCCTGCACGCCACAGCGAACCCGTCGTCGGCCGGCCGGCAGGAGATGGCCACGAGCAGCGATCAACCCGGCCACGTCGATTGATACCGGGCCCGGTGGTCGTGCGGAGTTGCCGCCACTCGACAGTGATCCGTCGATCCCGCTGCGCTGTTGGCGGCGCAGCGGGATCGACGCCCGTCGGACTCCGGGGGCCTACGGGCGAACCTGGATCTTACGGCCGGAGCCGGCGGCGAAACGGTCCAGCGCCTCGGGGTAGCGCTCCAGGCTCAGGCGGTCGCTGATGAACACATCCGGGTCGAGCACGCCCTGCGCGAACAGGTCCGCGGCCCGTTCGAAACTGTGCAGAACGGCCATCGACCCGGTGATGGTGATCTCCTGGTTGTAGATCCGGTACGGCTCGATGACCGCGCGGGCGGCGTAGTCGGCGACACCGAACTGGAGGAACGTGCCGCCCTTGCCGACCCGGGTGAGGCCGTCCTGGATGGCGGCGACGTTACCGGTGGCGTCGACCACGAGGTCCCAGCCGCGCGGCTGGTCGAGCTCGTCCGGGCCAGCGGCGGTACGGGAGACGCCGAGGGAACGGGCGGTGGTGAGGCGCTCCGGGTTGATGTCCACCACGTCCACGCTGGCCGCGCCGGTGCGCTTGGCGAGTTCGAGCATCATCAGCCCCATCGTGCCGGACCCGTAGATGAGCACGTGCGAGCCGAGTTGGGAGCGCAGCACGTCGTAGCCACGCACCGCGCAGGACAGCGGCTCGATCAGGGCCGCATCCTCGGTGCGGACGTGCTCGGGCAGCCGGACGCAGTTGGCGACCGGCGCCACGGCGTACTCGGCGGCGCCGCCGGCGACGGTCACCCCGATCGCGGCCCACCGCTCACAGAGGTTGCTCCGCCCGAGCCGGCAGTAGTGGCATTCGTGGCAGTAGAGGGAGGGGTCGACCGCGACCCGGTCGCCCACCGCCAGTTCGGTGACGTCGACGCCGACCGCCGCCACCTCGCCGGCGAACTCGTGCCCGGGCACGACCGGCAGGGTGGGCGCGAACTCGCCCTGCAGGATGTGCAGGTCCGTCCCGCAGAGGCCACAGGCGGCGACGCGCACGACAACCTCGCGGCGACCCGGGGTGGGATCCTCGACGGTGGTGACCTCGACCTTGCCCGGCGCGGTGATCACAGCGGCTCTCACTTGACGGCTCCCAACGACAGTCCCTGCACGAGTTTGTCCTGAGCGGCGAACCCGGCCGCGAGCACCGGCAGCGAGATGACGGTCGCGGCGGCGCACACCTGGGCGAGGAAGAGGCCCTGGCTGGTGACGAAGCTGGTGAGGAAGACCGGTGCGGTGCCGGCCACGACGCCAGTCAGCACCCGGGCGAACAGCATCTCGTTCCAGCTGAAGATGAAGCAGATGAGGGCGGTCGCGGCGATCCCGGGGGCGGTGACCGGCAGGATGACCCGACGCAGGATGGCCGGCAGCCGGGCGCCGTCGAGCGCCGCGGCCTCCAGGATCTCGACCGGCACCTCCGCCAGGAACGACCGCATCATCCAGACCGCGATCGGCAGGTTCATCGAGGTGTAGAGGATGACCAGCAACCAGATGTTGTCCAGCAGACCGACGGTCTGGGCGATCAGGTAGATCGGCAGCAGCGCGGCGACCACCGGCAGCATCTTGGTGGACAGGAAGAAGAACAGCACGTCCGTCCACTTGCGGACCGGTTTCACGGCGAGCGCGTACGCCGCCGGGATGGCCAGCGCGAGCACGATGAGGGTCGACACGACGCTGGCGGTGACCGAGTTGAGCATCGGCGGCCACGGGCTCGCGCCGCTGGAGGCGCCGAAGAACTCGCGGTATCCGTCGAGGGTCAGCGGCGCGGTGAAGGCCGGCGGGTTGCGGGCGGCGTCCGACTCGCTGTGCAACGAGGTCAGCACCATCCAGCCGACCGGCGCGAAGAACAGCAGGCCGAGCAGCCAGGCGAGTAGGCCGAGCAGCGGGCCGCTGCGGCTGCGCGGCCTCGCCCTGGCGACAGCAGGGGCAGTCATCGCTTCGTCTCCTCCCGGAACATGGACAGCACCACCCGCAGCGCGAAGGTGGCGATGATCATCGAGCCGATCACCACGATCACGCCGGCCGCCGAGGCGCGGCCGTAGTCGTGTGCCTGGTAGAAGGTGGTGTAGATGGTGTACGGCAGGTTGGCGGTGCCGAGACCACCCGAGGTGATGGTGAAGACGGCGTCGAAGTTCTGCACGATGTAGATCGAGCCGAGCAGCGCACCCAGTTCGAGGTAGCGGCGCAGGTGGGGCAGGGTCACGTAGCGGAACACCTGCCAGGCCCCGGCGCCGTCGACCCGGGCCGCCTCGAGGGCGTCCAGCGGACGGCTCTGCAGGCCAGCCAGCAGGATCAGCATCATGAACGGCGTCCACTGCCAGACCAGCGAGGCGACCACCGCCGGCAGCGGGAAGTTCGAGATCCAGTCCGGTTGCGGGGCGGTCACCCCGAACCAGTTCGCGACGACGGCGATCATCCCGTTGAACAGGCCGTACTCCGGGTTGTAGAGGGCGTGTTTCCACAGCAGTGCCGCGGCGACCGGTACCACCAGGAACGGGGCGATCATCAGGGTCCGCACGATGCCGCGCCCCGGGAAGGACCGATCGAGCAGCAGCGCCAGCCCCAACCCGATCAGCAGGCTGATGATCACTACCAGGACGGTGAGCAGGACGGTGGTCACCACCGAATTGCGCAGCACCCGGTCTGAGGCGACCGCCGCGTAGTTGTCCAGACCGGTGAACCGCCGCTCGTCGGGATAGAGCGAGTTCCAGTTCAGGAACGAGATGACCAGCGTCGCCACGAACGGCAACTGGGTCACCACGATCGTGAAGATCAGGGCCGGCAACAGTGGTGCCCGACGGATCCACTGCTGCCGCCGCCACTGCCGCCGCCCGTCGGACGAGCCGCGGGCCGTTGTGGTCCCGGTCGCGGTCGTGGCCCGTAGGTCAACAGCGCTCATCGCTGCCTCCTCCTCTACGGTGGCGCCGGTCCCGCACGGCGGGACCGGCACCACCCGACGGTTACTTGCCGCGGTACTTCTCGGCGACCTGCTCGGCGAGCCGTTGCCCGTCGGCGAGCGCCTGTTCGACGGAGGTCCGGCCGGCGATCGCCGAGCTGACGCCCTGGGAGACCTGGGTGCCGAGGTCGGTGAACTCCGGGATGCCGACGAACTGGATGCCGGGTGCCGGCCGCGGCTGCACTCCCGGGTTGCTCGGGTCGGCGGTGGTGATGGCCTGCTCGGTCACCTTGTAGAAGGCGGCCGCCGCCTGCTGGTACTGCGGGTTGGCGTACAACGAGGCCCGCTTGCCGTCCGGCACCTTGGCCCAGCCGAGCTGGCTGCCGACCAACTGCTCGTACTCGGAGCTGGACGCCCAGGAGATGAACTTCCACGCGTTGTCCGCGTTCTTGCTGGCCTTCTGGATGCCCCAGGCCCAGGTGTAGAGCCAGCCGGAGCTGGCCGTCCGGTTCACCGGAGCCAGGGCGTACCCGGCCTTGCCGGCGACCGGCGAGGAGCTGGCCTCGATGGACCCGGCGGCGGAGGTGGCGTCGTACCACATGGCGACCTTGCCCTGGATGAAGTTGTTCAGGCACTCGGTGAAGCCGGCCTGCGGCGCGCCAGCCTCACCGTGCTTGCGCACGAGGTCCACGTAGAACTTGGTGGCCTGGGTGAACTCCGGGGAGTTGACCTGAGCCTGCCAGTCCTTGGTGAACCAGGTCCCGCCGAAGGTGTTCACCACCGTGGTCAGCGGCGCGAAGAGCTGGCCCCAACCCGGCTGGCCACGCAGGCAGATGCCCTTCATGCCGGGCTGTGCCCCGTCGGCCTTCGCGGCCAGGTCGGCGACCTGCTGCCAGGTCGGCTTCTCGGGCATCGTCAGGCCCTTGGCGGCGAACACGTCCTTGCGGTACATGAGGAAGGAGGACTCGCCGTAGAACGGCTCCGCGTACAGCTTGCCGTCGGCCGCGGTCAGCGACGCGGTCATCGGCGGCAGGATGTCGGCCTGGTTGAACGCGCTGTCCTTGGCGACGTGGTCGTCCAGCGGGGTCAGCCAACCGTTCTTCGCGTAGAACGGCACCTCGAAGTTGCTGATGGTGGCGACGTCGTACTGGCCGGCCTGGCTGGAGAACTCCTGACTGATCTTGTCGCGGACGTCGTTCTCCGGCAGCACCGTGTAGTTGACCGTGATGCCGGTCCGCTTGGTGAAGTTGTCCGCGGTCAGCTTCTGGATGTCCATCATCTGCGGGTTGTTGACCATGAGGACGTTGATCGTCTTTGCGCCGCCGGCGTCACCTCCGCCACCGGCGCCGCTACAGCCGGCGGTTGCCAGGACGGTGGAGGCGGCCGCCAGGACGGCGACGGCGATTGTTCGGGCACGATGAGGCACAACGAACCTCCCAGATGGCGGTCGGGTGATGGCGGTGTGGTTTTTCGGTCGGGGTCAGACCCGGATGACCTGCGGCCCCAGAACGGAGTACCGGTGCGCCTCGGCGGCACCGAGGTGGGCGTCGGTGACGATGGCCTCCAGATCGGCGATCTCCGCGAAGCGACAGAAGCTGCTCGCGCCGAACTTGGTGTGCAGGCCGACGAAGATGCTGCGCCGGGCCGCCCGCATGGCACGTGACTTGACGTGGGCCACGGCGGGATCGGGTGTGGTCAGCCCGTGCTCGCGGCTGATCCCGTTGGCGCCGACGAAGGCCAGGTCGATGACGAAGCCGGCCAGCATGTCACCGGCCCAGTGGTCCACCGTGGCCAGTGTCCGGCCGCGGACCCTGCCGCCGAGCAGCAGGACGGTCACCGCCGGGGCGGTGGCCAGGCCGGCGGCCGTGATCAGCGACGCGGTGATCACGGTCAGCCGCCGGTCCCGGGGCAGCGCCTCGGCGATCAACTGAGGGGTGAAGCCCTCGTCGATGAACACCGTCTCCGCGTCCTGGAGCAGACCGACGGCAGCCGCGGCGATCCGGCGCTTGTCATGCACCCGCCGGGTCGTCCGCACCGCCAGGCTGCTCTCGAAGCCCGCGCTCTCCACCGGGTAGGCACCCCCGTGAGTACGCCGCACGAGCCCGTGTTCCTCGAGAACCCGCAGGTCCCGACGAATGGTCTCGGGAGCCGCGACCAGCTCGACGGCGAGCTTGGCGACCAGCACCTGACCCTCGGCGCGGACCAGCTCCAGGATCCGATGCCGCCGCTCCTGAGCCTGCATTCCGCACCTCCTCCGCTGGCACCGCTTTGTCTGGGTCCTGTCTAACACCGGCGCATCGATGTGGCGAGACTCACAGGGGTCGCTCCGGTGCCCGGGTTGTGCCCGGGTCGGACGCGCGCCTCGGCGTTACGACCTGACATCCGGCGATTCGACGGCCCGACCCGGTGACCGAATCGGCCCGCTTACCTGCCCGCCTGGTGACCGATCTTGGATGACGGCCCTCACCCACCGGGCCGGAGGACCTCCCTGAAACGCTGTCGAGCTGCCCCAGATGTGGGGCAGCTCGACAGGAAGGGCGCAGGGACGGGTTCAGCCCCAGAGGCGCGACGGCACGCGCCGTCCCGGCGTCAGCGGGCCGCGCCGGCGCGTCGCTTGTTGTAGACGTCGAAGGCCACGGCGACGAGCAGGACGAGCCCCTTCACCACCGACTGCGTCGACTGGTCGACACCCATCAGCTGCATGCCGTTGCTCATCACCGCCATGATCAGACCACCGACCATCGCGCCCACCACCGTGCCCACCCCGCCGGTGACCGCCGCGCCACCGATGAACGCCGCGGCAATCGCGTCCAGCTCGAACATGTTGCCGGCGGCGGGCTGAGCGCCGTTGGACCGCGAGGAGTAGATGACGCCAGCGACCGCCGCGAGGAAGCCCATGTTGACGAACATCCAGAAGTTGACGGTGCGGACCTTCACTCCGGAGAGCGCCGCCGCCGAGAGGTTGCCGCCGATCGCGTAGACCTGGCGACCGAAGACGGTACGCCGGGTGAGCAGGCCGTAGACCAGGACGAGGACCGCCAGGACGATCAGCACGATCGGGAGCCCACGGGCGTGCGCCAACTGCCAGGCGAAGTACATGATGACCGCGCCGACCACGGCGACCCGGGCGACGAACAGCGGGAACGACTCGACGGGCTGCTGGTAGCGGATGCGCGCGACGCGGGTGCGGAAGCCGCTCACCGCGTACCCGGCCACGGCTACGGCGCCGATCAGCAGCGTGAAGGCGTCGTAGCCCTGCCCGCCGAGCAGTCCGTTGAGGAATCCCGCCGCGACGCGCTGGTACTCGGCCGGGAACGGCGACAGCGAGATGTTGTCGAGCACCCGCAGGGTGAGGCCACGGAACAGCAGCATCCCGGCCAGGGTCACGATGAAGGCCGGGATGCCGGCGTACGCGACCCAGAAGCCGTGCCAGGCGCCGACCGCGACGCCGACGGCCAGTGCGGCCAGGATGCCGACCCACCACGGGTAGCCCTGCTGGATCACCAGGACGGCGGAGACCGCTCCGGTCAGCGCGACCACCGAACCCACCGACAGGTCGATGTGCCCGCCGATGATCAGGATGACCATCCCGATCGCGAGCACCAGGATGTACGAGTACTGCAGGACGATGTTGGTGATGTTCCCGGGGCTCAGCGACACCCCGTCGGTCAGGATCGCGAAGAGCGCGACGATGACGACCAGGGCGACATAGATCCCGCTCTGCCGCAGGTTGTTCAGCACCAGTGCCCGCAGGTCGCTCGTCCCGGTGTGCAGGGCGGCGGCCGGCGCGCCGTCCGGGGGCGTCGGGCGCTCCGTCGACGGGGTCTTGATGCTGGTCATCCCACGAACTCCTTGTCCTTGGTCATCAGCTCCATGAGGCTCTCCTGGGTCGCCTCGCCCACCGGCTTCTCACCGGTGATCCGGCCCGCGGCGAGGGTGTAGATGCGGTCACACATCCCGAGCAGCTCCGGCAGCTCGGAGGAGATGATGATCACCGCCTTGCCGTCGGCCACCAGCCGATTGATGATCGTGTAGATCTCGTACTTGGCTCCGACGTCGATCCCGCGTGTCGGTTCGTCCAGGATCAGCACGTCCGGGTCGGTGAAGAGCCACTTCGACAGCACGACCTTCTGCTGGTTGCCGCCGGAGAGCTTGCCGACGACGGCCATGACGCTGGGCGTCTTGATGTTCATCTCCCGCCGGCTCGCCTCGGCGACCTTGATCTCCTCGTTGCCGTTCACCCAGCCCAGCCGGGCCAGCCGGTCGAGGGCGGCGGCGGAGACGTTGCGCCGGACGTCGTCGATGAGGTTCAGGCCGAACCGTTTGCGGTCCTCGGTGACGTAGGCGATGCCGTTGTCGATCGCCTCCGCGACGGTACGGGCGCTGATCTCCCGCCCGTGCACGAACAGCCGGCCTTTGATGTCGCGGCCGTAGGACCGGCCGAACACGCTCATCGCCAGCTCGGTCCGCCCGGCCCCCATCAGCCCCGCGACGCCGACGACCTCACCGGCCCGTACGGACAGGCCGACGCCCTCGACGACCATCCGGTCCTGGGTCGGGTGCCGCACCGTCCAGTCCTCGATCCGGAGCACCTCCTCGCCGGGTGACGACTCCCGGTCCGGGTAGAAGCTGTCCAGGTCGCGCCCGACCATGCCCCGGATGATCCGTTGCTGGGTCACGTCGTCGGCTCGCATGTCGAGGGTCTCCACCGCGCGCCCGTCCCGGATGACCGTGGTCGAGTCGGCGATCGCGGTGATCTCGTTGAGCTTGTGGGAGATCATGATGCAGGTGATCCCCTGGTCCTTGAGCTGTCGCAACAGGTCGAGCAGGTGAGCCGAGTCGACGTCGTTGAGGGCGGCGGTCGGCTCGTCCAGGATGAGCAGGCGCACCTTCTTCGACAACGCCTTGGCGATCTCCACCAGCTGCTGCTTGCCCACGCCGAGCTGGATGACCGGGGTGACGGGGTTCTCGTGCAACCCGACGGACGCCAGCAGCTCGGCCGCCTCGGCGTTGGCCCGGTTCCAGTCGATGAGCCCGCTGCGGCCGCGACGTTCGTTGCCGAGGAAGAGGTTCTCGGCGATCGACAGGTACGGCACCAGGGCGAGTTCCTGATGGATGATGACGATGCCGTTGGCCTCGCTGTCCCGGATGCCGCGAAACTGCATCGGCTTGCCGTCGAACAGGATCTCGCCGTCGTACGAGCCGGACGGGTGGACGCCGGACAGCACCTTCATCAGGGTCGACTTGCCGGCGCCGTTCTCACCACAGATGGCGTGGATCTCGCCCCGGCGCACCGCGAGGGTGACGTCCTCCAGCGCGGTCACCCCGGGGAAGGTCTTCGTGATGCGGCGCATCTCGAGGATGGTGTCGTCCATGCTCACTGTCCTCTGTCAGGTACGGACGCGGTACTCCGTGGCGCCGGGCTCGGCGGTGGCCGCCGAGCCCGGCGGACGGTCAGTTCTTGGCCTGACCGGCGGCGACCTCTTCGGCCGTCCAGTAGCCCGAGTCGATGAGCGCGGTCTTGATGTCGTCCTTGTAGACGGTCGCGATCGGCAGCAGGTACGACGGCACGACCTTCACGCCGTTGTTGTACGTCTGCGTGTCGTTGGCCTGCGGCTGCTTGTCCTGCAGGAACGCCTCGGAAGCGTTCACGGCCTGCTCGGCCAGCAGACGGGTGTCCTTGAAGACGGTGCAGGTCTGCACGCCGTCGTTGATCAGCTTGATCGAGGCGATCTCGGCGTCCTGGCCGGTCACCGCCGGGAGCTTCTTACCCGCCTTGCCGTAGCCGGCGTTCTGCAGGGCGGTGATGATGCCCCGGGAGATGCCGTCGTACGGCGACAGGACGCCGTCGACCCGCGAGCCGTCGTTGTAGCTGGAGGTGAGCAGGTCCTCCATCCGCTTCTGCGCGGTCTCCTGCTGCCACCGCAGGATCGCCACCTGCTCGGCGGTGGTCTGGCGCGACTTCACCTTCAGGGTGCCGGCGTCGATGAACGGCTTCAGCGTGTCCATGGCCCCGCCGAAGAAGTACTGGGTGTTGTTGTCATCCAGCGACCCGGCGAAGAGTTCGATGTTGAACGGGCCCTTCGCCGTGCCCTTCGAGCCGTCCTTGTTCAGCAGACCGAGACCGACCAGCAGACCGGTGCCTTGGGCGACGCCGACTTTGTAGTTGTCGAAGCTGACGTAGAAGTCGACGTTCTTGCTGCCGCGGATCAACCGGTCGTAGGCGATGACCGGGATCTTCGCGTCGGCGGCGGCCTGCAACTGGCCGCTGAGCGCCGTGCCGTCGATCGCCGCGATGACCAGGACGTCCGCGCCCTGGGTGATCATCTGGTCGACCTGCTGCGACTGGGTCGGGATGTCGTCGCCCGCGTACTGGAGGTCGACCTTGTAGCCCTTCGCCTCCAGCTTCTCCTTCACCGCTTTGCCGTCGGCGATCCACCGCTCCGAGGTCTGGGTCGGCATCGAGACACCGATGGTCAGGTCGCCGGGCTTCTCTTCGCTGGTGTCACCGCCGCTGCCAGCACCCTCGCCACTGCACGCCGCCAGGCTCAGCGCCAACACCGCGCCGCCGAGAGCAACCAGGAATTTCCTGCGCACGGGTTTCTCCTCTCCGGACTCCCCGCCGACCGCCGGGGCAAGCTGTCACCTTTCGGGTAGTGTTAGCGCTCACACAGCACACGTCAACACCTTCTCGGAAATCCCGGCGCCACAGTCTCGTAACGGAAGCCACCCGGCGAGCGAGGCCGCTCGCGCTCCCTCCACTCCGGACCGGAGCTGGGCGGCAGGAGCGGGAGCCGTCAGCGGCGGGGCGGGGCGGCGACGCTGTCGCGGGCGACCAGGGTCGGGGCGATGGTCTGCCGCAGCGCCCCTCCGGTGCCCGTCTCGATCTGGGTCAGCAACAGCTGAAGACTCGCCCGAGCCACCGCGTCGAAGTCCGGCCGGACGGTGGTCAGCGGCGGGATGAAGTACGCCGCCTCCGGCACGTCGTCGAAGCCGACCACGCTGATCTCGTCCGGCACACGCCGACCGAACTCGTGCAACGCCCGCAGCACGCCCAGCGCGAGATGGTCGTTGGCGGTGAAGATCGCGGTGACCTCCGGCATCCGCGCCAACATCTGCCCGCACCGGTATCCCGAGGCCGCGGACCAGTCCCCCGGCATCAGCGGTGGGAGCTCCGCCCCCGCTGCCGCCAATGCCTCCCGCCAGCCCTCGATCCGACCGACGCTGTCGAACCAGTCGGACGGCCCCGACACGTGCCAGACCGTGCGGTGCCCGGCATCGAGCAGGTGCTGGGTCGCCGCCCGGGCACCAGCCGCCTGGTCGACCGTCACCAACGGCACCGGCCGGCGCGGATCACCGTCGACGGTGACCAACGGGACGTCCTTGGGCAGACGTTCCAGAGCCTCACCGGCCGACTCGACCGGCGCGATGACGACGATGCCAGCGACCCGGTGCGACAGGTGCCGCTCCACCGCAGCCGAGATGGAACGGTGGTCCAGGTCCCGCACACTGCCCACACTGACCGCGAAACCCTCTTCCGCGGCGGTCTGCTCCAACGCGGCCAGCAACGACGCCGGACCGTACAACGTCGTGTTCTGTGCGACCACGCCGATGACCTGCGACCGGCCGGTCACCAACGCACGCGCCGCGCCGTTGGGCCGGTAACCGAGCTCGGCGATCGCCGCCCGCACCCGCAGCCGGGTCTGCTCACGCACGTTGGGGTGCCCGTTGAGCACCCGCGACACCGTCTGGTGGGAGACACCGGCCAGACGAGCGACGTCCGTCATCGCCGGACCGTGCACGGCCATGTCACTCCCCCCGCCCACGACGTCGAAGCTGCGGCCCGCCGACGTCGACCGGGGCGGCCCGGGCCCCGATCCTCCGGCTCACCCACCGAACCGGTGCTGAATCCCTGGTGACCAGCGCTGATTGCCGACAGCCTACGCCAACAGCCCTCGTCGACCCGGCGCGGCCGAGCCGGGACGGCGGAGCATGCGGGACGCGGGCAGCGACGTTCTCGTGGTACGGCATGGCAGCTCGGACTCCTTCCACCGGGAGGGCATTCCGTCGCCGGCGCGGGGTGGCCCGATCCCTACCCGCCCGGCGAAGGCAGGGACGGGCCATCCGTCATGGCTGCGCGGGCCGCGAGGTCAGAAGCCGCGGGCCAGCCGGTAGTACGCCTGGTTCCAGCGGATCTCGTTGGCGAAACGGCGGGGCTCGGTGTCGGCGTCGATGACCACGAGTTCGGTCCGGCTCATCTCGGCCAGGTCGTGCAACTCCTCCACGCCCACCGCCTGCGACAGCACCGTGTGGTGCGGCGCGCCCGCGGTGATCCACGCCTCGGCCGACCCGGGCAGGTGCGGTCGTGGACGCCAGACGGCCCGGGCCACCGGCAGCCGCCGCAACGGCTGCGGCGGAGACACCACGTCGATCTCGTTGGCCACCAGCCGGAAGCGATCCCCCATGTCGGCCAGCCCGAGCACCACCGCCGGACCGGGTGCGGCGTCGAACACGAGCCGGACCGGATCCTCCCGACCGCCGATGTTCAGCGCGTGGATCTCCACGTCGGGCACGCCCGCCGCGATCGTCGGGCAGACCTCGAGCATGTGGGCACCGAGCACCAACTCCTCGCCCGGGGTGAGGTCGTAGGTGTAGTCCTCCATGAACGACGTGCCGCCGTCCAGGCCGACCGACATTGCCTTGAGGGTGTGGACCAGGACGGAGGTCTTCCAGTCGCCCTCGCCGCCGAAGCCGTAGCCGTCCGCCATCAGCCGCTGCACGGCGATGCCGGGCAACTGACGCAGGCCGCCGAGATCCTCGAAGTTGGTGGTGAACGCCCGGAACCCGCCCTCGTCGAGGAAGGCACGCATGCCAAGCTCCAGGCGGGCGGCGTACCGCAGCGAGTCGTGCCGCTCACCGCCGGGACGCAGCTCGGGGACGATGCGGTAGCTGTCGTCGTACTCCTTGACCAGGTCGTCCACCTGGGTGTCGGCGACCTCGTCGACCACCTGGACCAGGTCGTTGACGCCGTAGGTGTTGACCGAGACCCCGAAGCGCAGCTCCGCCTCGACCTTGTCGCCCTCGGTCACCGCGACGTCGCGCATGTTGTCGCCGAAGCGGGCCAGACGCAACGACCGCATCGCCGACCAGCCGACTGCCGCCCGGGCCCAGGCCCCGACGCGGCTCGTCACCCGCGGGTCGCTGACATGCCCGGCGACGGTCTTGCGGGCCACACCAAGGCGGGTCTGGATGTACCCGAACTCCCGGTCGCCGTGGGCGGCCTGGTTCAGGTTCATGAAGTCCATGTCGATCTCGTCCCACGGCAGCAGGACGTTGGCCTGGGTGTGCAGATGCAGCAGCGGCGTCTGCAGCGCGTCCAGGCCGGCGATCCACATCTTCGCCGGGGAGAAGGTGTGCATCCACGCAACGACCCCGATCGCGCCCTGTGCGGCGGCATCGCGGCAGACCCGCAGAATGTCACCGCTGTTGGTCAGGACCGGCTTCCAGACCACCCGGGCGGGAATCTGCGGCGAGTCGTCGAGCACGGCCGCGATCAGACGGGACTGCTCGGCCACCTGCCGGAGCGTCTCCTCGCCGTACATGCCCTGGCTGCCGGTGAGGAACCAGATCTCGGGTTCGGTGCGTGGTGCCATGGGGTTGCCTTCCGCGAGAGGGGCGGTCACTTGTAACGGATTCCGATGAGGCGCTGAAGGAGGATGAACGCGAAGAGCAGACCCCCGATCACGATCTTGGTCCACCAGGAGTTGAGGCTCCCGTCGAAGGTGATGAGCGTCTGGATCACGCCCAGGACCAGCACGCCGAGCACCGTGCCGAGGACGTATCCCGAGCCACCGGTGAGCACGGTGCCGCCGATCACGACCGCGGCGATGACGTCCAACTCCATGCCGACGGCGATCAGGGGCGCACCGGAGAGGGTGTAGAACGACAGCAGGATCCCGCCGATGGCGGAGCAGAGACCACTGATCGTGTAGACGGCGATCCGGGTACGCCCCACCGGCAGGCCCATCAGCAGCGCCGACTGCGGGTTACCGCCGATGGCGTACACGTTGCGCCCCAGCCGGGTGTAGGCCAGCGTGTAGGCGGCGACGGCGACCACTGCGAAGGCGATGAGCACGCTGATCGAGACGAAGTTGCCCCGGGGATCGCCGACCCGCTCCTGCGACATCCTGGTCCAGAACCCGTCGGTGATCGGGATGGACGACCCGGAGATGAACGTGCACATGCCCCGGGCGAAGAACATCCCGGCGAGCGTGACGATGAACGGCTGGATGTCGAAGAAGTGGATGGCGCAGCCCATCAGCAGGCCGAGCGTCGGGCCGATCAGCAGCGCGATGACGAGCACGAGCGCCGCCGGTAGGCCCTGCTGGAGCAGCGAGGCCGACACCATGGCCGTCATGGCGACGACGGACCCGACCGACAGGTCGATGCCGCCGGTGAGGATCACGAAGGTCATCCCCACCGCGACGACGAGCAGGAAGCCGTTGTCGATGAAGACGTTGAAGATGACCTGCACGTTGGAGAACGCCTGGTACTGGGACACGCCGATGCCGTACATCACCAGGAGCAGGGCGAGCGTGGCCAGAACCGGCACCTGCCGCCGTGGCAGCCGGATCCGGGGCCGACGGGCGGTGAGCGATCCAGTGGTCATGCCGGCACCTGCTCCTTCGGCTTGTCGGCAACGGCGCCGCGCGGCGGGGCACCGCTCCTTCGGCGGGTGAAGCGGGCCCGGAAGGCCGGGGCCTGGATGAGGCAGACGGCGATGACGACGACCGCTTTGAACAACAGCGCGGTCTGCGGCGAGATGTTCATGGCGTACACCGTGGTGGTCAGGGTCTGGATGATCAGCGCGCCCAGGATCGTGCCGCTGAGGAAGAACCGGCCGCCCGCGAGGGACGTGCCGCCGATGACGACCGCGAGAATGGCGTCGAGCTCCACCCAGAGGCCGGCGGCGTTGCCGTCGGCGCTGGAGACGTTGGCCGTCATCATGAAACCGGCGATCGCGGCGCAGCCGGCGCTGAGCACGTACGCGAGAAAGATGACCCGGCCGGAGCGGATGCCGGCCAGCCGGCTGGCCTCGGCGTTGCCGCCCACCGACTCGATGATCATGCCGAGCGCGGTGCGGCGTGTGAACGCGCCGACGAGCAGGGCCGCCGCCAGCGCGATGAGGATGGCCAGTGGCAGGGTCAGCACGTGGCCCAGCCCGATCGCCCGGTACGGGCCGGAGTTGATGGTGATGATCTGGCCCTCGGTGATCAGCTGCGCGAGCCCCCGGCCGGCCACCATCAGGATCAGCGTGGCGATGATCGGCTGGATACCGATCACCGCGACCAGCACCCCGTTCCAGGCGCCGAGCACGAGCGCGACCCCGAGCGCCATCGCGAGCGCGGTCAGCACCACGGGAAGGCTGTTCTGGTCGGGCTGTTGGCTGATGTACATGCAGGCGATCGCGCCACTGATCGCGCACAGCGAGCCGACCGACAGGTCGATGCCGCCGGTCGAGATGACCACGGTCATGCCCAGCGCCACGAGGATCAGCGGCGCGCTCAGCCGCAGGATGTCGATCGGCGTGCCGTACAGGTGCCCGTCGGTGACCTCGATGGACAGGAACCCGGGCCGGTAGATCGTGTTCGCGGCCAGCATGACGACCAGCACGGCGGCGGGCCAGAACAGCCGGTGAGCGGTCAGCGCCCGGTAGCGGCCCATGGTGTCGTTCATCGGTCTGCCTCCTCCCGGTGGGACCCGCTGGCGATGGTCTGCATGATGCGGTCGGCGTCGAGGCTGTCGTCGTTGGCGAGCTGCGCGACCAGTTGCCGGTCACGCATCACGGCCACCTTGTGGCTGAGGCGCAGCACCTCCTCCAGCTCGGCGGAGATGAACAGCACGGCCATCCCGCCGTCGGACAACTGCGTCACGAGCTTCTGGATCTCGGTCTTCGCGCCGATGTCGATGCCCCGGGTGGGTTCGTCGAGGATCAGCAGCCGCGGCTCGGTGATCAGCCACCGGGCCAGGAGCACCTTCTGCTGGTTGCCGCCGGAGAGATTGCGCACCGGCACCTCCGGGTCGGACGGCCGGATGCTGAGGGCCTTGATGTACTTCTCGACCAGCTCGTCCTGGCGGCGGCGCGGGACGGGCCGCAGCCAGCCGCGGGCGGCCTGCATGGCGAGGATCAGGTTCTCGCGCACCGACAGGTCGGCGACGATGCCCTCCGCGCGGCGGTTCTCCGAGCAGAAGCCGATGCCGTGGCCGATGGCCTGGGCGGGGGTGCGGAGGCTGCTCGTGGTGCCGTCCACCGTGACCTGTCCGCCGTCGGCCCGGTCGGCGCCGAACAACAGCCGGGCCACCTCGGTACGCCCGGAGCCCAGCAGGCCAGCCAGGCCGACCACTTCCCCGGCGTGGATGGTGAGGCTGAACGGCTCGACCGCTCCGGAACGGCCGAGGCCCGACACGGCAAGGAGCGGGGTGCCCTCTTCCAGGGCCGTCACGTCCCGCCGGGAGTGCTCCTCGATGCTTTCGAGCACGTCGAGTTCCTTGCCGATCATCTTCTCGACCAGCGTGAGCTGGGGTAGCTCGGCGATCGGGTACTCGCCGACGAGCCCGCCGTTGCGCAGCACGGTGATGCGATCGGCGATCTCGTAGACCTGGTCGAGGAAGTGGGTCACGAACAGGATCGCGATGCCCTCGTCGCGGAGCTGACGCATGATGCGGAACAGTTGCGCGACCTCACCGGCGTCGAGGCTGGAGGTCGGCTCGTCCAGGATCAGCACCCGGGCCTGGATGTCGATCGCGCGGGCGATGGCGACCATCTGCTGAATGGCGAGGGAGTACGTCCCGAGCGGTGCGCTGACGTCGAGGTCGAGGTCGAGGCGGGTCAGGAGGGCACGGGCTCGGCGGCGGACCTCTCCCCAGCGGACCGCGCCGAGCCGGCGAGGTTCGCGCCCGATGAAGATGTTCTCCGCCACCGAGAGGTTGGTGCAGAGGTTGACCTCCTGGTAGACGGTGCTCACCCCGGCGGCCGTGGCCTGCATCGGCCCGGTGAAGGACACCGGTTCGCCGTCGAGGGTGATCACGCCCTCGTCGGTGTCGTAGACGCCGGTCAGGACCTTGATGAGGGTCGACTTGCCGGCGCCGTTCTCGCCCATCAGGGCGTGCACCTCGCCGGGGAGGAGCCGGAAGTCGACGTCGTGGAGTGCGCGCACCCCGGGGAAGGACTTGCTGATCCCGGTCATCGTCAGGACCGGACGACTATCCGTCATCCCATCAGACCTCTTCTGGTTGTCGACGTGGACGTGTCCTGGCGACGAGGCGGGGCCGCCACGCGAGCGCGGCGACCCCGGCGTCGATCAGTACTTGCGGTTGGGCAGTGCCTCCTTGGCCTGCTCCTGGGTGAAGGTGGTCTCCTCGGTCTCGATCCGAGCCGGCACCTCCTCGCCCGCGTGGACCTTCTTCGTCAGGTCCATCAACTGCGGGCCGAGCAGTGGGCTGCACTCCGCGATGAAGTTGAACTTGCCGTCGGCGAGGGCCTGCATGCCGTCCTTGACGGCGTCGACCGTGATGATGGTGATGTCCTTGCCGGGCACCTTGCCGGCGGCGGTGATCGCCTCCAGCGCGCCCAGGCCCATGTCGTCGTTGTGCGCGAACAGCACGTCGATCTTCGGGTTGGCCTTGAGGAACTGCTCCATGACCTGCTTGCCGCCGGCCCGGGTGAAGTCGCCCGACTGGGACGCGACGACCTTCAGGTTCGGGTTGGCGGCGATCGCCTCGGCGAAGCCCTTCTTGCGGTCATTGGCCGGCGCCGCGCCGGTGGTGCCCTGCAACTCGACGATGTTCACCGGCCCGGACGCGGTCTTCTTCTGCTCGACCAGCCACTCCCCGGCGAGCCGGCCCTCCTTGACGAAGTCCGAGCCGATGAAGGTCTTGTAGAGGGACTTGTCGGCCGAGTCGACCGAGCGGTCGGTCAGGATCACCGGGATGCCGGCGTCCTTGGCCTCCTTGAGCACGGTGTCCCAGCCCGACTCCACCACCGGCGAGAAGGCGATCACGTCGACCTTCTGCTGGATGTAGTTGCGGATCGCCTTGATCTGGTTTTCCTGCTTCTGCTGCGCGTCGTCGAACTTCAGCTCGATGCCGGCCGCGGCGGCGGAGTCCTTGATGGAGGTGGTGTTCGCGGTGCGCCAGCCGCTCTCCGCACCGACCTGGGAGAAGCCCAGGGTGATCTTGCCGTCGTCGGCGGCCCCGCCGGTGTCGCTGTTGCCGCAGGCGGCCACGCTGCCGACGAGCAGCACGCTGGCGAGGACCGCCGCGGCGCGCCACGGAGCGGAGGGCGTTCGCATCTTTCGCATCGGATCTCCTTGGCTCGGGGTGGTGGGTGACCGCGCCAACCGCCGACGTGCGGAGAGCGGCGTACGCGGGTGGTGCGTACTGGTACCTCGGTGGTGCCGGCCGGCGGATCCGGGCGTGGCCGGTGGCCGGTCAGGAACCCGCCGGTGAGAGCGGTTGTTGGCCGTAGACGTTCTGGTAGCGGTGGTAGAGCGCGTCGATGTCGGCCTGCGCGATCGGCACCGGCTGCCCGAGTGCGCGAGCCAGGTGCGCGGTGCGGGCGACGTCCTCGCACATGACCGCGGCCTTGACCGCCGCGCGGGCGTCACGACCGACGGTGAAGACGCCGTGGTTGCGCATGAGCACCGCGGGTGAGCGATGCCCGGCGAGCGTGGCGACGATGCCCTTGCCGATGTCGTCACCACCGATCAGGGCGAACGGGCCCACCGGGATCTCCCCGCCGAACTCGTCGGCCTGGGCGGTCAGGTGGCAGGGGATCGCCTCCCCCCGGGCCGCCCAGGCGGTGGCGTAGCTGCTGTGCGTGTGGACGACCCCGCCGACCTCCGGCATCGCCCGGTAGACGTAGGCGTGGGCGGCGGTGTCGCTGGACGGGGCGAGGTCGCCCTCGACGAGGACGCCATCGAGGTCGCAGACCACCATGGTGTCCGCCGAGAGTTCGTCGTAGCCGACGCCGCTGGGCTTGATGACCATGAGGTCCAGACCGGAAACCCGCGCGGAGATGTTGCCGGCCGTCCAGGCCACCAGGCGGTACCGGGTCAGTTCGGCGTGCAGCCGGGCGACCGTCTCGCGCAGTTCGCCGATCTGTCGGCTCACCTCGGCGTTCACGCGACCACCTCCAGCGCTGTCTCGTGCGTGGCCACACCGGTCCCGAGGGCGGCGTTGCGGATCGTCCGCAGGCGGAGCATGACGTCGTTGCCACCGCGACCGAAGTGGTCGTGCAGCGCCCGGTACTCGGCATAGAGGGCGTCGTACGCCCGTGCCCGATCGGGATCCGGCCGGTGGACAGCCTCGTGCACCCGGCCCATCGCCCGCGACGCCTCGTGGATCGAGGGGTACTCGCCAGCGGCGACGGCGGCGTGGATCGCCGACCCGAGCGCCGGCCCCTGCGCGGAGCCGATGATGCTCAGCGGCCGGTTGGTCACGTCGGCGTAGATCTGCATCAGCAGTTCGTTGGAGGTGAGACCGCCGGCGATCACCAGGTCGTCCACCGCCACGCCGGCCTCGACGAACGCCTCGATGATCATCCGCGTGCCGTACGCCGTGGACTCCAACAGCGCCCGGTAGATGTCCTGCGGCCGGGTGGCCAGGGTCATCCCGACGATCATCCCGCTGAGGTCGTGGTTGACCAGCAGCGAGCGGTTGCCGTTCCACCAGTCCAGCGCGACCAGGCCGTGCGCGCCGACCGGCTGGCTGGCGGCCAACTCCGTGAGGCGTTCGTGCGAGTCGAACCCGGTCGGGGCGGCGTGCTCGACGAACCAGCCGAAGATGTCGCCGACTCCGCTCTGCCCGGCCTCGTAACCCCATGCGCCGGGGCTGATGCCACCGTCGACGACGCCGCACATCCCGGCCACCTCGGCGAGGTGTGCGCCGTTGACCACGTGGCAGGTCGAGGTGCCCATGATCGCCACGAGCCGACCGGGCTCCACGGCCTGCGCGGAGGCCGCCGTGACGTGCGCGTCGACGTTGCCGGCGGCCACCGCGATCCCCTCCGGCAGGCCGGTCCAGGCCGCGGCACGGGCGGTGAGCGAGCCGGCCCGGGCGCCGAGGGGCAGCAGTGGGCCGTCCAACTTGGCCACGAAGTCGGCGAAGTCGGGGTTGAGCGCGGTCAGGAAACCCGCCGACGGGTACCGGCCATCCTGCCGGATCCCCTTGTAACCGGCCGTACAGACGTTCCGGGTCTCGGTGCCGCTGAGCTGCCAGACGATCCAGTCCGCGGCCTCGATGAAACGTTCGGCCCGGTGGTAGACCTCGGGGTCCTCTTCCAGGATCTGCAGGCCCTTGGCGAACTGCCACTCGGCGGAGATCTTGCCGCCGTACCGGCCGATCCACGGCTCGGCACGATCGTGCGCCAAGGCGTTGATCCGGTCGGCGTGCGGCTGGGCGGCGTGGTGCTTCCACAGCTTGACCCAGGAGTGCGGGCGGTCGCGCAGCTCCGGCACCTCGCACAACGGAGTGCCGTCGGCGAACGTCGGCAGCACGGTGCAGGCGGTGAAGTCGATGCCGATGCCGACGATCGCGGCGGGGTCGACCCCGGCGGCGGACACGGCCGCCGGTACGGCGTACCGCAGCACGTCGCGGTAGTCGTCCGGATTCTGCAGGGCCCAGTCCGGCGGCAGTGGCCGGCCTCCGGGAAGCGCCGCGCTGATGACTCCGTCGCGGTACTCGTGCACCGCGGTCCCCAACTCGGCGCCGTCACCGACACGGACCACCAGGGCTCGCCCGGACAGGGTGCCGAAGTCGACGCCGACGACGTAGCTTTCGCCGGCTCCGTCCACACGGGTCATGTCCACCTCCACCGTTGACGGACCCAGTGTTAACGCTCACATCCAGAGCCGTCAAGACATCTGCCCGCAACAGCTTCGCAACGTCCGCGGGTGCCCATGGTGCTCCCGGCAGACCCGAGCATGAACCGACGGCCCGGCTGGTCAGCCGGGCCGTCGGTCTTCGGTGGATTGGCCGGGATCAGCCCGCGGCCCTGCGCTTGTACAGCGCCTTGGCCCAGAAGAAGCAGAGCACGGAGATGGTGGCGCACCAGCCGACCGCGAGGATCGCGTTGTTGCCGATCCCGGTGCCGAGCAGCAGGCCGCGAATGGTCTCCATGACCGGCGTGAAGGGCTGGTAGTCCGCGAACCACCGTACCGCGGTGGGCATGGAGTCGGTGGGGACGAACCCGCTGCCGAGGAACGGCAGCAGCACCAGCGGCATCGGCAGGTTGCTCGCCGTCTCGACACTCTCGCTGACCAGGCCGAGCGCCACCGACAGCCAGGTGAGCGCAAAGGTGATCATGGCCAGGACGCCGATCGCGGCGAGCCACTCGATCGGGTTGGCGGTCGGTCGGAACCCGACCAGCAGCGCCACGCCGGTGACGGCCGCGAGACTGATCAGTGTCTGGAACAGGCTGCCCAGCACGTGGCCGGTGAGGACCGACGGTCGGAAGATCGCCATGGTGCGGAACCGGGCGATGATGCCCTCGGTCATGTCCATGGCAATCGAGATGGCGGTGCCCTGCGCCCCGCTGACCACCGTGATGATCAGGATGCCAGGGGTGACGTAGTTGGCGTACTGGGCACGGTCGCCGGAGGGCCCGAGGCCGGCGCCGAGCGTGCCACCGAAGACATAGACGAAGAGCAGCAGGATGATGACCGGGATGCCGACGAGCATGAGGGTCATCGACGGATAGCGCCGCATGTGCAGGAGGTTGCGCCGCAGCATCGTGCTCGAGTCACGGACGGCAAGAGAGAGAGTGGTCATCGCGCCATGGCCCTTTCGTTGTCGGGTTGGCCGGTGAGGGCAAGGAAGACGTCATCGAGATCGGGGGTGTGCAGGGCGAGGCCGGCCACGCTGACCGAGGCGCGGTCGAGTTGGTCGAGCAGGGACCGCAGCGACCCGACCCCGCCGTCGCTCGGGACCTGCAGGGTGAGCGCCGTGTCGTCGCGGGTGGCCGTCGCGAGCGTGCGGGCGGCCGCGTCGAGCCCCGCCAGGTCGGCGAACTCCAGCACGACGTGTCCACCGGGGATGAGCCGTTTGAGCTCGTGCGGGGTGCCCTCGGCGATCAGGCGACCGTGGTCGAGGAACGCGACCCGGTCGGCGAGTTGGTCGGCCTCCTCCAGGTACTGCGTGGTCAGGAAGATGGTGACGCCATCCGCCACGAGGTCACGGATGATCTGCCACATGGCGCGGCGGCTGCGCGGGTCGAGGCCGGTCGTCGGCTCGTCGAGGAAGATGAGGCGGGGCTCCCCCACCAGGGTCATCGCGAGATCGAGCCGCCGGCGCATGCCGCCGGAGTAGGTCGACACCGGCTTGCTCGCCGCCTCCACCAGGTCGAACTGGTCGAGCAGTTCGGCGGTGCGCCGCCGGCCGGCCGCCCGGTCCAGGTGGCACAGGTCGGCCATCAGGTTCAGGTTCTCCCGACCGGTGAGCAGGTTGTCGACGGCGGAGAACTGGCCGGTGACGCCGATCAGCTCGCGTACGGCGTCGGGCTCTCGGGTGAGGTCGTGGCCGGCGATGCGGGCTTCGCCGCTGTCGGCATTGATCAGAGTGGACAGGATCTGCACGGCGGTGGTCTTGCCGGCGCCGTTGGGGCCGAGCAACGCGAAGATCGTTCCTTCGGCGATCTCCAGGTCGATGCCCTTGAGCACGACCTTGTCGCCGTAGGACTTGCGCAGGCCGGTCGCGATGATCGCGGGCCGGGAGGGTCGGGCCATGGTCTCCTCGATTCGTGGACGGTCTCGCCGTGCGCGGTCCATCAGGCACGGCGGATCATGATGTCGCCGTAGGCGGTGCTCGCCCGGACCTCGACCGTTTCGTCGGTCTGCCCCGGGCTGTCTGTCGTGTCGAGCGCGTTGTGCACCCGGCCATGGCGGGAGCTGACGTCGAGCCAGGCGGCGGTCCCGCGGCGGACGCCGACCTCGATGGCCCCGTAGGAGGTCTGCACCTCGATCGACCCCCGCACGACCCCACCGAGGCGGACGTTGCCGTAGGCCGTGCGCGCCTCCACCGAGGCCATCGGCTCGTCGACGGCGATGTCGCCGTAGGCGGTGTTGAGCCGGACGTTGCCGTTGCTCTGGCCGATCCAGCAGTCGCCGGAAGAGTTCTTGATCTCGGCGGTGCCGTCGACCACGCCGATGCGTACCTTGCCGGAGGACGCCTTCACCTGGGCAGATCCGGCGACGTGCTCGACGGTGACCTCGCCGTGGCTGCTGTCGATGTCCACCGGCCCGGTCCGGTCGAGCCGGATCGCGCCACCGGTCTTGACGTTGCACTCGCCGAGCCGCCCCTCGCAGCGGAAGGCCGCCCAGGATGCCTTGGCGTCCACCCGCGATCCACTCGGCACCTCGATCAGGAGGTCGACCGAGGGTCCGGCTCCGGGGCCGAAGCGACGCCAGCTCTTCGGCGCTTTGATCATCAGTTGGCCGGCGGCGAACTCGACCGTGGTCTGCTCGGAGGCGCTCACGTCGGCCTTGCTCGACGGGTCACGGGGCCGCACCCGCACGACGGTGTCGGTGCGGTCGGTCGCGGCGATCCAGGCGTCGCCGACGGGCAGCTCGATCTGGACGGAGATGGGCTCTGGCGTATCGAAAACAGGCATGGTGGTCTCCCGGAATGTGGGCAGCGGGCATCGCTACAGGTGAGCGGCGGGAAGAAAGAAGAAGGGGTACGCGGTCAGCGCGCCCAGCCGGTGAAGTGCTGGCCGGAGCGCGGCTCCGTCCGGCGGGTCGGACGACGATCTGGATCGCCCGCCCCGATGGCGCCGGCGACAGCACGCACCAGCCAGGCGTTGACCGACAGCCCGGCGCGGCCGGCGGCCTCTTCGACGCTGGCCTTCAGGTGGTCGGGGAGGCGGAGGTTGATCCTCGACGTGCCGCCGTCGTCACCCTCGGGTGTGAGCACCGGCGCTGGCTGCGCGGGCGCGCGGGTCTGCTCGCCAGCGCCGTTGACCGGCGGGCTGGCCGGCGTCACCACGAAGTCGGGCTCGCGACCGCGCAGCCGTACGTGCACCGAACCCGGGGCGAGCTCGCGGGTGATCTCGTCGGCCGCGTCGGACAGCGCCTCGAGCAGCGTGAGGCGGGTCGCCGCCTCCAACTGGGTGAAGAGCCGCTCGGCCAGCGCGCGACCGTCCTGGTCGACGCCCTCCGCGGCCACAGCGAACTCGTTTCGCAGGTTCTCGACGTACGACCTCAGTTCCATGGCACCATCATGGCATCACTTTGGCTCAGCCGCAACACCCATTGGCTCACGATGGTGCCACCAGGTAGGAACCGGTCAGTCCCCGCGGCCCCCGATGGGCGACGTCAATTCGCCGAAGGCGCGCCTGACCAGGAGGTTCGCGTCCTCCTGGTCCAGCCCGGTAGCCACCAGCAGGTCACTGACGGTCGTTCGGACCTGCGCGACCACGACGGCACCGGAGAAGCCGACCCCCTCCCGGTAGGCGTCACCGGCCGCACAGACCGCTCGCAGCGCCTGATCCCGCGCTTGCCGCGGTTCGTCGCCGACGGCGAACTGCCGTTTCAGGAGCCGGACCGCCTCGGCCAGGCAGGCGACCGCCCTCGGCATCGGCTCCGGGACCGGCTCGCCGTCCTCGATGAGACTCACCGCCCTGCGGATCAACGTCCCGCTGTTGCGCATCGCCCGGTCGATCGGTTCCGCCGCATGCGCGAACCGGCCCACCGGCCCGTGCCGCTCGTGCCAGTGCAACGGCGAGAGGGTGCTGGCCTCCCGGGCACCCTGGGTCGCCTCGACGAGTGCCTTCAACTCGTCCTTGTTCTGCCGCAGCTCGGCCAGGGCCGTACGCGCCGCAGCGGCATCGCGTTCGGTCAGCGCGCCGGCGGTGGCGTCGAGCTGGGTGCTGAGGAGATCCAGCGCCGGCCGCGCGGCCCGGTTGAGCACCCGCAGGGGGTTCAGCGGCAGCAGCACCGCGGTCACCAGCAGCGCCACCCCTCCCCCCACGAGCGCGTCCACGAACCGGGGGATCTCCAGGTCACGCACGGATGGGCTGAGCGTGGTGATGAGCACCGCGGTCGCCCCGGCCTGGACCACCACCGCCGCACTGCCGACGAGGAACAACGCGACGAGGATCGCCAGGACGACGACCACGGCGAGCTGCCACCACCCGGTGCCGATCACGACGAGCAGCAGGTCACCGATCAGCACCCCGACGGTCACCCCGATGATCAGCTCGACGGTGCGGCGCAGGCGTTGGCCGACCGACGCGGCGAGGGTCGACACCGCGGAGATCGGCGCGAACAACGGCTGCGAGATGTGCAGCAGGTCGTGCGCCACCAGCCAGGACAGCGTCGCGGCCAGGCCGGCCTGCACGGCGAGCCCGCCCATGGCGCGTACCCGACGCAACCGGTCCCGCACGGTGGCCGCCGAACGGCCGCGAAGCCGGGCGACGATCGCCGCCAGGCCGGTCTGGGCGGTGTCGTCGGTGCGGGTCGAGGCTCCCCTGTCCGCTTCGTGCCGACCCGCATCGACCATGGCGGCACCTACCCCGCCATGCCCGGATCAATCCTGGCAGCCGTCGCCGCGGGCCGCCGCAGCCAGCGGTCAGCCCGCGGGCGACCGGACGTCGGCCGTGGTGAATGTAGGCTCTACCACCGTGACGTTCGTCCTGCTGGTCGAGGCATACCGCGACGAGCTGACGGCCCACTGCTACCGGATGCTCGGCTCCTTCCACGACGCCGAGGACGCGGTGCAGGAGACCTTCACGCGGGCCTGGCAGAGCGGGGACCGGTACGAGGATCGCGGCACGCTGCGAGCCTGGCTCTACAAGATCGCCACCAACCGGTGCCTCACCATGATCGAACGCCGGGGTCGGCGCCGGGAGTTGCCCACTGACCTCACGCCGGGGGCGGCGGCAGTGGCCGAAACCGCCTGGCTCGGGCCGTACCCGGACCGGCGGTCGGCCCCCGCCGGGGAACTGGACCCGGCGCAGCGGATGGTGGAGCGCGAGCATCTGGAGCTCGCGTTCGTCGCATCGCTGCAGCACCTGCCCGGCCGGCAGCGGGCCGTGCTGCTGTTGCGGGACGTGCTCGGCTACCCCGCCGCCGAGGTCGCCGATCTGCTCGACACCTCCGCCGCGGCGGTCAACAGTGCCCTGCAACGGGCCCGCCGGGTGGTCGACGCGCTGCGCCCGACCGCCACCAGCCAGCAGACGGAGTTGAGCGGCCTCGGCGACGAGAAGGTACGCGAGGTGGCCCGGCGATACGTGGCCGCGTGGGAGCGGGGCGACGTCGACGCCATCCTGGCGATGCTCACCGACGACGCCCGGTACTCGATGCCGCCGCTGCCCCGGTGGTACGAGGGCCACGAGGGCATCCGAGGGTTCCTGCTGGACGGCCCGCTGGCGGTGCGGTGGCGGTTCGTCCCGACGTACGCGAACGGGCAGCTCGCCTTCGGGACCTACCTCTGGGATCCGGAGACGTCTGTCTTCACCGCTGCGGCAGTGGACGTCGTCGCGCTGCGCGGCACCATGATCGCCGAGGTGGTGTCGTTCCTTACCCCGGAGACCGTCCGGATGTGCGGCCTCGGCATGGAACTCGGGCAGGACGAGGAAAGTTGGTCAGTACGCGGCGATGAGTTCGTCGCTCCGCGCGGGTTGTAGAGGTGAGAGCTACCCGACCCACGAGGGGACATCATGGCCGACGACGAGACACAGATCCGCGAACTGATCGAACGCTGGACGCAGGCGGTCCGGGTCGGTGACCTGCCCGGCGTCCTCGCCGACCACGCCGAGGACATCGTCATGTACGACGTCCCCCCGCCGTACCAGGGCGTCGAGGGCATTGAGGCGTACGAGCGGAGCTGGCCCGACTTCTTCCGGTGGCAGGCATCGGGCGCCACGTTCGAGCTGGCCAGCCTCGACATCACCGCGGGCGACACCGTCGCCTACGCCCATGCGCTGCTGCGCTGCGGCACCCCCGCCGACCTGGCGAAGAGGCCGGAGTTCCTGCTGCGCCTGACCCTCGGCCTGCGTAAGGAGGGCGGCTCGTGGGTCGTCGCCCACGAGCACCACTCGTTCCCCGACGACAACGGCGCGGACGAGCGCGAAGAATCCGAACGCGAGGTGCGGGCGCTGCACCGGCGCTGGTTCGAGGCCACTGCGGCGAAGGACCTCGACGGCCTCATGGAGCCCATCGCCCCGGCCGTCGTGTCGTACGAACACGAGCAGCCGCTGGAGTACGTCGGCCGGGACCAGGTCCGCGAGGTCTGCGCCAGCGGCCTCGACGCCAGCGGCGGCACCGTCACCTGGGAGGTTCCCGATCTGGCGGTCGTCGTCCGCGACGACCTGGCGGTGTCATGGGGCCTGAACCGGATGACCGCGCAACAGGAGGACGGCACCACCAGCGAGAGCTGGTCGCGGGGCACGCGGGTGTTCCACCGGACCGACCACGGCTGGGAGATGGTCCACCAGCACGTGTCGCTCCCGCTCGACCTGGAGACCGGGCTGGCGAGGACGGACCTGATGCCCACCCGGGCGCGCTAGCCCTCGCCACCGGGGTCGGCTCCGGGAAGCCGGGTGGCCCGGGTCGAGAGCGTGGGCGGCCACCCGGCGGGTGGCGCGTGCGCAGCGCGTCCGCTGTTGCCACGATTGGGCTGGTCCAGGTGGGGTAGACCCCGGTCTGCCACGCGGGTGGCGGGGCCCGCCTCGGCGGCTGATCGCGTGGCAGGGGCTGCCGGGACACCTCGGGGGGCGATGTCGGATGGATCAGCGCCGTTGAGCGGGCCACGCAGCTCCGGCGACGTCGTGGAGTTGCGGGTGCACGGGGTCTCCAGCGCGAGCGCCGATCAGGTGTTGGGCCTGCAGCAGGTGGCGCAGGTCGCGGGCGACCGCAGTGGGGGCTTCTACCGACCCAGCCCGTGCCGTTCGGACACCGGCGCGTACGGGGTGAAGCTGGAGGCGTACCGCTGGGGTGACCTGCCCTCCGGAACCGTGGCCCGCACCCTGGCGCTGGTTTTCCTGCTGCCGTTCATGCTGGCCAATGTGGCGATCTGGATGCGCCCGGCGAACCCTGGCTCCGAGACGATGGTCAAGTCACTGTGCCGGGTGCTGGCGCTCACGCTCACCGTGCTGTACGTGCTCGCCGTCGCCGGCGTCGCCCTGGACCTGCTCGCCTGGAAGTGCATGTCCTTGCCCCGCTGCCTGGCCGGGCGCAGCTGGTTGTCCTGGTTGGGAGGACGCCCCGCCGGACTGCGGCTGGCGGTGCTCGCGCTGGTCCCGGCCGCCGCCATCGGTCTGCTCTGGCGACTCACCAACCGCCCGGGAAGAACGTTCGAGGCGTTTCACGCACCCGAGAAGGAGGTCTCCGGTCTCCCGCTCGGCGCGGTCGGTCAGTGGGACGCCGAGCCGCTGGTGGGTCGGCTGCGCTCCATCCACGTCGCGGCGGCGTTCGCGACGCTGGACGTCACTCTGCTCGCCGCCCGAGCCACAACCAGCCGCTCGGCCGGCACGATCGCGCTGGCCGTGGCCACCGGGACCGTACTGGCCGTCTGTGTGGTCCTGCTCTGCACGCCCCCGCTGATCGACCGGGCCGCCACTGACCGGCGGCTCGACGGGATCACCCGCACCCTGCGGACGATCGCCATCATCCTGACCGTCGTGGTCGTGGCCCACGTGCTGGCCAGCCCGGCGCCCTGGCCTCAGGGGGGCGGCCTGCCCGGCTACGAGGCGACCCTGACCGGCCTGTTCCTCGCCCAGACGACGCTGCTGGTGGCCCTGGGCATCGTGCTGCTCTGGCGCCGGGACCGGCAGCGGGACGTCACCCCGCTGTTCGGGCTGGGAACGCTGGTGATCGTGGCCGCCTCGATCAGTCTGGCGGTGGCGTACTCCGCCGAGCTGATCTACCGGGTGGCGGACTTCCTGGATCGCGATACGCCGACCGGAGATGGCCTGGAAAGCGTGCCAGCCCGGGCGTACACCTGGGTGATCTACGGCTTCTTCCGGGCGGTACTGATCACGCTGATCGTCTTGGGCCTGCTCATTCTGATCTCCCGCCGCGGGCGGTACCGCGCAGCGGCGAAGATCGTCGAGCGCGACTTCCCCGACCCGCCCGCCGAGGCCGCGCCCCGCCTGCGACAGGTGCAGCAAACGATCGCCCGGGCCCGGTTCACCGAGAAACTGGTGCCGTTGGCCGTGGTCTACAGCTGCCTCGCCGGACTCGGCACGGCCACCACCACCATCGGCCTGCTGGAGCTGTTCCCGAGCGACGTCATCGAGCGCAACATCGGCGTGCCGGCCGACGTGGTCACCTTCGGCATCGCGTTCGGCAGCTGGGTGATCGCGGCGATCATCCTCGGCCTGATCATCGGCGGGATCTTCGGCTATCGGACCCTCCCGTTCCGGCGGCACGTCGGCGTCCTCTGGGACCTGGGCACCTTCTGGCCGCGGGCCGCCCACCCGTTCGCACCGGCCTGCTACGCCGAACGAGCCGTGCCGGAGCTGGCCCGACGAATCACGTACCTGGTCTCCCGCGGCAACGCGGTGCTGCTCACCGGGCACAGCCATGGTTCGGTCCTGGTCGCCGCGACGGTGCTCCAGTTGCCACCGCAGGTCGGCAACCGGGTCGCCCTGATCACCGAAGGGGCACCGCTGCGCCGACTCTACGGGCGGCTCTTCCCCGCCTTCATCAACGATGCGGTGCTACACGAGGTCGGCAGCCGGGTCGGCTGGCGGTGGGTGAACCTGTGGCGCGACACCGATGCCATCGGCGGCTGGATCTTCTCCGGCCACCGGCCAGGTGAGCCGGCGGCCGTCGACGGTCCGGCGGCGACGGTGGACCGCCGCCTGCGAGATCCCCGCGACGTGGTGACTCCACCCAGCGACAGCGTCCCACCACCCATTCAGGGGCACTGGCCGTGCGAATCCGAGGAACGGTTCACCCAGGCGGTGCGGGACCTGCTGGAGCGCCTCGGCAGGCCGGCGGATCCGACCGCCGGCCCGCCGTAGCGTTACCGCCCGCGGGCCGCCTGCGTGCGCCAGTCGTCAAGGCTCCGGTCAGCGACGCGGGCGCCGTCGGCGGGAACGAGTGAGCGTTCGCCCAGGGTGGCGCCGAAGTACCGGGCGGCGGGGTCGGTCACCACAGAACGGGGGTCCTTACTGCCCGCGAGAACGGACCGGCCCAGCTCGTCGAGGCGGAACTGCTCCGGCCCGGCGACCTCGACCACAGCGTTCGTCGGCGTCCCGACCGCGACGTCGGCCACCGTGGCCGCGACATCGTCGGCCGCGATCGGCTGGATGAGCACCGGCGCGAGGTGAACCGTGTCGCCATCCGTGCCGGCGTCGATGATGCCCTGGACGAACTCGAAGAACTGCGTGGCGTGTACCAGCGAATAGGGCAGCCCGGACTCGGCGATGAGCTTCTCCTGGGCGACCTTCGCCCGCATGTACCCACTGTCCGGAAGGCGGTCCGAGCCCACGACGGAGAGCGCCACGTAGTGCCCCACTCCGGCCTCCGTCGCGGCCGCGAGGAGATTCCGGGTGGACGTCTGGAAGAAGTCCAGCACGGCGGCGTCCTCGAACGAGGGCGAGTTCGACACGTCCACGACGACATCGGCGCCGTCGAGTACCTCGCCCACTCCTTCGCCGGTCAGCGTGTTCACGCCGGTCTTGGGCGACGCCGCCACCGCCTCGTGCCCCTGCGCACCGAGGCGGTCCACGAGCTTGGAGCCGATGAGGCCGCTGCCGCCGATGACGACTATCTTCATGATCTAGACACTTCCTACCTGCCCGCGGTGGGGCCGAGTCGTTGCCAACCAAGTACGACGTAACCAGGGCGCCGATCCGTGACACGTCCACCGATGTCGGTGCACGAGGTGGCTACGGTGGGCGGTGTCACGGATGAAATCAGGCTACGTACCTGCGGGTACGCGGCGGGGAGACATCACGACTCATGATTGTGTGCGTCGTACACGATGGGTGACGGCATCCCATCGCCTCTGGAGGTCGGCATGGCAGCGGTGTCCCACCCGGTGTTCGCCCGGTTCTACGAGCGGCTCAGCGTGGCCATGGATCGCGCCGGCACCGCCGAGCACCGACGGAACCTGGTCGCCGGCCTCTCCGGCCGGGTGATCGAGATAGGCGCGGGCAACGGCCGCATGTTCCCCCACTACCCACCCGGGGTGACCGAGGTCGTCGCGGTCGAGCCGGAACGGCGTCTGCGTGCCGCCGCCGTCCGAGCGGCCACGACAGCGCCGGTACCGGTCCGGGTCGTCGACGCTCTGGCCGAGGCACTACCGGCCGGCGAGGGCGAGTTCGACGCTGCCGTGGTCGCGTTGGTGTTGTGCACCGTGCCCGATCAGGCGGGCGCGCTCGCCGAGATCGGCAGGGTGCTGCGCCCCGGCGGTCAGTTGCGCTTCTTCGAGCACGTCGCCGCCGAGGAGCCCGGCGGTCTGCGCCGGCTCCAACGGGTGCTCGACGCGACGCTGTGGCCGAAGTTGTTCGCCGGCTGCCACACCGGCCGCGACACCACCGCCGCCATCACGACAGCCGGTTTCGTCATCGAGGAGTTGCACCGGTTCCGGTTCCCGACAGCCAGCAACAGCCCGTCCTCGCCGTGCGTCGTCGGGCGCGCGATCAAACCGGCGCCCACCAGCGGGCAGTGACGACGGCAGCCAGTCGACCGCCGGCGGCGATCCGGCCGTCACCGGCTGGTCGGTTCAGCCGGTGAGCGCGGTCGTTCAACGACGGGGGAGGTCGATCAGCCAGTCATCCAGGTCGGCCGGGGACCGCATCAACAGCACCGGTGGCGCGGACGGATCGGCCTGCCAGGCCCGCATCCGCCGCCGGGCCCGGCCGAACCCGCCGACGTGCCAGACCAGGATCGAGTCCCCGGACAGCACACTGCCCAGTGATTCGCGGTTGCCGTTGCAGATCTCCTCGCCCGTCACCAACCGGCGCATGGTGCGACGCAGCAACCGCCAGAAGGAGCACCACCGCGGATAGCCCAGGCCGACCACCAGGTCGGCCCGAGCCAGGGGTACGTCGCGCCACCCGTGATACGCCCCATCGAGGATCCAGCGGTCCCGTTGGCAGATCTTCTCGATCCGACTCCGCTGCTGCGCGACCGGCACCTCAACCCACCCCGGCTTCCAGAGCAGATCGTCCACCGGGTACCACGGCAACCCGAGGTGCTCGGCCAGCCGCTCCGCGAGGGTGGACTTGCCAGCGCCATGCACCCCGTAGATCAGGATGCGACGCGGTGCGCTCATCGCGGCAGCGTACGCGGCGATCGAAACTCGCTTGCCGGGCGCGGTGGGTTCCACCAGAGTGGCGTCCATGACGTACTGACGGACAACCCCTCTGCTCCGAGCCCCCGGTGACGCCGCCCCGGGGCCGTGACGCCGTCCGCCCCTACGTCTCAGCCAGAAGTGAGCATCCTTGTCCCAGCACCACTCCCGTCGGGAGTCGCTGTCTCCGTCCACCCCTGCCACCGTCACCGTATTCGCCTCCCCCGCCAGTTGGATCGAGTCTGACGCGCTCGCGCAGTGCCAGCAGGTGGCCGCCCTCGACGGCATGATCCATGTTGCCGCCATGCCGGACCTGCACCCGGGCAAGGGCGCGCCCATCGGCGCGGCCATGGCGTCGAGCGTGTTGTACCCGTTCCTGGTGGGCTCCGACATCGGTTGCGGCATCGCCGTGTTCCCCATCCACCTCAAGCGCGCCGTACCCGAACGGCTCGCCGCCCGGTTCCCCGACCTGGACCGCCCGCTGGACCCTGCGCAGGACGCCGACGACCCGGCCTGGGCCGTCGTGTCGGGTGACATTCCCGCCGGCCACCTGGAGGGCCTCGGGACGGTGGGCCGGGGCAACCACTTCGTCGAGCTCGCACGCGTCGAGACCGTCTTCGACCCGGGCCACGCGAGCCGCCTCGGGCTCGACGCCGGCGACCTCGTCCTCATCGTCCACAGTGGCTCGCGCGGCCTGGGCGAGCGGATCCTGCGGGCGCATACCGGTGCCCACGGTGCCGGCCCCGCCCCCGATCCGGCCGCCTACCTGGCGATGCATGACGACGCCGTGCGATGGGGGTCGCTCAACCGGCGATTGATGGCCGCCCGGGTCGCGCACGCCCTGGGCGCCGAACCGACCGAGCCGATCGTCGACCAGTGCCACAACCTGGTCGAGGTCCGTGACGGGGTCTACCTGCACCGCAAGGGGGCTGCCCCCGGCGACGGCCGCGACGTGCTCATCGCCGGTACGCGCGGTACCGCCTCCTATCTCGTGGCCGCCCACGCCGGCTCGGACGCCAACCACTCGGTGGCGCACGGCGCGGGCCGCAAGATGTCCCGCGCCGACGCCCTGCGCCGGGGCCGGGCCAAGCACACGGTCGAGGAGCTGCGCCGCACACCGGTGGGTTCGATCGTGGTGTGCGGCGACCGCCAACTGCTCTTCGAGGAGGCACCCACGGCGTACAAGCGCATCGAGCAGGTGATCGCCGACCTCGTCGACCACCACCTGGCCACGCCGGTGGCCACCACCACTCCGCTGGTCACCTACAAGACACCCGACCTCGGGTCCCCGCACCGATCCGACCGCCGGGACCAGCGCCGCGGGCGAGGCCGGCGATGAGCGTCCAGCTGCTGCTGTCGGCCGGGCGTGGCCCGCAGGAGTGCGCCTGGGCGCTGGCCCAACTGCTGAGCCGCCTGGAGGACGACGCCACCGGACAGCGCCTGACGACCCAGCGGGTCCAGGCCGTGCCGGGCGACCGGCCCGGCACCTACCGGTCGGTCCTGATCCAGGTCTCGGGCGCCGGCGCCGAGGCGTTCGCCGCCTCCTGGACCGGCACCCTGTGCTGGCAGGCTCCCAGCCCGTACCGGGCGAGCACCGGGCGCAAGAACTGGTACGTCATCGCTCAACCGCCCCAGCTCGACGCCGCGCCGACGAGATTCACGGAGGCGGATGTCGACATCGTGGCCTGCCGTACCGGGGGCCCCGGTGGTCAGCACCGCAACAAGGCCAGCACGGCGGTACGGGCGACCCACCGTCCCTCGGGCATCGTCGTGGTGGTGGACGACGAGCGGCAGTTCAGCCTGAACCGCCGGATCGCCCTGAACCTGCTGCGACAGCGCATCGAGCACGGCGACGAGGCGGCCCGACGCGCCGTCACCACATCCCGCTGGCGCATCCACGACGAGCTCGTACGCGGCAACCCCACCCGCGTCGAACGCCCCGAACCGTCGGGACGCGATCTGGCCGCTCAGCAGCGCGCGCACAAGCGACGGCGACCGGCCGGCGGGGCAGCCTGAGGGAGGCCGTTGGCGCGGCCCGCTCGGGGGCGGCTCAGACCTGCAGCACCGCGTCGGCGAAGGCCCCGGGCGCCTCCTGCGGCAGGTTGTGCCCCACCCCGCCGCTGATGGTCCGGTGTTCGTACCTGCCGGAGAACTGCGTGCCGTAGACGCTGGGCTCCAGGTGTGGCGCACCGTTGGCATCCCCTTCCAGGGAGATGCTGGGCACCGTGATCTTCGGCTTGTCGGCCAGCCGTTTCTCGAACTCCTCGTACTGCGGCTCACCCGCGGCGAGGGCCAGCCGCCACCGGTAGTTGTGGATCACGATTTCGACGTGATCGGGGTTGTCGAACGCCGCCGCGCTGCGGTCGAATGTCGCGTCGTCGAACATCCATCTCGGCGAGGCGGTGTGCCAGATCAGCTTGGCGAAGTCGCGCCGGTTCTTGTCGTACCCTTTCCGGCCGCGTTCGGTGGCGAAGTAGAACTGGTACCACCAGGCAATTTCCGCCTTCGGCGGGAGCGGGTTCCGGCCCGATTCCTGGCCGTCGATCAGATAGCCGCTCACCGAGACCAGGCCGCGGCACCGCTCGGGCCACAGCGCGGCCACGATGTCGGCGGTGCGGGCACCCCAGTCGAAGCCGGCCAGCTTCGCCGCGTCAATCTTGAGGGCGTCCATGAGGGCGACGAGGTCGAGTGCGATGGCCGCCGGTTGGCCGTTCCTGATTGATTCGTCGGACCGGAACCGCGTCGAGCCGAATCCACGCAGGTACGGCACGATGACCCGGTAGCCGGCGTCCGTCAGCAGCGGCACGACGTCAACGAAGCTGTGAATGTCGTACGGCCAGCCGTGGAGAAGGATCACGGCGGCACCATCCGACGGGCCAGCGTCGACGTAGCCGATATTCAGGACACCGGCATCGACCTGCTTCACCTCGTCGAACGTTGCCATCGCGCCGGCCCCTCTTGTCGGCTGCTCCCCGTGCCTGAACGCGGTTCGGGCCTGCTGGACACGCTTGAATCGTAGGGTGTTGGGCAGGCCAGGACGGCGGGTTGCACAAGGACCGGGGCGACCGATTGCCACCTGGGTAAGATGCGTCGCCGCCGTGGGCGGGCCGGTGACGGTGAAGGGCAGGGAAACCCGCGTCGTCGACTTCGCCCCTGCCAGCGTGACGCTGGTCGAGCCGGCCTTCGCCGCCCCGGGAACGCTGACGGTCGCGCCAGAGATGACGCCGTCACCATTCGCGCGCACGCTGCTGACCGCGAGGCCGTCACCAAGGCTGATGGTGACCGTCTCGTTCGGTGCGAACCCGGAACCGTCGACCGTGATCGCGGTGCCGCGCGGGCCCGCCGTGGTCGTCAGCGCCGCTGCCGGTGCGTACCTCGGCGCCTCCTGCTGCTCGGTCACCTGGACGGTGGCCGTCGCCGGAGTCCGCGAGGACGCGCCGGTGGCGGTGACGGAGTACCGGCCGGGCTGCGCGTCATCGGACGTCGGGACCGAGACTCGGACCGCTCCCGCCGCGGAGGCCGCGACCTTCATGGTCCGTGTCGGGCTGGTGCCGAGAGTCACGGTCACCTGCTCACCGGCAGCGAACCCGCTGCCGTTGACGGTGATCGTGTCACCAGTGGTGGCGGACGCGGACACCGCGATCGCCGGCTGGCGGGCGCCACGTGCCACGGTCACGGTGAACGTCCCGGTGCTGCTCGACAACGTGTCCCACGCGGTGACGTGCACCGTGTAGGTGCCCTCCTGCGTGTAGGTGTGCTGTCCGCTCATCACACCGGACTGGTCGATCGTGACGTCGCCCGGAATCGTGCCGTCACCCCACTGGACGCGGGCGCGGTAGCCCGGGGTGCCGGGCACGCCGCCGGTGACCGAGCCAAGCTTCGCCGAGAGGACCTGACCGGCGTTGACCGTCTGGTCACTCGGGGCGACGGTCGCCAGCGCGGGGGCCGGTGTGCCGTCGTCCGCGATGGCGAACACGTGGATCCTGCCCTCCGAGCCGGGGTTGCCGGTCTGCGTCGGGAGGGTCACCGAGACGAGCGTCTTGCCCGCCGGGATCTGGTACGGCGCGGTGGCGAACAGGAACGGCTGCGCGCCGTCGCGGCTCGTACCGCTCAGCCGGTACGCGGCCTTGGCGACGACGATGTTGCCGTAGGACGGAGTGCCGTTGGCGTTGCCGCCCAGCGTCCAGTCACTCATCTGGATCGGGATGCTGGCGGTGCTGCCGTCGCTGAACGTCGCCGTGCCGGTGGTGCTCTGGTTGCCCTGCGTGCCGGCGCCGATGAACGAGATGCTCCTGGCGTCGGTCGGAAGGTTCAGAACGATCGTCTTGCCGTTACCGGTGGCGTTGTCCGGCTGACCCGCCGGGATCACCGGCAGCGTGAAGTTCAGTGCCGTTCCGGGCACCTCGTGCCGCTGGCCCTGGGTCACGCCGGCTGCCGTCAGGGCCGCCCGCGAGTACGCCCACGACTTGGCGTCGCAGTTCGCCGCGAGGGCGCCCTCGTCGCCGATGCAGACGGTGTCGAATGCCGCGGTGAGCCCGGAACTCGGCGCGTAGGCCACGTCGACGCCGACCGTCGCCGAGCTCTGGCCGGTGCCGTCGGTCACCGTGACGCTCGCCTGGTGGTGACCCGGCGTGGCATAGGTGTGCGCGCCACTGACGCTGTAGACGGCCCGAGAGCTCAGCGTCAGGGTTCCTTCGGTGACCGGTGAGCCGTCACCCCAGTCGATCGTGGCCTGGTAGCCGGTGGCGGTGCCCCCGGTGACGGAGGCCAACGGCACCGACACGGGCACACCGGACGTCGCGTGCACGCTGCCCGCGGCGGTCACCGAGATGTCGCCGCCACCGAGTTCGAGGTCGCCTCCGGCGAGCAACTCGATCTCGGCGAGGTTCGTCTGGGCGGCGCCGACGGTCTTCGTCACGGCGAGGCGGAACTGCGCGAACCGTCCCGGATCGCTGATCGTGAACGGACGGGTCTGGTTACGCCACGGGAACACCTCGTCCTTTCGGGAGTCGACGGTGCTCCAGGTGATGCCGTCGTTGGAGCCCTGCAGTCGCCAGGCCGCCGGATCGCCCGCGGCCGCACCGGAGGTGACGGTGTAGTACCTCGGCTCCTGCTTGCCACCACGGGAGGCCCAGCTGATCTGCGGCGTGGCCGAGGTGAACGTCAGCTGCGTGGTCGACGAGTCGTCGAACAGCTTCGACGCGTCCTGCCCGTCACTCGCGGTCGCGGTGCCGAGACCGGGGCCGGTGGTGTCCTGCAGCGGCTTGGGCGCGGCGTCACCCTTGGTCAGTGACGGCGGCGCGTCGTTCTTGCCGCTGCCCCAGGACGACGGCTCGGGACCCATCTGGAAGTCGATCGTGCCGCCCTTGGCGAGCGCGGACACGTCGAGGGACACCTCGCGCTGCTTCTTTCCGTTGACCTTGACGCTCTGCACATAGACGTTCGTCGTGCTGTTGTTCGACGCGTTGACGACGATGTCGCCGCTCGTGCGGTGGACGGTCATCTTGGTGAACTGCGGCGAGCCGATGGCCCACTGGGCGGACCCGGCCTGCAGCGGGTAGATGCCCAGCGAGCTGAGGATGTACCACGCCGACATCTCGCCGTTGTCCTCGTCGCCCAGGTAGCCCTGGCCGATCTCGCTGCCGACGTAGAGGCGCTGCAGGATCTCCCGCACGATCGCCTGCGTCTTGGCCGGCGCGCCCGCGAAGTCGTACATGTACGGGATGTGGTGCGACGGCTGGTTGCTCATACCGAGCTGACCCATCCGCACCGCCTGCGCCTCAAGCATCTCGTGGATCGTGCCGCCGTAACCGCCGGGACGGTCGGCCTTCTCCGGGGTGGAGAAGAACTCGTCGAGCTTGTCCCGCAGCGCCTTCTGGCCGCCGTACAGGTTGACCAGTCCCTGGCCGTCCTGCTGCGCGGTGAACGCGAAGTTCCACCCGTTGGTCTCGGTGTAGACGCCACCCCAGTCCAGCGGGTCACCGGCCAGGAAGTTGCCGGCGGCGTCGCGGCCCTGGAACAGCTTCGTCTTCGGATCGAAGAGGTGGACGTAGTTGCGGGCGCGCTCCAGGAAGTACCGCGACTCCTCCTTGAGCCGCTCGCGCTCCGACTTCGGCGTGGCCGGGTCCTTGGCCAGGGCCGCACCCATGTTGCCGATGCCGTAGTCGTTGATGAAGCCCTCCAGCGCCCACGACACCGACTCGCCGGTGGAGGTCGGCGTGTAGCCGAGGAACAGCGAGGTCTCGATGCCCTTACGGCCGACCTCGCTGCGCCCGGACGCGACGGTCGCGTCCTTGACCGCCGCGTCGTACGCCGCCAGCGGGTCGGGCAGCTTGACCCCGGTGAGGTACGCCTGCGCCAGTGCCACGTTGGCGCTGGTGCCGGTCATCAGGTCGGCGTAACCGGGAGACGACCAGCGGGCGATCCAACCGCCGTCGCGGTAGTGCTGGACGAACCCGTCAGAGATCTTGGCTGCGACGTCCGGGTAGAGCAGCGCGTAGGCGGGCCACACGGTGCGGTAGGTGTCCCAGAAGCCGTTGTTGACGTAGATCTGCCCGTCGACGATCTTCGCGCCGGTCTGGGTGGGGGTCGACGTACCGGTCGGCGCCGACACCGGGCTCGCGTACTGCCAGCGCGGCGCGGCGGCGGTGCCGGTGTTCTCCGACTGCGAGTTCGGGTACAGGTTCAGCCGGTAGAGGTTCGAGTACATCGTGACCAACTGCGCCTCGGTCGCGCCCCGGACCTCAACCCGGCCGAGTCGATCCTTCCAAGCCGCGGTGGCGGCGGCGTGGACCTGGTCGAAGCTCTTCCCGGTGACCTCCAGGTCGAGATTCCGGCGGGCCTGGTCGACCGAGAGGAACGACGTCGCGATGCGCATCGTCACCTGACGGTCCGCGGTGACGTCGAAGGTGGCGGACGTCGCCGAGGACGCCGTCGGCGCCCGGTCGAAGGCGCCGGACACGAACATCCGGGTACGGCCGGCCGACAGGCCGCTTCCGTTGTCGACCCAGCCGGTGAACGTGCCGTCCGCGCCGATGGTGAACGTGCCGTTGTAGAAGACGAGGCTTCCGGTCGGCTGCCCGGACGGGAAGGTGAAGCGCATGATTCCGGCGTGGTCGGTCGGCGACATCTCCGCCGTCAGACCGTTCTGCGTCGTGACCCGGTAGAGGTCCGGCTGCGCCGTCTCGTCCTCGTGGCTGAAGGCGAGCGCCCGGCTGGCGGGCGTCCCGGTGAGGGGTCTGTCGCCCGCCACCGGCATGACCGACATCTGGTTGCGGTCACCCATCCACGGGCTGGGCTCGTGAGAGATCGCGAGGCCCTGCAGGGTCGGCAGGTTGGCCGCGTTGTTGACCCGGTGGTACTGGTACTCCCACGAGTTGGACGTTGCATCGGTCACCGGCGTGAAGAAGTTGAAGCCGTTCGGCACCGAGGTGATCGGCAGGTTGTTGCCGCGCGAGAACCCGCCCGTCGAGTTGGTCCCGCGCCGGGTGTCGACGTAGTTGGTCAGCCGTGAGCCGTCGATCGACGCCGGTGAGCCCGTCAGCTCGACGTCGTCGAGCCAGCCCTGGAACCGGGTCTGCCCGGTGGCCTGCGGATTGTCGTAGGCGAGCAGGATCCGGTCGATCGTCTTGCCGGCTGCCACGGCGCCGATGTCGGACTGCACCGCGTTCCACTGATCGGCGTAGAGCACCTTCGACGCACCCTGTCCGGCTGCGGTGAGCGCGTAGCCGTGCTGGTCGACGGGCGAACGCCCGCTCAGGTAGCTGCCGTCGGTGAAGTGCAGGTCAACCGCCGCGTAGGTGGACGGGTAGCGTCCGTCCTTCCCGGTGAACTCAGGGAAGATCTTGTAGGACAGCCGGGTCTTCGGCCCGACCGGGATGTCGACGTCGAACAGCTTGTTGGTCCCGTACGAGCGTCCGTCGCCTTCGGCGCCACCGGAGTAGCGCAGTGCGGCCAATCCGGTGAAACCGGCCTCCGGCTTCGTGGTGTAGCCGCCGTCCGGACCGGCGCCGACCTCGCTGACCATGGGGGTGGCCGGCGGCCGCACGTCCGAGCCGTCGCTGATGTTCCAGTCGGCGAGTTGCACGAGGGGGTCACCGGAGTTCGCGGTGACGTTCAGCCGGTAGTAGCCGTAGGCGGTCGTGTTGGTGAAGCTGTAGATGTTGGTGGCGAACCGCCCGCTGAACGTCTCGCCGGCGCGCCGGTCGAGGTCGGTCCAGGTACTGCCGTCGTTCGAGCCCTGCACGACGAAGTCCCGGGGGTCGCGGCCGGGTGCGTCGTCCGCTGAGGTCAGCGAGTACCGCACGACCGCCGCGGGCTCGGCCAGCCGGTAGGTCACCCAGCCGGTCGAGGCGAACACCAGCCACTTTGTCGCGGGGTCGTCGTCCTTGAGGTTCGCGGCGATCTCGTTCGGCGGGTTGTCGGCGCTCGCGGTTACCGCGCTGACCTGGTCGAGCAGGCTTCCTGGCAGCGTGGTGACCGATCCGCTGAGGTTCGCCTGGATCGGCTTTCCGTTCTGGCCGACCTCCACGGTGCTCGTGGCGGGTTGCGGGTCGGCCGACTCGAACGAGGAGTTGAAGTTGCCGGGTTGCGGCGTGGGGGGCGCGGCGCTGGCCAGCGGTGCGGCGACGAGCAGCCCTACCGGGAGCAGGACTGCGGTTGTCGCGGCGAGCAGACGAGGGGACCAGGAGCGCACAGGGGGGGAATGCGACATGGGGACAGGGCCTTTCGCCTCGAACCGGGTCGAGTACGTCGAACGTCTGGGCAAAGTGGACCGTGGCTGCTGCGATCGATCCTGACATCGTTGTCATGAAGGCTCGTGACCGACGACGCGGGACCGCTGGACTGTGGCTGATAGTTCCGGGCAGACCACGGCCGTGTCAACGGGTTGATCCGAGCGAAACATGCCGCCCAGCGGCGACCGCGTGGCGAAAAGCCGCGGATCAGCCGACGAAGATGCAGAACGGGTGACCCGAGAGGTCCGCGAGGACATAGAGCGGCTCGTCCGCGGGGTCCGACCGGTCCAGCAGCAACTGCGCCCCGAGCGACTCGGCCCGCTCCCGCTGCCGCTGCAGCTCCTCGACACTGGACACTGTGCAGTCGAGGTGCATCTGCATGGGGATGTCATGCTTGGGCCACGTCGTACGCTCCAGACGCTCCACCTGCTGAAACGCCAGCCTGCGGGCCCCGTTCGCGTCCACGAGGACGAGCCAGTCCGCGTCGTCCGCAACCCCGTCCGCCGGAGGTTCGTCGCCCTGCCGGTACCGCAGTCCCAGGAGTTGCCGATAGAACTCGGCAAGGGCACGGACGTCCGTGGTGTCGATGACCGTGTGCAGCAGTTGCGGATACTCAGCCATGCCCGCATCCAACCACGGACCGCGTGGCCGTCCGTCCATCGACAGAGGTACGGACAACAGCCGGTCGCAGAGCTGTGCTGTCGTCACGCCTGATGAGATGGCATGATCCTGCCGTGCGTATCGATCGACGCTCGATGCTTGGCCTCGGACTCTCCGCTGCCGCTGCGGCGCTCACCGGCTGCCAGTCGAAGCCCTCGACCGGGCAGGCCGGCTCATGGCAGATCCCGGCTGAGCCCGTAGCCGGACAGGGTGGCGCCGCGGCCACCGGCCCCCTGGCCCGCACGTCGAGAACGATCAGCCAGCGGCTGACCGGCGTCCTGAACGTCCACCTGCAGCCCACCAGCCAGAACCCCTCGCACCCCACGTACGCGGGGGCGGTGGCGCTCACCCTCGCCGGCGGGCAGCCGAGCGCTCAGGCAACCGTCGGCGAGGCGCTTCGCTTCGGCGCCGGGCCGGTGCTCCTGCCAGCCGCGCAGCGCGTCCGGATGCGTCCCGACTCCATCTTCGACCTCGCGTCGATCACGAAGGTCTACACGGCCATCCTCGTGCTGCAGCAGGTCGAGCAGGGGCGCCTCGACCTCGACGCACCAGTGGTGAGCTACCTGCCCGAGTTCACCGGCACCGGCAAGTCGGCCGTCACCGTGGCGATGCTCCTGGCGCACACCAGCGGTCTGCCCGTGGGCGCCAACGTCACCGGCTACCCCACCCTCGCCGAGAAGTGGAAGGCGGTCCTGGCCACCCCGCTGGTCAGCGGCGGCGTGCCCGGCCGGGTGTTCCGCTACTCCAGCGTCGGCCTGATGGTCGCCGGCAAGCTCGTCGAGAAGGTCACCGGCCAACGCCTCGACCAGGCCCTGAAGACCGGCCTGACCGACCCGCTCGGCCTGCGGTGGACGGGCTTCAACCCGAACACCTGGATCAGCAGCACCGAACGGGACGCTCGGATGGTCGCCACCGACGCCCGCTCCTCACGCGGACTTCTCCGCGGGGTCGTGCACGACGACGTGGCCAACCACCTCGGCGGCATCGCCGGGCACGCCGGCATCTTCAGCACCGCCCAGGAGGTCGCCGTCATCGGTCAACTCCTGCTCGACGGCGGCACCTACGGTGGGCGCCGGGTCCTGGCCGAGAGCACGGTGCGCCGGATGCTCACCAACGCCAACGCTGGACTGCCCGCCGTCGACCCCGAACGGCCGCACCGCACCGCCGACCACGGGCTCGGCGTGGTGCTCAACCAGCCCTGGTTCATGGGTCGGCTCAGCCGTCCGACCACCTTCGGGCATACCGGCTTCACCGGCACCTCCCTGCTGGTCGACCCCACCCACAAGCTCGTGTTCGTCCTTCTCACCAACCGGGCCCACCCCAACTGGAGCTGGGCCAACCCCGACCCGGTACGCGTCGCCACCGCCGACGAGCTGGCCCGCTGGCATGCCCAGCCGACCGGCCCGCAGCGGTCGGGGCGTCAGGGGTCGGCAACCACGTCGCCGCCTGCCCGTCGACGTTAGGCCGCGTCTCTGGCGCAATGCCGTGGCCCGCGCCTAGGGCAACCCGCAGACACATCCACGTACGGCACAGCCGGCGACCTCGTGTTGCCGGCTATGTCGCCGCGCCGCCACCCTTCGAAAGTTTCGGCATCGGCGCAAGCAGGGCTTCGCAGCTCACACAACTGATTTCCGGAAGTTTTCGAGGTTGACGAGGGACATCGACAACCATAATGTTTCGAGCAGCTTTCCGGTTTCCACCCCGAGCTACCGGCACCACCCACGGTCAGCCCGACCGCTCGACACCCGGCGTCGACCCCACCCCCAGATCATCAGCACCGGCCCCGCACCCTCTGTTTCATGATCGACGCTTGTCGATCAATATGAAAGGAAGGCAGATGAAGCTAAGACGGTGGATGACCGCCGGCGCGGTCGCCGTCGCGACCGTTGCGGCCTTGAACACGGTGCCAGCCGCCGCGAACCGGCCCTACGATCCGACCGCGCAGAGCCTGGCCGCTCTCGGCCTGCGCCACGGCCTCCAGGTCGGCACCGCGGTGGACATGGCGGCCCTCAACGACACCAGCGACCCGCAGTACCGCCGGCTGACCACCTCCGAGTTCTCCTCGGTCACCGCCGAGAACGCGATGAAGTGGGAGAGCCTGGAGCCCACCCGCGGCGCCTACGACTGGGCCGCGGCAGACCAGCTCGTCGAGTTCGCCAAGCGCAACAGGCAGAGCGTGCGCGGCCACGTGCTGGTCTGGCACAACCAACTGCCCGCCTGGCTGACCAGTGGCGTCGCCGACGGCTCCATCAGCAGGCAGGAGCTGCGCGAGCTGCTACGCAGGCACATCACCACCGTCGTCAGCCGGTACAAGGGCAAGATCTGGCAGTGGGACGTGGTCAACGAGGCGGTCAGCGACCCGTGGGACACCCCGTCCACCCTGCACTACAAGGGCTTCTGGGCGCAGAACCTCGGGCCCGGCTACATCGCCGACGCGTTCCGCTGGGCACGCGTCGCCGATCCCAAGGCGCTGCTGTTCTACAACGACTACAACATCGAGGCGTTCGGCTCCGGCAATCCGGCCGACGACAAGCCGCAGTTCGTCCACGACATGGTCAAGGGTCTGCTCGCTCAGGGCGTCCCGATCGACGGCGTCGGCTCTCAGGGCCACCTGGGCACCCAGTACGGCAACTACGACACCCTCCAGGTGACCGCCGCACTGAAGAAGTTCGCCGCGCTCGGTGTCGCCACCGCGTTCACCGAGGTCGACGTCCGCAGCGAGATGACCGAGGCGGTCCAGGCCGGCAACTCGGCGGAGATCAACCCCAGGTTGCAGGCGTCGGCCGCCAACTTCAGCGTGCTGATGAAGGCCTGCCTCGCCGTACGCAGCTGCCTGTCGTACACCGTCTGGGGCTTCAGCGACAAGCACTCGTGGGTGCCGGGCTGGTTCAACGACCCGCCGCAGGGCATGGCCACCATCTACGACGAGAGCTACCAACCCAAGCGGGCGTACCACGAGCTCAAGTCCGACCTGATCTTCGCCGGACCGCCGTACGTCCTGCCGCGCATCGCACCCAAGCCGCGCCGCTGACCCGCTGGTTCGACCCAACCCAGGCGGAGGGGAATGACGGCCCCTTCCCCATCGCCTGACATCCCTCGGCGGGTGTCGGGGCCCGGTCACCAGCCGGGCTCCGACACCCACGCGGCACGGCGGAAGCCACCGACCGTGCCGTCCATCATCGATCGTCAGATCGGCGTACCGGTGACGCAGGTGAACAGGCGGCTCTGCCCGCGAGCCACGATTGATCTTGTCGTGCGGAACCCGTGTGCGCGGAGCAGGCGTTCGGTCGACATGACGTTCCCCGTGGCGTTCGCAGACGTGGGCCGCTCACCGAAGACGTAGAACACGCCCCCCGGAGCCAGCAGGTCCCGGATCCGCTCGATCTGCTCTGTCGCGGTGCCCAGCCAGAACAGGCTGACGTTCACTGCGAAAATCTTGGTGAAGCGACAGGCCGCAAGATCGGCCGACTCGAACCCCGCACGTCGAATCTCGGCCCGGCCGGCGCTGATATGGCTCGCGTTCCGTTCTGCTGCGAGCCGCGCCATCGTCGCCGCGCGGTCGATCGCCACGATCTTGCCGGTGGTGAGTCGTTCGGCGACCAGCGCGACGGCTGTTCCTCGACCGCAACCGATCTCCAGCAGGTGGTCGTGTGGAGCCACCGCCATCGTCTCGACCGCCCACCGCTGCCGCTGCCGCTGCGCGTCTGCGGTCGTTCGAGCCGGTTGGTGTGGTGGGACGGGCCTGCCACGAACAAGGCTCGACCGCCGGAGGGGGAACGTGCATCTCATGACGTCACTCGCCGAGCCGTGGCCGAAGCCTCCGAGGTGCACCGGCTGGACCCTGCACGCACCTGATTGCACCTTTCGGGGTGGCGCCGTTCACGTTGTCGTCGGCGACCCGTGCGGCGGCGCGGGATGGGCTGTGCGGACTGGCGGGACCCCTGAGCAGGATTGCCCTCGGTGAGCGAGCAGAAACGTGGGCACCGAAAAAACGTCAATCGCTACAGTGGCAACTGTAGCGTCCAACCATGCGCCTCCGCCAGAACCCCTGGTCCTGACAGGCTGCCGGGCCCAGTTCAGCCACCACCCCACCCACCCATACCGCTACAGCTGGGTACGTAGCGCTACATCGAATATGCTAGCGCCATGGGCAGTAGAGCATCGACCGGAAACACCCGGGACCGACTCCTGCTGGCCGCAGCCGAACTTCTGGCCAGCTCCGACGACCGCGCCCTGTCGACCCGAGCGGTCTGCGAACGCGCCGGAGTGCAGGCACCAACTCTGTACCACCACTTCGGCAGCAAGCAGGGTCTGGTCGACGCGGTGATCGGCCACGGTTTCACCCAGTACGTCCGGCCCTCGCCGGCTTCCGGCGACACCGGCGATCCGGTGGACGCCATCCGCCAGGGCTGGGACCGGCATGTCCAGTTCGGGCTGGACCATCCGACGTTCTACGCGCTGTTGTACGGACAGGTCGAGCTCGGTAAGCCCTGCACCATCACCGCACCAGCGCATGCCATCCTGCGGGACCTGCTGGTCGCGGCCGCGCGGGAAGGGCTGCTCAAGGTGCCGGCCGACGACGCGGCCGAGCAGATCCTGGCCGCCAACATCGGGGCCACTCTCAGTCTCATCACCCAGCCGGACGACCAGCGCGACATGAACCTCTCCGATCGCGTCCGCGAAGCAGCACTCGCCGGTGTCCTACGGAACAGCCCGGAGGCCGACCAACCGGCGACGACCCGCGCCTGCACCGCACTGACCCTGCGCACACTGCTCGATCAAGATTCGGCCGGGCTGTCAGCCGGGGAGCAGGCCCTGCTCAACGAGCTGCTGGATCGACTGGCCGCCTCCTGACCCGTCTCCCCCGGTGCCCGGCCGCCGTCCCAGCAGGGTCAGGAAGGCGACTCCACCCTGTGCACGCCACCCCCGGCCGCCACTGACCTGACGAGCCTCCGCTCGTTGCCGATCGTCGCCGACGCAATCGCCTTCCCGACTCGTCCGCCCGATGTGGACGGACGGGCAGGGGTTGCCTCGCGTCCGTACCGAAAGATCGAGCGGGCTGTTCGGCCGTCCGGGACAGCGGACCCTGGCCCCGGCCGATTCCATCGATGAGACTCGTTCTTGGCTGACGGGCGGTGCTGCCGCGCGGCCGCCTGGCTCGCGCCGGTGCCCGCAGTCGGCCATCTTCCGGTGTTCCCAGCCGGGACTCCTCATCCAGACGACGACCGTGTCTGGCGGCGTGCCTCGTGCTGCCGTGCGCACGGAAAGGTGGCAGTGATGCGATCACGATGGTTCGGCCCGCTGGCCGGCCGGGTGGCGGCGGCTCTGGCCGTGGTGCTGCTCGGTTCGGCCGTGGGGGTGCCAGCCTCATCGGCCGCGCCGGCCGCAGCCGGCGGTACGCCCGACGCGCGGGCGACGCTCGCCTCCGGCTGTGAGACGTTCGGGTTCACGGCGATGCCGGCGGTCGCCGGGGTCGCCGGTCCGCGTGACGTCGAGGTCGCCGACACCAACCAGAACGGCTTCGACGACCTGCTCGTCGCGTCGGCGGGCGGCGACGGCGACGTCCACCAGTTCATCGCGGTCGGCAACGGCACGTTCCGCACATCGATCGGGCCGGGCGCACCGCCGGAGGTCTATCAAGCGCCGGGGACGCCGCGCAACATCGCCGTCGGCTACTTCAACCGGGACGCCAAACCGGACTACGCCGTCGCCACCACCGAAGGCGTGGGCATCTGGTACGGCAGCGCTGGCAGCGACCCGAGCTTCGGGCCGGGCCGTGGCGTGCTGTTCGACCGCAACGTCGCGGACGTGGCGGTGGCCGATTTCGACCGGGACCTGCTACCGGACCTCGCCGCCCTCGACCCCGAGGTCCCCGACGGCCCGGAGGACAACCGTGTCCGGGTCTTCCGCAACCTCAACGGCGGCGCCTTCGACTCCCGGTTCACGCTCGGCGACCAGCCCACGTACGTCCAGCCCAACTTCGTCACGGCCGGGGACCTGACCGGTAACGGGGTACCCGACCTGCTGTTCAGCAGCCGTGCGCAGAGCACGGCCTCGGTGGTCCGCGACGGAAAGCTCAGCCCCGGACCCAGAATCGAGGGCCTGGGCGAGGCGTGGAAGCCCGCGATCGCCGACTTCGACCTGGACGGTCAGCTCGACGCGGCCGTCGCGATCCTCGGCGAGGACCGGATCCGGCTGTGGCGTGGCTTCCACGACCCGGCCGGCGGCAGCGGACCCCCGCCAGCCGAGCGGGAGTTGCCGTCGGTGGACCTGGCGCCGCTGACCCCGGGACCGGAGGGCCCGCACGACGTGGACGTCGCCGACGTCAACCGGGACGGCCGGCCGGACCTGGTGGTGGTCGGCTACGCCAGCCGCGCCGTCTACGTCTTCCCGGGTCGCGGCGACGGCACCTTCGGGCAACCTGCGGTGCTGGCCGCCGGCAGGCGACCGGTGCAGGCGGCGGTGGGCCGGTTCGACAACAACCAGTCCCTCGACGTGGTCGTCCTCGACGAGGTCGACAACAGCCTGCGCGTCTACCTGAACACCTGCACCGAACCGGGACCGAACCTGAGCGTCGCCGATCTGGAGGCGACCCAGGTGATCCAGGATCAGAGCAACTCCGTCGCCCTGGTCGCCGACCGGCGCACCGTGGTCCGGGCGTACGTCGGCACCGACGCCGCGACGCCCGCGGTGACGGCCGCCCTGCACGGGTTCCGACCCGACGGAACGTCCCTGGGCCCACCGATCTCGCCGGCCAACCCCGGCCGGACGCTGGTTCCGGACCGCACGGTGCGGCGCGGGCAGCTCGGCGGCGGCTTCCTGTTCGAGCTGCCGACGAACTGGACCAGCGAGGGCGAGGTGCGGCTACGGGTCGAGGTCAACCCCGACCGCCGGGTCACCGAGCCGACCTACCTGGACAACGTCCACGAGCGCACGGTGCGCTTCCTGGCGTCCAACCCGGTGCGGATCCAACTGGTCGGCTTCGGCTTCAAACGCGACGGCAAATGGGTGCTGCCCGCCGAGGCCGAGCTGAACCGGGCCGAGTCGCTGCTGCGGCGCACGCTACCGACGAGCCGGTTGGAAGTGACCCGTACCGAGTTCCGGGACGAACACCCGTACTCCTGGATCAACGACGACATCTACCGTCTCGACGCGTCGGACGCGTTCTCGGTGCTGAGTCGCTACCAGCAGGCGACGGCCGGTGAGCGGGAACCCGGCGTCTACCACCTCGTGCTGGTGAACCGGCCCCAGATGGGCGGCGTCGCCGAGGACATCCCCGGTTGGGTTGCCGTCGGGGGTTCAACCAGTCCGACCGTGATCCAGCACGAACTGGGGCACCTGCTCGGCGCCCGGCACGTGGAGTGCACCGAGGACCGCACCGACGAAGACGGGCCACGACCGTACCCGTACCCGCGCGGCACCATTGGTGGGCCGGACCTGGCAAACCCAGCCTTCGCCGGCTACGACATCGGCGACGCCTCACTCGGCGTCCCGCGCCGGATCGTCTGGGCGCCGGACACCAGCCCGCCGGTCGCGGACCTGATGAGCTACTGCCGGGCCACGTGGGTCTCGGACGACCTGTGGAAGCTGTGGCGGGACCGTGTGCAGAACCCACCCGTCCAGCAGGGCGCGGCCGGTGACCTGCTGACGCTGTCCGGCACCATCGACGACGCCGGCGCCACCCTCACCGGGCAGCGCGTCGCCAGGATCACCCAGCGCCCGGCGACCACCCCCGGCCCGTACGCGCTGCGACTGCTCGACGCCGCCGGCACCACCCTGGTCGAGCACGCGTTCACCCCACCGGCAGGCACCGAACACGGGGCGACACGCACCTTCGACGAGGTGGTGGACTTCGCACCCGGCACCCGGCGGGTAACCCTGGTGGACACCCGGACGGGACGGGAACTCGCCGCCCTCGCGGTGTCGGCGAACCGGCCCGCCGTGTCGCTGACCGGCGAGGCACCGCCCGACCCGGTGCCGGCCGCCGGGCCGGTCACGCTCCGCTGGACGGCCGACGACGCCGACGGCGGCCCGGTCACCGCGAGCGTCCTCTACAGCCCGGACGGGTCCGACGACTGGCGGGTGCTGGCCAACGGCGTCACCGGGACGTCGTACACCCTCGATGCCGGGCTGCTCGCGGGCACCGGCGGTGCGGCCACCGGCCGGCTGCGGGTGCGGGCCACCGACGGGGTCAACACCGCCGAGGCCACCAGCGGGCCGCTCACGGTCGCCGGCAAGACCCCGGCGGTACGGATCACCGCCCCGCTCGGCGGCGCGTTCTTCGCCGTCGGGCAGACGGTGACGCTGGCCGCGTCGGCCGCCGACCCGGAGCAGGGCACCCTCGACGGCTCCGCCGTGCGCTGGGCATCCAGCCTCGACGGCGACCTCGGCGCGGGCGCCACCCTCACCCCCGGACAGCTCACCGAGGGACGACACCTCATCACCGTCACCGCCACCGATGCCGACGGTGGCCAGGCCACCGCGCGCACGGAGGTGACCGTGGGACGGGTGCTCCCCGCCGGCAGCCCCCCGCTCGCCGACGCCGGGCCGGACCGGACAGCTACCGAGGGCGACGTGGTCACCCTGGACGCGAGCCGGACCACCGACCCGGACGGCGACCCGGTGACCCTGTCCTGGACGGTGCTCGCCGAGCCGAACGGCGGCGGGCTTGGCAACGGCCTGCAACTGGAGGGGACGGCCAGCAGGCCATCGTTCCGGGTCAACCGGGGTGGCACCTATCGGCTGGAACTCACCGCCACCGACGCCCGCCACGGCACCACGACCGACACCGTGACGGTCACCGTGGCGAACCCGCCGATCGAGGTGAGCCCGATCGCGCTCGACGAGGAGTTGCGGGCGGCCGGTCCGGTCAGCGTGCGGGCCACGTTCACCGACCCGGGCGTCCCGGACGCTCACCGGTGCACGATGGACTGGGACGTCGACGATGCCGAGCCGGCGATCCCCGGCGTGGTCACCGAGGCGCGCAACGAGGGCGTCTGTGTGGCCACCGGCAACCTGCGGCCCGGTGTGCACCTCGCCCGGATCACCATCACCGACAGCGACGGCGGGACGGGGCAGCAGACGATCCGGATCGTGGTCTACGACCCGGCTGATGTCACGGTCGCCGGTGCGGGTGCGATCGTCTCCCCACCTGGGTCCTGGAGCGCGGACCTGACCGCCACCGGCACGGGCGAATTCGCCTTCGTCGCCGGCCTGGTGAAGGGCTCGCCCACCCCGTTCGGGCAGACCACGTTCCGGCTGCGGGACCGCGACTTCGCGTTCACCGGGACGACGAACGAGCGCCTGACCGTCTCCGGCGCAGTGGGCCAGTACTGCGGCGAGGGCACGGTGAATGGGCTGCCCGGGTACTCGTACCAGGTGACGGTCGCCGACGGCGCGGGCGGGCGCGACGTGGACCGGTTCCGGATCAGGATCTGGGAGAGCGACGGCGGACGGGTCGTCTACGACAGTGGGCGGGGTGCGCCCGACGATCTCGACCCGGCCCACCTGCAACCGGTGCAGGACGGCGGTGTCGTGGTCGTCGGTTAGCAGCCGTACGCGAAGGCTCGTGGCCGCTGGTCGACACCAGCGGCCACGAGCCGCCGAATCCCGATCCTGGACCGACCTCTACTACGGCCCCAACTACCCGCGACTGCAGCAGGTCAAGGACCGATGGGACCCACGGAACGTCTTCCAGCACGAACTCTCGGTACAACCATCCCACCTCTGAGCTGCGCGACGTCCTCCCCTGGTCGCACGCTCTCCCGGGACCGCCGACGAACGGCGCGTTGATCAAACGGGTAGGCTCGGGATTGCTGCAGGCCGCGCTGCCAGGCCTTACGGCGTCGACGGGTGTCACCGATCGGATACGACCGGCCGGCTCGGCCGCGAGCCGGCAGTCGACCCGAAGAACCTCGCACCTCGCGCCGCTCCAGGGGGAAGTCACCAGGTGAGCACCCATTCGATGTTGTTGTTCGTGCTCGCCGCCGTCGCGGTCATCGTCGCCGTGCGGTGGGTGGCGGCCCGCACCGGCCTGCCGGCGGCAGCGCTTCTGCCGCTGATCGGCATCGCGTACGCGCTGCTCCCGGGCCCCAACGTCAGCCTTGATCCCGACCTTGTGCTCATGGTCGTGCTGCCGCCGTTGCTCTACAGCGCCGCACTGGACTCCTCGCTGCTGGAAATCCGCCGGAACCTCCGCATCGTGGTCAGCCTGTCCGTGGTGCTGGTGCTCCTCACCGCGGTACTCGTGGGAGTCGGGTTCCACCTGTTCGTCGCCGGGGCGACCCTGGCTGCCGGCATCGCGGTCGGCGCCGCTATCGCGCCGCCCGACCCGGTGGCCGCTCTGGCGGTGGGCCGCCGGGTCAACCTGCCGCCGAAGCTGGTCACGCTCATTCAGGGCGAGGGGCTGCTGAACGACGCCACCGCGCTGACGATGCTCAGCGTCGCGGTGGCCGCTGCCGTAGGTGGTGAGTTCTCGTTCCCGTCCGCCGTTGGGCAGTTCTTGCTGGCGGCGGTCGGCGGGGTCGCCGTGGGGGCGGCCGTCGCCTGGGCGGTACGTCTGGCCCGACCGCTCACCGCCGACCCGTTGATGTCCAACGCCATCTCGCTCGCGACACCGTTCGTGGCCTACCTGTTGGGCGAGGAGCTACACGTCTCCGGGGTGCTCGCCGTGGTGGTCGCCGGGCTGATCGTCGGCCATCAGACGCCCCAGCTCGGGTCCGGCGCCGCCCGGCTGCAGACCAGCGCGGTGTGGCGGCTGGTCGACTTCCTCCTCGAAGGCTTCGTCTTCCTGTTGATCGGCCAGCAGCTTCCCGAGGTCATCAAGGGCCTGCGCCAGTACGACCTGTCCACCATCGTCATCGCCGTCGCGATATCTGTCGGCGTGGTGCTGCTTCTCCGCCCGGCGTGGCTGGTGTTGACCCAGTCCCTCCCCCGGTCGCTGCACACGCGGCTGGGCGGCATATCCGAGCAGGACGACCCCGACGAGCCCAGCAGCGCCCGGCAGGTCGCGCGCGCGGAGCGCAACGCCCGCCGGCTCTCCTTCCGCGAGGTGACGGCACTGAGCTGGTCCGGCACCCGCGGCGTCATCAGCCTGGCCGCGATCTTCACTTTGCCGCTGACCACCGACAGTGGCGCGCCCTTCCCCGATCGCGACCTCCTTCTGTTCTGCACCTTCGTGGTCGTACTGGTGACGCTCGTCGGGCAGGGCCTGACGTTCGCACCGCTCGTGCGGATGCTGGGCCTGCGCGCCAACGAGACCGACCAGGCTCGCGTACGTAACGAGGCCCGCTCGGCGGCGGTCGAGGCCGCCCTGGCCCGCCTCGACGAAGTTGCCGCCGACGAGCCGGACAGCGCAGTTGCCGTCAACACCACCCGTACGCAGCTGCTGACCCGATTGGCGCGCTACCGCGGGCGGCTCGATCTGCTCGAGCGGAGTGGGTCGTCCGAAATGCCGACCTCACCGCAGTACGAGACGGCGCTTCGTGTCCGCCGGACTGCCATCGACGCGCAGCGCGAGGAGCTCGTGCGCTGGCGCGACGCCGGCCGGCTGCCCGACGAAGAGCTCCGCATTCTGGAACGTGAACTCGATCATGAGGAGCTGCTGCTCCCGAAGCGGGCATCCAGCTGACCCGTCGCCGCGACACCGCCTGAGCCATCGGTGCTGAGTACTCAGACTCATGCCCACGGCCGTCGGTATCGAGATCGTGGTGGGCATGTCTCTGCACGCCACCCACCGTGTCGGCACTGCCCGGACCGTTCGCACCAGGGATCTGGTCTACCCTGCCGTCACCAGGCTGCTGGCCCTTTTGCTGGCGCCCGTGGCGTACATGGTCGCTCCGGGGCGTGCCCGCCATACCGCCTGCCAGTGGGCGCTGGCGCTGCGCTTCCCGGCCGAGAACCTGGCCGGCCTGGCTCCCCCGGCCCGGGCGGCTTTCGAGGCGGCGCGCAGCGAGGCGTTGTGGCGGTACGGGGAGCTGATAGGCCTGACCTCTGGTTACCGGGACGCCGCCACGCAAGCGGCTCTCTATGCCGAGGAGGTCCGGCGCAGCGGGTCGGTGGAGGCCGCTCGGCGGTGGACGCTCCCGCCAGACGAGTCCCGCCACGTGGCGGGCACCGCGCTGGACATCCGACCCTCGGAAGGCGCTCGCTGGCTGGAGCGGCATGGCGCGCGGTACGGCCTGTACCGCAGGTACGACAACGAGTGGTGGCACTTCGAATACTGCCCTGAGGGTCGGCCCGACCGCCTGCCGCATCCTGGCGTGGCCGCGGCCGTCACCTGTGGCCGGACGGACGGCGCGGTTCCGATGGATCGGTCATGATCGGCGCCATGATGGAGAGGCCGCCGCAGTGGCGGGAGGCTCTGGCTGGCCTGGGTGGCTGCCTGTTACTCACGGTAGCGACATCGCCCCAGTACGCTGGCGGGCTGCCGCCGTTCATCGCCACGCCCGTGCGGCCGGTGTACCACGGTCAGGGGTGGATACTCGCCCTGATCCCCATCCTGGCGACCGTGGTGGGCCTGTGCCTGCTGCGTTGGTGGCCGTTTCTGCTGGCCGTGGCCGGCCTGCTGAGCGTGCCCTACGTCTGGGCGCAGCTGACGGGCCTGTCGTACCCGCTGGTGCTGACCTTCGCGCATTCCGCGGCGTACCCACTCGCCCTGGTGGGCGTCCTCGCCGGTGCCCAGAGTCTGTTGGGCAACGGCTCACCACGCGCGGGCGCGGCCCTGGTGGGGCTGGCTTTCGGGTCCCGCCTGGTCGGCTCCGCGCTGGTCGGCCCCGGCTGGTTGTACTCGGACCCGTCGCGGCCTGCCTGGCATGCCGGTATGACTGCGATTGCCCTCGTTGCGCTCATCCCCGCGGCCCGGCGGATCCGACGTGGCGACGGCGCCGCGGCCGGGCCGCCGGACACCAGCCCGTGGGCGTGGCAGCGGTTGCGGCTGGTCATCGCCGCCGGGCTGGCGGTGTGCCTGGTGCTTCCGCTGTCCCTGTTGACCACCGAGCGGCTCGCGGCGCTGCTGGACGTCAGCTGGTCGTCGCTGTACCGGCACGAGGCAGTGGCCATCGCGGTGACAGGTGTGGTCACACTGGTGGTGGCGATGGGCCTGGCGGCCGTCGCGGGACTGTGGTCGCTCGCCGCGGCGCTCGCTGTCGCAACCGTCCAGGTGGCGGTGGCGGCACCGCTGATCCTGGCGTTCACCGCGCTCAGCGCGATGGGTCCGGTGCGCTGGCTGGGTGCGCTCGCGGGTGCGGCGGTCGGTGCGGCGGCCGCCAGCAGCCGGTGGCGGGTCGCGGCCGCCGGTACGCTGGCGGCGGGCGCGGCAACGGCGGTGCTCATCGCGTACGCCGCCACGACCGGCCATCCGGAGAAACTGGCCGAACAGCAGCGGGTCATTCCGGCGCTACTGTTGCTCGTTCTGGTTACCGCGGCGGCCACGGCGGTCGCCGGCGCGACCGCGCCGGTCCTCGCGGCCCGTGGTGCTGTTCCTGCCGTGCTCGGCCCCCTCGTCGGCGTGCTCGCCGCCAGCGGGCTACAGATTGTCCAGGTGACGTATCTGCAGGATGGCCTGCCGGTGTCGTCGTATCTCAACCCGGTCTTCCACATCACCACATCGGCCGTGTTGCTTCTCGTGGCGGGCGCGACGATCGGCGGTCTGGGCGTCGCGCATCACATGGCCGAACGCTGGGCGGAACGGAAACGGGCCGAGCTGATCCGACAGGAGGCTGCTGCCGCCGAACGGGACCGGCTGGCCCGGCCGATCCACGACGGTGTTCTGCAGGTGCTGGCGCTGGTTCAGCGGCAGGGTTCGCAACTGGGAGCGACCGGCTCACAGCTGGCAAAGTTGGCCGGCGAGCAGGAGGTCGCACTGCGCAACCTACTCACCGGCGGCGCCGAGGTGGCCCGTCCCGGCGGTGAAGCGGACCTGCGGACGGCGCTCACCGCCCTGGCCTCCCCCATGGTCGAGGTGTCCGCGCCCGCAGAACCAGTCGTGTTGCCGTCGGGTCCCGCCGCCGAACTTGTCGCGGCGGTCGAGGCCGCCCTGGACAACGTCCGCCGGCACGCCGGCCAGACCGCCCGGGCGTGGGTGCTGTTGGAAGACGAAGGAGACGGGGTGCGAGTGACCGTCCGTGACGACGGGGTCGGGTTCGACGCACAGCGGCTGGCCGACGCGGCCCGCGCCGGCCGGCTGGGGGTGGCTCAGTCGATGCGGGGCCGGATCGCCGATCTCGGCGGCACGACCAGCATCCACAGTCATCCGCCGGAGGGCACCGAGGTGGAGTTCTGGGTGCCACGGCAACGGTAAGGCCGAGGGCCGGGTAACTGGGATGGCCAACAAGCCTCGACATCAGGCATGGACAACAGACGGCAGAACAGCCAACGAGCAGATCGCGGACTACGAGATCTACACCAGCCTCGACGGCACGACATGGGAAGCCCTGGCCGAACGCATCCTCGCGATGTGGGGCCAGGGCGGCTTCCATCCTCCCGACGCAGAGCGCAACGACGACCGGTCCGTGCTGTGCGCCATGGTCAAGCCGTTCATGGCAGCGGGCGGTCGGTCTCCGCAGTCGCGGCCAGGCGCTCCCGGATCAGCGTGATCACGGTGTCGGTGGTCCGGTCGAGGTAACTGCGGCCATCGGGTAGCCCGACCTCCGGACTGATGTAGCTGTGCGGCCCTACGTGGGTCGCCGGGTCGAGCCGGTGCACCGTGATCTTTCCCGCGCGGTCAGCCCGGTTCCAGCCGCTCCAGCGGAACAGCCGCCACCGCTGCGGGAACATCCAGGTGCCTACTCGCTCAATCCGGTCGCCGGCACTGGTGAGCCGGCAGAGGTGCTCGGCGTGGGTGATGTCGTTGGCGCCGTTGTGGAACCCGCCGAGAGTGATCAGCCAGAGCGGGCAGCGCAGCTGGGACCACAGTTCGTCGACCGCGCCGGTGGCGACCTGGGCGCCGCCGCTGTAACAGAGCAGTACCACGGGGATACCGCTGTCATGCTGGTAGCCGGCGAACCGGAGCTGCGTGGCGATCTGCGAGCCGACGGCGCGGTTGTACAGGGGACGGTACCGGCGGTCGGCGGCGACGAAGATCTGCACCACGTTGTGCAGGAACAGCACCAGCCCGATGTGGCGGCGTAACCAGGTCCACACCGGACGGTCGGCCAACGGATCGGCCAGCGGAGAGTAGGGCTGCACCTGGCCCAGCACCCTGAGCTCCGGCGCTCGGGCGATCAGGGACTTGACCAGTCGGCCACCGTCGCGGGTGTCGTGGAAGCGGCGTTTCCCGATGCCGTCCAGATAGACCAGGTAGGCGTCCGGAGGGCGGTCCGGGTCCGCGCCCCGGGCGTAGGGCATGCCCTTGGGCAGCGCGGTGGTGGGAGTTCGCCAGCCCGCGGCATAGGCCAGCACCTCATAGCGGGCGAGCAGAGCTTCGGCGAGCAGCACCGGGCCGATCCCGCCGAGCAGCAGCAGGAGCGCAAACTCGATCATGTACGTGGCTCCGGTGCTCTTCTCGTGTTGAGCCTCACGACCAGGCGACGGACGCCCTCGACGGCGACGCCGAGCCCGATTCCCGCGATGGCCACGCAGCCGGCGGCATCCCACCAGCCGAGGCCGGCCACCGTGGTGAGCGCGGCGGCGAGGCCGGCCCCCACTCCCACCATGAGCACCAGGTGCAGCAGCGGCCCGAGCAGCGGGAACGCGAGGACCGCGGCCAGCAGCAGCGGGGCGGCCATGCCTGGTGTCCAGATCAGCGCGGCCTCGTCGGACGGTGAGGTGGGCAGTGCCAGCTCGGCAAGGGTCCACGCGGACAGCGGCCAGAGCGCGAACACCGCGCCGTCGACCAGGGCGCCGGCCAGCATCAACCCGACCACCCTGGTACGCGACACGCTGGGCAGCCGTGCCACCACGGGCAGGAGACGCCCGGCGGCCTCGGACAGCCCGGCGAGCAGCAGCAGGATCGCGACGACGGGGGACACCGGTCAGCCCTGCGGTGGCAGCTCGGCAGAGGCCGGCTGAGTGACCGGGCCGGTCTGCTGCACATAGCGCTCAAGTTCGTCGGCGGCGCGCGAAGAGCCCCCTGCCTGACGCTGGGCGACCTGCAGGGTGCGTGCGGCGGCCCGGAATCGCGGCTCGTCGAGCAGGCGCTGGGCGAGGGCGCGCACGACCTCCACGTTGACGTCCTCGGTGCGGATCGAGAGGCCGGCGTCGAGCTCGACGATGCGGGAAGCGACCATCAGTTGGTCCGCGCCCTGCGGAACCACCAGCATCGGGACGCCGGCGTACAGGGCCTCGTTGACGCTGTTCACGCCGCCGTGAGTGATGAACAGCGCCGCGCGGGCCAGCACCTCCGGCTGCGGTACGGAGCGCTGGGCGATCACGGTGGCCGGCAGCGGACCGAGCGCGGCGGGATCGGTCTGTCCGGTGGAGACGATCACGGTGCCACCCAGCGGGGCGAGCGCCTCGACGAAGCTGCGCAGCAGCTGTGGGCCGGCGCCGAACACCGTGCCCATTGAGGCGTACAGCACCGGGTCCCCCAGCCGATCGGCCGGGAACGACGAGTCGGCTGGGCGAGCACCGACGCTCGGCCCGACGAACCGGTAGGACTGGTCGAAACTGTCGGCCTCGGGATGGAGCGCCCGAGAGGTGTAGACCAGGTTGAGCGGCTGACGGATGTTCGCCAGGTCGATCAGGGGCACCGCACGGCTGTCGTACCGGCGGCGCAGCTCCCAGCGCGACCTCAGATACCCCCCGGCTTGGCGGGGATTGGACGCCGCCGCGGCGAGCAGCTCCCAGGAGCCGCGGGTGGGGCTGGGCACGTGCCGGTTGAACGCGAACGTGGTGAACGACGACGCCGCCGGCACGTCGAGTTCGCGGGCGGCCACCGGCCCCCACAGGCAGAGGGAGTCGTGCACGATCAGATCGGGCCGGACGCCGCGCAGATCGGTGAGAACGCCGGGCAGCACCCGTACGGCGGTGCGCGCAAGCTGCTCCATCACCGTGATCGGCATCGGCGGGCCGGACAGCGGTACGTCAGCCCCGGAGTACAGGAGCACTCGCGCGCCGGTGGCCGCGATCTCCTCGGCATGGGCGGGCATCGTGTGGTAGGTGACGGAGTGCCCGCGACGAACAAGCTCGGCCACGACCGGCAGCGTCGGGTTGACGTGCCCGTGCATGGCGATGTTGAGGAACGCGACTGCGCTCATCCGCCTGCCCCGGCCAGGAAGGGAGTCAGCGCCCGGCACCACGTAGCGATCATGATCCGCCCTTCTCGCCCGACGCAGGATCGCGTTCGTTCGCACCTGGTACTGCAGTCGCCCGTTCGGATCTTGGTCGGGCCGACAGGCGCAACGCAGCCACCGCATGGGCTGTGTGTGGACGACAGTCGCATGGTGCGGTGGCCGCTGGTCACAGCGTAGACGTTGCCGGCGGCAGCACGCCGTGGACCAGGCACTCTCCCCGTTCGCGGGCACGCCGGAAGGGGAGTGGGGTGCGTGTGTCGGCGAGTACAGCGGGAAGGTCGGTTGGATGACCGACCCAGGGGAGCTGGCGCGAGGCGCACTCCAGCGAATCCACCAGGCTGCCGTGAGACATCGGGACCTTGAGCTGCACCACGCGGCCGAGGACATTGTCCGAGCGGCCCGGGCGAGGGGCCTCGATCCGGGACCCGTCGAGTCGTACCGCCCCTGCCCGGTGTGCGGTGCTGAGCCGGGACAGCTGTGCATCAACCTCCCTGGTCGCCCAGTGACCTCGGGCGACATGCACCCTGAGCGCACGAAGGCGGGGAAACCGTAGCGACCCCGATCCCGTCAGCCCAGCAGGTCGGGGATGCGGACGCTCGCTTGGCGAGGACTGGGGTCAGGACGGGGCGACGGCCGGGAACCCATCGGTCAGTGCGGCCAGGGCCCGGCGAATCCGGTTGGTCGCCGTCGGGCTGGTCCCGCCGGTGAGTGCGACGTGGTGCAGCACGCCGACCACCGTCAAGGCCAGCGCCTCTGTGTCGGCCCCCGCGGGCACCCGCCCGAGTTGTTGCTCGGCGGCCAGGTAGTCGGCGGTCGCACGCTCGACCGTCTGCAGTCCGGCGTTACCTTCGCCCAGCACCGCTTCGACGCCTCTCGCAAGTTCCGGCCGGTAGGCCATCAGCCGGGTCAATGCCAGCAGCATGGCCAGCGGTGTCGCCAGGATGGCGTCGCTGAGATTCCCGGTGACCGTGCCGGTCCCGGCGCGCCCCGGGAGGCCGGCGACCTCGCCGGAGATCTGGAAGGCGCGGTCGACCGCGTAGCCGACCAGGAAGTCGTCGAAGTTCGCGAAGTGCGCGTACAGCAGGCCGGTGGCGACGCCGGCCTGGCGGGTCACGGCCCGGCCGGTGAGTCGACTCGGTCCGTCTTCCGCGATCACCCGCTCCACGGCAGCGAACAACTGCTGCCTGGGCTCGGGGATGGCGACTCCGCGTGGCATGCCCCGAATTCTAAGCGTTGGCCCCAGCCGCTGTTGCGTCAGTATGAGCAGATGCTCATACTGGTTTGAGCAGATGCTCATTCTCGGCGCTGGGAGTATGGATGAAGCGCGCGGTAATCGTTGGCGCCGGTATCGCCGGGCTGGCCACGGCCCTATGTCTCGGACAGGCCGGGTGGCACACGCTCGTCGTGGAGCGCGCTCCGGCCCGGCGGAGCAGTGGCTACCTGGTGAACCTGCTCGGGGCGGGCTACGACGCCGCCGAGCGCATCGGCCTCCTACCCGCCCTGTCCGACCGGCAACTGGGCCTGTTCACCACCGTGCTGGTCCGGGCCGACGGGCGGCCCAAGTTCACCGTGCCGTCCGCCATCGCCGAAGCCGCCCTCGGCAAACGGACCATGTCGGTGTTCCGTGGCGACCTGGAGACCGCCCTGTACGAAGCGGTGCGCGGCCGCACCGACATTCGCTTCGGCACCACGGTCGCGTCGGTCGACCAGGACGCCGACCGGGTACGGGTGATGTTGAGCGACGGCACGACAGCGGACGCCGATCTCCTGATCGGTGCCGACGGTGTTCACTCCGCGACCCGCACGGCGACATTCGGCTCTGGACACCGGGTCGATCTCCCGTACGTTGTGGCCGCGTTCCCGCTTGTCCATCCGGTGGCGGGCGTGCCGGAGTCGTCCGCCACGACCTTCATCGGTCCGGGACGCACCGCGGCGATCGTCAACCTGGGCCCACAACGGTCGTCGGCATTCTTCACGTACCGATGCGCGGACCCGGGCTCGGACCTGAGACGCGGACCGGTGGATGCGCTCAGCGCGACGTTCGGCGATCTGGGCGCGGGCGTGCCCGATGCGATCCGTCATCTTGAGAAGGATCCGGCCGATGCCTACTTCGACTCAGTCAGCCAGGTGGTCATGCCCCGATGGAGCGCCGGCCGGATTGTGCTGCTCGGAGACGCGGCCTGGTGCGTCACCCTCTTCGCCGGACACGGCGCGGCCCTCGCGCTCGCCGGCGCCGACCAGCTCGGCGCAGCCCTGCGGCGGCACGACAACATCCCGGCAGCCCTGGCCGAGTGGGAAGCCGGCCTGCGCCCGGAGGTCACCAAACGACAGGCACTCGCGCGCCGGGGAATGCACCAGTACGCGCCGCCCAGCCAGTTCCACGTGTGGATGAACGACCTGGCGATCCGAGCGATCACACTCCCCGGCGTCCGCGGTCTCGTCCGGCGCGGTATCGAACGCACATCCCGATGAGTGCGTACGACGCCACACCGTGCGTCACTTGTCCTTCCAGGCGGTGCCGGTAACGACGGCCTGCCGCCACCGGCGGATGGCCTTGGGCGGCATGCCGACGGCGAGGGCGCCGACCAGACGGTCGCCACTGCGGTACGCGGCCACGAACCGTCGCTGTTCGAGGTCGCCGTCAACGACGGCGACCTCGTCGCTGCCGCGCAGGTGGCCGTAAGCGTGAATCTTCATGTCGTACTGATCGGACCAGAAGTACGGCACCGGCGCGAACGGCTTCCGCGCATCGGGATACCGCAGGTTCCGGGCGGCCGCCATGCCCTGCTCGGCGGCGTTGGTGCGGTGCTCGACGCGCATCGGCACGCCGAACAGCGGGTTGTGCCAGCGAGCGACGTCGCCGGCGCCGTAGACGTCCGGCGCGGCGGCACTGTACTGGTCGCAGACCAGTCCGTCGGCGATCTCCAGGCCGCTGCCGTCGAGCCACTCGGTGTTGGGCTGCGACCCGATCGCGACCAGGACCTCGTCGGCTACGACCAGCTCTCCCCCGGTCAGCAAAACACCGGTGTCGGTGACAGCCGAGACCGCGACGCCGGTGCGCAGGTCGACGCCGTGTTCGCGGTGCGCCTGCGAGAGGACCCGCCCGATCTGCTCGCCGACGGCATGGGCGAGCGGCACCGGCGCCGGTTCGAGCAGGACGACGTCGCAGCCGAGGCCGCGGGCCACGGCGGCGCACTCCGCGCCGAGGAACCCGGCGCCGACGACGGCCAACCGGGTGCCGGGGCGCAGCCTCCTGCGCAGGGTGAGCGCGTCACTGAGGGTACGCAGGACGTGCGCGCCCACGCCCGGAAGCCGCCGCGGCCGTACCCCCGTGGCGATGATCAGCCCGTCGTAGGGAATCGCGGTGCCGTCGGCCAGCCGCACGACGCGTTCCGCTCGGTCCAGGCCGGTCGCGCGGGCACCGAGCCGCAGGTCCAGACGCAGCGCGGTCAGCTGCTCCAGGGTCCGCAGGGCCAGCCGGTCGGCGTCCCAGTCGGAGGCGAGGATCTGCTTGGACAGCGGCGGACGATCGTACGGTGGATCGATTTCCTCACCGATCAGGGTGAGGGTGCCGTCGTAGCCCTCGCGGCGCAGGGTTTCCGCGGCGGCGAGGCCGGCTGCCGAGGCACCCACCACGACAGCGTGCTTCACTGCTCCACCAGGCGGATCGCGGCCGCCGGGCAGACGGCGGCGGCCTCCCGCACCTCGTCATGCTGTTCCGGGCCGGGCTCGTCGTCGAGCACGATCGCGACACCGTCCTCGTCGCGCTGGTCGAAGACGCCGGGGGCGACCATCGCGCACTGCCCGGCCGCGACGCACTTCGGTTCGTCGAACTCCACTCGCAACGTCATCTCGGCTCCTCTCACCAGGTGACCGGCAGGGACCTGAGGCCGTAGGCAACGCCTTCCATGGCGAACTCGACCTCCTCGAACGGCACCGCCAGCGCCAGGGTCGGGACGCGCTTGTAGAGAGTGCCGTAGACGACCTGCAACTCCACCCGGGCGAGCGACTGGCCCAGGCACTGGTGGGCGCCGTAACCGAACGCGTGGTGCTGACGGGCGGGCCGCCGCAGGTCCAGCCGCTCCGGGTCTGGAAACTCATCGGCGTCCCAATTCGCGCCGGACAGATCGAAGATGACGCCGTCACCGGCCCTGATGACCTTGCCGCGTAGCTCGATGTCCTCGTTGACGATGCGCCGGATCCCGGTGTGCACGATCGTCAGGAAGCGCAGCAGTTCCTCGACCGCGTTGGCCACGAACTTCGGGTCGTCGCTCTCCCGCAGCAGGGCAAGCTGGTCCGGATTCCGCAACAGCGCGAGAGTGCCCAGGGAGATCATGCTCGCGCTGGTCTCGTGACCGGCGATGAGGATGGCCATGGCCATGGTGATGGCTTCCTGAGGGGTCATCTCCCCCGCCTTCACCCGACCCGCCATCTCGGACAGCACGTCGTCGCCGGGGTCGGACATCCGGCGCCGAAACAGGTCACCGATGTACCCGCTCAGGGCCTGGGCGGCTTCCTGAGCGTCCTCGGGCGTCGCCTCATGACTGACCAGCTTGTGGCTGGCGGTCTGGAAGAGCTCATGATCCTTGTACGGCGCGCCGAGGATCTCGGTGATGACCAACGTCGGTACCGGCAGACCGATCGCCTGAACCAGGTCGGCCGGATTCGGACCGGCGAGCATCTCGTCAACGAGAGAGTCGAGGACCTCCTGGATCCGCGGTCGCAGTGCCTCCACCCGCTTCACCATGAAGGGAGCGTTGACCGTACGGCGCAGGCGGGTGTGCTCGGGCGGGTCCGTGTTCGTGATCAGCGCGGGGTAGTGCGGGGCGCCCGCCGCGCGGCTGCGGGTCATGTGCGGAAAGCCCGGCCGCTTCTCGTCGATGCTGAGCCGCGGGTCGTTCAACAGAGCGCGCTGGTCGGCGTGCCGGGTGATGAACCACGGTGTGCTGTCGTCCCAGATCCGCACCTTCCCGACCGGGTTCTCCCGGGTCATCGCGCGGAGGGTGGCAGCGGGGGCGAAGGGGCAGGCCGCCTCACGCGCCATCGGGTACTCGGGCACGCCGGTTTCGGACATGGGTCTCCTCGGAGCGTCGCGCGAAGACTGACAACCCATGCAAACAAAGGGCGCTGACGGAACCTGGACGCGAACCTGACGGATCCCTGACGTGACTCAGGTCACTGGGAGGAGCCGAGCCAGTACCCGAATCCCCGGTGCGTGTGGATCAGATGGGGCCCTGTCTCGTCCACCTTCTGCCGCAGTCGGGACACCAGCCGCTCGATGGCATTGACCCCACGGGATTCGCTCCAGACCTGCCAGGCCATCTGCTCCTTCGACAGCACCCGGCCGGCGTTGAGCAACAGGTGACGCAGGAGCCGGTACTCCGCCGGGGTCACGTCGAGCACACGATCACCCCGCCACGCCCGGCAGACGACCTCGTCTAGCAGCAGATCACCGTGCCGCAGCACGGTCCCCGATGCCGTGTTGGTCCTGTCGCGCAGAAGCACCTGCACGCGGGCCAACAACTCGGCGCTCCGGCACGGCTTGGTGATGTAGTCCTGGATCTCGGTGCCGAGCACGGGTACCAGAGCCCCCAGAAACTCGCACGCGGCAAGGCACAGGACCGGGGGGCGGTCGGTGAGGATCGGGCGATCACGGGCGAGCGCGTGGACATCGGGGATCTCCACGTCGACCACGATCAGATCGACGTGATGCTCCCCGAGCAGTCGCAGCGCGGCGGCGCCGGTCGCGGCAGAGGTGACCAGATAGCCCGCGAAGCTCAGCTGGGCCGTGAGCGAACCACGCAGATCCGGGTCCGGTGCCACCACGAGCAGGCGGAAATCGTACGGAGACCTCGCAGTCTGGCCGACGCGCATGGTGCAGACCTCACCCTCCAGTGACGCCGTCCCTCGCCGGGGCCGGCTGGCGGACACATCGGATGGACCCGACTCACCCCAGCATCCCCGCCAGCGCTCACGGCCGTCTATGCGGCGGAGAATCCCCCTCAGCTCAAGGAATGCTCAAATTCGATGCACGTGAGCCACTGACGCCCGAAACGCACATACGCTCACCGCACTCAGCTCACTCACGGCCCTTCCCGATCCTTCTCGCAACGGCAACCACCGTCGTACGCAGGCACGCCGTACGACGGCTTCACCAGACTGTCCTCAATGGAGGCGCGACCTCCGCGAGGGCTGACCAGCACATCATTCACACGTCGCAAGCAGAAGGAGGGGGAGTATGCGACACATACAACGACGCATCGCGCTTCTCGCGCTGCCCGCCCTGGTGGCGGGCGTCCTCGTGGCGACCGGGCCCGCGGGCGCGGATCCCACGGAGTCGACAGCCACGGCCGGACGATCCCAACTCGAGGATCGGGAGCAGGTTCGCCTCGTACACATCAAGCTGGCCGGCGCCGACATGCTGGACAAGGTGGTCGCCGCCGGCTTCGACCTTGAGCACGGCCTCAAGCGCGTGCCGACCGGCATCGAAGGCGAGGCGGTGGTCACCGCCGAGCAGGTCGCCGAACTGAAGGCGATGGGCGTCGAGGTCCTCGGCGACGACGTGGGCTTCGCGTGGAGCGACGAGGCCGACGGCGGCATCAACGGCGCTGCCTCGCGGGCGGTCCAGCCGTTGAACCACGAGGCGACGGTACGCATCGCCCGCGCCGACTGGTTCACCACGAAGGGCCAGGGCTTCCTCTACGTCGAGGCGCGGACCACCGAGGGGCAGCAGGCAGACCCGATCGTCGGGATGCAGCTCGAGAACGACTCGGGCAAGGGCACGCCGTTCGGCTTCGCCCGGACGATGAGCCGGTTCGTGGACTCCGGGCAGTACATGTTCCACCGGAACCTGTTCAAGCTCGACGCACGCCCCGACAAGATCCAGGTGACGAACTCCACCGGTGGCGTCGTCACCGGCGTCGTCTCCAACTGGCTCGAGGATGCTCCGCCGCCGCTGACGGCGAACCCGTCCTACAAGTCGGACTTCGTGGACGGCTACAAGCACCCGCAGCAGCTCTACAGCCGCGCCAAGGAGATCGCCCGCCAGTACCCGGACATCGCCGAGATCGTCTACCTTCCGAACCAGACGAACGGCTACCAGCGCAAGGCGCAGGCCACGATCGGCGGCACGGGGCAGGCGGCGGTCGTCGTCAGCTCGGCGGCGTGGGGCCACGAGGGCGGCAACGACATCACGGTCGAGTTCGTGGACCGGCCGGGCGCGAACCTCCCGCTCGCGGTGGAAGTCACGGGCAAGGCGGTCCGCGTCCTCCTCGCGAAGGACGCCTCCGGTGGACCGGCGAGTACGGCCACCCAGGTGGCGGACGCAGTGCGGGCCCAGTCCCAGGGCCTCATCGACCGGGCACACCCGTACCGCACCAACGCGGGCACCGGCATCGTCGCGCCGACGTCCGGCCCGGTTGCGCTGAGCGACTTCCTCGACCAGAAGCGCGCCGGCGCACCGGCGGGCGAGGTGCCGCGAGGCCCGGTCACGATCCCCGTCCTGCGGATCGGCAAGCACCGTGACGGCAAGAAGCCTGGTGTCCTGATCCAGGCTCAGGACCACGCCCGCGAGTGGGTGCCGGCGACGACCAGCCTGGAGTCGGCCGAGCGTCTGGTGCACAACTACCGGTCCGACCGGGAGACGAAGAAGATCGTCGACAACACCGACGTCTTCTTCATCCTCTCCAACAACCCCGACGGGGCGAACTACAGCTTCTACAACTTCGCCTCGCAGCGGAAGAACATGACGAACCACTGCCCGGACGCGACCGCCGATCCGGCGCAGCGGAACTCCTGGGGCGTCGACCTGAACCGGAACTACCGGGTCGGGTCGGGCCACGACGGTTACGCGGGAGGGTCAACCAACTGCGTCAGCGGCACCTACCAGGGGCCGGAGGAGCTGTCCGAGCCCGAGTCGAAGAACATCATCTGGCTGGTCGAGAAGTACTCGAACATCAAGTTCATGATGTCGGTGCACTCCAACGGCGGTCAGTTGTTCTGGCAGCCCGGCGCCTACATCGCGGACGGGCGGATCACCACGCCGCGCCCGCCGCTGGGTGACGAGGCGTTCTACTGGCAGTCGGCCGCCAGGATCCTGTCGCAGGTCAAGGCGCACCGGGAAACCGTCGTCACGCCGGAGAACGTCGGCGGTTCGTCCGACGTCCTCTACTCCTCCGCGGGCAACGTGCGCGAGGACCTGTACTACACCTACGGGATCTACGCCTTCGGCTGGGAGGTCGGCGGCTCCGTCTACAACCCGGCCACCGGCGACTGGCAGGGCGGTTCGTTCCAGCCAGAATGGGCGGGCAATCCCGAGCTCGTCAGCGGTCACGCCGAGACGATGGAGTACGCCAACGGGATCATGGAGATGTTCCGGGTCGCGGCGGATTGGGGCCAGGACAAGAAGGACCCGACGTCCCGGCTCGTCCCCGGCGACGGGAAGTACCGCGGGCCCGTCGACGTGCGCTTCGAGACCAGCGAGCCGGCCACCATCTACTACACGACGGACGGCAGCCGACCCACGCTCGAGTCGCCACGCTATGCGGCGACCGAGTTCCGTGAGCCGGGGCAGGTGTTCCACGTGACCGAGACGACGACGTTCCGCTGGTTCTCGGTCGACAGCGCCGGCAACATCGAGAAGAACTACGACCCGACGAAGAACGACAAGCGCAACAACTACCGTACGGCGACGATCGAGATCGTCGAGAAGTAGCGCCCATCCCGTGATCATGTGCCTCGTCAGTGCGGTCCGCCCGCACTGACGAGGCACTGATCGCGCAGGCTCACCCTCGCTGGCGCCACGTCGGAACAGGCGTACTGATCAGCTGACAGCCCTTGATTTTGATCTTCTTCGCTGAACGCGAGGATGACCGATCAGGGGCTGTCCGCATGATGAGCCGGGGTCGACGTCGTGGCGGCCAGCGCGAACGAGATCGAGGGCATCGAATGCGCTAACAGGTGGACCGGTCGCGTTGTCGATGATCAGATGTGGCCGTGAGGGACTGGCGCAAGCGGGAGAAGAAGCGACGCGCGGAGGTGGCGGCGCTGCCGGAGATGGCGGTGCGTCGGCATGGCGTGATCACGGCAGGCGATGCCGATGACGTGCTGGTCACCACGTCCGTCGGCCCCAACGGTGAGGCCATCGCGCTATCGACCTCGCCGGAGGGTGTCGCCGCGCTGACCGCGACCACCACGCAGCCGGGATGGGCGAGCTTTCCCGACCCACGGGCGTCCGAGGCGGTGACGGTGCGCGTCACCGTGCACCGGGAGGGCGTGGCAACGAGTGTCCGGATCTCAGATCTGCCGCTTGCTCATCCGACTGTCCAGGTGCTGCCCGACGGCCGTGTGCTCGTCGTGGCCGCGCGCTGCCGGTGGCGACCGGGCGGCCCCGACCGCAACGCGATCATCTACGACGGCGATGGGCGCGTTGTCGCCGAGAAGACCGTCGGTGACGGCATCGAGCACGTGCGCGTCTCCCGCTCCGGCCACATCTGGATGGGTTACTTCGACGAGGGTGTCTATGGCAACTACGGCTGGGGCGGCCCTGAATCGCCACCCCCGCTGGGCGCGCCAGGGCTGGTGCGGTTCTCACCTGACCTGGAGCCTGATTGGCGCTACCCCTCGCACGTCGACGAGCCCTGGGGTGCCATCAGCGACTGTTACGCCCTCAACGTCGATGGCGACACCGCCTGGGCCTGCTACTACACCGGCTTTCCCGTTGTGCGGATCCAGGCAGGCACGGTCACCGGCTGGCACAACTCGATCGCCCGGGGCGTACGCGCCCTCGCTGTCGCGGACCAGACCATAGCCATGTACGGCGGCTACGGCCCCAACCATGACGTGCTGGTCATCGCCCGTTGCGACCAGGATCAGCTGCACAAGGTCGCCGAGTACCGGCTCGTCCTGCCCGACGGCTCCCCGATGCCCGAGGCGACCCAGGTGACCGGCCGCGGACCCGACCTGCATCTGATCGACGACGGCAACTGGTACCGCCTCGACCTCGACGACCAGCGTCTGCAGTAGCCCAGCCGAGCGCCGGCGCACCCGGTTGCTCACCGGGGCCTCATCGCGCCCCAACGAAACGCGTCGCGACGGCTATGATCGCTCCCGTTCATCTACGGGGGAGGAACGCTTGTGAGTCGTTCACGTCTGCTGCGCGTCGCCGCGTGGCTCGGCGCCTGCACCATCGGTGTGCTCGGTGCCAACGCGGTCGCACCGGTCTCCGCGGTCGCGTTGCCAAAGGGCACGCAGCTCAGGTTGGACCACACCGCACTGGTGCCCGGTTCGTTTGGCAAGACCCAGTCCGTCTACCTCTACAACTACGACGCCGACTTCACCCTGAACGACGTGGCGGTCACCATCGACACCGCGAAGCTCGCCGGCGTCGCCACGGCCAAGCTCACGTTCGACGGCCCCAGCCCGTGCGAGCAGTCGGGCACGAGCATCACCTGCAGGTTCGACACCCTCTCCTCGGAGAGCCTGTTCGCGGGTATCACCACGCTCACCTTCCGGCCCGAGACTGCAGCGAAGGTCGGCGACGAGGGCGAGGTGAGCGTGAAGGTCACCAGCCGAGACCAGACGTTCACCAAGACCTCGAAGGTGACCATCAGCGAGAAGGTCGCTCTGGAGGTTGGGCCGATCACCACCAAGAAGGCCAAGCCGGGCGACACCGTCACGAACCCGCTCACGGTGCGAAACACCGGGGACAACGCGATCACCGGCGTGGACCTGTTCTTCTTCTACGAGGCCATGTTCACCGTGCCCAAGCGCTACGACAACTGCGAGTACGGCAGCTTCGCCGCGTACTGCCACTTCGACGCGACGCTGGATCCGAAGCAGGAGTACGTGCTCTCCGAGGAGTTGCCGTTGCGGCTGCGGCCGGAGGTGCCGGCGCCGGGCGTTGCCGGAGCCAGCTTCACGTGGTCGACCCCGATCGACGGGCGGGACAACCTCGACATGGTCCGGGCCACCAAGCCGACCCGCGGCACGCAGGGCACCCTCGGCCTCGTCCGGAAGCCCGCCGGGCTGCGCGCCCAGGGCGCCCAGACCGAGGACTCGTTCTTCCTGGACACGCAGCACGTGATCCTCACGGTCGAGGGCACGAACCGCTCCGACGTGAGCGCCGTCGGCGGGGAGGTCCGGGCCGCCGTGGGCAGCACGGTCACCGCGAAGCTCGGCGTCAAGAACCTCGGTCCCGCGTACGCCTCCGGCATCACCGAGCCGGCCGCGACCGTCACCTTCACTCCCCCGACGGGCACCACCGTGACGACGGTGCCCGCCGGCTGCACGAAGGCGGACACCGGCTACGTCTGCCGGACGGCCGTCCACCCGCTCGCGGTGGACCAGGCTGTCACGTGGGACTTCGGGCTGCGGGTCGACGCCGCCGGGGAACTCACCGGCACCGTCACGGCGAAGTCCTCGACCCCTGACGTGACGTCGGACAACGACGTGGCCAAGCTGGTCGTGAACCCGGCCGGCGGCATCGGTGGCGGTGGGGAGGACGACGACCCGTCGCTGCCGATCACGGGCCAGTCCGGCATCGTGCTGGCCGGCGCGGCCGCTCTGCTGGCCGCGGGTGCCGCCCTGTTCGTGGTGACCCGCCGCCGCCGTACCCGCTTCGTCGCCTGACACCGGGATTGGTTCAGCAGGACAACCAGAAGCCCTGGTCGGCCCAGTCCGACCAGGGCTTCTGAGCGGCGACGAGGGCGGCGCCGTCGCGGCAGCCCTGCGGTGGCGCGACCGGCTACGGTGCCGCGGGCAGGAGCGTGAGCAGCCGCTCGACAACACCGGTCACCGCGTCCCGTCCAGCGGCGAGGTACCGGCGCGGGTCGCGGGATTCCGGCAGGGCGCCCCGGACCGCGTCGGTGAACGCCACGTTGAGCGCCGTACCAACGTTGATCTTCACCATGCCGCAACCGACCGCGGCGCAGATCTGCTCCAGCGGCACCCCGGACGAACCGTGCAGGACCAGGGGCACGGGTACGGCGTCGCGGATCGCGGCCACCAGGTCGAGATCCAGCGAGGCGGTTCGGTCGGCCATCGCGTGCGAGCTGCCCACCGCGACCGCCAACGCGTCGACGCCGGTCTCGGCCACGTACCGGGCGGCCTCGGCCGGGTCGGTGCGGACGCCAGCGGTGTGAGCGCTCGCCGGGGCATCCGGTTTACCGCCGACGTAGCCGAGTTCCGCCTCCACCCACAGCCGGTGGTCGTGCGCCCAGTCGGTCGCCTTGCGGGTGGCGGCCACGTTGGCGGCGTACGGCAGCGCGGACGCGTCGACCATCACGGAGCTGAAACCGGTGTCGGCGGCCTGCTCCAGCAGGCTGATGTCGTCCACATGGTCCAGATGCAGTGACAGGTTCGCGCTGGACTTCCGCGCGATCTCGGCCGTCGCCGCGGCGATGGCCGACACGCCAGAGTGGTAGCGCGCCGCGTTCTGGCTGATCTGCAGGATCGCGGGCCGGTGGGCACGTTGCGCCGCGGCGGCGATCGCCTGGGCGTACTCGATCGTGATCACGTTGAATGCCAGCACGCCGGTACCAGCGGCGCGGGCCGCCGCCACCAGGTCGGCGGTGGGGACGAGGGTCATCAGCGCTCCTCAGGCGGCCGGCGCGGGCAGGACGACGGACCGGGTGAGCAGTCGGGGTCGGTCCGGATGCAGGCCGCGACGGACCGCCAGCTCGACCGCGAGCCGCTGCGCGGTGGTGAGGTGCGCCATGGCGTCGACGTCCTCGTGCACCACGATCGCGCCCGTGGCGGCCAGGTCGTCGCGGATGCCGGGGACCACCGGGCCGAAGATCCAGACCACGGACCGGTGGTCCACCACGCTGATCGGACCATGTCGGAACTCCATTGCCGGGTACGACTCGGCCCACACCTGTGCCGCCTCCCGCAGCTTGAGGGCCGCCTCGTGCGCCAGCCCCACGGTCCAGCCGGTGCCGAGGAAGGTGAACTGGTCCCGGCCGGCCACGGCCGGGTCGAGCGGCGTGCTCAGCTGGGCCCGCGCCTGGATGATCGGGTCGGTCAGGTCCTCCCCGAGACCGGCGCGCCAGGCGGCGAGTGCGGTCGTGGCAAAGCGGGTCTGCACGACCGACTGCTCGTCGGCGAAGTCGAGGACGACACAGTCGCTCACGAGCCGGGTCACCGGCCGGTCGGCGTCGGTTGTGATCACGGTCGAGCGACTGCCGGGCGGCAACTGCTCAAGCAGCCGGATCACCTCGGTGGTGGTGCCGGAGCGGGTAATGGCGACCACGCGGTCGTACCGCCGCCCGGCGGGGAATTCCGAGGCGGCGAAGGCGTCGGTCTCCCCCTGGCCCGCCGACTCTCGCAGCGCCGCGAAACTCTGCGCCATGAAGTACGACGTGCCGCAGCCGACGACGGCGACCCGTTCACCGGCCTGGGGCAGGGCCCGCGCGACGCCCGGCTGGGCGACCAGATCCACGGCCCGCCGCCAAGTCTCGGGTTGGGAGGCTATCTCGGAGGCGACGTACGACACGGTTCCTGCTCTCTCTCGGTGCGGTGCTCTTCCAGTGTTTCCACCGTGGTTCCGTCCAGCAGCCGGGAAGCCACGTCGTCGTCGTACTCGCCCGCCCACGGGCAGGCGACGGCGGCCGCAGAGACGGCCGCGCCTCGGGCGAGGACGTCCCGCCACGGCGCGCGGGTGACGAGCCCGTACGCAAGGACGGCCGCGAGGGCGTCGCCAGCGCCGGTCGGGTTGCCGGACACTTGTTCGGGCGCGCGGGCGCTGAACGCGACCCCGCCGGTAACCGCCACGAACCCGTCCGCGCCCCGGGAGACCACGCCCGCGCTGGCACCGAGTCGGACGAGCCGGCGCGCCACCGCCACAGCGTCGTCACGGGTACGTACCGGGCGGCCGAGCAGGTCCGCCGCCTCGTGGGCGTTCGGTTTCGCCAGCGCTGGTGCGGCAGCCAGCGCGTGTCGCAGCGCGGGGCCCTCCGCGTCCACGATGGCCTCGGCCCCGCCGGCCCGCGCGATGGTGACGAGATCGGCGTAGGCGGTCTCGGGCACACCCGGTGGTCGACTGCCGGACAGCACCACCACCCGTGCCGCCCGGACCCGCTCCGCGAACGCGTCCAGGAACGCCGCCCACTGCGCCTCGGTGACGTGCGGACCTGGTTCGTTGAGGACCGTCGCCGTGCCCCGCGCGAGGACGGTCACCGTCCGGCGGGTCTCCGCGGCGAGGCGGGTGAACTGCGCCGGCACGCCGGCCGCCGCCAGCTCGGCCTCGATGTGCTCGCCGACGGCGCCGCCGGACAGGCCCAGGACCAGGGTCTCGGCACCCAGCTGACGCAGCACCCGGGCGACGTTCAGACCCTTACCCCCGGCACGGGAGACCACGCTCGTCACCCGGTGCGACGTGTCCGCCACCAGCTCGGGCACGGTGTAGGTGATGTCCAGGGCGGGATTGAGCGACACCGAGATGACCAGGTCACGCCGCTCCCGGCCCGCTGACGGGCCTTCGGCGGTCACGAGCGCCGCGCCAACCTGTCGCTTCATATCCGCCTCCCCAGAAGATGCCGGCCAGTCGAGCACGCACGATCTTTCGTGACACTGAAGCGCCAGAATCAATCAGGATGTTGCAGACCTTAGGATCTGGCCGTACCGCCGTCAAGGTCCGCCCAGAACGCCCCGGAGTTCCGACCACGAGGGCTCAGCGGCTGCGATATCCGACAGGACACGGGATCCGTGCAGCGATGCGAGCCGTCGGAGCCGGTCGGCGAGCCGGTACGGGGTGCGCGGGCGCCGCCGCAGTGCTTGCAGAAAGTTGCAGAGGTGAACACCGACAGGGTCGTGCCACACAACCGTGCCGCTCGGCGATGCGGTCCCGGATGAGGACTGCGACCGCTCGATCTCGACGGGTCAGACCTGTACCACCTTCACCCCGGCCTGCTCGACGAGGCTCACCTGCTCCGGGTCCGCCGCCTTGTCGGTGATCAGAGTGTCGATGTTGGCCAGCGGGCAGATCCGGTTGAAGCTCCGCCGGCCCAGCTTCGAGGCGTCCGCCACCACGATCGTCCGCGCGGCGCTGGTCACCATGACGTGGTTGATCGCCGCCTCGCCGTCGTTGTGCGCGCTGGCGCCGTGCTGGTGGTCGATCGCGTCCACCCCGAGCACGACCACGTCCAGCGCCACGGACCCGAGCATCGTCTCGGCGATGCGGCCCACCAGCTCGTACGACCGCGGGCGGGCGGTCCCGCCGGTGAGCACCACCCGGATGTGCGGCCGCACGATGAGCTCGTTGGCGATGTTCAGCGCATTGGTCACCACCGTGAGCGCCGGCATCTGCCCGTTCGGTTCGGTGCGCAGCGCGAGCGCCCGTGCCACCTCGGTCGTCGTGGTGCCTCCGTTGAGCCCCACCGTGCTCCGTGCTGGGATCAGTGCGGCGGCGGCCGTGGCGATCCGCTGCTTCTCCGACGCCTGCCGCACCGCCTTGTACCGCAGCGGCAGATCGTAGGAGACGCTGGTGGCGACCACGCCGCCGCGGGTGCGGGTCACCAACTGCTGCATGGCGAGCTCGTCGAAGTCGCGCCGGATGGTCGCCGTGCTCATGCCCAGCTCACGGGCGGTGGACTCGATGTCGAGCTGTCCCTCGGCCGCCACCATGTCCAGGAGCCGGTGCCACCGCTCGTGCTGGTTCACGGCTCACGCCGGTCGTTTGGCCTGCCCATGCCGCCATCCTTGCATCCCCCATGCAAAGTCCGTGCGGCACGATCATCACCGCCAGGCCGGCCAGCACCCGGCCGCGCGAATTTCTCCTGGCCGTGGCGCTGGCCAGGCCCGCCGTACCTCTGGCGCTACGAATGGCTGGCTTCCGCCAGGTGCTTGATGTGAGCTGCCCGCTGGCTCAAGAGTCGGCGGAGGTACGGCGCAATCAGGGCACGGGGCACGTCATGCGCCAGCGGAGACCGAAGTGGCGGGCGTGGAAGGTGACCTCGTCCCCGAGCGCGAGTTGGCGTCGACCGGTGCTGGTGACGGCTGTCTCCTGGCTGGATCGCAGGGACGCGGCGTGGACATCCATGTCGAGCTTCAGGTCAAATACCACGCTCGGAGCGGCACCAATGACGGACACGATCTCGATCAGGGCCGGCACGGCGAGAGCCTAACGTTCAGCACCACCGCCAGCCGCCCGCTCACAAGCGGCGGCTGAGCACCCGACTGCTCCCACCCCCGCGCCGCTCTCGGCTGCGGTGACCATCCCTCAAGAGGCGTTGGCTTTAGGTCAGTCACCACCCTATGGTGGAGGCATGCCGCCGGTGACGTTCCGCTCGCCTGCCGTCACCGAGGTGGCGGCGCTCGACGCTGTCCGCGTGACGACGGCGGCGCGCCGAAAGGCCTGCATGCGGGTGCCGGTTGTCCGCGCGCTGCACATCGCGCCTACACAGCGGCTGTCGAGCCCGGCGCGAACTGGCCGAGGCCCTCCCGCGGAATCGTTGCATCTCAGAACGACCGCCAGGGCGAAGCTATAGAGCTTCGGCCCTTTTTCTTTTTCCCGTTCCTTTTGAAAGGCAGACCATGGGCATCGATCATCATCCCGTCGACCAGACTTGGCTGGCTGATCTGCGAGCGTCCCTGGCGGACGACTTCGCCACGCAGACGGCTCGCCTGCGGGAACTGACCGAACTCAACGCGGACACCGGCGACCCCAGCGAGGCCGACAACCGGGCCGCGCTGCTGGTGGCCACCCGCCGCAACATCGAGCAGATCACCGGTGCCCTGGGCCGGATCTCCGATGGCACCTACGGTGCCTGCGAGAAGTGCCACCAGAACATCCCGGCGGAGCGGCTTGAGGTTCTTCCGCATGCTCGCTTCTGCGTGCCGTGCCAGGAGAAGCACAACAGGTGACACCCCTGTGGCTGCCGTGCCGCCCAGGTGGCACGGCAGCCACACGCCGTTGCGTGCGAGGTGGTTGCGCGATGGTGATGTCCGGGGCGGGAGCGGCGGTATCTGCCGCCCCGTCCCGCGCCGGGTGCTAGCTGGCGTACGTCTCGAACTCACCGACTCGCGGCGTACTGCTCGAGCTGTTGATCTTGAAGGTGATCTTGACCAGTGAGGTCGCGGAGAAGGTGATGGAACCCGCCCCGGCACCGGAGGCCAGGACGGCCCCGGTGTCGTGGTTGATGAGCTGCCAGGACCCGATGGAGCCCTGGGTTCCCGACGGCTCGCGGATGATCACTCGGGACACCCGGGTGGCGGAACCCCACTTGATCGAGATGGAGCCGGTCGATCCGACCGGCGACCAGTAGGTGCTGATGCTGCCGTCCCGCACGTTGCCATAGCTTGTCCCGCTGGCCTTGCTGGAGCCGTCGGCACCGGCACCGAGGCTGAGGTTGGTCCCGCTGGGCGGCGGCGGAGTGGTCGGCGGCGGCGTGGTCGGCGGGGGCGTGGTGGGCGGGGGCGTGGTGGGCGGGGGCGTGGTGGGCGGCGGGGTCTGCGGCGAGCAGCTACCGTCCGAAACCCGCAGACCCGTGTTCGCGCCCGCCGTCTGCCGGACGACGTCCGGCACGCAGCTCGCCCCGTCGAGGCTGTACGAGTACGGGATGCTGACGGTGGTGTTGGACGTCGGGTTGGGGCCGGCGGGGTAGTTCTCGCTGCCGGCGCTGGACCAGGTCACGTTGTCGAAGGTGTTGCCGCTGACCTGCCAGTAGCCGCGCTCGTTGGTGTAGAAGGTACCCAGAACGTCCTTGGAGTTCCGGAAGTAGTTGTTCTCCACCTTGGCCTTTGCCCCGGCCCGGGAGTTGATGCCGGACTCGTGGAGGCTCACGTAGTGGTTGTTGTAGATGTGGGCCGTGCCGCCGCGGAGCAGCGGCGTACGGGAGTCGATGTTCTCGTACAGGTTGTGGTGGTACGTGATGAAGCCGTTCGAGAGGTCGCTCTCGCTGGACCCGACGAGGCCGCCGCGACCGGAGTTGCGCAGGATGCTGTAGGACAGGGTCACGTACTGGGTGTTGTCCTTCATGTCGAAGAGGCCGTCGTACCCCTCCGACTCCCCGCCCGATGCCTCCAGGGTGACGTGATCGACCCAGACGTTGCGGACCGTGCTCTCCATGCCGATGGCGTCCCCACCGTTGGAGGTCGGCGAGCCCGACTTCTTGACGTTCCGGACGGTCACGTTCTGGATGATGATGTTGCTGGAGTCGCGGATGTGGATGCCGAGCTGGTCGAAGACGGCTCCGCTGCCAACCCCGATGATGGTGACGTTGCTGATCTGCTTGAGTTCGATCACGCCGTCCGCGGTGTTGCAGCTCGAACCCGACACCTTGCTGGTGTTTCCGTGGTTGATGGTCCCCGTGACCTCGATGATGATCGGGGTGCTGCTACTGACCCGACCACACAGCGCCGCATGGATCGCGGTCCCCGTGGTGGCTCGTACCGTCTGCCCGCCCGCGCCGCCGGTGGTCCCGCCGTTCTGGGTGGCGTAGCCGGTGGCGCTGCCGGCCGCCGCTGACGCCTGCGGGGTCGGCAGGCCTACCCCGATCGCGATCCCAACTGCTGCCGTGGCCAGTGCTGCCTGAAGTCGCAGTGCGACTGGTCGTCTCATCTCGCCTCACCTTCGTATTCGAATGGTTCGCCGGTGCCTGCGGCGGTCGACGCGACCGCACTCCTGTCGGTGCGACGCCTTCTCGATCGCTCGGGAGTTGTCGGCAATCAATGGGCATAGCTCATCCATCGCCCTGGCAACTGGAGGGAACCGCTGCGCAAACGGCATGCCGACAGTGGCGTTGCCCGAAATGTGTTCGCCCGGCCCAGAAATGAAACATCGATGCAACGCAATCGTAGGAAAGCGGTTTCCCTCAAGGCAAGGGCTAGCGCTTGCAGGTTTTTTGCAGTGTCCGTGCGAGAGCCGGCGCATGGGGGCGGTCAGCGGGCTTCGCGCTCGCCCGCACTGGCTGACGTCCAGTTTTACGCGGCGGTGCCGGTGCCCGGCGAGTCGGCCCCGCCGCTGCGCGACGGGGCCGGTTCAACAGATTGCGGGCCCGGTCAGCTGGTCAGCGGGCGGGACTTACGGCGTTGCGTCACTCATCGGAACGACAGGGCGCCGGGCACCGCTATTCCACCAGGTCTCGCATCTTCTTGGCTATCAGGGGAATCGCGCGGGCGGGCATGAGACGAGACATGCGGTCGAGCATCCGAGCGTCCTTGCCGATCGTGACTCGCGGCGCCCCCGTCACGACAGCCTCAACGATCTGCCGCGCAGCCTCCTCAGGAGACGTGAGCTTGGCCGCCGCTTGCGCCTGATCGGCGACGGCGCCCCTGGCGTCAACCCCGGAGTTACCCAGGATGTTGGTGGCGATGCCACCCGGGAAAACGATGGTCACTTTGAGTGGACCGCTCTGGTGCTCGGCGATGAGCCCTTCGGTGAAGAGCTTCACCGCCGCCTTGCTCGCACCGTAAGCGCCCTGTCCCGGGAACGGCACCAGCGAACCCATCGAACCGACATTGACCAGCGACGACGCCGGCCGCGCTTCGAGCAGCGGCAAGAAGGCCTTCGTGGTGTTGACAGTGGCCCAGAAGTTGACCGCCATGACGCGCTCGATGTCCTCGAAACTCAGTGCGGCGATCGGCTTGAAGTCATGCACGATGCCGGCGACGTTGATCAGGCCGTCGACTTGTCCGTGGGCGGCAACGACTGCCGAGGGCAGTGCCAGGACCGCCGCGCGGTCGGTGAGGTCGATGGGCATGGTGATCAGCCGATCGCCGGCGCGGGCACGATCGGCTGTCTGCTTGAGGCCGGCTTCACTCAGGTCGACCGCGACGACACGGGCACCACGAGCGAGCAACGCCAGGGTGACCTCCCGACCGATCCCGTTTCCACCACCGGTGACGACGAAAACGTTGTCCCTGATCTCCACGACGGTCTCCCTATCTCCCGTGTGCCAGGTGGCGGGCGGCGCGCAGCCCGAACACGACGGCCGGGCCGATAGTCGAGCCGGGGCCCGGGTAGGTCCTGCCCATCACCGAGGCTGAGTTGTTGCCGGCCGAGTAGAGCCCCTCGATCACCGATCCGTCCTCGCGCAGGGCGCGGCCGTCGGCGTCGGTGACCACGCCGCCCTTGGTGCCGAGGTCCCCGATGACGACCTTGACCGCGGTGAACGGCCCGTGTTCCAACGTGCCGAGATTGGGGTTCGGGTGGACCAGCGGGTCGCTGTAGTAGCGGTCGTACGCCGAGTTGCCGCGGCCGAAGTCGCCGTCAACACCGGCGCGGGCAAAGCCGTTGAACCGCTCGACCGTCGCGGTCAGGTGGGCCGGGTCGACGCCGATCAGCTTCGCCAACTCCTCCAGCGTGTCTGCTTTGAACAGCACCCCCTCGCGCCGCATCGCCCGCTTCGCCTTGGGATCCAGCAGGTAGCTGCGAAGGTAACGACGGGCATGCCGGCGATCGGCGATCATCCAGTACGGTCCAGCGTTGTCGTGGTCGAGCATGTGGTGCCCGAGGTCGACGTACGACTCCGACTCGTTGGCGAACCGATCGCCCCGCGCATCGACGATGATCGAGAATGGGAACGACCGTTCGCCAACGATGAACGACGGCTCGGACGCGCTCGTCGCGGCGACGGACGCTCCCCACCACGCGTCGTCGAGCAGTTCGGTGGCCGCACCGTGAGACATCGCGATGCCGATCGGCTTGCCGAGATTGCCCGGTGCACCAGACGGGGAGCCGTCGATGCCGTGGTATTTCCGCCGCCACTCGCGGTTGTAGTCGAAGCCGCCGGCTGCGAGCATCAAGCCGCGGCGCGCGCCGATCGTGAGCTGCCCGCCCTCATGGGTGATGCGCACCCCGACGACCCGGCCGTCCGCGACAACAAGATCTTCCAGCGGCGACTCCAGCCACAGGTCGGCCTTGTGCTTGACCACCACGACGTTGAGGAACGACGCAGTCAGGCCGGCGCCGATGCCCGCGAGCTTCGCACCGCGAACCAGGCCGCCCGCCGCGCGGAAGGCGAGCTGCGCACCACGCCGGAAGCCGCTGGGCGTCGACCAGGCCCGGCCCAGCAACCACACGTCGTCGGTGAGGATCGGCATCGCCGCGGGCGCTTGCGACGAGTGCCACCACTTGCCGATCTTGCGTAGGTTGAACGGCTTGTGCTCAATGGAGCGGCCGATCTTGCCGCCCGGCCGCTCCGGATAGTAGTCGGAGTATTCGGCGGCGCGTACGAACTCCATGCCGTACTTCTGCGCGGTCTCGACGAAGTCGGCGACACCGTCGACGAACGCCTCCTTGCGCTCCCGGCTGGTCGAACGGCCCTCGTCCCCGACGGTGGCCTCGAGGTAGGTCAACGCTTCGGCGCGCGAGTCGCCCACACCGTCGCGTCGCATGAGCGGGTTGTTGGGCAACCACATGCCGCCACCGGACTTCGCGCTGTTGCCGCCCCACTTCGCCGTGCTCTCCAGCATCAGTACTGAAAGACCCTCGTCGATCGCACCCAGAGCGGTGGCAAAGCCGGCGGCACCGGTGCCCACAACGACTACGTCATAGGTTCTGTCGAAGGTCATCGGTAGCCTCCCCTAACCGGACAATGTCGTCCGGTCACACTTTTCAGTGTGCGCGGTGACAAACGTCAGGTCAACCGCGGCCCGGCTGCTTCGGCTGACAATCGCGGGGCGATCGTGGCCGCCGCACGCGCGGTCTTCACCGAGCGCGGTTACCACGCCCGCCGGCTCAGCGCAGGCGGGCGGTCGTGCTGCCTCCGCTTCCCACAGGCCGCCCCCGGGAGTCCTCAGTGCTTGCGGCCGACCCCGCCGAAGGCGTCGATGTCGACGGGCGTGTCGACCGCGTCGTCAGGTCGCCACTGCGGGCACGGTACGACGCCGGGCTCCACCAATTCCAGGTCATCGAAGAACCCGGCGATCTGGTCGGGCGAGCGCAGTGTGTACGGGGTCGCCCCGCTGTCGTTGTAGTCGTCCTGCGCCTGCTGCATCTCGGGGCTGATCAGGCTCGTGCCGTCGTTGAGTGAGAGGTAACTGCCGCTCGGCAGCGGTGCCAGCAGCTGGCGCGTGATCGACCGGGCCGTCTCGTAGTCGGGCACGTGGCCCATGACGCCGCTGAGGATGAGCCCGATCGGCTGCTGAAAATCGAGCGTCTTGCCGGCCTCGGCGATGACCGCAGCCGGGTCGTGCAGGTCGGCGTCGATGTAGGCGGTCCTGCCCTCGGCCGTGCTGATCAGCAGCGCACGGGCGTGCACCAGCACCAGCGGGTCGCTGTCGACGTAGACGATCCGCGCTTCCGGCACGATCCGCTGCGCCACCTGGTGGGTGTTGTCGGCCGTCGGCAGCCCGGTGCCGACGTCGAGGAACTGGCGAACCCCCGCCTCACCGGCGAGGAACGTGATCGAACGGACCAGGAACTGCCGGGAGGCACGGGCGACGTCGACGACGCCGGGGAAGACCTGCCGGTACTGGTCGCCGGCCTCGCGGTCGACCGCGAAGTTGTCCTTGCCGCCGAGCCAGTAGTTCCAGATCCGCGCCGAATGCGGCACCGACGTGTCGAGCTTCTGCTGCACGTCGACCTGGCCAGCCTCAGGCCGGCCGATCGCCTGCGGATCCATGGTCACGACGAACCCCCGTCTCAACTGAGTACGCACAATCCGGTCGCGGGACCGCCCCATCGAGGAAGGCGCCTCGCGCAACTGTGCCACGGTATAGAAGGCAGCGAATCGGCGCCACCCGGCCAGTCCGCGTGAGAGACAAGGCGTGCCGCCCGCCAGCGCCGCCGTGCTCTCCTCCACCGTGGCGGCGATCGGGCGCCTCGGCCATGAAGCCGACGGCAGACGAGGCCGCGCAGGCCGCACAACGGGCGACGGCCCGCCCCCGTTGAACGGGGTCGGGCCGTCGCGATGGCGCGAAGATCAGTGCACGCGGCGGCGGCCGTAGGCGCCGGCGGCGATCGCCACGCCGATAGCGGCGAAGACGACCTGAAGGACCAGCTCGATCCAGTCGACCCCGCTGGTGTCATCGACGCCGACGGCGCCAGCGATGAGGGTGCCCAGGATCGCGGCGACCACACCGATGAGCAGGGTCAGCCAGATCGGGATGTTCTGCTTGCCTGGTACGACCAGCCGCCCGAGCGCGCCGATGATCAGACCGATGATGATGGCGGTGAAGAAGCCGGTAACTTCCACGAGAGCCGTCCCTCCAGAGGATTGTCGTCGCCCTCCTATTGCCCCGGGCAACTACCGGCAAAACCGGTCCGGGGCGTCAACCGACGAAAGGAACACGAGCCGTGCTTCTCGCGCCCCGCCGGGCTGCCGTGGTGGCCACCACCGCGCTCGCGCTCGCCGCCTGCTCGGCAACAGAAGGGCCGACCGTTTCCCCGTCGAACTCCCCGTCGAGCCCTGTCGCCACCGCCCCCTCGGCGCCCGCTGCCAAGCCGGATTTCGCCCTCCTCGAGGCGGAGTTCGACGCTCGGCTCGGCGTCTATGCCATCGACACCGGCACCGGCCGCACCGTCGAGCATCGCGCCGACGAGCGGTTCGCCTACGCGTCGACCTTCAAGGCGCTCGCCGCCGCCGCGGTGCTGGACGCGACCTCGACCGCCGAGCTGAACCAGGTCGTCCGGTACACGAGGGCCGACCTGGTGACCCACTCACCGATCACCGAGCGGCACGCGGGGAAGGGGATGACGCTGCGCGAACTGGGTGACGCCGCCGTACGGTACAGCGACAACACCGCCGCCAACCTGCTGCTGAAGCGGCTCGGCGGCCCGGCTGGCTTCGAGCGGGCCCTACGCGACCTCGGCGACCGGGTCACCGATCCAGAGCGGTTCGAGACCGACCTCAACGAGGCGACCCCCGGCGACCAGCGCGACACGAGCACTCCCCGGGCCCTTGCCACCGACCTCCGCGCGTACGTTCTCGGCGATGCGCTCTCCGCCGAAGACCGCACGGTGCTGACCACGTGGCTCAAGGGGAACACGACCGGAGACAAGCTCATCAGGGCCGGCGTCCCGGCCGCCTGGCAGGTCGGCGACAAGACCGGCTCCGGTGGGTACGGCACCCGCAACGACATCGCCGTCGTCTGGCCCCCCGACAGCGCCCCCATCGTGCTCGCGATCCTCTCGACCCGCGACGAGAAGGACGCCGAGTACGACGACAAGCTGATCGCGCAGGCGGCGAAGGTGACGGTCGAGACCCTGCGCCGGTAGGCCACCCGCCTCACACGCCCGCCGGCGACGACTGATCGGACCTGCTCGACAGCCGGGTCACGGAGTCCTGGCGGCGGGGTAGCAGCAGCGGGCTGGCGAGGATGAGCAGTCCCGCGACGGCGATAGCCGTGCGTGGGCTGGTGGCGCTGGCGAGCAGTCCGCCGAGCGCGCTGAGGATGGCGATGGCTGCGCTGCTGCTGATCGACCAGGCCGACAGGGTACGGGCGATGCGGTCGTTGGGCGCGTGTTCAAGCCGGTAGGTGGCGAGTACCGGGTTGTACAGGCTCATGCTGATGATGATCGCGAGCTCGACAGCCATCACGGTCACGAGGCCGGCGACACCGGGCTGCACGAAGGCGAGGCCGATCAGCCAGACCGCGCGCAACGTACCGACCGTACGAAGGATTCGGTGTTGGCCGTACCGCGCCACGACGCCGCGGGCGAGGCGTGAGCCGATGAGCCCGCCGACGCAGGGGACGGCGAAGGCGAGGCCGTACTGCCAGGGTGGGAATCCGAGCTCGCGGAGCAGGAGCACGGCCAACAGCGGCTCGGTGGCCATGATCAGTCCGCTGACGAGCAGCTGGTTGAGGTAGAGCGCCCGCAGGCCGGGATGGCTCAGGAGGTGTCGCCAGCCGTCGAGCAACTCGGCGGCACGTACCCGGCGCTTCTCGGCTCGCTGCGGGTGTTCTTCGCGACCGCGAATCGCCGTGATGCCCAGCGCCGAGAACAGGTAGCTGAGTGCGTCGGCCACCACGGTGGTGACCGGCCCGAACAGGCCGATCGCCGCTCCGCCCAGCGGCGGGCCGACGGCGATGGAACTCCACGTCGTCGACTCGAACCGCGCGTTGGCCACCAGCAGGTCTTCTGGCCGGACGAGGGCCTTGAGGTGCGCGCCGCTGGCCGCGCTGAAGGCGATCTTGGCTGTGGCGACCACGGCCGAGACGATCAGTAGCTGGACGAAGCTGAGCATGCCGAAGGCGTAGGCGACCGGGATCGTCAGCATGACCGCGAACCGGGCCAGGTCCATCGCGATCATCACCGGCCGCTTACGGCGGAACTCCACCCACGGCCCGAGCGGCAGCGCGATCAGCGCGCCCACTGCCGGCCCCACCGCGGACAACACGGACACCTGAGCGGGGCTGGCATCCAACACCAGTACGGCGATCAGCGGGAACGCACCGAACCCCAGCGCCGAGCCGTAGGCGCTGGCCGCGTAGGCCGCCCACAGCCATCCGAACTGTCGGCCCAGGGATCGCCGTCTGACCACGCTCCGCGCCTCCCGCTTCGAACAACCGACCGTTGATCGCTGGAGAGCAAAGCAAGGCCCGGGACGACGGGTCAAACAACTGAACCGGCGGCGAGCCACAACCGTCTGTTGTGCGATTAGGGTCTTCGCATGGATCTCGACGCCGTGCGCACCTTCGTCGCCGCTGCGGACGCCGGCCAGTTCCAGGAAACCGCCGCCGCGCTGTCGATCACCCAGCAGGCCGTCTCCAAGCGCATCGCCGCGCTGGAGAACGACCTGAACGTACGCCTGTTCACCCGTACGGCCCGCGGGGTCCAGCTCACGATCGACGGCCAGGCGTTCCTGCCCCACGCCCGTGAACTCCTGCGGGTGGCAGAGCGCGCCGACGCGTCCGTGCGCCCTGGCCGGCGCGCCCTACGCGTCGACGTCGTCAACCGGCGGATAGCGCCGGCGGTACGTCTGCAGGACTTCTACCGTCTGCACCCCGAGATCGAGCTGGATGTCGTGACCCTGAATGCCGACGTCGACGCCGCGATCGCCGCCGTCGAGGCCGGGACGATCGACGCCAGCTTCCACGCTGTCACCACTCCCCCGCAGCATCTGCCCGGCGCGATCAACGCCGCCCGAGTGATCGACGACCCACACCAGCTCCTCGTCGGGCCCAACCACGCGCTCGCCAACGCGCGCGCCGTCACGCCCGCTCACCTTGCCGGACATCGCATCTGGATGCCCGGCATGGCCCCCGGCACCGAATGGGCCGACTACTACGACGAACTCGCCGCCGCGTTCGGGCTCACCATCGACGTGGTCGGGCCCATCTTCGGAAACGAGGCTCTGCTGGCGGAGATCGCCGACTCCCCGGAGTTGGCGACCTTCGTCGGCGAAGGCTCGCGGTACCTGTGGCCGGACAGCTACGACCTGCGGCGGATCCCGGTGCGTGGTCCGACCCCGATCTACCCGATGTCGATGATCTGGCGCGCGGACAACCCGCATCCCGCGCTCCGCGAGCTTCGCGACTACCTCGACTCCAGACGGGCGGACGCGCCCGACGCCGAGGTCTGGACACCGACCTGGGCACGGCGGTCAGTCCCGCATCCCTGAGGATCACGAGTACATCAGGTGCAGCATCATCCCGGCGTCGGCGTGCCCCAGATTGTGGCAGTGGTTGGCCCACACTCCTGGGTTGTCGGCCCGGAACGCCACCTCCCACACGTCGCCGGGGCGTACGTCGAAGGAGTCCAGCCACAATGGGCTTCCGGTCGCCGGCTTTCCGTTGCGGGCCAGCACCAGGACGTGATGGCCGTGCAGATGCCACGGGTGCACGATCTGAGACCGGTTGACGATCGTGAACCTGACAACGTCACCGAGGCGGACGACCTGCGACGGGATGTCCGGATCGGCCGCGCCGTTGACGGTGTGGGCGTATCGCGGAAGCAGTCGGTGCAGGTCGAGGCCGCGGTCGAGCACGAGGGTGAACTCCCGGTCGAACCGGGACCACGGCACCGGAGAACCGACGCCGTAGGTGAGCGGATCCAGCACCGGCCACGCGGCGGTCGCCGCCGACACCGGTCCGGTCGAGTAGACCGCCCGTCCGTCGACGAACAGCGCCACCGGCGTGGCGGGGGCGGTGAACACCAGGTCGTAACGACCCCCGGCCGGGATCAGCACGGCGGTGTCCACGAGCGACGTCGGGCCCCGCAGGTCGGATCCGTCGATCGCGGCGACCCGGAACGCCGTCCCGGCCAGGGCGTACCGGTGCGTCGTGCTGTCGGTGTTGATCAGCCGCAGCCGCACGGGCACACCCGCCTCGACCGGCTCGGTTCTCGGTGCGGGCAGCGGTAGGCCCGCCAGCGTGTGCACCGGCACCGTGACGTCGACGCCGGTCATCGGCGCCGGGCGCACCACCAGGACACCGTAGAGACCCATCTGGACGCCGACGTCGGAGACCGAATGCGTGTGGTACCAGTACGTCCCAACCTGGTCGGCGCGGAACCGGTAGACGAACTCCTGTCCGGGCAGCACCGCCGCCTGCGTCACGCCCGGCACTCCGTCCTGACTGTTCGGCACGTCGTACCCGTGCCAGTGCAGCGTGACGCCTCGCTCGATGTCCCGGTTGCGCAGCGTCACCTCCAGGACGTCGCCGACGGTGGCGGTCAGCTCCGGCCCGGGAACCTGCGCGTTGAACGCCCACGCCGCGACGTCCCGGCCGCTCACGCTCACCGTGGTGGTCCCGGCCGTCAGGGCGAACCGCCTGGTGGGTTCGTCGGCGGTCCGCGCATCCCGATATCCGTGATCATGGGGTACGCCGGGAGCGGCGGCCGGGGCGGCGGCCAACCCGGTTCCGGTCACCAGCGCCGCGACCGCCACCACGAGGGCTGCCCGGGACACCAAACGGGACGGGCGCGCGCCGAGGGCGCGCCAGGAGACCGCGGTCGCCGCGACAACCCCGGCGACCGCTAGCAGTCCCGTGCCCGCCGACGCCGGATAGCCGTGCAGGAGCGTCACGAGCAGTGCGCTGCTCGAGGCGTACCCGGCGAAGAGAAGCGGGACCGCGACGGACCGGATGTCGCCCGGCAGCCTCAGCAGCCGCGGCCCGACGACGGCCACCGCCGCGAGCGACAGTGGGGCGGCGATGAGGACCTTCTCCGCCGCGAACCACCAGCCGGCGCGGGCGAGCGCGGTGATCGTGATCGCCCGGGCGAGCGTGGCGAGCAGCGCGAAGGCGGCCAGTCCCAGCGCGAGCGGGCGGCGCCGGGCGGCCGACGCGGCGCCGCCGCCCAGCCATCCGGCGGCCGCGAGGACCGCGATCACAAGGTCGGCCGCGAGCAGTGAGCCGGTGGTCATGCCGGCTCTGCTTCCCGGACGGTCACGGGGGTGGCGTCGACCGGCGCCGGACTGGCCAGCTGTCGCGCCGCCCGAACCACGCCGACCACGACGTGCACCGCCACGATTCCGTTGACCGCGTGCAGCCCGGCGATGGTCAGGCCGAGTGGGGTGCTGGCGCCCGCCGCGTCGGTGGACGCGTTCGCGAGCATGGCGATGAGCGCCTGCACGACGACGAGGCCGATCGGCAGGATCGCCAGTCCGACGAGCCGGCCCGGCGCCTTCGCCAGCGCGGCGAACAGGGCAGTGAGCAGGGAGAGAACGGGGATGACCGCCATGCCGTTGACGCTGTGCAGGACATAGGCGCCGTCGCCCGCGGGTTTCGTGAACCCGCCCACGGCGGCGAAGACGAACTGCAGGACGAACGAGACGAGCAACAGAATGCTGGTGATGACGAATGCCTTGCGCATGGTGACCTCCTAGAGGTGTGCCGAGGCCAGGGCCTGGGCGACGTGATCGGTGGCCGTGATCGCCCCGTACGCGACAAGCCGCACGAGGTCGGCGTCGGCCGGATGGGAGAGCCGCCAGAGGGCGACGTCGCCCACGCTGATGGCGCTGGGAGCGAACGCCGCCAGCAACGCGATCCGCGTCCCGACGCGGTCCGTGCCGGGCACGTCCCGGACCAGGTCGACGGCCCAGTCCGAGGGCCGGGCCGGGTACCGCCCGTCCTCCCAGCGCACGGTGGCCGTGACGGTCTGGCGCGCCACGTCGCCCAGGAGGTCCCCGCACTGGGTGGCGGCGTTCCGCAGCGCCACGTACGCGACACCGACCGGGCTGTCCCCCGCCCAGGCCGGTGGCGCCGTCGTGCCGGCGTCGACGAGCGAGAGGCCGCGGCCGGGCTCCTTCGGCCCCCGGGCCGTCTTGGCGTAGAGCCGACCTCCGACCGACCGCACCAGCGGGGAGCGTTGCAGGCCGCCGGGCAGCAGATCCGGGTCGAGCAGCGCCGAGACGATCCGGTTGATGAAGTGGAAGGCGAGCAGGGTGCCGGTGACCTCGGGGCCGTACGGGCTGGTCCAGCCGGCGGCCTTCGGGCTGCGGCTTGCCTCCGCCCAGCCGGCGAGCTCGGCGTGCCTCGGCTCGGGTGGCGTCCCGCCCTGGGCAATGACCTCGCCCAGCGCGTGCTCGCCCAGTGCGTGCAGCAGCATCACGTGGGCGTCGACGCAGAACCGGCAGCGGTTGGCGCGGGACACCGTCGACGCGACGAGCTCGCGGTCGACCCGGGACGCGTCCCCGGCGAGCAGGGCCTCGCGCATCAGCGCCCAGGTGGCGGCCAGCACCTCCGGTACGGGCGAGAGCGCCTGGAAGGTGGGCACCGGCCCGATGAAGTCGTCCCACAGCTGCCGGTAGACCTCCGCGGTGATACCGGTCGCCGCCTTCGCGGGGTTGGGGGTGAAGAAGCGGTATGTCATGAGCTCGATGCTTGCCTCGACGGGCCGGGAATACGTCGTGCCGCCGCAGACACTTGCCCGGCCGCCGATACCGCGTCCGCAGTACGCCTCATCTACTGCGGGCGCGGGATGCTCCGCTGACGACGGCCGTTCTACAGTTCGACCATGCGCCGCGACCTGCCGTACGCCCTCAGCGGCCTCGCCCTCGGCGGCCTCCTGCTCGGCAATGCCGCGCTCGCACCGGACGCCGCAACGGTTGGGGCTGTCGACGTCCTCCTGGTCCTGGCCATGGCGGCGGCCCTGGCGGTGTGCCGGCGGTACCCGGTCGTGGCGTTGAGCGTGGTGACCGTCGCCATGCTGACCCTCCACGTCCGGGTGCACTCCGGGGTGTCCGCCGCGTTCCCCGTCCTCGGCGCGGTCTACGTCGCCGCCTGGCGGGGGCACCGATCGGCCGCCGCCCTGGCCAGCGTCGTCTTCCTCGGTGGCTTCCTGGCCCGCGACATCTCGGTCGCGCCCGCCGGCCAACCCGGCCAGCTGATCGCCGAGCGGACCGCCCTGCTGCTGGGCTGGTTTGTGGCGGCCAACGTCGCCGGGTTCGTGGCGCGGCAGCGCCGGGCGTACCTGGAACAGGTCGAGCAGCGGGCGATCGAGGCCGAACGCACCCGCGAGGAGATGGCGTTGCGCCGCGCCGGGGAGGAGCGCCTGCGCATCGCCCGCGATCTGCACGACTCGCTGACCCACAACATCTCCGTGATCAAGGTGCAGACCGGGATCGCCGTGCACCTGGCCCGCAAGCACGGCGAGGAGCCATCGGCCACGCTGCTGGCGATCCAGGAGGCCAGCAGCGCCGCGATGCGGGAACTGCGAGCCACGCTGGGCGTTCTGCGCTCACCCTCCGACGAGGACCGCGTCGGGCTGACCTGGGTGGGCGAGCTCGCCGAACGGACCCGGGCCGCTGGCGTACCGGTGCAGGTGACCGTCACGGGTCAACCCCGGGACCTGCCCGCCGAGGTCGACCAGGCCGGATATCGCGTCGTCCAGGAGGCCCTGACCAACGTGGCCCGCCACGCCGGCCCCGCCACCGCCCAGGTCCACGTCGAGTACGCCCCGGCGCAGCTGACCGTCTCGGTGACCGACGACGGCCAGGCGTCGCCGGTCCGGCCGGTGACACCGGGTGTGGGCCTGCGCGGCATGCGGGAACGGGTAACCGGAGTGGGCGGCACACTGCGAGCCGCCGCCCACGACGACCGCGGGTTCACGGTACGGGCCACGTTCCCGCTGGACGGTCAGGCATGACCGAGCGCTTGCGCGAGGTCCAACCAGCTCAGTCAGCCACGGATCGTGGCGGCTCCGACCGGAGGGAGGAGCCGGCATGATCAGGGTCCTGCTCGCCGACGACCAGGCTCTGATGCGGGCCGGATTCCGGGCATTGCTCGACGCCGAGGACGACCTGGAGGTCGTCGGCGAGGCCACCGACGGCACGTCGGCCGTCCAGTTGTCGCGACGCCTGCGCCCGGACGTCGTGCTCATGGACGTGCAGATGCCGGGACTCGACGGCATCGAAGCCACCCGGCGCATCGCCGCTGATCCCGACCTCGCCGCGATCCGCGTCCTCATCCTCACCAACTACGGGCTCGACTCCTACGTCTTCGCCGCACTCCGCGCGGGCGCCAGCGGTTTCCTCCTCAAGGACGCCGACCCCGCCGACCTGCTGCAGGCAGTGGCTGTCGTGGCTCGCGGCGACGCGCTGCTCGCCCCGGCCGTCACACGTACGCTCATCAGCGAGTTCGTGGCCGGCCCACCGCCGGCCGAGCCAGCCGCCGGACGCGACGTGCTGACCGCCCGCGAACAGGAGATCGTCGAGCTCGTCGCCCGAGGGCTGAGTAACGACGAGATCGCCTTGCGCATGGTGATCAGTCCGTTGACCGCCAAGACGCACGTCAACCGGGCCATGATGAAGCTGCACTGCCGCGACCGTGCCCAGCTGGTCGTGTGGGCGTACGAGTCGGGACTGATCACGCCGCGTCGCCGGTAACACCGCGTCGTCCTGCGTAGAGGTCGCTCTGCCACCCCGTCACCGGACGAGGAAGGTCCGACGCACTAGCATTGCCGCGGTCTGGGACGGCTTGGCTGAAACGAGGCGAAATGCGTTGGCTCCGGCGGTTGCTGGGCGGCGGGCGGGTCCAGCTCGATGCGGGGCGGCAGGAGGCGCTGCTACGGGACGTCCAGTATCGGTACGGCGCCGGCGCGCAGATCCGGTTCGCCGAGCAGGTCGAGGCCGTCACCGGAATGCTGAACAGCGACGACGGCTTGGTGGTGGCAGCCCGGATCGTGAGCCAGGTCGCCGACGAGGCCCACGCGGACCTGAAGACCCAGGCCCAGGAAATACACCGACGGACGGGCCGGCGGCTCCTGGTGCACCGCAGGAACTACCGGCCGCTGTGGATGGAGGCCGGCCCGGCCCTGCGGTGGCCACTGTTCGCGTTGCCGTGCGGCTTCCACCCGTACGCGCAGGTGGCTGCCGCCGTCGCGGTAGTCGGCAGCCAGGCGCCCCGGCTCGACCGGGTGACCGACCCGAACCCGCTCCTGACCCACATGTTCGAGGTGCTCGACCTCACCACCGCCGGCTGGGAGTACGGCCGGGTGCGGGTAGACACCGACGCCGCCGCCCTGGCCGATCGACTGATCTCCAGCGCCGCGAAGGTCCTGGCGGCCATGGATGACCCGCCCCGGCTGCCACCTCCGGTCCGTGAGCTGATGCGCCGGAACAACACCCTCGCCGTGCACGATCCGACCGGCCCTCGGGCGGTAGCTGGGATCAATCTGGGCGCGAGGATGCGGGAACGTCTGCTGGCCTGACCTCCGGGCCTACGAAGAGGTCCTCGTTGCTGATGACGAGGCAGTCGAACATCTCGTTGAGGACAGCTCGCTGATGTTCGGTCAACGGGTTCGCGAAGACCGCGACGCCGACTCCGGACGCCTGGCACGCGTCGGCGACTTCGCGTGCCTTACCCGGGCTGAGCAACGTCCGTCGCGAGAAGGGAGTGGTCATCTTGTCCACACCGCCGCGAGAGACGCCCCGCCGCTGGACGTGCCGACTCACCACCCGACCACCGTGTGCTTCCACTGCGGTCGCCAGAAGATCGAGCTTGGCACCGAACTCGTTGTCCTGCGCCGAAAACAGGCCCACGAGCGCCACGTCGGCGCCGGCCAGCACCCGGTTCGGGGGCCTGGCCCGGTGTCGGCTCACCGGGCAAGAATGCCAGACATCGCCCTACAGCGGCCGCAGGGCTGTGGCGGCCAACCCTGGCGCCGATGAACGATCTGGTACCGGGCCTGCCCTGGTGGGCCTTCCTGGCCGTGCTGATGCTCGTCGTCCCCCTGCTCGCCCCGCTCTACTGGGGCGAGGAGTTCGGCTGGACCAGCTACCTGCGGCTGCGGATCCTTCCCGGACGACCACTGGCCGCCACCCTGGCCACGGGCTGATCTGGGCGATCTGGCACTATCCGCTGCCCTTCCTCGGGTACATCCAGTTCAGCAACGTGGCCCTGGGCCTGCTGGTCTGGACGGTGTCATTCATGTGCCAAGAGATCATTCTTTCCTGGCTGCGGCTGCGCAGCGGCAGCATCTGGACCACCAGCGTCGCCCATGCCGGGAACAACATGACCCTGTCGCTGCTGACCGGCACGCTGCTGGGTGAAGGGTCCGATGCCACTGCGACCACGATGGTGATGACGGCGCCGATGGCCGTGGTGGCCGGCTGGGTTCTGCTCAGCGGGCGGTACCGGGCCGCGTCACAACACCGGACACACCAGCTCGTCGGCGCCTCGCCCGACCACCACCGCGACCCGCGCACCAAAGCGAGCTCGACCAGTCCGAAGTGAGCCCACATCTGGAGAACAAGCAACCATCAACCGCACCCCGCCCGCTCATGGACAAGGTCCATGAGCGGGCCGGCGCTCGCAATGTAAGTCGCAAGGGCCGGATTCGGCCCACACAACGCGGCCGAACACGGTCGTGGCCGCGCACCGTACGGCCGGCCTTCCCAAGCGGCGTCACCTCCAGAGGCAGGGCCTTCCGGCCCGACGCCGGAAGGCTGTCACCTCGCCGCGTCCACGAAAGCGGGTTCGGGGTCGGCCTCGCCCGCCGACGGCTGGCGCTCGTGGTGCTTGAACAGCTTGCTGGGCCACCACATCCATCGGCCCACGTCCAGAGTCAGCGCGGTGACCAGTACCGAGCGGACGATCATGGTGTCGAGCAGCACGCCGAACGCCACCGCGAACCCCAGCTGCGCCGCGAACACCAACGGCAGCGATCCCAGCGCCGCGAAGGTACCGGCCAGTACCAGTCCCGCCGAAGTGATCACGCCGCCGGTCGCGGACAGCCCGGTCCGCGCGCCGCGCCGGGTGCCGTGCAGCAGTGCCTCTTCCCGTACCCGGGTGACCAGGAAGATGTTGTAGTCGATGCCGAGGGCGACCAGGAACACGAACACCAGGAGCGGGAAGTTCGCGTCCGCCCCGGCGAAGTCGAACACGTGGTTGAACATCAGAGCGCTCACGCCGAGGGCCGCACCGAACGACAGCACCACCGTCGCCACGAGCAGCAGCGGTGCGACGATCGCCCGCAGTAGCAGCGCGAGGATGAGGAAGACCACGATCAGTACGACGGGGATGATCACCTTGGAGTCGCGGGCGGCCGACTGTTGTGTATCGAGTGCGATCGCCGTGCTGCCGCCGAGCCGGGCATCCGCACCCTCGATCTTGTGGACCGCGGTTCTGGCCTGCTCGACGGTGCGCATCGCGGCCTTGCTGCCGGGAGCGTCCTTGAGCGTCCCGAGAACGAAGACCTCACCATCCTTGATCATCGGTGCCGCGACGTCGGCGACCCCTGGGACGCCTGACAGCACGCTCTTGACCTGCTCCGCCGAGGCGGCCTTGGCCACGACGTAAATGGGGTCACCCGACCCGGCCGGGAAGTGTCTGGACTGGATCTCCTCGCCGACGACCGCCTGCGGCTCGTTGGTGAACTGGCCCTTGCTCGGGATCCCATCGGCCTTGAGCCCCGTCACCCCGATCGCCATGACGCCGAGGACGAGCGCGGTGCCGACCCACACGATCCGCGGCCGACTGGAGATGGCGGTGCCGACCCGCGTCCAGATGCTGTCCTTGGGTGTCCCGACCGAGCCGTACGACGGCTTCACCGGCCAGAAGATCCAGCGGCCGCAGATGACCAACAGGGCCGGCATCAGGGTGACCATGGCGAGCAGCCCGACGAGGATACCGACGGCACAGGCCGGGCCGAGCCCTTTTGTGGAGTTGAGAGTGGCCAGCAGCAGTACCAGCAGGCTGACAGCGACTGTCGCGGCGCTGGCGATGATCGCGGGACTGGAGCGGTACAGGGCCTCCGCCATCGCCTCGTGCCGGTCCTCGTGCCGCCTCAACTCCTCCCGGTACCGCGAGATGAGCAGTAGCGCGTAGTCGGTGGCGGCGCCGAACACCAGTACGGTCAAAATGAGGCTGGTCTGCGTGTTGACGGTGAGCCCGGCGCTTTTCGCCAGCAGGTAGATCACCGCTTCCGCCGCGACCAGGGCGCCGCCCGCGGTCAGCAGCGGCAGCAGTGGCAGCAACGGGCTGCGGTAGGTGAACAGCAGGATGACGACCACCACCAACGCGGTGATCGTCCCCAGGGCGCCTCCTCCGCTGAAGGCCGTTATCGAGTCGGACGCGTAACCGGCCGGTCCGGTGACGTGGAACCCGAGACCGTTGGCGTTCTGTTCGCCGATCTTGGTCATCGCGTCGACGACCTTGTGGGCCCCGTCCCAGCCCTCGTTGCCGTCGTCAACCTGGACCACGATCTGGATGGCCTTGCCATTCTGGGCCCTCAATGGCCCCTGTGGCTGCCCCACGATCTTTTCGATGCCCTTGAAGGCGTCGACGTCGGCTTGGGCCTTGGCCATGTCGGCAGGGGTGATGCCCTCGGGCCGGTCGTAGATCACGATCGCGGGCAGGGTATCGGCGGGCTGGAACTTCTTGGCCTGGTCGATGACCTTGGTCGCCTCCGCGTTGCTCGGCAGCCAGGCCGAATTATCGTTCTTCTCAACGTCACCCAGGTTGCCGGCCAGCATGAAGGCCGGCACCATCAGGGCGACCCAGATGGCCACGATGGCCCATTTCGCAATCCTGCCACTGGGCAAGGTCATCACTTTTCGCAACATGGGGATTCCTTAGTGTTCAGTCGACGTGGGAAAGCTTGTCGGGATTGATGACGGCGCAGATTCCGCACCCCTGGCTGTCGCCCGAAATGAGGTCGAGTACGACGACGGCGAAGGCGGAGTCACCGTCGAACAGCAGCACCGATGAGTCGCCGTTGACGCTGCGGTAAGCGACATTGAGAGCCCTGCCGAAGCGGGGGCGACAGCGGCGAGCAGGCGGGCAACTTACCGGCTGATCTGACGCGGAACCGTCATCGCGACGAGTTTGTCTGGGTTGCGGATGGCGTAGAAGTTGGTGATCTTCCCGTCGATGACCTCGATCAGGAGGACGCCTTCGGGGCGGTCGCCGACGTGGGCGACCATCGCGGGCCCGTTGTTGCAGTTGGCCATCTGGATTCGCATGCCCGGCCTCTGCAGGCCCGTGCGGAGGAGGTCCATGAGGACGGCCGCCACCTTCCGCGCGCCCACCACCGGCCGGCGTGCCGCAGTGGCCTTGCCGCCACTGTCGGCGGTCCAGGTGACGTTCGGCGCGAGCAGGGAGAGCAGCCCTGCCATGTCACCGGTGGCCGCCGCGGTCATGAACTGCTCGGTGATCTGCGCGGTCTTCGCGGCGTCGACGGGCTGGAATCGCCTGCGTCGCGCCTGCACGTGCTCGCGGGCGCGGTGCGCCACCTGGTGCGCCGTCGCCACGGATTTGCCTACTGCTGCGGCGATTTCGTCGTAGCCGAAACCGAACACCTCGCGCAGCACGAACACCGCACGCTCATCGGGGGTGAGTGTTTCGAGCAGTACCAGCATCGCCATCGACACCGACTCGGCGAGCACCACGTCGGCCGACGGGTCGTTCTCGTCGAGCAACAGCGGTTCCGGCAGCCACGGGCCGACGTAGTCCTCGCGACGGCGCGCGCTCGCCCGCAACGCGTTGAGCGTCTGACGGGTCACCAGCCGCGCCAGGTACGACCTGGTGTCCCGCACCGTCGCGAGGTCCACCTCGGCCCACCGCAGATAGCTGTCCTGCAGCACGTCGTCGGATTCGGTGGCCGAGCCGAGTATTTCGTAGACGATCGTGAACAGCAGCGGCCGCAACAGGGTGAATCGCTCGGCATGCTCGTCGGTGGTCACGGGGACGTGACCACCCGCGCGCCGGAGGCCGACTGCTCCAGCCGCCGACCGCCCTTGACCCAGCCCGTGGAACCCGGCTTGCGGGCCTCGCGACGGATCCGCGACACCGCGACCTTGCAGGTCAGCTCCTTGATCGCGGCGCCCAGCCGACCGCCGATGTAGATGTTCACCACAGTGTCGTCCTTGCGGGCGAGCTGGCGCATGGCGGCGTGCCGGCCGAGGCTGACGCACGACCCCGTGAGGGCCTGGTTGATCACCGCCGGTTCGATCCCCGCGATGCGGCTCAGCACGGTGTTGGCGGCCTGGGCCCCCAGCGGCCCGGCGGCCTGGCAGCTCATCCGCAGTGGCTGGCCCGACGGTGCCGCGGCGTCGCCGGCGGCGACCACCCGGTCGTCGTCGACACTGGTCAACGTCTCGTCGGTGAGCAGCCGGCCGAGCGTGTCGGTACGCAGCCCGCTCGCGGCCGCCAGCTCCGGCACGTCGAAACCGGTCGCCCATATGGTCAGTGCGCTCGAACGCACCGTACCGTCGGCAAAGACGATCGAATCCGGGCGAACCTCGATCACCACGTCAGCTTCGCGCATGGTGACACCGTGCCGGGACAGCCACTTGGCGGCGTACCGGCGACCCAGCGAACTCCATGACGACACCAGGGTTCCGCCACAGACCAGCGCGACCGTACGTCCTTGCTCCGCCAACTCGGCGGCCGTCTCGATGCCGGTCAGTCCGCCACCGACCACGGTGACCGGAGCATCGACGGGCAACTCCTTCAGCCTGGCGCGCAGCCGCCGCGCAGCCTCGAACTCTGCGATGGGGAATGCGAATTCGGCCGCGCCAGGCACCGATGACGGTATCGCCGCGGTGCTGCCGACCGCGTAAATGACATAGTCGTAGTCCAGCACGCGGCCCGACGCCAACTGCACTGCGCGGGCGGTGGTGTCGATGCGCGTGACGCTGTCGACAACCAACTGGACATCCTCGCTGAGCAGTTTGGCGTAGTCGACCGTGGCGTCGCCGGTGCCGGCCACGAACTGGTGCAGCCGCACTCGTTGGACGAAATTCGGCCGGGGATTGACCAGAGCGATGTCGACGTCGGCACGCATCCGCAAATGGTTGGCCGCGAGCGTTCCGGCATAACCACCGCCGATCACGACAATCTTGTGGCGTGTGATGTGCTCAGTCATGCCCCCAAGACACCACGGAACGTCGAAACATGACACGACGTGATGCGAATCACTCCACTTAGTAACGCGAGAACAGGCGGTGGGACGGCCTGCGGCAACCTGCCGGATGCCGACACCCCAGGCCCCCACGCTTGCCGGCACCACAAGTCCGCTCAGCGCGGAAGGACGAGACCCATCTGCGGAAAGTGGCGCCGCGGCGGTTGACCACCTCGCTGGTCTGCGCCCAAGCCGTCACCCGTCTCGTGTGATACCGACCCGAGTGCCTCCGGTTGGCGTCGACGCTGGACGATCGCTGACCGGAGCTCTGTCAGGATCAGTACATGGCGAACGTCTGGTCCGGTGTCACGATCGATTGCGTTGACCCAGAGCGGGTAGCCCGGTTCTGGAGCGGCCTGCTCGGTCGCGATCCTGGGTCGTCGCAGGAGGGTTGGGTCTACCTCGGCGAGCGAGGTGACCCTCAGCCGCGGCTGGTGTTCCAGCCGGTGCCGGAGCCTCGAGCAGGCAAGGTGCGGATTCACCTCGACGTCTCCGTCGACGATATCGACGAGGCGATGGCGCTGGTCATCGGTCTTGGTGGCCGGTTCACCGGTGAACGGCACGACTATGACGAGGGTGTGGTCGTGGTCATGGCCGACCCGGAGGACCACGAGTTCTGCCTCGCTCAGTACTACAGCTGACGGTGGCCGGCCGATCGACCCGGCTACGATCCGCTCGTGATCGAGGAATTGATCAGGAGGACGGCCGCCGAGGACGACGACGCCATCGAGGAATTGTGCGAGATCGCGGACGCCGATCCGCGGAGGCTCGCCCCGTACCAGGGCCTCGCGCCATGCGCCGCTGGTCGACGCAACCGCCGGCCGGTGCGGACGAACTGCACGTCGGTGCGCTGAGCTACGCGCTCGAGGGCGGTTGGACGATCGGCCCAGACGACAGCCGACGGGACCTGTGCGGGGACACCGCGCATCGGTGGGTCATGCGCGAAACACCCCGACGCGCAGACGGGCCCACCTGTCCATGGTGTGCGTCGCCGCTCTGGGTTGCCGTGGACGTGGACACCGCAGAACCGGCCATCGAAGCTGCGCTGACACGAAGGCAACGTCAACCGCACAATGATCAAGCAGGCGTTGCCGATGAGCGGAAACTCGATCATGCCAGCAGCGAAGTGCTTGCTCCTCACGCGGCGTCATGCCACATAGTCGGTGGCGTGGAGGAGCACCTGACCGTGGGGCGTGTGGCGGAGTTGGCCGGCGTCAGCGTCCGCACGCTGCATCACTATGACGAGATCGGCCTCCTGGAGCCGTCCACGCGGACCGCGGCCGGGCACCGGGCCTACTCCGCCGACGATGTGGAGCGACTCCGGGAGGTGCTCGCCTACCGGCGGCTCGGCTTCGGATTGCGGGAGATCGCGGATCTGGTTGACGATCCGGCCACCGACGCAGTCGCGCACCTGTGCCGGCTGCGCGGCCTGCTCACGGACCAGCGCGACCGAGCTGCTGCCATGGTCACGGCCATAGACAGGGAACTGGAGGCACGAGCAATGGGGATCAGGACGACGCCAGAGGAGCAACTGCAAGTGTTCGGCGCGCAGTTGTACGACGCCATCGGATCTGCTTACCCAGCGACGCGGCGCACCGAGCCGCGGATCGCCGCGCAGATTTGGGATGCGCTGGGGGACGCACGAACGGTGCTGAACGTCGGGGCTGGCACCGGTTCCTACGAGCCCCCCGACCGCGATGTCACGGCGGTGGAACCGTCGGCGGTCATGCGGGCGCAGCGTCCCGTGGGCGCGGCGCCGTGCGTGGCCGCCGCCGCGGAGAGTCTGCCGTTCGAGGACCAGTCTTTTGATGCCGCGATGGCGGTCAGCACCGTCCATCACTGGCCGGACCCGGTCGCCGGGCTGCGTGAGATGCGGCGTGTGGCCCGCCGCGTGGTGGTGTTCACGTACGACGCCTATGACACCGGCTGGCGTCAGCGGTTCTGGCTCACCCGCGACTACCTGCCTGAATTCGCGAACCTTCTCGTCGGCTGGCCGTCCCTGGCCGACCTGACCCGCGCGATCGGAGGACGCGCGGAGCCGGTGCTCGTCCCCTGGGACTGCGCTGACGGCTTCTTCGAGGCACACTGGCGCCGGCCTGAGGCATACCTGGACGAACATGTACGCCGCGCGGTTTCGGTATGGACCAGAGTCGGACCGCAGGCTGAGCAGCGGGCAGTCAGCACACTCCGCGAAGACCTTTCCTCAGGTCGGTGGGCCGAGCGCAACCGCGACCTCGTCCCCCTCGACACCGCAGAGCTCGGCCTCCGCCTGCTCGTAGCCTGAACCACCGTGCGCGAGAACGCCATCAAGGAGCTGACCTACCGCGATCGGTAATTGCGACCACGGCGACGGTTGGCCTGAGTCGCCGCCTTCGGTCGGCGGCGAACTGGTCATGGGCCCGGCTCCGGCCAATCCGAGAGCTCATATAGTCAGGCGGTGAACATGGAGCAGGTCCGGCAGGCGTACGCGTCCGTTGCAGAGCTCTACATCGAGCTGTTCGGCACGAGCCAGCAGGTACACGCCGACGACCTCGCCTTCATCGGGCGACATCTGGCAGGCCGACCTGGCACGGTGCTCGACCTCGGCTGCGGGCCCGGCCATATCACCGGCTACCTTCGCTCACTGGGCGTCGACGCAACGGGACTCGACATGGTCCCCGAGTTCATCACCCACGCGAGGGCGAACCACCCGAGCGCCGAGTTCCACCTCGGGTCGATGGAACGCCTCGACGTCGCCGACCACTCCATCGCCGGCATCCTGGCCTGGTACTCGTTGATCCATCTACCGCCGCAAGATCTCGACGGCATGCTCGCTGAGTTCCGGCGAGCCATCGCCCCGTCCGGAACGTTGGTGCTGGGTCTCTTCGACGGTGACGAGGTCGACGCCTTCGACCACAAAGTCGTGACCGCCTATCGCTGGCCCGTCGACGCGATCTCCGAGCGACTGACGCGTGCCGGCTTCACGGAAGTTGAGCGCCAGCGGCGGCCCAGTGACGGCACTCATCGGCCGCTCGCCGCCATCGCGGCAGTCGCAACCGACCGGTGAGCTGAGTCGGTTCCTGACCCGCAACGCCAAGCCAGGACCCGTCCTGAGGCGGAGGCCAGACACGACGCGGCCGCACGCAAGCTCCCTCAACTTGCAACTGGAGTACTAACCCGCATTCGCGCGGCGGGTCGTGCTGAACCGGCGTTGGTAGGCGGCAGGGCTGATCGACAGCTTCCTGGCGAAAACCCGTCGCATGCTTTCGTAGCTGGGGAACCCGGCGAGGGTCGCGGCCTGCGTCGCGGTGTGTCCTTGGTCGAGCAGTGCCCTGGCCATGTCGAATCGGATGTTTTCCACGTAGCGGGCCGATGTCGTGGACAGTTCGTCGTGGAAAAGCCGGGTGAGATGCCGGGTGCTCACGTTGAGGTGTTTCGCGAGTTCACCGAGCGAGTGGTCCCCACGGGGGTCCGCCGTCACCAGGTCGGTGATTCTGCGGAGCGCCGGCGAGCGGGGCGGCGGTCCTTGCAGCGGCGCCGAGAACTGGGACTGGCCGCCCGCGCGCTGCATGTACACCACCAAAGCGCGTGCGACGTCGCGTGCCAGGTCGGGCCCGTGGTCCTCTTCGACGAGAGCGAGCGCCAGGTCGATCCCGGCCGTCACCCCTGCCGACGTGTACGTGGTGCCATCGCGAACGTAGATCGCGTCGGGCTCGACGCGGCACGTCGGATACCAGGCGGCAAGCTCGTGCGCGACCTGCCAGTGCGTGGTCGCACGCTTGCCGTCGAGGACGCCAGCGGCGGCGAGGACGAACGCCCCGGTGCAGATCGATGCGACCCGGCCGGCCACAGCCGCCGGTATCCGTACGACGTCCGCCAGGTCGGCGGGGACACGGGCGCGCGGATAGAGGTCGGACCCGGCCACCAGCAACGTGTCGAAAGCCGGCTCCGAGGAGATGGCGCCGTCGACCGCGACCCGGACCCCGAGGTTCGACGTGACGTCCGCACCGGTCGGCGACAGCAGCACGATCCGGTAGTCGGCACCGAACCGGTTCGACTCCTTGAACACCTCCGCGGGACCGGCGACGTCCAGCAACGTCACTCCGTCGTAGACGAAGATCGCGACGCGATGGGGGCCAGCGTTCACCACACCGGTCCCTTCGGAGCCGGATCCCTGCGGTGAGCGACCGGACCCCGGCGGCACTGACCGCCGTCGGGTCGGCGAAACATGAGCATGGACACCGCTTATTGGTAGCACGCCATTACCGGATACGACGGGGATCCTCGTGGCCGGGTTACTCACGTTTCGACTATTGCAGGTAAACGAACTCCCTGCGATCTTCGGCTGATTACGTACACAGCGGGGTTTATTCAAGAAACGCCGGAGCCGTCGCAAAGGCTGGTCTACGAAATCCTCTTTCCGCAACCGATGCCCGGTTGACTCACGCGATGAACCCGACATCAGGCGTCGCGTGGAACGGGCCGTGACGGACGACACGAAGTCGCAGGCCACGCGCTCGTCCCGCTGGGGGGACACGGCACCGCGCGTGGTGGAGCACGACTGCGACTTCGCCCTGTCCGGATATAAGTGATTTCCGTCCGGACGAAGGCGGCGCCATACGACGATCAGTGGGCAGCATGGAGGTCGGAAACATGGTCCGCACACTCGGGGAAGGTCAGAGATCGTGCCAGAGGTCATCGCGGGGCTGGAGATTCCTGAGACAGCGGCGGTCGCCGAAGCGACCGGGCGCATCCGGGAGACGACCAGCCCTCTCATCTACCACCATTCCCGAAGGGTCTTCCTCTTCAGCCTGATTCACGCTCACAAGCTCGGCGTGAAACCGGACCCGGAGCTGCTCTATCTGGCGGCCATGTTCCATGACGCCGGCCTCCTGACTCCCTTTTCCGACGTCGAGCAGCGCTTCGAAGTCGATGGCGCTGACCACGCGCGCAAGTTCCTCCTCGACCGGGGTTTCTCGACGGCGGCCGCCGAGACCCTTTGGACGGCGATCGCGCTACACACCACGCCGGGCATCCCCGACCGGATGGCCCCGGAAATCGCGACCACGTACCTCGGTGTCTTGACCGACGTGCTCGGGTTGGGCCTGGACGGACTGGAACACGATCAGCTGGACGAGATTCTCGCCGTCCACCCACGAGGGGACTTCAAGAACGAGTTTCTGCGGGCCTACGTCGACGGGCTGAAGAACCGCCCCGAAACCACGAACGGCACCGTGAACTCCGACGTGCTCGAACACTTCATCCCCGGCTTCCAGCGCGTCACGACAGTCGAACGCATCGTCGGATCGCCCTGGCCAAGCTGATTGGACATCTCACGCGAGCACGCGATGAACGGTAAGAGCCAACGAACTTTCTTGGAAAGGATTCGAGCATGCGAGCGATCACTGTGCAAGACCGTGACGCGGGTGTCAGCGGGCTCACCCTGACTGACATGCCCTACCCCCACGCTGCGGAAAACGACGTCATCGTGCAAGTGCACGCCGCAGGCTTCACCCCCGGAGAACTCGACTGGCCGGGAACGTGGTCCGATCGCGCCGGTCGCGACCGAGCACCCAGCATCCCCGGGCACGAGCTGTCCGGAGTCGTGGTCGAGTTCGGCTACGGAACCACCGGCCTCACCGTGGGCCAGCGGGTGTTCGGACTGACCGACTGGACCCGCAACGGATCCCTGGCCGAATACACCGCGGTGGAGGCTCGCAACCTCGCCCCCCTCGCCGCCGACATCGACCACACCGTGGCGGCCGCGCTGCCCATCTCCGGACTGACCGCGTGGCAGGGACTGTTCGACCACGCCCACCTCACGACCGGCCAGACCGTCCTCATTCACGGCGCCGCGGGCGGCGTCGGCTCGATCGCCGTTCAACTCGCGCGGGAGGTGGGCGCTCGCGTGATCGGCACCGGCCGAGCAGGCGACCGTGACGTCGCGCTCGGCCTCGGCGCGCAGACCTTCCTCGACTTGGATGCCGACGATTTGCGGCACGTCGGCGAGGTGGACGTGGTGTTCGACGTCATCGGCGGCGACATCCTCGAGCGGTCGACCAAACTGGTACGCCCGGGCGGCACCCTCGTCACCATCGCCACCCCACCTACCGTGCAGCCCAAGGACGGGCGGGCCATCTTCTTCGTCGTCGAACCTGATCGCGCTCGGCTGACCGACCTCGCCCAGCGCCTCCGGACCGGACGGCTCAACCCCATCGTCGGCGCCGTGCGACCGCTTTCCGAAACGGCCTCCGCGTTCGCCCGCCGCCGCACGCCAGGCAAGACGATCATTCAGGTCGCGGACGAACAGGGAACGCAGCACTCGTGATCAATGTGCGAGTGCCAGGGGCGGGCTGATCGCCGGCACGGCTGCCGCGGTCGTCGGATGCACACCCCACACGATCCACCTTTCCCGATGCCTGACTCATCCCCTTGGGTACGCCATTCCTCGTGCCTGAGAAAGGAGTCATGCAGCTCCGCCGCCAGGGGACCGGGTTGGCCACATGCCGGCAGGACCGCCGAGCAGATCCCCGGCGGCATACGGCCGTGACGAATTACCGGTCAGGCCCTGGCATCGCTGACTCGTCGGGACTGCGATCTCTGACAACCCGTTTATGAATTCCACCTGTGGGAGGACCCATGGAACTCGGTCTCGCACTGCCCACCGCCGGGCCGCAGACCTCGCCAGAGACGATCGTCAAGGTCGCCAAGGAGGCCGAACGGCTCGGTTACAGCGCCCTGTGGACGTTTGAACGCCTGCTCCGCCCGATCGACAAGGTCGTGCTGTGGACGGGGGGTGAACCCGAGATGTTGCCGGAGTTCTACGGCTCGACGTACGAGCCGCTGGAGACGCTGAGCTACATCGCCGCCGTGACCGAGCGGATCAAGCTGGGCACCGCGGTTCTGGTGGCGCCGCTGCACGTGCCCGTGATGCTCGCCCGCCGGCTCGCCACCCTGGACCGGTTCAGCGGCGGCCGGGTCATCGCCGGTCTGGGACAGGGCTGGCAGCACAACGAGTTCGAGACGGCGAACGTGTCGAGCGGCCGCAAGGGCGCCCGCACGGAGGAATTCATCACGGCGATGCGGGCCGCGTGGGGCCCGGACCCGGTCCGGCACGAAGGCGAGTTTTACCGGATCGCGCCGTCGCAGGTGAACCCCAAGCCGGTCCAGGCCCGCATTCCGGTGCTGCTGGCCGCGAATGCGCCGGCCGCCGTCAAGCGTGCCGCCCGGATCGCGGACGGCCTGATCCCGATCACCTCCTCGGCGCAGGAACTGCGCGGCGTCGTGTCCGCGTTCTATGACGCCGCCCGTGAGGCGGGCCGCGACCCCGGGGATCTCATGGTGGTCAACCAGGTGCCCTGGCCGACCCCGGTCACCCGTGAGCCGATCGGGGAGGGCCGGCCCTTCCTCGGCGGATCGCCCCGGCAGATCGCCGAGGACCTCATGGTCGCCCGCGAGAGTGGTGTGACCCAGGTGTACCTCGCTGGCGGCCAGGGCCTCGGGCTCGACGTGGGCCTGAAGGCCGCCGACGTGGACCAATGGCTCGGGTTGCTCGGTGAGGTGATCGAGGCGGCCGACCGCCTCGGCGTCCTCGGGCCGTGAGGATCAGTGAGCAGCGGGCTCCGGCGCCCATCGGGCCGGAACGCCGGGACCTTACTCCACCCTCGCGTGGTGAAGCCGGCGCTGTACTAAATGAGGAGACTCGAATGGCCAAGGTAATAGTTGGAGCGACTCCCTTTCAGGGACACGTGAGCCCGGTCCTCACGGTCGCGGCGGACCTGGTTGGGCGTGGTCACGAGGTGGTCGTATACACCGGATCCCGGTTCGAGGAGCGCGCGCTGGCGATCGGAGCACGATTCCAGGCACTACCGCCGGAAGCCGATCTCGACGACCGGAAGTTGGACACCCTCTTTCCGGTGCGGGCCACGCTGCCACCAGGACCGGCCCAGTTGTCGTTCGACTTTGAGAACTTCTTCCTCGGCCATCTGCCCGCGCAGGTGCGGGGTCTACGGGCGCTGCTGGCGACGTTCCCCGCGGATGTGGTGCTTGGTGAGCTTGGGTTTTGGTCGATACCGGTGCTCAGCCTCTCGACAGCGCCGGAGGAACGCCCGACGCTCGTGACGCTGGGCTCTGTCCCCCTGCTGATCCAGAGCGAGGACACTCCTGCGTTCGGCGCCGGTATCGTGCCAACGCCAGGCGAGGAGGCGCGCGCCCGCAACCGCGCGATGAATGCTGAGGTGCGCCAGGTCTTTGCCGAGCTGCAGAGATTCGGCGAGGCAACGTTCGAGTCGTTGGGTGTGACGGTGCCCGGCTACCTCTTCGACGCGCCGTTCCGCCGTACGGACCACTACCTGCAGCTGACCGTGCCCAGCTTCGAGTACCCCCGCAGCGACCTTCCGGAGCACCTGCAGTTCGTCGGTACGCTTCCTCCAGCCTCCACCGGCGACTACGTAGAGCCGCCATGGTGGCCCGAGCTGTCAGCCGGCCGGCCGGTGGTGGTCGTCACCCAGGGCACCGTCGCCAACAACGATCTGAACGAACTGGTCATCCCCACGGTGCGCGCCCTCGCCGACCTCGACGTCCTCGTGGTGGCCGCTACCGTTCGCGAGGACGGGCCGGACCTGGTACGCCGGGCGCTGGCCGAAGTGCCGGACAACGTGCGGCTGGCCGGCTTCGTGCCGTTCGACCGGCTGCTGCCACACGCCGACGCATTGGTCACCAACGGCGGCTACGGCGGGGTGCAGACCGCCTTGTACTACGGAGTGCCGCTGGTGGTCGCCGGTGCCAGCGAGGACAAGCCGGAGGTGGCCGCCCGCGTCGAGTGGAGCGGCACCGGCGTCAACCTGCGCACCAGCATGCCGGGGGCGACCGAGTTGCGCGCCGCCGTGCAGACGGTGCTGCGCGACCCGAGCTACCGCTCCCAGGCCGGGATCCTGGCCAAGGAGATCGGCCAGTACAACCCGTTCGAAGCGATCGCCGAAATCGTCGATGCGCCCGCCCGCCGCCCAGGTCCACGAACGGGTCCGATCGAGCTGGCGCCCCGTCCCGCCGGGGCGGTGTGAAGCAACTCAGTGCTGTGGGCGCCAGCGTTGGCGGAAGCGGGGTCGTTCGCAGTCGCCGGGCGGCCCGGCGATGACCCCGAGCCGCCGGCGGATCAGGACCGACATGCCGTCGACGATGAGGACCAGCAGCAGCACGGCGGCCATCAGCGTCGCCAGCTCCTGGTAGCGGAACAGGTGCAGCGCCACGCCGAGCTCCTGGCCCAGCCCGCCCGCGCCGACGTAGCCGATCACCACGGAGCTGCGGACGTTGCACTCCCACTGGTAGAGCAGCTGGGACACGACGGTGCCCCGCGCCTGCGGGACGACGGCGAAGAGCGCGGTCGCGGTGCGGGAGGCGCCGGTGAGACGGACCGCCTCCACCGGGGCCGGGTCGACCGCCTCCATCTGCTCGGAGCAGAGCTTGGCCACCATGCCGGCCGAGTGCAGGCTGATCGCGTAGACCCCGGCAGCCGGTCCGAGGCCGACCGCCGCCACGAAGAGCAACGCCCACAGCAACTCCGGTACGCCCCGCAGCACCGCGGCGAGCCATCGCGCCGGGAGGGCCAGCGCCCGCGGTGCCCGTACATTGCCAGCGATGAGCACCGCCATCGGCAGGCCGAGGACGGCACCCAGCACCAGCGCGGCGACCGAGATCTGCAGGGTCTGCACGGTCGCGGCGGCGATCCGGCGCAGCAGTACGGGGTCCAGGTCGGGTGGGAAGAGCCCGGAGAGCAACCGGACGGTGCCCTCCCGCCCCTGCACCAGCGATCCGACGCCCACCCCGGTCGCCGAGAGCGACCAGAGCACGACGGTGGCGCAGACCAGCAGCCCCACCCATTGCAACGTACGCATCGGTGCCCGCGTCCGCGGACCGGCCGGCCGCCCCGCGGACGCGACCGGCGGGTCCCGATCCTCCGTCTCAAGCGGCATAGAGCTGCTCCATCGAGATCGTGTCCGGTGGGCCGTCAACGACGATCCGCCCCGCGCGCAGCCCGACGACGCGGGGGAACTGCCGGGCCAGCGCGCCGTCATGGGTGGCGAGCAGCAAGGTGACGCCGTCCGCCCCGCGCAGGTCCGCCACGGCGGCAGCGGCCCGCTCCGGGTCCAACCCCGTCGTCGACTCGTCCGCTAGGAGCAGCCCTGGTCCGCCGAGCAGCGCCCGTACCAGGGCGACCCGCTGGCGTTGACCGCCGGAGAGGTGCTCGATCCGCCGATCGAGCAGGTCGACGATCCCGTGTCGGTGGGCCAACTCGTCGAGGCGGGCGGTGTGCCGGCGCGGCACGCCGCCCCGGGCGACGGTGAGCCAGTCGCCGACTCGCCACCGCCAGGACTGGCCCATCAGGATGTTTGTCCGCGCGCTGACGCCGGGGACGAGGTCGTCGCGCTGCCGGAGGAACCCGGACCGCTGCCGCAGCGCCCGCACGTCGGCGGCCGGCCCGAAGGGATCACGGCCACCGACGCGGACCTCCCCCGCCAGCGGCCGTACGCCGCCGAGCAGCACCCGCAGCAGGGTGCTCTTCCCGGCTCCCGAGGAGCCGAGCAACGCCACTTGTTCGCCGGCGCGCACCTGAAGGTCCACGGATTCCAGCGCCGGAACGGCTTGGCTGTCGAACCTGACGGAGAGCCCGGTCAGCGTGACGTCCATGCTGTCACCGCTTGGTGAGCAGACCGAGGCGCTCGGCGTTCTGCCGTACCTCGGTGTAGTCCGCGGTCGAGACCGCCGCGTAGGACTTGGCCCGCATCAACGACAGCAGGGCTGGGTCCGTGATGGCGAGGAACGCGTCGGTGACCTTCTGCCGGGCGGATTCGTCGAGCCCATCCCGGGCCACCCACGGGTAGCCCATCACCTCGCGCTGTTCCACCACCCGCAGGGCGCCCTTCGGGACGGTGCCCTGCCGCTCCAGCCGGTGCAGGATCCGCAGTTCGAGCCCGCCGGCCTCGACGGAGGAGTTGAGCACCGCCTGCGCGGTCGCGTCGTGTCCCCCGGTGAAGGTGACGTTCCGCAGCGGGGGGCAGGCGTTCAGGTCGTCCGGCTGGCACTTGGCGCCCGCGTCGACGAGCATCATCCGCGGGTAGAGGCTCCCGGACGTCGAGCCCACGTCCCCGAAAGCGAACCGGCCACCGGCGGCGACGACGTCCGCGACGGACTTGGTGGGGGCCTCCGCCCGCACGACGACCGCGGCCCAGTAACGCGGGGTGCCGGTCTCCTCGTCGACCTCGGTCACCAACGGCACCACACCCGGCGACTGCTCGGCGGCCTGCGTGTAGGTCAACCCACCGAGGTAGGCGACGTCCACCTGCTTTGCGACCAGGGCAGCCACCACGCCCGCGTAGTTGTTGGCGACGAAGAGCTCCACCTCGACCTCGAGCCGATCAGCCAGATAGGTCCGCAGCGGCTCGTACAACGCGCGCTGCTTCTCGGGGGAAACGTTGGGCACGACGCCGACCCGCAGCCGGGACGGTAGCGCCCCGCCGGTCGGTTCGGAGGACCCGCAACCGCTGGCCGTGATTACGAACAGGATGGCCAACAGACCGACCACCATCCGCCCGAACGAACCTCGACGCATCTGCTTCCTCGCCCTCTCCGCACCTGAGTCGGCATCAACCACAGACGACACCCGACAACGGACCCATCACTATATCGAAGGTCGCCTATCGACCAGACCTCGTGCACGAGGTCAGGTCCGAGGTGGCGCTCCGGCACGGACATGATCTGCGGAGATACCGGCGCCAACACGAGCGGCGGACCGGGGGCAGGCGACGATCAGCACGAAAGCGCCCCAGGCAAGTGCGCCGCGACGAACGCGTGGATCGCAAGCCCCTCGGGACGGACGGCGGGCCCACCGCGACCGACAGGATCTCGATCGCGGTGGGCCCGGCCGAATAGCCCTTCTGCTTCTCAGAGGCTGCGGGCGGCGATGTCGCCATGGGAGGTGGTGGCACGGATGTCGAGTTCGGCGGTGCCATCGTTCTTGAGGGCGTTGCTGACACGGCCGTAGCCGGTACCGGCATCCAGCGCGGCCGAGACGCCGGCGGCGGCGGCGACCGAAATGTTGCCGGACTGGGTGCTGAGCACGACCGTGCCCCGCACGGCCTCGGCGATCCGGATGTCGCCCCTTGCGGTGCTGATTTCCGCAGGACCGTTGAGCCGGCCGACCTCGACGTCGCCGTCGATCGCAGTGAGGCGGACGCTCGCGGCCTCGTCGATCTTGATCTGGCGGTAAGCGCCTTCGAAGGCGACGTCGCCGAGACGTCCGACGCCGCGGAGCTCGGCGCTGGCGGTCTTGGCCTCGATGCGGGAGCCGGCGGGCAGCTGGACGGTGACCTCCAGGGATCCAGAGGGGCCGAAGAGCTGGCTGTTGGGGGTCGGGGCCGTGATCCGCAGGACGCCGTCGGCGTAGGCGACGGTGGTCTGCTCAGCGGCCTTGGTGTCGCGGCTCTTGGAGGGGTCTGCGGGCCGGACCTCGACGGTGGTGTCGGCGCGGTCTGCGGCGATGAACTGGATGCGCCCGGCGGGGATGTCCAGGACGGCGGAGATCGGGGTGGGGGTGGCGAACTTCTGCATCGTGCTCTCCTGTGCTCGTTCGTGTTTCTGACACCGGAAACGCTACGTTGCTTTCCACAACCCGGCAACAGTTCTGTTGCACCAGAGCAGCATATACGCAGGTAGGAGCATAGAAAGTGTTGCAACGACTCTGGATTCAACGCAACGGCCACTGCACTGATCATTGCAATGAATGAGAAGTGAACGCTATGGTGGGGGGATCAGGGACCGCCATGAAGGACCACCAAGGAGATCGCGATGCCGGGAGGCAGGCTCAGCCAGCAGGAACGTCAGCAGATCGCGCTGGGGGTGGCCGACAGCCTCCCCTACGCAGAGATCGCCCGACGCCTCGACCGTCCCACCTCGACGATCACGCGTGAGGTGATGCGCAACGGCGGCCCCACCGCCTACCGCGCCGACCTGGCCCACCGCGCCACCGAACGCCGCGCCCACCGGCGCAGACCCGCCTCCTCTCGGGGGGCGGAATCAGTCCCCCAGCCGCACGGACGCGACGCCGAGGCCGTGGCCGAGTACGAGGAGACGTTCACTACCGTCCTCATGGCTTCCGGCCTGACCAAGATGACAGCCCGGGTGCTGACCTGCCTGTTCACCACCGACGCGGGCAGCCTCACCGCGTCCCAACTCGCCCAGCGTCTCCAGGTCAGCCCGGCGTCCATCTCCAAGGCGATCACCTTCCTGGAGAGCCAGAGCCTCGTCCGTCGAGAACGCGACGAACGCCGCCGCGACCGCTACGTCGTCGACGACGAACTCTTCTACCAGGCGACGATCGCCAGCGCCCGATCCAACGACCAGCTCGTCGAAACCGCACGCCAGGGCGTCGCCATCCTCGGCCCCAACACCCCCGCCGCCACCCGCCTGGAGAACATCGCCCGCTTCCTCGACTTCATCAGCGAGAGCATCACCCGTGCCGCCGAACAGGCCCGCGAAGTCCTCCACACCAAACTCGAAACAACCTCGGCGGCACCGGCCAACCAGGTCCAGACCACGGATAGGCCGCCGTCTCGACCACCACAGCCATGAGACGAAGCGTCCGCTAGTTGTCCGCGACCACCAGCCGGTAGCCGACGGAGGGGTCGTTCTCCAGGAAGTGGCCGTCCTCGTCGTGAAGCTTCCGTCTGATCCGATACGCGTAGACCTTGAGGTACTGCAACTCCTTCGAGTACGCGGCTCCCCAGACGTTTTCCAGGATCATCCGCCGGGTGCAGATTTTTCCGACGTGGCGGGCAAGGTACGCGAGGAAGTCGAACTCTTTCGGGGTGAGGTCAAGAGGACGACCGTCGAAGGTGGCCTCGTAGTGCACGAGGTCGAGACGAAGGGGGCCGGCGCGCAGTTCTGTCGTCTGATCGTCCGCGGTCCCCGCCAGGTGGTGGCGGAGTGCGACGCGTACGCGCGCATCAAGTTCCCGCATACCGAACGGTTTGGTCATGTAGTCGTCGGCACCGCCGTCGAGCGCGTCCACCTTGCGGTCTTCGGAGCTGTCGGCCGACAGAACGACGACGGGAAGGTCGCTCCAGGTGCGGATGCGTCGACAGACCTCCAACCCGTCGATGTCCGGCAGGCCGAGGTCCAGGACGATCGCCTCAGGTGGTCGCAGCGCGACCTCGTTGAGCCCGTCGATGCCGGTTTCGGTGGTTCGTACGTCATGACCGAGTGCCCGCAGCCCGACCCGGCAGGCGTTGAGCAGGTCGCTGTCGTCGTCAACGATCAGGATGCGGGACAAGGTGGATCTCCTCGGGAAGTGGCGACGCAACGGGCAGGGTGAAGCAGAATCGGGCGCCGCCCTGGGGCGCGTCTTCGGTCCAGATGCGCTGCTGGTGGGCGTCGATGAAGGCCTTGGCGATGGTCAGGCCGAGTCCGGTGCCCGCGTCCCCCGGTCGCCGGGAATACATTCCGAAGATTTCGCTGCGCCGATCGGGGCTAACACCCGGGCCACGGTCGGTGACCGCAACGGTGATGGTCCCGGCGCTGGTCAGCTCGGCGTCGATGGTGATCGGCGTGTTCCCGGGACCGTGTCGGGCGGCGTTGACCAGCAGATTGGTCAGGACGCGGGTGATGAGAACCAGATCGATGTCGATCGGCGGCAGGTCGACCGGTGCGTTGACGCGCACGAGGCGCGCGCCCAGCGCCGGCGACAGGTCGCGCAGCACGGTCGCCACCAGATCCGCAACGGTGGTGACGGTGTACCTGGGACGCAGCACACCGGCCTGGACCCGGCTCATGTCCAGCAGATTGGTGACGAGCGCCGCGAGCCGGTCGGCCTGAGTGTCGATGAGCTCGGCCAGCTCCAGCTGGGACGCGCGGCCGATGTCGAGGTCGGGATCGGCAAGGATGGAGGACGATGCCTTGATCGAGGCAAGCGGTGTGCGTAGATCGTGTGACACCGCGGCGACCAGCATGCGGGCCAGCCGTTCGACCTCTTCGGTGAGTTCCGTACGCAAAGCGTGCTCGCGCAATTGCGCGCGTTCGATGGCGAGGGCGGCCTGGTTCGCGAACAGGAGCAGGGGTTCGCGCTCCTGTTTGGCGAGCCGCTGACCGGACACCACGAGCAGGCCGACGGGGCGGTTGGCCGCGATCAGCGCGAGCCCGAAGCGGTCCTTGTCAATAGCCGGGTAGCTATCCAGGTTGGCAAGCTGTCCCGGGGCGGGGATGAGCTTGCCGCGGTCCTCTTCGGTCAGCGGCGCGCCGGCCGAGGCGACGATGTCCAAATCGTTTTCTCTCGGTAACAGCAGCACCACTTGACGTGCATCGAATACATCCCGCACGGTGTTGACGATCATCGACTTCAGCTCGTCGAACGGTTTGTCCTCGACGAGCAGACCGGATAGCGCAAACAGTTCCCTGATCTGCATACCACGCTGCTGGGCCTTCGCCCGCGCAGCGTTCATCCCGGCGACCACCCGGGCGATCGGCAGCAGGACTGCGGCGTAGACGGCGAGGGCAGTCCAGTTCTCGGCGGCACCGACGTTGAGCGTCATGTACGGCGGGATGAACAGAACGTCGTAGACGAGAAATCCGGCGATCACGGCGACGACGCCGGCCCGGAAGCCGCCAAGTACGACACCGAGGACGACTGGCACAACGAGCACCAGTGCGGACGTTGCGACGCTCAGGTGCGGACGCAGCGGCAACATCCCAGCGAGAAGTACGCCCATGCAGGCGAGCGCCGCGAGCGAACCGATGACGTCCCGTCGAATCGTGATGGTGTCCGTGTCTGTCCCTCCTACCGGGGCCACCAATGTCCTGGCCGGGGCCAATGATCTCTCGCCCGGGGCGCTCCCGCCTGTGGCCGGGCGCACACCCCCGCAGGGCGGGGAAACTCCGTGCGAAGCACCCTTGCCGGGGCGGGCACCAACAGGACGGCCGGGCCGGGCGGGGCGGCACCCCGCCCGGCCCGGCCCTCCTTTCCACTCGCCTCTCTCAGCCGAAGCCGATTGCTTACTGAAGTGCCGCGAGCGCCTCGTTGAGCTGGAGAACGTTGACATGAGGGGCGCCGAGGAACCCGAACTGCGGTCCCGTGACGTGCCGGGACACCAGGTCGCGTACCTGAGCCTCGGAAAGTCCCCTGGCCTTCGCGACGGCGGCTACCTGGGCGTACGCGTCATCCGGCGAAATGTCCGGGTCGACCCCGCTACCGGAGCGGGTGACCAGGTGATTCGTAGGGTCGATGCCTTTGTCCTGCAGCGCGTCGATCCGCTCCTTGACGCTGTCAGACAGTTCCTGCGAACGGGGGCCGAGGTTCGACCCGCCAGTAGCGTTCGGGTCGAACCCGTCCGGGCGACCCTGGAACCATTCCGGGCCTTCCCATGCCTGCCCAATCAGGGTCGAGCCGTTGGCGGTCAGGGATCCGTTCGCCTGATCGTGGAACAGGAGTTGTCCGACGCCGGTCGCGGCCAGCGGATAGGCCAGACCGAGTAGGGCGAAGAACACGAGCGAGACGACGATTGCCCGCCGGAGATTTACCAGCATCAGAAGACCCCGATAGCGGTGAGTATGAGATCAATAATTTTGATGGACACGAACGGGATGATCAGCCCGCCGAGGCCGTAGATGAGCACGTTGCGGCGAAGGATCGCCGATGCGTTGGACGAGTGGAACCGCACTCCGCGCAATGCCAACGGAATCAGAGCGATGATGACCAACGCGTTGAAGATCACCGCAGAGAGCACGGCGGTCTGAGGGCTGTGCAGCGCCATGATGTTCAGCTTGTTCAGCTCCGGGAAAGTCGCCACGAACAGCGCGGGGATGATGGCGAAGTACTTCGCCACATCGTTGGCGATCGAGAACGTCGTCAACGCGCCACGGGTGATCAGCAACTGCTTCCCGATCTCCACGACATCGATAAGCTTTGTCGGGTTGGAATCCAGGTCCACCATGTTGCCGGCCTCTTTTGCGGCCGTGGTCCCCATGTTCATGGCGACACCCACGTCCGCCTGGGCGAGCGCCGGCGCGTCGTTGGTGCCGTCGCCGGTCATCGCTACGAGCTTGCCGCCTTCCTGCTCGGCCTTGATGAGCTGCAGCTTCGTCTCGGGAGTAGCTTCAGCGAGATAGTCGTCGACGCCGGCCTCCTGAGCGATAGCGGCGGCGGTCAACGGGTTGTCACCGGTGACCATGACCGTTCGGATGCCCATCTCGCGCAGTTCCGCGAACCGCTCCGTGATGCCCTGCTTGACGACGTCCTTGAGTTCGACGACGCCGAGCACGCGCGGCCCGTCAGACACCACCAGCGGGGTCGAGCCCGCACGCGCCACCCGCTCGACGATCTGGTCGAGTTCGGCCGGTAGGTCCCCGCCCTGGTCGATCACCCAGCGCTTGACTGCGTCGGCGGCGCCCTTGCGGATTCGCCGAGCGCCGACATCCAGTCCGGACATCCGTGTGTTCGCGCTGAACGGAACGAAGACGTGCTCCGGCCCCAACTCGCGCTCACGCAGCCCGTAGCGTTCCTTGGCCAGCACCACGATGGACCGTCCCTCCGGCGTCTCATCCGCCAGCGATGCCAGCTGGGCGACTCCGGCCAGGTCCTCCTCACGGTGGCCGGCGACCGGGTAGAAGGCCGATGCCATCCGGTTGCCGAGCGTGATGGTGCCGGTCTTGTCCAGTAGAAGCGTTTGCACGTCGCCGGCCGCCTCGACGGCCCGGCCGCTCATCGCCAGCACGTTGCGCTGGACCAGGCGGTCCATACCGGCGACACCGATAGCCGACAGCAGCGCGCCGATGGTGGTCGGAATCAGGCAGACCAGCAGGGCCACCAGAACGATCACCGATACGTTGCCGCCGGCGAATTCGCCGAACGGCGCGAGGGTCACGACGACCGGTACGAAGATGATCGTCAACGCAGCGAGCAGGATGCTCAGTGCGATCTCGTTCGGCGTCTTCTGGCGCCGCGCGCCCTCCACCAGACTGATCATCCGGTCGAGGAAGGACTTGCCCGCCTCGGCGGTGATCCGAACGACGATGCGGTCGGAGAGGACGATGGTGCCGCCGGTTACCGCGGACCGGTCGCTGCCGGCCTCCCGGATCACCGGAGCCGATTCGCCGGTGATCGCCGATTCGTCGATCGACGCGATCCCTTCGACGATCTCCCCGTCCGAGGGGATCACGTCGCCGGTCTCGCATACCACCAGGTCGCCGGCGACCAGCTCGGCCGCCGCGACCCGCTGCTCGTTGCCGTTGTTGTCGAGGCGGCGGCCCTGAGTACCGGTCCGGGTCCTGCGTAGCGTGTCGGCCTGGGCCTTGCCACGCCCTTCGGCCATCGCCTCGGCGAAGTTGGCGAACAGCACGGTCAACAGCAACCAGACGGTGACCGACCAGGCGAACACGCTCGGATGGGCGATCGAGTCCACCAGGGTCACCGCGGTGCCGATGAGTACGACGAACATCACCGGGTTCTTGATCTGAACGCGCGGATTCAGCTTGAGGACCGCGTCGATCACAGCCCGCCGCATGATCGCGGTGTCGAACAGGCTGCGCCGGCTCACCACGCCGCGGGCGGATACCGCCGCACCGCCCTCGTGCTCCGGTGCCGAACCCGGGTGGAGAAGGACATTGTTGTCGGGCATCAGAAGACCCTTCCGCGATCGGGTCGGCTGGCCGCCCGCGCGCGCCTTGCAGCAATAGCTTTAGTCAGACAATTCATCAGAAGAGCTTTCCGTGACTGAAGTGCTCGACGATCGGGCCCAGCGAGACGGCCGGGAAGAACGTCAGCCCACCGATGATGAGTACGACCCCGGTCAGCAGAATCACAAACATCGGCTTGTCCGTCCGGAAGGTTCCCCGGGAGGCCGGGACAACCTGCTTCGCGGCCAGGCTCCCGGCCAGGGCGAGTACCGGGATGATGATGGCGAACCGCCCCAGCAAAAGAGCGATAGAACCGGTGATGTTGTAGAACGGGGTGTTGGCGCTCAGGCCGCCGAACCCTGAACCGTTGTTGTTCGTCTGCGACGTGTAGGCGTACAGGATCTCGGAGAAGCCGTGTGGCCCGGCGTTGAGCGGCCCGGCACGTCCCGCCCCGACCGCCGTCGCTATCGCGGTCAGCACCAGCACGGTGATCGGCATGACGAGGACGCCCAGGGCGGCGAGCTTCACCTCCCGCGCCTGGATCTTCTTGCCCAGGTACTCCGGCGTTCGACCGACCATCAACCCGCCGATGAAGACCGTGATGACCGCGAACAGCAGCATCGAGTAGAGACCGGTACCGACACCCCCGGGGCTCACTTCGCCGAGCATCATTCCGGTGAGCATTGCGAACCCACCCATCGGCGTGTATGAGTCCGCCGCCGAGTTGACACTGCCGGTCGATGTCTGCGTGGCGGTAATGTTGTACAGCGTCGATGAGGCTGTGCCGAACCTCGTCTCCTTGCCCTCCATGTTGCCCTCGGGCTGATGGGTCACGCCGGCGGCGGCAACGGCCGGGTTGCCCTGCCCTTCGGCCACCGTGGCCATTGCCAGCCAGCCGCCGAACAGAATGCCCATCACCGCGAGAATGGCCACGCCCTGCCGGATGCTGAGAACCATCTTCCCGAAGGTGTAGGTCAGGGCCACCGGAATGCACAGGATCAGCACGATCGACAGGAAGTTCGTCAACCCGGTGGGGTTCTCGAACGGCCCCGCGCCGTTGGCGTTGAAGAAGCCGCCGCCGTTCGTACCCAGTTGTTTGATCACTTCTTGTGAAGCGATCGGGCCGCGCGGCAGGGTCTGCGTCGCCCCGGTCAGGGTGTTGTACACCTCGGCCGGACCCGCGAACGTCTGCAACGCACCCTGAGCGATGAAGATCATCGCAGCGACGAATGCGATCGGCAGCAGGACGTAGAGCGTGGTGCGAACGAAATCGACCCAGAAGTTGCCGATCGTCTTCGAGCCCTTACGCGAGAACCCGCGAATCAGCGCTACCGCTACCGCGATACCCACCGAGGCGCTCAGGAAGTTCTGCAGCGCCAGCACGCCCATCTGCGATAGATACGACATCGTCGTCTCACCCGCGTAGGACTGCCAGTTCGTGTTGGTCACGAACGACACCACCGTGTTCCACGCGGTGTCCGATCGGACTGCGGGGAAATGTTGCGGGTTGAGCGGGAGATGGCCCTGCAATCGGAAGATCAGGTAGCCGAACAGCAACGCGACGCCGGAGAACATGATCACCGAGGTCGCGTACCGCTGCCAGGACTGCTCAGTCCTGGTGTCGACCTTCAGCAGCCGGTAAACCGGCCGCTCCACGAATGCAAGCCATCTCGTCCGGCCCTCGAACACCGCGACCATGTACGCCCCGAGGAATCGCCAACAGATCGCCAGCACGCCCACGAGCGCGACGATCGTCCACGCGAAGGTCATCAGAACAACTCCGCCTTAAATAGCGCGACGCCCAGAAAGATGAAGACGCCGAACGAAAGAATCAGAAGCAGCCCGTCGGTGAGGCTCACACCCGCTCCAATCCCCAGATCAAGCCCAGCATCGCGGCGACGAAGCCGATGACGCCCAGGACAACCAGAAAGTCAGCCATGCTCAGAGCATCGCTCTAGGCCCGGTAGCGGCGGCGTGAATGGACTGCCGGTGCCGGTGGATGATCGGTGAACGGCCACGTCACGGGCCCGCCGCCGTGTCAGGTACTCGCCTCGCGCGGGCTATGGCGCCCCAGCTGAAGGATCGCGGGAGGTCGCCGGAATGGCGGCCGGGCTTCGCCGTGGAGCCGCGGAAACGGGCCACGCACGGGCGCTGTTGTCGCCGTTAGAACGCGGAACAGCGCGGGCTCTCGCTGAGCACGCGCGGTGTGCGACGAACCGACGGGTCGGCTGTCGGGCAAGAGCGCGAGGCGCGTGTGGATCTCCTCGTTGCGCGACTGCCGCCCGTTCCCGCCCGAAACTCCGACTCGATCTGGCCCCGCAGTTCCGGTGCCAGGGCCCGCAGCCGCGCAAGCGCGTCCCGGGTCTGGCTCCTGACCGTGCCGATCGAGCAGCCGAGTGCCTCGGCGACCTGTTCCGCGGTGAGGTCCTCGAAGTAGCGCAGCACCAGCACCTCGCGCTGTTTCGGCGCCAGCTTGGCGAGGGCATCCTGGACGGCGAGTGCGAGCGCGATCTCGTCGCTGCGGTCGGGCGACAGGCGTTCGAACGCCGTCTCCTCCCCTACCTCACGGATCCGGCGACTCTGCCGCCCCCACTTGAGGTGTTGGGTGTAGAGGGCGCGGCGCACGTAGCCGTCTGGATTACTGCCCTCAGCAACCCGTTGCCATCTCCCGACCATGCCCAGCAGGACCTGCTGCACCAGGTCCTCGGCGAGGTCGTGATCGCCGGTCAACTGGTATGCCACTCGAGCCAAGGTGTGGATATGAGACTGCACGTACGCCTCGAACGAAGGTTCCGCGTTGTCAACGAGCACCCCCTACACGTCTCACACGTCGGCGTAGGAGTAGTAGATATTCACCGATTCTCTACCCCGCTCGATTGAACTTCCACCGCGCGGTCACTGGCGCCCTCGTCGGCGCCCCGCGCGCGCCGTGGCTGCCAGCAGGCGCTCTGGGAGCAGCAGCACCTGACCACTTCAACGGTGCTCGGAGAGGCCGGCTGGACGATCTCGAGGGAGAGGTCGGGGACCGGGCCACACGGACGAAGAGGACGGATACGCTGATACCAACCGAAGATCGGTAGGAACGGGCGAGCCGGTGGCAGGAAGTGGAACAAGCGGACTGGTTCGCAGGCTCGAGGACGTCGCGCGAGCGTCGTTCCTGGAGCTGTTCTTCGATGTCGTGTTCGTCTTCGCGCTCCGCGCGCTCGCCCAGCAGTTGCTCAACAACCTGACCTGGTCCGGCGCGTTCCAGGCACTGGTGCTGTTGCTGGCCATCGGATGGGTGTGGTCCCTCACCGCGAGGGTGACCGGGCAGTTGAACCCCCGACGGCCGCCGGTGCAATTGATGGTCATCGCCACCATGGTGGGTGCCCTGGTGCTCTCGGCGGCGGTCCCCGAGGCGTTCGGCAGGACCGGCTTGATCTTCGCGGTCGCCTACCTCGCCATCCAGATCGGTCGCAGTCTTTTCCTCGTGGTCCTGTTGCGGGGCCAGGAGGTACAACGTGTTGCGGGACGGGCGGCGATCTGGCATGCCGTCACCGGGGTGCCCTGGCTTGTCGGGGCGGTCGCCTCAAGCGGAGTACGCACGGCGTTGTGGACGCTCGCGGTTGTCCTCATCTACGCCGCACGGTGGTTCAGCTACCCCCTGCCAAGACTCATGCGCCTGGGCGGTGCACAGGTGCCGGCCGGCGGCGAGTTCCTGGCCGAGCGCAACCGGGCACTGTTCGTCATCGGGCTCGGCGAAGTCATTCTGGCCATCGGATCGAGCCTCACCAGTCGCGGTTTTGCTACCGATCGGACCGCCGCGTTCGTGCTGACATTCGCCGTCACTGCATTGATCTGGCGGATCTACATCTTCCGTGCCGGAGAAGACGTCGGGCCAGCCATCGGGGCATCAGCCAATCCCGACCGTCTCGGCACCCTGGCGTCCTACGCACACCTGGTCATGATCGCCGGCCTCGTCGTCGCCTCGGTCGGCGCCCAACTGGTCATCGACGATCCACTAGGCCATCCACGCGCGATCCCGACGGTCACCATCCTCGGCGGTACCGCGCTGTTCCTTGCCGGTCGGATCCTCCTGGAGTACCTGGTGTTCAGCCACGTCTCCAGAAGCCGCGTCATCGGGCTGGTCGCGCTCGCCTGTCTCCTTCCGCCGATGCTGCTCCTGCCACCGCTCATCAATGCCTTCGCCAGCGGCGCAGTCCTCACCGGCATCGTCATCGCCGACAACATTCGCGTACGACGGCACCCCGCACCGATCTCCCCACCAGGTCCCCACCGCTCCAGCAGCACATGACCACCGGCGGCGGGTCGACGCCTTCAGACGAGCAGGCCGCACAGAGGCGGAAACCGATCAGGTCGGTCTAAAGGGTGGAGCCGTCACGTGTGGCCGCACGCTTGTTGGCGGCGTAGACACCGCGTGAGAGCGTCATGATCGCGAGAAGGAGAGCAAGTACGGCCATGCCTGCGGCGGTGTAGAACGCGACGACCCCGCCGTGGGTGACCCGGGCCCGGAACGGATTCGCTGTGGCGGCCGCCGCAGCGTCCGCTCCCACGGTGAACTCCGCCGTGCCGGCTACCGGGTGTCCGTCGGTGAAGGTTGCTCGCCAGCTGATCTCGTACCCGCCGTCGGGCATACCTGCTTTCACCTGGTCGATCAGCGTCGCTCCTTGGACAGCCGGCCGACCGCCGGCCCAATCCGTACCCGTGTGGTCCATGATCGTGACGGTGCTGTCAGACATGATCTCGGCGGCGAACACCACCTCGACCCGTTCCGGAGCAGTCGCGAGCGCGGCACCGGCGGCCGGCGTGATCGAATGCGTCGCGCCGTGGGCGACCGCGGGGGCGGGCGTGACCGCCAGCGGGAGACCGGCAGCAAGCGCGACCGCGACGATCAATCCGACGGTACGACGAATGCGAGGCGCCCGACCGGTGTCCGACTCGCCGGTCACGCCTGCCGCAACGCTTCTCTTCATGGCGTGCTCCCCTCCGCCGCGAACGACCGCGGCATCTGCGAACTGGACCGAGCGGCCCCCCGATCCGTGACAGCAGAGCTCGCCGCCGAGCCATCTGTCACGAATCGGAGACCTGCTCGGTCCGTACCTGGTGACACTCGCCCACCAGCGGCGGCCATCCGAGACAGCGCAAGGAGCAACAACTCGTGACCATCATGATCCGCATCGCGCTGGCGATCTTGTTTGTCGACAACCTCGTGGTCGGGGCCTGGAACGCGTTCTGGCCGGCCAGCTTCTACACGAACTTCCCGACGGTGGACCTCACGCCGCCGTTCAGCGAGCACTACGCGCGGGACTTCGGTACGGCATCACTGGCGATCGCCCTGCTGCTGGGCATCGCGGCGGTCAAACCCAGGGCCCACTTCGTCATCCCTGCCGCGGGCGCCTATTCGGTCTTCGCGGTGCCGCATTTCTTCTTCCACATCACGAACATGGAGCAGGCGACGGTAGGTGAGGCGATCCTCCTCACCACCGCAAACGCGGCCGTGGCGCTCATCGGCCTGGTGATCATCCTGCTGACGGTGCTGCGCGACCGTCGAGTGGCTCGGCGCAACTTCGAGTCGGCTCGGGCCGCCCACTGAACCTTCCGGACCAACCAGTGGGAGAAACGATGGTTCCCGAACCCCGCCGGCCACCTCGGTCAAACGCGTTACCCAGCACGTTCTGCGTCGTCGTCGCCGAACGACGCCTCCTCAAGAACCTCGCATATCACCTGCTCGGTTCGGTCCACGTGGCCGAACACGCGGTGCAGGAGACGTACGCCGGCTGGTACACGATGCCGGACGACGAACAGGACGGCATCGACAGGCCCTTCCTTTGGCTCGTCGGCACGCTCGTGCAGATCTGTATCGGTCTGCTCGACTCGTCGCCGCCCCGCTCCGGTGGCCAGACCGCCGATCGAGCAGGTCGCCTCCATGTTGCAGGCCCTCCACCTCAGAGGTGGGGTGCCTGGCGCCATGCACCAATGCTGTAGTCCGGCCGCGTAGGGGTATCTGTATGCGCTGGTGCCCAACGGACAGTGGCGATATCGGCGGTAGTTCGAAATCACCTGCAGATTCAGGGATAGAAGCGACGAGGCGGGCGGTCATGGTAGGGCGAGGGACAGACGGGACACTGATCGGCGCGCTAGAGGTGTTCGACGCGGTCCGTCCGCGGCTCTTCGGCATCGCCTACCGAATGCTCGGAAGTGTCGCGGAGGCGGAGGACGTCGTGCAGGAAGCCTGGCTTCGGTGGCAACAGACCGATCGCAGCCAGGTAAGGGACCCAATCGGGTTCCTGGTCACGACGACTTCTCGGCTCGCTCTGAACGCCGCGACATCGGCTCGCGCCCGACGCGAGCTGTATCCCGGACCGTGGCTACCCGAGCCCGTCGACACCTCCGCCGACCCGACACTCCAGGCCGAACGGAACGAGTCACTCGGACTTGCCGTGCTGCTCCTGTTGGAACGGCTCACCCCGGCCGAGCGGGCGGTGTACGTGCTGCGCGAGGCGTTCGACTACCCGTTCCGGCGGATCGGCGAGGTACTCGACATCAGCGAGGCGTACGCACGACAGCTCGGCCGACGCGCCCGTACGCACCTGGCCCAGCAGCGGCGCGATCCGGTCGCCCGCGCCGACCACGGCCGCCTGCTGTGTGCCTTTCTCGCCGCCGCCCGGTCCGGTGAGCTGACCCGGCTCGAGGAACTGCTCGCCACAACAGCCACCTCCTATGCCGACGGCGGCGGCACCGTACGGGCCGCCCAGGTACCCATCGTCGGACGTGACAACGTCGCGCGTTACATCCTGGGACTGATCCGGAAGTTCGGCCACGACCTCTCAACGGAGATCGTCGAATCCAACGGCCAAGCCGCGATCCTCATGTCGCGGCCCGGAACAGCGGTCGCGTTGGTCACCATCGACGCCTCACCCGCCGGAATCGAACGAGTGCTGATCGTCCTCAACCCGCAGAAACTAGCCCAGTTCCAGCGGTAATCGTCGGCGCCGGTGACCAGCAGGGCGACGCCGATCGGGGCGACAGAGTCCCGCTGACTGAAGCCGCCTGACTTGAGGTCGACTGGCACCGTCGGAGCGGCTACCTCTGTGACATGAGACGGGTCAGTCACGTCTGGATGCGAGCGCCGGTCGCGGAGCGCGGTCCTCGGTGGAGCGGACATCGGCGAGGAACGCCGGCTGGGAACCGGGACGAACAATCTGCGGCAGATACCGCAGGGTCAAGGGAGTCAGCCCTCGCCGAGAAGATCCCAGCGGTTACCGGCGATATCGAGGAAGACCGCGACCCGGCCGTAAGGCTCGGTGCGCGGCGCTCGGACGAAGGTGACCCCGGCTTCGACCAAGCGCGCGTACGAGGCATCAAAGTTGTCGACCCGGAGGAAAAAGCCGACCCGCCCTGCTGCCTGGTCACCCACAGCAGCGCGTTGACGGTCTCCATCCGCACGAGCGAGTAGAATTCCGGTCTGTGCACCCGGCGGCCGGACAACGACCCACCGCTTGGGTCTCCCGTCATTCGTCAGTGCGGGTGAGTCCTCCACGAGGTCGAAACCCAGCACGCCAGCGAAGAACTCGATCGCGGTGTCGTAGTCGTCGACGATCAGAGCAACCAAGTCGATCTGCACCCGGGCAGCCTAGAGAAAATCTCGTCCGGCTCGCCACTGAGCTCGGACTGGGGCGGGGCCCGCACTCAGGCGAAGTAGTGGCCCTGCTGGAGGTCGGCGATCAGCCCGAGGCCCGCAGGTTGCCATCCGAGAAGGTCACGAGTGATCTGCGCCGAGGCGGGCCCGTCGATTGCCCAGAGGCCGCCGAGCCAGCCGACGTAGTCGGCAGCTTCCTCGGGGCTGACGGAGACTGCGGGAAGGTGCAGATGTGCGGCGAGAGTCTCGGCGACCACACGGATCGGCACGCCCTCGTCGCCGACCGCGTGCAGCACTGAGCCGGCCGGCGCGGACTCGACCGCGAGGCGGAACAGTCGCGCGGCGTCATCGCGGTGGACGGCGGGCCAGCGGTTGCTGCCATCGCCGACGTACGCAGCGGCGCCCTTCTGGCGCGCGAAGCCGATCGCGGTGGTGGTGAAGCCGTTGTCGCCCTTGCCGTGCGTGGCCGGTGGGAGCCGCACGATCGAGGAGCGGACCCCGTGGCCGGCGAGCGTGAGAGCGTGCCGGGCGTTTGCCATCCGTCCGCCGGCGCCGCTGATCGGGCCCGTGCTGCCGGTGTCCGGGGCCAGCCCGTCGCGTTCGGTGGCGACGACACCGGACGGTAGCCCGAGCACGCCGAGCATGCCGGAGGCCATGACGAACGGCTTGCCGGTGCCGGCGAGGGCTTCGCCAAAGGCGTCGATCGCCGCGCGATCGGCGTCGGTGGCGCTGGCGAAGTCGCCGGCGAAGAACATGTCGTGCTTGAACGCGAGGTGGACGACGCCGTCGGAGGCGGCGGCCGCGTCGCGCAGGGCGTCGAGGTCGTCGAGAGATCCCGGGCGGACCTCGGCCCCCATCGCCCGCAGGGATTGGGCCGCCGCATCCGAGCGGGCCAGCCCGGTGACCTTGTGGCCGGCGGAGATTAGCTCGGGGACGAGCCCTCGACCGACCCAGCCCGACGCTCCGGTAACGAACACACGCATGAGGAACTCCCAGTTCCTAGAACGACCGTACAAGGAACGAATGTAGTACGATCGTTCTAGGAACCGCAACCCAGAGGGATCACGAGGCAGCGATGACGGGACGGCCGGTCAACCACCAGCGACGGGCCGACCTGCTCGACGCCGCGGTCGACTACGCGATGCAGCACGGGTTCGCCGAGCTGTCGTGGCGGCCGGTGGCCCGCGCCCTCGGGGTGTCGACCACAACACTGGTCCATCACTTCGGCACCAAGGAGCAGATGCTCGAGGCCATACTCGGACGGTTGCGGGAGCGTGCTTTCACGGCCACGAGCGAAGCGGTCGGCGACCAGCCTGACCTGGCTGCGGCCGCGCGTGCGGTCTGGACCCGCGCCTCCGACCCGCGCCAGTGGGCGGAGTTCCGACTGTTCTTCGCGGTCTACGGACGTGCTCTACAGGCACCGCAACAGTTCACGGAGTTCCTCGATCGCGTCGTGACCGACTGGATGAGCGCCCTGGTCGATGCGCAAAGACCGGGCACCGACGTGGAGACAGCGACGCGCACGGCCACCCTGGTGATCGCGACGATCCGTGGGCTGCTGCTCGACCTGCTGGCCACGGGCGACCAAGACCGCGTCCAGGACGCGGCCGACAGCTTCCTAGCAACCCTCGAACACGGCCCGCGGCCACAAGGCAAAGCACAGCCACGCTGAGCGACGCGGAAAGCAATAGTCCTAGCGAAGTTGCGCGATCCTGGCCCGGGTGTTGGCCGGGGCTTCGGGGTGCCCGCGCTCGACGTCGGCCCGGACGTCAGCCACGGTCTTGCCGGCCAACTCCCGCCGCCAGGCCAGGTCGGCACCCCGCATGGCCTGGGCGAACGCGCAGGACTGTCGATAATCGACGCCCGCGTGCTCCCCCGGCCCCTTGCTGAGGATCTGGTCGCACTGGAACAACTCCTCCGGGCCCTCGATCGCGGCCACGATGTCCAACAGGGAGACCGACCCCGGGGCCCGGGCCAACTGGAAGCCCCCGCGCGGCCCCGAGGTCGACGTCAGAATCCCGGCCCGGACCAGGGCCTGGAGTTGCTTGTTCAGGTAGGCCGGCGGCAGCTCGTAGAACGCCGCGAGGGTGCCGGTTGGCACCGGGGCGTCCAGCCAGCTCAGGTTGAGGCACGTGTGGAGGGCCCATTCGACGCCCTGACTCATCCGCATAGTCCTGGACTTTACATGTCCAGAATCTGTGACCCATGCCATGATCACTAGCGCCGAACAATCCTGGACATCTAGTGTCCAGGAAACAGTCAAACAACGAAGGAGCCGACAATGACACTGGTACGCGCAGCCCAGGCCGAGGTTCTCGACAGCGACCCGGCCAGCGTGATCACGCTGCTGCTCGACCCCGAGCACACCGGCGGCGCCCTGACCAGCAACCGCACCCTGCTCAAGCACGGCACCGACGGCGCGCCGCCGCACCTGCACACCCACTCCGGCGAGCTGTTCTTCGTGCTCGACGGCGCCCTCGAGATGCTCGTCGGCGACGAACTGCACACCCTGCACAAGGGAGACGTGCTCTTCGTCCCGCCGAACACCCCGCATGCCTTCGCCCCCGCCGACGACCAGGACGTCGACTTCCTCGTCGTAATCACCCCCGGCAAGCCCCGGTTCGACTACTACCGACTGCTCGACAAGGTGCACCAGGGCGAAGCCACCTGGCAGGAAGTCGGCGAGACCCAGGACCGCTACGACAACCACTACGTGGACAGCCCGGTGTGGGCAGGCCGCGCGGCTAACTACGTCGACCTGAAGAAGTAGTTCGGGCGGGGGTGGCTGTGCATGGGTGTGGCCGAGGCGGTATCCCGGGATCGTTGGCTGCGGTCCCGGTCGTAGCGGTGTTTGAGGTGGCTGATGCGTCCTTCTCAGCCAGTTCGCCGCTTGACCAGTCTGCGCTAGCTGGTCGTCTCGGCAACCCCACTGCGAAGGACACCAGGCTCCGTATGGTCCGAGCGGCGCCTGGGCCGTCGGTTCGTCTCCTTGGCGACGATGAAGACACCGAGCACCACGAGCACCATGCCGGTCAGGTGGTACAGATGCAGCCTCTCACCGAGGAGCAGCACGGACAGGACAGCGCCACTGACCGGCGTGAGGGCGGTGAAGGCCGCCGCGACCGTGGTATCGACGGTGTCAAGGCTGTCGTACATGAGAACCACGGCCACGCCGTTCACGGCCACGCCGGTATAGATCATCAAAGCCCAGGCCTGACCAGAAATGGCGGTGATCATGGCCCAATCGAACTCGACGGCGGCCGGTACGGCGAACATGACAGCACCGACGGTCGACAGGATGAGAGACAGCGCAGCTGGAGGAACAGGCCTGGACAGCAGCTTGCCGAAGGTCAGGAATACGGCCTCGCACACCACCGCACAAGCCAGCAACAGGGACCCGAACGCCACGTGGGAACCTGACGGGCCGTCCAGCGCCTGAACGCTCATCACATTGATGCTCAAGGCACCCAGCACGGCGACGGCGATGCCCCCTCCCCGGCGGGCCGACATCGACTCCCGCAGAAGCAGCAGGCCGACCATGCTGATGGAGATCGGCACCATGCCCAGAATGACTCCCGCTTCGATGGCGCCGGTGAGCCTGACCCCGTACATGGCGAACACGCTGAACAAGAAGACGCCGAGCAGGGTCTGGGTGAACAGCACCGCACGGTCCCTGCGGCCGGGACGCACCCGGCCTGGAGGCTTGAGCGCCACGTACACGGCCAACACGAGGCTGGCGGTAACGAGCCTGATGAACGTGGCCGTGAAGACCGGCACCTCGCGCAGGATCAGTTTGCTGACGACCAGATAGGAGCCGAGCAGCACGGTCGCCAGGGTCATCTTGATGTAGGCGGCACGCATCGGATCAGACCCTCGCGCGCATCGCGGGTTGGTGCGCACCTGCATCGACGAACATCTCGATCCTATCTCGATAGATCTCTAACCAGTCATTCGCAGGAATCTTGGCTTCTGTTTCGAGAGATGTCAACCTAGATGAGCGTCGAACCAAGGGTGCGGCGGCGGTCCTGCCAAGCGAACGGCCGCCTCTTGCGCGCTGCACTCCCTCGGGCGCCGGTCCATCACCGGGCCCATGTCGACGCGATGCGGAAGGGCCAGCCGCCAACCCTCGGCCGTCATCCCCTGGCACCGGCCGGTTCCGCCGATCGCCTGACGACCAGAAACGCGGCCAGCGTGCACAGCAGCGCTGTTACGGTCAGGGTCGCGCCCGCGCCATTGTGATCGGCCAGGATCCCGGAGATCCATGGGCCGATGGACTGGCCAATCGCGAACACCACGGTGAATGCTGCGAGCGTGGCGCTGGTCGCTTCGAGTGGCACGCTTCGAGTGACATGGGCGGTGACGGCGGCCGGGACCATCATGAACGCCAGGCCGAACAACACGGCGGATGCCGTCGTCCCGGCCGCTGTAGGCGCTGCTCTGGCCAGCGCGGCCGCTGCAGCGACGCCCAGCAGCATCACGCACAGCGGTCGGTTGCCGCCCCAGGTCACGATCGGGCGGCTCCACAGGACGGGTGCGGCCATCGCACTCGCTCCGACCAGGATCCATGTGAGGCAGACCATGGGCAGCGATGCGTGCCGGTCGACCAGGTACGCCGACAGGAACGTCAGGTAGCCGATGTAACCGGCACCGAACAGCAGATATGCCGCAGCGATCCGTCGTTGAGGCCACAGGTGCCTCCCGCTTACCGCCGCGGTCGGCGTGGTGGCGTCGCGGACGGCCGCCGCGCGCCAGCTGGCCGCGCTGGCCAGTGCGGCCGCACCAGCCAGCGCCCACCAGCCGACCACCCAGCGCTCAGGGTGGACGTGCAGCAGGAGCGGGATGCCGGCGCCGGTGATCGCGATGCCACCTCCCGCACCAGCGAAGTAGACGGTCACGGGGGTCAGGGTTGCGGCGCGGTCGGCGAGTCGGGATGCCAGGGCAGCGCCGGAGATGAAGGTCAGCGCTCCGCCGAGTCCGGCCGCCGCGCGTCCCAACGTCAACAGGCCCAGGCCTGTGGTGGCGAGCGCCACGGCAGTCAGGACCATCCCGGCGCGGAACGTCGCCGTCAGTCCGGCACGGCGGATCACTGCTGCGGAGAGAACGGCGCCAAGCAGGTATCCGGCGCCGTTCGCGGCGGTCAGCGCCCCGGCGGTGGTCATCGTCCACTGCAGGTCTTGGGACATGGCCGGCACGAACAGTCCGTAGGCGAAACGGCCGAGCCCCAGAGCGGAGGCGGTGCCGAGGGCGAGGCCGATGGACGGCCACCAGGGCATCGCCCGCGAGGCGGCAACGGGTGTTTCGAGGGTCATGCAACTCCCTTCAGTGATGGTACCGAGCGGTACGATGACCCTAGCGAAAGATCGAACCGATCGGTACCATCTGCTTCATGCCAGTGGCCAAAGGAACCTCACTCGATCCGGCGCGCACCCGGGAAGCGATCCTTGCCTGCGCCACCGACCTGCTCTATGAGCGAGGGCTCGACGGTGTCGGGATCGCCGAGCTGTGCGCCGCGGTCGGTGCGTCCAAGGAGACGCTCTACCGTCACTTCGGCTCGAAGGAAGGGCTCGTCGATGCCGTCCTCGCTGCCCGCAGCGATCGGGTCATCCGCTGGCTCACCGACGTGGCACAGGCGGCCGGGCCGGATCCCGAGGCAGAGCTGGCGGCGATCTTCGACGCCCTCGGCACCTGGTACGCCGAGCCGGCCTTCCGGGGCTGCGCCATCGTCAACGCCGCCACGCAGCACCACGCCGACCCCGCCCGCACGGTTGCCGTCCGACATCTGGGCCGTTACCTCAACCTCCTGACCGGCATCGCGCAGCGCGCCGGAGCGCGTGAACCGCAGGTGCTGGCCCGGCAACTGCTGATCCTGATCGAGGGCGCCACCGTCGTCGCCGACCATCACGACACCGCCGATGCCGCCGCGGAGCACGCCAAGCAGGCCGCGCTGACGCTGCTGTCCACTGCCAAACGCTGAGGAAGGAAACATCCTGTGGTCGAAGGATTCACCGCTGCCGGATTTGAACCAGTGGCCGACGCATTCGAGCGAAGCTTCACCGAACTCGGCGAGACGGGCGCCGCCTTCAGCGTCTACCACAAGGGAGACCTCGTGGTAGACCTGTGGGGCGGGGTCGCCGATCCGGACACCGGCCGCCGGTGGCAGGCCGACACCCTGCAGCTGATCTTCTCGGGGACAAAGGGTCTCGCCACCGCCTGCGTACTGCTGCTCGTCGAGCGCGGCGTGCTCGACCTCGATGCATCCGCCGCCCGGTACTGGCCCGAGTTCGCGGCGGCCGGCAAGGGCGCCGTCACCGTCGGAGACATCCTGTCGCACCAGTCGCGGCTGCCCGGCGTGCGGCAGCCAGTCACTGACGACGACCTGCTTGATCACGACATCATGGCCAAGCTGCTCGCCGAGCAGCCACCCGAGACCGATGCGCGGGCCGGGTTCATCTACCACGCCCTCACCTGGGGCTGGCTCGTTGACGAACTGGTCCGGCGAGTGGACGGGCGCACGGTTGGCGCCTTCTTCGCCGACGAGTTCGCCCGCCCACTGGAACTCGACGTCTGGATCGGGCTGCCGGACGACCAGCACGACCGGGCGTCCACCATGCTGGCCGCCCCCGGTTTCCTTCTCGACGCACAACCAGCCAGCAACGACCCGCTCGCGGTGCTCACCCACAATCCGCTCGTCGTCCCCGACTCACCGGACCTGTGGAACAGCCCGAAGTTTCGCCGCGCTGGGCTGGCCGCAGTGGGCGCGTTCGCCACCGCAAGATCGATGGCCCGGTTCTACGCCTGTCTGGCCGCCGGCGGTTCCCTGGACGGCGTGCGCGTACTCCAGGCCTCCACCGTGGAACTCGGTCGACGGGAGCGGCGCCAGGGCATCTCCCCCTTGTGGGGCAGCCCGATGGCCTACGGCGCCGGATTCGAGCTCGCCACCGCGGCACAGGTCTTCGGACCGGCGGCTGACGCGTTCGGCCATGCGGGCGCGGGCGGTTCCCGGCACGGGGCCTGGCCGGATCGGCAGGTCGCATTCTCGTACGCGATGAATGAAGCGCGGGCCGAGTATCCCGATCGCCGTCCCCGCGGCCTGCTCACCGCTCTCCATGAGGCGGTCGCCGACCGGCCGGCCGGAGGGCGGCCCTCGGTGGCGTAATTTGCTCGCCAGTTTGATCCACACGCGGCCGGAGTGGACCTCCGCCTCGGCGCCGGGTGGCTCCGGCGGATGAGCTCCCGTGCCTGTCACTAACGGAGCCCGGGGTCGAAGGGCGGCCGTCCACCGACTTTCGACCCCGAGCACCACAAGCGGCGGCACGCCGTGGAGTGCGGCATCGGCGGTGACCCGTAATCGAGCAAACCCTTGTGTGCTGTCACGGGTGACCGAGCATGGTCGGGCCGGCCGCCAGCGACACGGTCACTGGTTGCCCGAGCTGCGGCGCCAGCAGCCTGTGGGACAGTCCCTCAGCGGCGAAGGTCGCCTTCACGGTGCTTGCGTCCTCGTGGAAGTGGCTCCAGCCGTCGTCGTGTACGACGAGGACAGGGCAGTCTCCGAGCAGCTTCGTGGCGTGAGTGATATCCGCCGCGGAGAACGACAGGAGCGCGTCACCGAATGGTGCCAGACGAGCTGCTCCGCCATGTAGCACGGCCAGCCCGATCGGGGCCAGGTCGGCAGCGGTGGTCACGGCATGGGTGGATACATTGTCGCCGCTGAGGTACACGGCCGGGCCCTTGGCGGGCTGGATCAGAAAGCCGGTCACCGGGCCGAGGACAGGCAGCAGCGGCTCGGGGCCGTGTTGAGCGTCGACCGCGGTGATGCTCAGGTCACCAGAGGTGCCGCGCATGGCAACGTGCGCGCCCGTCCGCAGGCCGACTGCGCCGCCAGCGAGCCTGAGCGCGGCCGCCGGGGTGGTGATGGTCATCGGGATCTGGGCCAGCAAGGCGCGCCCACTACGGTCTAGGTTGTCGATGTGCTCATCGTGGCTGAGCAGCACCGCGTCGACCCGCCCGAGTGCAGCGACGGGAATGGCCGGCCCCTGGTGTTTGGTCCACGACAGCGGACCATGCCGGTACTGCGTTCCGGCATCGTCAAAGGTGGGATCGGTCAGGAGCCGTACGCCGTCCAGTTCCAGCAGAACCGTCGGGCCGCCGATTCGGGTGATCGTTACCGTGGTGTGCGTCATGTCAGTCTCCTGTCATATCGGTGAGACTGGCTGAGTGTGGCGTGATGACACCGGTTTCCTTCAAGTAACCAGAGGGCACTGCACAGATGATCGATGCGCATGAGTGGCGGTCCCACGATCTCGCAGCCAACGATTGTCCCGTGTCCCGCACGCTGGAGATCGTGGGTGGAAAGTGGAACGCACTTATCATTCGGGAACTGCTGAGCGGTGCCCGACATTTCCTCGCCCTGCGCCGCAGCGTGAGTCCGATCAGCGCCAAGGTGTTGACCGAGCGGCTTCGGTTGCTCGAGGACTACGACATCGTCGAGCGGCGGTTCACTGACGGCCGGGTGCAATACCAGCTCACTGAGCGTGGGCAATCACTGCGGCCCGTACTGGCGGCGCTGTGGCAGTGGGGCGTGCACGACCACAACAGCTGGGTCACCGAGGCCCCTCAGCCGTACTCGTCGCCGATCACGGCCGGACCGCGCGCCAGGCGACGGCGGCAGCCACGGCCACCACGGTGACGGCCATGACCCCGTATCACGGAATCACGGCCGGTTGACGTATCGGCATCCGGTGCTGCTCTGGCGATCATCGAGCAGGCCGTCTCGTCCAGCCCCCTCGGAGCTGGTGGGCCCTGCTTGGTTTGAACCAGTGACCCCTTCGGTGTGAACAAGGTCAGGTCGGGGCCCCGACATGCATCGACAACTATTTGCGCTGCTTCGAGTGGGGGCAGTCGTCGGCATGCTTGGGTACGGACGGGTCTCGCTAGCAAGCTCGTCTCCCAGATCTCTCCCGACGACCATCGTGGCGCAGCAGCTCTACGGTGCGGCACTATGCACCATGCGTGTCGGACAGGCCGGCATGACGCGAGCCGCCCGCCCCTTCCTGCGCGGCCCGCTCGATCTTCGCCCGGTACGCCTCGCGGGCCGCCGTGTCGATCTGCTCCTCGTACTCAGGCCTCATCCCGGTGCGGCCATCGAGTTGCTCACGCAGGATGTCGGCGTGTCCGGCATGCCGGGTGGTCTCCTGAAGGACGTGGATCATGATGGCGAACAGCTTGACGTCCGACCGCGACCACCACGGCACGTGGCCGGGCGCGTCGAGGGGAAGCGCTTGAATCGTCGCGTCCGCATGCCCCCAGGCACGCTGATAGAAGTCGATGATCTGTTCGCGGGTCTCGTCCGGGGTCACCCACAGGTCGCTGCCGTCCGCGTCCTGCCATCGCCCCAGCGCATCCGGGGACGGGCGGCCGAAGACCTCACCGAAATACCAGGCCTCCAACGTCGCCATGTGCTTCACCAGGCCGAGGAGGTTGGTCCCCGTCGCTGTCAGGGGACGCCGGATGTCGTACTCGGACAGGCCGTCGAGCTTCCACACCAGTGCCTCCCGGATCCCCTTGAGCCGGCCATGCAGGCAGTCCTTCGCGAAATCATCGATCATGGGTCACGAGCTTGCCATCCGACAGCGAGCGGAGCACTTCTGGGACCTCACAGCGCCGTGGTTCGTAACTCGCCGACACGAATCCGACGACGATCTGCAGTGCCAGGCCCGAGGTTCAACTTGTGTCCGAAGCCGCGGAGAACCCCATACGACAGGCATTCGGACAGTCGAGCTGCCACGAGACCCGCACGTTCCTGGAGTCCGCCCGCCACGACGAGGACCCGCTCTACGCCGCCTACGCCCTGGTCCTCGTCGTCGGTCTGCGAAAGGCGAGGCGTTGGGACTCACCGGGGAGGACGTCGACCTCGACGCCGGAGAGCTGACGATCGGCCGCCAACTGCAACGCGTGCGCGGGCAACTCCTGCACCGCGACACCAAGACCCAGGCGTCCGACGCCACCCTGCCCCTGCCCGACATCTGCCTGACCGCGTTGAAGCTGCGACGCGAGCAACGTGACGAAGCCCGAGCAACCGCCGGCAGGGCGTGGCACGAGAACGACCTCGTGTTCACCACCCGCTATGGCACACCCATCGAGCCCCGCAACTTCCAGCGATCCTGGCAGACCCGATGCGACAAGGCAGGAGTCAAGCTGATCACCGTCCACGACGCGAGGCGGACCTGCGCCACGCTCCTGGCCGACCTCGACGTCCACCCGCGACTTGCCATGCAGATCCTCCGGCACGCCCGCTTCTCGGTGACGATGGAGATATACACCCAGGTCTCATCGAGAGCGACCAGCGACGCACTCAAGCGCCTCGGCGAATCGCTAACGCAATAGCCGGGCTGCTGTACGACAACAGAAGGGCCACCTCCCGAACCCGGGAAGCGGCCTCTGACCTGCGGAACTGAGAGTGGGCGATGCTGGTATCGAACCAGCGACCTCTTCGGTGTGAACGAAGCGCTCTCCCACTGAGCTAATCGCCCTCAGCGCCGATGACTCTACCCGATCGTGGAACCAGACCGGAAATCCGGGGTCAGTGCGTCGCGACGTAGTGCATCGCCTTCGCCACCACGTCGATGCCGAGGCTGTACTTGAGCGACAGCCAGACCACCACGCCCACGAAGACCAGGCCGACCGAGCCGAGCACGATCCGCACAAGCAGTGACTGCCGCTTCACCCACTGCGTCCAGCCATGCACGTGTCGGCGGGTGAAGCCGAGCAGCCGGCGGGCCCAGTGGTACTCGACGGCCCAGATGCCCAGCCCGGCGATAACCAGCAGCCAGCCCGGCCCGGGAAGCGGAATGAGGGCGATGCCGATGGTCACCACCAGCGCACCGGCGATCGCGATGAAGACCTTGAGGGCGATCCGGCCGGTGGGGTTGGCCCGGATCAGGTCGAGGGTGGTCGAGATTCGCCCCCGCCAGCGCGGGTGCCGCGGCGGGTCCGCCACGACGATGACGCCACCGGCACCACGACCCGCATCACCACGACCCCCACCACCGCCGCCGGCACGATCCGCGCCATCGCCGGACTGGTCAGCACCGCCATCACCGGCGCGCGCGCCACCGCCGGTCCGTCCCGCGTCGGACCCCGGCCGACCGGACCACTCGGGCTGCTTCCTCGGCACTCCGTACCCCCGCTTTTCGGCTGCTCGGACCGCGACGTTCGGTGGGCCGGACGCCGCAGCCGGATCCACTGAGGATCGGTTCGTAACCATTTCACCCCCCAGTGTCGCTCGGGCCCGTCACTGCAACGGTCGACTGGACGTTACCGGAGTAAGTCGACGACTGAACCACCCGATGCCGGGCGGGATCACGCACTGGGCAGAACCGGAAATCCTACATGAATCCTCGCATTCACGAGGCGTTTCCGTCCCCCTTCCCACCACTGGGTGAAGTCAGCGTATGGCGGAGCGTAGCCAGGAGTAGCACCTGAGTATGGGAAAAGCGGGACACGCGCGTTCCGCAGCGGTGCCGGGGGGAGAACGTCCATGAGTGTCATTCGACCGACGACCGTAGAGGTCGAGACGTCGCTAAGGCTCGTCGCGCCTGACGCCACCGCATTGCCGGTGCGTGCCAGTCTGCGTTACGACCCTGCTGACCCGTATGCGGTCCATGTCCTGTTCCATGCCGAATCGGCTGGTGGCGAGGCAGTGAGCTGGTCCTTTGCTCGCGAACTGCTGGTCACCGGCCTGGACGAGCCAGCCGGAATCGGGGATGTGCGGGTCTGGCCCTGGGCCACCCCGCGCGGCGACTTCGTCGCGCTGGCCCTCTCGTCACCGGACGGCAACGCCCTCTTCGAGGTGCCGCGCAGCGTCCTGGTGCGTTTCCTTCGACGGACCTACGTCGTCGTCCCGCGCGGCCGGGAGGCCGAGCACCTGGACGTCGACACGGCGGTGAACCGGCTGCTCGCCGGTCGCTGACCACCGCCCGAACGGGCAACACCGGCCATCACGGGGCCGCGCGGATCTGCCGACCGCGCGGCTCCGGCACACCCGGGGGTACGCGGGCCCGCCCGCCCCGGGTCGGCCGGCGCCTCAACCGTGCGTGGTGATGCCGCCGTCGACCGGGATGACCGCACCGGTGAGGTACGCGCCAGCCCGCGAGGACAGATAGATGGCCGTGCCGGCCATGTCCTCGGGGCGGCCGATGCGACCCAGCGGCACCTGCTGCTCGATGGTGGCCCGGCTCGTCGGGTCGTTCAGCGCGAACGCCATCATCTTGCTCTCGAACGGGCCGGGCGCGATCGCGTTGACGGTGATCTGCTCGCCGGCCAGTTGGTGGGCCAGGCTGCGGGTGAGCATGTGCACGGCCGCCTTGGTGGCCGAGTACGCGTACACCTCCAGCCACGGCACCCGGACGCCGTCGATCGACCCGATGTTGATCACGCGAGCTGGGTCGTCGGCGCTGGCGGCGGCGCGCAGCGCCGGCAGCAGCGCGGTGGTCAGCCGGAAGACGGCCTTGACGTTGACCGCCCAGAGCTTGTCGAACGCGGCCTCCGGGTAGTTCTCCAGCGGCGCACCCCAGGTCGCACCGGCGTTGTTGACCAGCACGTCGAGGCGAGGGAAGCGCTCCCGCACGGCGGCGGCCAGCCCCTCGGCGCCGGCGTCGTCGCTGAGGTCGGCCGGGATGGCCTCGCAGCGACCCTCGGCGGAGAGCTCCTTGGCGACCGCCTCGCAGACGTCCGCCTTGCGGGACGAGATGATCACCTGCGCGCCGGCCCGGACGAAGCCCTGGGCGATCATCAGACCGATCCCCCGCGACCCGCCGGTGACCAGGACTGTCTTGCCTTCGACCGAGAACAGCTGCGTCATGCCCATCCCATCGCGAGTCGGCGAGGTCCGCCGGCTCGGCGTACGGCCGGCGGGGCGCCGGGCGGGCCGAAACCGGACGGCGCTACCGCCGGGTAACGTAGCCCGGCTGTCGGGACCGCGACAACCCCGTGGCGGCGCGCCGGGTCCGGTGCGGCGGGCATCATCGGTCGGGGATGCGGTGACCTGCGGTTCGGGCTACCGTCGCAGGCGATGCTCTCCACCGGTCCCTTCACCGCGCCACCGATCGGAACGGCTCGACCCGTACCCGACGAGATGGCCACGTTCGCGCTGGCCGACCTGGCCGGTGACCGTGGCTGGCGTCGGCCGGTGCTCGTCGAGCGGGAGCTGTTGATCCTCACCACCCGTGGGCATGGGGACGCCGAGCTGGATTTCCACCTGCTGCCGTGCCGACCGGGCACGCTGCTGCGGGTCCATGCCGGCCAGGTGCTGCGCTGCGCCGGTCCGCAGTTCGACGCCACCGTGGTCGGCTGGGACGCCCAGGCGCTCAGCGGCTTCGACGTCGACCCGGACGCGCCGACCTGGCGGCAGTTGGCCGGTGAGGACGAGGACGCCGTCATCAGCGAGGTGAGTCAGCTCGCGGTGGACTGCCAGCGGCATGGCGACAGCTCCGCCGCCCGCGCCCTGCTCCGCCACCAACTCGCCGTACTGCTGCTGCGCCTGACCCTGCCCGGTGCGGACCGGTCTCCGCCCCGACCCGAGGCGGAGACGTTCCAGCGGTTCTGCCGGGCGGTGGAGGACGACTACCAGCACACCCGGCGGGTGGAGGACTATGCCGCCAGCCTCGGCTGCTCGGTGCGGACCCTGACCCGTGCCTGCCTGGCCGTCACCGGGCGCAGCGCCAAACAGGTCATCGACGAGCGGGTCGCGTTGCAGGCCGGGCGGCTGCTCGCCGCCACCGATGAGCCGATCGCCCGGATCGGCCGGGATCTCGGTTTCTCCGAGCCCACCAACTTCGGCCGCTTCTTCACCCGGGAGGTCGGGGTCAGCCCCGGCGCGTTCCGGGCCGCCCGGGAGCAACCGGCCGTCCGGGTGGTCCGGCCCCGCCCGCCCGTCGAGGCGGCGAGCGCCAACGGCGGGCGGTTCCGACCCGGCAACCCCGGCGAACCGGCCAACGGCGGTCACGCCATCCGACCCTGGTAGCCCGCCAGACCAGACAGCGGCGGCGGCCGGGCATGATGGCAGGGTGCAGATCTCCGCGCGCGGTGACTACGCGGTACGGGCGGCGCTCAGCCTCGCCACCGCGTACCCCTCGCTGCTGTCCACCCAGGCCATCGCCGCAGAGCAGGACATGCCCCGCAAGTTCCTGGAGGCGGTCCTGGCCGATCTGCGCCGGGCCGGCGTCGTCCGCGCCCAGCGCGGCGCCGAGGGTGGCTACACGCTCGCCCGCCCGCCGCGGGAGGTGACCGTCGGCGCGGTGCTGCGCGCCGTGGAGGGCCCGCTGGCCGGGGTACGCGGCCTGCGCCCGGAGGAGACCCGGTACGAGGGCTCGGCGGAGAACCTGCCCGGCCTGTGGGTGGCGGTGCGCGCCGCCGTGCGGCGGGTGGTCGACGAGGTGAGCCTCGCCGAGATCGTCAGTGGCCGGCTGCCAGCCCACGTCCGCAAGCTCACCGCCCTGCCCGACGCCTGGGAGCCACGCTGATGTCCACTCCGACCCTGCACACCGAGCGCCTGCTGCTGGAGCCCTACCGGCCGGCCGACGCCGAGGGTTTCGTCACGTTGCTCGCCGACCCCGAGGTGGGCCGGTTCATGGGCGACGGGCCGATGACCGTGACGGACGCCGCCGACCTGTTCGGACGGGTGTTCAGCCGGGTCTACGCCGACGACCTCTTCGACGTGTGGGCGGTCCGCCGGGACGGCCGCTACGTCGGGCACGCCGAGATCAAGCGGACCGACGACGTCGACGGCCACGAGATCGTCTACGCCCTGGCGACGTCGGCATGGGGCGGCGGGCTGGGCACCGAGCTGGCCAGGGCCGTGATCCGGTACGGCTTCGAACGCCTCGACCTGACCCGGGTGTACGCGACGGTCTCCGACGCCAACCACGCCTCGCTCGGGCTGCTGGCCAAACTTGGCTTCGTCCACGAGCGCGACATGGCCGAGGAAGATGGCAGCGTCACCCGGGTCCTCGCCCTGGACCGGGAGACCGTACCGGCCTGAGCCCGAGTCGGGTCACCGAATGCTGATCACCTCCGTCGCGTCCAGCCGGGGCAGGCGGTCGTGCCAGGCGTCGGGGCCGGGGCGGCCCACGTTCATCAGCAGCAGCGTCTCGTGCCGGCCGTCCGGGAAGAACTCCCGGGTCACGCCAGCCGCGTCGAACCCGGCCATCGGGCCGGCGGCGAGCCCGGCCGCGCGTACGCCCACCAGCAGGTAGCCGATCTGGAGGGTCGCGTTGAGCCGTGCCTGCTCGGCCCGCGCCGCCCGGTCGGTCAACCAGTCCCGGGCCTGCGGGCGGTGCGGGAACAGCTCGGGCAGCCGATCGTGGAAGTCCACGTCGGCGGCGAGCACGGCCACCAGCGGGGCGGCGGCCGTCTTCGCCCGGTTGCCCGACGAGAGGTACGGCAGCAGCCGGGCCCGGGCCGCCGCCGAGCGGAGCAGCAGCACCCGCAGCGGCTGGCCGTTGAACGCGGTCGGCCCGTACCGGATCAGGTCGTGGATCGCCGTGACCTGGGCGTCGGTGACCGGCTCGTCGGTGAACGTGTTGGCCGTGCGGGCCGCCCGGAACAGCAGGTCCTGGGCGGCCCGGTCCAGCGCGAGCAGGTCGGTCTGGGCCGGTGCGCTCACGCCGGCACTCCGCTTCGCTGCGTGCCGGCGCGACGCGACGCGCTGCTGTGCCCAATGGTTCGCTCGCTGCGCTCGCTCACGCCGGCACCGGCGGAACGGCCGTGGTGTAGCCGCCCTGGTGGTGCACCAGTGGCGGGCCGTCGCCGCCGTCGCCCAGCGCCAGCGGTTCGGCGATCACGAGCGTGTGGTCACCGGCCGGCACCCGGTGCACCACCCGGCAGAGCAGCCGGGCCAGCACTCCGGTCAGCAGCGGCACCCCGAACGGCCCGGCGGTCCAGTCCGGGTACGCGGCGAACCGGTCGATGCCGCTGGTGGCGAAGACCCGAGCGGCCTCCCGCTGCCCGGCGGCCAGCAGGTGTACCGCGACGTGCTCGGCCCGGGCCAGCACCGGCCAGCTCGACGAGTCGACCCCGAGGCAGAACGAGACCAGCGGCGGGTCCAGCGACACCGAGGTGAACGAGGTGGCGGTGAACCCGGCACGGATCGGCGCGCCGATCCCGCCCAGGCAGGCCGGGTCGGTGGCCCGCGCCACCGCGGTGACCACGGTGACGCTGGTGGCCTGCCGACGCAGCAACGCCCGGAACAGGTCCCGGTCCACCGGCCGCAACTCGGCGGCGTCCGTCTGCGGACGTTCCACGGTGGTCACGCCGGCACCAGCGCCGGCGTGGCGTACGAGCTGGCCGGTCGGGGCAGGCCGTAGTGCTCGCGCAGGGTTCGGCCGGTGTACTCGCTGCGGAACAGGCGACGGGCGCGCAGCACCGGCACCACGTGGTCGACGAAGTCGGCCAGCCCGCCGGGCAGGTGCGGCGGCATGATGTTGAAGCCGTCCGCGGCGCCCCGACTGAACCACAGCTCGATCTGGTCGGCGATCTGCTCCGGGGTGCCGGCGACCACCCGGTGGCCCCGGCCGGCACCGAGCCGGCCGATCAGCTGCCGGATGGTGAGCTGTTCGCGGCGGGCCAGCTCGGTGACGAGCTGGTAGCGGCTCTGGTGGGCCTGCACGGTGTCGGCGTCCGGCAGCTCCGGCAGCGGCCCGTCCAGCGGCAGGCCGGTCAGGTCGATGCCGAGCATGCCGGAGAGCTGGGCGAGGGCGTAGTCGGGGACGATCAGCTCCTCCAGTTCGGCGGCGAGCGCCCGCGCCTCGGCCTCGGTGCCGCCGATCACCGGCGCGATGCCGGGCAGGACCTTCACGAGGTCGGGGTCCCGGCCGGCGGCGGTGACCTGCCGCCGCAGCTCGGCGTAGAAGCTCTGGCCGTCGGCGAGGGTCTGCTGGGCGGTGAAGACCGCTTCGGCGTACCGGGCGGCGAATCCGATCCCGTCCGGTGACGAGCCGGCCTGCACCAGCAGCGGCCGTCCCTGCGGCCCACGGGGGATGTTCAGCGGACCACGGACCTGGAACTCCGGTCCGCGATGGGCCACCTCGTGCACCCGGTCGGTGTCGGCGATCACCCCGGCCGCGGTGTCGAAGACCAGCGCGTCGTCCTCCCAGCTGTCCCAGAGCTTGATCGCCACGTCGACGAACTCGGCGGCCCGCCGGTACCGGTCGGCGTGTGCGGGGTGGCTGTCCCGGTTGAAGTTGACCGCCTCGCGCTCCTGGGCGGAGGTGACGATGTTCCAGCCGGCTCGACCGCTGCTGAGGTGGTCCAATGAGGCGAACTTGCGGGCGATGTGGAACGGCTCGTTGTAGGTGGTGGAGACGTGCGATGAGACCGATGTGTTCGGTCACCGCGGCCAGCGAGGCGAGCAGGGTCAGCGGTTCGAAGACGCTGGATGTTGTGCCGGGGGTTCGGCCCGACCGAGAGCCCGTCGGCGAGGAAGAGCGAGTCGAGGGTGCCGCGCTCGGCGATGCGGGCCAGTTCCTGGAAATGCCGCACGTCGGTCACCCGGCGCGGGTCGGTGCGGGGGTGCCGCCAGGCGGCCTCGTGGTGGCCGACGCCCATCAGGAACGCGTTGAGGTGCAGGGTACGAGTCATTGGTATCTGTCCTATCCGGCGGAGACGTCGACGCGCCAGGTGGAGAAGCGGCGTTCCAGGGCGACGAGGAGCTGGTTGACGACCAGACCGATGGCGGAGATCGTGATGATCCCGGAGTACATGTCGGGGATCGCGAAGTTGTACTGCGCGTAGTTGATGAGGTAGCCAAGGCCGGCCTTCGCGCCGACCATCTCGGCCGCGACCAGCACCAGGATCGAGTACGCCCCGGCCAGCCGGATGCCGGTGAAGATGGTCGGCACCGCAGCCGGCAGGATCACCTTCTGGAACAGCCGCAGGTGGTTGAGCCCCATCGAGCGGGCCGACCGGATCAGCAGCGGGTCGACGCCCTTCACCCCGGCGATGGTGTTCAGCAGGATCGGCCAGGAGCAGGCGTACAGCACCAACGCGATCTTGGAGGTCTCCCCCAGGCCGAGGATGAGCACGAAGACCGGTAGCAGCGCCAGCGCGGCGGTGTTGCGGAACACCTCCAGCAGCGGGCTGAGCAGCTCGGCGAGCGGCCGGTACCAGCCGATCAGCAGCCCGAGCGGGATGGCGGTGAGCACGGCCAGGCCGAGCCCGGCCAGCGACCGGGTCAGGCTCGCCCCGACGTGCTCGGCGAGCTGCCCGCTGCGCAGCAGCTCCCACCAGGCCACCAGCACCTCGGACAGCGGGGGCAGGAAGACCCGGTCCACCAGCCCGAGCCGGGGTGCGCCCTCCCAGATCGCGGCCAGCGCGGCAATCGCGACGGTGCGGTGCAGCACCCTCCCGCCCGCGCCGAGCAGCCGACCGGCCAGGCCGGGCGGGGCGGGATCGGCCGCCGCGCCGGGCACGGCGGGTGGCGCCTCCAGCCGGGTTGGACGTTCGGCGATGTCAACCAACGCGGGCCTCCTCGGTACGGGTCGCCGCCGTCGCCGCACGCTGCGTGTCGGCTCCGGCCACGGCAGGGGTACGACCACCGGCTGCTCCGGTGTGGGCGGTGCGGCTGGCGGCGGCGCCTTCGGCGGCCTGGGCGGCGCGCACCTCGTCGCGTAGCAGCGTCCAGATCTGGTGCCGGTGGTGGCGGAACGCGTCGGTGGAGCGGACGTCCTCGACGGCGTCCCGGTCGCCGAGGTCGATGTCGATGACCTCCTTGACCCGCCCGGGCCGGGAGGTCAGCACCGCCACCCGCTGGCCGAGGTGCACGGCCTCGTCGATGCCGTGGGTGATGAACACGATGGTCTTGCCGGTGCGGGCCCAGATCCGCACCAGTTCGTCCTGCAACGAGTCGCGGGTCTGCGCGTCCAGCGCGGCGAACGGCTCGTCCATCAGCAGCACGTCCGGGTCGTAGGCGAGGCTGCGGGCGATGGCGACGCGCTGCTTCATTCCGCCGGACAGCTCGTGCGGGTAGCGGTCCGCGAAGCCGCGCAGGCCCACCAGGTCCAGGTGGTGGTCGATCAGGTCGGCGCGTTCGGCCCGGGGCACCCCCTTGGCCTCCAGCCCGAACGCGACGTTGCCGGCGGCGGTGCGCCAGGGCAGCAGCGCGTACTGCTGGAAGACGATGCCCCGGTCCAGGCCGGGGCCGGTGACCGGGCGGCCGTCGACCAGCACCTGCCCGCCGGTCGGCGCGGTGAGCCCGCCGAGCAGGTCGAGCAGGGTGGACTTGCCGCAGCCGCTGGGGCCGACGACGACCAGGAACTCGCCGGGGCGTACCCCGAGGGTCACCCGGTCCAGCGCGGTGACCGCGCCGGCGGCGCCACGCCGGGTGGCGCGGACCGGGAAGGTCTTGCTCACCTGGTCGAGGAGAATCTTGTCGGTGCTCACGCGCCGCCCCCGTCCACGAAGGGGTTGAACCGGTTGGTGTAGATGTCGGCGGGCTTCGGCCGGTCGCCCTTGAGCTCGCCCTCGGCGGCGAGCCAGTCGATCCAGGTGCCGAACTCCTGCTCGCCGATCACCCCGCCGCGACCAGCGACGCCGCTGCTCTTCCAGTACGCGACCAGCGACGGGTCCTCGTTGCGGCCACGCTTGGCGATGATGTCCCGCATCCGGGCGACCACGGTCTCCCGCGGCTGGGTGCGGGCCCACTCGATGGCCTTGCCGACCCCGGTGACGAACGCCTTGACGGTGTCCGGGTTGCGCTTGATGAAGTCGTCACGGAACACGTAGGTGCCGGCGCTGAACGCGCCGAGCAGTTCGTGGTCGGTGAAGACGGTACGGATGCCGCCACTGGCGATCGCCTTGTCCCGGATCACCCCGCCGAGCACCGCGACGTCGATCTGCTTCTGGCGCAGCGACTGTTCGGTGTTGACCGGCGGCAGGGCGACCAGCTCGACCTGCTTGATCTCGGCCGGGGTGAGCCCGCCGCGCGCGAGCCAGGTCTTCAGCACCGCCTCGGCGTGCGCGCCGAGGGTGTTCATGCCGACCTTCTTGCCGATCAGGTCGCGGGGGCCGCGGATCGGGCTGTCGTCGAGCACGTAGTAGCCCTGGAAGCTCTGGGCGTCGGAGCCGTAGTAGCTGACCACAGCGGTGATCGGGGCGTTGGCGGCGGCGAGCTTGACGATGGCGCCGTTGAACGCGCCGCCGAAGTCGCTCTGCCCGGTGGCGGTGGCCTGGATGTCCTGCGGGCCACCGGTGACGTTGCCGATCCAGTTGAGCCGGACGTCGCCGAGGTAGCCGAGGTCGGCGGCGAGTTCGGGGAGGGTGACCTGGCCGACCGAGCCCTGGTAGCGCAGCTCGGTGGCCTGTCCGGCGCCAGCCTCGGCGTCGCCACCGCAGCCGGCGGTGCCGGTGACCAGGGCCAGTACGGCGGCGGTGGCGAGGGTACGCAGGACGGCACGACGGGGTGGGGACATGAGGAGTCTCCTGATCTGTCCACGATGGGAGCGCAGGACGCCCAGGTGATGGGCGCGAAGGCACGCTGCTCCGCGTTGAGCGCGGGCGGTGGGAGTGCGGTGCTGGAGCCGAGCCGGATGAACCGGTCAGCTCAACAGAGCGCGCTCGCGTGCCGGACCAGGTCGACGTGCACGCGAGCGGTGAGGAGAAGCTCATCCCGCTGCGACATGACCCCATGCTGCCGGCGGTGGGATCGACCGGTCAACGGTCTTCCAGAAGGTGAGATTTATGTCCCTGACTATGTTACGAGCCGCCTCCACCAGCGTTTACCGCCCGGCAACACCTATCTGTTGGATAGAGATTTGTGGCGCGTGCGGTCCACTGTCCAGACCGGACCCGAAGAGGGTTTCAGAAGTCGCCGGTTCGGGCAAGTTCGATCTCGACACGGCAGGGAACGGTGACGAAGGGAGTCCTCCGATGGGCCTCATGTTTCGCAAGCGCAAGAAGTACGGTCCGATCATCCTGAACTTCACCGAGAACGGTTTCTCCTCCTGGAGCATCAAGATCGGGCGCTGGTCCTGGAACTCGAAGGCCAAGGCGCACCGGGTCGACCTGCCGGGTCCGCTGTCCTGGAAGCAGGACAAGTCCCGGTCGTAGCATCCCGGGAGTCGAGCGGGGTGCCGGTGAATCACCGGCACCCCGCTCGGCGTCTGTGGGCCGGGTGACTGGGTCCGCGCGCCGCGCTCAGCCCCGCACAGTGATGATCTCGTCGCCGGCCAGCCGGCCGGCCTCGCGTTCGCGGCGCACGTCGCCCGCCTCAAGCAGGGCGGTGAGCGCCCGGTTGGCGTCGGCGGCCCGGTAGACGGTGGTGGTGAGGGTGTGCCGGCGTAGTTCGGTGACCGGTCGCGACCCGCCCCGGCGCAGCTCGGCCAGCAGCTCCCGGGCCAGCGCCTCGGGGTCGGGATCGCCGGCCACGTCGACCGGCGCCCCCGCCGGGTCGGCCGGGTCGCGGTAGCGCACGTCAAGATCCGCGCCGATCGCCCAGAGCGCGTCGCGGACCGCCTCCAGGCTCCGGTCCGAGCGGCTGCCGAACGCGATCACGCCGGCCGCCTCGTCGTCCGGGAGCACCGGCACCACTTCGGCGACCAGCGGGAAGCCGGCAGCGATGAGGGCGTCGCGGGTGCCGCTCCAGGCGTGCAGCAGCACCTCGCCAGCGCGGCCGTTGCTTGTGGCGGTGAGCAGCTCCGGAGTCGCGGCGCCGGGCAGGTCCACGAAGGAGAACAGCGGAGAGCCGGCCGCGCCGGCCGCCTTCACCGCGACCGGCAGCCGGTCCGGAACACCGGGCAGCAGGTGGACGGTGACCTCGGCGGGCAACTCCGCCTCGACCGGGCCGAGCCGGGCCGGCAGGTCAGCCGCCCCGTCGGCCAGTACCAGCACGGTCACCCGCCGGCCCCGCACCTGGTCGGCGTGCCCGGCGATCACCCGCAGCGCGGCCTCCGCGCCGCCGCCCTCGTCGGCGCCCGCCCACGCCAGGGCGACGGTGGCCCGCCGGGAGCGTTGCAGGGCCGCGGGCAGCCAGGTCGTCAACTGGCGGACCAGCAGCTCGCGAAGGAAGTCGGTGGTCCGGTTGGTCGGCATCGGTCCGTTCTACCGTATGGCCGGTCAGGCCGGGACGGAGATCCCCACCCCGCCCCGGGTCTGCCCGCCGTAGCGCTGCCGCTCGGCGGCCAGGTCGAGCCGGCCGATCCGCTTGCGCGCGGCCAGCGCGGCGTCGTCGAGCCGGTCGGCCGGGACCAGCCAGACGATCTCGAACTCCAGGCCGTCCGGGTCCTGCCCGTAGAGGCTCTTGGTGGTGCCGTGGTCGGAGGTGCCGACCAGCGCGCCGGCGGCGGTGAGCCGCTCGGCGGTGGCGGCCAGCTCGTCGAGGGTGTCCACCTCCCAGGCCAGGTGGTACAGCCCGACGGTGGCCCGGCCGGCGGTCGACCGTCCGGCGGCGGCGCCGATCTCGAACAGGCCGAGGTCGTGGTCGTTGGTCGAGTCGGGGGCCTGGAGGAAGGTGGCGCCCCGGAAGCCGTCCGGAGTCATCGCCACCGGGCGGAAGCCCAGCACGTCGCGGTAGAAGGCGACGCTGCGGGCGAGGTCACTGACGTAGAGGACCGCGTGGTTGAGCCGGTGGATACCCATGACCCCAGGCTAGCGCGGTTTAGTTGAGCGTTCAACTATCTCGGGTATGATGGCGGTCATGACCCGCTGGCTGGACTCCGACGAGCAACGCACCTGGCGGGCGTACCTCACCGCCTCCCGGGCGCTGATGGACACGCTCGACCGCGAGCTGCAACGCGACGCCGGCATGCCGCACGCCTACTACGAGATCCTGGTCCGGCTCTCCGAGGCCCCCGACCGCCAGCTGCGGATGAGCGATCTGGCCGAGGTGACCGGATCGTCGCGCAGCCGCCTCTCGCACGCCGTGGCCCGGCTGGAGTCGGCCGGCTGGGTGCGCCGCGAGGAGTGCCCCACGGACCGGCGCGGGCAGGTCGCGCTGCTCACCGACGCCGGTTTCGCCACCCTCGCCGCCGCCGCACCCGGCCACGTCGAGGGGGTACGCCGACATCTGTTCGACGCGTTGAGCCCGGCCCAGGTCGACCAGCTACGCCGGATCAGCGAGACACTGGCCGAGCACCTGACCGGATCCTGACCGATCGACACCGGCGCGGGACTTGTACTTACCGTCGTCAAATGAGCACGATGGGGCGTGTCCTCCGGCTTCGGCGAACTGACTGATCAGGCGCACCACCTCGTGTCCGCCGGTGACCTGGCCGGCGCGCAGCGGCTGCTCTCCGACGCGCTCACCGACGCCGACCCCCGCCCGGCCAACGCCAGCCCCGATCTGGCCGAGGCGGCCAGCCTCCAGGCACGCGTGCTGGTCGCCCTCGGCGAGCCGCACTCCGCGCGGGGCTGGGCCGCCTTCGCGTACGCGGCCACCAACCGGCTGCACGGCCGCACCGACCCCCGCACGGTGGCCGCCGCGGCGACCCTGGCCGCGGTGCTGCACCGGGTCGGCAGCCACTCCCGTGCCGCTCGGCTCTACCAGGAAGTCATCATCGAGCTGACGGCGCAGGACGGCCCCGAGTCGCTGCGGGTGCTCGCCGCCCATGCCGACCTGGCCACCGTCGAGTACGCCCGCGGCCAGTGCACGGTGGCCCGCGACCGGCTCCAGGACGCCTGGGAGCTGCACCGCGAGGTGTACGGCGACGGCCATCCCAGCGGCATCAAGATGCTGGCCCGGCTCGGCGCGATGCAGCGAGACTGTGGGCAGTTCGCCGAGGCACACGACAATCTGGCGCTGGCCCGTGAGCTGTGCCGGCAGCACCTGGCCGCCAACGACCCGCTGGCCTTGCAGGTGGCGGCACTGGCCCGCGCGGCGGCCAACCCCGACCACGTGTGCGCCGACGACCCGCCCACCGCCCCGGACACCCCGGCGGTGCCGGCCGCCCGCACCCCGCCGCACAGCGACGGGCGGGTCGGGTCCGGCTACCACCCGCCGGAGCCCTCGCCGCACCACTCCGGCCCGGCGTCCACCGACGCTGCCGTTACCGGCGGTGGGACCACGGCCGGAGGCGGCGCCCTTGGCGGCGGCGCGGCGGCCGGTGGCGGAGCCGTGGCCGGTGGCGGTGCTGCGGCGGCCGGCGGCGGGGCCGTCGCGGGCGGCGGGGCCGTGCCGAATCCCCGTGTGCCGGCCGACGAACCCGGTGGGCCGGCGGGCTCATGGTGGCCACCCGGTCCGACCAACGAGTCCACGCCCCACCCCACCGACCCGCCGGTGCCCCCGTCGGTAGTCGGCCTCGCTGGCGGCGAGGAAGAGGCGTCGGGGGTGTACCGGCTGCACCGACCCGGCGCGCCGTCCGAGCCGGGTCCGCCGGCCGAGCCGTACACATCGGCCGAGCCGTACACATCGGCCGAGCCGTACACATCGGCCGAGCCGTACACGCCGTCGCAGTCGTACAGGCCGGTCGAGCCGTACACGCCGTCCCGATTGCTGCCGGTGCCCGTACACCGGGCACCGCCGCCGCAGCGCAACCGGTTGGTGCCGGTGCTGGTGGGCGGCGTGGTCGTGGTCCTGCTGGGCGCCGCGGCGGTAATCGCCGGGGTGGCCCGGGTCGGCGAGCGGGACGACCAGGTGCCAACGCCGGACACCGGCTCCCCCAGCGCCGGCCCGACCGGTACGGGCGCACCGGCCAGCGCCACACCGGCCACCACCAGCGCGGCGCCGCCCGTAGCCGCACCCGGCACCCCACCGGGCACGGTGGCCCTACGCGACAACCGGGACAACATCGCCCTGTCCTGGACCTACCCGGCCGGCGGCGAGGGGCCGGTGGTCGTTTCCGGCGGTCGGGCCGGTCAGGGCAAGAGCCCGTTCGCCACGCTGCCCGCCGGCGCCACCAGCTTCGTGGTCTACGCGCTGAGCCGCACCAACGACTACTGCTTCACGGTGGCCGTCGTCTGGTCCACCGACACCATCGCCAGCGCCGACGAGGTCTGTACCCGCCGCCGCTGAACATGGTGAGCCGGAGCGTGGTGGCGGCTCGTCACGGGGTGTCGGCGGTCGGCTCGGTTGGCAACGCCGGCAGCAGCAGGCAGACCCGTAGCCCGCGCTGGTTGTCGGCGTCCGTCAGCGTGATGCTGCCACCGGCCCGGCGGACCAGCTCCCCCACGATGGCCAGGCCCAGGCCGGCCCCGCCGTCGTCACGCGCCCGCCCGTCGTCCAGCCGGGTGAACCGGCCGAAGACCCGACCCCGATCGGCCACCGGAATCCCCGGGCCGTCGTCAGTCACCGTCACCAGGTGGTACGCCGCCTCCCGGTGTTGCACCGACGTCGCCTCGGCCGCGAGCAGGACGCTGCCCTGCGCGTGCCGGACCGCGTTGTCGACCAGGTTGGCCAGCACCCGGCGCAGCTCGTCGGCGTTCCCGGCGGTCCACAGCGGGCCGGGTGGCGGCACCACCCGCACCGGCGGCGACGGATACCGGGCGGCGACCTCGCTCAGCAGGGCTCCCAGCTCCACCGGCCCGGTCCCCCGGACCGGTGGTGTCTCGTCCAGGCGAGCCAGCAGCAGCAGGTCGTCGACCAGCCGGCTCAGCCGGTCGGTGTCGGCGAGCAGGTTGGCGGTCACCGCCGTCCAGTCCGTCTGACCGGCGAGGCGCTGAGCCACCTCCAGCTCGGTCCGGATGTTGGTCAGTGGGCTGCGCAGCTCGTGCGCCGCATCGGAGACGAACGCCCGCTGCCGAATCCGGGCGGACTCCAACCGGTCCAGCATCCCGTTGAGGGTGACCGCCAACCGGTGGATCTCGTCCGCCGAGGCGGGCACCGGCAGTCGGCCGGTCCCGGCCCGCCCGGTGATCTCCTCGGCACCCTGGCGCAACGCCTCCACCGGCCGCAGGGTCGCCCCCACCACCCGCCAGGCCACCCCGGCGAGCACGGCCACCAGCAGCGGGAACGCCACCAGCAGGATGGTGCGGACCACGTGCATGCTGTGCCGCACGTCGGCCATCGAACGGGCGACCAGCACGGTCAGCGGGTCGTCTGCGGTCCCGGCGGGAACGGTGACCACCCGGACCGGGCCGGCGAGGCCGACCCGCTCCGCCGACACCTCCAGCCGCTGCCGGCGGTCGCGCTCCAACCGCTCGGGGCGGACCATCGGTACCAGCCGGTCGGCGTCGATCGAGGCGGCCCGGACTCGCCCCTGCGCGTCGACCACCTGGACGCATACCTGCCCGCCGGCCACCGGCAGTGGATCGGGCAACGCGTCCTCGGCGGCGAGCAGGGCGACCGCGTCGGCGGTCCGGAACGCCTCGGTGTCCACGGTGCGCTGGAGCACGAAGCCGAGCGCCCCGAGCAGCACCACCCCGCCGAGGGCCAGCCCGACGGTGAGGCCGAACGCCCCGATCGCCATGAGCCGGGCCCGCAGCCCGAGCACCGGCAGCCGGCCGCGCCAAGGCCTGCCGGCAGTCGTCGGGCCCGCGGCGGTCGGGGGGCCCGCGGGCGTCGGGGGGCCGGCGGAAGTCGTCGGGCCGGCGGCGGGCGGCGGGGTGTTCGCGGGAGTGGGCGACACACCGGCGGTCAAGTCGGCCGGCACGTCGGTGCTCACGTCGCCAACCGGTAGCCGGCGCCCCGGACGGTCTCCAGCCGGTCCCGGCCGAGCTTGCGACGCAGGTATCCGACGTACACCTCGACCGCGTTCGGTGCGGTCTCCAGGCTCGCGTCCCAGACGTGGTCCAGCAGCTCGATCTTGGAGACGACCTGACCGGGCCGGCGCATGAGGTAGTCCAGCAGCGCGAACTCCCGCGCGGTCAGCGCCACCTCCGCGTCTGCCCGGGTGACCCGCCGCCGGGCCGGGTCGAGCCGCAGGTCGCCGACCGCGAGCACCGCCGGGCGTTCCGGCGCGCCCCGGCGCAGCAGCGCCCGCAGGCGAGCCAGCAGCACGACGTACGAGAAGGGCTTGGTGAGGTAGTCGTCGGCGCCACAGTCCAGGCCGTCGGCCTGGTCGTACTCGCCGTCCTTGGCGGAGAGCATCAGCACCGGCAGCCAGTGCTGCTCGGCGCGCAGCCGCCGGACCAACTCGTAGCCGGAGAGGCCGGGCAGCATCACGTCGAGGATCATCGCGTCGTACCCGCCGTGTCGGGCGGCGTCCAAGCCGGCCGGGCCGGTCGCCGCCACATCCACCGCGAACCCCTCCGCCTGTAGGCCGCGTTGTAGGGCAGCCGCCAACCGGGCCTCGTCCTCCACCACCAGCAACCGCACGACTCAAGGGTGCCACCCGGGTCAATTGAGACGGATCCGCGTCCTCAGCACGTTCACAGCGGCGACCGGGCAGGATGGTCGCAGGAGGTGCCCACCATGTCCGTTCTGAGAAGTCGTCCCGTCCTGCGCTGGCTGGTCCCGGCGACCGCCGCCGTCGCCGTCATCGGTGGCGGCGCGGCGATCGGCACGTTCGCCGCCGAGGCCGAGCCGAGTCTGCCGCCGCGTACCGCCGCCCAGCTCCTGGTCGATCTGCAGACCTCCCGGCTGGAGGGGTTGTCCGGCACCGTCGTGCAGCGCGCCGACCTCGGCCTGCCGCCGCTGGTCGGGCTGGTCCCCGGCAACGACCTGACCACCCTGCTGACCGGCACGCACACCCTGCGGGTCTGGTACTCCGGGCCGGAGCGGCAGCGGGTCGCGCTGCTGGACACGCTCGGCGAGCAGGACGTGATCCGCAACGGTCGGGACGTGTGGACGTGGCAGAGCCGCAGCAACACCGCCAGCCACCGCACGCTCGGCGCCGATGCGGGCAAGCCCGCACCGGAGGCCGACCCGAGCCTGCCGGCCACCCCGCAGCAGGCCGCCGACCTGGCCCTGGGCGCGATCGACCCGACCACCGAGGTCAGCGTCGGCCGGTCGGCCACCGTCGCCGGCCGGGACGCGTACGAGCTGGTGCTCCAGCCGCGCGACAAGGACTCGCTGGTGCACCAGCTGCGGATCGCCATCGACGCCAAGCAGCACGTGCCGCTGCGCTTCGAGGTGCTCGCCAAGGGCAGCGACCAGCCGGCGTTCGAGGTGGCCTTCACCCAGGTCGACTACCAGCGCCCCGACGCCGACCAGTTCACCTTCAACCCGCCGCCCGGGGTGACCGTCACCGAGGAGACGGCCGAGCCGTCGGCCGCGGGCCGACCCGCCCACTCCGCGCCGGCCGGTGATCCACAGGTCAAGGCCGTTGGCGCCGGCTGGACGACCGTGCTGGTCGCCCGCCTCGACGAAGCGACCGGCGGCAAGCCGGCCGGTGACAAGCCTGCCGGTGACAAGCCGGCCGGGGCACCGGACGTGGACATGTCGAAGCTGCTCGGCGGGCTCACGGCGGTCAGCGGTGACTGGGGCAGCGGTCGGCTGCTCAGCGGCAAGCTCTTCAGCGTGCTGCTCACCGACGACGGCCGGGTACTCGCTGGCGCGGTGACGCCGGAGCGGCTCTACCAGGTCGCCCGCGGCTGATCCAGCGGTGTTCGCGCCGGGTCGACCTTGTGGTCGGCCCGGCGCGTCGTCGTCTGCGGCCCCGCCGCGCCCGGCCCATTGGTGTCCGGCGTCGCCGCACATAGCCGAGCGACGCGCACCGGCGTCGACGGTGCTTGAGTCAGGCGCTGACGGTCGCGCCGAGAGCGGTGAGGAACGCGTCGGCGAGCACCGCATGGCCGGGCAGGTGGGGGTGCACCCGGTCGTCGGCCCAGCGCTTCGCCGGACTGATTGCCAGCACCCGGTCGAACGCCGCCTGGGTGGGCACGTGCACCGCGTTGAACTCGGCGGCCAGCGCGGCCACCACCGCGGCGTACCGGTCGGTGTCGGCGCGCTGCGGTTCGCTGCGGTCGGCCTCGATCAGGAACGGGTCGCCGAGGATCAGCCGGCAGCCGGTGGCGTCCACCGCCCGGCGGAGCAGGTCACGCAGGGTGCGCTCGTACTCGTCGATCGGGACGGCCTCGTCCGGCCGGTCGCCGTAGCGCCGCCAGATGTCGTTGATGCCGATCATCACGGAGAGCCAGTCGGGGCGCTCGGCGATCGCGTCGTCCGCCCAGCGGGCGGCGAGGTGCCGGACGGTGTCTCCGCTCACACCCCGGTTGACCCACTCCAGCTCCAACTCGGGGTGGCGGGCGCTGACGAGGGCGCGGACGAGGCTGACGTAGCCCTCACCGTACGGCGCGGCGGCGCCCTGCCGGCCGCAGTCGGTGATGCTGTCGCCGATGAAGACCACCCGTTGCCCGGTCCGCAGGATCATCCGCCGCCACCTCACGATCACCGGGCGCGCCCGCCCGTCCGGCTTGGTCCGAGCCGGCGAGACGCGCTATCTTCAACAGTTCGAGGGCACAAAAAAGAACGGCTTAAAAGCCGTTCCTGCAAAGGATTCTAATCTTTAGGGAGACGGCTTGTCAAGGCACTCCGGCGGTTCCGGCGAATTGCCGCTCGACGACGAGATCGGCCGCGAGCAGGAGTACGTCTCGATGCTCTACGACCGGCTGGACGGGCTGCGTGAGCAGGCCGCCTCCCGGCTCACCGACGAGCTGCGCAGCACCGGCGGCACCCGCCAGGACCGCTCCCAGCGGGACAGCTCGGTAGCGATGTACGCCGACCAGGTCGAGCAGTTCTCCGCCGTGGAGGACGGGCTCTGTTTCGGGCGTCTCGACGGCGACGACGACTCCCGCCGCTACATCGGCCGGATCGGCATCTTCGATACCACCGGCGACTACGACCCGTTGCTGATGGACTGGCGGGCTCCCGCCGCCCGCCCGTTCTATCTCGCCACCGCCGCCAACCCGCAGGGCGTCCGCCGCCGCCGGCACCTGCGTACCCGTCAGCGCAAGGTGACCGGGCTCAACGACGAGGTGCTCGACATCGACACCGCCGCTCCGGACGCCCACGAGGAGCTGACCGGCGAGGCCTCGCTGCTCGCCGCGCTCAACGCCGGTCGGACCGGCCGGATGCGCGACATCGTGGAGACCATCCAGGCCGAACAGGACCGGATCATCCGCGCCGATCTGCCGGGGGTGATGGTGGTCCAGGGCGGCCCGGGCACCGGCAAGACGGCGGTCGCGCTGCACCGGGCGGCGTACCTGCTCTACACACACCGGCGGGAGCTGTCCAGCCGGGGCGTCCTGCTGGTCGGCCCGAACGCGACCTTCCTGCGCTACATCTCCCAGGTGCTGCCCACGCTGGCCGAGACCGGCGTGCTGCTGCGTACCCAGGGCGACCTCTTCCCCGGGGTCAGTGCGCAACGGACCGAGCCGGCCGAGGCCGCCGCGCTCAAGGGCCGAGCGGTGCTGGCCGAGGTGCTGGCGCTGGCCGTACAGGACCGGCAGTGGGTGCCGAACGAGCCGCTGGAGATCGAGGTGGAGCGGGAGGCGCTGACCCTCGACCCGGAGACCGTGCGCGCCGCCCGGGACCGGGTGCGCCGCGCCGACCGGCCGCACAACCTGGCCCGGGCGCTGTTCGACGTGGAGATCGTGCACGCGCTCGCCGACCAGGTGGCCGAACGGATCGGCGCCGACCCGCTGGGCGGGGACAACCTGCTCGACGAGGCCGACCGGGCCGAGATCCGCCGGGAGTTGCGAGACGAGCCGGAGATCCGGGCCACCCTCGACCGGCTCTGGCCGGTGCTCACCCCGCAGCGCCTGCTCGCCGACCTGTACGCCGACCCGGACCGGATCGCCACCGCCGCCCCGATGCTCAGCGACGCGGAGCGGGCCCTGCTACACCGCGAGCCGGGTGGCTGGACGCCGGCCGACGTGCCGCTGCTGGACGAGGCCGCCGAGCTGCTCGGCGAGGACGAGCGCGCCGCCGCCGCCCGGCGGGATCGCATCCGCATGATGGAACGGGAGTACGCCGAGGGCGTGCTGGAGATCGCCCGGGGTTCCCGCTCGATCGACGTCGAGGACGAGGCCGAGGGCGGTGAGATCCTCGGCGTGATCGACCTGATCGACGCGGATCGGCTGCTGGAGCGGCAGGAGGAGGCCGACCGCCTGACCACCGCGCAGCGCGCCGCCGCCGACCGGAAGTGGGCGTTCGGTCACGTCATCGTGGACGAGGCGCAGGAGCTGTCGCCGATGGCGTGGCGGCTGCTGATGCGCCGCTGCCCGAGTCGGTCGATGACGATCGTCGGGGACGTGGCGCAGACCGGTGCGCTCACCGGCACGCCCTCCTGGGCGGACGCCCTCGCCCCGTACGTGGCGCAGCGATGGCGGTTGACCGAGCTGACGGTCAGCTACCGCACCCCCGCCGAGATCATGGCGGTCGCGGCCGACGTGCTGGCGGAGATCGACCCGGCGCTGCGGCCGCCGCGCTCGGTGCGGGAGAGCGGCGTACCGCCGTGGGACCGGGCGGTGCCCGACGAGCAGTTGGCGGCGGAGTTGGTGGCGGCGGCCACCCGGGAGGCGGCGGGGCTGGCCGACGGTCGACTCGGCGTGATCGTGCCGGCCGGTCGGGTGGATGTGCTGGGGGCGACGGTGACCGCCGCGCTGCCGGAGGCCGCCGTTGGCGAGCATCCGGAGCTGGAGAGCCGGGTGGTGGTGCTGACCGTCGCGCAGGCCAAGGGGCTGGAGTTCGACTCGGTGCTGGTGGTCGACCCGGACCGGATGGTGGCCGAGTCACCGCGCGGGCGCAGCGACCTGTATGTCGCGCTCACCCGCGCCACCCAACGCCTGGGCATCCTGCGCCCCACCCGCTGACCGGCGTCCGCCCGCCGCCCCCACCGATCCGTCGATCGGCGGGGGCGGCGGGCGGGCTCGCGCTCCGCGGTCAGTCTCGGGATCTGTCCCTGATGGACTTGGCTGGGCCGATGGCGGAGGTGGACTGGTCGCTGGTGTTGCCGCCGTCCGCCGGGGTGCTCAGGCCGCCGGTGGTGGCGTCGCCGGTGGTGGTCGGCGCCACCGTGCCCCGGTGCCGCTCCGGCTGCCGCGCCACCCGACGCACGCTCGCCGGGCCGGCGGTGCCGCCGGTGGTGGTCACCGCGCCCTGCCCCCGGGTGGGACCGCCGTCCCGCAGCACGTTCGGGTCGACCGGCTGGTGCGCCGGGTCGTACGGGTCCTCGTCCTGGATCACCCGCTCCACATCCGTGCGGGGCAGCGTCACCTCGTCGACGGCGCCCTTGCCGTACACACCGCCGGCGATCCGGTCCTCGGCCCGGCGAGCGGCGTCCTGTCGCATGTCGTCCTCACGCACGTCCATCACCTCGCAGAAGCTGTGGAACTGACTGCGTGCCCGGCCACCGGCCGACCAAACCCGCCGCGACCGGGAGGTCGTCCACCCCGGTTCACCGTCGCGCCGCCCGCCAGCCGCCCACAGGCCTTTCCCGGTGTCCATGCTGTCCGGCGACCGGTGGGAGACGCCCGCCGGCAGGAGGGGATGACAGCGTGCGCAGAGTACGCCGTACCGCCATCGCGGCCCTGGTGGCCGCGACGGTGACGACCGGGCTCGCGGTGCCCGTCCAGGCGAAGCCGCGACCGGACCGGACATTCGACGTGCAGGCCCACCGCGGCGGCCTCGGGCTGCGGGTGGAGAACACCCTCGCCTCCTTCGGCAACGCCCTCCAGCTCGGGGTGAGCACCCTCGAACTGGACGTGCAGATCACCGAGGACGGCCAGGCCGTGGTCACCCACGACCGGAAGGTCACCGGCACCAAGTGCGTCGACACCGCTCCGGTGACCGTCGGCGACCCGGAGTTCCCGTACGTCGGGAAGTACGTCAACACGCTCACCCTGGCCCAGGTGCGCACTCTCGACTGCGGTTCGAAGACCCTGTCGGACAAGCCCGGTCAGCTCGCCGTGCCGGGTGCCCGGATGCCGTTGCTGCGTGAGGTGTTCGCGCTGGTCAACCGTTACCGGGCGAAGGACGTGACGCTCAACGTCGAAACCAAGGTGGAGGCCGGCGCGCCGACCGAGACCGCGCCGCGTGAGCAGTTCGTGCGGGTCACCGCGGCCGAGATCCGGGCCGCCGGGCTGCTCAAGCAGGTCACCATCCAGAGCTTCGACTGGGGCGCGCTGATGCGGATGCGCCAGGTCGAGCCGAAGCTGCCGCTGGTCGCGCTGACCAACTACGACTTCCTGCAGACCGGCCAGCCGGGCGTTTCGCCGTGGCTCGGCGGGCTGGACATCGACGACTTCGGCGGTGACCCGATCCGGGCGATCCGCAGCTTCGGCGCCAGCGCCTTCTCGCCGGTGCACGGCTTCCCGCAGAACGGCACGGTCACCGACCCCGGCTACAAGCCGTACGTGACGAAGGCGATGGTCACCGAGGCGCACCGGTACGGGATCAAGGTGATCCCGTGGACGATCGACGACGTGCCGACCATGGCCAAGCTGATCGACGACGGCGTGGACGGCATCATCACCGACTACCCGGACCGGCTGCGCGGCCTGCTGGCGCAGCGCGGCTACCGGCTGCCGAAGGCGTACGCGGCGCCGTTCGACATCCAGGCGCACCGCGGCGGTCGGGCCACCCGGCCGGAGAACACCCTGCCGGCCTTCGCCAACGCGCTGGCCAACCGGGCCATCTCCACGCTGGAACTGGACACCGGCGTGACGGCCGACGGCAAGCTCGTCGTGCTGCACGACCGCACCGTCAACGGTTCGCACTGCGTCGACACCGCGCCGGTACGCCCCGGCGACCGGCAGTTCCCGTACGTGGGCAAGCCGGTGCACGAGCTGACCCTGGCGCAGCTCAAGACCGTGGACTGCGGCACGAAGACGCTGTCCGAACTGCCCGAGCAGGTGCCCGCTCCGGGTGCCCGGATCCCCACCCTGGACGAGGTCTTCGCCCTGGTGAAGGCGAGTGGGCGCAACGACATCGGCATGAACATCGAGACGAAGATCAGCCCGGTGGTGAACGACACCGAGCCGTACCGCAGCTTCACCCGCAAGTTGGTCGAGGCGATCCAGCGGGCCGGCTTCACCAGCCGGGCCACCATCCAGTCGTTCGACTGGCGCACCATCACCTACGCGCGGCAGCTCGACCACCGGATCGGCACGGTCGGCCTGGTCTGGCAGTACGGCCCGGCCGAGTGCGCCACCCTCGCCGACGAGTGCTCGCTGGAGGCCGTGTACGGCGACCCGTCGGTGCGGAGCCCGTGGACCGGTGGGCTGGACTGGTGGAAGTACCAGGACCTGGGCAAGCTGACCCGGGCCGCGGGTGCCGGCACGGTGTCGGCGAACTGGCAGGTGCACGACCCGCGCCAGGGCACGGTCGCCTCGGCTGACTGGTACCTGCGGGAGAACCCCGCGTACTTCCACGGACCGGACGTGCGGACCCTTCAGACGCGTTACGACCTGAAGGTGATCCCGTACACCGTCGACGACGCGCGGGTGATGCAGCGGGTCATCGACCTCGGCGTTGACGGCATGATCACCGACGACCCGGACCTGTTGGTGAGCGTGGCAGTGCGCAACGGCCTGCGCTGACGCGCTGACCGCCCGAACGCCGGCCGGCTTTTTCGGCCGGCGTTCGGTGTTAGCTGCTCACGGGCCTCGGGTAGTCGGGGGGTGTCCCCGCCACGAACGCGATCCCTGCCGTGGCCGAAACGCGGTAGCGGGGCGAGGGAATGCAGGTACGACTCATCGCATCCTGAGGAGGACCAGATGAGCACGCAGGCTGCTTCCACCCGGCCGATGAACCGGCCGACGTCCGACCCGCAGAACCCGGCGTCGATGCAGGACGTGCAGACCCGGCAGATGCCGGTCATGCAGGACGGGCGTCGGCACGACATGCAGGCCCCCGGTACGGAGACCAAGCAGGCGTTCAAGACCACCGAGTTCTGGATCTACCTGATCGCGGTGGCCGCCGTCCTGGGCGCCTCGCAGGTGGTCGGTAAGAACTCCGCCGGGGTGGACATCTTCCGGGCCGATAACGCCTGGTTCATGATCACCTTGCTGACGCTGGGCTACCTCGGTAGCCGAGGCCTGGCCAAGGCCGGCAGCAACTGGCGCAGCGGTGAGGAGCGCAAGGCCCGGCACTGACCGGGTGCGCGGTTCACACCGCACGGTGGCCTCCGGGAGAATCTCCCGGAGGCCACCGTGGCTTGTGGACGACTACTCGTCGAATCCGCCGAAGTCCTCACCGGCGTCACCCTCGAAGGCGTCCTCGATCATCTCGCCGGCGATCATGCCGCCCGCGACGCCGAGTGCCGCGCCGGCCACCATGCCGCCCATTCCCATCCCGCGCCCCCGGCCGTGCCCGTGACCCGGCCCGAAGCCCTGGGTACGCAGGTTGCCGTAGCGGGAGGTGGTCTCGCGCAGCCAGCCGTCGACGACCTGCGCCCAGTCCACCCGATCGACGTCGGCGTGCGACACCTGGTAGCGGCCGAACGCGTCGTGCCCGGCGCTGAGGAAGCCACCCCGCTTGTCGCACTCCAGGATCACCTCGACCCCGCGCTGGCTGGTCACGAAGGTCAGCTCGACCTCCCTGATCGTGCTGGAGTACTGCGGCGAGGCGAAGAACTCGATCTCCTGGTAGAACGGCAGCGTCTGCTGCACGCCCCGGATGTGGCCGCGCTCCAGGTCAGCGTGCTTGAACCGGAAGCCGAGCCGCTGGAACGCCTCCAGGATCCGCTCGTGCACCGGAAGCGGGTGCACCGCCACCTGGTCCAGGTCGCTCTTGTCCACGGCGCGGGCCACGGCCAGCTCGGTGCGCAGGCCCATCGTCATGCCGTGCAGGCGCTGGCCGTACACGTCGGTGATCGGGGTTTCCCACGGAACCGGAAGCTGGAACGGGATCGAGACCTGCTGCTTGGGCGCGAGCTGGAGGGGGCCGCTGACGGCCATCCGGTGGAACTCCATGGTGCCCGCGTACTCCGTGTCATGGCCCTCGACCTCGACCCGGGTGACCAGGCCGATCACGACCTGCTCGATCGCCGCCGGGCTGTCACCGCCGACGAGGTTGACCTGCCCGTCGAGGGTCAGGCCGGGCCGGGTGTTGGGGTTGGTCAGCACGGTGTCCACGCTGGGACCGCCCACACCGAACGCGCTCAACATCTTCTTGAAGACCATCGGAAACTCCTGTGCGACAGCCGACCGCTCCAGGATGGAGTCGGACGTTGACTCGCAGGCACTTTATCCAGCAGCCCTGTGAGGTGCCTGTGAAGTGCAGGTGGCCGCCACCCTGTGTCGCCACGCAGGCGCGGTACGTCGCGTCAGCCACGCTCGCCATGATGTGACCCACCAGCACCGCCGACCGGAGATGCCCGCTTCGCCTCGACCGACGACCCGGAGGCCGACCGGGACTGGTTATACCAGTTCGGCCGACAGCGGATCCTCGACGGCATCCAGGTCCTGATCGACCAGCGCCTCTCCCAGGAGAGCTGAAGACCCTCGCACTCCCCCGAGCGCAGCCGCCCTGCCCCGGTCGGCCCCTGTCGAGCTGCCCCAGATATAGGGCGAGCGGCGCGATCGGCCCGCCTCACCGGAGCTGAGCCGCTTGATCGACTCGATCTCGCCGATATCGCGGCTCACTGGGGATTACCGCAATATCGGCGGAAGGGCAGATGATCAAGGGGCTGCGCCGGTTCGTGGGTCTCCGGCCAACCCCGCACCCCTGAATCGAGCCCTCCGGCGGCCCCCGCCCCATTTCTGGGGCAGCTCTACAGGGCTTGAAAGGTGTGCACTGCCGTCAGAAATCGCGTCCCCGATGACGCAAACTTCCTGGCCAACACCCTCGAACAGTTGCCAGGCATGGGCCACATCGGCCCGAGTGCAAGCGGTCAGGAATCGAGAAGCCCTGGTCGACGAGCCGCGGTTAGCGTGACCGCCATCGACATCCCACCCGGCACATCGCCGGGTTACGCGTCCTCAAAGGAGGCTTCCTTGAGCTCGAACCGGTGGGTGCGACAGATTCATCGTTGGCTGGCCATCGCCTTCACGGTGACCGTCATCGTCACCTTCGTCGCCCTGGCACAGGACGAGCCTGTCGTCTGGGTGTCCTACGTGCCGCTGTTTCCCCTCGCCCTGCTCCTGTTCACCGGTCTGTACCTGTTTGCGCTGCCGTACCTCCTCAAACGACGGCAAGCTGGGCGGCCGGACTGACGCTGCGGTCGGAGCGTCAGGCCGTCAGTCGGCCTCGACGAGGATCAGCTCGCCGACCTGCTCGCCGATCGCCGTACGCGCCTCCGCTGGCAGCCCGACGTCGGTGATCAGCACGTCGGCGGCCTCCAGCGGGGCGATGGTGGCGATGCCAATGGTCTCCCACTTGGTGTGGTCGGCGAGCACCACCAGTCGGCGGGCGGCGCCGATCAGGCAGCGGTTGACCCCGGCCTCCAGCAGGTTCGGCGTGGTGAGGCCGGTCCGTGGGCTGAGCCCGTGCACGCCGAGGAAGAGCAGGTCGACGTTGAGCGCGCTGATCGCCGCCTCGGCCACCGGCCCGGTCAGCGCGTCCGACGGCGTACGGATGCCGCCGGTGAGCACCACCGTCTGGTCGGCGCGCGGATTCTGGTAGAGCGCGTCGGCCACCGGGATCGAGTTGGTCACCACCGTCAGCCCTCGTACGTCGGAGAGCAGCGTGGCCAGCGCGGCGGTGGTGGTGCCGGCGGAGAGCGCGATGGCCATCCCCGGCTCCACCATGGTCGCCGCCCGTTCGGCGATGGCCCGCTTCTCCGCCTGCTGGCGGATCGACTTCGCGGCGAAGCCGGGCTCCTCGGCGGAGCCCGGCCCGGCCAGCGTCGCGCCGCCGTGCACCTTGTCCACCAGCCCGCGCTCGGCCAGCACCTCCAGGTCACGCCGGATCGTCATGTCGGACACGCCGAACCGGCTGACCAGGTGGCTCACCCGTACGCCACCACGCTGACGGATCAGATCGAGGATGGCGGTCTGCCGCTGCTGGGCGAGCACCTGGGGAACCTCCTTCGCACCGACGCTGTCGCCGGATCAGGCTGGGTCGGCGGCCCGGTCCTCGCGGACCACGGCCACCTCGCCGGCCGGCACCGTCAGCCCACCGGCACACCGCACTCCGGTCAACAGCTCGGTGCCGGTCGCCGTGAGTCGTACCTCGGCCTCGGTGTGGTTGATCGCGAACAGCCAGCTTCGCTCGCCGTCGCGACGCCGCACCACCTCGACGCCGGTCGGCGCCTGCGCCGCCGGGCGGACTCCGGCTTCGTCGAGCAGGCGGGCGACCAGCCGGTCGGTGGCCGGTTCGTCCAGCCGGGTGCCGACGTACCAGGCGGTGCCCGCGCCGACCGAATGCCGGGTGAGCGCCGGTACGCCCGGCAACGGCCCGTCGGCGTACGAGGCGAGCACCTCGGCGCCCTCGGCGTGCAGCCACTCGGTCCACACGTCGGCCGTGCTGCCGTCGTCCAGCCGGACCCGCTCACCCTCGCGCAGCGGGAAGAACTCCTCGGTCCGTACGCCGAGCAGTTCCCGGAAGGCGCCCGGGTAGCCGCCCATCCGGATGTGGTCGTTTTCGTCCACAATGCCGCTGAAGTAGGTGACCGCCGCGGTGCCGCCGGCCTCGACGAACCGGCTCAGCGCGTCGGCGTCGGCGTCGCGGACCAGGTAGAGGGTGGGTGCCAGGACCAGTCGGTAGCCGCTGAGGTCCGCCGACGGGTGGACGATGTCGGCGGTCACGCCGGCCCGCCACAACGCACCGTAGAGGGCGGCCAACTGGTCGGCGTAGTGGACGTCGACGCTCGGGTGCGAGTCCAGCTCGACGCCCCAGCACGCCTCCCAGTCGAACAGGATGGCCACCTCGGCGTCCACCCGACTGCCGCGCACCTCGGCCAGCGCCTTGAGGTCCGCGCCGAGCTGGCAGACCTCGCGGAACACCTTGGTCTCCGGCCCGGCGTGCGGCACCAGCGCGGAGTGGAACTTCTCGGCGCCGGCCCGGGAGGCGCGCCACTGGAAGAACAGCACCCCATCGGCCCCGCGGGCGACGTGCGCCAGGCTGTTGCGGCGCATCTGCCCCGGTAGCTTGGCCACGTTGCGCGGCTGCCAGTTCACGGCGCTGGTGGAGTGCTCCATCAGCAGCCACGGATCGCCACCGGCGACGCCACGGGTGTGGTCGGCGGAGAGCGCCAACCCGACGTGCGCCTGCGGGTCGGCGGCGGTCAGGTAGTGGTCGTTGGAGACGAGGTCCACGTCGTCGGCCCAGGAGTGGTAGTCCATGTACTTGATCCCGGTGCCGATCATGAAGTTGGTGGTCACCGGCTGGCCGACCAGCGTCTTCAGCAGCTCGCGTTCGGCGCGCAGTTGGGCCCGTTGCTCGTCGGAGGAGAAGCGCAGGAAATCCAGCTGCTGGGTGGGGTTGGCGAAGGTCGGCGCGGTGCGCGGCGGGTTGATTTCGGCCCAGTCGCCGTAGCGCTGGCTCCAGAACGCGGTGCCCCACGCGTCGTTGAGCCGGTCCAGGTCGCCGTAGCGCTCGCACAGCCAATCGCGGAACGCCTGTGCGCTGACGTCGCAGTAGCAGTGCACGTTGTGGCAGCCCAGTTCGTTGGAGACGTGCCACATCACCACCGCCGGATGTTCGGCGTACCGGCCGGCGACCGCCCGCACCAGCTCCAGCGACCGCTCCCGGAACACGGGGGAGCTGGGGCAGTACGCCTGCCGCCCACCCGGCCAGAGGATCGCGCCGTCGGCGCGGCGGGGCAGCGTCTCCGGGTACGCACGGGCCAGCCATGGTGGAGGGCTGGCGGTGGCGGTGGCCAGGTCGACCTGGATGCCGCCGTCGTGCAACAGGTCCAGCACCCGGTCCAGCCAGCCGAACTCGAACCGGTCGGGGGCGGGTTGCAGCAGGGCCCAGGAGAAGATGCCGACGGAGACCAGGTTGACCCCGGCCTGACGCATCAGCTCGACGTCCTCCGACCAGGTCTGCTCGGGCCACTGCTCGGGGTTGTAGTCGCCGCCGAAATAGATGCCGTCACCCTGCCATCGCCGCATGAGAGCTGAGGGTGCACCTGGCAACCCACGGAAGTCAACAGGTTCCAACATCGATTTCTTTTCCAACGTTTACCACGTAACAGCCGTGTCACGACTGAGTTCTGGGAGGCGAATTGCCCTCTTGACAGCGCCCGGCGGACGGGTAGCTTGAGGCCCCAATGGCCGTTCGTGTTTGCCAATGTGGATTCTCGTGGGATCCCGATGTGTATTCACGGCGCCGAACCTGCCTTCACCCACCCCTGACGGCCCTTGGGCGTAGCACCTCTTCATTCGCAGGAGGCACAGATGTCCCGTCCCCGATCCCAAGCCGAGTACCTGGCTCGGCTCGTACCGTCCTCTGTCGCCGGCATCAACCGACGCTCGCTGCTGGCCGGCGCGGCCGGCACGGGCGCGCTGCTCGGCACCGGCCTGCTCGCCGGTTGCGGCGACGACTCCGGCGGGTCCGACTCGAAGGACGTGTCCCTCGGCTCGAACCAGTCCGACCCGAAACCGAAGGACGTCGTCGCCAAGGTCACGGACGGTTTCAAGACCTCGTCCGGCGTCCAGGTCGCGGTGAACACGGTCGACCACAACACGTTCCAGGAGAACATCAACAACTACCTGCAGGGCAAGCCGGACGACGTCTTCACCTGGTTCGCCGGCTACCGGATGCGCTTCTTCGCCCAGAAGGGCCTGGCCGGCGACATCAGCGACGTGTGGGGCAAGCTCTCGGGCTACTCCGACGCCTTCAAGAAGGCGTCCACCGGGGATGACGGCAAGCAATACTTCGTTCCGGCGTCGTATTACCCGTGGGCGGTCTTCTACCGCAAGTCGGTCTGGCAGCAGTACGGCTACCAGCAGCCGAAGACCCTCGACGAATTCACCACCCTCGCCGGCCAGATGAAGAAGGACGGCCTGACCCCGATCGCCTTCGCCGACAAGGACGGCTGGCCGGCGATGGGCACCTTCGACATCCTCAACCTGCGGATCAACGGCTACCAGTTCCACATCGACCTGATGGCCGGCAAGGAGGCCTGGACCTCCGACAAGGTCAAGAAGGTCTTCGACACCTGGGCCGGCCTGCTCCCCCTGCACCAGCCGGACAGCCTCGGCCGCACCTGGCAGGAGGCGGCGCAGTCGCTGCAGCAGAAGAAGAGCGGCATGTACCTGCTCGGTCTCTTCGTCGGCCAGCAGTTCAGCAACGAGGAGCAGAGCGACCTCGACTTCTTCACCTTCCCCGAGATCGACCCGGCGATCGGCGCCAAGGCACTGGACGCACCGATCGACGGCTACATGATGGCCCGCAAGCCCAAGAACGAGGACAACGCCAGGAAGCTGCTGGAGTACCTCGGTGGCAAGGCTGCTGCGGACATCACGGTCAAGAACGACCCGGCCACCCTCGTCGCCAACAGCGGCGCGGACGTCAGCGGCTACACCGCGCTGCAGAAGAAGGCGGCCGAGCTGGTCGGGTCGGCCACCGAGATCGCCCAGTTCCTCGACCGGGACACCCGGCCGGACTTCGCCTCCACGGTGATCATCCCGGCGCTCCAGCAGTTCATCAAGGACCCCAAGGACATCGGCGGGCTCACCTCGAGCATCGAGAACCAGAAGAAGTCGATCTTCACTGACTGACGGCGGAAAGGGGAGGACATCGTGTCCGACCTGCCCCTGATCCAAGCGGATCGCGCCGTGCCGCCGCCGGCCGCGACCACCTCCACGGGTGGTCGTCGCCGGCGGCTACGGCTCCTGTCCCGCACCGACCGCGTGGTCATCACGCTGATGGTGCTCGTCCCGCTGCTGCTCGTCACCGGGTTCGTCTGGCTGCCGGCGGTGGCCACCGTGCTGCTCTCCGGCACCAACTGGGACGGCATCGGCCCACTGAACGAGATCGAATTCGTCGGCGCCCGCAACTACAGCGACGTGGTGAACATCTACCCGCCGTTCGTGCCGGCGGTCCAGCACAACCTGCTCTGGCTGGCGGCGCTGTTCGTCGTCGCCACCCCGTTCGGCATGTTCCTTGCCGTCCTGCTCGACAAGGAGCTGCGGGGCAGCCGGTTCTACCAGACCGCGCTCTACCTGCCGGTGGTGCTCTCGCTGGCACTGATCGGCTTTGTCTGGCAGCTGCTCTACTCCCGCGACCAGGGTCTGATCAACGCGGTCTTCGGCAGCAACATCGACTGGTACGGCGACTCGAACGTCAACATCTGGGCGGTCATGGTCGCCTCCGGATGGCGGCACGTCGGCTACATCATGCTGCTGTACCTGGCCGGGCTGAAGGGCGTCGACCCGTCGCTGCGGGAAGCCGCCGCGGTCGACGGCGCCTCGGAGAGCCGGGCGTTCTTCCGGGTGGTGTTCCCGGTGATGCGGCCGATCAACATCATCGTCCTGGTGGTGACGGTCATCGAGTCGCTGCGTGCGTTCGACCTGGTCTGGGTGGTCAACAAGGGCCGCAACGGATTGGAGCTGATCTCCGCGCTGGTCACCCAGAACGTGGTGGGTGAGGCGAGCCGGATCGGGTTCGGCTCGGCGCTGGCGACCATCATGCTGGTCGTCTCGCTCGTCTTCATCACCATCTACCTGGCGACCGTGATGAGGGAGAACCGGGAATGAGCACCGCGACCGTGACCCGGCGTACCGAAGGCGAAGCCGACGCCCCCGGCCGCCGCCGCAAGCTGACCCCGCTGCGGCTGCTGCTGCACGGCTTCCTCATCGTCGTCTCGCTGACCTGGCTCTTCCCGATCGCCTGGGCGGTGCTGACGTCGCTGCGCTCCTACGAGTACACCGCCGCCAACGGCTACGTCTCGTTCGGCGGCTGGACCATCGACAACTACGTCACCGCCTGGCAGACGGCGGAGTTCGGTAAGCACTTCCTCAACTCGGTGTACATCACCGTGCCGGCAGTGCTGCTGACGCTCTTCCTCGCCTCGTGCGTGGCGTTCGTCATCGCGCGGTTCAGCTGGAAGCTCAACCTCGTGCTGCTCGGGGTGTTCACGGCAGCCAACCTGCTGCCCCAGCAGGCGCTGCTCATCCCCCTGTTCCGGCTGTTCACCGAGGTGCCGCTGCCGGAGTTCATGAGCGACTCGGAGCTGCTCTACGACAGCTACTGGGGGCTGATCCTGATCAACGTGGCCTTCCAGTGCGGGTTCTGCGTCTTCGTGCTCAGCAACTACATGAAGGCGCTGCCCCGCGACCTGTACGAGGCGGCGATGGTCGACGGGGCGAGCATCTGGCGGCAGTACTGGCAGGTCACCATGCCGCTGTGCCGGCCGGCCCTGGCGGCGCTGGCGACCCTGGAGGTGACCTGGATCTACAACGAGTTCTTCTGGGCCACCGTCCTGATGCGCACCGGCGACAAGTTCCCGGTGACCAGTTCGCTGAACAACCTGCGCGGTGAGTTCTTCACCGACAACAACCTGGTCTCGGCGGGCAGCGTGCTCGTCGCGATCCCCACCCTGGTGATCTTCTTTATGCTCCAGCGGCACTTCGTCCGGGGCCTGACCTTGGGAGCCTCCAAAGGATGACGATCCTGCACCTGCGCCGCGCGCGGACCAGCCTGGTGCTCGACGCGCGCGGCCCGGGGCTGCCCCGCATCGTGCACTGGGGCGGCGACGTCGGCGACCTCGACGACGACGGCCTGCGCCAGCTCGCCGACGCGACCGTACCGCCGGTGGTGCCGAGCAGCTTCGACGAGCCCACCGTGCTCTCCCTGCTGCCCGAGGCGAGCGCCGGCTGGAACGGCCGGCCAGGGCTGGCCGGGCACCGCGACGGCACCGGCTGGTCCACCGCTTTCCGGCTGGACGGCCTCGACGTCGACCAGCCGGCCAACGAGGGCTCGGCACGGGTGACCGTACGGGCCAGCGACCCGGCCGCCGAGCTGTCCCTGACCATCGAGATCGAGGTGGACCCGACCGGGTTGCTGCTGCTGCGCCACCGGCTGCGCAACGACGGCGACGGCGCGTACGAGCTGCGGGAGCTGGCCCCGGTGCTGCCGGTGCCGGCGGTCGCCACCGAACTGCTCGACCTGACCGGCCGGTGGTGCCGGGAACGGTCCCCGCAGCGGCACCCGTGGCAGCAGGGCAGTTGGGTCCGCGAGGGGCGGCACGGGCGTACCGGGCACGACGCCACCCTGCTGCTCGTGGCCGGCACCGCCGGGTTCGGCTTCGCCCACGGCGAGGTCTGGGCGGTACACACCGCGTGGAGCGGCGACCACGTCACCTTCGCCGAGCGCCGGCCCACCGGCGAGTCGACCCTCGGCGGCGGCGAGCTGCTGGCCCCTGGCGAGATCCGGCTCGGCCCCGGCGAGTCGTACGCCACTCCCCTGCTCTACGCGGTCTGGTCCGACGCCGGGCTGGACGGGCTCAGCGACGTGCTGCACACCCACCTGCGCGCCCGGCCCGGTCACCCGCGTTCCCCCCGCCCGGTGACCCTCAACGTCTGGGAAGCGGTCTACTTCGACCACGACCTGGACCGGCTGTGTGCGCTCGCCGACCGGGCCGCGCAGATCGGCGTCGAGCGGTTCGTCCTCGACGACGGCTGGTTCCGCGGCCGGCGCGACGACACCGCCGGGCTCGGCGACTGGTTCATCGACGAGGGCGTCTGGCCCGACGGCCTGCAACCGCTGATCGACCACGTGACGGGCCGAGGCCTGGAGTTCGGCCTCTGGGTCGAGCCGGAGATGGTCAACCCGGACTCCGACCTGTTCCGCGCGCACGCCGACTGGCTGCTGGCCGTGCCGGGACGGCTGCCGCCGCTCTGGCGCAACCAGCAGGTGCTCGACCTGGGCCGCCCGGAGGCGTACGACTACCTGCTGGACCGGCTCGACAAGCTGCTCACCGAACACCCCGGCATCAGCTACCTCAAATGGGACCACAACCGGGACCTCACCGAGGCCGGGCACCACGGCCGCCCCGGCGTGCACGAGCAGACCCTGGCCGTCTACCGGCTCCTCGACGAGCTGCGCAGCCGCCACCCCGGCGTGGAGATCGAGAGCTGCGCGTCCGGTGGCGCCCGGGTGGACCTGGCCATCCTGGCGCGCACCGACCGGGTGTGGGCCAGCGACTGCAACGACGCCCTGGAACGGCTCAGCATCCAGCGCTGGACCGGGCTGCTGCTGCCACCGGAACTGGTCGGCACACACGTCGGGCCGGAACGCTCACACACCACCAACCGGGTGCACGACCTCGGCTTCCGCGCGGCCACCGCGCTCTTCGGCCACCACGGCATCGAGTGGGACATCGCGTCGATCAGCGCCGCCGAGCAGACCGACCTGGCCGCCTGGGTGGCGCTGCACAAACGGCTCCGGCCGCTGCTGCACGCCGGCCGCGTGGTCCGGGTCGACCACCCGGACCCGGCCGTCTGGGCGCACGGCGTGGTCGACCACGACGGCACCCACGCGGTGTACGCCATCGCCCGGCTGGCCACCTCGGTGGCGCAGTCCCCCGGCGCGGTCCGGCTGCCCGGCCTGGACCCGGGCCGGCGTTACCTGGTCCGACCGGTGTCGGAGGTGCCGCCCCCGGCGACCATCGACCGGTCCGCGCCGGGCTGGCTGGCCACCGGCGTCACGCTCAGCGGGGCGGCACTGGCCCGGATGGGGGTGCAACTGCCCGCGTTGCACCCGGAGCAGAGCCTGGTCCTGGAGGTCATCGCCGCCAGCTGACAAAATTTCCGGAGATTCTTTGGGTCGGGGTGTCGAGAACGGTGCCGCCTGCTTCTACCTCAGGGTGAGAGCACCGAAGATGGTGCGCAGGCGTGAGGAGCGAAACCATGAAGTACATGTTGCTGATGCAGTTCAGCGCCGCCGGGACCGACTTCCCGGGCATCGACACCTGGAGCCCCGAGGAGATCCGGGCGCACATCGGCTTCATGCAGGAGGTCAACGACAAGCTCGTCAGCGACGGCGAGATGGTCGACGGACAGGGGCTGGGCGGCCCGGCGCAGGTCCGGATCGTCCGCGCCGGGGCCGACGGCGCGCCGGTGGTCACCGAGGGGCCGTTCGCCGAGACCAAGGAGTTCCTCGCCGGCTACTGGGTCGTCGACTGCGACACCCCGGACCGGGCTGTCCAGATCGCCGCGCACATCTCCACCGCACCCGGCCCCGGCGGCCGGCCGCTGAACATGCCGATCGAGGTGCACCCGGTGATGTCCGCCCCACCCGTGGAGTTGTGAGGGCTGACGACCACCGATCCCCGCATCGAGGACCTGCTGCGCGAGTTGGCGCCGCAGGTCCTCGGCGTGCTCGCCCGTCGGTTCGGGGACTTCGCCACCGCCGAGGACGCGGTGCAGGAGGCCCTGCTGGCCGCCGCCACCCAGTGGCCGACCGAGGGGACGCCGACGAACCCGCGCGGCTGGCTGATCCAGGTCGGCTACCGCCGGATGATCGAGCTGGTCCGCGGCGAGCAGGCCCGGCGTCGCCGGGAGGACCTGGTCGCCCAACGGGACCCGTACGACCGACAGCACGCACCGGCGGCGGACGAGGAGCTGACCGCCGAGCGGGACGACACCCTGGTCCTGCTCTTCCTCTGCTGCCACCCGGCGCTCGCCCCGGCGTCGGCCGTCGCACTGACCCTGCGCGCGGTCGGCGGGCTGAGCACCGCCGAGATCGCCCGTGCGTTCCTGGTGCCGGAGGCGACCATGGCGCAGCGGATCAGCCGGGCCAAGCAGCGCATCCGCTCCTCCGGGCTGCCGTTCCGGATGCCCGACGAGGCGGAACGGGCCGACCGGCTCGCCGCCGTGCGGCAGGTGCTCTACCTGATCTTCACCGAGGGGCACACCAGCACCGCCGGCCCGGACCTGCGCCGGGTCGACCTCGCGGTGGAGGCGATCCGGCTGACCCGCGCGCTGCACGCCCGGCTGCCCACCGACAGCGAGTCGGCTGGGCTGTTGGCGTTGATGCTGCTCACCGAGGCGCGCAGCCCGGCCCGCACGGGGCCCTCCGGCGAGCTGATCTCACTGGCCGATCAGGACCGCACCCGCTGGGATGCGGCGGCGATCGCCGAGGGCGTCGCGCTGGTCACCTGGGCGCTGCCGCGCGGGCCGGTCGGCCCGTACCAGGTGCAGGCCGCCATCGCCGCGCTGCATGACGAGGCGCCGAGCACCGGGGCGACCGACTGGCCGCAGATCCTGGCGCTCTACGAGGTGCTGGAGCGATTGTCCGGCAGCCCGGTGGTGTCCCTCAACCGGGCCGTGGCGACCGCCATGGTGCACGGGCCGGAGGCCGGCCTGGCCGCCCTCGACGCGCTGACCGACGACCCACGGCTGGCCGGGCACCACCGGTTGTCCGCCGCCCGCGCCCACCTGCACGAGATGGCCGGCGACCACGCTCGGGCGATCGCCGACTACCGGGCCGCCGCCGGGCGCACGAGCAGCCTGCCCGAGCAGCGCTACCTCACCATGCGGGCGGCCCGACTCGCCGCCGTGGCGCACCAACCCACCACGAAGGACTGAGGGCCGCATGGCGTACGTGTTGCTGGGGATCGCCATCGCCGCCGAGGTGCTGGCGACCAGCCTCCTCAAGACCACTGCCGGGTTCAGCCGGCTCTGGCCGACGGTGGCCTGCCTCGGCGGTTACGTCGTGGCGTTCATCCTGCTGGCCCAGGCGGTCAAGGAGATCCCGGTCGGGGTCGCGTACGCCCTCTGGTCGGGCCTGGGCACCGCCACCATCGTGGCGATCGGTGCGGTGTTCCTGGACGAGCCGGTCGGGCTGGCCAAGCTCGGCGGCATCGCGCTGATCATCGCCGGGGTGGTCATCGTGAACCTGGCCGGGGAGCACTGACCACGAGGGGTCACGGTGGCCGGGCCCGTCGCGGGCCCGGCCACCTGCCCGTCGGTCAGCTCGCGGTGCAGCTCACCTCCGGCTTGGCGTTGCTGCCGGTCCAGCCGCCGATGAAGCCGAAGCTCGTGCTGGCGCCGGCGGCCAGCCGGCCGTTGTAGTCCACGTTGCGCGCGGTCACCGCGGCTCCGCTGCTGGTCAGCGTCACGTTCCAGGACTGGCTGACGCTCTGCCCGTTGACGAAGGTCCACCGGGCGCTCCAGCCGGTGATCGCGGTCGCGCCGGCGGTCACCCGCACCTCACCCTGGAAGCCGCCCTGCCACTGGTTGACGATCGCGTACGTCGCGGTGCAGCCACCGGCCGGCGGCGGAGTCGTCGGCGGCGGAGTGGTGGGTGGCGGGGTGGTCGGCGGCGGGGTGCCGCCGAAGACCGTTGCCTCCCGGGCGGTCTGCCGGATGCCGTTGGCGCCGTTGAAGATCCGCTGGCCCCAACTGGTCAGGCTGGCCGGGTTGAAGGCGGTGGCCATGTCGAGATACTCCACGCCACCGCCGTTGCCGCTCCACGACCAGCCCAGCCAGCCGATCCCGTTGGCCTGGCTGTAGGCGAGGATGGTGTCCTCGTCCGGGTCGCCGTCGGAGTGGTTGAAGCCGAACTCGCCGACCACGATCGGCAGCCCCGCGGTGCGGAACCGGCCCAGGTAGTCGCTGATCTCCGCGGCGGTGTCGAAGACCCCGTACATGTGGATGGAGAAGACGGTGTTGCGGGCCGGGTCGGCGGCGAAGACCGAGGCGGCGTTGTCGCGCATGGTGAACGACCAGTCCTGCCCCCAGTTCGGCGCGTCCACCATGATCGTGTGGGTCAGCCCGGCGGCGCGCAGCCGCTTGATCGCGTTGGCGTTGTCGGTGGCCCAGGAGGCGTAGTTCTGGTTGCCGTACGGCTCGTTGCCGATGTTGACGATGACGTACTTCTCCTGGCCGGCGAGCACGTCGGCGATGCTGAGCCAGTAGTCGACGGCCCGATCGAGGGTGATCGCGCCGCTCTGCTCGCCGTAGCCGGTGGTGTCGTGCACCTCCAGCACGCAGATCAGCCGGTTGGCCTTGCACGTCGAGATGACGTTGGCCACGTCGGCGTTGGTGTTGCGGGTCCACCGGTCGCCGCTGGAGAGCACCACCCGCACGGTGTTCGCGCCGAGCGCCTTGACGTCGGCAAACGAACTGGTCTGCTGCGGGTACCAGGTGTGCGCGTGGTTGACCCCGCGCATGATGAATTCGGTGCCGTTGGCGTCGTACAGCTTGCCGCCCGCGACGGAGAAGCCGGCTGCGGCGTGTGCCGGCTGGCCGAACGCCAGCACGGCGACGAGCAGCGCGAGCAGGGCCGCGCCGGCGGCGGAGAGTCGAGTCTTCATGGCCTTCCTCAGGGAGGACCCCCGGTGCCCGACAGGGGTGGGACGTGACAGGGGAAGGCGGCTGCAGCCCGACAGCCGCCGCCCGGATCCCGACGGCGCAGGCATCAGCGTAGGACGATGGATCGGTCGGCGCAACCGGTTCAGTGGCCGGATCCGGGCGGCAGACAGCCGTGACGGCCCACGCGGACGCGGGCCGTCACGGGGCGGTCATCCCCACCACAGGATGTACGCCACACCGGACTCTTAACCGGTTAAGAGCGACCGTAGGCAGGCCATCGTCATCCGTCAAGCGTTGTCCGTCGGAACCGGACGGGATGGTTGACCGCTGCCGACCGGGGTATCCCGGGAACGTCGCCGGTGGGAAGGGAAACCAGGATGGTCAGTGTCGGCTACACCCTGATGTGCGAGCAGTCCGGTCCGAAGCAGTTGATCGACCACGCGGTCCGGGCCGAGGCTGCCGGCTTCGACCAACTGGTCGTGTCCGATCACTACTCCCCCTGGCTGGACGCACAGGGCCACTCCCCGTACGCCTGGTCGGTGCTCGGCGCGGTCGCCCACGCCACCTCCCGCGCGGAGCTGATGTCCTTCGTGACCTGCCCGATCCGCCGCTACCATCCGGCCGTCGTGGCGCAGAAGGCCAGCACGATCGGTGCACTCTCGGACGGCCGGTTCACCCTCGGCCTGGGCGCCGGGGAGAACCTCAACGAGCACGTGGTCGGCGGCTGGCCACACGTGCAGCAGCGGCACGAGATGTTCGAGGAGGCGTTGCAGATCATCCGGCCGCTGCTCAACGGCGAGTCGCTGACCTTCTCCGGCAACCACTTCGACGTGCCCGACGCCTACGTCTGGGACCGCCCGGAACGGCCGGTTCCCATGGCCATCGCCGCCTCCGGCCGACAGTCCGCCACCCTGGCCGCCGAGTACGGCAACGGCCTCGTGGCCACCGAGCCCGACCGGCACATCATCGAGATGTACGACGACGCCGGCGGCGCCGGCCAACCCCGCTACGGGCAGGTGCCCATCTGCTACGGCCCGGACGAGGCGGAGTGCCGCAAGATCGTGCACGACCAGTTCCGCTGGTTCGGGTTGGGCTGGAAGGTCAACGCCGAACTGCCCGGCCCGGACTCCTTCGCCGCCGCCTCCCAATTCGTCCGGGAGGAGGACGTCGCCGAGGGCATCTCCTGCGGCCCGGACGTGGACACGCACGTCGAGGCGTTCCGGAAGTTCGTCGACGCCGGCTTCACCCACGTGGCTATCGTCCAGGTCGGCGGGGAGACCCAGCCGATGTTCCTGGACTGGGCGCAGGAGGAGTTGCTGCCCCGGCTGCGCTCGCTGTGAGCACTGCCCCGTTTGACTGGCGGGACCAGATGACCCGGCTGGTCCCGAACGCTCGGCTGGTCGTCGTAGCCACACTCACGGACAGGTGAAACCTCATGCGCTTTGGCAACACGGAGATCCGGCCGTTCGGTGGAGGTCTCGGCTGCCTGCTGATGATCCTCGCATCGATCGTCGCGTCGGTGGTGCTCACCGTACTGCTCAATCTGGTGCTCTGAGCCGAGCCGGCGGTCCGGTGGCCGACCCGACGCCGGGTCGGCCACCGCATTCACCGCTGGAGCGGACGCCAGGACGCCCGATCGTTCCAGCCCTCGATCATCCGCATCGAGGCGGCCATTTCCAGGCCCCCGTCGCGGCCACCCACCGCGCTCGCGCCGGCCGGACTCTCCGTCGAGACCTCGGTGACACATCCCGAGCAGCCGGGCACCTGCGCCACCCGGAACACTCCGACGCCCGCGTCATCGCTCATCACCGACCCGACGCGGCCCGCCACCATCGTGCGGGACTCCTCGAAGTCGCTTCCGTCACCGGCGAAGATCCCGTTGCTCACGCCGATGCTGAGGTCCTGACGGGGGCCCGGCCCACCCGTGCGGTAGTGGACGTGGACGTCCAGCCACTTCCCGTTGTACATCCGCACCTCGGTGCCCTTCAGCGTGGCCCCGGCCGGTACGGCGACCGGCGCGAACGGGACGCTCACTCGCTGGGTCTCCCACACCAGCCCCGCCGCGATCTGGCGGCCGAGCTCCTCGGGATGGTCGACCTTCGACATGCGGATCGACATCCAGCCGTCCGGCGCGTACTGCCAGGAGAGCAGCGTCTCGCCGCCGTCGGTGTAGAGGAAGGCCGAGTGCCCGTCGACCGGTGCCACCGGCGTGCCGGGCAGGGCGACCGCCGGCGGCGGACCGTCCAACTCGCTCCGCTGCCGCTGGTTGGCGAAGAGATCCACCCCGCGCGCACCCATCCGCACGGTCACCGACCGGCCCACGCCCATGATCGGCCCCGGCTCCACCGGCCCGCCGGGGCTGATCGCCTCGGGAACGCTCGCGTCCACCGCCAGGACCTTCAGATCCGTCCGGTACGACTGGTCGACTGCCTCGGCCGTCACCGACCCGAGCCGGAACAGCCGCAGCGTCGGATCGAACGCCTCCGGAGCCACCGTGGGCGGTCCCGCCGGGGCCGTCGCGGACGGCGACGGATCGTCCGCAGGCGACGGGCCCACCGATGGCCGGACACCGGCCAGCAGGGCGGCCGAGCCGAGCAACGCCAACACCGTGGCCGCCGCCCCGACCGCGGTCAACTGTCGGCGCCGGCGGACCGTCCGCTCGCCGTCGGCCAACGCCCTCTCCATCGACACCCCGCCGCCGGGCAGGTCGTCGGCCGCGCGCGCCAACAGGCTCCGCACGTACGTCTCCTCCTGATCGATCATCGGGCCGCTCCCTTCGACTCCGCGTCCTGCGGCAACTGCCGGCGCAGCGCGGTCAGCCCCCGCGCGGTCTGACTCTTGACGTTCCCGGTCGAGCAGCCCAGCACCTCGGCGGTCTGCTCGACGCTCAGGTCGGCGTAGAACCGGAGCACCAGGACCACCCGCTGGCCGGGTGGCACCGCCGCCAGCGCGGCACGCACCGTCACCGCGTCCGCGGCAGCGTCACCCGGCCCGGACGGCGCACCGCGGGGCACCGGCTCGGGTGTGCGGTCGAACAACTGGACGCCCCACCAGCGGGACCGCCGCTCCTGCTTGAACGCGTTGACCAGCATCCGATGGACGTACGCACCGACGTTGTCGGCCTGCCGTACCCGGGGCCACTTCACGAAGAGCTGGGTGAGCGTCTGTTGCACCACGTCGTCGGCCCGGTGCCGGTCACCGGTCAACAGGTAGGCGGTGCGTCGCAGTTTCTCGGTCACTCCGGTGACGAACTCGACGTACTCGTGCCGTTGTGCGGCATGCATCAACCACTCCCGTTCCGGATTCCGACGCTGTCACCCTATGGATGGACGCGGATCTGGATCAGGTTGCACGCGCACCGGCGCGGCCGGCGTCAGCGGCGCAGGCCGAGGGCGGTGAGCACCTCACGGGAGGCCAGCCGAGCCGGATCGAGCACCGAACGGCGGATCCAGCGGGCCACCGGTGACACGGTGGCCCGCCACGCCGCCCCGACGCCACGCGCCACCGGCACGACGATGGCCGACCAGGCCCACCGCAGACCGCGCAGCAGCGGTCGGTACAGCAGCCGCAGCAACCACCCGGCCACCCGCCACGCCCCCACCACGGCGGCGACCACCAGCCGGCCGGCCGGCGCGAGCACCGTGCCCAGCCAGCGCAGCGGCCGTACCACCAGGTGCTCGACGAGCCAGACCAACGCCCGGCCGAACAGGACCAACGGCGGGCGGAGCACCACGCGGGCCACCCAGGCCATGGCGTGGCCGAGCCAGACCAGGGGGAGCCAGACGAACGTGCGGACGAGCCAGACCAGAGGGAGCCAGACCAACGTGCGGGCGACCCAGACCAGCGGGACCCACAGGAGTCGGTGCAGCGCCCAGGCCAGCGGCGCCAGCAGCCAGCGGCGCAGGAACCGGCCGGTCGGGCCGAGCAGGTGGCGGTACAGCAGCCGGCCGGTGGCCGCGATCAGCTCCCAGAGCAGGCGTACCGGCAGCACCACGACCAGCGCCACACCGCGCGCGACGGCCGCGACGAGCGGAAGCTCGGCGGCGGCCGGCGGGCCGGCGGCCGGACCGGCCACAGTGGGCGCGCCGGGCAGCGGCGGGCGGACGGTCGAACGGTCGGTCACGGTGGGCACCGTAACGGGCCCGCGCCACGCCTGGGGTCCCGGTCGCACCTAGCGGACCGCTCAGCGTGGGGCTGGGTCCAGGTCCAGATCGGCCAGCAACGGATAGTGGTCCGAGGCGGTGTCCGCCGCCCCGCCACGGATCACCCGGCAGTCCCGGACCCGCTCGGCCAGCGCCGGGGTCCCGAACAGGTAGTCCAGTCGCATCCCGGCGAACTCGGCCCCGCCGAACCGGGTGGGCACGGTGCGGCCGTCGGCCTCCGGTGCTCCGGCGGCGGCCGACGGCCAGAGGTCGACCAGGCCGGCGGCCAGCAGCCGGGCGACAACGCGGGTGTCCACGGCGCCGCCGCCCCGCCGCAGGTGGCGCCGCCGGTAAAGAGCGGGCATCCCGGCCAGGCGCGCGGTGTGGTCGACGGTCGGGTCGAGCGAGTTGAGGTCACCGGCGACCAGCGTCAGTGGCCCCTGGGCGCGTCGCAGCGCGGCCACCAGCCAGTCGACCTCCATCCGCCGCCGTCCCCCGGAGTACGGGTAGAGGTGGGTGCCGAGCACGGTCAGCGGACCGGCCGAGGTGGCCACCACGACGCGGGCGGCGGCGTGGTGGAACGGCCGGCGCAGCGACCCCGCGGCGACGACCCGCAGCGGCGGCCGGACCAGCACCGCCACCGGCTGTCCGAAGCAGGACCGGGCCAGGTGGGGTGTCATCCCCACCCGACCCGCCACCTCGGCCAGGAGCCCGCCGCGGTCGAAGCCGCGCAGCTCCTGCAAGGCCAGCACGTCCGGCGCCTGCGCGGTGATCACCTCGACCAGCAGGTCCCACCGGTCGGAGCCACCCCGGTCCCGACCGCCGGTCCGGATGTTCCAGGTCATCACCCGCAGCACGGGACGCTCAGTCCGCCCGGCCGGCCCGGGCCAGCTCGTCGTCGAGGGTGTCCACGTCCTCCGACTCGATGCTCGGTTGGTTGCCCTCCCGCACGTCGGCGTTCGGCCGGATGACCAGGTAGAGCAGCCCAATCCAGAGCGCGGAGAGCAGCATCGCGCCCATGAAGTCGGTCGGGTGGTGCATCCCCCGGTACATCCGGGAGGTGGCCACCCCGACCGGCATGATCACCGCCAGGGCCACGAGGATCCAACGCCACCAGCGATCGGTACGCGGCAGCACGATGACGGCGATCGCCAGCCAGATGCAGATGGTCGCCGCGATGTGCCCGGACGGGAACGACGAGGTGGGCATCTGGCCGTCCAGGTTCTCCACCGCCGGGCGCGGCCGGTCGACCGCCCTTGCGGAGGCAAGGAAGAGGGTCAGCTCGCCGACCATCGCCAGCGCCACGAACAGCACCGGCCGCCAGCGTCGCCACACCGCCAGCACCAGCGGGCAGAACACCAGCGCGATGAGCAGGATGGCGTGGGTGTCGCCGAACTTGCTCCACCACCAGCTCACCTCGGTCAGCACCTCGCTGTGCCGGTCGGCGAACCAGCGCGGCACCTCGGTGTCGAGGGTGTCGAAGAAGGTGCCCTTGGCGTGGTAGCTGACGTACGTGCCGAAGGCGTACAGCGCCCCGAACACCAGCACCCAGCCGACCAGCAGCTCGGCCACCGCCGAGCGGGGGTGGGCCAGCACGTGTTCCTCGGCCGGGGCGGGGGCGATGTCGTGCCCGGCCTCCGGCTCCAGCCCCTCGGTCAACGGCGGGACCGGGCGGCCCCGTTCACGCCGCCACAGCTGGAAGGCGTACGAGGTGACACCGAGCCAGGCGGCGCCGAGCAGCCAGCCGGCCAGCACGTCGGAGACGAAGTGCACGCCCAGCGCGATCCGGGTCAGCCCGATCAGGGTGACCAGCACGCCGACCGCGACGATCGCCGGCTTACGCCAGCGGGGCGCCATCGCCGGCAGGAAGACCAGCAGCAGCGCCCCGTACGCGACGAACGAGCCGAGCGCGTGCCCGCTCGGGAAGCTGTTGCCCGGGGCGCTGGCGATCGGCAGGTCCACCACCGGGCGGAGCCGGCCGACCAGCGTCTTCAGCGACGGGTCGAGGATCAGGCCGCCGACCCCGGTGATGATCAGGTAGACGGCCAGCCGTGGCTGCCGCCGGATCAGCAATCCGACCACGGCGATGGTGACCAGCCAGATGAGGATCGGCCGGCCGCCCAGGTCGGTCACCGCCTGGAGCACGGTGACGAGTGCGTGGTGCGGGGCGACGAGATCGTTGAACCAATCGGCGACCGCGTGGTCGGCGTCCTGCAACGGGCTCCACCGCACCCGGACGAGCAACAACAGCAGCCCGAAGGCCACCCCGGCGCCGGTGACGGCCGCCAGACCAGCGATGCTCCGCTCGGCGAAATGCCCGATCGGACGCCGCACCACCTCTTTGACCGCGGTCACCCCGCACCTCCCTTGTCTGCCTGGCGGTGCGCTTTACCCGATCGGCGCCTCCCGTACACGCGGACGTCGGACGGGGGCGGCTACAGGGCCGTCATGTCCCCGGTGTCGAAGAGCTCTGCGCGGTCGGCCTCCGGCTCCCACAGGTCAGGTTGGGCGGGCTCCTGCACGCCGATGCGCAACGCCTCCAGCTGGGCGGCGAAGGCCAGCCCGCCGAAGAGCGCCATGCCGGTGAGGTTGGCCCAGAGCAGCAGCGCCATCATCCCGGTCAACGCGCCGTAGGTCTGGCCGAAGTCGTCGCTGAACCGCACGTACGCGGCGAGCAGCAGGCTGGCCAGCCACCACAGCGCCGTGGCGATGCCGGCGCCGAAGAACAGCCAGGAGAGGCCGGGCTGCTTGCGGCGCGGCGCGCGCCGGAACAGCACCGCCACGGCGAGCACGGTCAGCCCGAGGCTCAGCGGGAAGCGGATCACATTCCAGACGCCGTTGGCGACCGCACCCCACTCGTAGTGCTCCCGCACCGAGTCGCCCACCGCGCCGCCGGCAACCAGGATCAGGAAGCCGGCCAATGCGGGCAGGCCGGCGGTGAGGGCCAGCACGGCGGCACGGAAGTACTTCCGCAGCGCCGGGCGGTCCCGCTCCACGCCGTAGATGCGGTTGGCGCCCCGTTCGATCTGGGCCATCGTGGTGGTCAGCGCGACCAGCCCGGTGAGCAGGCCGAGGGTGAGCGCCAGTTCGCCCGCGTCCTCGACACGTTCGCCCTCGCCGAGCAGCTCGGCGACCACCTGCTCGCTCTGGCCGGGGGTGAGCGCCAGGACGGTGTCGGCGACCACGCGGCCGCCTTCTTCGACGCCCAGCTCGCTGATCAGGCCGGTGAGGGCGATCATGAACGGCACCACGGCGAGGCAGAGCTGCAGCGCGAAGGCCCGGGCGTGGCTGAACCCGTCGCCGTAGCGGAAACGGATGAAGGCGTCCCGCAGCAGGTGCCAGCCGCCCTGGCGGCGCAGCGTGTGCCAGGCATCGTCGGCGGACAGCTCCTCGTCGGCCATCAGCCGGGTCTCCGGCACGATCCGGGTGCTACTCACGACGCGCTTCCTCGATCAGCTGCTCGCCCCGCTCCCCGGCTCGCTGCGCGTCGACGGCCAGGTCGGGGGCGTCCTCGGGCTGTGGCACGCAGAGCCAGAGCGCCTGCGGCCGGACTTCCGCCCGCAGCTGCCGGCCCGGGGAGATGAGGTCGCCGTCCAGCTCCCGGGGTTGGGCCCGGTTGCTGGTGACCACCACGCGCCGGCCGCGGAACACCTCCATCTGCGGCACCTGGCCGTTGCGGCGGATCACGGCCCAGCCGAGCGCGAGCCAGTGCCGCAGGTTGCGTGGGGTGAGCACCGCGATGTCGAGCCAGCCGTCGTCCGGCTCGGCCTCGGTGAGCAGCCGCACGCCGCCTTGGAGCCGGCCCACGTTGGCGATCAGCACCGAGCGGGCCCGGCGGCGCACCGGCGGGCGGTCGTCGATGCGGATCTGCACCCGCATCGGCCGGTCCCGCAGGTGCCGGGCGGCACCCACCACGTACGCCGGCCAGCCGATCCGGGCCTTGGTGGTCTCGGAGGTGGCGGCCAGCATCTGGGCGTCGAAGCCCATGCCGGCCATCACGGTGAAGTACTGGTCCTCGACGGCGCCGACGTCGAGCAGCCGTCGGCCGCGCTCGATGGCGACCTGCAGCCCGGCGGCCATGTCGGTGGAGAGACCCAGGTTGGCGGCAAGCAGGTTTCCGGTGCCCTGGGGCAGCACGGCCAGCGCCACGTCCGTGCCGACCAGGCCGCTGACGCAGGACATCACGGTGCCGTCGCCACCGCAGGCGAAGACCAGGTCGACGCCGGCCTTGACGGCCTGCTCGGTCTGGCCGCGCCCGGGGTCGTCGGCAGTGGTCTCGAACCACTGCGGCTCGGGCCAGCCGGCGGCGGCGAGGGCGTCGTTCACGGTGCGGCGCAGCTCGTCGAGATCGTCGACCTTCACCGGGTTGACCACGACGGCGGACCGCAGCCCGCCGTCGCCGCCCGAGGGCCGCCTTTCCTGTCCAGCATCCACGGCGCCAGTGTGCAGCACCGGTACGCCTTCAGCGAGCCCACGAGCGGCCGGCGTCGGAAGTGCCACAGACAGGTTTCAACACGCCTGCCGCTGTTTCACGCGACCGCTGTCAGGCCGCCGTCCGCAGCGCGCTCTCCACCCGTCGGCGCAGATCGTCGAGGTCAGCCCCGGCCTCGGTGAGCACCAGCGCACCCAGGCCCTGGCCCTCGCGGAGCACCCCGAGCAGGATGTGCTCGGTGCCGATGTGGCGGTGACGCAGCCGCAGCGCCTCCCGCAGCGACAACTCCAGCACCTTCTTGGACCGGGGCGAGAACGGCCCGCCGAGGAACCGCCGGCGGCCCCAGCGGCGGCGCGGTGCCGGCACAGCCTCGCGCAGTGCGTCCGGGCCGAAGGACTGCTCGATTCGGGCCACGATCGCGGCCAGGTCGATGCCGATCTCGCGCAGCGCCGCCGCGTCCGCGTCGCCGAGGCCGGCGCCGCCGCTGGCCGTGTGCCGGCGGACCCGCTCGCGCAGGTCGTCGGCGCGTACCCCGGCGTCGGCCAGCACCCGGCTGGCCAGGCCGGCCTCGTCGGCCGTCAGGGCGAGCAGCAGGTGCTCGGTGCCGACCGGGCGCTGGCCCTCGGCCCGCGCCTCCTCCAGCGCCCGGTGCACCACGTCGCGCGCCCGGTCGGTGAACCGTTCGAACATCACGCCTCCCAGGATTGATTGACCGCCGGCCGCCCGGCGTGCTTCTTGTGCACCGCCTGCCGGCTGACCTCGAGCGCGTCGGCGATCTCCTGCCAGGACCAGCCCTGTCGACGGGCGTTGTCCACCTGGACCACCTCGAGCCGCTCGAGCAGCCGGCGCAGCGCGCGGACGGCGCGCAGCCCGACCCGGGGGTCGGTGCTGCCGGCTGCCGCCGCGAGTTCCGTCGCCTGACTCATGCCGTCAACATACGTTGACAGCGCCACTCGTGTCAACCCCAGTTGACGAACGCCGCCGCCAGGAATCGACTGTGGGTTCTCAGCGAGGTTGATCCGTTCTCACCACCAGGGGCGGGTCCGTGGAGACAACGAAAGACCCCGCCCCTATGGTGGACCGATGGCGTCGGTCAAGCAGTTCCAAGTCACCTTCGACTGCGCAGAGCCTGAGCGCGTCGCTCGCTTCTGGTGCGAGGTGTTGGGGTACGTCGTACCGCCGCCACCGGAGGGGTTCGCCACCTGGGACGAGTTCGATCGCGCGCTGCCGCCTGAGCAACAGGGTTCAGCGTTCGCATGCAGTGATCCCTCAGGTGTGGGCCCGCGACTGTTCTTCCAGCGCGTTCCCGAAGGCAAGGTCGTCAAGAATCGGCTGCATCTTGACGTGCGGGTCGGCACCGGGCTCGTGGGTGAAGAGCGCCTGGCCGCACTTGAGGCCGAATGCGCACGACTGGTCCCGCTCGGCGCGGCACGCGTGCGACTACTGCTTGCCGATGGCGACAACGAGTCGTGCCTCGTGATGCAGGACATCGAGGGCAACGAGTTCTGTCTCGACTGAGTGGCCACGAACGTGGCACCTTCGCTGAGAACCCACATCGACAGCACCCCCGAACCGGCCCACCATCGTGACCACCCGACTACCCTCGGTCAGGGACAGCGTGGTCGTGCCGGGCGCGACGCCCGGGAGGTGATGTCGGATGGCCGCATCCGCCGATGCAGCGGTGCTGGTCGGTCTCGGCTCGGACCGCGACCTCCCGGTCGTCCGACTGGCCGCACAGGAGGCCGCCACCCACGGCCGGCCGCTGCACCTGCTGCACGTCTTCGACTGGCAGGCGGCCTTCGCCGCGGACACCGTCGCCGCGCCCCGGGACCACGCCGAAGACCTGATCACCCGGGCCGCCCAGCTCGCCCACGAGGTCGAGCCGGGACTGACCGTACGCGGCGAGATCATCGAGAACGCCATGCTGCTCACCCTGATCCGCCGGTCAGAGGCGGCCTTCCTGCTCGCGGTCGGCGACAGCGGGATGGCCGGCAGCGGCGAGTGCGTCGCGTCCGACACGCCTGCCGTGCAGCTGGCCGCACGGGCCGGCTGCCCGCTGCTGGTCGTCCGCGACGACCCGCCGCCGCCGGGCCCGATGCTGGTCGGGGTGGACGGCTCGCCCAGCTCGACCCTCGCCCTGCAGTGGGCCTTCGAGTGCGCGACCCGGCGCAGCGCCCGACTGCTGGCGCTGCGGGTGGTGGAGCCCGACGAGGACACCGCCGAGGTCACCGATCAGCTCACCGAGCTGATGGCCCGCCACGCCGCCCGCCGCACGGAGGTGCCGGTCGAGTGCCGCGTCATCCGCGGCGCTCCCGAGCAGGTGCTGGTCGACATGTCGCGCTCGGCGCAGCTGACGCTGGTCGCCGCCCGCGGCGACGAACCGGGGCGTGGAATGCTCGGTTCGGTCGCCCAGTCCCTGCTCTACCACTCCCCGGCCCCGGTGATCGTCGTCCGCGGGCTGACCGACATTCCGCTGACTGGGCCCGACGTCCGCCCGACCCGGGACCAACGGCCCTGACCCTGGGGCGTCGGCGGCGACGAGGCTGGACGCCGGACGCCCCACTCCTACCCGCGAGAGGTTCAGCATCATGGACACCGCTCTCGACGCGCGCCGTGCCCTCACCGACGACGAGCTGCGCCGGCTGGACGCCTACTGGCGAGCCGCGAACTACCTCACCGTCGGGCAGATCTACCTGCTGGGTAATCCGCTGCTGCGGGAGCCGCTGACCGTCGACGACATCAAGCCGCGGCTGCTCGGTCACTGGGGCACCAGCCCCGGGCTCAACCTGATCTACGCCCACCTCAACCGGGTGATCGTGGCGCGCGACATGAACGCCATGCTGGTCACCGGCCCCGGGCACGGCGGCCCGGCCATCGTGGCCAACACCTGGCTGGAGGGCACCTGGTCGGAGCGCTACCACGACGTCTCGCGCGACGAGGCCGGGATGGCCCGGCTGTTCCGGCAGTTCTCCTTCCCGGGCGGCATTCCCAGCCACGTGGCGGCGGAGGTGCCGGGCTCGATCCACGAGGGCGGCGAGCTGGGGTACGCGTTGAGCCACGCCTACGGCGCCGCCTTCGACCACCCGGACCTGGTGGTCGCCTGTGTGATCGGCGACGGTGAGGCGGAGACCGGGCCGCTGGCCGGCAGTTGGCTCTCGAACGTCTTCCTCAACCCGGCCCGCGACGGTGCGGTGCTGCCCATCCTGCACCTCAACGGCTACAAGATCGCCAGTCCGACCGTGCTGGCCCGGATCCCCGAGGCGGACCTGCTCGACCTCATGCGCGGCTCGGGCTACCAGCCGTACGTGGTGGCCGGCGACGACCCGGCCCAGGTGCACCGCACGCTCGCCGCGACGATGGACCGGGCGCTGGACGAGATCACCGCGATCCAACTCAAGGCCCGCTCCGGCGGCGCCGTCGAGCGTCCCCGCTGGCCGATGATCATCCTGCGGACGCCGAAGGGCTGGACCGGGCCGAGCGAGGTCGACGGCACCCAGGTGGAGGGCACCTACCGCGCCCACCAGGTGCCGCTGTCCGGGGTACGGGACAACCCGGCGCACCTGGCCGAGCTGGAGCGCTGGCTGCGCAGCTACCGCCCCGAGGAGCTGTTCGACGCCACCGGCGCGCCGGTGGACGAGCTGTGCACGCTGCCGCCGCACGGCGACCGACGGATGAGCGCCAACCCGGTCACCAACGGCGGGGTGGTGCTCCGCGACCTGACCCTGCCCGACTTCCGCGAGTACGGCGTGGACGTCCCCCAGCCGGGCGAGCCGATGGCCGGTGCGACCGGTGTGCTCGGCGCGTGGATCCGGGACGTCATCGCCGCCAACCCGGAGACGTTCCGGCTGTTCGGCCCGGACGAGGTCGCCTCCAACCGGCTGGGCGCCGCCTTCGAGGTGACCGACCGGGCCTGGGTGGCCGACACGGTGCCCAGCGACGAGCACCTCTCCCCGGACGGCCGGGTGATGGAGGTGCTCTCCGAGCACCTGTGCCAGGGCTGGCTGGAGGGCTACCTGCTGACCGGCCGGCACGGCCTGTTCACCAGCTACGAGGCGTTCATCCACATCGTCGACTCGATGCTCAACCAGCACGCCAAGTGGTTGAAGGTGACCCGGGGCATCCCCTGGCGGCAGCCGCTCGCCTCACTGAACTACCTGCTCTCCAGCCACGTCTGGCGACAGGACCACAACGGCTTCTCCCACCAGGACCCCGGCTTCATCGACCACGTGGTCAACAAGAAGGCCGAGGTGGTCCGGGTCTACCTGCCGCCGGACGCCAACACGCTGCTCGCGACGATGGACCACTGCCTACGCAGCCGGCACTACATCAACGTGGTGGTGGCCGGAAAGCAGGCGGCGCCGAACTGGTTGTCGATGACCGAGGCGATCCAGCACACCCGGCGCGGCCTGGGCATCTGGGAGTGGGCCAGCAGCGACGGCGGCAGCGAGCCGGACGTGGTGCTCGCCTGCTGCGGGGACGTCCCGACGCTGGAGACGCTGGCCGCCGCCGACCTGCTGCGCCGGCACCTGCCGGACCTGAGGGTGCGGCTGGTCAACGTGGTGGACCTGATGCGACTCCAGCCGGCCACCGAGCACCCGCACGGCCTGCCCGACAACGAGTTCGACACCATCTTCACCGCGGATCGGCCGATCATCTTCGCCTACCACGGCTACCCGTGGCTGATCCACCGGCTCACCTACCGCCGTACCAACCACGACAACCTGCACGTGCGCGGCTACAAGGAGGAGGGCACCACCACCACGCCGTTCGACATGGTGATGCTCAACGACCTGGACCGCTTCCACCTGGTCATCGACGTCATCGACCGGGTGCCCGGGCTGGCGGCCCGCGCCGCGCACCTGCGCCAGCAGATGGTCGACGCCCGGCAGTCGGCCCGCGACTACACCCGCCGGCACGGCGAGGATGACCCACAGGTCGCGGAGTGGCGCTGGGTCCGGGAAATCGACCCGACCAACCCCTGAGGAGGACAACGTGCGCGACTCGGAAATTCTGGTCGGCTACGACGGCTCCACCGACGCCTCGGTGGCCCTGGACTGGGCGCTGGACGAGGCTGGGCGCAGCGGCCAGCCGGTGCGGCTGGCGTACGTCTTCGAATGGCTGACCGTGGCCAGCTGGGTCGGCCCGGGCGTAGCGCCCGGCATCTGGCCGGACGACGCCGCCCGGCGACAGGTGGAGGAACTGGTCCGGGACGCGGCGGCGAAGGCCGCCGCCGCGCACCCCGGGCTCACCGTCACCGGCGAGGTGTTCGACGGGCCACCCGCCCTGGTACTGCAGGAACGCTCGGCCAAGGCCGGGCTGCTGGTGCTCGGCAGCCGCGGCCACGGTGGGTTCGGTGGGCTGCTGGCCGGGTCGACGGCGGTGGCGGTTGCCGCACACGCGCACTGCCCGGTCGTGGTGGTCCGGGACGGGGCCGGCAGCGCACCGGCGGACGCGACGGCCGGGCCGGTGGCGGTCGGCGTGGACGGTTCGGAGCCGTCGCTGGTGGCGCTCGGCTTCGCGGCCGAGCGGGCGGCCCAGCGGCGGGTGCCGCTGCGCGTCCTGCGGGCCTGGACGCCCGGCCCCGGTGGGGCGGCCGGGGTCCCGGACGAGCGGGCCGCGGTGGAGGAGAACGTGGAGCCATGGCGGCGGACGTTCCCCGAACTGACCGTGACCGTCGACCTGGTCCCGGGCAGCCCGGCGGCCATGCTGATCGAGGCGAGCCGCGACGCGCGGCTGGTGGTGGTCGGCAGCCGGGGCCGGGGCGGGCTGGCCGGCATGCTGCTCGGCTCGGTCAGCCAACAGCTGATCCAGCACACCCACTGCCCGGTCGCGGTGGTCCGGGAACGCTGACCCCGGGCCTGGTCCGGCGGGCGTAACGACGCGATGTGATCGGCGCCTGCGGCCCGTGCGGGACTCCCTCGGATGCCAGAGGATGGACCGGCAAGCCGCGCACAGCACCGTGCCGTGAGGCACGATGGGCGGAGATGGAAAGGTCGTGACCATGAGTCAGGAGAGCAAGCTGACCACCGCGCTGGCGGAGGCCGCCGCCACCGCTGGCCACGCCCCCTCGCTGCACAACACCCAGCCGTGGCGCTGGCGGGTGCTGCCTGACGCGCTGGAGCTGCGCACCGTCGCCGACCGGCAGCTCACCGCCACCGACCCGGAGGGCCGGCTGCTCGCGATCAGTTGCGGCACCGCCCTGCACCACGCCCGCCTGGCGCTGGCCGCCGAGGGTTGGCGCGCCGTGGTGGAGCGAATGCCCGACCCGGGCGACCGCGAGCTGCTGGCCCGGCTGACCACCCTCACCCGCGTGACGGCCGACCCGGACGCCATGCGGATGGTGCAGTGCATGCAGATCCGGCACACCGACCGGCGGCCAGTCAGCGACGAGCCGGTGCCGACCGCCGCGATCGGGGAGATCACCCGGGCGGTCACCACCGAGGGCGGCCGGTTGCAGATCCTCGACGGCGACCAGGTGCTGGAGCTGGCCGCCGCGGCCGGGCACGCCGACACGGTCGAGGCCGAGGATCCGCAGCTGCGCGCCGAGCTGGAGTACTGGACCAGCAGGGCCGGCACCGGCACCGGGCTGCCGCCGGAGGTGCTGCCCGAGCAGCCTCCGCAGACCACCGTGCCGGCCCGCGACTTCGGCCACCCCGGCGGCCTGCCGATCGGCCCCGGCCACGACCGGGCCGCCGTGTACGGGATGCTCTACGGCGACGAGGACGAACCGGACAGCTGGCTGCGCGCTGGCGAGGCGCTCTCCGCCGCCTGGCTGACCGCCACCCGGCTCGGCGTCTCGCTGGTACCGCTCAGCTCGGTGGTGGAGGTGGAGGGCACCCGGCAGAGCCTCCGGCACCTGCTCGCCGGGCTCGGCTTCCCGTACCTCGTGCTGCGATTGGGGATCGCGGACCCGACGCACGCGGGCCCGCCGCACACCCCGCGGCTGACCACCGAGCAGGTGATCGACACCACCGCGGTGCGCGGCGAGCGGGGTTGACGGTTCTGGCCACGGCGATCATCGGCGATACCATCGCTCGATGACCAACAGCGCCCCGCAGCCTCGTCAGGAAGCCCATGTGACCCCGTCGCTCGGGCTCAGCCCGCTGCCGCGGGTCCGCCTCGACGAGTTGCTCCAGGAGATGCTGGACCGGGTCGGCGAGGTCGTCACCAGCCGGGAGCGGCTGCGCGCCCTGCTCGACGCGGTGGTCGCCATCGGCACCAACCTGGACCTGCGCAGCACCCTGCAACGCATCGTGCAGGCGGCCTGCGAGCTGGCCGGCGCCCGGTACGGCGCGCTGGGCGTGGTCGGCCCGGACCGGCTGCTGCACGACTTCATCGTGCACGGCATCTCCCCCGAGGTGCACGCGCAGATCGGCGACCTGCCACACGGGCGGGGCGTCCTCGGCCTGCTCATCGACGACCCCCGGCCACTGCGGATGCCGGACATCACCCAGCACCCCCGCTCCTACGGCTTCCCGGCCAACCACCCGCCGATGCACAGCTTCCTGGGCGTGCCGGTGCGCATCCGGGACCAGGTGTTCGGCAATCTCTACCTGGCCGAGAAGCAGGGCGGCGCGCAGTTCACCGAGGACGACGAGGAGATCGTGGTCGCGCTCGCCGCCGCGGCCGGCGTGGCCATCGAGAACGCCCGCCTGTACGCCCTGGCGCACCGGCGGGAACGCTGGCTGGCCGCGACCGCGGAGATCACCTCGGTGCTGCTCGGCGAGGTGCGTCGCACCGACGCGCTGGCGCTGGTCGCCCGCCGTGCCCGGGAGGTCGCCGAGGCGGAGCTGTCGCTGGTGCTGCTCTACGACACCGACAGCACGCAGTTCACCGTGGAGGTGGTCGACGGCGCCGACGAGCAGGCCCGGGCGCTGGTCGGCACGGTCCTGCCGTCCGCCGACACCAGCTTCGGCGCTGCGGTGGCCGAGGGCCGCCACGACCAGGTGGACGATCTCGCGCACGCCGCACCGTGGCCCGCGCTGCTGCACACCGGCCCGGCGGTGATCTCACCACTGGCCACCGCCGAGACCCTGCACGGTGTGCTGGTCGTGGCGCACCGGCCGGAACGCGGCGGCGGCACCAGCGAGGACGACGTGGCCCTGCTGGGCAGCTTCGCCGGGCAGGCCGCGCTGGCCATGGAGCGGGCCCGCGGCCAGGAGGAGCGGGAGCTGCTGGTGGTCCTGGAGGACCGCGAGCGGATCGCCCGCGACCTGCACGACGTCGTGATCCAGCGGCTCTTCGCCACCGGCCTGCAACTACAGAGCGCCGCGCCGATGATGACCCGCCCGGAGGTGGCCAAACGGATCAACGCGGCGGTCGACGACCTGGACGCCACCATCCGGGACATCCGCCGGACCATCTTCGAGCTGCGCACGCCCATGACCGCGGCGCTGCGCACCGAGATCCGCGAGGCGATCGAGCTGGCCGCCGAGTCGCTGGGCCACAAGCCCCACCTGGAGCTGACCGGGCCGGTGGACAGCGCCGTCCCGGACGCGATCCGCCCGGACCTCACCGCCGTACTACGCGAAGCGCTGTCCAACGCGGTCCGCCACGCGCAGGCCAACCAGGTCGCCGTGGCCGTACGCGTCGACGCCGGCCATGTCACCGTGACGGTCACCGACGACGGCGTGGGCTGCGATCCGAGCGCCGCCAGGGGCGGGCTGGTCAACCTCCGCGAACGCGCCGAACGTCACGCCGGCACCTTCACGATCATCCCGGTCGAGCCGCACGGCACCGAGGTGAGCTGGTCCGTGCCGCTGCGCGACTGACCGGCGCGGGTCGGGTCAGGGCGTCTTGCCGAGCAGGCGGGTGGCCAGGACGGCGGCCTGGGTGCGGCGCTCCAGGCCCAGCTTGGCCAGCACGCTGGAGACGTAGTTCTTCACCGTCTTCTCGGCCAGGAACATCTTCCCGGCGATCTCCCGGTTGGTCATCCCCTCCGCCACGTACTCCAGGATCCGTCGTTCCTGCTCGGTGAGCGACTTCAACTCGCGCGGCTGCTCGACGCCGTTGCGGATGCGCTCCAGCACCCGGGTGGTGATCGCCGGATCGAGCAGCGACTGCCCGGCCGCCACCCGACGCACGGCGTCGACCAGGTCGGTGCCGCGGATCTGCTTGAGCACGTACCCGGCGGCACCGGCCATGATCGCCGCGAACAGCGCCTCGTCGTCCTCGTACGAGGTGAGGATCAGGCCCTTGATGGACGAGTCGACGGCGCGCACGTCGCGGCACACGTCGATGCCGTTGCCGTCGGGCAGCCGTGCGTCGAGGATCGCCACGTCCGGCCGCAACGCCGGAATGCGGCGGGCCGCCTCCTGCGCGGAGCCGGACTCGCCGACCACCTCGATGTCGCCGCTGCTCTGCAGGAGGTCGGCCAGGCCACGGCGGACGACCTCGTGGTCGTCGAGGAGGAACACGCGGATCATTCCTCGTTTCTACCCGGGTCCCGCGTCGGGTGCACGGGCCGAAGGTCCCGATCACACCGGTTCCGCCCGCGAGGTCGGGCCAGCGCGACGGTCGGACCCGGGCTGGGGGCCGGTCGGGCCCGACGGATCGGGACGTCCGGCCCTGCACGCCGCCCACCCGACGGGCGGACGGTAGGGATGCGTCGCGGCACCATCGGCCGCTGGCACCGGGAAAGGAGCACCTGCCATGGACATCGGCTACACCCCCGCACAGCTGCGGGCCGCCGCCGTGGACGCGGTACGGGCACCCTCTCTGCACAACACCCAGCCGTGGCGGTTGCGGCTGCGCGACGGCGGGATCGAGGTGCTGGCCGACCCGGCCCGCCGGCTGCCGGCGACCGACCCGAGCGGGTGGGGAGTGCGGGTCGGCTGCGGCGCCGCGCTGTTCAACCTGCGGATCGCGCTGGCCGTCGCCGGCATCCCGGCCCAGGTGCGGCTGCGCCCCGACCCGGCCGAGCCGAACCTGCTGGCCCGGCTGGTGCCGGACACCCCGCGCCCGCCCACCCCCGCCGAGCAGAGCCTGTACGCCGCCATCCCCCGCCGGTTCAGCAACCGGCTGCCGTTCTGGCCGAACCCGGTTCCGGCCGACGCCCGATGGCGGCTCGGCGAGGCGGCCCGCACCGAGCAGTGCTGGCTGGAGATGCTGATCGGGGTGAGCGCGGTCTCCGCGTTCGGCGAGATCGCCCGAAGCGCGCACCGGGTGCTGGAGCGGGACCCGGCCTACCGGGCGGAGCGCGAGCAGTGGCTACGCCGGGAGCCCGCACCGGACGGCGTGCCCTCCTCGTCCGGCGGCCCGCAGAGCGAGCCGCAGGACGTGCTGCCGGCGCGCGCCTTCGGCGGGCTCGACCGGGCCCCTGGGCGGGACTTCGAGCCGGAGCCGCTGGTGGCGGTGCTCGGCTCGGTGGGCAACACCGCGGTGGACCAGGTCATCGCCGGGCAGGCCCTGCAACGGGTGCTGCTCACCGCCACCGACGCCGGGCTCAGCGTGTCGATGCTCTCCCAGCCGATCGAGGTGCCCGGCGCGCGGGAGCAACTGCGGCTGTCGCTGGGCCGGTTCGGCACACCGCAGATGGTGCTGCGGATCGGGTACGGCCAGCCCGGCCGACCGACCCCGCGCCGCAGCATCGACGAGGTGCTGGACCTGCCGGTGGTGCCGGCCTGAGCCGGCATCACCAGCCGCACCCCGTCGACGGCGGACGCCCGGTCAGGCGGTGAGCAGCTCCGCCTCCCGGGCGGGATCCAGCCCCACCGGCTCCCGGGCCGGCCGGCCGGCGCGCGGTGGCACCGACCCCACCGCGCGCAGCCAGCGCCAGGTGTCGGCGACGGTGTCGGCCACCGGTCGGCAGGTCAGCCCCGCCGCGTACGCCTTCTGCACGCCGCGCTCCTGCATCCACCGGAACTCGTGACCCTCCGGAACCCAGATGGGCAGGTCGTTCCAGGGGACCACGCCGGCGGCCAGGATCGGCCCCGGGTCGGTCCAGTGCAGCCGGGCGCCGGAGCCGGTCACCGCGACGACCGTGTCGAGCAGCTCGCCCATCGTGGTGTGCCCCGGGTGGCTGATCACGTTGAAGGCACCGCCGACCCGCTCGGCAGCGCGGTCCAGCGTCCACGCGGTCAGGTCGCGCACGTCGATGTACTGCACGGGCAGACCCCGGGGGCCGGGCGCGAGCACGTCACCGCCGCGGGCCACCCGCTGCAGCCACCACGGCAGCCGGCCGATGTCCTCCCCCGGCCCGAGGATCAACCCGGCGCGCACCAGCAGCGCCCGCTCGCCGTAGACCTCCGTCGCGGCCAACTCCCCGCCCGCCTTGCACTCCGCGTAGTCTCCCCCGGTGGCGTCGGCGGCGGCCGTGCCCACAGTGGGCGCCTCCTCGCCGACCTGCGCCGGCACCGGCTGGGCGTAGACCGAGCCGCTGGAGATGTAGGCGTAGTGCGGGACCGCGCCGACCAGCGCGCGGGCCGCGTCCCGCACCGCCCGGGGGGCGCCGTCCCAGGTGTCGACCACCAGGTCCCATTCGCCGCCCGCCAGCGCCGCCAGGCCGTCCGGCTGCGTCCGGTCACCCCGCAACCGCTGGACGTCGGGCGGGACCGTGCCATGCATCCCCCGGTTGAACACCGTCACCGACCAGCCCCGGCGAACCGCGTCGGCCACCGTCGCTCCACCCACGAAACCCGTCCCACCCAGCACCAGCAGTCTCATGCGGTCCACCCTGCCCGCTGGCCAGAGCGGGTGACACCCATGTTCACCGGTAGCGGATCTGCCGCTGGCAGAACCGCTGGCTGACGCGGCAGGTCGGTGGGACTAGCCGGCGAGAAGATGGTCCAACGGTCGGGGTACGCAGGCCGGGTCGAGGGCGCGGACGAGCGCGCGGGCGTACCGGGCCTTGCGACCGCTCATGGTGCCCATGAAGCGGCGCAGTTGCCGCTCGACCGACCGCTCGCGCTGCGCGGGCTGGTTCTGGAAGACCCGGAACCTGGCCAGGTCCTTCTCCGCCGCGAGGACCTGCTCGACGCCGGTGCTGCCGAGCGCGCGGATCAGCTCGTCCTCGAGGTCGGCGACGCACACGTAGAAGCCGAGGGCCTCCATCGCCGACCGGGTCAGGCCACTGCCCAGGCCGGCCTGTTCGAGCCCGCGCCGGAAGTAGCTCTCCTCGGCCTCGTCACAGAGCCCTCGCACCGTCAGGGCGAGCCCCTGTGCACCGAAGAGCCGCAGGAACCGACCGACGCTCATGGCGCCCCCGATCGGCACCACACACACGCCCTCGTCGGCCAGGTCACGGTCGCGCCGTGCGGCCAGCGCCTCCACCGCGCACTGGTCGCTGACCCCCTCGACGAGCACGACCGTGGCCAGGCCGTCGCGGGCCAACTCACGGGCCGCCGCGGCGGCCGCCGCGGCATCCGTGCCGCCAGCCGCCCAGGCGCCGACGGCGGCTCGGAAACGGTCCGGCTCTCGCACAGGTCAGAGTCTCGCAACGACCGATCCGGACCGCCACCGGATTGTCGGCGGGCCGCGTCGCGGATGACGTTCTCGAACCGGATGTGGACTTTGGACTCTGTATCTCAGGTCTGACATCGGCAACCTTTGAAGAAGGAAGACGACGTCGCACGAGCCGCGCACTGGGAGGACCCGATGGCACGCTGGCCATATGCCGATGACGAACTCCGGGCCATGTACACCGGAGGGCGCGGCAACTCGACGGCCCGCCGGTTCGCCCGGTTCTGGGCGGTCGTACAGGGTGCCGGCCTGCTGCCCCGACGTTGGGTCACCCTTGAGGTGCCGGGCCGGCGTACCGGGCGGATCACCCGGTTCCCGCTCGGCATGGCCGACCGGGACGGCGTCTGGTACCTGGTTTCGATGCTGGGCAACGACTGCAACTGGGTCCGCAACGTCCGGGCGGCGGACGGCCGGGTCACCATCCGACGCGGCCGCGGCCGGCCCCGCCAACTGGTCGAGGTACCCGTCGAAGAGCGTGCCCCGATCCTCAAGCGGTACTTGCAGAAGGTGCCGGGGGCTCGACCACACCTGCCCGTGGACCGCGGCGCACCCCTGACGGCTTTCGAGGCGATAGCGGCGCGCTATCCCGTGTTCCGCATAGAAGCCGCGACCACACCAGCGCGCACCCTCAGGGAAAAAGGGGAATGAGCGCCGCCGCAGCTCAGCATCACTACGGATGAATCTGGTGGGCGATACTGGGTTTGAACCAGTGACCTCTTCCGTGTCAAGGAAGCGCGCTCCCACTGCGCCAATCGCCCGTGGTGATCGCCCGACCCGACAATCAGGATCGCGGGGCGGATCGCGAGCGGACGACGGGATTCGAACCCGCGACCCTCACCTTGGCAAGGTGATGCGCTACCAGCTGCGCTACGTCCGCACGTCTCCGGCAAGTGCCGGCGACGGGTGAACTCTACCCGACGCCAAGATCGCTGGGCGCGGCACCCTGCGGCCTGGTGATTGCGCTGGTTGTTGAGGGGGTACTGAAGGACCTCGACAGCGCACCACACCCCCTAAGGAGGCTGTCGTGGGTATCGGCACCAGCATCTTCCTCATCGCGCTCGGCGCGATCCTCACCTTCGCCCTGGACGCGAACGTCGGCGGCATCGACCTCGACGTGGTCGGCTGGATCCTGATGGCGGCCGGCGTGCTCGGCCTGATCATGACCACGCTGATCTGGGGTCGCCGCCGCGCGGTGGTCACCACCAGCGAGCAGCCGGTCGAGTACCGACGGGTCGAGGAGCCAGTGGAGTACCGCCGGGTCGAGGAGCGGCGGGACATCGCCCCGCCGCTGTGATCCGACCCCTGCCCATCGCCGGTGGAGCCGGCAGATCACGCGACGACGGGCCGGCCACCTCGACCGAGGTGACCGGCGCGTCGTCGGCAATGGCCCCGCCCTCCCCGTTCAGCGCATCAACGCGTTGAGCGTGCCGTAGTCGAGGGCGTCCGCCAGCGCGTCGTACGTGCCCGCGCCGAGCGCCTCGTCCGCCGCCCGGCGGGCAACCGCGTACGCGGCCTCCGCGACGGCCGAGCCGAGGCTCACCCTGGCCACCCCCAGGCGGGCCAGCTCCCCCACCGCCGGCGCACCCGGCCCGGCGAGCACGTTCAGCGGCGCCGGCACCGCCTGCACCAGCGCGCGGATGGTCACCGGATCGACCACCCCGGGCACGAAGATGCCGTCCGCGCCGGCCGCGAGATAGGCGGTGGCCCGGGCCACGGTCTCGTCCAGGCCGCCGGTGCCGCTGAGGAACGTGTCGATCCGGGCGTTGACGTAGAGCGGCAGCCCCGCCGCGTCGGCGGCGGCCCGCACCGCGCCGATCCGGGCGCACTGGTCGGGCACGTCGCGCAACGGCGGACCGGCCTCGCGTCGGGCGTCCTCGATGTTCACGCCGACGGCACCGGCGTCCAGCACCGCGCGGATGGTCGTACCGACCTCCGCCGGCGTCGCCCCGTACCCGGACTCGATGTCCGCGGTGACCGGCAGCGGCACCGCGGCGGCGACCCGGCCGACCAGGTCGACGGCCGCGTCGCGACCGAGGACGTCGCCGTCCGGGGCGCCCAGGCTCCAGGAGACGCCGGCGCTGGTGGTGGCCACCGCGCGGGCGCCGGCGGCCGCCACGATCCGGGCGCTCGCGGCATCCCAGGCGTTGACGAGGACCAGCGGCGATCCGGGGGTGTGCAGGGATCGGAACAGTTCTGCTCGGGTGTGGTGTTCGCTCACCCGGCAAGTCTCGGCCCGCCCCGACTGCCGCAGTAATGTTTCAGTCCCAGCTGAATCCAACGGGGGTGCCGTGGTCGCCATCGGCCTGTCGGCGGGCGCCGTCGCCCGCATCCGGTTCGCCGTCTCCTGCCTGTGGGAGGTCGTCGCGAGCGTCCGGGTGCTGCGCGACCCCGGGGACCACGCCGTCCACCTGCCCTGGGTACGTCGGGTCCGTCCACCGCTGGTCGAGGCCGGATTGGCCGGCCCGGACGGCGGGCTGCTCTGGCAGCTGGTGCCGGCCCCGCCCGGGTACCTGGCCGACTTCCTCACCCCTCCGTCCGCCGGTCTCATCCCGGACCTGGCCGCCGAACTGGCCGCCCTGCGCGCCACCCCGGCCGACTCCGTCCGCACGCACCTGGACCTGTACCCGGGCAACCGAACCCCGGCGCTCGCCGCCCTGTACGCCGACCCGCCAGCCGGGCTGCGGCGGCTGACCGAGGAGATCGAGGCGTACTGGCGGATCGCCCTGGCCCCGCACTGGCCACGGCTACGGCTGCTGCTCGACACCGACGTCACCGCCCGCGCCCGCCTGCTGGCCGAGGACGGCGCGGCCGTGCTCCTCAACGACCTGCATCGGCAGGTCCGGTGGGAGGACGACACCCTGCTCATCGCGCAGCGGCACTGCCTGGCCCCGGACGTCCCGGACGGGCCGGGGCTGGTGCTGGTCCCGTCGGTCTTCGTCTGGCCGTCCGTGCTGAGTGTCTCCGCCGGGGGCGCGCCGCAACTCGCCTACCCGGCACGCGGGCTCGGCACACTGTGGGAGCGCCCGAACGGCGTACCGGACGCGCTGGCCGCCGTGATCGGTCGCGGGCGGGCCCGGCTGCTCACCGAGCTGACCGGGCCGGCGAGCACCACCGAGCTGGCCCGACGCGCCGGGATGTCGCCCGGCGGGGTCTCCCAACACCTCACCGCGTTGCGCGCGGCCGGCCTGGTGGTGACGCACCGGCGGGGCCGGACACTGCTCAGCGCCCGCACCGACCTCGCCGAGGCGCTGCTCTCCGCGACCGGGTAGGCCATCGCCGCGCGGCGGTGCCGGTCAGCCCACGGCGGGCGGTCAGCTCAGGCAGCTGAGCGCGACCTCGGCGGAGCGCATCAGGGCCGCTCGGTCCGGGTTGATGGCGCCCATCACCCGCAGGCCTTGGAGGCTGGTCACCAGGAAGGCGGCCAGGTCGCTGGCGCTGCGGTCGGCCGGGATCTGACCCCGCAGCTGCCCCTCGGCGAGCAGGTCGTAGAGCGCCAACTCCACGGACTGGGTGGTCGAGCGGAGTCGCTCGGCGACCCGCAGGTCGTGGTGGGCCCGTTCCATCGATGCCCCGACGATCAGGCAGGCGAGACGCTGACCGTCGCCGGCGACGTCGTCCACCAGCTCGACGAACATCGCACGGACGACCTCGCGGGCGTCGTTGCCCGCGCGCAGCATCTCGACCAGCGGGGCGGCGTAGCGCTGCCGGTAGAGGTCGAGCGCGGCCAGGTACAGACCGTCCTTGCTGCCGAACGCGGCGTAGATCGAGCCACTGCCCAGGCCGGTCGCCTCCGCGAGGTCACGGATCGAGGTGCCCTCGTAGCCCTTGCTCCGGAACACCTGCATGGCCGCGTCCACCGCGGCGTCGAGGTCGAACTCACGAGTACGGGCCATGCACTCACACTAGCGAATATCTGGAACGTACGCCAAAGTATCGTGCATCACGGCGAGCCCGGTGGGACCGCCTTCCGTCCGGCAGATTGCCGAAACCGCAGCCAGCCACACCTCTCAGCGCCGATCATTACTTGTACGTTCGTTCCACATACTGCCCAGAGGCCCGCGTTACGATCCGACTCGTGGAGTTCCTCGACACCGTCCTGGCCGCGCACCGGGCTTACCTGCTCGGCTGGAACATTGGCGAGCCCGGGGACCCCGACCTACTGACCTATCGCAGCGACGTGCCGCACGCGCCCCTCAACGGCGTGCTGCGCGTGACCGGGCGTACGCCGCAGGATGCCCTCACCGAGGCCCGGCGCCGCCTCGACGGCGTACCCCGAGTGTGGTGGGTCGGCCCGGACAGCGACGCCGGCACGGCCGACGGCCTGGCGTCCCTCGGCGCCGTCGATGTCGCCCGTCTGCCGATCATGACCGTGGCGATCGGTGACGCGGCCGACGCTCCGACGCCCGCCGGGCTGCACATCAGCGAGAGCACCGACCTGGACACGTTCGTCCGGGCGTATGCCCGGGTGTCCGGAATCCCGGCGGAGGGCGTGGCGGCGGCGATCGACCGGGAGAAGGCGTTCTCCGGCGACGGCACCGTGCTCAGGCTGGCCGGCCGCCTCGACGACCGGATCGTCGGGACGGCCGTCGCCTGGCTCAGCCACGGCCTGGCCACGCTGTACTTCGTCGGCACTCAGCCCGAGCAGCGCCGGCGGGGCATCGGCGCGGCAATGACCAGGGCCGCGCTCGACCTGGCCGGCGAGCGGGGCGTCCGCACGGCCGCTCTCACCTCGACTCCCGTCGGTGAGCCCGTCTACCGCCGCCTCGGCTTCCGCACCGTGGGCACCTTCCGGCTGCTGACGTTCTGAGCCGAGCCCTCCGGCTACGGGTCGACCGCCTGCCCTACGCCAGCAGTGCCGCGGCGGTGGCCGCGACGAAGCCGTCGGGGTTGTCCAACATGATGTTGTGGCCGGCGTCCGGCACGGCGACCACCCGCACGCCGGCGTCGCTGAGGGCACGCGCACCGATCGGTTCGTTGTCGGCCGGGTGGAGGTAGGTACGCGGCACAGGCAGGTCGAGCAGCAGGTCACGCATGGTGGGGGTGGTGCCGGCGCCAAGGTGCGCCGCGGTGCGGTAGAGCGCTTCCGCACCGGTGAGCCGCATGGTCGCCGCCCAGGCCGGGCCGACGCGGTCGAGCGTCTCGGCTCGACCATCGCCGCGGACGAACTGCTCCTCGGTGTAGCGGGCCTGAATGCCGACGCCCGGAGGCTGCGGGTCGAGGGTGGCGTCGACCAGGACCAGCGCGGCGACGAGGTGCGGATGGCGCGCGGCCAGGACGATGGCGACGGCGCCGCCCATGCTGTGGGCGATCACCTCCGCGCCGCTGACGCCGGCCGCGGTCAGCGCCGTGGCGAGCAGATCGGCGTGCTCCTCCAACGTGTACGAGGCGTCGGCCGGCCGGTCGCTGATGCCGTGCCCGAGCAGATCCATCATCAGGCTGCGCCGTCCGGCGAGTGTGGGGTTGGTGGCCACTCCTGCGTAGTAAACCGGCGAGGAGGCGCCCAGACCGTGCAGGTAGACCCGGGTGGGTTCGGCGCCGGGCAGCTCCACCCAGCGGATCGTCGTGCCATCTGGTCGCACCTGGGCGCCGCGCATCACGTACCTCCTGATCAATACCTCGACTTCGAGGTATACCGTTGCGGAGGTAAGCTAACACGATGTTGGAGTTCGCGATACTGGGCTTCCTGGCCGACGCCCCGCTGCACGGGTACGAGCTGCGCCGGCGCGTGGCCGCACTCACCGGCCACGTCCGACCGATCGCGGACGGGACGCTGTACCCGACGATCAAGCGGATGGAGCGTGCGGGCTTTCTCCGTCGCGATGTGCAGGCCGGCCAGGTGGCGGCACCACGGCACGTGCTCATCCTCAGCCCAGCCGGGGAGGCGGAGCTGAGACGTCAGCTCCGCACCCCCGACGAACTGTTCATCACCGACGAGAACCGCTGGTTCACACTGCTGGCCTTCCTGCGCCATCTCGACGACCCGGCCGGCCAGGCCGCCGTCCTGCAGCGTCGGCTCGACTTCCTCACCCAGCCGGCGAGCTTCTTCTGGGACGGTGACCGACCACTGCGTGCCGCCGACTTCCCCGACGACCCCTTCCGCCAAGGGCTGTTCCGCATCGCCACCACCACCAGCCGCACCGAGATCGCCTGGCTGCGGGAGCTGCTGACATCACTCACGCGATGAGGTCGTGCGGCCAAGCGGGGGCACATACAGAAAGGCTTTGGCCCGGGCATCGGTGTCACACACCAGGATCGGTCCACCGATCCTGGCTGCCTCGTCCTCGGCTCGGTTCTGGCGCTCGACCACCTCGGCGAAATCGTCCCTCGACCCGGTCACATCGCACCGCGTCTTGCAGTAACCGGTCAATAAACCGAGGTAGTGGGGGTCGACTGTCCCTGGAGGCAGTCGACCCGCCCGCTTCGGGTAGGCTGATCTTTCATCAAAGTCGCCATGCCAAAGGGTGATCGTTGTCGACCATGGCAGAACGTTGAACCCGTCTACGCTTTGAGCCGGCCGCCTCGCAGCCGCGGCAGCCTAGCGCTCAGATTTGTTAAGGGACCTTTGCGTCATGCATGAATTCCCGTCCCCGCCGCAGGCCCGGTTGGCGGGCCGTCTCCGCGAGTCTCGTGCTCGAGGTCTCATCGGTCGAGAGCATTACTTGGCCGAATTTCGGGCCGCGCTGACAGGTGAGCCCGGCGCATACGCGGTGTGTTTTCTGTATGGGCCCGGTGGAATCGGCAAGTCGTCGCTGCTCCGGCGGTTCAAGGACGAAGCCGAGGAAGCCGGTCGCACTGTGATCGAAATCGACGGCCGCACTGAGCCGTCTCCTGCCGAATTCTTCGTGGAGGCGGAGACGGCACACACCGATCACCGAACGGTGGTATTGATTGACACCTTCGAGAAGTGCGAGGTTCTGGAAGACTGGCTGCGGGACCGCTTCCTTCCACAGGTCAAGACCGGTGTGGTGGTGGTCGTGGCCGGCCGCAGACCACCGGCGGCGAGCTGGACCTCCGACGTAGCCTGGGCGGGCACACTTCAAGTGATGGAACTCGATGGGCTCAGTCTCAAGGAGTCTGCCGCGTTGCTCGATGCCCGTGGTGTGAGGCCGGAATTACGAGACACCATCGCCGCCTTCGCCGGTGGGAATCCGTTGGCCCTGAGCCTCATGGCAGAGGCCGCCGCCCGCATCGGTGCCTCCCATGCCAGGTGGAGACCCACGCAGGACTTCATCGCGCCGTTGATGGGTCAGCTCGTGGGACCCGTGCCGAGTGAGACGCATCGTGTGGCGCTGACCGTGTTGACCCAAGCGCGTGTGACTACGGAAGCGCTGCTCCAGACGGTGATGAGCAAGTCGGACGCTGCCATGGTGTTCGACTGGCTGATTCAGCAACCATACGTAGAACTGGGTCCACGCGGAATATATCCGCACGACATCGTCCGCGGGGTCCTGGAGGCGGACCTGCGATGGCGAAATCAACAGCGCTACGCCGAAATCTACAATCGAATCTGGCCGTACCTGCTCCAGGTCGGCCGGGCCGCCACCGGTTCCGACGTGCTGCCCGCGATGCAGGACCTGTCTCACCTCCTGCTACCTGAACTGGGGGAGGAGGACCGCTACTTCTTCAGTACCCCGTACGAAGGACAGCTACACGAGGCAGCCATGAATCCGGAGGACCGCCACGACGTCCTCGCGATGGCGGCCGAGACCGAAGGGCCGGAGTCCATCGCCATTCTGGACTTCTGGCTGCAGCGAGAGCCGGAGTGCGTACGCCTCTATCGTTCGGAATCCGGGGCTCTCGTCGCGTTCATGGTATGGATCCGGCTTCGTGCTGGTGACCGAGAGGCACTCCAGCGAGACCCGGTCGCGGCTGCTGCCTGGGCCCACGCCACCGAGACCGGCGCGCTGCGCGCCCACGAGCACATCAGGATTGACCGGTTTCTTGTCTATCCCGCTTCGTACCACCGCGTATCGGCGAGGCTGCACCCTATGCAGCTGCGCATCATGGCGGAGTGGGTACAAGCGGAGAATCTGGCCTGCTCATATGTCGTGCCCTCCGATCCCGACTACTGGCGTCGGCTCATGGACCACGCACAACACCGGCCGGTCCCGCAGCGCCCCCGAATCGACGGCGTGGAGCACACGCTGTTCGGCCGAAATTGGGAGCACGTCCCCCTCGAACACTGGTTCGCGGACCGCTACAACACGTCGCCCACCACTCAACCTGCCGGCGCCATGAACAGACTGTCGCGAACTGAATTCGACTCGGCAGTACGGCATGCGCTCGGTAGCTGGCGGAGCACCAGCGAACTGGCTGCCAATCCACTCAGGCACGCTAAGCTCGTCCGGCATTCGCTCGCCGGTCAGCCGGTCGACGAGGCGGCAGTGGCCGGGGCGTTGCGAGATGTGCTCGGCGACGCCGTCAGCGCACTGCGCGAGGATCCGCGTACGGTCAAAATGCATCGCGCCGTTGCGGCCACCTACCTTGAAGGGTCACGAACCCAGCAAAGTGCCGCCCATCGGTTGAATCTACCGTTCTCAACCTACCGTCGGCACCTCACTCGAGGCCTCGACCAGATATGCGAAATCCTGTGGAAGCACGAGCTGAAGCCTCGCCCGCTTGTGACCGTCGCAACTCACGGGTGACTCGTGATCTAGGGTGAAGATCAAGAAAAGGCCAGGTCAGATAATCTCTGACCTGGCCTTTTTGCTGGTGGGCGATACTGGGTTTGAACCAGTGACCTCTTCCGTGTCAAGGAAGCGCGCTCCCACTGCGCCAATCGCCCGTGCCTTGTTGCTGAGGTGGGGACGGGATTTGAACCCGCGTACACGGCTTTGCAGGCCGTTGCCTCGCCTCTCGGCCACCCCACCGAGGTTGCCCCCGTCATACGTGGCGGCAGCTCCGAGCGGACGACGGGATTCGAACCCGCGACCCTCACCTTGGCAAGGTGATGCGCTACCAGCTGCGCTACGTCCGCACGCCCCCGGACGTTCCCGGGTGACGGATGAGAACTTTAGCCGAGCCGGTGAACGACTGCCAACTCGGGGTCCGGCTCGGCGCGTCCTACCCAAGCAGGTGGACGAGTGCGACCGCTGGCGGGATCGGAGCCACCACCGACCGGCTTCCTAGGGGGCTGACCTGGTAACTCCCTGATCGTCACACTCCGACACCGCCGGGGCCTGCCGGCCCCGCACAGGCGGGGCGCCCCTTGGTGGGCGTCCCGGTGCGTCGACCAGTGCCGGCGGACCTCGACGAACACTCCCAGAAGAACGACGGAAGGCACCCTCAGGAAGTGTCCGGCTTCCGACTGTCGTGCGGCGAATCGGACGGTGGCCGTAACTGTTCGTGTTCGGGTAGATAGGCTACGGTAACGGTCGTGACGAGACGTGCGGCCGAGATCCGCCTGGATGCCCTGCTGCGCACCGCCTGTGACGTGATCGTCCAGCGCGGTCTGGCCAACACCCGGACAGCGGACGTGGCGCAGGCGGCCGGTGTGAGTCAGGCGCTGGTCTTCTACCACTTCGCCACCAAGGAGCGACTGCTCGCGCAGGCATTCGCGTACGCGGTCGAGCAGGACCTGGCCCGGCTGGACGTGGTGACCCGCTCCTCGGCCCCGCCGCTGACCAAGCTCCGGCGGATCCTGAAGCTCTACACCCCGGCCGGGCGAGCCACCTCCTGGTCGATGTGGATCGACGGCTGGTCGGAGTCGTTGCGTACCCCCGAGGTGGAGAAGGTCTCCCGCCGGCTCGACCTGCGCTGGCGGCAGGACCTGGCCGCGGTGATCTCGGCCGGGGTCGCCGACGGCACCTTCCAGTGCGCCGACCCGGACGGGGCCGCCTGGCGGATCAGCGCGGTGATGGACGGCCTGGCCGTGCAGCTCGCCGTGCACGACCGGGTGATCTCCCGCCGGCAGTTCGGCGAGTGGGTCCGGCTGGTGACCTCCCGGGAACTCGGCCTGGATCCCACCGACCTGGCCTGACCCCGTTTGGCCGGGTCGATCCGGCGGGCAGCCGGGCGTGCGGGCACCGGCACCGTTGATTTATCTCGATCTGTCGGCGCGTCGCCGGCCCGGGGCCTTGCCGCCGCCCCTGGCGGCTGATATCCACAGATGCGCATGCGTTACCGCGCAGCGTCGGTCGGCGGCCGCCGGCCATCCCGCTCCCACGAGGAGGTCCCGTGCCACAACCGGAGTGGTCACCCCCGATGAGCCGGCGTCGACGCCGGCTCATCGCCGTACTGGCGACGACCGCGACGGTCGCCGCGCTGCTCCCCACCGGCGCGAGCACCGCGGCCCCCGCCGGCGGCGCGCCGTCCGCCGAGCGCCGCTCCGGGCCGTTCGCCGAGGGGCACCAGCACGCCGACGTCGACAACCGCACCGGTACGGCGGCGCCGGACGCCCGCCAGCGCGGGTTGGCCCGCGCCGCCGACCCCGACGTGCGGTGGAACCGGCTCGGTACCCCGCAGGCGCTCGGCCCCGGCCGCACCCCGCTCGCCACCGGCCTGCCCACCGACCCGGAGGCCGCGGCCCGCGCCTACCTGGCCGCCAACCGCGACCTGTTCGGGATGGACACCGCCACGGTGTCCAGCCTGGAGCGGGTGCTGGTCCGGCCGATCGGCAGCGGTGCCGTGGTCACCCTGCGGCAGCGCTTCGGCGACCTGCCGGCTGGCCCGGACGGCCTGGTCACCATCGCGGTCTCCGGCGGCGCGGTGCTCTCGGTCAGCTCCTCGCTGGCCCGCGACACCGGCGCACCGGCGCCGGCCACCCGCACCGCCGAGCAGGCGTACGCCGCCGCGCTCGCCGACGCCAAGCTGGACGCCAGCGCGGTGGCCAGCCACACCGTGCGCGCGGTGGCCGTGCCCACCCCGGTTGACGGGCCTCGGGCCGGATACGAGGTGACGCTGATCGGCGCGGACACCGACCACCCGGCCGCGTTCACCACCTACGTGGACGGGATCACCGGGCAGGTGCTGGTCCGCGAGGACCTCGTCGACTTCGACTCCGACAACCCGAGCTGGGCGGTCTTCCCGGCCACCCCGCCCCGCGACCTCGCTCCCGGGCAGGACCCCCGGGTGCGCTGGTGCGGCGACCCCACGCCCGGCTGTCAGGCCGCGTTCCGCGACCCGGCGACCGGCCAGCCGTGGGACGTCGACGCGGCAACCGGCACGCCCACCTTCACCTCGCGCGGCAACTCGGCCAACACGGTGCTCTCCTGGGGCGCCGGCACTCCGGTCGTCCCGGCGACCCCCAGCCCGGAACGCCGCTACGAGTACCCGTTCACCGACCAGTGGCACCAGGCGAAGTGCAACCCGGAGGTGTTCACCTCCGCGCAGCGCAACGACGCCGACGCGGCGATCGGCAACCTCTTCGCCATGCACAACCGGATGCACGACTGGGCGTACCAGTTGGGCTTCACCGAGTCCGCGTGGAACCTCCAGGCGGTCAACCTCACCCCGGCGGGGCTGGGCGGCGACGCCGAGCAGGGCCGCGCCCAGCAGGGTGCGCTGACCGGCAACCGGAACAACGCCAACCAGGGCACCCCGCGCGACGGGCTGCCGCCGACCACCAACATGTACCTGTGGCAGCCGCAGGCCGGCGGGCCGTACCCGCCGTGCGTGGACGGCGACTACGACATGACGGTGATCGGCCACGAGTACACCCACGCGATCAGCAACCGGATGATCGCCGGCCCGGACAGCGGGATCGGCGGCCACCAGGGCGGGTCGATGGGTGAGTCGTGGAGCGACCTGCTCGCCGCCGAGTACCTCTTCCAGCACGGGCTGCGCGCGCCCGGCGAGACGCCCTTCGTCACCGGCGGCTACGTCACCGGCAACCTGGTCAGCGGCATCCGCAACTACGACCTCAGCCGCAGCCCGCTGAACTACTCCGACATCGGCTACAACACCGGTGGTCCCGCCGTGCACGCCGACGGGGAGATCTGGGGCGCCACCAACTTCCGGGTCCGCTCCGCGCTGGTCAAGCGGTACGGCCTGGGCACCCCGCAGCGGCAGCTGGAGTGCGCGCAGGGGAAGGTCGCCGCCGACAAGTGCCCGGGCAACCGGCGCTGGTCGCAGCTGGTCTTCGACTCGTTCCTGCTCCAGGCGGCCAGCCAGGTGAGCATGCTCGACATGCGGGACAACATGCTCACCGCCGACCTGCTCCGCTTCGGCGGCGCGAACCAGGACCTGATCTGGGCCGAGTTCGCCCGCTCCGGGATGGGCCGCGACGCCGTCACCAACGGCGCCGGTGACACCGACCCGACGCCGAGCTTCGCCTCGCCGCGCGGCGGCAACGCGACGCTCACCCTGCGCCCGCGCGGGGACAGCGCCGACGCGCCGATCCGGGTGTACGTCGGGGCGTACGAGGCACGGGCGATGCCGATCGCGGACACTGACCCGGCCACGCTGATCCCGGACACCGTGGAGCTGGTGGCCGGCACGTACGACCTGCTCGCGGTGGCGCCCGGCTTCGGGCACCAGCGGCTCAGCGTGGTCGCCAAGGCCGATCACGACGGATACGTGGACCTGCGGATGAGCCGCAACCTCGCGTCCACGGCGTCCGGCGCCGCGGTCAGCGGCGACGGGGTCAACCTGGACCGGGTCGCCGACGACACCGAGGCGACGAACTGGGCCTCGCTGGACGGGGTGGCCGGCCGGCAGCTCACCGTGGCGCTGCCCGGGGACGCACCGCAGGTGGTCAAGCGGGTGAACGTCAGCGCCATGCTGCGCCCGGCGATCACCGGGGACGCCGACACCGGCAGTCAGAACGCGCTCAGCGCGCTGCGCTCGTTCGCGGTGTCGGCCTGCAACGCGAAGACCACCGACTGCGCGGATCCCGCGCGCTGGCAGCGGATCTACACCAGTGCGGGCGACGCGTTCCCCGGCGGGGCGTACCGGGCGTACACCCGGGACATCAACCTCCGGACGTTCGCGGTGCCCACCACGCTCGCCACCCACCTGCGGCTGGAGGTGCTGGCCAGCCAATGCACCGGCGGCCCGCAGTACGCCGGTGAGCAGGACAACGACCCGGCCACGACGACGGACTGCGCGACCGCCAGCCCGGCCCGGAACCAGGTCAGGATCGCCGAGTTCCAGGCGTTCTCGAAGTGACACCGTCGGGGCCGGCGGACCTCCGCCGGCCCCGACCACCTCGACCTCGAATCAGCGGCCGGCCGTTCGCCAACGGCCGGCCGGCCGTTCCCACAGCCGGTCCACCGGTGGGTCGTCGGCCTCCGCGGTCGCGAGCCGGGTCAGGTGGCGCAGCCGCAGCAGCAGCCCCAACCCGAGCGAGAGCAGCAGCCCGCCGAGCAGGAACGCCGCCTGCGTCACGCCGAAGCCGCCGGCCTGCGATACCGGGCGGCCGGCCTCCGGCGGCGCGGCGTCGACCGGTTGCTCGCCGACCGGCCCCACGCTCTCCTCCTCGCCCGGCGCGTTCGCCGGGTCGCTGGGCTCCGCTGGTGTTCCGGTCGGCTCCGCCGACCTGCTCGGGACGCCGCCCACCCCCACCACCGAGCGGGTGGCCGTCTGGCGGGCCAGCAGGCGCAGGTTCGCGTCGTACGCCTCCGCGGCGAGGGTGACCCGTCCCTCGGTGACGTCCTCGGCGAAGGCCAACCGGTAGCGGGCGGTGACCGTGCGATCCGGGCAGAGCGTGCCCGGGTCGAGCTGCCGGTCGGTCAGCCGGGCCACATCGCCCTCGGTCTGGATCTCCAGCGGGAAGTCGCCGGTCTCCTCCACCCGGTCCATCTTCACCTGGTCGAGTCGGATGCCCTGCACGCTGAGCACCATCGACCAGCGCACCTTCACGCACCCGCCGCGCCGGTCGGTCCGCGAGACCACCGCGGAGACCGTACGCACCTGGTCGCCGGCGGTGAACCGGGCCGGCAGTCCACTCAACTCGGTGGTGAACGCCGCCTGCGCCGGAGCGGCGAGCACCAGCTCCACCCCGCTCAGACAGGCCAGCACCACCCCGAGCCGCAGCGCGTACCGCCACACCGTCACCACCGCCGTCTCCGTTCGGTTGCCTCCACCACGCAACGCTAGGAGCGGGGCGTCGACCCGACCAGACGGGTGTGTTCGCACCGGGCGGCAAGGACAGGGCGCGTTTTCACCGACGGTGGTGAACCGGTCACCGGTCCCCCGCGACACGCCGGGCACTGGGTCGCTGGGACAATCGCCAACGTGTCCGAACTTTCCACCACCTTCGTCCGGCTGCACGCCCGGCTCACCCCGGTGGCCTTCGTCCCCGAGGTGCGGCTGCACCAGGCGGACGAGCCGATCGGGCTCTGGGAGCTGACCGAGGGTGAGTTCAGCACCGACCGACCGCCGCCGTTCTGGGCCTTCGCCTGGGCCGGCGGCCAGGCCCTCGCCCGCTTCGTGACCGACCACCCGGAGCTGGTCGCCGGCCGCCGGGTGCTCGACCTCGCCTCCGGCTCCGGCCTGGTGGCCATCGCCGCGGCCCGGGCCGGCGCGGCCGCCGTCCGGGCCGTCGAGGTGGACGAACTGGCCGTCGCGGCCGTCGCGCTCAACGCCGAGGCCAACGGGGTACGCGTCGACGCCGAGTTCGGCGACATCCTCGACGGCGACGCCGGGGACGCCGAGGTGGTGCTCGCCGGGGACGCCTTCTACAGCGAGGCGATGGCCCGCCGGATGCTGCGATTCCTGCTCCGCGCCGCCCGTGCCGGCGCCCTGGTGCTGGTCGGCGACCCCGGTCGGGCGTTCCTGCCCCGGGACCGCTTCGACGAGCTGGCCCACTACGACGTGCCGGTGCCGGAGGCCCTGGAGAGCGTCCGGGTGAAGCGCACCACCGTGTGGCAGTTGCGGGCCGGGCTGCCGGGGGCCGCCGGCTAGCGTGGCGGCGTGCTGTTCCGGAGCTGGGCGTCCGAGGTCGAGGCACCCTGGCCGGACGTGGCCACGGTGACCGACCACGTCGGCGTACCCCATCTGGTCGTGACCCGGCAAGCGCTGGTCCGCCAGGTCCTCGCCGACCCGGCGACCTACCGGCCGGACAACGCGCTGGACGCGGTGACCCCGATGCCGGTGACGGCGCTGCGGGTGCTCGCCGGGCATCGGTTCCGGCTGCCACCGACCCTGGCGAACAACTCGGGTGCCAGCCATCCAGAGATCCGGTCGATCGTCGCCGACGCGCTGCACCCCGCCCGGGTCGCCGCGCAGCGCCCCTGGCTCACCGCGCTGGTCCGGGACCGGGTCACCCGGCTGGCCGCCACGCTCGACGCCGGCGCGCCAGTCGACCTCCACACGGAACTCGCCGCGGACCTGCCACTGCTGGTGCTGGCCCGGCTGGTGGAGCTGCCGGACGCACCGGTCGGCGCGGTCAAGGAATTCGCCCGGGCCGCGCTGGAGCTGTTCTGGGCGCCGCTGGACGCCGACCGGCAGCAGGCGCTCGCCACCGAGGTGGGCCGGTTCCATCGCGTGCTGCGCGACTTCGCGGCCACCGGCGGCGGGCTGGCCGCCGAACTGCGCGCGGCCGGGCACGCGCCGGACGTGGTGGTCGGCGCGCTCTTCTTCCTGCTGGTCGCCGGGCAGGAGACCACCTCGCAGTTCCTGACCCTGCTGTTGCACCGGCTGGCCGGGGAGCCGTCGGTGCGGGCCGGGCTCCGCACCGGCGAGGTCGCGGTGGCCGACGTGGTGGAGGAGGGACTGCGACTGGAACCGCCGATCGTCACCTGGCGCCGAGTCGCGGCGACGGACAGCACGCTGGGCGGGACGGTGGTGCCGGCGGGCACCAGCCTCGTGCTCTGGCTGGCCCGCGCCGGCCGGGACCCGGCGGTCGTCGAGGCGCCCGACGAGTTCCGCCCGGGTCAGCGCGGATCGCGCCGGCATGTGGCCTTCGGCGCCGGTGCGCACCGCTGCGTCGGTGACGTGCTGGCGCGGATGGAGGCGGCCGTGGTGGTGGCCGAGGCCGCGCCGCTGCTCGACGGGGTGACCGTGGTCCGCGCCCCCTGGTGCCCGGACAACCTCACCTTCCGGATGCCCGACGCCTTCGTGGTCCGGTCAGTCGAGCGGGCCATGGACCAGCAGCACGATGCTCCCCGCTCCCCAGAGGCGGTTCCACGAGCTTATTGAAGGTCACACTCAGCCCGATGAACCCGAGCAGCAGGCCGAAGCCACATGTGGCGAGCACCTGCATGATCCACCGCGCCATCCGCCGCCCCCGTTGACCGAAGCAACTCTGACCCGAGACCAGGCAGCCCGGGCAACACCTCGTTGCCGCCAGCGGGAGCACCACCGGGCTGCAAGATCCTGACATCGACTCGATACGTTTCCGGGCGTGTCAGCAACCCCTGTGCGCCGCATCCGCGCGGCAACAACGCTTCTGGCCCTCCTTGCGCTGAGCGCCTGCGCAGCCGACCACCGCCCCAGACTCCAGGTCCAGCGGATCACCGCGGATCAACCGAGCCCGTCCGTCACGCCCTCGGCGACGCCGTCGACCTCGCCGTCCGCAACCGGAAAGCCCGCATTCAAGAGCCTGGCCTGGTACGTGTCGCAGGTGCCGGCCTTCCCCGCGGCACCACCACCGCAACCGGTGCAGCCGGCGGCGAACGGCTCGGCGCCGTTCTGGCACCGCGTGCCAACCGAGCAGAAGGTCGCCTTCATCACCATCGACGACGGTGGGCTGGCCCGCCCGCCCGAGGTGATCGACTTCATCCGGGAGGCACACATCCCGGTCACCATGTTCCTGAACTCGCCGGCGGCGACCGAGCACACCGACTACTTCCGGCAGATCGAGGCGGCCGGCGGGGTCGTGGCGAACCACACCATCACGCACCCCTCGCTGACGGGCCGGTCGTACGCCTCCCAGAAGCACGAGATCTGCGGCGCGGCGGACGAGTTGGAGACGCTGTTCGGCAAGCGGCCGGCCCTGTTCCGCCCACCATTCGGCGACCGGGACTCGACCACGCTGAAGGCCGCCCACGACTGCGGCATGAAGGCGGTCTTCCACTGGACCGAGACCGTCCACGAGGGGAAAGTGCGCTACCAGACTCCGGAGAAGGTCGTCCGGCCCGGCGACGTCCTGCTGATGCACTTCCGGCCGGCGCTCATGGACGACCTCCTCGCGGCGCTGAAGGCGATCCACCGGGCCGGGCTCACCCCGGCGGTGCTGGAGGACTACGTGGGCTGACCGACGTTGCGGACCTGACGAAAGTCAGGGCGCAGTGCTGCCGTTCGGGCGCGGCGGCAGGGTGGTCCGTGCGCCTAGCGTCAGCGCATGATCACATTACGTGGGTTGACGAAACGGTTCGGGGCGACCGTCGCGGTCGACGCCCTGACCGTCGACGTCGCGCCCGGCCGGGTCACCGGCTTCCTCGGCCCGAACGGCGCCGGCAAGTCCACCACCATGCGGATGATCCTCGGCCTGGACCGGCCCAGCGCCGGGCAGGCGTTGGTCGGCGGCCGGGCGTACCGGGAGTTGCGGCAGCCGCTGCACGAGGTGGGCGCGCTGCTCGATGCCCGGGCCATCCACCCGACCCGGTCCGGCCGGGCGCACCTGCTGGCCATGGCCCGCAGCAACGGCATCCCGGCCCGCCGGGTGGACGAGGTGCTCGACACCGTCGGGCTGGACGAGCGCGCCGCCGCCAAGCCGGGCAAGACCCTCTCCCTCGGCATGGGTCAACGGCTCGGCATCGCCGGCGCGCTGCTCGGCGACCCGCCGGTGCTGATGTTCGACGAGCCGGTCAACGGCCTCGACCCGGACGGGGTGCGCTGGGTCCGACAGCTGATGCGCTCGCTCGCCGACCAGGGACGGACCGTCTTCGTCTCCAGCCATCTGATGAGCGAGATGCAGCTCACCGCCGACCAGCTCGTGGTGATCGGCCGCGGACGGCTGCTCGCCGACGCGCCGATCGACGACGTGATCGCCGGCAGCGCGGTCGCCGTCCGGGTCCGCAGTCCGCACCCGGACGGGCTGGCCACCCTCGGCGCGCGCCTCGTCGCGGCCGGCGCCACCGTCGAGCCGGCCGGCCCCGACGAGCTGACCGTCACCGGGAGCACCGTGGACCGGGTCGGTGACCTGGCGTACGAGCTGGGGGTGCGGTTGCACGAGCTGAGCTCGCACGGCGCGTCGCTGGAGCAGGCGTTCATGGAGCTGACCGCCGCCAGCGTCGAGTACGCGGGCGGCCCGACCGGAAGCGGGGCACGATGAGCACCGGAACCATCCCGAACACCCGTCCCGCCCCGGCCGCCTTCCGCGGCGCGGTGGCCGCCGAGTGGACCAAGCTGTTCTCGGTGCGGACCACCTGGTGGACGGCGCTGGCCGCGTTGCTGCTGATGGCTGCGAGCGCCGTCCAGCTGGCCATCTACGCGGCCAACGACAACACCAACGACGACCCGCTCGACGACCGGGGAATCGTCACCGTCGGCAGCGTGGTGATCGACTCCGTCGAGCTGACCCAGTACGCCGTGCTGGCGCTGGGCCTACTGGCGATCACCGCCGAGTTCACCAGCGGCACCATCCGGACGACCCTGCAGTGCACCCCGGCACGCGGTCGGGTGCTGCTGGCCAAGGCCGTGGTCGCCGGCGCGGTCACCTTCGCCCTCGGGCTGCTGCTCGGCGGCGTCGGCGCACTGGTCGCGTGGCCGGTGCTCGGCGAGTGGGGCAGCGCGCCGGTCGCCGGCACGATCGGCGACATCGTGGCGGTGGCGACCTACCTGGCGCTGGTCGGCGTGCTCGCGCTGGGCCTCGGCGCGGCACTACGCAGCGCGGTGCTCACCCTCACCGTGCTCTTCGCCACCCTGATGATCGTGCCGCTGTCGCTTCAGGAGCCGGACATCGCCGTGCTGAACCGGATCGCCGACGTGTTCCCCGGCGTGGCCGGGGGGCATTTCCTGGCCGGCGACACCGAGCCGTACCCGGGCGTGGTCGGGCTGCTGCTGCTCGCCGGGTGGGCCGGTGCGGCGCTGCTGCTGGGCCGGGTCGCGCTGCGCCGCCGCGACGCCTGAACGGTGAGCGGGGGCCTGCCGGCCCCCGCTCACCCGTCGACCAGCCCCGCCTCGTAGGCGATGATCGCCGCCTGCACCCGGTTGCGCACGTCCAACCGGGTGAAGATGCTGGTCAGGTAGCTCTTCACGGTGCCCTCCACCAGGTGCAGCCGGCGGGCGATCTCGGCGTTGGACAGCCCCGCCCCGACCAGCGCCAGCACCTCCCGTTCCCGCTCGGTCAGCGCCGCCGTCCGGTCCCGCGCTGCGGGCCGGCGGGCCAACCGCCCAGCGCCCAGCTCGATCACCCGGCGGGCCACCCGTGGCGACAGGTACGCCCCGCCGTCGGCGACCGCGTGCACCCCAGCGATCAGCTCGCGCGGGTCCCCGGCCTTGAGCAGGAACCCGCTGGCACCGTGTCCGAGCGCCCGGGCCACATGGTCGTCCTCGCCGAAGGTGGTCAGCATGACCGTCGCCGTCGCCGGCGCCACCCGGCGGATCTCGGCGGCGGCGGCCAGCCCGTCCAGCCGCGGCATCCGGATGTCCAGCAGCGCCACCCGGGGTCGGTGTGCGCGGACCAGCTCCACCGCCGCCCGCCCGTCGCCGGCCTCGGCGACCACCTCGATGGCCGGATCGGCAGCGAGGATGGCGCGAACACCAGCCCGGATCATCGCCTCGTCATCGGCGAGGACAACCCGTACCGGCCCACGTTCCATGGTGTCGCTGCTCATCGTCAGATCCGCTCCTTGCTGACAAGTCGGCCGTCGGCGAAGCAGAGCCGCCAGGTCGGCGCGGCGAGGGGAAAGTTGCCGTCCGTGTAGTACTCGCAGCCGGCCCGCCGTACGCCGGCACTCGGGTCGACCTGCCGCCGGGGCAGCTCGGCCAGATCGCCGCGCGCCACACCCGGCCGCATCCGGTCGAACGCCGACTCGTCCAGCACGGTGCCGGCCGTGGCGACCGGGTAGTAGATCAGCGACAGGACGAGGGCCAGGCCGGCCGGGGCGCCGAGCGCCAGCAGCAGGCTGTGCCGTACCCGTCGGTGGGCGTCGCGCAGCTCGGCGTCGGCCGGCCGCTCCGCGCCGCCGTCGACCGGGCCGGCCGCCTCATCCGCGGCCGGCCACCCACCGGCGGCGGCCGACCACCCGTCGGCGGGGGCGGCGGAGACCACGCTGGCAGGGGCGGTGAGCAGTGGCAGTCGGGCCCGTACCGCGAAGCCGCCGTCCGGGCGCGGGCCAACGTCCAGCATGCCGCCGGCCAGGCGGACCCGTTCGGCGAGCGCGAGCAGCCCGCTGCCGGAGGACGGTGGGGTGGGCAGCGGGCCGGCCGGTGCCGGCCCGTTGACTACCCGCACCTCGATCTCGTCCGCAGCGGGGGCGAGAGTGACGGTCACCGGGGCGCCCGGGGCGTAGCGCGCCGCGTTGGTGAGCGCCTCCCGGACCACCCGGTGTGCGGCGAGCCCGGTCATCCCGGGCAGCTCGACCGCACCGGGCGGGACGTCCAACCGGATCGCCATCCCCGCCTCCCGGGCACCCTCCACCAGGTCGGCGACGGTCTCCCCGGCGGGCCGGAGCCCAGCCGGGCCGCCCTCCTCCCGCAGCACGCCGATGATGCCGTGCAGTCGCTCGGTGGCGGCGGCGACGCTGGCCCGCAACTCCCCCACCGACGCCCGGTGTGCGGGGTCGAGGTCGTCGGCGAGCTCCAGCGCGGCGGCGCGCAGCGCGATCAGGCTGAGGTCATGGCCGAGCGAGTCGTGCATCTCCTCGGCGATGCGGGCCCGCTCGCGCAGCCGGATCCGCTCGGCGGCGCCGCGCTGTTCGCGCGCCAGCGCGTCGGCCTGCCGACGGCCCGCGTCGGCCAACTCCTGCTGCTGCCGGCGGTACCGGCCCACCAGCCACGGAAACACACCGGCGAAGAGCAGCACCGAGGCGAGCATGAACCAGGTGCCCGCCGCGGTGCCGAGCAACCCCAGGTTCAGCACCGTGCCACCGAACGCGATCACGCCGAACAGCACGGCCGCCGGGGCCGCCCCGGCGCTGCGCCGCCCGGTCAGGTAGCTGAACACCGGAATGGCGAAGACGAAATTGCCGTCGACCAGCGACCCGAGCACCACCAGCAGCAGGCCGACCAGCGGCCGACGCCGGCTCAGCACCACCGCCACGGCCAGCAGCGCCAGCCCGCCGACCAGCGACGCCAGACCGTGCCGCGAGAACGGCGGGGTCAGCCCCGCGAACCCGATGGGGGCGGCGAGCACCACCCAGAGCAACGCATCCTTCGGCCGCGCCACGCCCGACGCCCCGCCCACCGGCCACCTCGGGATCCTCACGGCGGCCAGGCTACCCACGCACGACCTGGCCGGACACCGACGAAAGTCAGGTGATCAGCCGATCTCCTCGGCCCAGGCCCGCCAGTCGTCGAGCACCCCGTGCAGGGCTGGGGTGAGCCAGCCCGGCGCGGAGCGCCGGAACACGCCCGGGTCCATGGCGCCGGCACCGGCGGGCAACGCGCCGAGCAGGTTCGGTACCAGATCGGTGAGGTTGGTCCAGTGCACCAGCTCCGGCGTGGCCGGCCAGGCGCCGATCACCACGCCGGCCGGCACGGCCCGCCGGTCCAGCGCCTCCAGGGTCAGCGCCGTGTGGTTGAGCGTGCCCAGCCCGGCGCGGGCGACCACCACGGCGGGCGCACCGAGCGACACCGCCAGGTCGGCCATCGTCCACGGCTCGCCGGACGGGCGCAGCCCCATCGGGACCAGCAACCCACCGGCACCCTCGACCAGCACCAGGTCGTGCTTGTCGGCCTCGTCGCGAACCGCGTCCACGGCGGTGTACAGCTCCAGCGGCGGCAGGTCGGCGACCCGAGCGGCGGCCAGCGGGGCCAGCGGGTCCGGAAAGCTGGCGAGGGTACGGCCGGTGAGCGGGGCGGCCAGCCGGTTGATCGCGTCCACGTCGCCGGGTTCGCCGCCGGACGTACCCGTCTGGCCGGGTTTGACCACGGCCACCCGCAGGCCGGCGGCCTGCGCGGCGGCGGCGATCGCCGCGGTGACCACCGTCTTGCCGACCTCGGTGTCGGTGCCGGTGACGAGCACCGGGCCACGCCACGGCTCGCTCACCGCAGCGCTCGCAAACCCGGCTCACTCCTCGCGCTCACGGCGCGCACTCCACGATGACGTCCAGGGCGCGTTCAAAATCGGCCCGGGACACCCCGGCGCTGATGGTGAGCCGCAGGCGGGAACGGCTGTCCGGGGTGGACGGCGGCCGGAAGCAGCCCACCGCGACGCCCCGGTCCCGGCAGTCGGCGGCCCAGGTGGTCGCCGCCTCCGGCCCGGGAGCGGTCACCGAGATCACCGCCGCGTCCGGCGCGGAGACGGTCAGCCCGGCCGCGCGCAGCCGAGCGACCGCCAGCGCCACCCGGTCGGCCAGCTCGGCGCGCAGGCCGTCGCCGGCCCTGGCCAGCCGCAGCGCGGCGTGCACGCCGGCGGCGACCGCGGGCGGCAGCGCGGTGTCGAAGATGAAGGTGCGCCCGGTCTCGACCAGGTGCCGGACGAACTCGGCCGGGCCGGCGACCACGCCACCCGCTCCTCCGAGCGCCTTGGACAGGGTGGCGGTGACGACCACGTCCGGTTCGCCGGCCAGCCCGGCGGCGGCGACCGCACCGGCGCCGGTCGGACCGGTCACGCCGAGCGCGTGCGCGTCGTCGACCAGCAGGAGTGCGCCGTACCGGCGGGCCACCTCGTGCAGCCGGGCCAGCGGGGCGAGGTCGCCGTCGACCGAGAAGACGGACTCGGTGACCACCACCGCCGGGCGGCCCGGGGCGGCCGACAACGCTGCGGCCACCGCTGTGACGTCCGCGTGCGGCGTCACCACGGTCTCCGCGCCGGAGATCCGGCAGCCATCGATCAGGGACGCGTGGTTGTGCGCGTCGGAGACGAGCAGCGTCCGGGGTTGGACGAGGGCCCGCAGCGCTCCGAGGTTGGCCAGGTAGCCGGAGGAGAAGACGAGGGACCGGTCCGTGCCGAGCCACTGCGCCAGCTCGTCCTCCAGCGCCTGGTGCGCGTCGGTGGAGCCACGCACCAGCCGCGACCCGGTCGCTCCCAGCCCGTACGCCGACAGAGCCGCCACGGCCGCGGCCGTGACCTCCGGATGGGTGGCCAGGCCGAGGTAGTCGTTGCCGGCCAGATCGGTCATCCCGTCGCCAGCGGGACGCGGGTGCAGCCGCCGGGTCAGCCCGGCCTTCGCCCGCAGATCCGCGCGGCGGTCGAGCGCCGCCAGCCAGTCCGCCACCGTCACCCCTTCGCCGCCGTGCGGGCCGGTCACCCCGACACCCGCCGGGCGAAATTACCACCCGCCACCACCGGCCCGACGGATCCACTCGGTACGCGGGGCCAAACCTGCACCGAACTCCAGCTTCGAGGCAGGCCCGCTGCGAGCGGACCGACCGGCCAGCAGGCCGTTCCCGCTGACCCGGGGGCCTTGTAGGGTACGAGCCATGCCAGAGATCCTCGACCAGGCCCGAACCCAGGTCCTGGGTGACGGCGTCGGCCTCGACCAGGCCGGCGTCCTCGCCGTGCTCAACCTGCCCGACGAGCACCTGCCCGCCGCCCTCCAGCTCGCCCACGACGTGCGGATGCGGTGGTGTGGCCCGGAGGTCGAGGTCGAGGGGATCGTCTCGCTGAAGACCGGCGGCTGCCCGGAGGACTGCCACTTCTGCTCCCAGTCCGGCCTGTTCACCTCCCCGGTGCGCTCGGTCTGGCTGGACATCCCGTCGCTGGTCGAGGCGGCGAAGCAGACCGCGAAGACCGGGGCGACCGAGTTCTGCATCGTGGCCGCCGTGCGCGGCCCGGACGCCCGGCTGATGAAGCAGATGCGCGAGGGCGTCGCCGCCATCAAGGCCGAGGTCGACATCCAGGTCGCCGCGTCGCTGGGCATGCTCTCCCAGGAGCAGGTCGACGACCTGGTCGACATGGGCGTGCACCGCTACAACCACAACCTGGAGACCTGCCAGTCGTACTTCCCGAACGTGGTCACCACGCACTCCTGGGAGGAGCGCTGGGAGACGCTGCGGATGGTCCGCGACTCCGGCATGGAGGTGTGCTGCGGCGGCATCCTCGGCCTCGGCGAGACCGTCGAGCAGCGGGCGGAGTTCGCCGCGCAGCTCGCCGAGCTCAACCCGCACGAGGTGCCACTGAACTTCCTCAACCCCCGCCCCGGCACGCCGCTGGGTGACCGCCCGGTCGTGGAGGGCAAGGACGCGCTGCGGGCCATCGCCGCGTTCCGGCTGGCCATGCCGCGCACCATCCTGCGGTACGCGGGCGGCCGGGAAATCACCCTCGGTGACCTGGGCACCCGCGACGGTCTGCTCGGTGGCATCAACGCGGTGATCGTCGGCAACTACCTGACCACGCTGGGTCGGCCGGCGACCGCCGACCTGGACCTGCTGGACGAGCTGAAGATGCCGGTCAAGGCCCTCTCGGCGACCCTCTGAGATGATCCGGTGAGAACGACGTGACCGAGCTTGTCGAGCCCGTGGCGGCGCAGCGCTGGTGTGACCGCTGCGGCGAGGACGCGGCGGTCGGCGGGCACGAGTCGTGCGCGGCGGCCCGGGCGCTGGAGCCGCCGCGCTACTGCCCGCATTGCCGCCGCCGGATGAAGGTGCAGGTGCTGCCGGTCGGCTGGTCGGCGGTCTGCGTCGAGCACGGCGAGATCCGGGGCTGAGCCGATGCTGCGGGGGCGTGCGGTGACGTTGCGGCCGGTGACGGACGACGACGTGACGGCCCTCGCGGCGATCCGGGCCGATCCGGAGGTACGCCGGTGGTGGCGGGGCGGCGACGACCTGACCGACTCCGTCCGCGCCGACCTGGACGACGACGATCTGACGCTGTACGCCATCGAGCACGACGGCCGGGTGATCGGCGCGATCCAGTGGTACGCCGAATCGGACCCGGACTACCGGCACGCCAGCCTGGACATCTTCCTCGACCCGGCGGTGCGCGGCGCCGGGCTCGGCGTGGACGCCATCCGCACCCTGGCCCGGCATCTGATCGACGAGTACGGCCACCACCGCTTCACCATCGACCCGGCGGCGGCGAACAGCGCCGCCATCCGGGCGTACGCCAAGGCTGGTTTCCGGCCGGTGGGGGTGCTGCGCCGCTACGAGCGCGGCGAGGACGGTCGCTGGCACGACGGCCTGCTGATGGATCTGCTCGCCGACGACCTCGTGGAGTGAGCCAGCCGGGGCCTCAACCGTCCGTCGCGCCCTCATTGCCGCCGGCTGGCGGGACGACAAGTGAATCTTGGACAGTTGCCGTTCCCGGTGAACGGCAACTGTCCAAGATCTCGGTCAGGCGAGCGTGCAGGCGGTGCCGTTGACGGTGAAGGCGGTGGGTTTCGGGTTGCTGCCGGAGTGGGTGCCGTTGAAGCCGAAGCTCACCGACGCCCCCGGGGCCACGGTCCCGTTGTAGGAGAGGTTCGTCGCGGTCACCGCCGCGCCGGCCTGGCTGATCGTCGCCGACCAGCCCTGGCTGACGGTCTGCCCGCCGGGGAAGCTGAACCTCAGCGTCCAGCCGTTGATCGCGGTGGTGCCCGTGTTCTCGATCGTCACGGTGGCGGTGAAGCCGGTGCTCCAGTCGCTGGTGACGTACCCCACCGCGCAGGCACCGCCGGCCGGCGGAGGCGCGGTGGTCACGGCGACCGGCGCGGACGCCGCGGAGGTGTTGCCGGCCGCGTCCACGGCCACCACGTAGAACTGGTACGCCGTGGAGGCGGTCAGCCCGGACACCGCCAGCGTGGCGGCGGTCGGCGAGCCGACCAGCGGGTCGGTGGCGCCGGCCTCCCGGTAGACCCGGTACCCGGTGACGCCGACGTTGTCGGTCGACGCCGGCCAGCTCAGGGTGAGCCCGGTGGCGGTGACGGCCGAGGCGACCGGGGTGCCGGGCGCGCTCGGCGCGGTGGTGTCGGCGCTGCCGGCCGGCGGCGTGGTCACGCTGAGCGTCGGCGAGGCGGCCGACGTGTTGCCAGCGCCGTCGCGGGCCACCACCGTGAACTGGTACGTCCGCTCCGGCAGCAGTGGCGAGACGGTCAGCGAGGTGCCGGTGACGGGCCGGATCACCACCACGTCGTTGCCGACCAGGAATTCGCGGACCTCGTACCCGGCCAGCCCGCTGCCGCCGCTGTCGGTGGACGCCGCCCAGGTCAGGGTGACCGAGCGGGCCGTGAGGTTGGACGCGACGGGCTGGCCGGGCACGGTCGGAGCGGTCGTGTCCGGCACGGTCGGCCCGGGCTCCTCGCCCCAGACCCGGGTGCCGCCCGAGTACAGCGGAACGCGAGAGTTGGGCCCGGCGGTGGCCTGGTACGACGGGTCGTTGGTGGGGTCCCAGGTGCCGCCCTCCGGAACCCCGATCTTGAACTGGATCTCCATCCGGTGCTGCGACTGGCCGGCCGGCGCGATGGTGTGCCCGGTGCAGTCCACCTCGACGTACCAGATGTCGCCGCTGAACTGCCGGGCGGTGGTCGGGGACGGGCAGCCCTGGGTGTAGCCGGCGGTGACCTGCACCGGCCCGGCGCCGTCGGGGCGGAAGTAGTACCGGAACCGGCCGTCGGTCAGGGCCCGGGCCGGGAACGCGGACTTGTTGTAGATGATCGCCTTCAGCCCGGTGGCCCGGGGCTCGGCCTGCATCACCGTGGTTTCCACGGTCAATTCGTCGAGGTCCGGCGTCTCGGCGACCGGGAAGCCGGCGAGCGGGTTGCCGCCGTACTCGGAGACCAGCCGGACCAGCGCGGAGGTGAAGCCGGCGTTGTAGTCGGTGGCCACCTCGTTCATCACGTAGTCCGACCGGCTGTCGGTGTACGCGTCGTTGGCTGCGGACGGGCCGCCGACCAGCGCGCCGTAGAGGGTGTGTCGGGTTTCGACGGGCACGCTCTGGCTGTCCCACCAGGAGCCGTGCGCGGTGCGGTGGTGCGGGTTGCGCGGCGCGTTGGCGCCGAACCCGATGACGTAGCTGGAGCTGCGCGGGTTGTCGCCCAGCGCATAGTTGATCTGCCGGACGGCGAAGTCGTGGTAGCGCGCCTTGCGGGTCGCGTCGGTGGTCTTGTCGCTGTAGACCAGCGCGGCGAAGGAGGTGTTGGCGGCGTACCGCAGCGCACCCCAGGAGTCGAGCACCGCCATCCCGCCGGGCGAGTAGGGCACCCGTTGGCCGTTCACGCCGACGGTCCAGTAGTCCAGCCAGCGGTTGGCGTCGTCGACGTACTTCTGCTTGCCGGTCAGGTTGGCCAGCAGCACGTACGCGCCGAACTGCTTGTTGTCCCAGGCGATGGTCCACTTGTAGGAGCGGGTGGTGGACTGGTTCTCGGTGCCGAGCTTGTCGTACTCGCTCTCGGCCTTGGCCAGGTAGCTGGCCTCGCCGGTGGCCCGGTGCAGCCAGATCGCGCCCCAGACCAGCTCGTCCTGCCAGCCGCTCCACGAGCGGTAGAAGCTGGTCGCGTCGGTGATGCACTCGTGGTACGACTTCCGCACCGTGTCGGCGAAGGTGTAGAGTTGCCGGGCGTGTCCGAGCAGCCGGTCGGCGTAGGCCGCGTCGGTGGGCCGGAACACCATCGAGGAGGCGGCCATCGCGGCCGCCGTCTCCCCCGCCAGGTCCGCGCCGCCACAGCTCGCATCGATCTTGTACGCGGGCCGCGCCATCGGCAGCACCTCGGCCGGTCCCCACCACTTGTGGTCGTCGTCGCCTTTGCCGACCTGTCCATAGAGGACGTTCGGCGCGGGGTGCGCCTTGATGAAGTAGTCGTTGACGTGGCGCAGGTTGTTCAGCAGGTGCGGCAACTGACCGGAGGCCGTGTAGCCGCTGCGGTACTCGACCGCGCCCCAGGCGAGCATGGTGGCGCTGAACGCCATCGGGAAGCCGAACTTGACGTGGTCGCCGGCGTCGTACCAGCCGCCGGTGAGGTCCAGCCCCGCGTCGGCGCCGTCGGTGAGCGCGCTGTCGCCACGCCAGGAGACCCGGTTCCAGTCGGGCAGCCGGCCGGACTGCTGCGCCTCGTAGAAGAGCAGCGACTTCTGCAACGCCTCGGCGTAGTTGAAGGCCGGCGCGGCGGACGCGGGCCCGGACGGGGGTGCGGCGACCGCGAGGGACAGCCCGGTGAGCAGGGCGACGCCGGCAGCCAGCAGTCGCCGCGGCCAGGGCTGGTCAACGACCGGAGATCGGCCGGGGTGGCCGGGGACCGGCCGGGTGGGGTGGCGCATGGCGGGCTCCTGTCGGAGGCGCCGCCGGCGGCCGTACCGACGCGGGACGGCGTCGAACGGCACGGCCACCAGCGACTGCGGGGTGGTGGAGTGACCATGAGCATCTATGGAAGCGCTCCCATGGATAAGCGACAATGTAATGTGGACACCGCCGGTTGGGAAGCCCGCCGAGTGCGCCGGCAGCGTCGTAACGCACGTACGCGTTACCGCGACACGCGCTCGACGGCCGGGAAAGTCCGCCGGGATCCAACTCCTGTCCAGGACGTCGTCGCAGCTCAGACCGATTGACCGATGCCGGTCGGGGATCCCGCGGATGGATCATGTGCCGTCCCCTCGGCCAATCTCGGAGGAATCCTCATGCCACAGCGTCGGCGCCTCGCGCGCGCGGCCGTCTGCACGGCCGCCGCCACGGCCGGTCTCGCCATCGGCTCGCCCGCCTGGGCGGTCGCCACGTCGATTTCGCTCAACCCGGCCCACGTGGGTTCGCAGGCGGGGACCTTCGCCAACCAGGAGTGTGGCGACGAACGGTTCGACGACCTTCCGGCCGGCTACGACGGGTGGCACTTCGTTCTCCCGCAGCAGGGGCGGGGCGACAGCAGCTTCGAGTCGCTGACCCTCACCTTCGCCAACAGCTCCACACCGGTCCAGGTGCGGGTGCCCGACAGCACCGACGCGTACCCGGACTACTTCTACAAGGCCGGCGACAAGGTGATGCACGCCTACGTCTTCACCCCGGCCGGCTGGACGCTGAGCGCCGGCACCGCCCAGATCACCGGCGGGGCCGACAAGTTCAACCTCAGCCACACGTGCGCCGGCACCAGCCAGTCGCCCAGCCCGAGCCCGTCGACCACCGCGTCGCCGACGCCGTCGACCTCCGTCTCCCCGTCGCAGTCCACGTCCCCCTCGCAGTCGACCTCGCCGTCGCAGTCGGTGTCGCCGTCGGACTCCGTCGCGCCGTCGGACTCGATCTCGCCGTCGCCGAGCACGGGTAGCGGCGGCGGCGAGGGTGGCCTGCCGAAGACCGGCGTCGCCGTCACCAGCATCGCGCTGGGCGGCGTCGCCCTCATCGGCGGCGGGGCGCTGCTGATGCTGCGCCGCCGTCGCGACCGGATCACCTTCACCAGCTGATCCCGCCGCAGTGCCGACCGGCCGCCGGAGCTCCTCCGGCGGCCGGTCGCGCCGTTGCTAGGGTCGGACGATGAATGCCCTGGAACCATCCCGTACCGCCATCCTTCTGATCGACCTACAACGACAGATGGTCGACCAGGCCCTCGCCCCGCACTCCGGCGCCGAGGTGGTGGCCCGGTGCGTCGCGCTCGCCGACGCCGCACGCGCCGCCGGGGCGTTGGTCGTGGTGGTCCGGTTCGACCAGCCGGGCGTCGATCCACAGTCGGCCGGCAGCCAACTGGTACCGGAGGTTGCGCCACACCCGGGCGACCTGGAGATCACCAAGCGCACCTGGGGCCCGTTCCAGGACACCGGCCTGGACGCGACGCTGCGCGAGCGGGGCGTCGACACGCTGGTGGTGGCCGGCGTGGCCACCAACTACGGGGTGGAACAGACCGCCCGGATCGGCTACGAGATCGGCTATCGGGTCGTGCTGCCGCAGGACGCGATGAGCGGCCTCCAGACGTCCGCGCACGAGTTCGCGGTGAACAACATCTTCCGCGCGCTGGGCACGGTCTGCACCACCGCCGAGGCGGTCGACGCACTGGGCGGTTGATCCGCTCCCGCCGTCGATCCGTACTGACGGGTAACCGGTCGACGGCGCCCGGGGGCTAGGTCACATCATCGATGTTCGTTGATTTATTAGCGAGTGTCTGCGCAGCTCCGACGGCTCGCCATCGAGCGAGCCGCCGGGCTGCGCGGACGCGACCGTGTCCAGCCAGACAAACGTACTGTTGCTGACCCGCTACCCGGCGCGAGACAGTACCGGTCACCAGTGGTGCCATCGACGCCGCCGCTCCCCGGACAACCCTGAGGAGAACGCGATGGCACTACGACTCGCCGAGGGCACCGCATGGTCCGACGTCCTCGCCCGCGCGGTGGCCGCCACCCCGGAGGCGTTCGGCGCCGAGGTCGACGGCGTCACCACCCTGCACAACCTGGTCGAAGGCGACTGGCGGGCCATCGGCCGCCCCGCACCGGTCCGCACCCCGGTGGACAACACCGTCGTGATCAACCTGCCCCGGCTCGACGCCGACACCGCCCGCGCCGCGGTCGCACACGCCGCCGCCGCGCACCGGGCCTGGGCCCAGACCCCACTCGCCGAGCGTAAATCCCGGGTCACCGACGCGCTGGACGCGCTCACCGCCCACCGCGACCTGCTCGCGCTGCTGCTGGTCTGGGAGATCGGCAAGCCGTGGCGGCTGGCCTGCGCCGATGTGGACCGCGCACTGGACGGCGTCCGCTGGTACGCAGGCGAGATCGACCGGATGCTCGCCGACGGCCGCGAACCGCTCCCCGGCCCGGTCAGCAACATCGCGTCGTGGAACTACCCGATGAGCGTCCTGGTGCACGCCGAACTGGTCCAACTGCTGGCCGGCAACGCGGTCATCGCCAAGACCCCGTCACAGGGCGGCGCGGTCTGCCTGACCGTCGCGCACGCGCTGATGCGCCGGGCCGGGCTGCCCGCCACGCTGGTCTCCGGCGGCGGCGAGGAACTGTCCGAAGTGCTGGTCCGCGCGCCGGAGATCGGGGCAGTGGCGTTCGTCGGTGGGCGCTCCAACGGGGGCAAGGTGGCCGCCGCGCTGCTGGACAGCGACAAGCGGCACTTCATCGAGCAGGAGGGCCTCAACGCCTGGGGCATCTGGAACTTCTCCCAGTGGGACCTGCTCGCCACGCACCTGAAGAAGGGCTTCGAGTACGGCAAGCAGCGCTGCACCGCGTACCCCCGGTTCGTGGTGCAGCGCGACCTGGTCGACGAGTTCCTCGACATGTACCTGCCGGTGGTGCGCTCGGTCCGCTTCGGTCACCCGCTCGCGGTGGACGAGACCTGGCGGCCCGGCGACCCGCTGCCTGAGTTGGACTTCGGGCCGCTGATCAGCGCCGCCAAGGCCGACGAGCTGCACCGCAAGGTCGACGAGGCGGTCCGCGGCGGCGCGGTGCCGCTGCACCGGGGCAAGCTGACCGGCGCACCGTTCCTGCCCGAGCAGGACACCTCGGCGTACGTGGCGCCGTCGGTGCTGCTCGCCCCGCCCGGCCGGTCCCGGCTGATGCACGCCGAGCCGTTCGGGCCGGTCGACACGATCGTCGTGGTCGACACCACCGACGAACTGCTGGCCGCGATGAACGCCTCCAACGGCGCACTGGTCGCGTCGCTGGCCTGCGACGACACCGACGAGGCCGGCAAGCTCGCGGTGGACCTCCAGGCGTTCAAGGTGGGCATCAACAAGCCGCGCTCGCGCGGCGACCGGGACGAGGCGTTCGGTGGCCGGGGCGCCTCCTGGAAGGGCGCGTTCGTCGGCGGCGACCTGCTGGTGCAGGCGGTCACCGTCGGCGGCGACAGCCGGCTCTACGGCAACTTCCCCGACTACAGCAGCTACCCCACCACCTGATCGAGGTGTGCGGAAGGGCCCCCTGGCGGCATGGCAGGGGGCCCGCTCGACACCGCGCTGGCGGAGTTCCCTGCTATGCCCCGGGCGTCAGGAAGGTGCCCTTCCTTTCCACCGGAGCGGGGACGGCGAGTGGAACGGTGAGGGTGAGCAGGGCGCCGTCACGCTCGGCAACGCTGGGCCGATCCAGCCGGCGCAGGGTCCGCAGCATCGGGGTGTTCTCGGCTTGAACGTGCAGCAGCAACGCCGCGTACCCGGCCCGGTCGGCGTGCCCGACCAGCCGGCGCAGCAGCGCCGAGCCCAGCCCCCGCCGCTGCCAGTCGTCGCGTACCAGCAGCGCCACCTCGGCCTCGTCGCCCTCGCCGAGCAGGTTCGCCATCGCGACCACCGACTCCGCCACACCGTCGGAGGCCGGAGCCGAGGCGATCAGGGTCAGCCCTCGGCTCGGCTCCAGCAGCCGACGCAGCCGGGCCGGCTGCGGCAGCGCCGCCCCGCCCAGGTAGCGCCGGTGCCGGCTGCGCGCTGAGCAACCCTCGTGCAGCTCCAGCACGCCCGCCACGTCGTCCGCGCAGGACGGCCGGACGGTCAGCTCGGCACCGTCAGGCAGCACCAGGGTGACCTGTTCGGCGGCCCGGCGCGCCACCGTGGCGGCCAGCTCGACCAGAGCCTGCGCCCGCGCGTACTCCGCCGGAGTGAAGGCAGGCGCGGCCCGCCGCAGCGCGAACGAGCCGCCCGCCGGGTCGGCCAGCAGCATGCTGGCGCCGACGATCCCCCGGTCGAGGCCGATCGACGCGGGCCGCCAGCTGACCGAATCCGCGCCGAGCAGGGTACGCAGCGCCTCGCCCGTCGCGTCCGGGTCGCGCACCAGCCGGTTGGCCAGCCCGAGCACCCGGGTGGGCTGGTCGGCCAGGCCGCGCGCCTCGCTGCGCGCCACCCAGCAGTCCCGGCCCCGACCCCGCTCGACGGCGGCGATCAGTTCGGCCTCGTCGAGCGCGTCCGGCGCGTCGACCAGGAAATCGTCCACCGCGCCGTGCTCGGTGGGTTGCACCTGCACGGTGAGGATGTTGACCCCGCGCAGCGCGAGGCTCGCCGTGAGAACCGACAGGTAGCCCGGTCGGTCGTCCACGGTGGCTCGAATCCGCCACAACGTCATGGTTGGCTCCCTTCCCCGGTATGAGCCTCGCCTCCGGCTGTTGCCGCCCGGTTGCTCGCCGGTGACGTCCCGGGAACTCCTCGGGTCGCTCAGGGGCCAGCGACCACCGGAGGCGCGCCGACCAGGTCCAGCCGGTCACCGAGGATCACCGCGCTGGCCCGGACGAGCTGGGTGAGCCGGTCCACCTCGGTGCTGTGGAACGCGGCGGCGGAGAGGGTGTCGCTGTGCTCACGGGCCACCACCAGCACCAGGCCGGCCCGGCCGAACGGCGTGATCGCGTGGTGCGTGCCGTCGGGCGTGGTCACCGACCGGCCGCGCAGCGGGGTCACCTCCGGCAGCCGCAGCGGTACGGGAGCCCGCCAGCTGGCGTGCTCGACGGTCGCCCCGCCGGTGCCTCCGGTCCGCGACGCCCAGTCCAGCGGCACCACGGCGGCAACGGCCCAGTCGGCCGCCAGCAGCCCGGGTACCGCGTCGACCAGGGTGGCCAGCCCGTCGGCGGGGTTCGCCGCGACCTGGGCCAGCAACTCCGCGTCCTGGCCGGTGGTGGTGGGCGCGCCGATCGCCCGCCACACACCGTCCACCCGGACGCCCGGAATCGCCGCGAGGCCGGCCAGCAGCCGCTCCACCCGGGCCGCGCCCGGCCAGACCACCGTGAAGTCGTCCACCGCGCGCCCGCCGAGCCGCTCCAGGACCACCACCTGGACGATGTCCGCGCCGGATACGCCCAGCGTGCGGGCGACCTGGCCGAGGGTGCCCGGACGGTCCGGCAGGGTGACCCGAACTCGCAGCAACATGTCTGTCCCTCCGCTCGGCGGGCCGGCAGTGGCCGGCAGGGCTGGTCCCAGCCTGGTCCGTGACCATTTCGTCCCTGTTGCAGAGGCATGTCCCGAGGGCAAAATCCGACCTTGACAACGTGAGCCGGCTGCCATCAACTAGTCGGATGACCGATCCGGCCGTCGATGCGATCCGGCCGGGAGCCGTTCCGGCCTCGCCCGCCGGGCTGGACCTGGCCCGGCTCGCCGACTATCTGGCAGAGCACCGCCCCGAGTTGGCCGTCGGCCCGCTGCGGGCCCAACTGATCGCGGGCGGCAAGTCCAACCTCACGTACCTGCTACGCCTCGGCGACCGCGAGGTCGTGCTGCGCCGGCCGCCGCTGGGGCACGTGCTGGCGACCGCCCACGACATGGCCCGCGAGTTCCGGGTCATCTCGGCGCTGGCGCCGACCGATGTGCCGGTGCCGGGTGCGTTGCTGCTCTGCACGGACCCGGAGGTGCTCGGCGCGCCGTTCTACCTGATGGAGCGAATGCCCGGCGAGGTGTTCCGCAACCGCCACCAGACCGACCCGCTGGGCGACGAGCGACGCCGGGCCCTCGCAATGGCGATGATGGACACCCTGGCCGCGCTGCACACCGTCGAGCCGGCCGCGGTCGGGCTGAGCGACTTCGGCCGTCCCGAGGGCTACCTGGCCCGGCAGGTCCGCCGCTGGGCCGGGCAGCTCGACCGCTCGCGCAGCCGCCCACTGCCCGGCATCGACGAGCTGCGCGACCTGCTCGCGGCGACCGCGCCCGAGGGTGCGAACGCGGGCCGGATCGTGCACGGCGACTACCGGCTGGACAATCTCCTCGCCTCGGCCGACCCGGTGGCAGTGCACGCGGTGCTCGACTGGGAGATGGCCACCCTCGGCGACCCGCTCGCCGACCTGGGGCTGCTACTGACGTACTGGAACGTGCTGGGCGACAGCGAGACGACCGCCGGCAATCCGGTCGCCGACGGGCTCGGCCCGCGCGCCGGCTTCCCCACCGGCGCCGAGCTGATCGACCGGTACGCCGGGCGCAGCGACGTCGACGTCGGGCCGCTGCACTGGCACGTGGCGCTCGGCTGTTTCAAGCTCGCGGTCATCTGCGAGGGCATCCACTACCGCCACACGCTCGGGCAGACGCTCGGCGAGGGCTTCGACCGGATCGGCGACATGGTGGCACCGCTGGTCGAACACGGGCTGACCGCCGCCAGGGAGCGGTGATGGATTTCTCGTACGACGCCCGGACCGAGGAGCTGCGCGACGAGCTGACCCGGTTCCTGACCGAGCACGTCTATCCAGCCGAGGCGGTGCACGCCGAGCAGGCGGCCGCCGGCGACCCGTGGTCGCGTACCCCGGTGCTGGCCGAGCTGAAGGCGGAGGCCCGCAAGCGCGGCCTGTGGAACCTCTTCCTGCCCGACCCGCGCTACGGCGCCGGCCTGACCAACCTCCAGTACGCCCCGCTCGCCGAGCTGACCGGGCGCAGCCCGCACCTGGCACCGGAGGCCGTCAACTGTGCGGCTCCGGACACCGGCAACATGGAGCTGCTGGCCGAGTTCGGCTCGGACGCGCAGCGGGAGCGCTGGCTCATACCGCTGCTGGAGGGCGAGATCCGCTCCGCGTTCTGCATGACCGAGCCGGACGTCGCGTCCTCCGACGCCACCAACATCGCGACCCGGATCACCCGCGACGGCGACGAGTACGTGATCAACGGGCGCAAGTGGTGGTCGTCCGGTGCGATGGACCCGCAGTGCGAGATCTTCATCGTGATGGGCAAGACCGACCCGGACGCCGACCGGCACCGCCAGCAGAGCATGGTGCTGGTCCCCCGGGACACTCCGGGGGTGACGGTGCGCCGGGGCATGACCGTCTTCGGCTACACCGACGGTTCCCACGGCGGGCACGCCGAGATCGACTTCACCGACGTCCGGGTGCCGGCGGAGAACCTGATCGGCGCCGAGGGCACCGGTTTCGCCATCGCCCAGGCCCGGCTGGGCCCGGGCCGCATCCATCACTGCATGCGGATGATCGGGATGGCCGAGCGGGCGTTGGAGCTGCTCTGCCGGCGGGCCAACGAGCGGATCGCGTTCGGCCGGCCGCTGGCCGAGCAGGGCGTGGTCCGGGAGTGGATCGCCGAGTCACGGGTGCGCATCGAGCAGTCCCGGCTGCTGGTGCTCAAGACGGCCTGGCTGATGGACACCGTCGGCAACAAGGGCGCGCACACCGAGATCCAGGCCATCAAGATCGGCACGCCGGCGATGGCGGAGTGGGTGGTCGACAAGGCCATCCAGGGGTACGGCGGCGCCGGCGTCAGCCAGGACACGCCGCTGGCCGCCCTCTGGGCGCAGATCCGCACCCTGCGTTTGGCCGACGGCCCCGACGAGGTCCACCGCAACTCCCTGGCCAAGCGCGAACTCCGCCGCTGGACCCCCACCCTCGCCTGACCACGCCGCACCCCGCACCCCGATGATCGCGCTCGATCCAGGATGTAGTCCCCTCGCCCAAGCCCAACACCACTACATCCAGGATCGAGCGCGATCATGCGCGCGCTTCACCCGGTGATCATGAGGTTAGCGGTGCGTCGTGCCCGAATTGTCCCCGTCAACCTCATGATCACGCCGCGAGGGGGCGCGAGCGGGCGCGAGGGGGCGCGAGCGGGGAGGCCGGGGGTTAGGCGGAGGCGCGGTGGACTAGTTGGGTGTCCAGGAGGATGTGGGGGGCGGGGAGGTCGTCGCCTCGGATGCGGGCGACCAGCAGCCGGGCCATCTGCCGGCCCATCTCCTCCACCGGCTGGAAGACCGTGGTCAGCGGCGGATCCGCCTGCCGGGAGATCGGCGCGTCGTCGAAGCCGATCACCGCGACGTCCTCGGGCACCCGCCGGCCGGCCTCGCGCAGGGCACGCAGCGCGCCGAACGCCATCAGGTCGGAGGCGACGAAGACCGCGTCCAGGTCCGGGCAGGCATCTAGCAGCCGCCGCATGCCGGCCGCGCCGCTGCCCTCGCTGAAGTCGCCGTACGCGATCAGGTCGGGGTTGACGCCGACCCCGGTGGCCTTGACCGCCTCGGTGTAGCCGGCCAACCGGGCCAGGCCGGCGCCCATGTCCTGCGGCCCGGCGATGGTGGCGATCCGGCGCCGCCCCCGACCGGCCAGGTACTCCACCGCCTGCCGCGCGCCGCCAACGTTGTCCACGTCGACGAACCAGGCCGCCTGGGCGCCCGGTTGCAGCATCCGGGCGGGCCGGCCGCCGAGGACGGCGGGCAGGCCGCGCTCCTCCAGCAGGGTCGGCAGCGGGTCGGAGTCGTGCAACGACAGCAGCAGTACGCCGTCGACGTGCTGGTTGGTCAGGTGGTGCTCGACCCGCTCCCGCTCCACCGGCGACTGGGCCATGGCCAGCCAGAGCTGCATCGGCGTCTCCAACAGCGCGGAGCTGATCCCCCGCACGATGCCGGCGAAGAACGGCTCGGTGAAGACCCGATCACCGGATTCGGACACCACCAGCGCGACGGAGTCGGTCCGCTGGGTGACCAGCGCGCGGGCGGCCCGGTTCGGCACGTACCCCAGCTCGGCGATGGCCTGCTGGACCGCGGCCCGGGCCTCCGGGCTGACCTGGGGCGAGCCGTTGACCACGCGGGAGACCGTGCCCCGCCCGACGCCGGCGCGCGCCGCGACCGCATCGAGGGTCGGGCGCCCGAGCGACCGGGTGCGCTGCGTTGTCATCGTCTGCTCCTCCGACGGCGGGCGGACCCGGTGCCACCTGCGGGAGGTGGACACCAGGACCGCCCTGATGGCTGGCCCGAGCCTATTGTGCGGCCAGACCGTTGCGTCGGATCACCGAGGCGTACCACCTGGCACTGGACTTGGGGATGCGGACCTGGCTGTCGTAGTCGACATGGATCATGCCGAACCGCTTGGTGTAACCCCAGGCCCATTCGAAATTATCCATCAGCGACCAGGCGAAGTATCCGCGCAGGGGCACCCCGGCGTTGATCGCTTCGTGCGCGGCGCGCAGGTGGGCGTCGAAGTAGGCCAACCGGTCGACGTCGTCGACCTGCCCGTCGACCACCGTGTCGACGAACGCGGAGCCGTTCTCGGTGACGTAGAGCGGCAGGTCGGTGTACTCGTCGTGCACCCGGCGCAACGTCTCGGTCAGGCCCGGGGCGTCGATCTCCCAGTTCATGTCGGTGACCGGGACGCCGCGCGTGACGAACCGGACGTCCTCGCTACCCGGCCAGCAGGAGGGTGCCCGCCAGTACGGCTCCGGCTCGGCGCCCTCGACCGGGGCGGCGACCACGTGCCGGCTGTAGTAGTTGACCCCGACCACGTCCAGTGGCGTGGAGATGGTCGCCAGGTCCCCGTCGCGCACGTGGTCGAAGTCGGTCACCGTGCTCAGGTCGGCCACCAGGTCCGCCGGGTACGACCCGCGCAGCAGCGGGTCGAGGAAGAACCGGTTGGCCAGCGCGTCGATCCGCCGGGCCGCGTCCACGTCGGCGGGGGCGTCGCTGGCCGGGTCGACGGGGTACAGGTTGACCGTCACGCCCACCTCGGCGCTGGGCCGGGCGGTCCGCAGCGCCTGCACGGCCAAGCCGTGCCCGAGCATGAGGTGGTGGCCGGCGCGGACGGCGTCCGCTCCGTCGGAGCGGCCGGGGGCGTGCACGCCGGAGCCGTAGCCGAGGAACGCCGAGCACCACGGCTCGTTCAGCGTGGTCCAGTAGCGCACCCGGTCGCCGAGCGCGTCGGCGACCAGCGTTGTGTAGTCGGCGAAGCGGGCGGCGGTGTCCCGGGCCGGCCAGCCGCCGGCGTCCTCCAGCGGCTGCGGCAGGTCCCAGTGGTAGAGGGTGAGCCACGGCTCGATGTCGTGCGCCAGCAACTCGTCGACGAGCCGCCGGTAGAAGTCCAGGCCCTGCGGGTTGGCCGCGCCGGTGCCGCCGGGCTGCACCCGGGGCCAGGAGACCGAGAAACGGTACGACTTCAGGCCCAGCTCGGCCATCAGCGCGACGTCGCCGCCGAGCCGGTGGTAGTGGTCGCAGGCCACGTCGCCGGTGTGCCCGGCGAGCACCCGGCCGTCGGTGTGGCTGAAGGTGTCCCAGATCGACGGGGTACGGCCGTCCTCGGCCGCCGCCCCCTCGATCTGGTACGCCGCGGTCGCGGCCCCCCACAGGAAGCCGGGCGGAAAGGTCAGCCCGGGGCGCTCGTCGAGGACGCCGACGGCGGGCGGGCTGGCGGGGTTGCTCACGACTTGACGGCACCTTCCATGATCCCGCCGATGATCTGGCGGCCGAACACGATGAACACGATGACCAGCGGTACGGTACCGATCGCCGTGGCGGCGAACACCTGGGAGTAGTCGGTGTAGTAGGCGTACGACAGGAACGCCAGCGACACCTGCAGGGTGGGGTTCTCCGGGGTGAGCACCGCGTACGGCCACAGGTAGGAGTTCCACGTCTCCATGAAGGTGAGCAGGCCGAGCACGGCTGCGGCGGGCCGCAGCGCCGGCAGCACGATGTTCCAGTAGATCCGGAACGTGTTGGCCCCGTCGACCCGGCCGGCCTCGATCAGCTCGTCGGAGACCGCCTGGCTGGCGTACTGCCGCATCATGAACACGCCGAACGCGCTGACCAGGAACGGCACGGTCACCGCGTAGAGGGTGTCGTACCAGCCGAGATCCTGGATCATCCCCCAGAGCGGGATCAGTCCGAGCTGGGTGGGGATCATCATGGTCACGATGATCGACAGCAGCAGGACGTTGCGGCCCCGGAAACGCAGCTTGGCGAACGCGAAGCCGGCCAGCGACCCGGTGATCACCACGGAGAGGGTGACCACCGACGAGACGATCAGCGAGTTGATCAGGCCGGTGACGAAGTTCGCCGCGTCGTTGTCGAGCACCCGGCCGAAGTTGTCGCCGAACGAGTCGCCGGGCGTCATCGGCGGCGGCACGTCGTTGATGGCGTCCAGGCTGCGGGTGGCGATGACGATCATGTAGTAGAAGGGATAGATCGAGAAGAGCACCGCGAGCACGAGTGCGCAGTAGGTCAGCGGGCTGGTGCGCCAGAGGCGCTGGGAGGCGGAGTTCACGGCTGTCTCCTCACTTCACCGAGCGGCGGACGAGCAGGAAGTTGAGCAGCGAGAACAGCGCGATCATGATGAACATCGCCCAGGCCACGGCGGCGCCGTACCCCGCCGTGTTCAGGTTCTCGATGCCGAGCTCGTACATGTACATGGCCAGCGTCTGGAACTCCCGCTGGTCGCCACCGGTGATGTTGCCGTTGGCGAAGACCAGCGGCTCGGTGAAGAGCTGCAGTCCGCCGATGGTCGACAGGATCACCACGAAGACGAAGGTCGGGGTGAGCATCGGCAGGGTGATCCGCCAGAACTGCTTCCACTGGTTGGCCCCGTCGATCGACGCGGCCTCGTACAGGTCACGCGGGATGGCCTGCATGCCGGCCAGCAGGATCAGCGTGTTGTAGCCGGTCCACCGCCAGTTGACCATCGACGCGACGGCGGTCCAGGAGCTCCAGCGTTGCGCGTCCCAGTCCACCGGGTCGACGCCGACCATGCCGAGCAGCCAGTTGAACACGCCGAAGTCGCGTTGGAAGAGCATCCCGAACACGATCGCCACCGCGGCGACCGAGACCACGTTCGGCATGAAGATCGCCATCCGGAACACCGTCCGAGCGCGGAGGAAGGTCCGGTTCAGCAGGTTCGCCAGGAAGAGGGCGAGCAGTAGCTGCGGGACGGTGGAGAGCAGGAAGATGCCGAAGGTGTTGACCGTGGCGTTCCAGAAGTACTCGTCGGTGACGAGCGCGGTGTAGTTGTCGAACCCGATGAAGGTGTGGTCACCGACCAGGTTCCAGTCGTGCAGCGACATCCAGGCGGTCCGCAGCATCGGGTAGAACCCGAAGACGCCGAAGATCACGAAGAATGGCGCGATGTAGAGGTACGGCGAGAACTTCAGGTCCAGGCGGGTCAGCGAGTGCGCGCGGGACCGGCGCGGGGTGGACGGGTCAGGGGGCGGCGCGGCGGGAGGCGGCGGCGCCGTCGTGGCCGGCAGGCTCATGGGATTTCCTTTCCCGGCGCCGGGAGGCCGGCGCTGCGGGGTGGCACGCGGAACAGGACGCCACCGGTGGCGTCCGGACGGCTGCCCGGACGCCACCGCTGTGGAGAGGAATCAGAGGTCAGAAGGCGCCCTGGGTCTTGGCGTCCTTGGCGAACTGCTCCCAGGCCTTGTCCTTCGCGGCCTGCCCGCTCTCGTACGACCGCAGTGCCGGCTCGAAGGCGTTCTCCTTGATGCCCTGGTGCTTCGGGCCGAGGTGCAGCGGCTGGATCTTCGCCACGCTGTCGCCGAAGATCTTGCCGGTCGGGGCCTTGTTGAAGTACTCGTTGGTGTAGGCGAGGAAGTCCGGGTTCTTCAGCGCCTCAAGGTTGGTCGGCAGTGGGCCCTTGAGCTTGAACGCCGCCACCTGGTTCTGGGCGTTGGTGAGGTACTCGGCGAGCTTCGCCGCCTCCTTCTGGTACTTGCTCTGCTCCGGCACGGCGAGCCAGGAGCCGCCCCAGTTGCCCGCGCCGCCGGGGACCGCCGCCACGTCCCACTTGCCCTTGTTCTCCGGGCCGGAGTTCTCCTGGACGATGCCGAGCATCCAGGACGGGCAGAAGGTCGCCGCGAAGGTGCCCTGCTTGAAACCGGCCGACCACTCCGGCGACCAGGTCGCCGTCTTCGCGGAGATGTTGGCGTCCGCCATGGCGACACCGGTGTCCCAGGCCGCCTTGACCGACGAGCTGGTCTCGGCGACGACGTTGTCCTCCTTGTCGTAGAACAGGTCACCGCCCTTCTGGAACATCACGGCGCTGGAGGCGGTGGTGACCGAGTCGAGCATCCCCTTGCCGGTGGCCGCGCGGTACTTCTTGCCGGTCTCGATGAAGCCGTTCCAGTCCGGCCAGAGGGCGGCGACCTGGTCCCGCTCGGTGGGCAGCTTGGCGGCCTCGAACAGGTCCCGGCGGTAGCAGACCGCGAGGCTGCCGACGTCGGTGGGCAGGCCGATCAGCCGGCCGTCCGGCGCCTTGCCCAGCTCGTACTTCCAGGGCAGGTAGTCCTTGCTGTGGTCGGCGACCAGCGGAGCGAGGTCAGCCCAGTTGGCCGGGTTGGCCTTGAACTCGTTGAGGATGCCCTCTTCGAGCGCGATGACGTCGGAGGCGCCCTTGCCGGTGGCCAGCGCGCGGACGATCTTCGGGCGGTACTCGTTGAGCTGGGCGGTCTTGCGCAGCTCGACCTTGATCCCGGTGTCCTTCTCGTACTGCTTGACGATCTCGTCGTAGCCGAATTCGCCGAAGGTGTCGACGACCAGCTTTGCCGGCTTCTCGCCGGCCGCCGGCTCGTCGTCGTTGCCGCAGGCCGCGAGACCGCCGATTGCGGTGATCGCGGCCAGGGCAGCGGCCGCCAGGCGGGTACGCCGCGTGGTGACACTCATTCGCTGACCCCTCTTTCCGGTGGTGAGGCTGGGTGGGTGTGGTGGGGGGTGCTTGCCGCGCCGGATCCGAGGAGCGTGGGTGACCCACGACACTCCCGGGAGCGCTCCCATGAGATTGCCGGCGGGTAACGGGGGTGTCAATAGGTCGATGGGAGCGTTCCCAGATCGTTACCGCCACCGGCCCGCCAGGCGCCTCACCCCACAGTGGGCGGCGCGGCAGGAGCGAGCGGTGGGTGGCGCGACGTCAGCAGAAGCGGCGCAGGAGGGTGTTGGTGCGGCTGGCGTCGAAGCGGGACGGGTCGAACGTGGAGCCTGCCCAGTCGCGCAGCATCGCCTGCTGTGGGTCGTCGAGGTCCGCCGGATCGCCCTGCTCGGCCAGCGCGACCAGCAGCGCGCGGTAGCCCAGCGGCCCGCCGATACCCTCCGGCGGGCAGGCCCGCTCGCCGTCCAGACAGAGCGGGTACCGCTCATCGGGGTCGGCGGTCAGCGCGTCCTCGACCACCAGGTCGTGCTCCCACCAGTCGCCGAAGTCGTAGGTGTAGGAGAACCGACTGCCCTTGCCGAGGACCGCGTCCAGCCGGACGTCCAGCTCGTCGTGCAGCGCCAACTCCCCGTCCGGGTCGGGCTCGCCGTACTGCACAGCGTCGATCTCGAACGAGTGCAGGTGGCAGTCGCGCCAGCCCATCGCGTGCTGGACCACCCGGTGCAGTCGGTCCAACGTGTAGCCGGCCGGGACGAGCACCCGGCGCCACACCGGCGGGCGTACGCCGGCGAGGGACATCTTCAGCTGGAAGATCTGACGCGGCATGCTGTCCCTGTCCTCCCGCGGCTTAGGCTTCGAGCATGATCTGCCGAGCGTGCCGGGCCCGGCGACACGACGAATGCCCGGGCCGGAACTGGTGCGACTGTCAGCACCGTACCGCCCGACCGACCCCTCCGGTCACTGGTCCGGCCAGCGAATGACCGTCGGAATCCCGATCCGACGGCTCTGGCCCGAGCCGTCCGAGCTGCCGCTCGACGACGCCGCACTGACCACGCTCTACGGCCGCGCCGACCGGCCCCGGCTGCGGATCAACTTCGTCTCCAGCCTGGACGGCGCGGTCTCCGTGGACGGCTACTCCGCCGGGCTCTCCGGCGAGCCGGACAAGCGGGTCTTCGGCCTGCTGCGGATGCTCTGCGACGCGCTGGTGGTGGCCGCCGGCACGCTCCGGCACGAGGGCTACCGGGCGGTTCGGCTCGACGAGCGCCGCCGCGCCTGGCGCCGCGCGAACGGGCTGGCCGAGTACCCGACGCTGGTGGTCGTCTCCGGCACGCTCGACCTGGACCCCGCGCAGGCCGCCCTCGCCGACGCGCCGGTACGCCCGATCGTGCTCACCCACGCCGGCGCCGACCCGCCGCCCGGTCTGACCGACGTCGCCGACGTGCTGCCCTTCGGCGCGGACCGGGTCGACCTGGCCGCCGGGCTCGACGAGCTGCACCGGCGTGGGCTGTCCCAACTGCTCTGCGAGGGTGGCCCGCACCTGTTCGGCGCGCTCACCGCCGCCGACCTGATCGACGAGCTGTGCCTCACCGTGTCGCCGCTGCTCGCCGGCCCGGGCCCGGGCCGGATCACCGCCGGCGCCGCCACGCCGCCCCGGCAGCTGCCGCTGCGGCACGTACTCGCCGCCGACGACGGCGTTCTCATACTCCGCCACGCCCGCCCGTAACAGCCGACACCGCGACGGGCCGTCGCCGGTCGCACACCCAGCGTCGTGAGCGCGACGGCGGATGGTGTCGTCCGCCGCGTCGCGTGGCGACCTGTCGTACTCCTCGGGCAGGATGCACCTCATGCGCCCCGACCGTGATGCCCGACCGACCCGAGTCGCCCGATGACCGACGACGGCCCCGACGGCCTCGACAGCCCGGGCCAGCCGGTCGGCCGGGTGCTGGGCACCGCCGACGCCACCCCGTTGCAGTTCTGGACGGCCGTGGCGCCCGGCAGCTACCTCCAGCTCGACGACGTGGTGGTCACCCGGCGTGAGCTGCCCGACCGGGAGCCGGTGACGATCGCCGGGGTGGTCACCCAGGTCCGGGCCCGGCACGAGGGTGCCCAGTTCGACTCGGACGTCTTCGCCATCGCCGACGGCACGCTGCCGGCGCAGGTGCAGGAGGCGGCCGAGGTGACCACCACCCGGGTCGATCCGGAGTTCTACGTGCCGCCGACTCCCGGCGCGGTGGTGCACCGTGCCGAGGGTGACGCGCGGGCCCGGGCGCTGCACTTCGACCGGATGGAGCGGCGCATCCCGATGGGGATGGGCCGCGACGGGGTGCCGGTCTACCTCAACGCCGACTTCCTCGACGGCAGCCGGGGCGCGCACGTCTCCATCTCCGGCATCTCCGGGGTGGCCACCAAGACCAGCTTCGCCACCTTCCTGCTCTACTCGGTCTTCCGCTCGGGCGTGCTGGGCGGCGACGCGGTCAACGCCAAGGCGCTGATCTTCAACGTCAAGGGTGAGGACCTGCTCTTCCTCGACCACCCCAACACCCGGCTCGACGAGCCCACCCGTGCGGCGTACGCGAAGCTGGGGCTGACCGCGGGCGCCTTCCCCGACGTGCGGGTGTACGCCCCGCCCCGGGTCGGCGACTCCGCCGGCACACCGGACGTGAGCAGCCGCCTCACCGGCGTGGACGCCTTCTACTGGACGCTTAGCGAGTTCTGCGCAGACCGGCTGCTGCCGTACGTCTTCGCCGACGCCGACGACGAGCGCCAGCAGTACACGATGGTGGTCCACTCGGTCACCGCGCACCTGGCCCGGTACGCCCAGCCCGCCGACGGTGGGGTGAGCATCGACGGGGTCCGGCTCGGCTCCTACGGCGACCTGGTCGACCACATCGTCGACCAGCTCAACGACGACGAGACCCGCTCCGACTGGGCGGGCAGCGCGGTCGGCCTGGGCACAGTCAACGCGTTCGCCCGGCGGTTGATCGGCAGCAAGAAGGACCTCGCCCGGCTGATCCGCGGCGACCTGACCACCCGCCGCCCGCACTCGATCAACACCAGCGAGTCCGCGCAGGTCACCGTGGTCGACCTGCACAACCTTCCGGACCGCGCCCAGCGCTTCGTGGTCGGTGTGACGCTCAAGAGCGAGTTCGAGCGCAAGGAGAAGTCCGGCACCGCCAAGCCGCTACTCTTCGTCGTCCTCGACGAGCTCAACAAGTACGCCCCCCGGGAAGGCTCCTCGCCGATCAAGGAGGTCCTGCTGGACATCGCCGAGCGGGGCCGTTCGCTCGGGGTGATCCTGATCGGCGCCCAGCAGACGGCGAGCGAGGTGGAGCGGCGGATCGTCACCAACTCGGCGATCCGGGTGGTCGGCCGGCTCGACCCGGCCGAGGCCTCCCGCCCGGAGTACGGTTTCCTGCCCCCGGCGCAGCGGCAGCGGGCGCTGCTGGCCAAGCCGGGCACCATGTTCGTCAACCAGCCGGACATCCCGGTGCCGCTCTGCCTGGAGTTCCCGTTCCCGGCCTGGGCCACCCGGGTCTCCGAGGCGGGCCGGGCTCCATCGGAGACGCTCCGCTCGATCACCCAGTCCGCCGACCCGTTCGCCGTGGTGGGCTCCGGCGGCGGCACCGACGACGACATCCCGTTCTAGGGGTGGCCCGGTGAGTCCCGCAGTCGCGCAGCACGGAAGGCAGCCACGGTGAAGATCCTGCACACCTCGGACTGGCACGTCGGCAAGGTGCTCAAGGGGCAGTCCCGGGCCGAGGAGCACAAGGCCGTACTGGCCGGCGTGATCGACATAGCCAACGCCGAGCAGCCGGATCTGGTCATCGTCGCCGGCGACCTCTACGACACCGCCGCGCCCACCTCGGAGGCGACCCGGCTGGTCACCCGGGCGCTGACCGCGCTGCGTCGCACCGGCGCGGACGTGGTCGCGATCGGCGGCAACCACGACAACGGCCCGGCACTGGACGCGCTGCGACCCTGGGCGGAGGCCGCCGGCATCACGCTGCGCGGCGGTGTGCGGGAAAACCCGGACGAGCACGTGATCGACGGCACCACCGCCGGCGGCGAGCGGTGGCGGCTGGCCGCGCTCCCGTTCCTGTCCCAGCGGTACGCGGTGCGTGCACTGGAGATGTACGAGTTGACCGCCGCCGAGGCCAACCAGACCTACGCCGACCACCTGGGCCGGGTGCTGGGTCGGCTCACCGAGGGCTTCACCGAGCCGGACCGGGTGCACCTGGTCACCGCGCACCTGACCGTGACGGGCGCGGCCACCGGCGGCGGCGAACGGGACGCGCACACCGTGCTCGGCTACGCCGTGCCGGCCACCGTCTTCCCCGCCACCGCGCACTACGTGGCACTGGGCCACCTGCACCGGGCGCAGCGGGTCGTCGGCCCCTGCCCGGTGCGCTACAGCGGCAGCCCGCTCGCGGTCGACTTCGGCGAGCAGGAAAACATCCCTTCGGTGACGCTGGTCGAGGTGACCGCCACCACCGCCGCCCGGGTCCGCGAGGTGCCGGTGACCGCGGCGAGTGCGCTACGCACCGTGCGGGGCACCCTGGCCCAGCTCGCCGAGATCGAGGCACCGGACGCGTGGCTGCGCGTGTACGTGCGGGAGCAACCCCGCGCCGGCCTGCGCGAGGAGATCCAGGAGCTGCTCCCCCGGGCGCTGGAGATCCGGATCGACCCGGAGCTGCTCGCCGCGCCGGGCAGCGGCGCCCGCATCGCGCAACGCTCGGGGCGCTCGCCCCGGGAGTTGTTCGCCGACTACCTGGACAGCCGGGGCCACGCCGACGACGGCGTCCAGGAACTCTTCGACGAGCTGTTCGAGGAGGTCGATCACTGATGCGTCCCATGCGGTTGGACATGGCCGGGTTCACGGTCTTCCGGGACGACACCACGGTCGACTTCACCGACGCCGACTTCTTCGCTCTGATCGGCCCGACCGGCTCGGGTAAGTCCACTGTGCTGGACGCCATCTGCTTCGCCCTCTACGGCATGGTGCCGCGCTGGGGTGGTGCCCGAGGGCTGGCCAACGCGCTTGCGCCGTCTTCGACCGAGGCCCGGGTGCGGCTGGTCTTCGAGTCCGGCGGCGCCCGGTACGTGGCCACCCGGGTGGTACGCCGGGACGGCCGGGGCAACGTCAAGACCGCGAACGCCGGGTTGCAGCTGATGCCGGCCGGCTTCGACGTGACCAAGCTGGACACCGGGTTGAGCCCGGACGACCTCGGTGAGGTGGTGGCCGGCACCCCCGCCGAGATGGAACAGGCGGTGCTGGAGGCGGTCGGGCTGCCGTACGAGCAGTTCACCAGCTGTGTGGTGCTGCCGCAGGGGCAGTTCGCCGACTTCCTGCACGCCAAGCCGGCGACCCGACAGCAGATTCTGGTCAACCTGCTCGGCCTCGGCGTCTACGAGGACGTGCAGAAGCGGGCGACGGCGCGTGCCGCGCAGGCGGAAGCCCGGTTGGACGCGGTCGACCAACTGCTGGCCGGGCTCACCGGCGTGGACGACGAGGCGCTGGCCGAGGCCGACGCCCGGGTCGACCGGATGGCCGAGCTGGCCGCCGCGGTGACCGCGGCCGTGCCGGAGCTGGCAGCGGCCCGGGCCACCGCGCGGGAGGCGGCCGGTGCGCTGACCGCCCTCGACGACGAGCTGACCGTGCTGACCGGGGTGCGCGCGCCGCGCGGCGTGGCCGAGGTGGCTCGTGCGGTGACCGAGGCGCGGGCCGAGGCCGAGGCGGCAGCCGCCGGCGTCTCGCTGGCCGAGGAGCGGGAGGAGAAGCTGCGCGGCGAGCTGGCCGGCGCCGGGGACGAGAGCGCGCTGCGACTGCTGCTGCGGGCGTACGACGATCGGGACCGGCTGACCGGCGAGGCCGAGACGGTCCGCGCGGCGGTGGGTGCGGCGAACGACGAGCACAGCGTGTCGGTGGCCGCGCTGGCCGCCGCCCGCGCCGACGCCGAGCGGGCCGAAGCGGAGCTGGAGGCGGCCTTCCGGGCGCACGAGGAGGCGAAGGCCACCGACCTGGCGGTCAGCCTGCGGGTGCACCTGCATCCCGGCGGGCCCTGCCCGGTCTGCGAGCAGCCGGTGACCGAGGTGCCGGCGGTGCCGGCCGACTCGGCGGTGGCCGCCGCCACGGCGGCCGGCAAGGCGGCGCGGGCCGCCACCAAGGCCGCCCAGGCGACCGTGCAGCAGCGGGACACGGCGGCGCGCGACCTGGAGCGGCTGCTGGTGCAGGCCAGGGCCCGGCAGGAGCAGTTGGACGCCCGGCTGGCCGACCTTGACGGGCAGCTCGTGGGCGCGGCCGAGCCGGCCGCGCTGCGCCGGGAGCTGGCCGAGCACGCGCGGCTGCGGCGCGCGCTGGAGGAGGCGGCGACCGCCGTCCGGGCGGGCCGGGACAGCGCCCGCCAGGCCCGCGCCGGAGTGGACTCGGCGCAGGAGCGGCTGCGGGCGACCTGGCGGGGCTTCGACACCGCCCGCGACGGTCTGGCCCGGTTCGGTCCGCCCGCGACCGACCGGGACGACGTGGCCGCCGCGTGGGCGGCGCTGACCGGCTGGGCGACGGCCGAGGCGGAGCGCCGCCGCGCCGACCGGGCCGGCCGGGCCGCCGTCGTGGCCGACGCCGAGGCGGCCGCCGACGCCGTGCAGCGGCGGATCGCCGACATCTTCGCCGCCGCGGACGTGCCGGTCGCGGACGATCCGGTGCACGCCGCGACGGTGGCGGTGGAGCGGGCCGACGCCGACCGACGCCGGCTGCGGGAGCGCCGCGAGCAGGCTGGGACGCTGCGCGAGCAGCGCACCGGGCACGAGCGGGAGGCCCAGGTGGCCCGCGCGCTCGCCGGGCACCTGCGGGCCAACAACTTCGAGCGGTGGCTGCTGGCCGAGGCGTTGGACCTGCTGGTCGACGGCGCGTCGGGGATCCTGCGGGAGCTGTCGTCCGGGCAGTACGAGCTGGTGCACGACAAGGGCGAGTTCTTCGTGGTCGACCACCACGACGCCGGGCTGCGCCGAGGTGTGCGCACCCTCTCCGGCGGCGAGACGTTCCAGGCGTCGCTGGCGTTGGCGCTGGCGCTCTCCGAACAGCTCGCCGGGATGTCCACCACGGCGGCGAGCCTGGAGTCGATCGTCCTGGACGAGGGCTTCGGCACGCTGGACGCGGCCACCCTGGACACGGTGGCCGCCACCCTGGAAAACCTGGCCGCCCGGGGTGACCGGATGGTCGGCGTGGTGACGCACGTGCCGGCGCTGGCCGAGCGGATCCCGGTCCGGTTCGAGGTACGCAAGGACGCCCGCTCGGCGCGCGTGGAACGGACCGGCCGGTGAGCGCAGCGCAGCGGAGCCCCTCAGTCGCGAACGAAAGGCTCATTCGGTGACTGACGCCGCGTTCTTCGTCGACTCGTGGGACCCGGCGTACGGGGCGTCGTTCGAGGCGTCCGCTTCCGGGCCGGCGACGCCGAGCAGCGCGCAGGTCGACGCGGACGTGGAACTGCCCGCCGTGGACTGGCGGGCGATCGGGGTACGGCCGGGGGTGCGGGCGCCGGACGTGGTGCTGCTGGTCGACGGGGTACGCCGGATCGACGCGAGCATCTGGACGGCCGAGGCCGACGGCGCGTCGTTCCCCGGGCTGGCCGCCTCGTACGCGGCCGGGGTGGTTCGCTGCGACCTGGGCCGGGGCGCGGCGCAGCTGGCCGGTACCCGGGTCGGTCGGGGTCTGTTCACGGCCAGCCCGTCGGCGCAGGACGTGGTGGCGGGGGCGATCCGCTACCCGGTGCACCGGGTGGGCGGCACCGGTGAGCTGGCCAAGCTGCCGGCCGCCGTGCAGGGCCCGCTGACCGCGCTGGAGGTGGCGGTCTCCGACGCCGCCCGGGTCGACGGCGATCTGCTGGTGGTGGACGGCCCGTTGCGTAGCCGCCGGCAGTTGCCGCGCACGCTCGGCTACATCAAGACGCAGCACAGTCAGTACCTCGACGCCCGGCTGACCACGGTGGTGACCAGCCTGGCGCCCGGTGAGCGCTCGCCGGTGTTCCGGCTCGGCACGGCCTGGGGTGGCTGGTCGTGGTATCTGCGGCTGCCGGTGGCGCTCGGCGCGCCGTGGGCGGGCATCGTCCGGGTGGAGTGCTCCGCCGACCTGCCCATCGAGGCGGCGATCGAGCTGGCCGACCTGTCGCTGGTCACCCTGCCCCGGTTCGCCTCCACCCCGTACAAGGACCCGAGGGCCCCGCAGAACCTGATCCCGATCGCCGGCCTGGAGCGCCGCCTGCGGGCACTGCTCGGCGATTCCCGGCTGCTGCACCGCGCGTTGACCGCCGCGGCCCGCGCCGCCCGCTGAGCGCGGATACTGGTTGCGATGGGACGCAAACGGGCAGGTGACCGGCTGGTCGAGCAGGTGGACACCGGGCAGGCTGAGCTGCTGCCGGACCCGGACCGGCCCGGCTCGTGGACGCTGCTGCTGGACGGCGCGCCGCAGTCGCACGTCGATCTGACCGACCCCACCCACCTGGAGTTCGAGTACGTCCGGCGGCTGGCCGCCGCACTGGATCTGATCGCACCCGCCGGCGAGCCGCTGCGGGTGCTGCACCTCGGCGGCGGCGCGCTGACCCTGCCCCGGTACGTCTCCGCCACCCGGCCCGGCTCCACCCAGCGGGTGTCCGAGGTGGACGGTGCTCTGGTGGAGCTGGTCCGCCGGGCGCTGCCCTGGCCGACCGACGCCCGACTGCGGGTCCGGGTCGAGGACGCCCGGGCCGTGCTGGCCGCCACCCGGGACGCCAGCTACGACGTGGTGGTCGCCGACGTGTTCGCCGGTGCCCGCACCCCGGCCCACCTCACCTCGGTGGAGTACGCCGCCGAGGTGGCCCGGGTGCTCCGCCCGGCGGGCTGGTACCTGGCGAACCTGGCCGACGGCCCGCCGCTGCGGCACGCCCGCGGGCAGGTTGCCACGGTCCGCTCGGTGCTGCCCCAGGCCTGTCTGGTCGGGGACGCGGCGGTGCTGCGCGGCCGGCGGTACGGCAACCTGGTGCTGGTCGCCGGGCGGACCACGCCCCCGGTGCCCGAGCTGACCCGCCGGGCGGCCGGCGACTGGTTTCCGGGCCGGGTGGTGGCCGGCGACGAGCTGGACCGCTTCGCCAGCGGTGCGCCGGTGGTGCGGGACGCCGACGCCACGGGCTCCGATCCGCCACCGCCGGGCCTGTTCTCCGTCCGCCGCTGACCGGCCCGTCCGAGGGCTGTGCAGAAACTTTTTTCGCGGTTCGTTGATCCGCTCGGGGGTGGCGGTGCGTACCACCGGGCGGCCCACCTCGTGGGCCGGCGTTGGTCACGGACACCCCGGAGGTCTGCATGCACGCGGTGGCGGCCGGTTGGCATGGCGACGCGGTTCGCGCGGACTGGTTGTCCGCGCGGTCCTCATCGCGGCCAACCTCGTCTGCCCGAGGGGTCGACGCCCGAGCGACCTCTCGCCAGAATGGTCCGGTGACGCCGCGACCGGCGCCCGGGCGCCATCAGGCGACGTCAACCGAGGCGAGCCACTCCGACCAGTTGATCCGGCTGCTCTACGCCGAGCACGCCGGTCCGTTGCTGATGTTCGTCATGCGGCTCACCGGGGGGGACCGGCAGCGCGCGGAGGACATCGTCCAGGAGACGTTGCTGCGGGCCTGGCGCAACGCGCACCGCCTCGGGGCGCAGGGGCAGGGTTCGCTGCGGCCGTGGCTGGTCACCGTGGCCCGCCGCATCGCCATCGACGAGCACCGCAGTGAGCAGGCCCGGCCGCCGGAGACGTACGACCGGGATCTGACCGCGTTCGCCGAGGCGGACAGCACCGACCGTGTGCTGCGCACCATGACGGTGGCGGACGCACTACGTACGCTGAGCCAGTCGCACCGCGAGATTCTGATCTCGACGTACTTCCGGGGGCGGACGGTGCCGGAGGCCGCCGAGGAGTTGGGGCTTCCACTCGGCACCGCCAAGTCACGGGTCTACTACGCGCTGCGTGCGCTTCGCACGGCTCTGCAGGAGCGGGGGGTGACAGAATGAGCCGGCCAGAACATATGGACGTCGCCGCGTACGCGCTCGGCGTACTCGACGAGCAGGACACCGAGCGGTTCGAGGAGCATCTCGCCACCTGCTGGGCGTGCGCGGCCGAGCTGGAGACGATGGTGCCGGTGGTCGGGCTGCTCTCCGACATCGACGGCGAGACGATGATGGCGCTGGAGCAGACCGCCACCGACCCCGCGTTGCTGGACCGGACGCTGGTCGCGGTCCGGGCCGACCGGCGGCGCACCCGGTTCCGCCAAATGCTCGCCACCGCTGCGGCGGTGGTGGTGCTCGGCGGCCTGACCGGGTTCGGCTTCGTCAGCCTGACCGACAGCGAGCCGCCGGGGGTGCTCGCCGAGTCGACGCCGAGCGCGCCGACGAACGATCCGCCGACCGGCGGACCGACGGGCGGGCCGACCGGCCCGGGCGTCGGCGGCACCGAGGAGGAGGGCGACCAGGTCGACGCCACCGACCCGACCACGGGCGTGCAGACGACGATGTTCCTGGTCACCCGGGATTACGGCACCCGGATCAACTTCAACCTGCGGAAACTGCCCGGCCCGCGGACCTGCCGACTGGTGGTGGTGCGCAAGAACGCCTCCACCGAGGTGATCTCGACCTGGTCGGTGCCGGCCGGCGGTTATGGCACCAACACCCGGCCACAGGGCCTCGAACTGAGCGCCTCGACATCGGCTCCGGTCGGCGACATCAAGCAGCTCCAGGTGCAGTCGGTGGACGGCAACGGGGTGGCCAGCCCGCTGGTCACGGTGCCCATGTAAGTCGCGTACCGCGTCGGCGCCGGCCATTTTCACAATGGCCGGCGCCGATCTGTCGTTGTACGGGAAAGGTCCCGTGCAGTGCCATACGGACGACCGCCCGAATCGGTTCAACCAATTCAAGTGAAATTGACCACTGTTACTACTTCAACCTTGACAGCCCTCCTGCCGTACCTATGGGTGAACTGCCAAGAATGAGGAGGGCACGTGGCACAGATGAAGCGGACCGTCATCGTCGTGAGCGCGATGGTCGCACTAACGGCCTGCGCTCCCGCAGGTTACGACGGGGCGAACCCGGGCGCGGCCGAGCCGGTCGCCGTTGCTGCGGCCGAGCCCACCGCAACGGCTGAACCCGAGGCCTCGGCGTCTGCGGAGGCCCCGGTGGCCGACGCGCCGCCGCCCGCGAACGTCGACCTGACCGAGCAGTTGATCGGCAAGAAGGTCGCCCGGATGGGCAGCGTAGTCACCGACCAGGACGGCTGGATCCTGTACCGCTTCGACAAGGACACCGCCGACCCGCCCGCGTCGAACTGCGTCGACAAGTGCGCGCAGGTGTGGCCGCCGGCACTGACCGACGGCAACCCGCAGCTCACCGGCGTCTCCGACGACAAGGTCGGCAGCGTCACCCGGCAGGACGGCACCCGTCAGCTCACCGTCGGCGGCTGGCCGGTGTACCGCTACATCGGCGACAAGAAGCCCGGCCAGTGGAAGGGCCAGGCCGTCGGCGGCACCTGGTTCGTGGTCCAGCCGGACGGCAAGAAGAACCTCAGCTGCCTGCCCACCTCGACGCCGAAGGCGGTCGCCCCGCCGGCCGACAGCGGGACGGGCGACGCCGGCAGCTCGGGCTACTCGTACTGAGTCCCGCTCGGCACGAGGGCGCCCTCGTTCTGAGCCCGCACGTCAGAAGGCACGGTGGTCGGTCGCAGCCGGGGAGGGCGCGGCCGACCACCGTCATGCCGGCAGGTCCGGTGCCGTCGTCACCGCCCCCGGGCCGGGGACAGCCGGCGGTTGCGCTCACTACCCCGTTCGAACTGACTGGCGATGGGGAAGTAGGCACCGAGGAACGCCTCGATGATCCTTGCCTGGTCCTCAGCCGGCACGTCGCCGTCGTGGTAGTCGTTGAGGCAGAACACGTCGAATGCTCGACCGGCCAGCAGATTGTCCAGCCGCGGCAGGTGCGCGGCCAGCCCGACGTTGGCGAAGGTGCAGCGGACCGATCCTCCCGTCGTCCGTCCGCTCATCAGACCGAAGTGATGCGCCAGGGACGAGAGCATGGATACGTCGTCGGTCGACCGGATCCGGTTGGCTGCCGTCCGCCGGACCTGCTCCGGAAACGCCGCTTCAATGTCGTAGAGGGTGCTGCGTCGGTGTGCGTGCGGAGCGTGCAGGAACGCGTGGATCAGCGTCTTGCCGAACGCTCCCTCCAGCAACCGCCGGTTGTTCTTGGCGGCCACCGCGAACGCCTCGTCGTCCGGGCCAGTGGGCGTGAGCGGGATCTGGGTGGGGCTCTTGAACGCCTTGGGCAGCCCACCCGGGTCGAAGAACATGTCGGGACCGAAGAGCCGGCCGAAGAAGACGTCGTCATTGAGGTAGACGAAGTGCTCGGACAGCCCTTCGATGTGGTGCAGTTGTGTCTCGATGGCGTGGGAGTTGAACGTCGGCAGCACGCCCGGGTCGGCGAAGATCTCCCTGTGGTCGACCATCCGGATCTTCGGATGCCCGGTGTCGAGCCAGTCCGGCACCTGGTCGTCGGTGACAATCCAGATCCGGTTCACCCACGGCGCGAAGAGATCGACCGACCGTAGCGAGTACCGAAGCTCGTCCCGACTGCGGAAGCGTTCGGCGCCCTGCAACGCGCCCTGCTCGGCGTACCCGATCCCGAGTGCCTGCGCGCGGCGGCGCGCCCAGGCCGGGTCCGCCCCGTCGACCCAGGTGTAGACGACGTCGATGGGGAAAGTGATCTCGTCGGCGAGCCGTCGGGTGAATGGTTCGACGGATCGGTAGTCACGCTCACCCACCGTCACCGCGGCGGGAGTGAGGGATTCGGCGGCCAGCCGCTCCCCCACCAACGTCCGGGTCGGGCCGCAGAGGTCCGGTCCGTCCTCGGCGGTCTGCCAGAACTCCAGGGCACACCCGTAGATGGTGCCCAGCCGCAGCGTCTGCGACAGGGTCATCGCGGGTTCGAAGACCCGCAGCCAGGCGGCCGTCGCCATGGCGGCCACCCCGACCGTGGCCGCCGCCGGCCAGACCCCCATGGTGCGGTTCCGCTGGTCGAAGGCCTCCACGTAGACCGGCCGATCCGCGTGCCGGCGGGCGAGGGCGGCCACGACGGACTGCCGGGCCTCCTCCCGTACCGCCACCCGGAATGTCGGCGACATCTGTCGGACGAGGAAGTAGTCGATGCCCCCGGCGTCGAGGCTGTCCACGGTCAGGTCCAGATTGTCCCGCGCGACCTCGTACGGCGTGGAGTCCCGGAGGCGCGTCAACTGCCCCCGCGTCCAGATCAGGTCGTCCCGTCCGGCCTCGACTCCGGCAGCCCATGCCTCCACGTCGACCTCGCCCACGCTCTGGGCGGCCGCCTTGGTCGGAACCACGTTCGGTGCCGCCCTCCGGGCCCGGTGCGCGGCCACCGCGGCGAGTCGCCGATCGGTCCACCCCGGACGGCCCCGATCAGCGAGCAGATCGGCGAAGAGCTGCTCCCACTGTGGCATCACCCGCTCGACGGAGAAGCGCTCCACATCGCGCAGTGCGGCGTGCCCCATCGTGTGCCGCAGGCCGTCGTCCTCGACGAGCTTCCGCAGAGCGGCGGCGAGTTCGTCGATGTTGTCGGCGGCGACGAGGAACCCGGTTTCGCCGTCCTCGATCACCTCACGCGGCCCGTTGGGGCAGTCGTACGCCACCACCGGTACGGCGGCGCTCATCGCCTCGATCAGGGTGAGGCCGAAGGACTCGACGCGGGACGTCACCATCGCCACCGACGCCTTGGCCCACTCGTCCTCGATGCTCTCCGTCGGGCCGAGCAGTTGGACCTGGTTGCCGAGTTTGAGGCCGGCGATGCGCTCCTCGAGGCGCGTCCGTGAACCGCCCCCGAAGATGCGCAGCCGCCAGTCGGGGTGGTCCGGGGCGATCTGGCCGAAGGCGGCGATCGCGTGCTCGAACTGCTTTTCCGGGCTCAACCGACCCGCCATCACGACGGTACGGGTCTCCCGCGTAGACCGTGGCCGGTAACCCTCCTCGATCGGGTTGGGCAGCACGACCAGCCGGGGAGCGGCGTCCGCCAGCAGTTCGGCGAACCAGTCCCGGGTGGGCCGGGAGAGCAGCGCGATCGCGTCGGCCCGGGCGGCGAAGAGCCCGAACGGCTCGCCGGAGGAGCCCCGAAGTTCGGCGACGCGGTGCTCCTGCGCGACGATCACCACGCGTCGGGGCAGCAGCGTCGCGGCGACCGCGAGCAGTGCGGGGGTGGTGGTGACCACCACGTCGGCGTCGGTCTCGCCGAGCACGCGTTCGAGCTCGAGGTCGGACAGCGCGGAGAACGCGCCCTCCCAGTGTCGCCGGACGAGCGTGCTGGGCGCGGCGGCCAGCGCCTCGGCGATGGCGTCGGGCATCCCGCCGCGCACCGGCCGGGACACGCCTCCGCGAGTGTCGATCAGGTGCACCAGCTTTACCGCGGGGTCCACCTCGAAGGGCATCTCGTCGCGGGTGCGGAGGACACCGATGACCTCCACCTCGTGCCGATGGGCCAACCAGTTCGCCTGTCGCAGGACGGTGCGTTCGGTGCCACCGATGGCATCAGCCCACGTGAGCAAATAGGTGATCTTCATGAGTTGCCGTCCGTCGGGCGGGATTGGATGGGGAGGCAGGCCAGGGCGAGGCTGCCGGCCGGGGTGAAGTAGGGGCGGACACGGACCGACCGGCCGGGCGCGGCCCAGACGATCGCCGCCGCCGGACGCAGGGACTTCTTGGGGTTGGCGAGATCGTGCAGCACGGTGCCGACACGCAGCCGGCGCGACCCGGCGTACAGCCGGACGTCGAAGATCCTCTCCCGAACGCGTCCCACCTCCGTCATCGGCGACAGCGGCAGGGCGAACCGCAGCAGTTCCGTGCCTACCGGCTCGCCGCGGACACGGAAAGACTCGCCGCCGCCCCGCGGCTCCAACCCGACCTCCACCGGCCCGTCTGGCTGCCAACCGACCGTCCGCACGTCCAGGCTCGCACCGGTCCAGTCGAGTCGGACGTCGGTCAGCTCGGCCAGCGCCCCGGGAGCCGTGACGGCGAGCGCGAGCCGGCCGGCCTGGTCGGTCAGCGGTCGGTACCGGTATCCCGAGTCGGGGCAGGGCGGCGCCGACACGGTCGGGCCCGCAGGGCGTTCGGTCGCGCCGCCGACCACCCGGACGGGATCTCCCCCACCGGACCCGCTGATGAGGCGACACTCCACCCGCCACGGATCGCCCGGGGAAAGATCCAGTCCACCCGGCCTACCGCAGAGCAGGAGGGCGGTGGACACGGCCAGACCTCCGCTGCCGTGCCGCAGGTCGGCGGGCGCGCTGAGCCGCGTACTCCCGCGGACGAGGTGCAGCTCGGCACCGACGACGTCGGCGGCGAGCGCGGACGGCACCTCGAGGTCCAGGTTGAGGGTGTGACCGTCGAGCACGCCCACGAAACGTGCCTGGATCGACGGTCCGGCCGGCAGCGCGGCCCGGAAGAGCCGTCGGGGAGCCGGTGTCCGGACGGTGCCCTTCAGCTGCGCCACCTGCCGGCTCAGTTGCCGGTCGGCCCGGCGCAGGGCGACCCGCAGCCGTGGCCAGCGCCGCAGCGCGTCGGACGCCAGATCGCGCAGATGCGCCCCGTTCATGCCCGTCCCGCTCATGCCCGTCCCCGCCCATTCCCAATGGCCGTCCAGTTGCCGAACTGCTCACCACAGCCCGCCCGGCGCTGCCTAGCCGTCCAGAGTCGTCCATCCACCCCGACGACAGCGGCCACGGCCCGTCCGCTGGCGTCCACCGCCAGGGCCGGGGAGCCGACGAAGAGGACACCAGAGGTGGACCACGCCGTGGACACCCCCCGCCCCGCAGGCTGCCAGGACAGGCTGGTCGTACCGGCGTCGTCGCGTTTCATCAGCACCGTCCCGCCGGGATCCCGGGGAACCGCCGCCGCGGCTACCGGCCCGAAGCCGCCCTGCCCGTCGAGGCTCGCCGGGTTGACCGGCCAGCCACCGCCGACCCGCTGCCGCAACGCCATCACCCGACCGCTCTCCGCCTCGCGGAACACCAGCAGCAACCGGCCCCCGGGCTCCTGCAGGACGGTCAACGGACCCGCCGGGGCCGGAACGGACAACGTCGATGGCCGCTCGAACGGCCCGTCGACTGTGGCCTGGCGCCAGTGCAGCACCGCCCTGTCGGTGCCCGCGAACAGCTCGATGCGACCGTCGGCGGCGCTCGTGGCCGCCAGTCCCTCCTGCACGACACTGCCGCCGAGGTCGCCCCAGGGGCCCCAGGTATCCGGACCGGTCTGCGCCCGGCTGCTCACGCCGCGCCCGAAGTTACGGACGAACACCTGCACTCGACCGTCGGCACCGACAGCGGCGACCGGCATGCCCATCTCCAGCCGCCGCACCTCCGCGTCGACGGCGCCGTCCGCCGGATTACCCAGTTCCACCCAGGGGCCGAACGGTCCGCCCGGCTCTGACTCCACAGTGGTCACCAGAACGCGCCGGTGTCCCTCCCGCGCCGGGTCCAGCACCTGTCGGACACCGAAAAGGTGGATCCGACCGTCGGCGCCCGGAAGCGCGTACAGGTGCGGCACCAGCCCTGCCCCGTCGACCAGATCGGGCCCACGCCAATTCCCGCTGCCGGGTCGGGTTTCCCGCCACACCGCCGCCCGGTCCCCGAGCACCGCGAACGCGGCGAGCCGCCCGTCGGCCTGTCGGCGCAGCCAGGATGCGCTCCCGGGATAGCGGGGATGGGTGCTCTGCCCGTAACCGGGCACGTGACCCTGGTCGCCGACCTGGTAGTCGCCGCAACCCACCGGGTCCCCGCAGTCCCGGGGGACACCGCCGTAGATGTCCAGCAGTGCCTTCTTCGCGGCGAACGCCCCCGGCCCAAGGTTCCGCGGCCAGTGCCGGTTGTAGTAGCCCCGGTAGCTCTCCCGCAGGACCGGCCGCCCGCCGGCCTGTTCGTAGCGTCGTACCGCCTCAAGGGCGAAGTACGCGCTGGCCGTGTGCGTGAGGTGGTCGGAGTACGCGATCCGCCCGCTGGCGGCGTCGTAGGTCTTGTGGTCCGGATCGGGGTCGAGCAGCCGCACGACGGTCGGCTCGACCTCCCGCAGCAGCGCCGTCAACGCGGTGAGCAGTTGCTCCCGGTCGTACTCGCCGACGGCCTCCAACGGGCTGCCCGTCGGCCGTAGGGCCGGCAGGGCAGCCAGGCGTCCCTCCCACAGCACGCTGAGCCACCGGGGCGGCTCGTCCGCGACGGCGTCCTGCGTCCGCAGGTTGAAGAAGACCAGCCGCACGGCCGGCGCGTCGACCAGGGTGGCGATCTCCACCGGCACGCCACCCGCCAGCACCTGGGCGACCCGTGACCAGGCGGCCCGCCGGTCGCCGAGAGCCATCTGCGCGTACGCCGCCCGGATGCCGTTCTGGCGAGCCGCAGCGTAACCGGCGAAATCGACCGGAACGGCATGGCGATCGGGCTGGTTCTGGGGAGCGTTGCGGCCGTCTGCCTCGCTGGCAGTGAGATAGACCGCGGTGACCGGGGAACCGCTGCCAATCGCCTGCTGCACGGCGGGGTTGAGAAAGAAGAGGTCGTCGTCGGGGTGCGCGACGACCTGGAGGTAAGCCGCAGGATGGCGTGCCGACGTGGGGACGGACCGGCCGCCACCGTGTCTCAACCAGAACAACGCGTTACCCCCGGCCTGGGAGAGCGACGACGGCGGTCGCCGCGAGACGGTGTGGAACGGGGCGCGGTAACCATGTCAGGCCTTCTCCCACGGGCTGGGCACCGGGAAGTAGGTGTCCAGAAAGGGCGTGAGGACCGCGAGCTGAGCGGTCAGGTCCTCCTCGGACGAAAACGCGTCGTTCAGACAGAAGACGTGCCGGTCCCGACGGGCCAGCAGGTGCGCGAGTCGCGCTGGAGTGTCGGGGTGGGACAACTCGGCGATGGCGTACTCCAACTCGCCAGGCACGGCGCGACCGGTGTGGAACGCGTAGTAGTGGTGCAACGACGAGGCGATCGAGATGTCCGTCATGCCGCGGAACCGGCTGGCGGCGGTCCCGTGGTGCGGCAACGGGAACTCCTGCTCGATCTCGTACAGAACGCTGCGCCGAAGCGCGTGCGGCATGTGCTTCATCTTCTGGTTGAGCACGGTTCCGAAGCGTTCGGCGATCAGTGCCCGATTGTTCTTCCCGGCTACCGACGACGGGATGTCCTCGGCGCTCGGGGCACCGGGCGGCACCAGCGCCGGCGACGGGAAGAAGCGGGAGATGCCGTTGGCCAGGAAGAAATCCTGGGGGAGCACCTCGGTACCGAGGAAGACGTCGTCGTTGAAGTACAGGAAGTGCTCGGAGAGGCCGTCGAGGTGGTGCAGCTGGCTCTCAATCGCGTGCGAGTTGTAGGTGGGCAGCACCGACGGGTCCGTGAAGATCTCCCGGTGGCTGACCACGCGGATCCCCGGTGCGGACAGCTCCAACCAGTTGGGCACCTGGTCGTCGGTCACCAGGTAGATGTGTCGCACCCAGGGCGCGAACAGGTGTACCGACCGCAGCGAGTAGCGGAGTTCGTCGCGGCTGAGGAACCGAGCCGGGCTCGCTGCCTCGGCGTGGTAAGGAATCCCGGTCACGTCGGCGCGCCGACGCAGCCAGTCCGGGTCCGTGCCGTCCACCCAGGTGTAGACGACGTCAATGGGGAAGGACACGTCCTCGGGGCGCCGCCCCGCGAACTCCTGCCGGCTGCGAGCGGTCGCGCTGGCGGTCGGCGGCACCAGGCCGGTGAACAACGACTCGGGCACGAGGACCGGAGGCGACGACACCTGGACCTGCTCCGCCACCGGGTTACGACGCGGGGCGACGAGCGTGTCCCCCTGCCGGGTCCAGAACTCGACGTCGCAGCCGTACGCCAGCCCCAGCACCAGCCGGTGCCGGGAGTCCGTCCAGTACCAGGTCAGCCGCACGACCGGGGCGTCCGCAACCCGGTCCCACGTCTTCGGCTCGAAGCCCGCGGCCGGGGGCCGCTCACCGCTGCTTCGGGGCACGGAGACGTAGCCGGGCACCCGTCCGCAGGCCGCCGCGAGCGCGGCGTACACCCGGCCGCGGTCAGCGGCGTCGACGGCGACCACCGACGCCCGGTGTGACCGCCCGCGGACGCGGAAGTACTCCACGCCAGCCTCGTCGAGCGCCGCGGTCACGGCCGTCAGATTCGCCGTCCGGGCCCGCAGCGGCGTGACGGCTGGGTCGACTCGGGCGATCCGCGACGCGCGGTCGGCCGTCACGACCGCCCGGTCGCCACCGGCGAGCAGTTCCGGCTGCCGCCGAGCCAGCCGCTCGCCCCGGCGCCCCGCCACCTGGGCGTCCCGGGACGCCCGGGCGACCCACTGCTTCAGCTGGTGGCGCGCTCGCGGACTCACCTTCGTCGCGATGGCACGACGGGTCTGCGCGCTCAACACCCGGCGGTAGACATCGACGAGCCCCGACGGCTCAGCGAGCGCCCGTGGCGGCTCCGACGACGACGGCTGGGGTGCGGGGCGAACCAAACTGGGCTCCACTAGGGATGGTGTACGGGAAACACTGGCTGGGGCGGCGCAGTCGGGTCAGCCGTCCGGCCTCGTCACGACGGCCTTGAAGTCGGTGACCGTGTTGACCATGTTGTTCGGCAGGGTCGGCGCATCAATGGGGGCGGCGCGACGGGGCCCCGGGACCGGCCGGAAGGAGCTACGCCACAGGGCGGTGGCCCCCAACCGCCTGCGCTCGGCGACCACGTCGTCGGGCAGCTCGAAGGGCGCCGGGAAGGGCAGGTAGCGCGGCAGGAAGTCAGCCAGCATCTTCTCCTGCTCCTCGATCGCCCGGGAATCGGAGTCGGTGTCGTTGAGGCAGAACACTTCACGGTGCCGGCGGGCCAGCAGTTCCGCGAGGCGGGCCGGGGTCGAGGGGTGACCGAGGTCCGCGTACTCGTACTCGATGTCGGCAGGCACCGCCTGGCCGATCAGGTACGCCCAGTACTGATGCAGCGAGGAGGGGATGGACAGGTCGCCGTGGTGGCGGAAGCGGTGCCGGGCCGTCGCCAGCACGTCCGTCGACAACATGCCCTCGATCTGCTGCATGATGCTGCGCCGCAACGCGAAAGGCGTGTGCTTCATCTTCTGGGTGATGGTGACGCCGAACTGCCGCTGGATATGCCGGCGGTTGTTCTTGCCGGCGGCGTTCACCGGTGGGTCGCTGGGCTTCGCCTCGCCCAGCCCGAACTGCGCCCGCGAGAGAAAGAACTTGGCGATCCCGTTGGCGTGGAAGAAGTGCGTCGGCAGCAGTGGCCGGCCCAGAAAGACGTCGTCGTTGAGGTAGAGGAAGTGTTCGGCCAGACCGTCGATGCGGTGCAGCCGGGACTCGATGGCGTGTGAGTTGAACGACGAGCGCCCGCCGAGGTCCGCGAAGAGTTCGGCGTGCGAGACGACGGTGACCATCGGTTGGTTCGGATCGAGCCAGCTGGGCAGCTGACTGTCGGTGATCAGGAAGATCCGGCGTAGCCACGGCGCGAAGCTGTGCAACGAGCGCATCGAATACCGCAGCTCGTCCCGGTTGTGGTAGCGCGAGGTGTTCGCCGCGATCGCGTGCAGGGGACCATCGGGAGTGCCGAGCGCGGCCATCTTGCGCTTCAGCCATTCGGGATCCGACCCGTCCACCCAGGTGTAGACGGCGTCGATCGGGAAGCCCACCCGGTCCGGGGCCCGGACCGTGAGATCGCGGCGGGTGCGGTAGGTGTGATCGTCCGCCTCCGGAACGAAGTGGCTGATCAGTGCTGCGGCGACCCGGACCTTCTCCGCCTCGGCGGGTGCTTCGTCGATCACCGCGTTGTGCCGGGGAGCGCGAACAACGTCGCCGTGCCGAGTCCAGAACTCGATCTCGCAAGCGAACTGCGCACCGAGGACGACGCCCGCCCGCGCGTCGGTCACCGGGAACCAAATCTGGAACACCTCGGCCGGGGCCGCGTCCGGCCGGTCCCGACCGGGCTGGACGTTGACCACCCGGACGTGTGCGCCGGACAGCGCCGGCGCGGACCGGACCAGGCGACCCACCGCCGGCCGCTGATCGTCGAGGACCGCGACCGAGCTACGCAGGTAGTCGTCGTTGCGCAGGCAGTGGTAGTCGATGCCGGCCGCCTCCAGGGCGGCGGTGACGGCCGTGAGGTTGCGGTGCCACAGCTGCAACGGAGTGGCCGTGGCGACCACCTCGGCCTGGATCCGGACGCCACCGTCGGGAACGCTCACCCGGGCACCCACCGGATGCACGGTGTCGGTGCCGCGCGGCCGCGAGAAGGCGTGCACCAGGCCGATCCTGCGGTGCGCGGGCAGCAGACCCAACAGGCGACGCCGCGCCGGTGAGGGCAGGAGTCGGTAGATCTTCAGGGCGATCATGCGGCGGGCCGTCCGCTCGGGACGACCGCCTCGTCGGCAGCCATCACCGTCAGCCCTGCTGGTCGGTAGCGGCTTGAAACTCGTCGCGCGCTGACTCGAGACACACTTGTGCAGCCATCACTGCATGCCCTTTCACAGGTCCCCCGTCGGCACTGCGTGGCGATCTGTGCCGTCCGCGCGCTGCGCTGTCGCGGTCTGTCGGCTGGCACCGATCTCCGGGCCGGCACGCGCTCTCCCAATTGCCGGGAAAGGGTGGCCGCCGCAGGTGGCCCGGAGCAGTAGGTTCACCCGCAGGCCATCAAACAACCATAGGATCGATTCCTGGCCCACAGGAGATCGTCACGTAAAGATGGTCTGCGCCGATTCGCCGGAAGAATCCTGGCCGTTCAGGCGGTACGACCACACCGGTACGGCCGGCTGAACCTGTCCTCGCGTTTCTCCCCAGCCGACCGTGGAACCGGTAATGCGGTCCTCGGGGCCGCACCGCGACCTGGCAGAGTGGCGGGGTGACCGAGACCGAGCCCGCCGCGACCCGGGTGCTGCACCCGCCGGCCGGCTACCGGCTTGCCGCGTCGGTTCGGGCGCTCACCTTCAGCCCGTACGACCCGTGCGCCCGTGTCGCCGCCGGCACCTTCTGGTGGGCCACCCGCACTCCGGACGGACCGGCCACCCTCGCCCTTCGGCCAGCCAACGGCGAGCTGGTGGCCGAGGGCTACGGGCCGGGTGCCGAGCACGTGCTGGCCCGCGCGGACGCGATCGCGGGGCTCCGCGACGACCTGACCGGGTTCGCCGAGCTGGCCGCGGCGCACCCCCTGGTCGCCCGGCTGGCCCGGGAGCATCGCGGGCTGCGGATGCCGGCCACCGGACAGGTCTTCCCCCGGCTGCTGCGCGCGGTCTTCGAGCAGAAGGTCACCGGCAAGGAGGCGTACCGGGCGTACTCGGCGACCGTGCGGCACTTCCGCGAGCCGGCGCCCGGTCCGCTGCAACCGCTGCTGCTGCCGCCCGAGGCCGCCGCGGTGGCCGCCACCCCGTACTGGGTGTTCCACCCGTTCGGGGTCGAGCAGCGCCGCGCCGACACGCTGCGCCGCGTAGCCGCGCTCGCCGACCGGTTGGAGCGCTGCGCCGACGCCGCCGAGGCCACCCGCCGGCTGACCGCCGTCGCCGGCATCGGGCCGTGGACCGCCGCCGAGGTGGTCCGGACCGCCTACGGCGACCCGGACGCGGTCAGCGTCGGCGACTACCACATCCCGAACACGGTGGCCTGGGCGCTCGCCGGCGAGCCACGGGGTGACGACGCTCGGATGCTGGCCCTGCTGGAGCCGTTCCGGGGCCACCGGGGCCGGGTGTGCCTGCTGCTGGAGGCCGCCGGCATCCAGGCGCCGAAGTACGGTCCCCGCGCCCCGATCCGCTCGTTCGCCCGGTTCTGAGCAGCCGGCGGTCCTGAGCAGCCGGCTGGTCAGCGGCCCGCGCAGAGCCGGCGCAGGGTGCGGCCGAGCCACCAGGCGTACGTGTGCTGCACGGCCTGCACGGCCGGGCCGGCGGCGCGGGTCAACCAGCGGTCCGGGCGGCTGAACGCCCGCACCTCGAACCAGACCGCGCCGGCGTCGTCGCGGCCGACCACGAACGCCTCCTCGCCGCGCTCCGGATGCCCGGGCAGGGTGCCGTAGCCGAAGCCGGCGAGACCCGGCGACTCCTCGCTCCAGACCACCCGGCAGGGCCCCCAGATGCGGGCCGGACCGACACCCAGGCCGGCTGTCACCAGCACGCCCTCGGTGGCGCGCGGGGCGTCGGTCCGCATCCGGACCCCGGCGGCGCGGTGCAGCCGCCAGCTCAGCACCGCCTCGGCCGCGACCTCGAAACAGCCGGCCGGCAGCGGGTACCGGTGGCGCAGGTGGTGGTACCCGCCGGGCAGCGACCCGTGCCGGGTCCGGCCCACCTCCGGGTACGTCAGCTCGGCCACCGCTCCCCCTCGACCTCGTCCGGACACGCGTCAGGGTACGGCCGGCCCGGGCGGGCCGCCGGTCGAGGACGGCGAGGGCTGTGGTGTGCTGCCCGGATGAGCGTCGAGGCGAGCATCGTCCCGGCCGGTGTCGCGGACGCCGGCGAGATCCTCACCGTGCAGCGCGCCGCGTACCTGACCGAGGCGCAGCACTACACCGATCCGTTCCTGCCGCCGTTGACCGAGACACTGGACGAGGTCAGGGCGGTGTTGACCGGCCCGACCACCGTGCTCGCCGCCCGGCTGGGGCACCGGCTGGTCGGCTCCGTGCGGGCCCACCTCGACGGGGACACCGCACACGTCGGGCGGCTGTCGGTCGCCCCGGACCAGCAGGGGCGGGGCGTCGGGGGTCGGCTGCTCGCCGCGATCGAGGCGGCCTGCCCGCCCTCGGTGGCCCTGTTCACCCTGTTCACCGGCGCGGACAGCGCCCGCAACGTTCGGCTGTACCAACGGCACGGCTACCGGATCGTGGCGCACCGGCCGGACCCGAACGGCATCCGGTTGGCCGTACTGGAGAAGCCGGCGGTCAGCCCAGCTCACTCCGACGCTTGAGCCCGTCGGCCTCCAGCCGCAGGTAGCGGCGGAGCAGACCGCCGTACAGCCAGCCGACCGGCCCGGCCAGCGGCCCGGACTGCGCGATGGCCAGCTCGACCCGGGTACGCCCGTCGGGCAGCGGCAGCAACCGGTGTTCCGCCCGGGTCCGCACGCCGGGGGCCTCGGAGACCCAGGTGAAGTCGCGCCCCTCGGTCAGCTCGGTGACCCGCCACACCGCCGGCCGCAGCTTCGGCTGCGTCAACCGCGCGGTCGCGCCGACGGTGAGCGGCCCCGGCTCTCCCCGTTCGATCTGGCTCACCGAGGCCGTCCACTCGGGCCACCACTGTACGTCGATCAGCACCGCCCACACCCGCTGGGCGTCGGCGGCGATCTCCGTACCGGCTTCGAACCGCATCGCGTCTCCTCCCCGGCGGCGCCGCCCGGCGACACCGCGCCATGGAGACGAGGCTGCCCGACGGATAGTGACCCGGGCAACCACTGGCCGGCCATGCTGCGGAAGCGCCGCCGGGAATCAGGCGGCTTCGCGCAGGTCGGCCAGGGTGAGCGGGGTACGCCGACGCAGCAGCTCCGCCAACTCCGGCACCGACCCGACCTCGCCGAGCACGTTCTTGCCGCCGCCGAACTGCTCCGGGTAGCGACGGACCAGCCGGTACCGGTAGCGGCCCCGGATCAGCTCGACGCTCACCCGCCACCGCCCGCAGCAGTCACAGACCCACTCGGACACCTCGCGAAACTAGCTCTGACCTGCGGCTATCTGATTCGCCCGGTCGGGACGAGCGGCGCGCGGGCGGACACGCCACCCCGGCACCCACGGTGATCTGCCTCACGACTGTCGGCACCGTCTGATTGACTGGTCGCCGTGGACCTGCCGATCAACCCTCCGGTCGAGCCGATGCTGGCCAAGAGCGTCCCCAAGCTGCCCACCGCGCCCGGCGTGACCTACGAGCCCAAGTGGGACGGGTTCCGGTGCATCGTGTTCCGCGACGGCGACGAGGTGGAGCTGGCCAGCCGCGGCGGCAAGTCGATGACCCGCTACTTCCCCGAGGTGGTCGAACAGGCCCGCCGACAGCTACCCGAGCGGTGCGTGGTCGACGGGGAGCTGATCGTGATCCGGCGGGACGGCCCGGGCGGCCAGCCCCGGCTGGATTTCGAGCTGCTGGCCCAGCGCATCCACCCGGCCGCGTCCCGGGTGAAGCTGCTGGCCGAGACCACCCCGGCCGACTTCGTCGCCTTCGACCTGCTGGCCATCGGCGACGAGGCCCTGGTCGGCCAGCCCTACCCACGCCGCCGGGAGCGGTTGGTGGAGGCGCTGTCCGGGGTGCGCCCGCCCGTGCACGTCACCCAGGTGACCACCGACCCGGAGACCGCCCGCCGGTGGTTCGACGTCTTCGAGGGCGCCGGGCTGGACGGGCTGATCGTCAAGCCGGCCGACCTGCCGTACGAGCCGGGTAAGCGGCTGATGTTCAAGGTCAAGCACGCCCGCACCGCGGACGCGGTGGTGGCCGGCTTCCGCTGGCACAAGTCCGGCCCGGTGGTCGGCTCGCTGCTGCTCGGCCTCTACGACGACGCGGGGGTGCTGCACCACGTGGGGGTGAGCGCCTCGTTCAGCATGGCCCGGCGGGCCGAGCTGCTCGACGAGCTGGCGCCCTACCGGGACACCGGCGGCGAGCACCCGTGGGTGCACGGTGACCACGAGCGCGGCCAGCGCATCCCGGGCGGGGTGAGCCGGTGGACCGGCACGAAGAACCTGGAGTGGGAGCCGCTGCGCCCGGAGCTGGTGGTCGAGGTGGGTTACGACGCGATGGAGGGCGAACGGTTCCGGCACACCGCCCAGTTCGTCCGGTGGCGGCCGGACCGCGATCCTCGCTCGTGCCGCTACGACCAGCTCGAGCGCCCGATCCGCTTCGATGTGGACCAGGTGCTGCGCGGCGACCCGGCGGCCACCGTGGACCAGGCCGCCACCGGCCCCGCGTAGCCTGGCCGTCGACTCGACTCCGGAGGACCACGTGACCCGCACCGCCGACCAGCCTCGAATGGCGACCAGTCGCCGGGTCCGTCGCACTCTCGCCGGCTTCGCCGTGGCCGCGCTGCTCACCGCCGGCTGCACCCTGCCGGCGTTCGCGCCACGCACCGAGGTGGAGGGCGAGGCGGCGCCAACCGGCAGCTCCCCGACCTGGCGAGCCTGCCCGGAGGTGGCCGACGAGTTGGTCGGGCGGGGCGCACCGGACATGCGCTACGAGTGCACCCGGATCGCCGTCCCGCGCGACTGGGGCACCGGCGGCGGGGCGACCGCCGGCCCGGGCGCGGGGCAGACCTTCGAGATCGCCCTGCTGCGCGCCCGATCCACCAAGCAACGGGACCGGATCGGCTCGCTGGTGATCAACCCGGGTGGTCCCGGTGGCTCCGGCGTCGACACCGCCGTCTACCTCTCCTTCGGCACCCAGTTCGGTGGGCTGCCCACCACGATCACCGAACGCTTCGACATCGTCGGCTTCGACCCGCGCGGGGTGGCCCGGTCCAGCCCGGTCAAGTGCATCTCCGACGCCGACCTGGACGCCAGCTTCGGCTACGACCCGGATCCGACCAGCCAGTCGGCGTTCGACGGCTTCGTGGGGCTGAGCCAGCGGATCGGGCGCGGCTGCGGCGACCGGTACGGCGACCAGTTGCCGCTGTACGGCAGCGAGCAGGCCGCCCGGGACATGGACGCGGTCCGCGCCGCCGTCGGCGACGACAAGCTCACCTACCTGGGCTACTCGTACGGCACCCTGCTCGGCGCCGTCTACGCCCAGCTCTACCCGCAGCGGGTGCGGGCGCTGGTGCTCGACGGCGCGGTCGACCCGCAGCAGCGGCTGGTGGCCGGCTCGGAGAGCCAGGCCCGCGGCTTCGAGCGGGCCTTCGACAACTTCACCCGCTGGTGCGCCGCGACCGCCGACCGCTGCCCGATCGCACCGGACGCGCGCGCCGCCGTCACCACGGCCATCGACAAGGCCAGGGTCTCGCCGGTCCGCGGCGACGACGGGCGGGAGGCGTCTCCCGGCTGGGTCTTCTACGCGGTCATCTCCTCGCTCTACACCGAGTCCGGCTGGCAGGAGCTGGCCCGGGCGATCGACCGGCTGGCCGAGGGTGACCCGAAGGACGTGTTCCGGCTCGCCGACGCGTACGCGGGGCGGGAGAGCGACGGGCACTACTCGAACCTGTTCGACGCCAACCTCGCCATCAACTGCGCCGACGAGACGGAGAAGCCGAGCCGGGCCCAGATCCGCCAGTTGCAGTCACAGTGGCGCACGAAGTATCCGCTGTTCGGGCCGGCGCTGGCGGTCGGCATGCTGAGCTGCGTCGAGTGGCCGGGCGGGCGGGACCCGTACCCGACCGGCCGGGCCAACGGCGCGCCGCCCATCGTGGTGGTCGGCACCACCGGCGATCCTGCGACGCCCTACGAGCAGACCCCCCGGCTCGCCTCGATGCTGGGCGTCGGTCGGGTGCTCACCTGGGAAGGCGAGGGCCACACCGCCTACCCGCAGACCTCCTGCATCACCGCGGCGGTGGACGCCTACCTGATCGACCTGACCGTCCCCAGGGACGGGCTACGCTGCCCGGCTCGGTGACCGGCCGGGTCGGCGGCAGCGGCGGCAGCTCGATGCCCTGCCGGGCGGCCAACTCCTCCAGCAGCGCCCGCATCCGCCGCACGTCGGTCTTGAGCTGCTCCTGCTCCTCGTGCACGAAGGCGTCGTCATCGACGATGAGCCGGCTGGCGAAGTGCGCGGTGATCAGCGGGATCACCAGCAACACCATGGTCGAGATGAGCAGCGCGGCGAGCGTCCGGCCCGCCCAGGTGGTCGGCGAGATGTCGCCGTACCCGACGGTGGACGCGGTCACCACCGCCCACCAGACGGCGTCGGCAGGGCTGCGCTGCTCGACCTCGCCGTAGATGACCCCCGCCACCACGATCATCAGCAGGTACGACGTGATCAGCGTGCGGGGTGAGTTCGCGAACCACACCAACGCCCGGTAGATCCACCGGAACGGCAGGAACAGAAGGTCCATGCCGCCCTATGCTGCCCCCTCCCGGCAAGTGGCACCGACCCATCCGCCGACGTCACTGTGCCAGGCTCAGCGGCATGACCGACATGATCTACCGCGAGGCGGTACGGGCCGACCTGCCCGCCGTCATCGCCCTGCTCGCCGACGACGTCCTCGGCAAGGCCCGTGACTTCACCGAGGTCGACGAGGCGTACGAGCGGGCGTTCGCGGACATCAGCGCCGACCCGCGCAACCAGCTGATCGTCGCCGAGCAGGGCGGCGAGCTGGTCGGCTGCCTCCAGATCACCTACATCCCCGGACTCGGCCGGCACGGCGCCGAGCGGTCCCTGATCGAGTCGGTCCGGGTCCGGTCCGACCGGCGCGGCCAGGGGCTGGGCCGGGAGCTGATGACCTGGGCCATCGACCAGGCCCGGCAGCGCGGCTGTGCGCTGGTGCAGCTCACCACGGACAAGATTCGCCAGGACGCACACCGCTTCTACCTGGGCCTCGGTTTCGTGGCGAGCCACGAGGGCATGAAGCTCGCCCTCTGACCGCCCGCCGACGGCGCCAGCCCGTCGATGACGTCGACCCGCCGGTGGCGTCGGCCCGTCGATGACGTCGACCCGTCGGTGGCGTCGACCCGTCGGTGGCGTCGACCCGTCGGCTGCCTCTGACCCCATCACGCCCCGAGGTCCCCAGGTGCCCCTCGATGCCTGTCGAGCTGCCCCAGATCTGGGGCAGCGAACCGCATCGACGGCGAGCTTCCACACCCCCGCACCCGAACACCCCGTGACCCACATCCGGAACTGCGAACAAGCCGACGGCGGCGCCCCACCCAGGCTCCTCACCTGGGCTCCCTCACCTGGGCTCCCGTGCCAGCGCCTTCCGTGCCCGCCCCTTCCGTGCCCACGCCTCCCGTGCCCGCGACTTCCGTGCCCGCGACTTCCGCGGTCCATATATGGGGCAGCTCGACAGGGAGCGAACATGCCCCTGCCGGTCGCCTCTCGCCGAGCCCGTAGCCCACGGTGCCCACGGCCCGTGGCCCACGGCTCACCGCCCACGGCTCACGGCTCGCGGCTCACCGCCCACGGCCCCACGCGCACCGCTCACGGCTCACGGCTCACGGCCCACGGCCATGGGTCGAGGGCAGCGGTCAGCCGTCGACCAGGCGGCCGTCGCGAAGGTTGAGCACCCGGTCGGCGAGGTCGATCAGGGCAGGGTCGTGCGTGGCCACCAGCGCCGTCATGCCTCGGGCGTGCACCACCGCGCGCAGCAGATCCATGATGGACCGACCGGTCTCCGAGTCGAGCTGGCCGGTTGGCTCGTCGGCGATGAGCAGGTCCGGCTCGTTGGCCAGTGCGCGGGCCACCGCGACCCGCTGCTGCTGCCCGCCGGAGAGCTCGTACGGGCGCTGCGCCGCGTGCCCGCCCAGGCCGACCAGCTCCAGCAACACTGCGACCCGCTGTTCCCGCTCGGCCGCCGGCACCTGGGCCAGCCGCAGTGGTACGCCCACATTCTCGGCGGCGGAGAGGATCGGCACCAGCCCGAACGTCTGGAACACGAACCCGACGGTGCCCCGGCGCAGCTTCAGCAGCTCCGCCTCGCCGGCCGCGGTCACCTCGTGCCCAGCCACCACCACCTGGCCGCTGTCCGGCCGGTCCAGCCCGCCGATCAGGTTCAGCAGCGTGGTCTTGCCGGCGCCGGAGCGGCCCCGGATGGCGACCAACTCGCCGCGGTCTGCGCCGAACGAGACGTCCCGCACCGCGTGCACGGCGTGCTCGCCCCGGCCGAAGGTCCGGCTCACGCCGCTGACCCGGACCACCTCACCGGGGACCGCCCCGGCCTGGGCCAGCCCGCCAGCCCCGGCTGGGCCGGTCACCACCATGTCCCGACGGCTCACGCCCGCCCCTCCTGCCCATCCGAGGCCCGGTCACCGGGCCGTACCTGCACATGGTCCGGCTCGAGATCGAGCCGGACCCGCTCCCGCATCGCCAACGCGTCGACGAAGGCGGCCGGCAGCTGCATCCGACCGTTCCGGTCCAGCACCGCGTACTCCTCGCTGACCAGTTCGGTGCTGCCGTCCGCGCCGACCCGCGCGGTCCGGCGTACCTCGGAGGCGGTCCGGCCGTCGCGGATCGCGACGGTCCGGCGGACCTGCGTGGCCACGGCTTGGTCGTGGGTGACCACCACGATGGTCACGCCCAGCTCGGCGTTGATGGTGCGCAGCGCCGCGAAGACCTCCGCACCGGTCGCCTCGTCCAACTCGCCGGTCGGCTCGTCAGCGAAGAGCACCTCCGGGTCGTTGGCCACCGCCACCGCCACCGCGCACCGCTGCTGCTCGCCGCCGCTGAGCTGCCCCGGCCGCCGATCCGCGCAGTAGCCCACGCCGACCAGGTCGAGCAGCTCCCGGGCCCGCTCCCGGCGGGCCCGCCGGGAGCGCTTGCCGGCCAACTGCATCGGCAGCTCGACGTTCTCCAGCGCCGTGAGGTACGGCAGCAGGTTGCGGCCGGTCTGCTGCCAGACGAACCCGACCAGCTCCCGCCGGTAGCTCAGCCGCCGCTTGGCGGACAGCGAGAGCAGGTCGTAGTCGGCCACCCGGGCGATGCCGGCGGTCGGGGTGTCCAGGCCGGACAGGATATTGAGCAGCGTCGACTTGCCCGAGCCGGAGGCACCCACGATCGCGACCAGCTCACCCCGGTCGATGACCAGGTCGAGCCCCTGCAGGGCGACCACCTCCACCCCCTCGGTCTTGAAGATGCGCACGAGGCCGTCGCAGACGATGTGCCCGCGCAGCCGGTCCTGGCCGCCGGCCCGCTCGGCGGCGCGCTGCGCGGCCCGCTGTTGCAGGGCGGCCAGGTCGGGCGCCACGGGAACCTGGGCAGTAGCGGTCATCTCAGCTCTCCTCTCCGAGCCGGAGCACCTCACCGAGGCGCAGCCGGCGGTTGTTCAGGGCCTCGACGGCGACCGCGAAGCCGAGGGCGACCGCCCCGAGCGCGAGCACGGCGGCGACCAGACCGGGCTCGAAGGCCACCCGGACCGGGACACCACTGGTGAACGCGGACAGGCCGAGCACCGGGTTGAGCAGGAGGGGCAGCGCCGCCCCGACCAGCGCGCCGGTCAGCACCGACACCCCGACCAGCGGGGTCAGCTCGACCAGCAGCAGCCCTCGCCACTGCCGACGGGACAGGCCAAGGGTGCGCAGCCGGGACAGCACCTGGCCCCGGGCCCGCGCGCCGGCCAGCACGGTGAACGCGATGGCCAGCAACCCGAGCACGGTGCCACCGACGGCGCCGGCCACGAACCCGAAGGCCAGCACCCCGTTCGCGCCGCCGTCAGCCAACTCCTGTCGGACGTCCGCCCGGGTGGAGACCGTCACCCCGCTCGGCCTTTCCCGACCGGTCACCGCCCCGGTCTGCTGGTAGCGCAGCTGCCCCTGGTCACCGGCCTGGCGCAGCACCTCCGCGTCCAGCCGGTCTCCGGCGACCAGCACGCTGGTCGGTACGGGCGTGGTGTTCCGCTCGGGCAGCGCCTGCCAGGGCAGGATGACGAACCGGCTGCTGTTCTCCGGCAGCAGCGGGAAGCTCTCCGCGGTGTCAGCCACCCGGAACTCGTACCGCTGGCCCTGCACGGAAGCGAAGGCGGAGCCGTCCAGCCCGGCGCGGGCCAGGTCAGCGGCGATCGCCGGGGAGACGACCGCGGGCAGCGGCCCCGGTTCGGCCCGGGCGGTGAGCAGCGCGGGTGACATCGGCAGGTCCACACCGGACTCCCGCGTCACCGTGGCCAACCCCGGGGCGTCGACCAACAGCACGGCCACCTGCCCGATCCGGGCGTCGGTGCCGATCTCGTCGGCAGCCAGCCGGTCAGCCGGCTCGTTCAGCACCCGGGTTGCGGCCCGTACCCCGGGCAGGCGGCCCAGCTCGTCGATGGTGTCCGGGGCGAACCGTTCACCCCGGATCAGCGCGTCGGCCGGGACCGCCTGCTCGGCGGCCCGGTCCCGGCTCGCGTCGACGCCGGCGGCGACCACCGCGCAGAACGCCGCGGTTCCGATCGCCAGCACCACGACGACCAGTGGGGCGGCGACGGCGGACCGGCCGGCTCGCGCGGTGCCGAGGAAGGTCACACTGCCCCGGGTCCGCGCGGCCAGCCGGCTGACCAACAACAACGGCCAGGGGTACGCGCGCAGCGCGAGCACCGCCGCGGCGATCGCGAACAGCACGGGCACCGACACCAGCAACGGGTCCACCTCGCCGAGGGTGAGTCCGCGCCGGCGCAGCAGCACCGTGGCAAGTCCGGCCAACAGCAGCAGGAAGACCTCGACGGTGAGCCGGCGGGCCGAGGGCCGTACCCGGATCAGGTCCCAGCGGGCGGCCCCGCCGGCCGGCACGGCCAGCGTGGCCATCGGCAGTGCCAGGGTGACCAGCACGGCCGCCGCGATGACGTACGGCGCGGTCGGGTCCGGGGTGCCGGGGACCAGGGTGCCCAGCCACCAGCCCAGGACGGCGGCGACCGGTACCACCAGCAGCGACTCGGCGAGGCTGCGTCGGGCGCCGGTGGTGGCCGCGCCACCACGGGCGCGCAGCAGGGCGAACTCCGAGCGGCGGCGCCGGGCGGCGAGGATGGCCGCGAGTACGACGAGCCCGGCCAGGGTGGCCAGCACCCCGGCCGAGATCACCGCCAGCAGGGTCCGGGCGGCGTCCACCTGTGCGGCGAACGCGCGCAGCGGAACGTCGGCGCCCTGGATCAGCGTGAGATTCGGATCGGCTTCGCGTTGCAGCTGTTGCAGGCCGTCGATCAACTGGTCGAGCTGGCGTGCGTCGATCCGGTCGATGCCGAGCCGGTAACGCCAGTCGGAACGCACCGGCCAACCCGCCGCGGCCCGCTTGTCGATGGTCACCTCGGCGACCACACCCACGGCGATGAACGGTTCGCCGTCCCCGCGCGGACTGATGACCTGCAGCAGCGATGGCAGCGCGTCCCAGATGCCGCCCGCCCGGTCGACCGGGCGGAACAGCCCGACCACCACCATCGGGGCCGGCTCGGTGATACCGGTCTTGGTGGGTGTGCCGATCTGCAGTTGGCTGCCGGCCCGCAGGTTCAGCTTGCGGGCCACGTCGGCGTCGAGCGCCACCTCGGTCGGCCGGTCGGGGACGTACGTCTCGTTCGGCCACGTCCCCTCGACGAGGGTGCCGGCATCCTGGACGCCAGGCATGGCACGCAGGCCCAGGTCGACCAGCAGGTTGCGCGCCTTCAGGTCGGGGCCGACCACTCGGGTCGGCGCGGCGTCCACGCTGTACCACCGCTCGGCCACCGCCGAGCGCACCGGCGCCGGCATCTTCTCGGCCATGGCCTCGAACTGCCTGCGGGCGTCGCCCATGATTTTCGTGGACGGGGCGGTCATTACCCCGGAGGTGTACGAGATGTCCCGGCGCGCGGCCGGCTCGCTGGTCAACTGCGCCCGCAGGCCCTGTTCGGCGAGCCGGTTGACGAGCCGGGGCACGCCGCTGACCAGCAGCGTGACCACCAGCGTCAGCACCGCCAGGAGCAGGAACTGCCCGCCGTACGCCCGGACTCGCCGGACGGCCGCACCGATGCTCATCGGGTACTCCCCCGTCGCGCCCGGTCACCGGGTCGCACGTCGCGCCCGCTCATCGTTCTCCCCCGATCCGCAACTGCACCGCCGCCACCCGCTGCCGGATGCCGGTGGCGATGAACGCGCTGAAGGCGAGCGCCGCCAGCAGCAGGCCGACCGCTGTCGCGCCGATCGGCACCCAGGGCAGCTCGAACGTCGCCGGGGGCACCGGCCGGCCGGCGGCCGGGGTGAGGATGACCAGCGGAGCCATGGTTGCCCCCACCGCGGCGCCGAGCAGCAGCCCGACCCCCACGCCGATGCCGGCCAGGAAGGTCTGTTCGGCCAGCAACGCCCGGGCCAGCAGCCGGGGCGTGGCGCCGAGGGTGTGCAGCACCGCGAACTCACTCAGCCGGCGCCGGGCGGTGGCCCACACGTCGACCATGAGGCCGACCAGGGCGAGCAGCACCGCACCGAGCGCCGCGGCGAGCATTCCGGTACGCGACCCGCGCCAGTACGGGTCCTCGGCGGACGACTCGATCACCGCCTCGCGGGCGAGCACGGTGACAGCGGGCAACTCGCTGGCGGCGCGGGCGGCGGCCGTCGCGTCGTCGGTGCCGATCCACCACTCCGGTACTGGTCGCACGATGCCGCCGTTTCGAATCAGCGCGTCGACCGCAGCGGGCAGGTCCAGCAGGATGCCCTCACCGGTGGTGGCCGGCACGGCGGTCACCTCACCAACCAGCTTGACCGGCAGCGTCGCTCCGGACAGCGTCAGGTTGATGGTGTCGCCGATGCCGAGGCTCAGCGTGTCGCGTACCTGCGGGGTCATCAGCACCGGTATGGCCGGGCTCTGCCCGGCGGGCACGATGGCGAACCGGGTGTCCGGCTGGTAGGCGAACTGCCCGCCGGGAATCAACGCCACCGGGTGGAATTCGGAGAACCCGGTGGCGGTGGTCCGTACCGGCGAGGGTCGCTCGTCGCCGGCCACCATGACCCAGTCACCGGTCAGTCCGGCGGGCCGGGTGGTGCCGTCCGCACCGACCACGGTCAACCCGTCCACCTGGAGCCGGTAGGACGTGCCGACCGCCGGCCCGCCGTCGGCTTCGAAGCCGGCCAGCCGCAGCCGTGCCCCGTCGACGTCGGGCAGTCGCACGGTGAACGGGGTGATCCGGCCGTCGCTGTCGGCGTCGGCCACCGGGAGCCGCAGGGCGAGCCCGTCGGAGCTGGTGACCAGCAGCGTCACCGCGATCTGGAGCGGCCGGGTTGCCCCCTCCACCGGGGTACGGACCGTGCCGGTGATCTCGCGGGCGTCCGCGGGCAGTTCGACGCCGGCGGGGGCACCCCGGGCCCGCACCATCTGCTGGTAGAGCTGCGGCACCGGCTCGTCGGCCAGCTGGTCGCCGAGCCGTACGACGCCGGCGGCGCTGGCGGCGTCGAGGCCGATCACGGTCACCGGCAGGTCCTTCCGGCCGACCCGCACCTCGTCGCGCCACACCGGCAGCGCCCGTTCCACGCCAGGCAGGGCGGCGAGCTGACCGACCCGGGTCGGCGGGCCGGAACCAGCCCGCTCGGTCACCCGCAGGTCGGCGCCGACCGTGTGACCGGCCTGCTCGGCCTGGGACCGCTCCCCCGTGCTGATCAGCGACCAGGCCAGGGTGCTGCCACCGACGGCGAGCGCGAGCAGCAGCACCGGGCCAGCGTGCGGACGCCGGCCGGCCTGCCACATGCCCAACATGGTGGCCGTCCAGGGGCGTCGGTCGACGAACCGTTCGGCGAACCGGGTGAGCGGCGGGAGCACCCGCAGCGCCAGCACGGCGCCGGCCAGCACGCCGAGCGTCGGAGCGGCGATCAGCAGCGGGTCGATCCCGAGCCGGCCACCCGAACCGGCCAGCGGAGAGGCGTACCGGCGCAGTTGCACCCAGGCGAGCAGTGCCAGCGCCACCAGCACCAGGTCGACGCTGGCCCGCTGGACGCTCGCCGCCCGGTTCGGCCGGGACCGGGCGGCCATGTCGGCCACGTACGTGCCGGAGCCGCGCAGCGTCGGAGCGACCATGGCCACCAGGCAGCCGGCCGCGGTGGCGGCGGCAGCCGCCCAGACCAGGGTGGTGTTGCCGCCTGCGGTGGAGAGTTCCGCCGCCCCGCCCGGCCGGACGTACCGCAGCGCCTCCACGGCGATCAGTGGCCCGAGCAGGGCGGCCGGGGCGACCACCAGGGCCGCCTCGCGGGCGGCCAGGCCGGCCAACTGCCGGCGGGCGGCGCCACGGGCGCGCAGCAGCGCGGTCTGCGCGCGGCGGTCCTCGTGCAGCAGTGCGGCGACCAGCACCAGCGCGTACCCGCCGAGCACCAGGATGAGCAGTAGTGGGGTGGCCAGCGCGGAGCGGCCCACCAGGTCGGCTCGGGCCATCCGGTCCAGCAGCCGATCCATCCGGGTCAGCGTCTGCCCCGACGCGCCCAGGTTGGCGGCCTCGGGCACCGCCGTGGCGGCCTCCGTCATGGCCGTCCGCACGGCGGGCAGGTCGGCGGCGTCGACGCCCGCGAGGTCCGGTTCGGCCAGCCAGGACGCCGACACCGAGCCCGGGAAGGTGGCCGCGAAGTCGGCCGGGTCCAGCACGAACGGCCCGTACGAGGTGGCCGAGCCGGCGCTGCCCGCACCCACCCCGGGGGCCAGCAGCCAGTACGCCTCGGCAGGATCGCGGGGCCGCCAGGTACCGGCGAGCACCACCTGGCTGGCCCGCTCGATGGACCGGTCGCGCACCGGGATCGGTTCGCCGGTGGTCAGGCCCAGCGCGGTGGCGACCCGTTCCGGCAGGCTCACCTGGATCGGGTTCGCGCCGGGGCGGGGCCACGCCCCGCTGGTCAGCTCGGCGTGCGCGGCCAGGTCTTCGAGGGTTGCCAGGTTGGCGAAGACCGGTTCGTCGCCGGGACGGGGCACCGACCCGAGGTCGCCGGTCAACTCCCGGCCGGTTCCGTACCGGGCCGCGGCAACGGTGACCGGCACCCCGGCGAGCCCGTCGGCGAACTCGTCCCGGACCGCCTTGTCGCGGGTGGCGAACTCGGCGGCGTCGCGCCCGCCGGAGCCATTGACCAGCAGGCCGCGCTCCTCGGCCGGCGAGGCCGCCACCAGCGCCCGCTGCCCGGCGTCCACCGCGCGGCGGTTGTAGTCGGACAGGCCGGTGACCAACGCGACGGCAACCAGGGCGGCGATCACCGCGGCCACCAGCAGACCCCGTGCCTCGCGGGCCCGCCTCCACACCAGCTTCATCGACGCCTCCCCTGGCCCTGACGGGCCGACGACCTTCAAGACAGGTCATCCCCCGGGAAAGGTTCGCGCCCGTTACTTGATCGTTACTCCGAGGAGAGTCAGCTCCAGCTCGACCCGTCCGGTCGGCGCGGTGTCAGCGGACTACAGACGCTTACGCATCTGAATCGCGGTGACCTCGTAGCCCATCTGCTCGTACAGGTCACGGGCGCCGAAATTGAAACCGAAGACACTCAAGCCCACGGACACGACGCCCCACTCCCGGCACAACTGCTCCGCGGCCTGCATGATCGCTCGACCGTAGCCCTTGCGGCGCAGGTCCGATTCCACGTAGAAGTCGTAGCCGAAAGCGTGCAGACCGTCGGACTTTCGTTCGAGGTGCAGCCACAGCATGCCGATCTCGACATCGCCCTCGTAGGCGGTCCAGAGATGATGACCCTCCGTCGCCAAGCCGCCGGGCAGAAGTCGGTCATAGTCCTGGCGCGACTTCTCCTGCGCCTCCGGCAACGGCACCGCGCCGGAAGCTGCGATGTCGTGCGCATAGCTGATTTCCGCTCGATGCCGATACTGCAGGTACTGCTCCTCGGTCATCGGTACGAGTTCCAGTGCCGCCATGCCGGCACGCTATGCCACCCGCGCTCACCACGCAGGCCCCGGACACCGCACCATCGCCGACGTCGAGTCGATCATGAGCAGGTAGGGCGCCGGGGGATCAGCTGATCCCCGGCGCCCTTCCCCACAAGCCGGCTGGCCGATCCGGGACGGCTATTCGCAGCCCAGGGCCCCTCGGTACCCGGCGGGAAACTCTCCGGCGGCCACCTTGTCGGCGGTCTCCCAGAACACCTCCGGCCAGTCACCCTCGTCGTTCATCTGGTGCAGCACCTTCCATTTGTGGCTGCTGCGCAGCGCGTCAGCGGCCCGCTGAAGCGCGGCGGCGTCGCCGGCCTGCTTCGCGCGCAGCCACTCCGCGATCCACCCGCAGCCGACCCGGCTGGTCAGCGCGGCGCCGAACTGGTAGGCGTCGTTCGTGCCGAGGCCGGTCAGGGCTGCTGTGTCGAAGCCCGGCGGGAGCGGCACGTCGGCGAGCACCTTGGCCGCCTGCTCGTCCACCCGATCCGGGGTGACGATCTCCGCCGGAAGCGCGGCCAGCCACGTACGGGCGTCGACGCGGACCACGTCGGCGAGAACCCGATCGAACTCGCTTCGCGTCCAGGCGCTCCCGGTACGCAGTTCGACGAAGGACCCGTCGCGGGGCCGGAGCATGACCGCGAAGTCGCTCGCGCTGTAGCGGAACAGGTCGCCCGGCCAGCGGTCGACCGTCACCTGCTCCGGTTTGCTGACGTGCAGCCGATCCTTGTGGTAGCCGTCGTACTGGTCGGCCGGGTACCAGTTCATCTGCAACCGCTGCCCGTCGTTGCTGAACTCGATGGTGCCCTCCTTCTCGGTGAACCCGTAGACGGTGGTGGCCTTCCAGCCAGGCTGGTCGATCAACAGCCGTGGGTTCTCCTCGGCCGCCTTGAGGACCATGGCGGAGTAGGAGGTTGGTTTCGTCGCCTCGGAGGTGGGACTGGTGTCCGGGGATGCTTCGCGGCCTCCCGGCTGATCGACATTCATGATCGAGACGGTGAGGACAATGGCGAGAACGGCGGCCGCGACACCGGCGCTGGCGAGGCCGCTCATCATGGTTCGACGCGCCCGTGAGGGCTTGCCCGGCGGTTCGGCGACGGTCTCGAGGGTCGGCGCGGACATGATCTCCTCCAGGAGGTGCTGTGCGGCCCCGTCGAGGTGAGTGATGACATCGGGTCGGTACGGGTCGGCGTCTCGGACCATCCGGTCGAGCTGCTCGTCGGTCATCTGCCCTCCTCCGGGGCTCGTGCGGCCATGACGTCGAGTACATGTCCGGGTGGGCCGAGGTCGTCACCGACGAGACTTCGCAACCGGGCCCGGGCACGCGACAGCCGGGTGCGGACCGCAGCCGGGCTCACGTGCAGAACCACGGCGGCCTCGCGTGGCTCCAGGCCCTCCCAGAAGGTCAGCATCAACACCTCCCGGTCCAACTCGCCCAGCCTGGCCAGCGCGGCCTGGACCGTGAGCCGTTCCGGCACCTCGCTGCCCGGGTCGACGGCGACCGCGGCCCTGAGCCGTTGCCGCAACCGTTCACCCAGCCGTCCCCGGCGCACTCCGCCGCGGTGGTGGTTGGCCAGCACCCGTCGGGCCACGCCGTGCAACCACAGCCGGACCTCGGCCTCCGGCGGCATCTCACGGCTGCGCCGCCAGGCGACGAGGAAGGTCTCGGCGACCACGTCAGCCGCGTCTTCGGGCTGCTCGACGCGCCGCATGGCGTACGCCAGCAGCGGCTCGAAGTTGACCGCGTAGATGCGACGGAAGCGGTCCTCGTGCTCAGTCCCGGAGGTCACGTCTACTCCATGTCCGGTCGAGCGCCCGTCGTGACGGGTCCGATCCAGAAATCGCGACGCGCGTCGGGGCCGGTGTCGACCGCCAGCGTCAGGTGCTGTCGCCGGGCGTGCGCTTGGCGCGGCTGGGCTGGACCCGCTTGGGCTCGCCGGGCATCTTCGGGTGGTCCGGCGGGTACGGCAGGTCGCCCTGGCCGGCGGCGGCGTCCCGCTCGGCCCACTCCAGCAGCGGGGTGATGTCCCACGGGGCGTCGTCGATGCCGGCATGCGGGTCGCCCCGCTCGGTGAGCCGGGCCGGGACGCTGCGCAGGTCGAAGTCGTCCGGCTCGACGTCGGGCAGCTCATCCCAGGTGACCGGGGTGGAGACGGTGGCCCGCGCGTTGGCCCGCAGGGAGTACGCGCAGGCGATGGTGCGGTCCCGGGCCATCTGGTTGTAGTCGACGAAGACCCGGTTGCCGCGCTCCTCCTTCCACCAGGCGGTGGTGACCAGAGCGGGGTGGCGGCGCTCCACCTCCCGGGCCAGCGCGATGGTGGCGCGGCGCACCTCGGTGAACGTCCAGCGGGGTTGGATCCGCAGGTAGACGTGCACGCCCCGGCCGCCGGAGGTTTTCGGCCAGCCGGTGGCACCCAACTCGTCGAGGACCGCGCGGACCTCCGCGGCGGCCCGCGCCGCGTCGGCGAAGTCGGTGCCGGGCTGCGGGTCCAGGTCGATGCGCAGCTCGTCGGGCTGGTCGACGTCGGCGGCGCGCACCGGCCACGGGTGGAACACGATGGTGCCCATCTGCGCCGCCCAGGCCACGTGCGCCAGGTCGGCCGGGCAGAGCTCCGCCGCGCTCCGGCCGCTCGGGAAGGTGATCTCCGCGGTGGAGATCCAGGGCGGTACGCCCCGGGTGGGCACCCGCTTCTGGAAGAACATCTCGCCCTCGACGCCCTCGGGAAAGCGTTGCAGCGTGGTGGGCCGGTCCCGCAGGGCGCGCATGATGCCGTCGCCGACCGCGAGGTAGTAGTGGAAGACGTCCGCCTTGGTGAAGCCCCGCTGCGGGAAGATCACCCGATCCGGACTGCTCAGCCGTACGGTGTGCCCAGCCACCTCGACCTCGGCGACCGCTGCCTTGGTGCCACCCATCCCGCGACCTTATGCCACAGCCCCGACGCACGACGTACCGTTGACGGGTGAGTCTTGACGACAACGAGCTGCCCCAGACCGAGGACGAGTGGCGGGTCCGGTTGACCCCCGAGGAGTTCCACGTACTGCGGGAGGCCGGCACCGAACGCGCGTGGACCGGCGAGTACGTGGACACCAAGACGGCCGGCGTCTACAACTGCCGCGCCTGCGGGCTCGAACTCTTCTCCAGCGACACGAAGTTCGACTCGCACTGCGGGTGGCCGAGCTTCGACGACGCCATCCCGGGCCGGGTCAAGGAGATCGAGGACCGCAGCATGGGCATGGCCCGTACGGAGATCCGCTGCGCCCGCTGCAACAGCCACCTCGGGCACGTCTTCCACGGCGAGGGCTTCACGCCGAAGGACACCCGGCACTGCGTCAACTCGGTCTCCATCCGGCTGGAACCCCGCTGACCTGAGCCGCCTCCGCGTGGCGGGAGGTGCGCCAGCGGCGTACCCCGATCACCGCCGCGCGGCCGGCGGCATGGTCAGCAGCCCGACCTCGGCGGTCCGGGACTGCTCGATCCGCCGGGCCAGGTCGCGTACCCGCTCGTTGCGTCCGACGTCGACCTGGGCCCGGGCCAGGTCGGCCGCCGCCCGCTGGTGGTCGGCGAGCACCTCGCGCAGCACCCGGTCGACGTCGGCGTCCGGCGCGGCCCGCAGCCGGTCGAGCGCGGCGTCATCCCCGTGCCCGGCGTGGTGGTGTGTGGCCGCGCTGGCACCCGGCCCCGCCGTGGGCAGCCAGCCGCGCATGGCGGACAACTCGTCGGCCTCGGTCGCCTCGATGGCGGCGGCCAGGGTGCGCAGCGCGTCGTCGCGCACCCGGTCCCGGGCCAGCCGGACGATCTGCAGGGTGCGCTCACTGTGGCCGACCATCGTGCTCAGGAACACCACGTCGATGCCGCTCATCGAGTCCCCGGCGGGCGCCGACCCGTTCGGGGACTCGACAGCCGACGGCGCGCCAGCCGGTTGCGGCACGGCCGACGGGGTCACCGCGGGTGGCCCGGCGCAGGCGGCGGTGAGCAGGAGCGCGGTGAGCAGGGGCGCCAGCAGGGTTCGGCGGGTCATGCCGGGTGCTCCGATCAGCGAGGATGGCGCACGGGTGCGACCGGGGGCCGCACCCGTGCGGTCAGACCTGACTCCAGAGCGCCGGCACGTTCGGCGGCTCCCATCCGGGGATCGCGGTGTGCGCCTGCCGGCAGCGGTACGTCGACCCGCCGTAGGTGACCTGGTCGCCGATCTGGTACGCCCGGCCGGCCGTCCAGCTGCCACCCGGCGCCGGCGGAGTGGTCGGCGTGGCGGTCGGGGTGGGCCGCGGGGTGGGTGAGGCGGTCGGGGTCGGGGTGGGGCTGGGTGTCGGCCCGCCGCCGCCACCGATCTGCACGTCGATGCAGGAGTAGAAGGCGTTCGCGGTGTCGGAGATGTTCCACACCGCGAGGATCTTCTGCCGGCCCGAGAAGCCGCCGAGGTTGACGTTGTGCGAGACGGTGGCGCCCGGCTGCTGCCCGTTGCCGTTGACCGAGGCGACCCGGGTGTTGCCGATCCAGTACTCCCAGTTGCTGGTCGCGTGCCGGGCGGTGTTCACCCAGGTGAAGGTCAGCGAGCTGCCGACCGAGGTGGCCGGCCAGCCCCGGCTGTCGTCGTTGAGGACAGCGAAGTGGGCGATTCCGGCGTTGCAGCTGCGCAGACCCTTGGGGCCCTCGACGCTCTGCGGCTCGTACTTGATCTGCCCGCAGTCGGGCACCCGCCCCTGCGCGCAGAGCGCCTGCCGGCTCGGTGGGGCGGAGACGTAACCGTGCGCCTGCGCGGGCGCGGCGACGGTGAGGGTGGCGGCCACGGCGCCCGCCGCCACCAGCGGGACAGTGATTCTTCGACGCATCGGGGCACTCCTTCTCCAGGTCGGGTGGTGCCCCTCAAGGTAATTTAAACTTTGTTAACAGTAAAGACCCTTGTCGATAAAATACATCGATGGTGACGAGTTTTCCGTCAGAGCCGGAGCAGCCCGCCGCAGTCGTCGACCTGGTCGGCCGATTCGTCGTCGAGCCGCGGCTCAATCGGCCCACCGGACGACACGCCGGAGCCGACACGCCGCACCGGCCGGTCGACTGGCGGCATTTCGCCCTTGACCGCCCCGCACTGGAGCAGTCTGGTGGCACATGTCCTGATACAGGAGGTTTTCCATGGCAACGTGCGAGGTCTGCGGCAACGACTACTGGATGGCGTTCGAGGTGCGTACGGTCAGCGGCGACGTGCACACCTTCGACTCGTTCGAGTGTGCGATCCACCGGATGGCACCGATCTGCGAACATTGCCAGATCAAGATCGTCGGGCACGGCGTCGAGGTCAACGGCCGGTTCTTCTGCTGCGCGCACTGCGCCCGCTCGGTCGAGGGCACCGAGGGTGCCGAGATCCGCGACGCCGTCGGCTCGCGACCCGCCTGACGCGGCCCTGCGGTACGGTCGTCCCCATGCGGCCGTTCCTGGGCGTCCTGCCCCCGCCGCGCTCCTGAACGGAGCGCCGCGCCTCCCGCCGACCGGTGCCTGACCCGGCTCGGCCATCTCGCCGTACGCGCTCCGTCGACGTCGTCCCCGTCAACGGCTCACCCTTCGGAGCGCACCCGTGTCCACGTCCCGTACCGCGCCGCCGGCCGCCCCGGCCCCGGCCGTCGCCCAGGCCCGCACCGGCCTGATCCAGATCACCGTCACCGGAGTGCTGTGGGGCACCACCGGCGTGGCGGTGCAACTCCTGCGCGAAAGCACCGGGCTCAGCCCGGTGAGCATCGGCTTCCACCGCCTCGCGATCGCCGCGCTCGTCCTGCTGGCGTGCACCGCCGGCCGGCTTGGCGCGATCCTCGCCGCCCTGCGCGCGGCGCCGGTTCCGCTGCTGCTGACCGGAATCGGCCTCGGCCTCTACCAGGCGCTCTACTTCGCCGCCGTGGCACTGGCCGGAGTCGGCGTGGCCACCGTGGTCAGCCTGGGCCTGGCCCCGGTGCTCGCCGCGGCCTGGGAGTCGGTGCGCGCCCGGCGGCTCCCCGGTCCGCTGCGGCTCGGCACGCTGATCGCCGCCGTCGCCGGCCTCGCCCTGATCACCGGCGCCACCGCGGAACCCACCGGGGCAGCGCCCGCACCGCTGCTCGGCCTGCTCGCGGCGGCCGGGTCCGGCCTCGGGTACGCGGTGACCACCCTGATCAGCCGGCAGGTGTCGCAGCGCGCCGCGCCGATGACGCTGACCACCATCTCCACCACCGTAGGTGCGCTGACGCTGGCGCCGTTCGCGCTGGTCGCCGGGATCGGCGTACCGGTGCGCGTCGACACCGTGGCGCTGCTGCTGCACCTCGGCGTGGTCACCACCGCGGTGGCGTACGCGCTGTTCTACGCCGGACTGCGCACCACCTCCGGCAGCGTCGCCGCAGTGCTGACCCTGCTCGAACCGCTGACCGCGGCGGCGCTGGCCGTGGTGCTGCTGCACGAGCCACTGCCGCTGCCGGTGATCGTCGGCGGCGCGCTGCTGCTCACCGCCGTGGCCGCCACCTATCTCACCCCCGCCCGCCCCGACAGACCGTGACCCGGCCCGGCCGGGCGGGACGCACCGGAACCCGCCCGGCCGGACGGCCTACCATCGGTGCGTGCCCCAGCAGACCACCGAGGTCCGGACGGCCTCGTTCGCCGACCTGAACGCCCGCACCTTCCACGACCTGCTCAAGCTGCGCATCGACGTGTTCGTGGTGGAGCAGCACTGCCCGTACCCGGAGTTGGACGGGCGGGACGTGGAACCGGGCACCCGCCACCTCTGGCTGACCGACGGCGGCGCGCCGCTGGCGTACCTGCGAATCCTGGCCGACCCGGACGGCACCGCCCGGATCGGTCGGGTGGTGGTGGCCCCGGCGGCGCGCGGCGGCGGCCACGCCGGCCGGCTGATGGCCACGGCGCTGGAGGTGGTGGGCAACCGGGCCTGTGTGCTGGACGCGCAGTCGCACCTGGTCGCCTTCTACACCCGGCACGGCTTCGCGGTCAGCGGCCCGGAGTACGTCGAGGACGGCATCCCGCACACCCCGATGCGTCGCGAAGCCATTGACGTCTGACGATCTGCCTGGCATCGTGCCGGGTAGAGCCATCGCGGGAGCCTGCGAGTAGGCACGGGAGCGGGCATCTCCCGGCAGTCCGGGTGTCGTCGTCCGACCTCATCCCCCCGGGGGCTCCATGTCCACTCTCGTCCGATCACCACGCATGCTCTGGCTGCTCGCCATCGCGGCGGCCGCCACGCTCCTGCTGTCCACCGCGCTGACCACCGCGCTGGTCCGCCCCGCCTCGGCGCACGGCTCGGTCGTTGACCCGGCCTCGCGCAACTACGGCTGCTGGCAACGCTGGGGCAGCGACTTCCAAAATCCCCGGATGGCCACCGAGGATCCGATGTGCTGGCAGGCCTGGCAGGCCGACCCGAACGCCATGTGGAACTGGAACGGCCTGTTCCGCGAGGGTGTGGCCGGCAACCACCAGGGCGCCATCCCCAACGGGCAACTGTGCAGCGGCGGGCGCACGTCCAGCGGCCGCTACAACGCCCTGGACACCGTCGGCGCCTGGAAGACCACCGCGGTGTCGAGCAACTTCCGGGTCCGCTTCTTCGACCAGGCCAGCCACGGCGCCGACTACATCCGGGTGTACGTGACCCGGCAGGGCTTCAACCCGCTGACCGAGCCGCTCGGCTGGGACGACCTGGAGCTGACCGGCCAAATCGGCCACACCCCGGCGTCGCAGTGGAAGCAGGAGACCGGCGGCGTCTCCATCGAGATCCCGGCCAACGCGCCGGGCCGCACCGGTCGGCACATCGTCTACACCATCTGGCAGGCCAGCCACCTGGACCAGTCGTACTACCTGTGCAGCGACGTCGACTTCTCCGGCGGAACGGGCACTCCGCCGCCCACCACCCCGCCGCCCACGACCCCGCCGCCCACCACTCCCCCGCCCACCACGCCTCCGCCGACCACTCCGCCGGCCGGGGCCTGCACGGCGACGTACCAGGTCACCGGCCAGTGGGCCGGCGGCTTCCAGGCCGAGGTCCGGGTGACCGCCGGCGGCTCACCCACCCAGGGCTGGTCGGTGAGCTGGAACTACGCCAACGGCCAGCAGGTCAGCTCGTCGTGGAACACCACCATCAGCACCAGCGGCACGCTGGTCACCGCCCGCAACGTCGACTACAACGGCACCCTCGCCGCCGGAGCGAGCACCACCTTCGGTCTGCTCGGCTCGTGGAACGGCAGCAACCCCGCCCCACTGGTCTCCTGCACGGCGACCAGTTGACCCCGACCGGCGCCGCACCCGGGCGGGGGTGCGGCGCCGGCCGGCGGGAAATCCGGTGGTGCGGGACGCCGGCCCCCGGCACGATCCCCGCATGATCGAGACAAGGGTGCTCACCCCCGACGACTGGCCGACCTGGCGCGAGCTGCGGCTGGCCGCCCTCACCGAGGCGCCGGACGCGTTCGGCTCCCGGCTGGCCGACTGGCAGGGCGACGGCGACCGTGCGGAGCGCTGGCGCGACCGGCTGACCATCCCCGGCTCGCACAACCTCGTGGCCGTCCTGGGCGGACGGCCGGTCGGGATGGCCAGCGGCGTACCCACGCCAGACCCGCTCGTCATGGAGCTGATCTCGATGTGGGTGCACCCCGAGGCGCGCGGTCGGAAGGTCGGCCACCTCCTGGTGGACGCGGTGGCGGACTGGGCCCGCGAGAGCGGCGCCGACCGGCTACGCCTCAGCGTCATGCCGGACAACGCGGCGGCGAAGGCCCTCTACCTGCGCGCCGGCTTCGGCCGCACCGACGAACTCGGTGACCTCCTGTCCGACGGCGTACGCCGCGAACAGGTCATGCTCCGCCCGCTCTGACCCGCGCCCGGCGGGGATCAGACCAGGCAGTCGACGATCTCGGCGATCGAGCGGCGGCGGCCGGTGTAGAAGGGGACTTCCTCGCGGACGTGGCGGCGGGCGCCGGAGGCGCGGAGGTCGCGCATCAGGTCGACGATCCGGTGCAGCTCGTCGGCCTCGAAGGCGAGCATCCACTCGTAGTCGCCCAGCGCGAACGAGGCGACCGTGTTGGCCCGTACGTCCGGGTAGCCGCGAGCCATCTTCCCGTGCTCGGCCAGCATCTCGCGCCGCTCGGCGTCCGGCAGCAGGTACCACTCGTAGGAGCGGACGAACGGGTACACGCAGATGTAGGGGCGGGCCTCCTCGCCGCCCAGGAACGCCGGGATGTGGCTCTTGTTGAACTCCGCCGGCCGGTGCAGCGCCATCTGCGACCAGACCGGGGTGAGCGCCCGGCCCAGGGTGGTGCGGCGGAACCGCAGGTACGCGTCCTGCAGCGCGTCGCTGGAGGCGGAGTGCCACCAGATCATCACGTCCGCGTCGGCGCGCAGCCCGGAGACGTCGTACACGCCCCGGATCACCACGTCCTTGCCGGCCAACTCCTCGAAGAGTGACTCGACCTCACCGGTGACGTTGTCCCGCAGCGACGGCAGCGGTGCGCTGGCCCGGAACACCGACCACATGGTGTAGCGGATGCTGTCGTTCAGCTCCCGCAACCGGGCCGCGTTGGTCTGCTCGGTCATCTCGCCGATCCTCCCAGTGCTGTGATGATCTCGTCGGCCGCCGTCTCGCCGGAGCGGACGCAGACCGGTATGCCGACCCCGTCGTAGCCGGCGCCGGCGAGGACGAGGGTGGGGTGCGCGGCCCGCAACGCCGTCCGCGCGGCGGCGACCCGGTCGGCGTGCCCCGGGGTGTACTGGGGCAGCGCTCCGCCCCACCGCTGCACGTGCCCGTCGACCGGGGCGGGCAGCGGGGTGCCGAGCACCGCCGAGAGCTCGCGATGCACGGTGGCGGCCAGGTCCGCGTCGGGGCGCTGGAGATGCGCCTCCTCGCCGTACCGACCCACCGAGGCACGCACCAGCGCCAGCCCGTCCGGCCGGCGCAGGTGCCCCCACTTGGTGGTGAAGAAGGTGGCCGCCTTGATCAGCAGGCCCTCGGTGCTCGGCACCAGGAAGCCGGACAGCTCGGGCAGCCGCGGCTGCGGCAGCGCCAGGGTGACCAGCGCGACGCTGGCGTAGTCCAACTCGCCGACGCCTGCGGCGACCACCGGGGCGGGGCCGGCGAGCAGGCGGGCCGCCGGCCGGGCCGGTACCGCCAGCACCACGGCGTCCACCTCGACCAGCTCCGGGTCCCGGGTCGGGCCGACCGTGAGCCGCCAGCCCGTGTCGGTCGGAGTCAGCTCGCGGACCGCGGCGTCCCGCCGAACCGTCGCGCCGCTGGCCGTCGCCGCCGCCTCGACCAGGCTGCTCAGCCCGTTGGCCAGGGTGCCGAAGACCGGGACGCCGGGGGCGCGCGGCGACGCGGCCTGCGCCGCCCGGACCGCGCCCACCAGGGTGTGCTCCACCCGGGCCGCGCGGGCCAACGCCGGCATGGTGGTGACCAGGGAGAGGTTGTCGGCGCGGCCGGCGTACACGCCGCCCAGCATCGGGTCGACCAGCCGGTCGACCACCTCGTCGCCGAAGCGGGAGCGGACCAGCGCACCCACCGAGACGTCCACGTCCGGTGCGACCAGCGGTCGGCCTCCGTCGGTGTCGGCGTCCGCGGCCGGGCGGGCGACCGCGGCCACCTTGTCCAGATCCCCGGGTACGCCTACCAGCGTGCCGCCCGGGACAGGGCGCAGCCCTCCGTCGACGACCAACGCGGCCTGCCCGACCGTGGGGTGCACGATCTCCTCGGCCATCCCGAGCCGGCGGATCAGGGCCACCGCGGCGGACTCGGCACCGGTCGGGTCGCGCATCAGGAACGACTCAGCGCCGAACTCCACCGGCTGGCCGGCCAGCTCGCCGGTACGCAGCTTGCCGCCCAGCGCGCCAGACTGTTCGTACACCAAGATCTCGGTGCCGGCCGGGGCGCTCTCGCGCAACCGGGCCGCGGCGGCCAGCCCGGCGATTCCGCCGCCGACCACCGCCACCCGCCAAGGCTGCCGCATCGCGTGTCAGCCCTGGTCGGCCCGGCGGCTGGACAGCTCGTGCACCAGCGCCACCACCCGCGTCAGCACGTCGGGGTCGGTCTCCGGCAGCACCCCGTGGCCGAGGTTGAACACGTGCCCGGGGGCCGCCCTGCCCTGGTCCAGGATCCGGCGTACCTCGGTCTCCACGACCGGCCACGGTGCGAGCAGCACAGCCGGGTCCAGGTTGCCCTGCACCGCCTTGTCCGGGCCGATCCGGCCGGTGGCCACGTCCAGCGGGGTCCGCCAGTCGACGCCGACGACGTCCGCGCCGGCCTCGCCCATCGCGCCGAGCAACTCGGCGGTGCCGACCCCGAAGTGGATCCGCGGCACCCCGGCGTCGACCAGCCCGCTCAGCACGGCCGTCGAGTGCGGCAGCACGTAGCGCCGGTAGTCGGCCTCGGAGAGCGCACCGGCCCACGAGTCGAACAGTTGCACGGCGGAGACCCCGGCCTCGATCTGCACCCGGAGGAAGGCCAGCGTCACCTCGGCCAGCCGGCCGCAGAGCGCGTGCCACAGCTCCGGATCGCCGTACATCATGGCCTTGGTCTTCGCGTGGGTCCGTGACGGACCCCCCTCGACCAGGTAGCTGGCCAGGGTGAACGGCGCGCCGGCGAAGCCGATCAGCGGGGTGTCGCCCAGCTCGATCACGAGTTGCCGGACGGCCTCGTCCACGTACGGCACGTCGTCGCGGGTGATCGGGCGGACCCGCTCCACGTCGGCGGCGGTGCGGATCGGCTCGGCGACCACCGGGCCGGTGCCCGGCACGATGTCCAGGTCGACCCCGGCCGCGGCGACCGGCACCACGATGTCGCTGAACAGGATGGCCGCGTCCACCCCGTGCCGGCGTACCGGCTGGAGGGTGATCTCGGTGACCAGCTCCGGGCGACGGCAGGACTCCAGCATCGGCACGCTCGCCCGGATCTCCCGGTACTCCGGCAGTGAGCGGCCAGCCTGGCGCATGAACCAGACCGGGGTGTGCGGGCCGGGCCGCCGCCGGCAGGCCCGAATGAAGGGCGAGTCGGCCGGTCCGCCGGCGCGCTGTTCTCCGTCTCGGGCGGCAGTGCCCGTGGTGTCCGTGCTCATCGCCGCAATCGTGCCACGGCCCCCACCCTCTCCCCGCCTGGGGTGAAAGGAAGAACACGTTGCTGACATCGCGCGGCGGGCCGGGCGGCTCGGATCGCGGGCCGGGATGGCTGGGACCAGCGAACGGGAACGGCGGCCGGATCGGGCGTCGGCGCGCCGCCGAAGCGGGTGGGCGGGCGGCGGCATAGGCTGCCGGCATGGCCCCCCCGATCGCGCTCCCGGAGACCTTCGCCCGCGCGGTCGCCGGGCTGCGGGCGGCGGCGCCCCGGCCGGAGATCACGCTGGAGGAGGTCGGCGCTCCCCAGCGGCTGGCCCCGTACGCGTTCGCGCTCTCCGCGACGGTGCTGCGCGACGGCGACGAGGTGGCCACCGGCCGGCTGATCCTGCTGCACGACCCGCTCGGTCACGAGGCGTGGCAGGGCACCCTGCGACTGGTCACCTACGTGACCGCCGAGTTGGAGGTCGACCTGGCCGCCGACCCGCTGCTGCCCGGGGTCGGCTGGACCTGGCTGACCGACGCGCTGGACGCCCACGACGCCGGCCACCGGGCGATCGGGGGGACGGTCACCCAGACCATGTCGACCCGGTTCGGCGACCTGGCCGGCCCGCCGACCGCCGGTGACATCGAGATCCGCGCCTCCTGGACGCCGGTCGACGACGACCTGACCCCGCACCTGCTCGGCTGGTGCGCGCTGCTCGCCTCCACGGCAGGGCTGCCCCCGCCCGGGGTGACAGCCCTGTCCGACCGCCGCCCCGCCGGCGCGGCCTGAGCCGCAGGCAGCCGCAGGCAGCCGCCACCCACCACCACCGGGTCGATCATGGGGTCGTGGTGGGCGGGATGCCCCTCACTGCGGCATTCGCGGGGCACCACAACCCCATGATCGACCAGGTTGGTGCGGCTGTCAGAGGTAGTTCTCCGCCTCGTCGCAGACCTTGTCCAGGCCCTTCATAGCCGCGTCGTAGGCGCTCTTGTTGCCGGCCGCCGCCGCACCGAGCGCGGTGGTCAGCTTGTCCAGGCAGCTGGCGATGACCTTCTTCTGCCGGGCCTGCTCGTCGCGGTCGTTGCGGGTCCCGGTCAGGTCCTGCTCGGTGTTGTCGAGCTTGTCTTGCATGGTCTGCAGGTCGGACTTGAGCTTGGTGATCTCCGTGGTGTTGGCCGCGATGGTGCCGTCCCGCTCGCTGACCTGACCGGTGAGCCGCTTCTCCGTGCGGTTCAGCTCACCGTTCTTGGTCACGTACAGACCGGTCATCACCCCACTGACGACGAAGAGCAGCGCGGCCACCAGGGCCAGCACCAGTACCGCGCGACCCCGGCCGCCCGCCGGTGCCCCGGCCGGGCCGTACGGCGGTGCCATTCCGGGCGGCGCGGACATCGGCTGGCCGTACGCCGGACCGGAAACCGGCGGCGCGGACATCGGCTGCCCATACGCCGGACCGGAAACCGGCGGCGCCGACATCGGCTGCCCATACGCCGGACCGGAAACCGGCGGCGCCGACATCGGCTGCCCGTACGTTGAACCGGAGACCGGCGGCGCCGACATCGGCTGTCCGTGCGGCGGCGCGGAGACCTGTCCGGCGTACGGCGGGGCGCTCGCCAGGTAGGTGGGTGCGGCCTGCGGGACGCCGTACTGCGGAGGTATGGGCTGGGCGGTGCCGTACTGCGGCGTGGCCTGCCCGGACGCGTACTGCTGCGGCGTGGCCTGACCGGAGGCGTACTGCTGCGGCGTGGCCTGGACCGGCGCGTACGGCTGCTGCTGCGGCGCGGGCTGACCGGCCTGGTATCGCGCGGTCGGGTCGGCAGCAGTCGGCTGCGGCACGGCTGGGTGCGGCACGGTCGGGTGCGGCACGGTCGGGTCGGCGGCGCGCGGGCCGGCGGCGTACGACACGGTCTGGTCGGCGGCGGACGGCGGCTGATCCGGGCCGGCCGACGGCGTCGGGAAACCTTCCGGCCCGGTCGGTGGCTGGGACATCGTTATTCCTCCAGGTGAGCTGGTCCCGCGCCGGTAGGCGCGACGGACCGGGGTGCAGCGGCGAGATTCGGCCGGGTCCGGGGACCTGGGCGGGATCGGAGAGGGCCGGCGGTGGCCCTGGATGACGAGAGCGGCCCGGCGACGTGGCCGGGCCACCGGTTCAGCAGATCTTGAAACCGTCGCAGGCGACCTTGATCGGTACGGCCAGCCCGATGCCCTCGGCGTCGCGAGCCTTGGCGGTGGCGATGCCGACCACCTGCTTGCTGCCGTTGACCACCGGCCCGCCGGAGTTACCCGGGTTGATCGGGGCATCGAACTGGATGGCCGGCCCGGAGCTGCCCTGAGCGTCGCGCAGCGCGCTCACCACACCGGTCGTGACGCTGTCCTCCAGGCCGAGCGGAGCGCCGACGACGACGATCTGCTGGCCGGACTTCACCGCGGCGGACGCGGTGACCAGGCCGGTGAACTTGCCGCTGGCACGCAGCTGCGCCACATCGTTGGTCTTGTCGACCTTGACGATGGTGGCCGGGAAGCGCTGGTCGGTGCGCTCCAGGAAGACCTGGCGACCGCCACCGTCCCAGACGGCCTCGACGACGTGGAAGTTGGTGAACAGGTTGGTCCCGCCACCGGTGGCCGGCTTGCCGACCGCGAACGCGCTGCCGGTGAACTGACCGGCCCGGACCCGGAACACGCTGGGCAGCACCGCGCTGGCCACCGCCTCCGGGTTGAACGCGGCACCGGCCTGCTTCTCCAGTGCCTCCGCGCGCTTCTCCAGGTCGTCGAGGCGGGTGCCGTCGTCGTCCTGGGCCTGCGCCAGGCGCTGGTCGGTGTCGCTGAGCCGATCGCCGAGCCGATCGAGCTGGTACGCCTGCAACCCGGCCACCAGGGCCAGCACCACGACGGTCAGCGTGGCGAGCAGGACCGGCCAGCGACGGCGGCTGGGCCGGGCGGCCGGCGGCGGGGCAGCACCCGGCCAGCCGGGCTGCGCGGGACCACCCGGGTAACCCGCGGTGGCGAACGGCGGGGCGCTGGCCGGGTCGCCGAGCGGTGGGTACCCGCCGCCCGGGAAGCTCGGCCCGGGCGCCCCGGGGAAGCCCTGTCCGGGCGCTCCGGGGACGCTCGGCCCGACGGCCGGCGGATAGCCAACGGTGCCGGCGGCCGACGGTGGTGCGCTCGTGCCATAGGTCGGGGCGGCACCCGGGGTGGCTCCGCCGTACGGGCCGGCCGGCGTCGTGCCGTACGGCGTCGGCGACGTGCCCGGGGGTGCCACAGAAGCGGTGCCGTAGTGCGCGGCCGGGGCAGTGCCCGGGGTGGTGCCGTGCGGAGCCGGCGCGGAGCCCCACTGACCGTTGTTCGGTGGAGCGGCCCAGCCGGTGCGGGGAGCCGGGACGGTCAGGGACGGATCGGTACCGCCGGTCGGGGTGGCGGAGAAGGGCGACCCGGGGTACGGCTCGATGCGCGGTGGCAACGGTCCCGGCCGTTCGGCCCCGGGCATCGTTCCACCCGCGCCGTCAGGCTCGGCGCCCGCCGCTCGCCCGTCCCCCGAACCGTAGCCAGCCGTCATGATCGCCTTGCCTTCCCGTGGTGTCCCCGTGCCGCCATCGACCCGCGTGTCACAAGATCGGGACCGGCGGCTCGATGGACCGTACCTGCGTCAAAGGGCTTTGTCTCCCCCGATGTCCGACATCCGAAATGACACCTTGTGGACACCCAACCGACACGCAGCCGACCGGCTGCACCCGCCGGATCACCGCGCGCACTAGGGTTGGCAGGTGACCGACGAACCACCCCTGCGCCGTCGGCCCACCGAAGAACTCCCGGGAAACGCACCCCACCACCCGCCGCCGGCCCAGCCGCAGCCGGCGGGCGAGGGGACCGACCCGACCGACGGTGGGCCCGTTCCGCTGATCGCCCCGCGTGACGGCACCCCCGATCCGGTGGCCGCGCCGGCTGACCTCGCCGAGGTCGTGGCCCGTTTCGCCGCGGGCACCGGCCCGGTCGCCCTGGATGCCGAGAGGGCCTCCGGGTACCGCTACAGCCAGCGCGCCTACCTTGTGCAACTCCGGCGGGCCGGTGCGGGTACGGCGCTGATCGACCCTCTGCCGCTGCCCGACCTCAGCGCGCTGGACGCGGTGATCGGCGAGGCCGAGTGGGTGCTCCACGCGGCCAGCCAGGATCTGCCCTGCCTGGCCGAGGTGGGGCTGCGCCCGCGACGCCTGTTCGACACGGAACTGGCCGCTCGGCTGGCCGGATTCGAGCGGGTCGGCCTGGCCGCGCTGACCGAGCAGCTACTCGGGTTCACTCTGGAGAAGCACCACTCGGCGGCTGACTGGTCGAGCCGGCCGCTGCCCGAGTCGTGGCTGACCTACGCCGCCCTCGACGTGGAGCTGCTCACCGACCTGCGTGACGCGCTCGACGCCGAGTTGGCCCGGCAGGGCAAGTCGGAGTGGGCCGCGGAGGAGTTCGCCGCGCTGGTCCGTACCGGGGCACGCCCGCCCCGGGTCCGCGCGGAGCCCTGGCGGCGTACCTCCGGCATCCATCGGTTGCGCGGCGCGCGGGCCCAGGCCCGGGTCCGCTCGATGTGGTACGCCCGGGACCAGATCGCGTCCCGACGGGACGCCGCACCCGGTCGCGTGCTGCCCGACTCGGCGATCATCGCCGCCGCCGAGCTGGACCCGAAGGACGAGAAGACCCTGCTGACGCTGCCCGGTTTCGGCGGCCGGTCGGTACGCCGGCTGGCCCGCACCTGGCTGACCGCACTCGACGACGCCCGGCAACTGCCGGACGATGCGCTGCCGGTCACCCCGGCGGTGGAGGGTCCGCCCCCGCCGCACCGGTGGGCCGAGCGGGACCCGGTGGCCGCCGGTCGGCTGGCCCGTTGCCGGGAGGTCGTGGTCCGCATCGCCACTGAGCACAACCTGCCTCCGGAAAATCTGATCACCCCGGATTCGGTCCGCCGGCTGGCCTGGACCCCGCCGGAGGAGGTCACCGAGGAGACCGTGGCGGAGACCCTGCGCGGCTTCAACGCCCGCGAATGGCAGATCGCCCTCCTCATCCCCCATCTGACCCCGGCCCTGACCCCGGAACCCTCCACCCCTCCCGTCCCCTGACCCACCTCCACCGCAGTTGATCATGAAGTTGTTGCCATCGGGCCGGCGTGTCCCGACAACAACTTCATGATCGACCGGGCTGGACGTTCGTGGTTGGTGTGGGGTGGGCCACAACGGGGGGTGCGGACGGGGTTGGTTACTGGCGAGTAGCATTCGGTGGAACGTGCCCGTGTCGGCTAGGAGGCTCAAGTGCCCCGTGAAGTTCGGGATGTCGTCTTCGTCGACGGCGTCCGTACCCCGTTCGGCAAGGCGGGTGGCATGTACGCCAACACCCGCGCCGATGATCTGGTGATCCGCTGCATCCGAGAACTGCTGCGCCGCAACCCGCAGCTGCCGCCGGAGCGGGTCGAGGAGGTCGCCATCGCGGCCACCACCCAGATCGGCGACCAGGGCCTCACCATCGGGCGGACCGCCGCCCTGCTGGCGGGTCTACCCAAGACCGTTCCCGGCTTCGCCATCGACCGGATGTGCGCCGGTGCGATGACCGCGGTGACCACCGTGGCCAGCGGCATCGCCATGGGCGCGTACGACATCGCCATCGCCGGCGGCGTCGAGCACATGGGCCGCCACCCGATGGGTGAGGGCGTCGACCCCAACCCGCGCATCGTCGCCGAGAAGCTGGTCGACCCGTCCGCGCTGGTCATGGGCGCGACCGCGGAGAACCTGCACGACCTGGTCCCGCACATCACCAAGGCACGCACCGACGCGTTCGCGCTCGCCTCGCAGCAGAAGACCGCCAAGGCGTACGCCAAGGGCAAGCTCCAGGACGACCTGGTGTCGATGTCCATCCGTGACGCGGAGGGCGGCTGGGGTCTGGCCACCGTCGACGAGGCCCCCCGGGACACGTCGCTGGAGAAGCTCGGCACCCTGAAGACCCCGTTCCGCCCGCACGGCAAGGTCACCGCGGGCAACGCGGCCGGCCTGAACGACGGCGCCACCGCGAGCCTGCTCGCCTCCGAGGACGTCGCTCGCGAGCTGGGCCTGCCGGTCGCCATGCGGCTGGTGTCGTTCGGTTTCGTCGGCGTGGAGCCCGAGGTGATGGGCGTCGGCCCGATCCCGTCGACCGAGAAGGCGCTGCGCATCGCCGGGCTCAGCATCGACGACATCGGCCTGTTCGAGCTGAACGAGGCCTTCGCCGTGCAGGTGCTCGCCTTCCTCGACCACTTCGGTATCGCCGACGACGACCCGCGGGTCAACCCGTGGGGCGGTGCCATCGCCATCGGTCACCCGCTCGCCTCCTCCGGCGTACGGCTGATGACCCAGCTGGCCCGCCAGTTCGCCGAGCACCCCGAGGTCCGCTACGGCGTGACCGCCATGTGCATCGGCATCGGCATGGGCGGCACCGTGATCTGGGAGAACCCGCACTGGACGGAGGGCAACAAGTGAGCGCGCTCGCCGCACCGAACGAGGTCGTCACCAAGGCGCTGCTGCGCCAGGTGAACGTACCGGGGCTGGACCGGCCCGCCGCCCTGATCACGCTGGACAACGGCTTCGACCACACCAAGCCGAACACCTTCGGCCCGGGTGGGCTGACCAGCCTGGACGAGGCGATCACCGCCGCGCTGGCCGCCGACCCGGCGTTCATCGCGGTCACCGGCAAGCCGTACATCTTCTGCGTGGGCGCGGACATCGTCGGCCTGCCGCAGCTCGCCGACCGCGCGCAGGCGCTGGAGATCGGCCGGCTCGGCCACCGGGTCTTCGCCCGGCTGAAGGACAGCACCGTACCCACGTTCGCGTTCGTCAACGGCGCGGCGATGGGCGGCGGCCTGGAGCTGGCGCTGCACTGCCACTACCGGACGCTCTCCGGCGGCGCGGCGGCGCTCGCCCTGCCCGAGGTCTCCCTCGGTCTGGTCCCCGGCTGGGGCGGCACCCAGCTGCTGCCGAACCTGATCGGCATCCCCGCCGCCACCCAGGTGATCATCCAGAACCCGCTGATGCAGAACAAGATGCTCAAGCCGAAGCAGGCCGCCGAGCTGGGCATCGCGGACGTGCTGCTGGAGCCGGCCGACTTCCTGGAGCGTTCCCTGGAGTGGGCCGCCGGCGTGGTGCGCGGCCAGGTCACCGTGACCCGGCCCGAGGTCGACAAGGACATGTGGGCGGGCGTGCTCTACTTCGCCCGGGAGACCCTCAACCAGCGGCTGCACGGCGCGGTCCCGGCCGCATACAAGGCGCTGGACCTGCTGGAGACGGCGAAGGACGCCGACTTCGCCGCCGGCACCGCCGCCGAGGACGAGGCCCTCGCGGACCTGATCTTCTCCGAGGAGCTGCGCAGCGGCCTGTACGCCTTCGACCTGGTGCAGCGGCGGGCCAAGCGCCCGGCCGGGGCGCCGGACAAGGGCCTGGCCCGACCGGTCACCAAGGTCGGCATCGTCGGCGCCGGCCTGATGGCCAGCCAGCTCGCGCTGCTGTTCGCCCGTCGTCTCCAGGTGCCGGTGGTGATGACCGACCTGGACCAGTCCCGGGTGGACAAGGGCGTCGGCTACGTGCACACCCAGATCGAGAAGGCCGTCACCAAGGGCCGGATGGACAAGGGCACCGCCGCCAAGCTGTACGGCCTGGTCAGCGGCACGGTCGACAAGAGCTCCTTCGCCGACGCCGACTTCGTCATCGAGGCGGTCTTCGAGGACCTGGGCGTCAAGAAGCAGGTCTGGGCCGAGCTGGAGAAGATCGTTTCCCCGGAGGCGGTGCTCGCCACCAACACCAGCTCGCTCTCGATCAGCGAGATGGCCGCGGAGCTGGAGCATCCGGAGCGGGTGGTCGGCTTCCACTTCTTCAACCCGGTGGCGGTGCTGCCGCTGCTGGAGATCGTCCGCGGCGAGCGGACCGACGACGCCACCCTCGCGACCGCGTTCGCGGTCAGCAAGCAGCTGAAGAAGTCCTCGGTGCTGGTCAAGGACGCACCGGCGTTCGTGGTGAACCGGCTGCTCACCCGTTTCCTGGGCACCGTCTTCGCCGCCGTCGACGCCGGGACCCCGCTGGACGTGGCGAACAGCGCACTGGACCCGCTGGGCCTGCCGATGCGCCCGCTCGCCCTGCTTCAGCTGGTCGGGCCGGCCGTGGCGTACCACGTGGGTGGCACCCTGCACGCGGCGTACCCGGACCGGTTCGGTGTCAGCGAGAACCTCAAGCGGATCGCCGACTCGGGCCAGCCGATCGTGGTCGACGACCAGATCAACGAAGAGGTCGCCAAGCTGCTCGTGGTCGGTGACCAGCCGCTGACGGCCGAGCAGGTACGGCAGAACGCGCTCGACGCGATGGCGCAGGAGATCCGGCTGATGCTGGACGAGGGCGTGGTCGCCGAGGCGCAGGACATCGACCTGTGCATGATCCTCGGTGCCGGCTGGCCGTTCCACCTGGGCGGCGTAACGCCGTACCTGGACCGGACCGGCACCAGCGAACGGGTCACCGGCCGCCGGTTCCTGCCGCGCGGGGCGGCGAGCCTGCCCGCCTGACCGGTCGCAGCACCACCGTCGCGGTGGTCGGACCGTCCCTCGTGGACGGGGCCGGCCACCGCGATCGCTTCTGCGCCAACGGGTTGCTCGCGGACCCGAGCACCGACCGCCCGCAGGCGCGCAAACGGGCAGCGTAGGGCACGTGTGAAGGGGCAGCGGGCGGCCCCGCCACCGGGTTAAGATCACCCGCTTTGCCATCCCATCTTGGAGCTGACTGATGTCCCAGCCGCCGGCCACCCCCTACGGCCCGCCGCACAATTCCCCTCCCCCGCCGCACCAGCCGCAGCAGCCCGGTGGTTGGCCGCAGCAGCAGCCCGGTGGTTGGCCGCCGCCGCAGCAGCAGGGCTTCCCGCCCGCGCAGCCGGGTCAGCCGTACGGCGGCCCGAACCTGCCCGCCGGCCCGCCGCCGCCGAAGAAGTCGAAGGCCGGCCGGATCGTGCTGATCGTGCTGGCCGTGGTGTTGGTGCTCTGCCTCGGCGGAGCGGCGATCACCTGGTTCGCCGTCAAGGACGAGGTGGGCGACGTCGTCGATGCCACCAACACCCGGGTGTCCGCACCGGCCACCCTCGCCGGCCGACCGAAGAACACCGACCCGCAGTTGCAGAGCGTCGCCGACGCGATGGTCGCCGAGATGAAGACGACGGCGCAGAACGAGACCAGCGCCGTCGGCGCCTTCTACGGCGACCCGGCCAAGCAGGACCTCTTCATGATCGCCGCCGCGTCCGGGCTGATGACGGACCCGAAGAAGGAGCTGGACGACGCGGTGGCCGGGCTCTCCAGCGAGCTGGGCATGGCCTCCATGGCGACGGTCGAGCCCGGGCCGCTCGGCGGTGACGCGCGCTGCGGCGACGGCAAGGCCAAGGACGTACCGGTGGGCATCTGTGTCTGGGCCGACCGGGGCAGCGTGGGCATGGTGATCATGTACTACAAGTCCGCCGCCCAGGTGAAGGCCGAGTTCGTCACCATCCGGGGGCAGGTCGAGCAGCGCTCCTGAGCCGTACCGACCGGAGCCCCGGCCACCTTCGGGTGGCCGGGGCTCCGTACGTCAGCGTCAGGCCGGTTCGCCGCCTGCCGCGGCGGCCCGCGCCGCCGCTGCCGCCGCCCGCTCGGCCGGGTTACCGAGCACGCAGAACTCGTTGCCCTCCGGGTCGGCGAGCACCACCCAGCCCCCGCCGGTCGGGCCGACGTGATCGGCGACGTGGATCGCGCCGACGCCGAGCAACCGCTCGACCTCCTCGGCCCGGGTCCGGTCGGTGGGTTGCACGTCCAGGTGCAGCCGGTTCTTCACCGCCTTGTCCTCCGGCACGGCGATGAAGAGCACCTCCGGGCCACCAGGCGGCAGGAGCATCGCCTCCGGGTCGCCGGGGAAGTCGTCGGGCTGCCGGGGGCAGTCGAAGACCTGCGACCAGAAGCCGGCCAGCGCGTACGTGTCGTGACAGTCGATGCTGATGTTGTGGATCGTCGAACTCACGGTTGAGCCTCCAGAGAGGTGGCAGGGACACGCTCGCCGGCGCTGCGGACCACGCAGAACTCGTTCCCCTCCAGGTCGGCGAGCACGGCCCAACCCGTGCCGTCGGCGTTCCGTCGGTCGGCGACCATGCTGGCCCCGAGGCTGAGCACCCGCTCGATCTCCTCGTCCCTGGTCCGGTCGACGGGTTCCAGGCAGATGTGGAGCCGGTTCTTGGTCACCTTGTCTTCGGGCACCGCTTGGAAGAACAGGTTCGGGGTGGCGTCGTCCGGCGGCAGCAGGGCCGCCTCCGGGTCCCCGGGGGCGTCCTCGGAGTGCCGGGCGTACCCGAGCACGGCCGACCAGAAGCCGGCCAGGGCGTACGTGTCGTGACAGTCGAAACTGATGTTGCGGATCCGTGGATACACGGGTGTTCCCTCCGTGCTGAATGGGGACGCTCCGCCTCCGGGTGTCAGCCGAGAGAGACCCGGGGCGCGGAGCCAGTGTTGGTGGACATTCGACGCACCCCCCTTCGATCTCGAGCTGACGACGTGATCTTTCCATCCGGCGCGGACCGCCCGCAACCCGGTACGGGACAGGTCAGACGCCGATGGCGGGCACCGGGCCGGTCACCGCCGGGGCGTCCGCCGACGGCAGGGTGACCGTCACCTCCAGGCCGCCGCCGGTCTGCGCGATGACCCGCACCGTGCCGCCGTGCGCCTGGCAGACCGCCCGGACGATGGACAGCCCCAGGCCCGAGCCGCGGGCCCCGGTCCGCTCCCGGCCGCCGCGCCGGAACGGCTCGAACAGCCCCGGCACGTCGACCTGGTCCACCTCGAAGCCGGTGTTCCCCACCACCAGCCAGGAGCGCTCGCCGTCCGAGCCGGTGCGCACCCAGAGTCGGCCGTGCAGGTGGTTGTAGCGGACCGCGTTCTCGATCAGGTTTCCGGCCAGCCGGTCGAGCAGCCCCGGGTCGCCGACCACCGGCGCGGACTCCAGCGAGGTCTGCACCCGCAGCCCGATCCGGTCCACCTCCCGGCGCATCGCCGACAGCGCGTTGGCCGTCCCGGTGGCCAGGTCACATTCGGTACGCCGACCGAGCCGCCGCCCGGCCTGCGCCTCGCTGCGGGCCAGCACCAGCAGCGCGTCCACCAGGCCGTTGGCCCGCTCGGAGGCGTCCCGGACCACGGTAGCCATCCGGCGGTACTCGGCCGCGTCCGCGTCGTCGTCGCTGAGCGTCACGTCGATCTCGGTCCGCATCACCGCGAGCGGGGTTCGCAGCTCGTGCGAGGCGTTGGCCACGAAGCGCTTCTGCGCCTCGAACGCGGACGCGATCCGGTCCAGCATGGCGTCGAACGTCTTGGCCAGCTCGGCCACCTCGTCGTCGGCGCCCGAGTAGCCGATCCGCTGGTCCAGGGTCGCCTCGCCGAGCCGCTGCGCCGTCGCGGTGACCTGGTGCAGTGGACGCAACGCCCGGCCGGCGACCGCGTACGCCCCGGCCACTCCCACGATGCTGATCGCCAGCAGCGCGACCAGGCCCTTGGCGAGCAGTTCCCCGGAGGCGGCGTCGACCAGTTGGTGCTGCCACTGACCGGCGTCCAGCGACCGGCCGTCGGCCAGGACCACCGTGGTGCCGGGCAGCAGCTCGTCGGTGGGCCGCAGCGCGTCCCGGACGAGCAGCCAGGCCAGCAGCACCAGGATCGCTCCCGCGCCGACCAGCAGCACGCCGTTGAGCAGGGTCAGCCGCAACCGCAGGGTGGGCCGCAACCGCGACCGCCCCGTCATGCCCCCACCTCGGCGGTGCGGTAGCCCGCGCCGACCACCGTCTCGATCAGCGGTGGATCTCCGAGCTTCTTGCGCAGCGTCATCACGGTGACCCGGACGATCGTGGTGAACGGGTCGGTGTTGGCGTCCCACACCCGTTCCAGCAGTTCCTCGCTGGAGACCACCGCGCCGCGCGCCTTGAGCAGCTCGCTGAGCACCCCGAACTCCTTGTTGGTGAGGTCGACCGGCACACCGGCGCGGGTGGCGACCCGGCGGGCCGGGTCGAGCACCAGGTCGGCCAGTTCGAGCACCGGCGGCGCGGCCGGGGTGGCCCGCCGGCCCAGCGCCTGCACCCGGGCGACCAACTCGTCGAAGGCGAACGGTTTGGGCAGGTAGTCGTCCGCGCCGAGCTGCAACCCCTCCACCCGGTCGGCTACCGTGCCGCTCGCCGTCAGCATCAGCACCCGGGTCAGCGCGCCCGAGGCGGCCAGGTCCGCGCAGATCTGATCACCGTGCACGCCGGGCAGGTCGCGGTCCAGCACGACCACGTCGTACCGGGTGACGAATGCCGCCTCGTGGCCGGCATCGCCGTCGTAGGCCACGTCGACCGCCATCCCCCGCTTGCGCAACCCGCGCGCGATCGCGTCGGCGAGGTTGCGCTCGTCCTCCACCACCAGTACCCGCATCCCGGCCTCCTCGCTGCTGACCACCGACAACGTAGTGCCGGCCGGCAACCATCGTCCCTCGCCGCCCGCGCCGCCCGGCGTTGCGGGCCATCCCGGCGTACGCGATGCTTCCGACACCCCAGCGACGGACGGACCTGTCATGACCATCGCGGCACCACCCACCCGGCGGAACATCGCCTACCAGGGCTTCCACCTGCCGGCAGACCAGACGGCCGGCACCGGAGACGGCCTGCACACCACCGACCGCGGGCTGACCCTGCGCAGCGCCGACCGGCCGGTGTCGCGGGGCAGTTGGACGTCACCGCCGGTGCGGGTCGGCTTCGGAGTCACCGACGTGGTGCCGTCCTGGACCGCCGACACCCCCGACGGCTGCTGGATCGAGGTCGAGCTGCGCGGCTGGCACGGAGAAGCGCCCAGCACCGGCTGGTACCTGCTGGCCCGGTGGGCGGCCAACGACCGCACGGTACGACGCGCCTCGGTGCCCGGGCAGCGCGACGGCGACGCCCGGGTGGACACCGACACGCTGGTCGTGACCGGGGCGACGGTCACCGGCTGGCAGGCCCGGGTGACCCTGTGCCGGCCGGACGGCAGCCCCGCGGCCCCGGTGCTACGCAGCGTCGGCGCGGTCGCCGCCGGCCACGCCCCGGCCGAAGCCGCCGGTGAGCCGGGGCCGGAGGAAGGCCGGGAGCCGGCCGTCGGCGCCGGGCGTGGGACTGTGCTGGACGTGCCCGGCTACTCGCAGCGGCTGCACGCCGGCCAGCACCCGCAGTGGGGTGGCGGCGGCGACTCGTGGTGCAGCCCCACCTGCACCTCCATGGTGCTCGCCTACTGGGGGGTCGAGCCGACGCCGGAGCGCTATGCCTGGGTGGACCCGCCCGGCCCGCGACCGGTGGTGGTGCACGCCGCCCGGCACTGCTACGACCACGCGTACGCCGGGGCCGGCAACTGGCCGTTCAACACCGCATACGCCGGCCTGCACGGGGTGGACGCGTTCGTCACCCGGCTGCGGTCGCTGGCCGAGGCGGAGGCGTTCATCGCCGCCGGCATCCCGCTGATCGTCTCCGCCGCGTTCCGGGCCGGTGAGGTGCCGGGCCTGCCCTACGACACCAGGGGGCACCTGATGGTGCTGATCGGCTTCACCGCCGCCGGTGACCCGGTGCTCAACGACCCGTACGCGCCGGACGACGACACGGTTCGTCGGACCGTGCCCCGGCAGCGGTTCGAGCCGGCCTGGCAGCGGGGCAGCGGCGGGGTGACGTACGTGCTGCGGCCGGCGTCGGTGCCGCTGCCCCCGCCACCCGCCCAAGCCAACTGGTGATCAGTCGGGTAACTGCCACAGCCCGTACGAGCCGTCCATCCGCCGGCACAGCACCCGACCGACGCTCGCCTGGCACTCCCCGATCGCGTCCGGCAGCACGTCCAGCACCCGCACCTCCCCGGTGCGGACGTCCAGCTTGGCGACGATCAGCCCGCCGCCGGGAAGCCGGCGCACCCCGACCATCGGATCCTTGAGACCGAACTGGGCCAGCTCCCACCGGCCCAACTCGGCCACCACGTCCCCGGTGGCTGGATCGAGCGCAACGAACTGCTCATTCCTGCTGCCGGTGCTTTCCGACGGGGTGGTCACCAGCCGACCGTCGTACGGCCAGGCCCACCCCCAGCGCCCGCTGCTCCAGAGCACCCGGCCGGTCGCGGGGTCGACCGCCCGCAGCCCGCCGGCTGGGCTCTGCAGACAGACGACGGAACCGCAGCCCAGCACGTACAGCTCCCCGTCGCCGGTGGCGCTCCAGCGCCGGTCCAGCCGGTCCAGCCCGTAGGCGGTGGCCGTGGCCGGAGATCCGCCGACGGTGACCAGCAGGTCGTCCACCACCTGCACGGTCGGGTACGCCCCGCGGCCGGGCGCGCCCAGATTGGCGCGCGCCAGCACCGTGCCGGTGGTCGCATCGCGTACCTCGACCTGCCCGTCCGGGCGGCTGAGCACCACCCGGTCCACCCCGTGCTCCGTGCCCCGAAAGTTGATCTCAGCGGGGGTGGTGGACAGCTGCCAGCGCACGGTGCCGCAGCACGGATCGACGGCGCGTAGGCTGCCCGCCCCCTCGCCGTCGGTGGACTGCAGCAGCAGGTTCCCGTCGGCCAACTCGACGGCGCTGCCCGGCTGCTGCCAGCCGTACGCCCCAGTCGCCCGGTCCAGCGTGATGGTGAGCGCGCCCTGACCCCCCGGGTCGCTCTCGTGCCCGGTGACCAGCAGCATCCCGCCCTGCTCGGAGACCCCCCAGATCCGGCCGTCCACCGGCAGGGGCACCTGCCAGACCGGCTCGCCGTCGGGCAGCCGGAAGGCGGCCAGCCGCCGCTGCCTCGACTGCGAGCTGAGCGGGTCGAGGAGGAAGAAGAGGTCGCCGGAGACGAACGCTTCGGTGCCCGGCTGCCCCGGCAGCGTCACCACGGCACGGCGGGACGGCGGCCCGGCGGCGGCGAGGGTGACCAGCAGGAGCAACAGGACCAGCGCGCAGCGCAGTGGCCGGCCGTTGGCGCGGGGCGGGCGGGGCAGCGGGACGGAATCCGGATCATGCCGCAGCTCGCCGAGATCGATGACCGGGCCGGTCACGGCCGCAACCGCCACAGCGCGGTCGAGCCGTCGAGGCGCCGGCAGAGCAGGACCGCCTGGGACGCCTTGCAGTCATTGGAGACGCCCGACAGCACGTCGATGATCCGTGACCGGCCGGCCACCAGGTCCAGTTCGGCGACGACCAACTGCCCGGCGTTCCCCTGCCGCACGCCGATCAGCGGATCGTCGGGGCGCAGCACCGGCACCAGGTCCCACTGCCCCAGATCGGTCCCCGTTCGCCCGGTCGTCGTGTCCAGCGCCGTGTATCGCCGGAGAGGCCCGATCATCAGCAGTCGGCCGTCCCGGACGTCGGCCAGCATGTCCCCGCCCGGGCGCGACCAGCGCACGGCACCGGTCGCCGGATCGAAGGCCTGGATGCCACCGGTGTGCTGAAACGCGCAGAGCAGACTGCCGCAGCGGAGCACAAAGGACACCAGTGGCACCTCGGCCGTCCATCGCCGATCCAGCTCGGACAGTCCGTAGCCCTCCAACCTGGTGTGACCGGGTGGGGCGAGCAGCAACAGATCACCCACGACCTGCGCCTGTTGGAGCGCTGACCGGTCGCCTGGCAGTGTGTCGATGCTGCGCAGCAGCCGGCCAGTGCCGGCGTCGTGCACCTGGAGCTCGCCGGTCGGTTGGAGGAGCACGAACCGGTCGACTTCGCCGATGCCACCGTGGTAACTGACGTTTCCGGGCGGCGGGACGGGCACCGACCAGAGCGCCCGGCCGGTGTCGGGCGCAACCCGGCTCACCGCACCCGACCCTTCGTCGGTGGCACTCAGCAGCAGGCCGCCGTCGGCCGTCCACGAGCCGATACCCGGCCGCCGCCAGCGCTGCTCGCCCGTCGCCGCGTCGAAGGCGGTGGTCTGCTGCTGGCCGTCGCCCGCGGAGACCCCCGTGAGCAGCACCAATCCCCGCTCGTCCCGGATGCCCAGGTAGTCACCGACGCCGGCCAGCGGCGCCTGCCACCGGCGCCGCACCTCGCCGCCGGCGGCCGGCTGGGCGTACGCGGTAATGTGCCGATCCCCGCCCGCGCTCGACGCGTCGATGACGAAAATGCCGTCCTCGGTGAGGTACGCCCTCGCGCCCGGCGAGGCCGGCACCGGGGTCTCCGTCCGCCTCGGCACCGGTGCCGCACTGGCCAGCGCCACCAGCGCCACCAGCAGCACCGCCGCGCAGCGCAGCGGACGGCCGGCGGCGCGCGGCCGGTGGACCGGCGGCGCCGAGGCCGGCTCCTCCCGGACCTCGCCCAGCTCAATGATCGACACCGACCGTCCTCCCCCCGCCACGCTCGGCTGGCCGACGGGTCACCTCCGGCAAACCGGCCGTGGGTGCACCGGCCCGGCAAATGCGACGCGTGGTCGCCTGTACGATGGCGCGTCGTGGCTGTGCCGGTGGTAGACCCTTCGCTGAATCCCGTGACCGACGTCGACCCGGCCGAGGCCGAACCGACGCGACGGCCCCGACGGCGCCCGGTCCGCGCCGACCTGTTGGCCCTCGGAGCCTATGTGCTGCTGGGCGTGTTCGTCTGCCTCAACTACTGGGGGGACGTGCAGGGCCGGGTCTCCTCCCACCTGCCCACCGACCACAGCTGGTTCGAGTGGCTGTTCGCGCACGGCGCGTACTCGGTGCAGCACCTGGAGAACCCGCTGTTCACGGCCCGTCAGAACGCCCCGGACGGGGTGAACATGATGGCCAACACCTCGCTGCTCGGGGTGACCCTGCCGTTGGCCCCGCTGACCATGCTGCTCGGTCCACAGGTGATGTACGCGCTCTACCTGGGCGGGGCGTTGGCGGCCACCGCCGGCACCTCGTACTGGATGCTCTCCCGGCATCTGGTGCGCTCCCGGGCCGCGGCCTTCGTCGGCGGCGCGTTCCTCGGCTTCGCGCCGGGGATCATCCACCACGCCAACGGCCAGCCGAACTTCGTGTCCAACTTCCTGCTGCCGCTGATCGTGGTGCGGGTGCTGCGGCTGGGTGAGCCGGGTCGGTGGCGGCGCAACGGGCTGGTGCTCGGGGTGCTGGTGGCGTACCAGATCTTCATCAACGAGGAGATGCTGCTGCTCACGGCGCTGGCCTGCCTGGTCGTCGTGCTGGCGTACGCCGTGCAGCGACCGGCGGCGGCACGGGCCGCAGCCGGCCCTTTCCTGGCCGCGCTCGGCGTCGGCGGCGGGCTGGCGTTGCTGCTCGCGGCGTACCCGATCTGGTTCCAGTTCAACGGCCCGCAGTCGTACCGCGGCCTCCAGGGCGGTGTCTTCCACAACTGGGGTGAGGACCTGGTCGCCTTCGTCACCTTCGCCCGGGACACCTGGGCCGGGGACCCGGCGGTGGAGAAGACGATCGGGCTGACCGAGCAGAACACCTGGTTCGGTTGGCCCTTGGTGCTGCTCTCGGTGGTGGCCCTGGTGCTGCTCGTGCGCCGGTCGCTGGCCGCCCGGATCGTCGCGGTGCTGATCGTGGTCTTCACCGTGGCCGCGATCGGGCCGACGGTGCGCTTCAACGGCGTGGAGACCGAGGTGCGCGGCCCGTGGTCGTACGTCCCGGACGACCTGCCACTGGTCGAGATGATGATGCCGACCCGGTTGAGCCTGGTGGTCGCCGCCGCGGTGGGCGTGCTGCTCGCGCTGACCTGGGACGCGGCGGCCCGTCAGGGCCGACCGCTGGCCGACCGACCCCGGGTGCCGGCACCGCGCGCCGGCGAGCCGAAGCCGGCGACGTCCGGTGAGTCGGCCGCGCCCGCGCCGTTCGCGTCGCGCCGGCGGTGGCTACGCCCGGTGGGGTACGCGGCGGTGGCCCTCGCCCTGCTGCCGCTCTTCCCCCGGCCGCTGCCGGCCCAGCCGATGGACCCGCCGCCGCACTTCATCACCGCCGGCGGCTGGCGGCCGTACGTGCCGGCGGGCCGGACCCTGGTGCCGGTGCCGATCCCCAGCAACGTGCACGGCCTGCCGACGCTGCGCTGGAGCGCGCTGACCGGGCAGGAGTTCCCCGTCCCGGGCGGCTACTTCATCGGCCCGAACGAGGTGGGTGAGGGGGTCTTCGGCGCGCCGAACCGGCCGACCAGCAGCCTCATCTACTCCACGATGGACACTGGCGTGGTGCCGGCGCTCACCGACGAGAACCGCCGTCAGGCCGTCGAGGACCTGCGGTTCTGGCGCGCGTCGGTGGTGGTGCTCGGGGCGCACCCGCGTGAGGCGGTGCTGCGCGACCTGGTCACCGCCCTGCTCGGGCCGCCGCAACGGGTCGACGACGTCTGGGTCTGGGACGTCCGCACGCTGGTGGGTTAGACGCGGTCCCGGACGTCCCACACCCACCCGCCGTCGACCGGTCGGCCCGGGCCGAGCAGCTCCTCGACGGTCCGGCGGACCGGGTCGCCGTGCGGCAACCGGCCGAGCACCACCAGCGCGGCCCGCCAGTGCCGCAGATCCTCCAGGGCCTGCCGGCGGTCGGTGTCGTTGAGCACCGGCACCGTGCCCGTCTCGGCCACCCGGCGCAGCAGGACGGCGGTCGGCCGGTCCGGCGCTCCCCAGCGGGCCGCCGGGTCGTCCGGGCCGCTCGGGCCGATGAAGTACCCGCCCGGCGCGCGGAACGCCAGCCCGGTGCGGGCTGACCAGAGCATCACGGGGCTGAGCGCGGCACCGGTGACCGGGGGTACCGCCACGATGGTCCGGCCCGGCGGCACCAGCGGGCGCCACCCTCCGTCGGCGACGAACCCCGGCACCGGCGCGACGGGCACCGCCCGGATCGGCGTCGGGACCAGGGGCAGCAGCGCGGCGGCCACCGCGCCGGTCCAGAGCAGCCGTACCGGCAGCCCCGGTGCGGCCGACGGCCCGCGCGCCGCCCGGACCCGGTCCAGGGAGAGCGCCACCAGCAGGCCCAGCACCGGCACACACACCAGCGCGAACCGGGCCGGCACCGCGAGGTCCAGCAACGGCAGCCCGGCGACCAGCCGGTACGGCCCCGGGATGCCGGTGGCCGTGCCGTCCACCCGCAGCTCGGTGCCGAGCGACAGCAGGGCGAAGATCAGGCCGCAGCCGGCCAGCGCACGGACCAGCGGTCGTCGCCACAGCCAGATCACGATCACCACGGCGAGCACCAGCAGCCCGGGGCCGAAGAACGAGTTCTCCTCGGTCGGGTTCGGCGAGAGCAGCCCCGGCAGCCAGTCGTCGCCGAGCACGGTCTGCCGCGCCGATGCCGTGAACGACGCCGCGTCCAACTGGAAGCCGTGCACGGCGAAGGCCATCCCGGAGTAGTGCTGCGGGCCGCGGAACTGGAACCACAGCGGGTACGCCAGCAGCGCCGCCGCCACCACGGCCGCCACCCCGAGCCGGCCGAGCAGTGCCGGTGCGAGCCGCCGGGCCGCCACCCGGTCGGCGAGCGCGTAGCCCAGCGCGAACACCCCGGCGGCGAGCGCCAGGAAGACCAGCACCTCCTCGCCGATGAAGACCTGCCAGGCGAGCAGCAGGCCGAGGCCGACGCCGGGCCGCCACACCCCGCCCGGACCCGGCCCGGGCCGGAACACCAGGGCGAGGATCGCCGGCACCAGGAACTGGGCGGCCATGTGCAGGTGCGCGCCGGCCTGGGCGATCATGCCGGGGGCGAAGCCGCAGATCAGCCCACCGACCGCCGCCGCGGACCGGGCGGTGACCAGGCGGCCGCGCAGCAGCGCGTACCAGGCCGTGGCGGTGCCGGCGAGGCAGCAGACGACCGCCACGCAGAACGCCGCCTGCGAGCCGAAGAACAGGGTGACCGGGGTCAGCGGAACACCCAGGCCGAGCACCGAGGTGTTCGCCATCAGGTTGACCCCGTCCGGCGCGTTCAACGCGGTGCTGTAGAGCGGGTTCTCCCCTTCGGTCACGGCGTGGGCCGCGTGGGCCAGCATCCACTCGAAGAGGACCTGGTCGCCCGCCTGGTGGAACAACCGCCCGGGGTGGCGCCACTGCCCGCTGGTCAGCAGCACGGCCAGAACCAGATAGCCGGCCACCACCAGCGCGTCCGGCAGCCACGCCCGCCGCGGCCGGTCTGGCGTCGCCGGGACCGTCGTCGCCGGGGACGCCGTCCCGGTGGTCATCAGACCGAGCGGTCGGTCAGTGTCCGGACGTCCCACACCCAGACGTCCAGCTCCTGGCGGCCGGGACCAACCAGATCCTCGACGGTACGCCGCAGCGGTTCGGCGTTCTGCTGCCGGACCGGCAGCACCAGGATCGCCGCCCGCCAGTGCCGCAGTTCGTCCGTGAAGCGACGGCGCTGCCGGTCGTCCAGCTTGGGCGTGCGCCCGGTGGTCGCCACCTCCTCCAGCACCTGACCCACCCCGCTCGGCCGGCCGCCGAACCGGCCAGGGTCACCGGTGTTGCCGTTGCGGGGGGCGAGGAAGTAGCCGCCGGGGATCTTGAAGTCGAGATTGGTGGCCGCCGCCCAGCGCATGCCGTGCGTGTTGCCCATGCTGGGCACCGGGATCGGCACCAGCGTCTGGTCCGGGCCGACGTACGCTCGCCAGCGGTCGGCGGTGATGAAGTCCGGCACCGGCGGCCGGGAGACCATCCGCAGCGGCATCGGGGCGATCGGCAGAAGCGCGAACGCCAGCCCGGCGACGGTCAGCTTCCGCACGGTGCGCCGGTCGGCCGGACGCAGCGCCCAGGCCCGCTCGACGGCGAGCGCGAGCAGCAGACCGACCACCACGCTGGTGATCAGACCGAACCGGGTCGGCACCACGGCGTCCAGCAGCGGCAGGTGCACCAGGAACTGCCAGGGCCCGGTGACCAGCTCCCGGTCCCACCAGGAGATCCGCTCACCGAGGGAGAGCACGGCGAAGAACACGCCGGTTGCCGCGAGCGCCCGGACGACCAGATTCCGCCGCAGCCAGACCACGACGCCGACGGCCAGCAGCGACAGGCTCCAACCGAAGAAGGCGTTCTCCTCGGAGTAGTTCGGCGACAGGTTGACGTTGGCCCGCTGGTTGCCACCGAGGGTGGGCGAGCCGGGGGCGAAGAAGGCGGCGATGTCGTTGCCGTAGTCCTGCACCGCGTCGCTGAGCCCGTGGTACGCCATCGGCCCGGCGAACTGCACGTACAGCGGGTACGCCAGCAGCGCCCCGGCCAGCAGCGCACAGGCTGCCAGGCCGGCGCCCAGCGGTCGCCACGCCGCCCGCCAGCGGGCTGGCTCCTGGACGAGCACCGCGAGCAGGAAGATCCCGCAGGCCATCGCCGTGAAGAGCAGGATCTCCTCGTTGATGAACGCCTGCGCGGTGACCAGCAGCGCCAGCAGCATCCCGTCGCGTACCGGCCGGCGGGACCGGGTGAGCACCAGCACCCGCCAGACGATGAACGGCAGCAGGAACTGGCTGATGATGTTCGGATGCCAACTGGCGTGCGAGAGCATCGCCGGGGAGAACCCGCAGAACCACGCGCCGGCCGCCGCCGCCAGCGGGGTACGCACCAGGTGCCGGGAGAGCATGACGTACCAGGCCATCGCGGTGCCGGCGAGGCCGAGCGTGACCAGCACCACGAAGGACACCGCAGGCCCGAAGAGCAGGGTCACCGGCACCATCGGGATGCCCAGCGCCAACACGGCCGTGTTGGCCATCAGGTTGACGCCGTCGGGGTAGTTGAACTGCTCGGTGTAGAACGGGTACTCCCCGTGCAGCACCACGCGTACCGAGTGGGCGAGGAAGAACTGCACCTGGGCCGGGTCACCGGTGTAGAGCGACGCCGCCCGCCCGGCGGGGTCCAGCCAGATCCGGCTGGTCACCCAGACCGCGGCGAGCAGGAACAACCCGCCCACGGCCAGGTCCTGCCGCCGCCGCGTCCACCGACGCCGCCACGTTCCGACGGTTGGCTCCGCTTGGTCGTCCGCCCCGGACTCAACAGGCACTGTGACCGGCGTTGCGGTCGGCGCTGCAGTCAGCGTGGCGGTCGGCGCGGAGGCCGGAGTGCGATGGCTCACTGTCTCGTCGGGGCCGGCCGCCGCCTCCGGGTGCGGCGCGGACAGGGCGCGGGACTCGGCAGGCGTCACAGTCGGCGGAGTCTACCCGAGGCTCGAAAGGGCACTAAAGCCCCGGTGAGGTCCATTGTGGTGGGTGGACCGGCGGCCACCGGAGGCGTCGCGTCGGACATCTCGTACTATGGCGCTTTCCGACAGCGACTGCGAGGCGATCGGAGGGCGGATCAGGTGATGCCAGGCCGCCGGTACGGCTGGACACTCGCCGTCCTGCTCGGTGCGCTGCTGGCCGGCACCGCGTGCGGTCCGGTCGCCGACCGGAAGCCACAAGACCTGCGGGTCGGCTATGACAGCCTGGACGGCTCGCTGGCGGTGTGGCCGCCCCGGGGTGACCTGGCCGCCGACGCCGCGGTGACGGCGGCCGTCACCGACGTGGTACGCGACTGGCGGTCGCCGGTCGACGACCGGGCGCACCTGCCCTCGTCCGGCATTCTCTTCTCCGGCCGGATCGACGGCACCCCGGTTGCCCTGGTCGCCGCCGACGTGCCCGGCGAGAGCGCCTCCTGGCTGCTGCAACTCACCCGCGACGGCGACCGGTACGCGGTGACCCGCGCCACCGAGTACACCGACCCCGGCTACCTGGTCTACTCCGACGTGCTGCCGGTGCAGACCGCTGGCGGCCGGCGCTACCTGGTGTCCGCCCGGGTGCAGAAGCTGCTCGGGCCGCAGGGCCGGGCGCTGACCGTCGCCGACGGCCTCAGCGCTCCGGTCGACGTGCCGGCCTGCACGGCGGTCCCGGTCACCGCGACCCTGCGGGCCACCGAGTCGCTGCCCCGGGGCCGAGCCGCCGACCGGCTGCTCGACCTGGGCACCGGCACCGCCGATCCGCGCTATCCGCTGGTGCGGGACGAGTCCGGCACCGGCCGGCGGGCGCTCACCGGCCTGGACACCTGTGTGCTGGCCGGCGACCGGGGTCCGTTCGGCAGCATTCCGCGCCGGATCGGCGACCGGGACGCACCGCGCTCGGTGCCGACGTCCTGGCCGATGGCGAAGCTCACGGTCCGCTCGCTCGGCGAGGTCGCCCTGGGCGGCGGCGAGGCCGCCGAGTTGCAGCAGCTCAGCTGGGACACCGATGCCGGCACGATGACCGCAGTGGTCTACCGCCCCGCGGACGGGAGCGCGCCGGTGGTCTCGCCGGCCGACCGGGCCACCCCTCTGCAGACGTACGAACTGCCGGTGCCCGGCCAGCCGCTGGTGGTACTCAGTTGGCGGGCCACCCGGGACAGCTCACTCTCCGTCCCGCCGGGCACCCCAGTGCTGGTCGAACGCCCCGGCCTGGTGGTCGTCCCCGAACCACCCCGCACCCAGACGTTCAGCCTCGCCGGCACCGACAAGACTCACTACCGCTCGATAACCCCCCGCTGATTACACGGCGACGGCGGGCGCCCCCGGAGGGGACGCCCGCCGTCGCGCAGGGGTCAGTTCTGGGCCGGGGCGTCGGTTGCGGTCAGCTGGACCGGGGTGCCGTCCAGGCCGGAGATCCAGCCGGTGACGTCACGGGCCACGTCCTGGGCGGTCAGGCGCAGGTCGGCGAGGATCTGCGCGCGGGTGCCGTGCGGGTGCCAGTCAGCCGGTACGCCCAGATCCCTGAGCGGCACGCGGACATCGGCGTCGCGCATCGCCTGGCCGAGCGCGTCGCCCACGCCACCGACCCGGACGCCGTCCTCGACGCTGACCACGAGCCGGTGACCGGCGGCCAACTCGACCAGCTCGGCCGGGATCGGGCGGACCCACCGGGGGTCGACCACGGTGACCCCGTAGCCCTGCTCGGCGACCCGGGCGGCCACCTCCATGCCCAGGTGGCCGAAGGAGCCGACGGCGACCAGCAGCACGTCGGTACGGGCCGACTCGGCCAGCACGTCGACCGGGCCGACCCGGCGCAGCGCCGGCAGGTCCGCGGCGACCGCGCCGGTCGGGAAGCGCACCACGGTCGGGCCGTCGTCGACAGCCACCGCCTCGCGCAGCTCCTCGCGCAGCGTGGCGGCGTCCCGAGGAGCGGCGATCCGGAGCCCGGGCACCACGCCGAAGACCGACATGTCCCAGATGCCGTAGTGGCTGGGGCCGTCCGGGCCGGTGATGCCGGCCCGGTCCAGCACGAAGGTCACCGGCAGCTTGTGCATCGCCACGTCCAGCAGGACCTGGTCGAAGGCGCGGTTGAGGAAGGTGGCGTAGACCGCGACCACCGGGTGCAGGCCGCCCAGCGCCAGCCCGGCCGCCGAGGTGGCGGCGTGCTGCTCGGCGATGCCCACGTCGTACACCCGCTCGGGGTACTTGCGGGCCAGCTTGGCGATGCCGGTCGGCTCGGCCATCGCGGCGGTGATGCCCACCACGTCCGGCCGCTCGTCGGCGACGGCCAGCAGCTCGTCGGCGAAGACGTGGGTCCACTTCACCGAGGGGGCGGCCAGCAGCGCGCCGGTCTCCACGTCGAAGGCGCTGCCGGGGCCGTGCAGGCAGTCCGCCTCGTCCTCCTCGGCCGGGCGGTAGCCGTAGCCCTTGCGGGTGACCGCGTGCACGATCACCGGGCCGCCGAAGTTCTTCGCCGCGCGCAGTGCCGACTCGACCGCCGCCACGTCGTGCCCGTCCACCGGGCCGACGTACTTGATGCCGAGGTCCTCGAACATGGCCTGCGGGGCGACCGCGTCCTTGATGCCCTTCTTGACCGCGTGCAGCACCTCGTACATCGGCCGGCCGACCAGCGGCGTGGAGCCGAGGGCGTCCTTGACCGTGTCGAGGACCTTCTCGTAGCCCGGGTTGAGCCGCAGCGAGGAGAGGTGGTCGGCCAGCCCGCCGATGGTCGGGGCGTACGAGCGACCGTTGTCGTTGACCACGATCACCAGCGGGTTGCCGGCGGTGGCGATGTTGTTCAGCGCCTCCCAGCACATGCCGCCGGTGAGCGCGCCGTCGCCGACCACGGCCACCACGCTGCGCGCCTCGCCCCGCAGGGCGTACGCCTTGGCCAGGCCGTCGGCGTAGGAGAGCGCGGTGGAGGCGTGCGAGTTCTCGATCAGGTCGTGCTCGCTCTCTGCCTGGCTGGGGTAGCCGGAGAGGCCACCGCGCTGGCGGAGCTTGTCGAAGCCGGCCTGCCGCCCGGTGAGGATCTTGTGCACGTACGACTGGTGGCCGGTGTCGAACAGGAGCCGGTCCCGGGGGGAGTCGAAGACGCGGTGCATGGCCAGCGTCAGCTCGACCACACCGAGGTTGGGACCGACGTGCCCGCCGGTACGGGAGACCTTGGCGATCAGGAAGTCCCGGATCTCGGCGGCGAGGACGTCCAGCTCCTCGCCGGACATCCGCTTGACGTCCTGCGGACCGCGCACCGTCGCCAGCAGCCGGCCGTGGTTGGCCGTGTCCTCTTCAACACTCATGACCGGAGAGTCTATCGGCCCTCCGGTACTCCGCAGCCCGGGCCGAGGCCGGTACACCCACGCCCGCCAGCTGAGCGCCTGGTCAGACCCCGGCCGGCCCGGCCCGCAGCGATCGGCCACGTGCCTGGTCAGGACCGGATTCGCAGCCGGCGCGGCGGGTCGGCCGGGGTGCCGGGGTACGCCGGCCCCGCCGGGGTCCAGGAGCCGAGCACCACACCCCGGGTGGCGCCGGTCACCGACGGGATCGACCCGGGTAGCCCGTGCCAGGACAGCCAGCCGAGCAACGCGAAGGCGTACGCCTCCTTGGCCTGCGCGGGCACACCCAGCTCCTCGGTGCCCCGCAGCCGCCACCGGCCGGCGCCCAGCGCCGCGAGCCGACCCAGCAGGGTGGGGTTGCGCACACCACCGCCCGCGGCGACCACCTCGACCACGTGGTGCCGGTCGCACTCGGCGGCCACCACCCGCGCGGTCAGTTCGGTCAGCGTGGCCAGCAGGTCGTCCACCGGCACCGGCTCGCCGAGCGCGGCCAGCCGCCGGTCCAGGTAGCCGGCGTGGAACAACTCCTTGCCGGTGGACTTCGGCGGCGCCGCCGCGTAGTACGGCTCGGCCAGCAGCTCGGCGAGCAGGCCCGGATGCACCCGGCCGGCCGCCGCGCGGGCGCCGTCGAGGTCACACGGTTGGTCCAGGAAGCGCCGGGCCGCCGCGTCCAGCAGGGCGTTGGCCGGGCCCACGTCGTACCCGAGCACCGGCGCCCCCGGCGCGACCACGGTGAGGTTGGCGATGCCGCCGAGGTTCAGCGCCGCGCGCGGTGCGGCGGCGCCGTCGGCCGGGTCCAGCAGCAACGCGTCGAAGGCCGGCACCAGCGGCGCGCCCTGCCCGCCGGCGGCGATGTCCGCCGAGCGCAGGTCGCTGAGCACCGGTACGCCCACCCGGGCGGCCACCCGGGCGACCGCGCCCAGTTGCAGGGTGCCCCGGGCCACCCCGTCGGCGACCCAGTGGAAGACCGTCTGCCCGGGTGAGACCACCACGTCGGCCCGCCCGCCGGCCAGCTCCAGGCCGACCGCCGCCGCCTCGGCGAAGACGTCGCCGAGTCGGTTGTCGAGCCGGCAGACCGCCTCGATGGTGGTGGCCGCCGGCGGCAGCAGCGCGGCGATCTCGGCGCGCAGCCGCTCGTCGTAGTCCAGGCCGCGGTGCCCCAGCGGAAGCAGCCACAGGGTGTCCCCCTCGGCCGTGAACTCCGCCGCCACCACGTCCACCCCGTCGTACGACGTTCCGGACATCAACCCGACGATCCGCATGGAGGACGGCTCCCCTGCTAGTGCCCGGCCGGCGGGAGGAGCAGCCCGACGCACTCGACGTGCTGGGTCATCGGGAACAGGTCGAAGCCGCGCAGCGCGGTCAGCCGCCAACCGAGCTCGGCGAACGTGCGCACGTCCCGGGCGAAGGCCGCCGGGTCGCAGGCCACGTACGCGATCGCCCGTGGGCCGGCGGCGGCCAGCGCGCGGACCACCGGGGCGCCGGCCCCGGCGCGCGGCGGGTCGAGCACCACCACGTCGACCGGGCCGGTGATCCGTCGGCGGGCCAGCGCGGTCTCCACCCGGGCCGACACCACCTCGACCCTGGGCAGGTCGGCCAGGTTCTCCCGGGCGGCGGCGACGCCCTGCGGCGCCGCCTCCACCAGGGTCACCCGGCCGGTCGCACCGACCCGGGCGGCCAGCCCGGCGGCGAACAGCCCGGCACCGCCGTAGAGGTCCCACGCCAGCTCACCCGGTCGCGGGTCGAGCAGTTCCAGCACGGCCGTGGACAGGGTGTCCGCCGCGGCCGGGTGCACCTGCCAGAAGGCGGAAGCGGGCAGCGTCCAGTCCCGCCCGGCGGCCACCTCGCGGACCAGGGTCGGCCCGCTCACCGGGCTGGCCACCCCGTCGCGGACCTCCGCGACGGTCACGTCCCCGCCACTGCTGGCGACGGTCTCCACCGCCTCGGCGGCCGGCCAGAGCGCGCCGGTCGGCGTGAGCACCGGCAGCTGCTGGATGGCGGGGTGGGCGATGCGGCAGCGGTCGATCGGCACCACCTCGTGCGAGCGGTGCTTGAGCAGGCCGGCCCGGTCCGCGGCGTCCACCGCGTAACGGACCCGGGAGCGCCAGCCCAGCAGCCCGCCGGGCAGCGCCTCGACCCGGACGCCGAGCTGGTCCAGCTCGGCGTCGGTCAGCCCGCCGAGGCGGACAAGCTGCTCGCGCACCACGGCGGCCTTCCACGCCAGCTGCGCGTCCGGGGCGACGTGTTGCAGGTCGCAGCCACCGCAGGCGCCCGGCTTCGCGTACGGGCAGGGCGGCTCGACCCGGTCCGGGGAGGCTTCCAGCACGGTGACCGCGTCGGCCCGGACGAACCCCCGGTGCACCTCGGTGACCTCGGCGATCACCCGTTCGCCGGGCAGCGCGTGCCGGACGAAGACCACCTGCCCGTCCACCCGGGCCACGCAGTGCCCGCCGGGGGCGATCGCGTCAACGGTCAGCTCGACCAGCTCCGCCTCGGCCAGCCCACTCTTCGGCGGCGGAGGTGTCACGGCCCGCACGTCCGGCTCAGTCACGGCCGGTCCCGACCGGCCCGCTGTCGACCGGCCCGCTGTCGACCGGTCCGCTGTCGACCGGTCCGCTCTCGCCTGCCGGCGCGGAGACCACCGGCGGCAGGGTGCCGCGCGGGGCCACCCGTGGGCCGCGCGCCGGGGTCCGGGACAGCGTGGCGTCCAACCGGTCCAGGTTCTTGCTCGCGGTCGAGGCGAGCTGCCACGGAACGCTGACCACCATCACCCCCGGTTCGAAGAGCAGGCGGCCCTTGAGGCGCAGCGCGCTCTGGTTGTGCAGCAGGTTCTCCCACCAGCGTCCGACCACGTACTCCGGGATGAAGACGGTGACCACGTCCCGGGGTGACTTGCGGCGGGTGGAGGCGACGAAGTCCAGAATCGGCCGGGTGATCTCCCGGTACGGCGAGTCGATCACGGTGAGCGGGATGGCCATCTCCCGCCGCTCCCACTCGGCCTGCAGGTCCCGGGTGTCCTTGTCGTCCACGTTGACCGTCACCGCGGTCAACGTGTCCGGCCGGGTGGCCCGGGCGTACGCGATGGCCCGCAGGGTCGGCTGGTGCAGCTTGCTGACCAGCACGATCGCGTGGTTACGGGCGGGCAGCACGGCACGACCCTCGTCCGGCGGGGTCAACTCCTGGGCGACCCGGTCGTAGTGCCGGCGGATGCCCAGCATCAACACGTAGATCACCGCCATCGCGGCGATCGCGATCCAGGCGCCGAGCAGGAACTTGGTGACCAGCACGATCACCAGCACCGTGCCGGTCAGGCCCATGCCGAACGTGTTGATGGCCCGGGACCGGTGCATCCGGCGGCGCGCCTCGGGATCCCGCTCGGTCCGCAGGTGCCGGTTCCAGTGCCGGATCATGCCGGCCTGGGAGACGGTGAACGAGACGAAGACCCCGACGATGTAGAGCTGGATGAGCCGGGTCACCTCGGCCTGGAAGCCGACGATCAGCACGATCGCGAAGACGGCGAGGAAGACGATGCCGTTGGAGAACGCCAGCCGGTCGCCCCGGGTGTGGAACTGCCGGGGCAGGTAACGGTCCTGCGCGAGGATCGAGCCGAGCACCGGGAAGCCGTTGAACGCGGTGTTCGCGGCCAGGAACAGGATCAGGGCGGTCACCCCGGCCACCACGTAGAGCAGGATCGACCCGGAGCCGAAGACCGTCTCGCCGAGCTGGGTGGTGACGGTCTTCTGCACGTACCCCTCGGGGCCGGAGACGATCTGGAGGGCCGGGTCCTCGACGAACTGCAGGTGGGTCAGCCGGGCCAGCCAGATGATCCCGACCAGCATGCTCACCGAGATGGTGCCGAGCAGCAGCAGGGTGGTGGCGGCGTTGCGGCTCTTCGGCGCCTTGAACGCCGGCACCCCGTTGGAGATCGCCTCGACTCCGGTGAGCGCGGCGGCGCCCGAGCTGAACGTCCGCAGCAGCAGGAAGATCAGCGCGAAACCGGTCACGCTGTGCTCGGCCTGGATCACCAGATCGGCGCTCGGCGCGCGGAGTTCGTCGCCCAGTACGAAGACCCGGACCAGCCCGGTGAGCAGCATCCCGCCCATCACGATCACGAAGCCGTAGGTGGGGATGGCGAACGCGGTGCCCGATTCGCGCAGGCCGCGCAGGTTCACCGCGCTCAGCAGCACCACCGCCGCCACCGCGATCATGACCTTGTGGGTGGCCACGAACGGCACCACCGAGCCGAGGTTGGCCACGCCGGAGGAGACCGACACCGCCACCGTGAGCACGTAGTCGACCAGCAGGGCGCTGGCCACGCCGACGCCGAACTTCGGGCCGAGGTTGACCGTGGCCACCTCGTAGTCCCCGCCACCGGAGGGGTAGGCATGCACGTTCTGCCGGTAGCTGGCGACCACGGTCAGCATGACCACGACCACCGCCAGCGCGATCCACGGCGAGAAGACGTACGCGGAGGCTCCGGCGATGGAGAGGGTCAGAAGGATCTCGTCAGGCGCGTACGCGACGCTGGACAGCGCGTCGGAAGCGAACACGGGCAGCGCGATGCGCTTCGGCAGGAGGGTGTGCTGCAGCCGGTCGGACCGGAACGGTCGACCGACGAGCAGCCGCTTCAGCAGCGAGGTGGGACTGGCCACGAACGCCAAGACTACGACCACCACGGCAAGAGTGCGGGGGTGGGCGATCACGGCTGGCCGAGGCCACGGGGTACGGTCGGTCCCCGCTGTCGACCCGGACGTGGCAGGCTCGCACCGAAGGCCACCGGAAGCGGGAGCGGTACGCACCTTGGGAGGGACAGCGTGCACGTCGTGATCATGGGATGTGGCCGGGTCGGGTCGACCCTCGCCCACAGCCTGGAGTCCCGGGGGCACTCGGTGGCGGTGATCGACCAGGACGCCGACGCCTTCCGTCGGCTCGGCCCCGACTTCGCCGGGATCACGGTGACCGGGGCGGGCTTCGACGGCGACGTCCTGCGGCAGGCCGGCATCGAGCGGGCGGACGCCTTCGCGGCCGTGTCCAGCGGAGACAACTCCAACATCATCTCCGCCCGGCTGGCCCGGGAGACGTTCGGCGTGTCCCGGGTCGCGGCACGTATCTACGATCAGCGCCGGGCGCAGGTCTACGAGCGGCTGGGCATCCCCACCGTGGCGACCGTGCGCTGGACGGCCGACCGGATGCTGCGGCACCTGGTGCCGGAGGGCAACGTGGAGATCTTCCGCGACCCCACGAGCACGGTGTCGATCGTCGAGGTCCCGTTGCACAAGGACTGGATCGGCCGGCCGGTACGCACGCTGGAGGAGGCGACCGGGGCACGGGTGGCCTACCTGATCCGCTTCGGCATCGGCACGCTGCCCACCGCCTCCACCGTCGTGCAGGAGGGTGACCAGGTCTTCATGCTGGTCAGCGACGACATCGTGGCGACGGTCACGTCGGTGGCGGCGACACCGCCGGAAGGGGGGCACTGAGCCATGCGGATCGCCATCGCGGGCGCCGGCAACGTGGGTCGCTCGATCGCCCAGGAGTTGATCGAGAACGGCCACCAGGTGATGCTGATCGAGCGCCAGCCGAAGATGCTGCGCCCGGAGCGGGTGCCGTCCGCCGAGTGGGTGCTGGCCGACGCCTGCGAGCTGGCCAGCCTGGAGGAGGCCAACGTCGCCGGCTGCGACGTGGTGGTCGCGGCGACCGGCGACGACAAGGTCAACCTGGTGGTGTCGCTGCTCGCCAAGACCGAGTTCGCGGTGCCCCGCGTGGTCGCCCGGGTCAACCGGGCCGAGAACGAGTGGCTGTTCACCGAGCAGTGGGGCGTGGACGTCGCGGTGAGCAAGCCGCGGGTGATGGCCGCGCTGGTCGAGGAGGCGGTCACCGTCGGCGACCTGGTCCGGCTGATGACCTTCCGGCAGGGCGAGGCGAACCTGGTCGAGATCACGCTGCCGCCGACCGCGCCGTACGTCGGTCAGCCGATCCACGCCGTGCCGCTGCCCCGCGACGCCGCTCTGGTGGCGATCCTGCGCGGCAAGCGGGTCCTGGTGCCCAGCCCGGACGACCCGATCGAGGCCGGCGACGAGTTGGTCTTCGTCTGCACCGCCGAGGTGGAGGACCAGGTCCGCGCGGTGATCCTCGGGCCGGACAGCGTCGAACGGACCCGCGGCTCACGCTGAGCCGCGGGGGGCGCTCAGGCGCCGGGCAGCGGGGTCGGTTGCGGCTCCCGGGTGACCCGGCGCACCGTCCAGACCGTGATCAACAGCAGCAGCGCGTACGGCGGGTAGCCCAGCGCCAGCCGGGCCACGCCCAGCGCGGTGTCCTGATGGGCGAGGTAGAGCCCGGCCTGCACGCCCACCTTGGCCAGCCACACCACGCCCCAGAGCACGGTCAGCTGGGTGAAGGTACGCACCAGCTTCGGGTCGTCCCGCCACTCCGCGCGACCCTTGGCCACCAGCACCGACCAGATCCAGCCCACCAGCGGCTGCCGGATGGCCGCCGAGATCAGCAGGGCGATGCCGTAGCCGATGCCGTAGAGGATGCCGGGAAGGTAGAAATCCCGTTCGTCGCCGGTACGCCAGGCGATGGCAGCACCGATGCCGACGCCGAAGAGCCCGTTGACCGCGTGCCGGATCGGCCGGCGCTGGGCCAGCCGCAGCCCGGCGATCAGCAACGCGACGGCCATCGAGGCGATCACCGCGGGCCGCAGCTCGCCGATGATGTTGGCGACCACGAAGACCACCACCGGGATGCTGGACTCGACCAGCCCCCGCCAGCCGCCGAGCTGGTCGGCCATCTGCTCGGCGATCGTGGGTAGTCGCTCGTCGTCCGGAGGGCCGGTCTCCGGCTGTGCCGCCCGGTGCTGTCCCGTGGTCATCGCCGACCTTCCGTCCGCAGCGCCGTCACTTCGGCGAGTCCAGCTCGTAGTACGGGTTGTAGATGACCTTGCGGTCGTCGCGCATCGCCACCCGGCCGCGTGCGGTCAGGTGCCGCCCCGGCTCGATCCCGGCGATGTGCCGCCGGCCCAGCCAGACCAGGGTGACCACGTCGCTGCCGTCGTACAGGTCGGCTTCCAGGGTGGGCAGGTTGGTCCGCGGCGTGTAGACCACGGTGCGCAGCCGGCCGGCGACCGAGACCACCTGGCCCCGGGAGCACTGCTGGGCCGGGACGCTGCCGCACTCGGCGCTCTCCCGACGCAGCTCCTGCGCGTCGATCTCGGCCTCGCTGGCGGTGAACCTTTGCAGGATGCGCCGCAGCGACACCCTGCTCTCGTCGGTCGTCATGACCTCCGCGTCACCCTCTCCACGCTCACCGTCCCCGGCTGGCACCGGCGACGCCGGAACCGTCCCGCCAGCGTACGCCGACGGGGCCGGTTCCGGCGGGCCGGTGCGCGTGGATCAGACCTGGCGGGGCTCGGCGGCGGAGGCGCCCTCGGCCTCGGCTCCGGCCTGGTCGGCGATCTCCTGGGGCAGGCGCAGCGGCAGCGGCTCGCGGACCGGCTTCGCCTCCTGGCCCCGGTCGACCACCAGGCCGTCCAGGCACTCGGCGAGCGGACCGGCACTGGCCGGGTCGGTGGCCACCGGGCCCTGGAACACGCCGCGGACCATCCAGCGCGGCCCGTCGACCCCGACGAACCGCAGGTTCGTCGGGCCGTCCGGGGTGCTCACCTGAGCGTGCAGCTCGGGGCCGTACTCGCCGTCGACCTCCTGGGCGGTGGCACCGTCGCGGAGCAGCGACTGGCGGATCTCCTCGCGCACCTCGTCCCAGATCCCCTCGGACCGGGGGGCGGCGAAGACGCCGAGCTGCAGCGCGTTCTCCCCGTGCACCAGCACCACCTGCTGGATCACGCCCTGCGGGTCGGCCTGCACCCGCACCTCCACCTCGGCGATCGCCGGGATGCGCAGGCTGCCCAGGTCGAGGCGCTGTACGTCGTCGTTGACCTCGGAGACGTCGTACGGGCCGCGTTCCAGCGCCGGCGTCGACTCCTCGACCCCCTGGCCGCCGACCTCGGTGGTCCGCTCGTCGCGGGTGTGCCGTCCGGCACCGGCCCGCTTTCGGGAGAAGATCACTGCGCCCACCCTCCGCTGTTCACACTCACCCTGCCACCTCTTCCGTCCACCCTCGGCCCGGCTCGTCCCGCCGCTGCTCGACCCGGTCCTGACCCGCTGGCGACGGCACCAGCCCGGCGTGCCCGCCGGTGGAGCCGTGCCCGCCGGTGCCGCGTCGGGACCCGGGCAGCTCGGCCACCGGCTCGAACCGCGCCCGTGCGACCCGCTGGACCACGAGCTGGGCGATCCGGTCGCCCCGGGAGATCTTCGCCGGCGTTTCCCGATCATGATTGATCAGGTTGACCAGGATCTCACCCCGGTAGCCGGCGTCGACCGTACCGGGCGCGTTGAGCACCGTCACGCCGAGCCTGGCCGCCAGACCGGAGCGGGGATGGACCAGGCCCACATACCCCTCCGGCAGTGCGATGGCCACGCCGGTGGGCACCAGAGCACGGCCGCCGGGCGGCAGCTCCACGTCCGCGGCCGCCACCAGGTCGGCCCCGGCGTCGCCGGGATGGGAGTACGCGGGCAGCGGCAGCTCGGCATCGAGCAGGCGTACGGGCACGGGTACGACGTCGGTCACGGGTCCCCTCTTCGTCCGGTTCATCGGGTGACCCTGCCATCCTGCCGGTTACCCGGGCCGCCGTGCGCCGTACCCTCGCAGGAGTGAGCATGTCGCCCTCTCCGTCCACCGATCAGTCGCCGGTCGCGGCCCGCACGGCCTACGCCGAACGGCTGGATCTGCCCTGGTGGCTGTGGCTGGTCGGGCTCCTGGCCGCCGCGCTGCTGGCTGTCGAGATCTGGATGGGCGCCAGCGGCGTCCGCACCTGGCTGCCGTTCGCGGTGCTGCTGCCGGCCGCCGCGGCCGGGCTGTGGTGGCTGGGCCGGATCCGGGTCGCGGTCGCCGACTCCGAGCTACGGGTGGACGACGCCCGGCTGCCGGTGCGCTTCGTGGCCGACGTGGTGCCGCTGGACGCGGCCGGCCGCCGTGAGGTGCTCGGCGTGGGCGCGGACCCGCTCGCCTTCGTGGTGCAGCGGCCGTGGATCGGCGGCGCCGTGCAGGTGGTGCTCGACGACCCGGCCGATCCGACCCCGTTCTGGGTGGTGAGCACCCGGCATCCGGTGGAGCTGGCCGAGGCGCTGCTGACCGCGCGGGACGCCCGATCGCCCGTCGACCACCCGGCCGGCGAGCCGGGCTGACCGCACCGGCGGCAGCGGCTTCCACCAGCGCCGACGTGCGTGGCCCGCTCAGGTGCCGGTAGGCGGGCCCGGGAGGGCCTGCGGCGGGGCCGGACGGGCGATGCCACGCCGGCGCAGGTCGGCCTGGAGCTGGTCGGCCATCTGCCGGGTGGCCCGGCGGTTGAGGAAGCTGGCCACCGCGGCGCCGGTGAGGAACGGCCCGAGCGTGGTGAGGTTGCGCCCGAAGCGCCGGAGCAGCGTGTCCCGCAGCTCCTTGCGGGCGGCCGTGCCGAGCACCGCGCCAACCCCCACGCCGGGCACCATCGGATTGACCCCGCGTTGGGTGGCCCAGGAGTGCACCAGGGCGACCGTCCGCTGGTTGCCGCTGTCCGCCAGCGGCACGCCGTAGACCTCGTGCAGCTCACCGACCAGCTTCAGCTCCACCGCCACCACGGCGACCGTCTCGGCGGCGAGCAGCACCGGCGCGGAGAGCAGGGTCGGGGCGACCGTCCACTCGACGGCGGCGACTCCCCCGCCGGCCGCGCCGACCGCGGCGGTGGTCCGGGCCGCGTTGCGGATCAACCGCTCGGCCAGGGCGTCGTCATCCAACCCGGGGAAGTGCTGACGCAGGGTGGCCAGGTCACGCACCGGTATGTGCGGGGCGATCTCGGCGACGGTGTCGACCATCCAGCGCACGGCGGCGCGGGGCTTGAACAGGTCGGCGATCCCACGGACGCGGGCCTGCCCGACCATCCGGGTGAGCAGTTGACGGCGCTGGGCGGGCTCGATGTCGTCCGCGGTCAACGCCGCGACCGTGGCGCCGAGGTCGTCCGCGCCGCCGCCGGTGGTGGTGTCGCCTCGATCGCTCATGGGTCGAACCTCCCGGTGCTCTGGCTACCCGCTACGAGTCAAGCAGGTACCCACAGGTGCCGCACGCCTACACCGGCAGCGGCGGCCCCGATCAGGAGGCCGCCGCTGGTGTCGTGAGTGTCAGACGCACTCGCGGCAGATCAGCTCGCCGTTACGCTCGACCGCCAGCTGGCTGCGGTGGTGTACCAGGAAGCAGCGGGCGCACCGGAACTCGTCCTGCTGCATCGGTAGCACCTTGACCGTGAGCTCCTCGTCGGCCAGATCGGCACCGGGCAGCTCGAAGCTCTCGGCTACCTCGGCCTCGTCGACGTCCACCGCGCCGGACTGCGAGTCGACGCGCCGGGCCTTGAGCTCTTCCAGGCTGTCCTCGCCGAGGTCGACCTCGTCGCGACGCGGGGCGTCGTAGTCGGTGGCCATCGGTTTCACTCTCCCATATCGATGTTGTCGCTTCCGGTTGTAACGCCGGACGACGCTGTTTCGGTTCCGCTGGCCGGCCACCAGTTGTGTCGGGCACCCGACCCGGGGACCGAACGGGTCGAGCCCGCTGGGGCGACTCCCCTGCGAGCGCGGAACCTTACCCCCCCTTTGGGCGAGGCATGTATACCGCCCTCGTGGCTGAGATGTACGCCCCTGCACGCGAAGTTGTTCCCAATGTGATTCAGGCGACACGAAGATAGGGGTAGTAGTACCCGGTTCGCGGTCGGCGCGCCGGCATGTCGGACTGTTTCCACGCGACGGCCGGACAACCGTTAACCTCAGCGGCGTATTCGACGGCCGGCGGGTCACTGCGATCGTTGGCGGCCGCCGCCACCCACCTGAGGTCCCGGGAGCGCCCAGATGAGTTTTGCGCGAGTGCGAGCACTCGTCGTCGTCGGCCTGCTCGGGGTGCTGGCCCTGGCTTTCGTGGTCACTGCCCTGATCCGCGACACGCAGGGCACGGCGGGCACGGCCAAGGGTTGCCCGGATGGCTGGCCACTGGCCGACGTCACCCTGCGCGAAACCAAGGACGTCAAGATCAACGTGTTGAACGCGACTGACGAGGCCGGCCGGGCCGGCAGCGTCGCGGACGACTTCCGCAACCGCAAGTTCCAGGTCCAGAAGGTCGGCAACGCGCCCAAGGGGATCGACGAGGTGGCCGTGCTCCAGTACGGCCCCGAGGGCGTCGGCTCCGCTCACCTGCTGCAGGCGTACTTCCTCAACAACGCCGAACCAGCCTACGACGAGAAGCGCAAGGGCGACACGGTCGACGTGGTGCTGGGCAACCGCTTCCAGCAGCTCGCCACGACCACCGAGGTGAACCAGTCCCTCGGTGACCTGGGCGCCCCGGTGGCGCCCAAGGGCTCCTGCCCGGCCCCAGTCAAGAAGAAGTGATCGCGTACGTCGGCGGGCGCTGACCCGTCCACCACCACGCGCCCGTCCGCCACCACGCGCCCGTCCACCACCACGCGCCCGTCCATCACCGCGCGCCCGGCGTCCCCGCCGGCCGGCACCGGGGCCCTGGCGCGCCGTGCGTCCGGGTACCCGGTCAGGGGCCGCCGGCGGCGTCCAGGGCGGCCAGCCGGTCGTGCAGCGGCGCGAAGAGCGCCGCCGGGGCCGCGACCACCAGGTCCGGGCCGGGCGGGCGACCGTCCAGGCCGCTGACCCGCACGCCCGCCTCGGCGGCCACCAGGCCGCCGGCCGCCAGGTCCCAGGCGGCGAGGCCCTTCTCGAAGTACGCGTCCAACCGCCCCTCCGCGACCAGGCAGAGGTCCAGCGCGGCGGCACCGAGCCGGCGGATGTCCCGCACGTGGGCGATCAGCCCAGCCACCACCCGGGCCTGGTGCGCCCGGCGGCCGGCGTCGTAGCCGAAGCCGGTGCCGACCAGCGCCTGCCCGAGGTCGGTCTCGCCGGAGCAGCGCAACCGGACGCCGTCGCGCCAGGCGCCGCCGCCGGCCGTGGCGGTCCACTCCTCGCCGGTGTTCACGTTGCGCACCACACCGGCGACCACCACCCCGTCCACCTCGGCGGCGAGCGACACGGCGCTGTACGGCAGCCCGTAGAGGTAGTTGACGGTGCCGTCGATCGGATCGATGATCCATCGCACGCCGCCCGGACCGACCGGCCCGGTGTCCCCCGTGCCGTACTCCTCGCCGAGCACCGCGTCACCCGGCCGCCGCCGGTGCAGCGCGTCGAGCACCTGCCGCTCCACCGCCCGGTCCGCCGCGGTGACCACGTCGGTTACCGTGCTCTTGGTCGCCGCAACCGAAACACCCTCGACCCGCATCCGGTACGCGGTGGCCGCGGCGTCCCGCGCCACGTCGAGCGCGATCGCCAACAATTCCTGCGCTGACGGCACCGAACGGTCCATCCCAGGTCCCCTTCCCGCACGACCGGGGCGTTCCGGGCCACGCGCGAGTATCATCCTTACAAAGTCCACATCTGCGCCGAATTGGCGGTCCCCAACCGCCGTTACGCCGTGCGGCGCAGGATGATCGCCGCAGACGGCGTTACAATTCACCCCTGCCCACGCGTCACGGACCGCCGACCACCGGCCGGCCCGTGACACGGGGGCCCCTCAACCACATCGCCCGGCCTGTTGCCCCACGCTGTGCCGGACGACCCGGCCGTACCCGCTCTTCGCCTCCGGAAGGTCATTCGTGACAGAACCCCGCCAGACCGGCGCCGACGTTCGCTCGCTCACCGACACCCTGATCGCCCACGCGCAGAGCGCCGGTGGTCAGCTCACGTCGGCCCAGCTCGCGCGCACCGTCGAGTCCGCCGAGGTGACTCCGGCCCAGGCCAAGAAGATTCTGCGGGCGCTCTCCGAGGCGGGAGTGACCGTGGTGGTGGACGGCTCGGCGAGCACCCGCCGCCGGGTCGCCGCGGCCCGCTCGACCACGCCGGCGTCCCGGGCCACCACCGCCAAGACCACCAAGAAGGCCGTCGCGCCGGCGCCGAAGCAGGCGCCCGCCGCAGACGAGGCGCCATCGGCGCCGGCTCCGCGGAAGGTGGCCGCGCGCAAGGCCACCGGCGGCACCGCCGAGGTCGCCGCAGCGGCGGCGACGCCGGCGAAGGCGACCAGGTCGACCCGGGCCACCAAGGCGACGGTCGCCGCGGCCGCTGGCGCCAAGCCGGCCAAGGCCGGCGGCAAGGCCAAGGGCGAGGGCGCCGAGGGTGAGATCGACCCGGAGGAGCTCGCCGCCACGATCGAGGACGTGGTCGTCGAGGAGCCGGCCGAGCTGGCCCAGGCCGCCGAGACCGACGCCGCCGCCTCGGCCACCGACAACGACTTCGAGTGGGACGACGAGGAGTCCGAGGCGCTCAAGCAGGCCCGGCGGGACGCCGAGCTGACCGCCTCCGCCGACTCGGTCCGTGCGTACCTCAAGCAGATCGGCAAGGTCCCGCTGCTCAACGCCGAGCAGGAGGTGGAGCTGGCCAAGCGGATCGAGGCCGGGCTCTACGCCGCCGAGCGGCTGCGCGCGGCCGACGAGGGCGAGGAGAAGCTCAGCCGCGAGATGGTCCGCGACCTGGGCTGGATCTCCCGCGACGGTGAGCGGGCCAAGAACCACCTGCTGGAGGCGAACCTCCGCCTGGTGGTCTCGCTGGCCAAGCGGTACACGGGGCGCGGGATGGCTTTCCTCGACCTGATCCAGGAGGGCAACCTCGGCCTGATCCGCGCGGTGGAGAAGTTCGACTACACCAAGGGCTACAAGTTCTCCACCTACGCCACCTGGTGGATCCGGCAGGCGATCACCCGCGCGATGGCCGACCAGGCCCGCACCATCCGCATCCCGGTGCACATGGTCGAGGTCATCAACAAGCTCGGCCGCATACAGCGCGAGCTGCTCCAGGATCTGGGCCGCGAGCCCACTCCGGAGGAGCTGGCCAAAGAGATGGACATCACACCGGAGAAGGTGCTGGAGATCCAGCAGTACGCCCGGGAGCCCATCTCGCTGGACCAGACCATCGGCGACGAGGGCGACAGCCAGCTCGGTGACTTCATCGAGGATTCCGAGGCCGTGGTCGCGGTCGACGCCGTCTCGTTCTCGCTCCTGCAGGACCAGCTCCAGCAGGTGCTGCAGACGCTCTCCGAGCGTGAGGCGGGTGTGGTGCGTTTGCGCTTCGGCCTGACCGACGGCCAGCCGCGGACGCTGGACGAGATCGGCCAGGTCTACGGGGTGACCCGGGAGCGGATCCGGCAGATCGAGTCCAAGACGATGTCCAAACTGCGTCACCCGTCCCGGTCGCAGGTCCTCCGGGATTACCTGGACTGAGCAGGTTTCGTCAACCGAACGTGTCGTTTTGACCACCTGGTGTGCAACGCCAGATGGTGATCGTCCGGATGCACGAATGTGATCGTTGACGTGGCACCCTGGGTGCACGGCACACTGTCCCTGCCATGTGTGACCTCGGTCCCCCGCGGGCACACAGGGAAGGCACGGCCCAGCATGGGTGTTGCACGATAGGTGAGCAACGACCGAAGAGATTGTTCATCGGTGACGACCAGAGGAGGAAGGCGATGACCCCGACCCTCACGCCGCCGCCCGCAACGGTGGCTCCCCCAGCCGCCGATGAACGGTGCGACCGCTGCAATGCTGCCGGCAAGCTCCGGATCACTCTGGCGGGTGGTAGCGAGTTGGTGTTCTGTGGGCACCACGCGAACAAGTACGCGGAGGATCTCGTGAAGATCACCGTCCGGTTCGCGACGGACCCCGAGTTCAGCTGGCGTGGCGCCGACCTGATGGAAAACTAAACCCGCAACCCGACATAGCCGACCGGAGGCCCCCCGAGGGTGTCTCCGGTCGGCTTTTCTCTGCCCACCAAACCCCCGCGCCCACGATCGTGCTCGATCCTGGAAGTAGTGGCCTCACCGACACGGGGATGCCACTGGATCCTGGATCGAGCACGATCATGGAGAGCTGACGCAGCCGGACCCCGGGCAGCGCCGGTCACCCGGGGCGGGGGGCGGGGGTGGTCGGTGCGGGTGGGGCCGGTGGGGTCAGAGGGTCTGCACGGTGGCGATGCGTTCCTCTAGCTGCTCGATGGTGGCCTGGGCACTCGGCGGGCCGCCGCAGAGTCGGCGCAGCTCCGCGTGGATCTTGCCGTGCGGCTGGCCGGTGCGGTGGTGCCGGGCGGCCACCAGAGCGTTCAGTTGCCGCCGGAGCGCCACCCGGCGCTGGGCGGCGCTCATGGGTGCCGGCGGCGCCACGGTGGGCGCAGCGGCCGGCTGAGCGGCCGTGCGGCGGCGCTGGGCGGCGAGTTGCTCGGTCTGTCGCTTGGTCAGCAGCAGGGAGACCTGATCGGCGGTGAGCAGACCGGGCAGGCCGAGGTACTCCTCCTCCTCGGGGGTGCCGGCCTGGGCCGCGGTGCCGAAGGACGCGCCGTCGAAGATCACCTGGTCCAGCTCGGCGGTGGCGGAGAGCGCGGCGAACCGCTTCTCCAGCTCCCCGCTGGCCTGGTCGTCGCGCTGGGCACGCTCCAGCAGATCGTCGTCGAAACCGTCGGCTTCCTTGGGTTTGCCGAGTACGTGGTCCCGCTCGGTCTCCATCTCGCTGGCCAGCCCGAGCAGGTGCGGCACGCTGGGCAGGAAGACCGACGCGGTCTCCCCGGACTGGCGTGCGCGGACGAACCGGCCGATCGCCTGGGCGAAATAGAGCGGGGTGCTGGCACTGGTGGCATAGACCCCGACGGCGAGCCGCGGGATGTCCACACCCTCGGACACCATCCGCACCGCGACCAGCCACCGCTGCTCGGACGCCGCGAATGTCGCGATCCGTGCGGACGCGCCCAGGTCGTCGGAGAGCACCACGGCGGCCTTCTCGCCGGTCACCTGCTCGATCAGCTTGGCGTACGAGCGGGCGGTCTGCTGGTCGGTGGCAATGATCAGCCCGCCGGCGTCGGCCATCCCGGCGTTGCGCAGCACGGTGAGCCGGGCATCAGCGGCCCGCAGCACCTGCGGCATCCAGTCTCCGGCCGGGTCCAGCGCGGTACGCCACGCCTGCGCCACCAGGTCCTGGGTCATCGGCTCGCCGAGGCGGGCCGCCAACTCCTCCCCCGCGTTGGTCCGCCAGCGGGTCTCCCCGGAGTACGCCAGGAAGAGCACCGGCCGGACCACGCCGTCGCGCAGCGCGTCGGAGTAGCCGTACACCGAGTCGGCGCGGGAGCGGAGCAGCCCGTCACCGCCCCGCTCGTAGCTGACGAACGGGATCGGGTTGTCGTCGGAGCGGAACGGCGTGCCGGTGAGCATGAGCCGGCGTACGGCGGGCTCGAAGGCGTTCTTCACCCCGTCGCCCCAGGATCGGGAGTCGCCCGCGTGGTGGATCTCGTCGAGGATGACCAGGGTGCGCCGGGTCATGGTGCGCCGACGGTGCACCTGCGGGGCCATCCCCACCTGGGCGTAGGTGACCACGGCGCCGTGGAAGTCGGCCGCGGAGTGCACGTCCGCGTTACGGAAGGCGGCGTCGAGTTGGATGCCCACCCGGGCGGCGGCGTCCGCCCACTGGTTCTTCAGGTGCTCGGTTGGGGCGACCACGGTGACCGCCTCCACCGTGCCGTCGCCGAGCAACTCGGCCGCGATCCGCAGGGCGAAGGTGGTCTTGCCGGCACCCGGCGTGGCGACCGCCGTGAAGTCCTCGGTGCGTCGGCGCAGGTACTCCACCAGGGCTTTGCGCTGCCAGGCGCGTAGGGCCGGGAACGTCTCAAGCACCGGCGTCCGGGCTGCCACGCGAAGCTCCTCTCCGACCGCACGACGGCGGATCCGGGGCGAGGGCCACGAGTACCGCCGCCCATGAAAACGCCTCCGCGCAGAAGCTGCCGCGAAGGCCGACTCAGCATAACCAGCGCGGGCGCTGCGGCCCAGGCGACGCCACGCTGGTCACATCCACCACCCCCGCCCGCAGCGCCCCACGACCCCCTCGCACGGGTGCCCGGCCCCGACACTCGGTCAGCGCGAGCGCGTCACCACTCCCGGTCGGTGCGGGGATCCGCCCCGCTGGTGCGCGGCGGGCGCATCGTCGCCACCGGGGCGGACCAGCGTCGGCGCAGCGCGATCAGACGCAGCCCGAAGACCAGTACGGCGGCGGCGGTGAGCGGTGCGGGCCCGGTCTGCCCGGCGACGTACAGCAGTGCCACCGCGACCGACCCGACCAGCGCGGCCACGGCATAGATCTCCCGGCGCAGCACCACCGGGATCTCGGCGGTGAGCAGGTCCCGGCCGAGCCCTCCGCCGATCGCGGTGAGCATGCCGATCAGGCAGGCGCCGACCGCCGGCACCCGGGCGTCGAGCGCCTTGAGCGTGCCGGTCACGGTGAACAGCCCGAGGCCCGCCGCGTCCAGCACCAGCACCGTGGTGCGCAGCCGGGCCAACTGTGGGTGCAGCCAGAAGACGGCGAGGGCGGTGACCGCGGCGGTGGCCACGTACCGCCAGTCGGCGAAGGCCAGCGGTGGCACCTCGTCGATGACCAGGTCCCGGAGGATCCCACCGCCGAGGGCGGCCACGAAGCCGACGAACGCGACACCGAACAGGTCGAGCCGTTTGGCCACCGCGGCCGAGGCCCCCGAGGCGGCGAACACGGCCACCCCGGTCAGGTCGGCGAGGAGCAGGGCGGTGGAGGTGGTCACCGCCGCAGGCTACGTCGCCGGCCGGAACGCCGGCCGGCGTTCACTCGCGGTACGAGTCGTAGATCTCCTTGCACTTGGGGCAGACCGGCGAGCCCGGCTTGGCCGCCTTGGTGACCGGGAAGGTCTCCCCGCAGAGCGCCACGACGTAGGTGCCCATGACGGCACTCTCGGCGATCTTCTCCTTGCGGACGTAGTGGAACATCTCAGGACCGGTGTCGGCGTCCTTCAGCTCCGGACGCTCGAGAACCTCTGTGCTCACGTCTGCACCTCCAACCGTCAAGTTTGGCAGGTCATCACGGCCGGGTCCACTTGAGGCCGGCCGAAGCCCCACCCCGTACCGTGCCCCCCGTGACTGACTTTCGCATCAGCTACGGCACCGAGGTGGCCGAGGCCCTGCACGACGGCCGGCCCGTCGTCGCCCTGGAGAGCACCATCGTCTCGCACGGCCTGCCCCGGCCGGAGAACCTGCGCGTGGCCCGGGAGATCGAGCAGACGGTCCGGGACGCCGGAGCGGTACCGGCGACGATCGGCATGATCGGCGGCGAGCTGGTGGTCGGCCTGGACGACGCGCAGCTGACCCGGCTGGCCACCGTCGATGGTGTGACCAAGCTCTCCGTCCGCGACCTCGCGGTGGCGGCAGCGACCGGCGCGGACGGTGCCACCACCGTGGCCGCGACCAGCGCGGTGGCCGCCGGCGCCGGGATCGGGGTGTTCGCCACCGGCGGTCTGGGTGGGGTGCACCGGGAGGCCGCGCACACCTTCGACGAGTCGGCGGACCTGATCACCCTGGCCCGGACCCCGATCGCGGTGGTCTGCGCCGGGGTCAAGTCGATCCTCGACGTAGGCGCGACGCTGGAGCGGCTGGAGACCCTCGGGGTCGCCGTGGTCGGTTACCGCACCCACCGGTTCCCCGGCTTCTACCTCACCGACGGCGGCTTCGACCTGGACTGGTCGGTGGACTCGCCGGAGCAGGTCGCCGCCGTGCTCGCCGCCCGTGACCGGCAGGCCGTGCACGCCGGCGGACTGATCATCGCCAACCCGCTGCCGGTCGACGAGCAGCTCGACCCGAAGCTGCACGACCGGACCCTCGCCGACGGCCTGGCCCGGCTGGACCGGGACGGGGTGACCGGCAAGGCCGTGACCCCGTACCTGCTGGCGCACTTCCACTCGGCCACCGAGGGCGCGAGCCTGGCGGTGAACGTCCGGATCATCCTGCGCAACGCCGACCTGGCCGCGCGGATCGCGGTGGCCTCGGCCGCCCGCTCCACCGCCGTACCGGCATGACCCACCCGGCCCGGGTGGTCGTCGTCGGGGACGTGATCACCGATGTGGTCGCCGTGCTGTCCGGGCCGCTCGCGGCCGGCTCGGACACCGCGGCCGAGATCAGCCTTGGTGGGGGTGGGCAGGCGGCCAACACCGCCGCCTGGGTCGCCGCGCAGGGGGTTGACGTCACGCTCGTCGCCGCGGTCGGCGACGACGACGCGGGGCGGGACCGGATAGCCGAACTCGACCGGGCGGGCGTCGACTGCGCGATCGACCGGGTCGAGGGCGTCCCGACCGGCATGGTGATCGTGCTGGCCACCGATGGCGAGCGCACCATGGTCAGCCAGCGGGGCGCGAACCTGCGGCTGAGCGCCGAGCACGTCGAGCGGGCCATCGCGGCGGTGCCCGACGCCGGGCATCTGCACCTGTCCGCGTACACCCTGTTGGACGCCGGGTCGCGCGGCGCCGGGCTGCGGGCGCTCGCCGCCGCCCGCGAGCGCGGGCTCACCACCAGCGTCGACGCGGCCTCCGCGGCGCCGCTGCGGCGGGTCGGCGCGGCGGCCTTCCTGGGCTGGGTACGCGACGTCGACCTGCTGCTGCTCAACGCGGACGAGGCGACGGCGCTGGCCGGCGGCCTGGACCCGGCGGCGCAGGGGCGGGCGCTGTCGGCGACCGCCCGGCGGGTGGTGGTCAAGGGCGGCGCGGCCGGCGCGGTCTGGGTCGACCGCACGGACACGGTCAGCGTGGCCCCGGCCCGGCGGGTGACGGTGGTGGACGTCACCGGTGCCGGCGACGCCTTCGCGGCCGGTCTGCTCACCGCCTGGCTCGCCGGCGCCACCCCGGCGGCGGCGCTGAACCGCGCCACCGACCTGGGCGCGCTGGCCGTCTCCACGATCGGCGCCCGGCCGCGGCCGTGACCTGCCGGACCCTGGCCCGCACGCGGGTCAGGGTTCGGCGTCGATGACCTTGTGCGGGCGCTCGTCGGCGGTGAGGCTCATCGGCGGGGTGTCGTCATGCTGGCGCGGGTGGAACCGGTTGGCCAGCCGGTGCTCTTCCTTGGGCGGCCGGTCGTTGGCCAGCAGCACGGCCAGCCACGGGATGAGCACCATGCCGAGGGCACACAGCGACAGCCAGAGCCAGAGCAGTGGGGCGTTCACGCCAACCAGGATCGCGCCGACAACGATGCAGGCGACCCTGATGCACATCATCAGGACATAGCGGCGCTGACGGCTGGTGAGCTGATCGTCCTGGCTGCGCGAGGCGTCGGTGATCAGAATCGGCTGGTACGCCTGACGCTTCACCATGGACCTCCTCGAGGGGATTACGCCCCATCCTGTCACCGCGTCGCCGTGATCAGCGAAATTCGACTCATCCCGTCGCGTGTTACGCCCGTGGTACGCTCCGCGACGTGGGCAGCAGGTTCAGCTTCACCGATGAGGCGTTGGCCAACCTGAGGGTCTACGACGTCACGCCCGGGGAAGTCTGGGAGGCGCTGCACAGCGCCCGACGGGTGATTCGCCACCTGGGCGACGACGTGATGGTCGTCTACGCCGTCGCCCGGCGGGGCCGCCGACTGGCGGTGCTGCTCGCCGAGGCCGATGGCACCGACAACGACTGGGACATCCTCTCCGCTCGCGAGCTGAGCGACGTCGAGTCCAAGCGCTACGACGAGGCCGTGCGGAGATCTCGCCGATGAGGAGGCCGTGACGATGCACCGTAACGACGCGACCAAGCAGTTCCACAGCGGCGACGACCGGATCGCCGAGCTGATCGATGAGAGCCCGGCGGTGGATCTGCCCACCCCCGACACCGACGTGCCGATGGTGAGCCGATCGGTCCGGCTGCCGCTGGACACCTACGAGCGGGTGCGGGCCGCCGCCGACGCCCGGGGCATCGGGGTCACCACGCTCATGCGTCAGTGGATCGAGGCCGGCCTGGCCGACCTGGACGACTCCGCCACCGTCTCGCTCGCCGACGTCCGGCGTGCGCTGGCCTCGCTGGCCCACCCCACCGCCGCCTGAGCGATCGGGTCAGCTGCCCGCGGTTTTCGCCTTCGCCGCCGCCTTCATCTGCTGCTTGTACTCCCGCACCTTGCGCAGCGAGTCGGCGTCGGTGACGTCGGCCACCGACCGGTACGCGCCCGGGTCGCCGTACCCGCCGGCCGCTTCCCGCCAGTCCTGCGGGGTCACCCCGAACCGCTTGCCGAGCAGGGCCACGAAGATCTGCGCCTTCTGCTTGCCGAAGCCGGGCAGCTCGGCGACCCGGCGAAACAGCTCGGGCCCGTCGGCGACGTCGGACCAGAGCAGGGCGGCGTCGCCGTCGTAGCGGTCCACCAGGACCTGGCACACCTCCTGCACCCGGGCCGCCATCGCCTTCGGAAACCGGTGCAGCGCGGGCGGGGTGGCGAAGATCGCGACCAGGGCCTCCGGGTCGTACCCGGCCAGCTCCGCCGCGTCCAGGTCGTGGCCGAGCCGCTGCTCCAGCACGTACGGCGAGGAGAATGCCTTCTCCATCGGCACTTGTTGATCAAGAACCATGCCAAGGAGTCTGGCCAGCGGGCTGCGCTCCAGCAGCAGGTTGGCCTCCGGGTCGATGGGTAGCACGAGCGTCATGCACACCATCCTGCCCGGCCGCCCAGCCGGGCGAACACCGACGCTCCGGGTCGGATCCGGTGGGTGGCGCTGACCGGGGACACAACGGGGGGCAGGATGGCGGCGTGGACGAACACGACATGCTGCTCTCCCCCGCTGGCGTCGACGCGCTGCGGACCGCGCTGACCGGGGCCGGGTTCACCAGCAACGGGATCGCGAACCGGCTCGGCGCGCAGGCGACCGGCGCGGTCGCGCGCAACGACTACCGGGCCGCGCTGCGGGCGACCGAGGACCGCGATCCGCTCGGCACCCTGATCCGGGTGTTCATCTGCGACCAGACCGAGTCGGAGGCGACGGTGGCCGCCGCGCTGGCGCCGCTGAGCATCGACGAGGCGGTGGCCGGCGGGCTGGTTGAGCGGCACGGCGACGGCCTGCGCGCCGGCGTCGACCTCGAACCGTACGGCGACGACTGGTGGGTGCTCGCCGACGTGCCGGCCAGCGCCCGGCCGGGCCGACCGCTGCACGCCGAGCACGTGCTCGGCCTCGGCGGGGCCACCCACACCCTGATCGGCGCGACCGTCCGTCGGCCGGTCGACACCGCGCTGGACCTGGGCACCGGCTCCGGCATCCAGGCCCTGCACCTGGCCACCCACGCGGGCTCGGTGACCGCCACCGACCTCTCGGTGCGGGCCCTGCGCTTCGCCGCGACCACCGCCGCGCTCAACGGCCAGGACTGGGAACTGCTGCGCGGCGACATGGTCGCGCCGGTGGCCGGCCGGCGCTTCGACCTGGTGGTGAGTAACCCGCCCTTCGTGGTGGGCCCGGGCACCACCACGCACGTCTACCGCGACTCCGGTCGGGTGGGTGACGCGATCGGCGCCGAACTGGCTGCCGCCGCCCCCGACCTGCTCACCGAGGGCGGCACCATGCAGTACCTGGCGAACTGGGTGCACGTCGCCGGCGAGGAGTGGGACGAGCGGGTTTCCGGTTGGTTCACGGGGACCGGCCTGGACGCCTGGGTGATCCAGCGCGAGGTGGCCGACCCGATGGCGTACGTCAACCTGTGGCTCACCGACGTCGGCGAGAGCGCCGACCCACAGCGGATGGCCGCCTGGCTGGACTGGTTCGACGCGCACAAGGTGGAGGCCATCGGCTTCGGCATCGTGTCGCTGCGCAGGGGCGGGCACGCTGACCCGGTGGTCCGGGTGGAGGAGCTGCGCCAGCGGGTGCAGCCGCCGCTGGGCGACCAGGTCACAGCCTGGTTCGACCGCCAGGACTTCCTTCGGGTACGCGACACCGAGGCGCTGCTCGCCGAGCGCTACCGGGCCGCCGAGGGCCTCCAACTGCGGCAGGAGGCCACCATGGGCGACGAGGGCTGGGCGGTGGACCGGCAGGTCCTCGCGATGCCGCACGGCCTGCGCTGGACCGAGGAGGTCGACCCGCTGGTGTTGGCGCTGGTCGGGGGCGCCGATGGGCGGCTGCCGCTGCGCGACCAGCTCGCGCTGCTGGCCGCGGCGCACGACGTCGCGCCCGATGAGCTGGCCGAGGCGGCCGGCCCGATCGTCGCGCACCTGGTGGAGCGCGGCGTCATCGAGCCGGTGACCGCCTGATGCGGGTGACACGGGCGGCCGGGCCGCTGGCGGGCGGCTGATGCGCGCGGTGGTGCAGACCGTCGGGCGGGCCAGCGTGACGGTGGACGGTGCGGTGGTCGGCGCGATCAAGGACGGCCTGCTGGTGCTGCTCGGGGTGACCCACACCGACACCGCCGAGACCGCCGCGACGATGGCCCGCAAGGTGCACGAGCTGCGCATCCTGGACGACGAGCGGTCCGCCGCCGACACGGGTGCGCCGATCCTGGTGGTCAGCCAGTTCACCCTCTACGGCGATGCCCGCAAGGGTCGCCGTCCGAGCTGGACCGCAGCGGCCCCCGCCGAGGTCGCCGAGCCCCTGGTCACCGCCGTGGTGACCGCGCTGCGCGAGCGGGGCGCGCCGGTCGAGACCGGCCGCTTCCGCACCCACATGCTCGTCGAGAGCACCAACATCGGCCCCCGAACCATCCTCCTGGACCTCTAACCCCACCCCGCACCCCCACCCCCGCACCCCCACAGCGGTGATCAAGAGGTTCGCGTCAGAACTCGCCCTCGATGTGACGCAAACCTCTTGATCACCGGGGAGGTGGGGTCGAGCACGTCCGTTAGGAGAAGAGGCCTCGGCGGGAGAGGGACTGGCGGAGCCAGCCGTCGAGTTCGGCGGTCCAGTCGGTGCGGTCGGCGGTGGCGTGGTCGACCGTGAAGCGGCCGAAGGCGTCGCGGCCCTCGGTGAAGACGCCGCCGCGCTTGTCGACCTCCAGCACCACCTGCATCTGCTGCGGGTCGGCGATGAAGGTGACCTCCAACTGGTTGATCGAGCGGGCGTACTGCGGCCCCGGGCTGAACTCGATCTCCTGGTAGAAGGGCAGCGTCTGCCGTACGCCGTAGATGTGGCCACGCTCCACATCGGCGCGGGCGAACCGGAAACCCAGTCGCAGCAACGCCTCCAGCAGGCGCTCCTGCGCCGGCAGCGGGTGCACCGCCACCGCGTCCAGGTCGCCCTTGTCGACCGCGCGGGCCACCTCCAGCTCCGTACGCAGCCCCATCGTCATGCCGTGCAGGTGCTGCCCGTACAGCTCAGTGACCGGCGTCTCCCACGGCACGTCGAAGCGGAACGGGATGTCGTGGCGCTGCCCCGGCTCCAGCCGGAACGCACCGGTGACCTGCTGGCGGTGGAACTCCTGAGTGGTGTCGTAGTCGTTGTCGCCGCTCTCCACCTCGACCCGGGTGACCAGGCCGAGCGCCACGTGGTCGATGTCGACCTGGTGGTCACCGCCGACGACCTGGATGCGGCCCTCCAACTGGCCGCCCGGGCGGCAGTTCGGGTTGGCCAGCACCGTCTCCACCGACGGGCCGCCGACCCCCATCGCCTTCATGAGCCGCTTGAAGACCACACCATCCTCCATCTGCTGTCCCCGCCGACCCGGGATGGCCGACGGTCGGGACGGTAGCCGGGGCGGGCAAGGCACACCGGGCGACACACCGCTCCGCCGATCCGACCGGATTCCTGTCGGGTGCCCGATCGCCTCACTCCCGTTTCACGCCCCGCCCGCCAAGCTGTGTGTCACACCGGCACCACTGAGCCGGAGGCACGGCACAGACGTGGATACGGGGAGAGACAGAAATGGTCCTGCAGATGACGGAACACCGGACGCGCCCGGCCGCCAGCACCGACACCGACGGGGCCACCGAGGTCCTCGCCGACCTGGACGCCACCGATGAGCGTGGCATCTCCACCGACCTGGTTCGGGCGTACCTCAACGGGATCGGCCGGACGAAGCTGCTGACCGCGGCCCAGGAGGTCGACCTGGCCCGGCGGATCGAGGCCGGCCTGTTCGCCGACGAGAAGTTGTCCACCTGCACCCCGGTCTCGCCGGAGCTGCGGGCCGATCTGGAGCTGATCGTCGCGGAGGGCCGCGCTGCCAAGGACCACCTGCTGGAGGCGAACCTGCGGCTGGTGGTCAGCATCGCCAAGCGCTACACCGGTCGCGGGATGGCTTTCCTGGACCTGATCCAGGAGGGCAACCTCGGCCTGATTCGCGCGGTGGAGAAGTTCGACTACGCCAAGGGCTACAAGTTCTCCACCTACGCCACCTGGTGGATCCGCCAGGCGATCACCCGCGCGATGGCCGACCAGGCCCGCACCATCCGCATCCCGGTGCACATGGTCGAGCAGGTCAACCGGATGGTCCGGGCCCGCCGCGAGCTGGCGGTGTCGCTGGGCCGCGAACCCACGGTCGCCGAGGTCGCCCAGGCTCTGGACATCCCCGAGTTCCAGGTCATCGAGCTGATCTCCTACGACCGGGAGCCGGTCAGCCTGGACCAGGCCGTCGGCGACGACGGCGAGAGCGCGCTCGGTGACTTCGTGGCGGCGGTGGACCCGCGCGGCGTGCCGGGCGACGCGGCCGCGCAGGGCGAGCTGCGCAACGAGGTGAGCATCGTGCTGGCCACCCTGTCGCAGCGGGAGCAGGCGGTCATCCGGCTCCGGTTCGGGCTGGACGACGGCCGGCAGCGCACCCTGGACGAGGTCGGCCGGGAGTTCGGCCTGTCCCGGGAGCGGATCCGGCAGATCGAGAAGGTGACGCTGCTGAAGCTGCGCGCCCCGGAGCGGGCCCAGCGCCTGGAGGCGTACGCCTGCTGACGCACCCGGTTCCCATGGAAGGCCTCGGCGGTTCGCCGGGGCCTTTCATGCTGTCGAGGTGCTTGACGGCGGCACCGATCCGCGATAGAAACCATGTGGTTATACAACCAGGAGGTTATAGGCGGTGGGCACCGAACTGTTGGACGCGACCTTCGCGGCGCTGGCCGACCCGACCCGGCGGGCCATCCTGGCCCGGCTCGCGGGCGGTGAGGCGACGGTGACCGAGCTGGCAGAGCCCTTCGCGATGAGCCAGCCGGCCATCTCCAAACACCTCAAGGTGCTGGAACGCGCTGGCCTGATCAGCCGGGGGCGGGACGCCCAGCGCCGACCGTGCCGGCTGGAGGCCCGACCGCTGCGGGAGGCCACGGCCTGGCTCGCCGACTACCGCGACTACTGGGCGGAGAGCTACCAGCGCCTCGACGCCCTGCTCGACGAACTCCAGGCCCTCGACCAGACCGACGCCGAGCGCCGGCGTGCCCGACTGGACGGGACGGACGGGTGACCGGCATCGGCGACCCGCTCGTCGTACACGCCCCGGGCGACCGGGAAATCGTGTTGAGTCGGCTGTTCGACGCACCGGCGCACCTGGTGTTCGCCGCCTTCACCCAGCCTGAGCTGCTGGTCCGGTGGTACGGCGCACGCGGCTGGCGGCTGGCGGAGTGCGATGTCGACCTGCGGGTCGGCGGACGGTGGCGGTACGTGTCACTGGGCCCCGAGGGCGCTCGGATGGTCCAGGCCGGGGTCTACCGGCAGATCGAGCCACCGCACCTGCTGGTCTGCACCGAGCTCTTCGATGACCAGTCCTACCCGGGCGAGACGCTGGTCAGCCACGAGTTCACCGAACTGGCCGGGCGAACGACAGTCACCACCACGCTGCGCTACGCCACCCCCGAGGGGCGGGACACCGTACTGCGCTACCCGATGGCCCGGGGCGTCGGGCAGAGCTTCACACGGCTCGCCGAACTGCTGCACCTGACAACGACGATGCGAGGAGAGACACCATGAACTGGACACTGGAAGTGGTGATCGTGCCGGTCTCCGATGTGGACCGGGCAAAGAAGTTCTACGCCGACCAGCTCGGCTTCGCCGTGGACCACGACACGGTGGTCGGCGACGGCGCACGGATCGTCCAGCTGACCCCGCCCGGGTCCGGCTGCTCGGTCGTGATCGGCAAGGGCGCCGTCCCGGACATGCCGCCGGGCTCGCTCAAGGGACTGCAACTGGTGGTGGCCGACCTGGAGCGGGCCCGCGCCGAGCTGGTCGAACGTGGTGTGGAGGTCAGCGAGATCCAGGTGCTGGGCGCCAGCCCGAGCCCCACGCCGCACCCGCTGGACAACGTCGGCTTCGTCTTCTTCACCGACCCGGACGGCAACGCCTGGGCCATCCAGCAGATCTCCAGCCGCGCCTGACCGGACCCGCTGAGAAGGGGCCTGACCGGACGCGCTGAGAAGGGGCCCTCACAAGCGGCGGGGGCCGGTGTCCGGTCGGGCGGCCACGCCGCCGACCCGTACCTGGGCGTGCAGGACCGAGATGCCGTCCGGGCGGGCGAGCACCGGGTTGAGGGTCAGCGAGCGCACCCGGGGCTGCTCGTCGGCGAGCTGACCCACCCGCAGCAGCAGGTCGGCCAGGGCCGCCCGGTCGACCGGTGCGGCGCCCCGGTGCCCGCGCAGCAGCGGCGCCGCCCGGGGCTCGTCGACCAGCTCTGCGGCGTCCCGGTCGGTCAGCGGCACCGCCCGCCAGGCCCGGTCGCCGAGCAGCTCGGTGGCGACCCCGCCGAGGCCGAAGCCGACCACCGGCCCGAACGCCGGATCTTCCACCAGCTCCACCACGCAGGCCACCCCGGGCGGGACCATCGGCTGTACCAGCACGTCCGCGCCGAAGGCCGCCGCCAGCTCGGCGTACGCCCGGCGGACCGTCGACTCGTCGGGCAGGTCGAGCCGGACCGCGCCCAGGTCGAGCCGGTGCCGCAGCCCCGGGGCGGCGGCCTTGAGCGCGACCGGGAAGCCCAGCCGCGCCGCCGCGCCGGCCGCGGCGTCGACCGAGTCGACGGGCACCGACGCCACCACGTCGATGCCGTACGCCGCCAGTAGCGCGGTCGGGTCAGGCGGGTCGGCGCGCAGCGCGGTCTGCGCGGCGGTCCGGTCGATCCGGGGCAGCTCGGGCGCGACTCCGGGCGGGCGACGCAGCCATTCGGCGTACCGGTGCACCCGGGCGAGTGCCCGCACCGCCTCCTCCACGCCGCCGTACACCGGCACCCCGGCCGGCAGTCGCCCGACCAGGAACGTCGCCACGGTCGGCTTACCCAACGCGAGTGCGGCGGGCAGCGCGGCGGCGACATCGGCGTCCACATTGCTGGGTTGACCGGGCAGCGGTGGGGCGAGGACCACCACCAGCGCGTCCACCCGGTCGTCGGCCGCCGTCTCGGCCAGCGCGGCCGCGAAATCGGCGGCGCCGGCGCTCGGCCCGACGTCACGGGGGTAGCCGTCAACGACGGTGAGGCCCTGCCCGGCGCAGGCGCTCGCCGCCAGGCCGGTCAGCGCCGAGGAGTTGCCGACCACGCCGACCCGGCCGCCCGCCGGCAGTGGCTGGTTGGCCAGCAGCACCCCCACGTCGAGCAGCTCCGGAACGGTGTCCACCCGGATGACCCCGGACTGGGCGAAGAGCGCGGCCACCGCCACCTCGTCCGGCCCGGCGGTGTCGCCGACCCCGACCGGACGGGCGGGCGAGGCGAGCGCGACGACCGGTTTGGCCCGGCCGATCCGCCGAGCCAGCCGGGCGAACTTGCGCGGATTACCGAAGGTCTCCAGGTACAGCATGATCACGTCGGTGTCGGGGTCGTCCTGCCAGTACTGGAGCAGGTCGTTGCCGGAGACGTCGGCCCGGTTGCCGGCCGAGACGAAGCTGGACAGCCCGAGGCCACGCCGGTCGGCCTCGGCGAGCAGCGCCACCCCGAAGGCACCGGACTGGCTGAAGATGCCGGCCCGACCGGCTGGAGGCAGCGCCGGGGCGAGGGTGGCGTTGAGGCGTACCGCCGGGTTGGTGTTGGCCACGCCGAGACAGTTCGGGCCGACCACCCGCATCCCGGCGGCGTGCGCCGCGCGGACCAGCGCCCGCTGCATGGCCGCGCCCTCGGCGCCGGCCTCGCCGAAGCCGGCCGAGATGACCACCAGGCCGTGCACTCCCGCAGCGGCCGCGTCGGCGACCACCGCGGTCGCCGCCTCCGGCGGGACCGCCACCACCGCCAGGTCCACCGGCAACTCGGCGTCGACCGCCGACCGGTACGCGCGCAGCCCCGCCACGGTCGACGCGCTCGGATGCACCGGCACCACCGCACCGGTGAAGCCGCCGTCGCGCAGGTGCCCGAGCACCGCCGCGCCGACGCCCTGGCCGGTGGCGCTGGCACCGTAGACGGCGATCCCGCGCGGGGCGAGCAGCCGGGCGATCGAGCGGGCCTCGGTGCGATGCTCCCGACCGCGCTGCACCTCCAGCGTGGCCTCGGTGGGCGCGATCGGGAAACTCAGGTGCACCACGCCGTCGGCGTACTCGCGCTGGACCTGGTAGCCGAAGTCGGCGAAGACCCGCAGCATCGTCCCGTTGGCCGGCAGCACCTCGGCGACGAAACTCATGATGCCGTTGCGCCGGGCGGCCTCGGCCAGGTGCTCCATCAGCACCGAACCGATGCCCCGGCCCTGGTGGGCGTCCTCCACCACGAAGGCCACCTCCGCCTCCGGGGCCTGCGGGCCGAGCCGCTCGTAGCGGCCGACCGCGACGATCTGGTCGCCGGCCAGCACCACGAACGCCTCCCGGTCGCGATGGTCGACGGTGACGAAGCGGATCAGATCCCGCTCGGGGATGCGCGGGTACGGCGAGAAGTAGCGCAGGTAGCGGGTGCGCTCGGAGAACCGGCCGTGCATCGCCACGATGTCCGGCGCGTCCTCCGGACTGATTGGTCGCAGTTGGACGGTGCTGCCGTCGCTGAGCAGCACGTCCACCGACTGGTCGACGGTCGTCACCGGCCCGGCTCAGTCCCGCGGATCGTGCGGGTCGAGCCCGAGCAGCGGGAACACCGTCTTGCGGGTGGCCGCGATCGCCCGGTCCACCGCGTTCGGCTCGCCGGTCGGCTGCCACGGCTCGTACGACGGGTCCGCGTCGTCGGTCATCCGCAGCGGCACCTCCCGACCGGGGCCACGGGCGGCGGCCAGCGCCCGCCACGGCGGCGGGGTGAGCGTCGCCGGGTCGAGCGGGGCGCCGGTGGCCACAGCCAGCAGATGGGTCCAGGCCCGGGGCACCACCTCGACCAGCGCGTACCCGCCGCCGCCAGTGGCCACCCAGCGGCCGTCGCACAGCTCGTCAGCGAGCGCCCGCAACGCCAGGTAGGTGGCCCGCTGCCCGTCCACCGTCAGGTTCAGGTCGGCGAGCGGGTCCAGCCGGTGCCCGTCGGCGCCGCACTGACTGACCAGCACCTGCGGTCGGAACGCCCGCAGCACCGACGGCACGATCGCGTGGAACGCCCGCTGCCAACCGGTGTCGTTGACGCCCGGGGGCAGGGGCATGTTCACCGCGGTGCCCTGCGCGCCCGGCCCACCGGTCTCGTCCGGGAAACCGGTGCCCGGGAAGAGCGCGAGTGGGGTCTCGTGCAGGCTGACCGTGAGCACGCGAGGGTCGTCCCAGAAGATCTCCTGCACCCCGTCGCCGTGGTGCACGTCGACGTCCACGTACGCGACCCGCTCGGCGCCCAGGTCGAGCAGGCGGGCGATGGCCACCGCGGGGTCGTTGTAGACGCAGAAGCCGGAGGCCCGGGCCGGCATCGCGTGGTGCAGGCCACCGGCCACGTTCACGGCTCGCCGGGCGTCACCCCGCCAGACCGCCTCGGCGGCAGCCACGGTGGCGCCGGCGATCAGCGCGCTGGACTCGTGCATCCCGTCGAAGACCGGATTGTCGGAGGTGCCCAGCCCGTAGCCGGCGAACAGCGGGTCGTACGGCGCGGCGCGCACCGCAGCCAGGTAGGCCGGCTGGTGCACCCGGGCGAGCAGGGCGTCGTCGGCGGGCTCCGGCTTGACCAGGCGTACCCCTGGGCGGTCCAGGATGCCCAGCTCGCGGGCGAGCGCGATGGTCAGCTCCACCCGGACCGGGTCGAGTGGATGCTCGCCCATGTCGTAGGCGAGCAGCGACTCGTCCCACACCACCACCGTGTCCTCGGACATGAGCCCATCGTCGCACGAGGACCGTCGCCGGCCCATCGCACGCGCTGGTCAGCGACCGGGTGTCGGTCCGGAGGCGACCGGCCGGGTCGGGTCGGCCACCCAGTTGCTCCACGATCCGACGTAGAGCGCCGCGTCCGGTCGGCCGGCCAGGTGCAGCGCGAGCACGGCCTGCGCGGCGGTCACCCCGGAGCCGCAGTACGCCCCGACGGACCGCGCCCCGGTCACCCCGACGGCGGCGAACCGCTCGCGCAGCACGTCGGCGGCCGGGAAGCGCCCGTCCGGGCCGACGTACTCGGTGGCGGGCAGGTTCGCCGCTCCTGGCACGTGCCCGGCGACCGGGTCGATCGGCTCCACCTCGCCGCGGTAGCGGGGCGCGGCCCGCACGTCGAGCAGCACGGCGTCGTCCGCGGTCGCCAGCGCGGCGGCCTGCCCCGCGTCGAGCACCGGGAGATCGCCCGGGCGCACCTCGACGTCGCCCGAGGCCGGGGCGGGCGCCACGGTGGAGACGGGCTGGCCGGCGGCGACCCAGGCCGGGTAGCCGCCGTGCAGCAGGCGGACCGGGCGGTGCCCAGCCCAGCGCAGCGTCCACCAGGCCCGGGCGGCGGCCAGTCCGTCGCCGCCGTCGTACACCACCACGGGGTGACCGGCGCGAACGCCGGCGGCCCGCAGCGCGGCCTGCAACGCGGCCGGGTCGGGCAGTGGATGCCGGCCGCCGGCACCGGGTGGCCCGCAGAGTGCGGTGTCCAGGTCGACGAAGACCGCGCCGGGCAGGTGACCGGCCAAATAGTCGTCGCGGCCGGGCGGGCCGGTGAGCCGCCAGCGGACGTCGAGCAGGGCGGGCGGATCGGCGCGGTCGAGCTCGGCGGCGAGCCGATCGACCTCGACCAGCGGCTCCTGGGTACCGGACATGGCGACCATCCAACACCATCCCGGTCGTCGGCTCGCGGCTCGGCGGCGGTCGATCGGCGTTCTCCGAGGTAGCATCGTGCACCGGAGGGCCGCTGACGTCATGAAGTCTCACGACCTGGTCGACACGACCGAAATGTACCTACGCACCATCCTCGAGTTGGAGGAGGAGGGTGTGCCGCCGCTGCGCGCCCGGATCGCCGAACGGCTGAAGCAGAGCGGGCCCACGGTGAGCCAGACCGTCGCCCGGATGGAGCGCGACGGCCTGCTCACGGTTGAGGGCGACCGGCACCTGATGCTCACCGCACAGGGCCGCGGCAGCGCCGTGTCCGTGATGCGCAAGCACCGCCTCGCCGAGCTGCTGCTGGTCAACGTCATCGGGATGCCCTACGAGGAGGCCCACGAAGAGGCCTGCCGCTGGGAGCACGTGATGAGCGACGCCGTGGAGAAGCGGGTGTACGACCTGCTCAACCGGCCGACCCGCTCGCCGTACGGCAACCCGATTCCCGGGCTGGAGGAGCTGGGCTCGCCGGAGGCGGAGACCGCCGAAGCCGGCGAGGGCGAGCGCAACCTGGCCTTCCCCGGCCTTTCCGGGCCGGTCGTGGTGCGCCGGATCTGCGAGAGCGTGCAGACCAACGGTGACGTGCTGCGCCAACTGCACGCCGCCGGCGTCGACCCGGGTGCCACGGTGACCGTGGCCCAGGAGCGCGACGGGGTGTCGATCGACCGCTCCGGGGACCGGGTCCGGCTGCCCCGCGAGGTCGCCTCCCGGGTCTTCGTCGCCGCCAACTGACCGAGGCCGGCCCCGGCGTCACAGCGCCCGGGTGTTCACCTTCTTGGCCAGTGCGATCAGGTCGGCGGTCAGCTTCTCGGCCGCCGACCGCTCGGTGTCGCGGGCGCCGGTCCAGCTCAGCTCCGCCAGCCGCCCCTCGGTGGCCAGCCAGCCCACCTCGGCGACCGGCCCGCGCCCACCCGCCGCTGCCACGGTCCGCCGGTACGCCTGCTGACCCAGCCCGGTGACCTTCGCCGCCTTGTCGGGCACCACGTCCGCGCCGAAGGTGGCCTTGTCGATCTTGGTGTCGGTCACGGTCAACGTCAGCTCCGGCAGCGCCGCGCTCTCGGCCCGGAGCACGCAGGTGTGGGTGTCGCCGCGTTCGCTGGCGGCCGCCACGTCGAAGCGCACCTTCACCAACTGCTCGATCACCGTGAAGTCCAGCAGTCGGCAGGCGCCGCCCGAGGAGGCCGCCGCCACGTCCACCGCGATCGGCGCCGGCGGCGGCACCGCCACCGGCTCGGCGTCGGCGGCACAGCCGCTCACCAGCAGCCCCGCCAAACCGGCGACCACGATCCGCCCGCGCACGCTCCACCCTCTCGCCGACCGACGGCGGTAGGCGCCCGCCGGATGTCCGTCGGAAACCGTACGGGGTGTCCGGGTCCGGCGGAAGCCCTCGTTCGGCGGGTCCGCCGCGACCCGGCCCGCGCTCATCCGGCCGGCGGATCGTCCACGTACGGGCAGTGCCGGCAGCCGCGTCCACAACAGGTGCCGCGCCGGGCCAGAAACCCGGCGCTGAGCACGAACAACCCCGTCGCCGGGTCCAGGTAGCCGGCCTCCCCGGTGGCCAGCGCGGCGGCGTGCGCGGCGAGGATCCGAGCCCGGTCGGGGTGATCGGGCGGCAGCCGGGACGGGTGCGGCTCGGTGAGCGGCCGATCCGCCAACGGTCGTCGCTCTCCGGTCACCGCAGCAGTCTAGGGACGCCCGACCCACTGGTCAGCGGTGCCGGGCCAGGGCGGCGGCCACCTCGTCCCGGCCGGCGCCAGCGGCCAGCAGCAGCCGCAGCAGCACCCGCGCCTTGTACGGGTCGAGCAGCCCCCCGTTGAGCAGCCCGCGCCGTTGCAGGTCGGTCTCCGAGCCGACCGCCCCGTAGGTGTGTCGCAGCACTGACCCGGCCCCGGAGCGGGAGGTGAGCACGACCGGCATCCGGCCGGCGAGGTCCCCGAGCACCGGGGCCAGCGCGGCGGGCACGTGCCCGACTCCGAAGCCGGCCACCACCAGGCCCTGGTGGCTGCCGGCCAGGCCGTCCAGCAGCAGCCCGTCGTCGTCCATGGTCAGCACGTACAGGGCCACCCGGGTCGCGTCGAGCCGGGCCGGGTCGACCGGCGGCAGCGGCTCGTGCCGGGCCGGCCGGGTGAGCACCCGCACCTCCCCCTCGATCACCTGCCCGATCGGGCCGGCGTTGGGGGCGGCGAAGGTGGCGGTGCTGGTGCTGTGCGTCTTGCGCAGCCAGCGGGCGGCGTGCACCTCGTCGTTGACGGCGACCAGCACGCCCAGGTCACGGGCGACCGGCGCGGCGGCCACCCGCAGGGCCGCGAGCAGGTTCGCCGGCCCGTCCGCGCCAGCCAGAGTGGGGTTGCGCATCGCGCCGGTGAACACCAGCGGGGCGTCGTGCGGCCAGACCAGGTCGGCCAGGAACGCCGTCTCCTCCAGCGTGTCGGTGCCCTGGGTGACCACCACGCCGGTCGCGCCGCCGGCCACCGCCCGGGACGCGTCAGCGACCACGTCGAGCAGATGACGGCCGGTGAGGTTGGCGCTGGGCACCGCCTGGGTGTCCCGCACGTCCACGGGTACGCCCAGCTCGGCGAGGCCCGGCACGGCAGCGGTGAGATCCGCGCCGGTGAGTCGGGTGACCACACCTGGGCGGCCGGCGTCGACGCCGCCCATGGCGATCGTGCCGCCGAGGGTGATCAGGGCGATGGACACGGGTGGAGCCTCCGTTCCGCCGCCCCGGTGCCGGCGGCCCTGGGACCGTACCCGCCCCGGCGACAGGCCCGGTGACCAGGCCGGCGGGGCGAAATGCGGTGTCGCACGGTGTCGCGGCCCCGATAGTGTCCCCGGGCTGCCGCCCGGCGGCACCCGTGACCGCACAGACAGGCAGTGACCGTGACCGAGCAGGCGATCCAAGCCCCGACGGTCGTGGCGGGGCGAGGCCCGTCGCTGTGGCACAGCCGGAACTTCCTGCTGCTCTGGGGCGGGCAGACGGTCAGCGAGTTGGGCACCAGGATCGCCAGCGTGGCGGTGCCGCTGCTCGCCGCCGACACCCTGAACGCCAATGTGTTCCAGGTCTCCCTGCTGACCGTCCTGGCCTGGCTGCCGTACCTGCTCTTCTCGCTGCCGGCCGGTATCGTCGCCGACCGGATCGACCAGCGACGCCTGATGATCGCGTGCGACCTGGGTCGGGCCGCGCTCATGCTGTCGCTGCCGGTGGCCGCCCTGGTCGACCAGCTCACCCTGGCCTTCCTGTACGCGGTGGTCGGGCTCGGCGGAGTGCTCACCGTGCTGTTCACCGTGGCGTACAAGAGCATGCTGCCCCGGCTGGTGCCGGCGGACCTGCTGGTGGACGGCAACGCCAAGCTCACCATCAGCCAGGACGCCGCCGAACTCGTCGGCCCGACGGTCAGCGGCGCGCTGATCGGGCTGGTCGGCGCCGCCCGGACGTTCCTGGCGAACGGGTGCGCCTTCCTGGTCAGCGCGGTGACGCTCATCCTGATCCGGGAGGCGCCCGTACGCCGCGAGCCGGCCCCGCGGGTGCCGCTGCGGGTGGAGCTGACCGACGGGCTCGCCTTCATCCGGCGGCAACCGATCCTGGTGAGCATCCTGGCCTGCACCACCTGGTCGAACTTCTTCGTGATGGCTTCCGGTTCGATCGAGGTGACCTTCCTGGTCCGTGAGCTGCACGCCACCCCGGTGCAGGTGGGGCTGGTCTTCTCGGTCAGCGCCGTCGGCGGGCTGGTGGTGGGTGTGCTGGCCGCCCGGCTGTCGACCTGGCTCGGCTCGGCCCGGGTGATCTGGGTGGCGATGACCGCGCCGGGCCCGTTCTACCTGCTCATGCCACTGGCGCAGCCCGGGTGGGGAGTGCTGCTCTACGGGGTCGGGCTGGCCGCGTTCTCCGCCAACGCGGTGCTGTACAACGTCGCGGCGATGACGTACCGGCAACGGATCACGCCGCCGGCGATCCTCGGCCGGGTCAACGCGGCGTTCCTCTGGATCTGCTTCGGGGTGATCCCGCTCGGCGCACTGGCCGGCGGCGCGCTCGGTACCGCGCTGGGACTGCGCGGGGCGCTCTGGGTGTGCGTGCTGGGCACCTGGGCGGCGTGCCTGTTCGTGGTCTGCTCCCCGCTGCGCCGGATGCGCGACATGCCGCCGGTGTCGGCGGAGCGGCCGACGATTCCGTCGTAGGGTCCGACGATGCTCGGCACGGCACCCGTCGAGGAACACGGAGGGAACACGATGCGGAAGATCGTTGTGCACATGAGCCTGTCGCTGGACGGGTTCTTCGAGGGCCCGGGCGGCGACCTCAGCTGGCACCAGGTCGACAACGAGCTGCACGAGCACTTCAACGAGGTCATCGCCCCGATGGGCGGGTTCCTCAACGGGCGCGTCAGCTACCAACTGATGGCCGCGTTCTGGCCGACCGCCGACCAGGACCCGACCGCCAGTGCCCCGATGCGCGAGTACGCCCAGATCTGGCGGGACATGCCGAAGATCGTCTACTCCCGTACGCTCGACCACGCCGACTGGAACGCCACCGTGGTGCGTGAGGTCGACGTCGAGCAGGTCCGGAAGCTCACCGCCGAACCCGGTGGCGACCTGGCGCTCGGCGGGGCCGACCTGGCCGCCACGTTCGCCCGGCACGACCTGATCGACGAATACCGGACCTACATCCACCCGGTGTTACTCGGCCGGGGCCGCCGCCTCTTCCCCGACAGCGACGCCCCGACCGGCCTGCGGCTGGTCGAGAGCAGGAAGTTCGGCAACGGGGTCGTCCTGATCCGCCACGAGCGGGCCCGCTGAGCGGCGCCGGGCGGCTCCCGCAGGGCGACCGGTCCTGGCAGGGTGTGCTCATGACCACCTTCACCGCTCCGGACGGCACCATGCTCGCCTACCGGGTCCTCGGCGGTGGCGCCCCGCTGGTCTGCCTGCCCGGCGGCCCGATGCGCGATTCGGCGTACTTCGGTGACCTCGGCGGTCTGGGCGCGTACCGGACGTTGGTCGTCCTCGACCATCGGGGCACCGGCCGGTCGGCCGAGCCGGCGGACGTCTCCAGCTACCGCTGTGACCGGCTGGTCGGTGATGTGGAGGCGCTGCGCCGGCACTTGGACCTCGACCGGCTGGACCTGCTCGGGCACTCCGCAGGCGCCAACGTGGCGTTGCAGTACGCCGCCCGGCACCCCGAGCGGGTGGGCCGGCTCGCGCTGGTGACCCCGAGCACCCGGGCGGTCGGGCTCGCGGCGACCGCCGCGCTCCGCGAGGAGGTCACCCGGGTCCGGGCCGGTGAGCCGTGGTACCCGGCGGCGGTCGCGGCACTGGACTCGATGGTGGCCGGTCGGGCCACCGACGACGCCTGGCAGGCGATCGCGCCGTTCTTCTACGGCCGGTGGGACGCCGCCGCCCGGGTACACCAGGCGGCCGAGCCCCACCAGCGCAACCAGGAGGCGGCCCGGGTCTTCGGCGCCGACGGCGCCTTCGATCCGGCGGCTACCCGCGCCGCACTCGCCGCACACCACGGCCCGGTGCTGCTGCTCGCCGGCGAGGTCGACCTCGGCGCGCCGCCGGGCCTGGTGGCCCAGCTCGGCGAGCTGATGCCGGGCGCCGACCTGGTCGTCCAGCCCGGCGCGGGACACTACCCGTGGCTCGACGACGCCGACCGGTTCACCGCGACGCTCGCGGCGTTCCTCGGCTGACCGTCGGCACCAGCCGCTTGAGTCTCCACCGGGAGGAGACAGCATGGTGAGGGGCATGAACGGCGAGACGCGTTACACGATCGGCGAACTGGCCCAACGGACCGGCCTGAGCGTCAAGACCATCCGCTACTACGCCGACCGGGGCATCGTGCCACCGACCGACCGCAGCCCGGCCGGCTACCGCCGCTACGGCCCCGATGCCGCCGCCCGGTTGGAGCTGGTCCGGACGCTGCGCGACCTCGGCGTGGACCTCGCCGCCATCCGACGGGTGGTGGACCACGAGGTTCCGCTGCACGAGGTGGCCGCGGCGCACGCCGAGGCGTTGGCGGTGCAGATCCGGGTGCTGCGGCTACGCCAGGCGGTGCTCGCCGCGGCTGCCAAGCGCGGTGGAGGAGCCGAGGAAATGGAGCTGCTGCACACCCTGGCCCGGCTCTCCGGGCAGGAACGTCGACGGCTGGTCGCCGACTTCCTCGACGCGGTCTTCGACGGCCTGGCCACCACACCGGCGTACCCGGGGATCATGCGGTCGCTGACCCCAGAGCTGTCCGACGATCCCCGCACCGAGCAGGTGCAGGCGTGGGTGGAGCTGGCCGAGCTGGCCCAGGACCCGGACTTCCGGGCCAGCATGCGACGGCTGGTGCGGCAGTACGCCGCCGACCACGACGTCCCAGGGCTGCCCCGCCCGGACGCCATCGCGGTGGTCCGGGACGGTGTGGCCCCCGCCCTGGCGGCCGGTCTCGATCCGACCGGACCCGAGGCCGATCCGGTGGTCGCGGCGGTCGTCGGCCGGTACGCACACCTCACCAACCGACCCGATGACGCCGACCTGCGCCAGCGGCTGCTGGACCGGCTGGACACGGCGAACGACCCCCGCCGGGACCGCTACCTCGACCTGCTCGCGGTGATCAACGGATGGTCGACCGGCGGCGGGGTGGCCCCGGCAGTGGACTGGTTCAGCCGGGCCCTGCGCGCCCGGATGCTGACCTGATCGCCTGCCGGGGAAGGGCGTCAGGCGAACCAGCTCATCGCCTGACCGTGACCTCGGGTCCAGGCCAGCGGCGTGCCGTCCAGCGCCAGGACGTTGTACAGCCCCTCCTCCGGCGACTCCGGCAGCCCTTCATAGGGCAGCACCTCCGGGTCCTCGTTGGCGATCCAGTGACCGGGCAGCCCACGGACCAGCCGGACGAACGCCTCCCGGCGCGGCACGGGCACCTGATAGAGCACGGAGGTGTGGAAGACCACCAGCGTCGCTTCCGCCGGCGCCCGCGCGGCCAGCGCCGGCAGGTCGTCCACCAGGTCGCCACGAATCAGCAGCGGCGGTTCGGCCGCGGCGACCGCCGCCGCGGCCCGCAGCCGCGCCCGCCGGTGCGCGTGCTCCGGCCAGATCAGCGCGTCCAACCAGGACACGTCGTCGGGGTCGGTCACGTCGAGGGGGTTGAGGTCCAGTCCTGCCCGCCACACCACCTGGGGTACGGCCGCCGGCGGGACCAACCCGCTGGCCGCGCACTCCAGGACCGGCTCCCCGGAGCCGACCCGGTGCTCGCCGTAGCGGTAGGCGTACCGGTCGGGATAGAGGCAGAGCCCGGCGGACGCCCCGACCTCCAGCAGGGCAAGCGGCTGCGGCAGCGCGGCGAGCACCGGCAGCAGGACCGCGCACCGGCCGGCCTCGTTCGTCTGGGTGGCCCGAGCCCGCATCTGCGCCTCGATGGCCGGCCAGTTCGCCACCGCGTAGTCGTGGAACGCCGCCGGGTCCTCGACCGGGCCGCCGAGCCACCGGACGACGCCGAACAGCAGGTTCGGCTGCCGCTTGGCCGGCGGGAGCCCGTCGAGCAGGGCGAGCAGATCGGCGTCCCGGGACACCGCCCGGGACAGCCGCTCGTACGCGGGCGAGACCCGCCGCACCTCGCGGTTGGCGAACCTGGCGTACGCCTCAGCGGTCGTCATGCCCTGATCGTCGCAGCCATCCCCCGGCAATACCGACCCCGCCTCCCCCGGGTCACGGGCGCGGCTTCCTGCGCCGGGATATCTCCTCCAGGTGCTGACGTTGGTGCTGCCGGACCATCTCGTCCCAGGCTTCCTGGTCGTAGTCCGGGTCTGGCGGGATCCACCTGTGCGAGTTGTCGCTGTAGTGGAACCGCTCGTCGCCCCGCCGGATCAGACTCACCGAATCCAGCCCAGGAAGCGCCGGTGCAGCAGCCCGGCGGGCACCCAGGTCAGGTCCTCGGCCGCCCAGACCAGGTAGGAGCCCATGTAGAGGCCCAGCGATACCGGAGCACCGTCAAACTCGGCGCGCAACTCGGTGCGCCTGGTCTGGCAGGGCCAGGGGCCGTCGCAGCCACCGCAGGTCCACACCGGAAGGACCGGGCCGTGCGTGGTCACGGCAGGCCGTCCAGAAAGCGCCGGGTGGCGACCCGTGCGTGCCAGCGGGCGGCCCATTCCGCCTGATAGCAGGGGTACGGAGACAGCCGTGCCCACCACCAGCGACAGCCAGCGCACAGGCCGTCGACGCCGGGCAGGTGCACGGAGAGGATTCGTCCGACCTGATCCTCGGTCACTCCTGCTCCTCCCCTGGCCAGTGGCCTCGCCGGATCGGGATGCGGTGTCGGGCCCGGCAGGGCAGATCCGCGCCGCAGCGACAGACCCGACGCCACCGCCGCCACGACCAGACCGGCCGATGCCGCCGTGCCAGCGTCATCGCCACCGCCAGCACGTAGTCGTCGTATGACACCCGCGGTCCCATGACATCCCCGAACTTGGACTCCTAATTTGGAAGTACAAGTAGGCTAAAGTTGGACTCCTACTTTGGGAACCTCCTAGCGGCGTGTCGCGGTTCCTCGCCCGGACCGGGCCATAATCAACCGGTGGTGAACCCGACGATCCAGCGACGGCGTCTCGGTCTTGCCCTCAAACGGGCTCGTGAGGGTGCAGGCAAGACCCAGGATGAGGCGGCTGCTGTCATCGACGCGGCAGCAAGCAAGATCAGCAGGGTCGAGCTTGGACAGTCGGGGATCAAGCTGACCGATCTGAACCTGCTGCTCGATCTCTACGGCGTACGCGGGGACGAAGTCGAGCCTCTACGCGACCTCGCACGGGCAGGGCGGCAACGCGGGCGCTGGAGCACCTACCGAAACGCCGTGCCGGACTGGTTCCGCCAGTACCTGGACCTTGAGGGTGACGCTTCAGAGATCCGCTGGTACCAGCCGGAGGTCATCCCGGGAGTCCTCCAGATCGAGCCATACATCCGAGCCATGAATGCGATCGCCCATCCACGGCCGTCCACCGATGAGGTCGACCGGCAGGTCGCCATTCGCATGGAGCGACAGTCGATCCTGCGGCAGGACGATGGACCCGACCTGAGCTTCGTTCTCAGCGAGTCGGCACTGCGCCGGAGTATCGGCGACGGGGCAACGATGCGTAGCCAGCTCCTACATCTGGCGGAGGTCGGCGAGCAATCCAACGTCGCGCTCCAAGTCTTCCCGTTCGACGCGCAGACCTACGAGACAGCCTCGTTCAGCTTCATCATCCTGCGCTTCGGTGATGACGCGGCATCGGACGTCATCTACGTCGAGACCTTCACCGACGCCGACTACCTTGACCGGCCGGACGCGGTGCGGGCCTACACTCGGCTGTGGGACCGACTCCGGGCAGCCGCTCTCGGGCCGGTAGAGTCGCGCAAGCTCATCCTGAGGATGGCGGACGACATGGGGCGGCAACAGACCTGAGAGAGTGATCATGGAGACCTCGGATCGCCTGGTCTGGCGCAAGTCGAGCTACAGCGACAACAACGGTGGCGCGTGCGTCGAGGTAGCCGAAGTGGATACGGGCATCGCGGTGCGCGACAGCAAGAACCCCAGCGGGTCGACCCTTCGCTTCACGAGAGGCGCGTGGACGGAGTTCGTACGGAGCATCCGGTAGCCGAAGGTCCCAAGACTCGAAGCTCAGGAGGCGTGCCGTGGTCTGGCGGTGAGCAAGAGCACCCGCCGGCCCGGATTCCCTGAGCCGATCGCCCGCCTGGTGAGTCACCGCAGTGCTGCTGCGAGTTCGGCGGCATTGTCGAACGCGGGTGCCGCCCTTTCGGATTCATCTTCCGTGAGCGTGACGGACTGGGCGCGGGCCAGCATCTCGGCCGCAGTCTTTGGATCGTGCAGCACCATCGCGAGTTCGGCGCGGTAGACCAGGACCTCTACCTGCTCGACCGGGTCGTCGTCGGCTTGCGGGCGGGCCAACGCGCTGTCGAGGATCCGAACGGCCTGTCCGACGCTTCCCCTGGAATCGGCCTGCACGACAGCATTCGCTAGGGCCTTGGCCAGCCGCCCGGCAGGCGTGGTGGCCGGCATGGGCGCGGTGGCGGCGTCCCGAAAGACGCGGATCCAGTTGCCGCCTGGGTCGATGACGCTGAATCCGCCCAACCCGTCGGCGTTCTTCCGCGCCCTGGGCCGGGTCATCCGCGGCGTTCCGGACACCAGTACCTTGCCGTACGCGGCGCGCATGCCGGCTGCGAATGCCCGGTGTAGTCCCTCGATGTCCGCGGTGAGTACGAGACAGGAGCCATAGGACTGCTCCGGGTCAAATCCGGCGATCTCGAAGAACTGCAGATGCACGTCTTCCCGCTGGAGCCCCACACACGCGTTGGGCTTGCGCTGCTTGTACGTGGTGCGGAAACCGAGAACTCCGTAGAAGGTTTCGATGTCGTCAATGGATGCGCACGGCAGCAGGGGAACGGTCACCTCGTTGGTCATGCCTCCTTCCTAAGCGTCGCAGGGTGTCCGTCGCACATGGAAATAGCCGATCATCGCCTTCGGTCATCCGATCGGCTGATGACCCAGAACGCAACGCTGCCCAGCCGAGCCATCGGCGGTGCCTACCTGCCTGCCATACGGCTCGCCAAGATCAGGCGCCCGGGTTCTGCCGCTGGTCGGGCGCCCGCCTCTGCACGCTTTCCCCGGGTCTGGGAGAACCTGCAAACGGCGCTGCCCCGACCTCCATCAGGAGGCCGGGGCAGTGCGGTGTTTCGCGTACGTCAGCTGCAGCCGCTGGTGGAGCCGCAGCCCTCGCAGACGTAGCAGCTACCGGCGGGGCGCATCTTCGTACCGCATGTGAAGCAGAGCGGCGCGTCGGCGGCCTTGCCGATCACGGCCTCCAGCAACTCGGTGCTGGAACCCACGTTCGGGGCCGGCTTGGCGGCGGCCACCTCGGCGAGTTCCTGGGCCGGCTGGGCGACGGGCTCCGGCTTGGCCGGGGCCTCCACCGGCGCCGAGGACGCCATCGCGGTGAGCTCCGCACCGGTCACCGCGGCGCTCTCCGCCTCAGCCTCGGCCCGCAACTGGGCGGCCCGCTCGCTGGCCGTGAAGATGCCCAGCTCGGCGCGGCGCTCGTAGGGCAGGAAGTCCAGCGCCAGGCGACGGAAGATGTAGTCCATCACCGACGCCGCCATGCGCACGTCCGGGTCGTCGGTCATGCCGGCCGGCTCGAAGCGCATGTTGGTGAACTTGCTGACGAACGTCTCCAGCGGCACGCCGTACTGCAGACCGATGCTGATGGCCACCGAGAAGGCGTCCATCACACCGGCCAGGGTGGAGCCCTGCTTGGACATCTTGAGGAAGACCTCACCGAGGCCGTCGTCCGGGTAGGACGACGCGGTGAGGTAGCCCTCGGCACCGCCGACGGAGAAGGAGACCGTCTCGGACGGGCGCTTCTTCGGCAGACGCTTGCGCACCGGCCGGTACTCGACGACCTTCTCGACGACCGGCGCGGCCTTGGCGGCCTCGACGGCGGCCGGGGCGGTGGTCTTGTTCGGCTTGGCCACCGAGAGCGGCTGGCCGACCTTGCAGTTGTCCCGGTAGATCGCCAGCGCCTTGAGGCCGAGCTTCCAGCCCTCGAAGTAGATCTTCTCGACGTCCTCGACGGTGGCCTGCTCGGGCATGTTGACCGTCTTGGAGATGGCGCCGGAGATGAACGGCTGGACGGCAGCCATCATCCGCACGTGGCCCATCGGGGCGATCGACCGCTCACCCATCGCGCAGTCGAAGACCGGGTAGTGCTCCGGCTTGAGGCCGGGGGCGTCCACCACGTGGCCGTGGTCGGCGATGTGCTCGACGATCGCCTCGACCTGCTCCTCGGGGTAGCCGAGGCTGCGCAGGGCGCGCGGCACCGTCTGGTTGACGATCTGCATCGAGCCGCCGCCGACCAGCTTCTTGAACTTGACCAGCGCCAGGTCCGGCTCGACGCCGGTGGTGTCGCAGTCCATCATCAGGCCGATGGTGCCGGTCGGCGCGAGGACGCTGGCCTGCGAGTTGCGCCAGCCGTTCTTGTCACCGATCTTGTTGCCCTGGGTCCACTGCTTGGTCGCCTCGCGGACGATCGCGGTGGCCACCGTGCTGGTGGGCTTGATCTCGTCGTTGGCGGCGGCGTGCTTGCGCATGACCCGCTTGTGCGGCTCGGCGTTGCGGGCGTAGCCGTCGTACGGGCCCACGATGCCAGCCAGCTCGGCCGAGCGGCGGTACGCGGTGCCGTTCATCAGCGAGGTGATCGCCGCGGCGACCGAACGGCCCTGCTCCGAGTCGTACGGCAGGCCGGAGGCCATCAGCAGGGCGCCCAGGTTGGCGTAGCCGATGCCGAGCTGCCGGTAGGCGCGGGTGGTCTCACCGATCTTCTCGGTCGGGAAGTCGGCGAAGCAGATCGAGATGTCCATGGCGGTGATGACCATCTCGATCGACTTGACGAACTTCTCCACCTCGAAGCCACCGTCGGCGCGGAGGAACTTCATCAGGTTCAGCGAGGCCAGGTTGCACGAGGAGTTGTCCAGGTGCAGGTACTCCGAGCACGGGTTCGACGCGGTGATCCGGCCGGTCTCCGGGCAGGTGTGCCAGTCGTTGATGGTGTCGTCGTACTGCAGGCCGGGGTCGGCACACTCCCAGGCGGCCTGGGCGATGGTGCGGAACAGCTTCTTGGCGTCGACGGTGTCGATCACCGCGCCGTCCAGCCGGCCGCGCAGGTCGAAGCCGCCGCCGTTCTGCACCGCCGACATGAACTCGTCAGAGACCCGGACCGAGTTGTTGGCGTTCTGGTACTGCACGCTGACGATGTCGGCGCCGCCGAGGTCCATGTCGAACCCGGCGTCGCGCAGGGCGCGGATCTTGTTCTCCTCGCGCGCCTTGGTGACCACGAACTCTTCGATGTCCGGGTGGTCCACGTCGAGGATGACCATCTTGGCCGCCCGCCGGGTCGCGCCGCCGGACTTGATGGTGCCGGCGGAGGCGTCCGCGCCGCGCATGAAGCTGACCGGGCCGGAGGCGGTGCCACCGGAGGAGAGCAACTCCCGAGAGGAGCGGATCCGCGACAGGTTGACGCCGGAGCCGGAGCCGCCCTTGAAGATCAGCCCCTCCTCCTTGTACCAGTCGAGGATCGAGTCCATCGAGTCGTCGACGGCCAGGATGAAGCAGGCGCTGACCTGCTGCGGCGACGGCGTGCCGACGTTGAACCAGACCGGCGAGTTGAAGCTGAACACCTGGTGCAGCAGCATCCAGGTCAGCTCCTGCCCGAAGATCTCGGCGTCGGCCGGGCTGGCGAAGTAGCCGTACTCCTCACCCGCGGTGCGGTAGGTGCTGACCACCCGGTCGATCAACTGCTTGAGCGACCACTCCCGCTCCGGGGTGCCCACCGCGCCCCGGAAGTACTTCGTGGTCACGATGTTCGCCGCGTTGACGCTCCACGACTCCGGGAACTCCACCCCGCGCTGCTCGAAGTTGATCGAGCCGTCCCGCCAGTTCGTCATCACGACGTCGCGGCGCTCCCAGGCGATCTCGTCGTACGGGTGGACCCCCTCAGTCGTCCACACGCGCTCGATCTTCAGCCCGGCGCTCGCGCTGGCCTTGCTCCGTGACCTGCTTGTCGTCACACCATCCCCCGACATCTCATCCGCCCCCTCGTCCACGCGGTCACCCGCCGCGCGTCCACCTGTCAGCAACACAACCTCAATTGGTACGGCCGGCGGTCCCCGCCGCCCCGGCCTCCACCGCGCCCTCTCGGGCGCGGGCGGCGGCCCGCAATGTCTCGATCTCCTGCTCGAAGTCGGCGAGCGAGTCGAAGGACCGGTAGACGCTGGCGAACCGCAGGTACGCCACCTCGTCCAGGTCCCGCAGAGGGCCCAGGATGGCCAGCCCCACGTCGTGGCTGGGGATCTCGGCCGCGCCCTTGGCCCGTACGGTCTCTTCGACCTTCTGGGCCAGCAGCGCGATCGAGTCCTCGTCGACCGGCCGACCCTGGCACGCCTTGCGCACCCCGCCGATGATCTTCGTACGGCTGAACGGCTCGGTCACCCCGCTGCGCTTGACGACCGCGAGGACCGCCTCCTCGACGGTGGTGAACCGCTTGCCGCACTCCGGGCAGGACCGTCGCCGTCGGATGAGCTGGCCGTCGTCGGCCTCCCGCGAGTCGACCACCCGGGAGTCAGCGTGCCGGCAGTACGGACACCGCATCGCCTACCTCCTAATCATGATCAACTCGGTCGCACCGGGCACCCCCGGACATGGCTCACCGCGACGGCGCCACCCTCAGATGGCCCCCGCCGTGAGCAACCCTACGGGAGTGCGGTCGGTAGTCGGACCCAACCTGTAGGCAACTTACGCCCGTGTCACTACTACATCTAGGGGTTGACCGTATGTCGCGGGCGAACCCGGGTCAAGTTGGCCGGCATGTCCGGCGCGTCACGGACCATCCGGTCATCAGCACCCCAACGCCCCGCCGGAAGACCCAACGTCGGGGCGCCGCGCGAGTTACCGGCCGGCAGGCCGAAGCGGCCCGGAAAACGGCCGACGATCGAACACCCGTGCTACCCGACGTACCATTTATCAGAACATCCGTACGACCGGAGCCGTTTTTCACCCCGACACGCCGGTGAGAGGTCGTACAGATGTTTGAAAATGACCGATCTCACCTATACGGTCAGGAACAACCGGGCGTGATGGATCTTCAGCACCCCCGGCGACGCACCACCCTCAGCACCGTCGTGGCACCACCGCACGCACCACGAGCCGACGAGGCACCCAGCGCCGACCAGGGAGGACGGACGTGACCGAGGACCGGGCCAGCCGGCCGAAGAGCCCGCAGCAGATCACCGAGGCGGGCCCACCGGCCACCCGACGCCGCAGCGCCGCGCGCAGCCGGACGGGCCAGCCCGCCGTGCGCCCGGTCACTCCGGTGGTCAGCACCTTCCCCGACCCGGCGACGGTCGACCTGACCGCCCGCCAGCGCCGCATCCTGGAGTTCATCCGCAACTGGGTGGAGCGGCACGGCTACCCGCCAAGCGTCCGGGAGATCGGCGAGGCGGTCGGCCTGGTGTCGCCGTCCAGCGTCGCCTATCAGCTCAAGGAGCTGGAGAAGAAGGGCTTCCTGCGCCGCGACCCCAACCGGCCGCGCGCGGTGGACGTCCGCGCCCCCAGCGAGGCCATCGACGACGAGCTGAGCCGGGCACAGCGGCCAACTCCGGCGTACGTGCCGATGCTGGGCCGGATCGCCGCCGGTGGGCCGATCCTCGCCGAGCAGGCGGTGGAGGACATCTTCCCCCTCCCCCGCGAGCTGGTGGGCGAGGGCGAGGTCTTCATGCTCCAGGTCAAGGGTGACTCGATGCTCGACGCGGCGATCTGCGACGGCGACTGGGTGGTCGTCCGGCAGCAGCCGACCGCCGACTCGGGCGAGATCGTGGCAGCCATGCTCGATGGCGAGGCGACGGTGAAGACCTACCGGCGGCGCGACGGGCACGTCTGGCTGATGCCGCAGAACCCGGCCTTCGACCCGATCCCCGGTGACGACGCCACCATCATGGGCCGGGTCGTGGCGGTGCTACGTCGGATCTGACCGGTCCGCGGGTGAGTGCCGACAGCGCTCACCCGCGCTGACCTGACGACGGTTCGATCGATCGGCCATCGCACGCCACAGCCCTGATCCGAGGCGTCAGTAACGGTCGCCCCGGTGGCCACGACCGCCACCGGGATACTGCCCGTACGGGTCACCGGGCACGTCCTCGTCACGCCGACGGCCGGGCCGCTGGCCCCGGTAGTCGGGCTCCTGACCACCACGCCGGGGCGGCTCCGCACGACCGCCGCCAGGCTGGCCGCCGCCAGGCTGGCCACCGCCGCCGTACACGCCACCGCCGGGACGACCGCCGCCACCCGCAGGGGGACGACCGCCACCGCCACCCGCAGGCCGGCCACCGCCACCCGCAGGGGGACGACCGCCGCCGTAGACACCACCACCGGCTCCTCCGCCGCCGGGCCGGGCCGGGCCGTAGCCACCATCGGCAGCCGCCGGACGGCCACCGCCGTACACCGCGCCACCTGCCGGGGCCGCACCACCCGCCGGGCCCGGACCACCACGACCTCCGCCGTAGACCGCGCCGCCAGCCGGCGCGCCGCCGCCGTAGACACCGCCTGAGCGGTCACCGGCCGCCGGGAAACCGTCGTCGGCACGGCCGCCGCGCCGGTCGACGGGAGCGCTGTCCGGATCAGAGCGGTCAGACGCGTCGGCGGCCGGCGGCCGGCGGCGGGCACGAAGGATGCCGATGATGCCGGCACCGACCAGCAGCAGACCGACCAGCCCGACCGCGCCGACCAGGTAGGTGATGTCGTCGAAGCTCAGCCCGTCGATCCAGGACTTCGAGGCGCCCGGTTTGGCGCCACCGGCGGCCGCCAGCGGCGCCGCCGTCGAGGTGGACGGCGTATAGCTGAGGATGTCGACCGTGTCGTCCTCGGTGAACTGCTGACCGTCGGAGACGGTGAGGAAGGTCTTGCCGTCCAGGGTGTAGGTGATGGCCTCACCGAACGGGTCGGCGAGCGGCGTGACCCGGGGCTTCTCGGTGGTGAGCGCACCGACGATGTCACCGCCGGTCACGTCGAACTCGAAGGCGTCCGCGTAGGTGCGCAGGACCACCCGCGCGCCGTCCGGCGACCGCGCCGCGCCCGTGATCGCGACCCGACCGAACGTGTTGAGCGGGTTCTCGGTCTCTGTCCGAGGCAGTGAGATGTCGCCGACCTTGCGCATCGGCACCGGGTCGGTGTCACCGTTCTTCAACGCCGCTGCCGGCGTGTAGATCTCGGCCTTGCCGCTGGTCACCTTCGTGATGATCAAAGGTTTGCCGTCGTCGCCGATGATCAGCGCCTCGGCGTCGTGCGGCTTGCCCTCCGGGTAGGAGAGCCGGTGCAACACCGGCTGCTTGGCGCCGGTGACCGGCATCGACCAGAGCGCGATCCGGGTACGGCGCTCCTTCGAGGTGGCGTTGTCGCCGATGTCGGCGATCCAGAGGGTCGCGCCGTCCTTGGAGAGGGCGAGGTCCTCGGTGTCGAACGGACCCTGCCCCGAGTACCGGACCGGCTCCTTCGAGATCTTGCACTTACTGTCCAGGAAGAAGACCCGCTTGCGTGCCGCGTTGTCGGTGCCGTCGTTGATGACGATGTAGCCGCTCTTGGTGGCCACCAGCCCGGACAACTCCCGGAGCCGCTCGTCAACGATCGTGCAACGCTTCTTACCAGGCGTGACGGCAGGCTGCTCGGACGACCCGGGAGCGGGTGCCGCAGCGGCGACTCCGGCGAGCGCCACGGTTGCCCCAAGCAGGCCGAGGGCAACCGTGACCGAGGAAACAACGCGGCGCATTCGGCCAGTGTCGCATGCCACGCGTTTCTGTTGGATGACGCGTGGACGCTCAGGCCCGGACGCCAGCCGCCTGACCCTGCCGCTCGACATCGAACGGCGCCAGCTCAGCGGCGAGCGCCGCACCGACCCGGACGTGCAGCAGCGTGCCCTCCGGCAGGTGTGACGTGCTGAGCACCTCGCCCGTGCGGTGCACCCGCGCCACCAGGTCACCCCGGTCGTACGGCAGCACAGCGCGGACCTCCACAGCCGGGCGCGGCAACCGCTCCTCGATCGCCTCGCGCAGCCCGTCAATGCCCCACCCGGAGTGCGCGGAGACGAAGATCGCGTCCGGCCAGAGCCGCTTGAGCCGCAGTAGCGTGTCCTCGTCGGCCGAGTCGGTCTTGTTGACCACCAGCAGCTCGGGAAGCCGGTCCGCGCCCACCTCGGCGAGCACCTCGTGGACCGCCCGAACCTGCTCCTCCGGATCCGGATGGGTGCCGTCGACGACGTGCACCACCAGATCCGACTCGGCGACCTCCTCCAGCGTCGAGCGGAACGCCTCGACGATCTGGTGCGGCAGGTGCCGGACGAAACCGACCGTGTCGGAGAGGGTGTAGAGCCGCCCGTCGGAGGCGGTGGCCTTACGGGTGGTCGGGTCCAGGGTGGCGAACAGCGCGTTCTCCACCAGCACGCCCGCGCCGGTCAGCCGGTTGAGCAGGCTGGACTTGCCGGCGTTGGTGTAGCCGGCGATGGCCACCGCGGGGACGGCGTTACGGGAACGCCGCGCACGCTTGGTCTGGCGTACCGTCTTCATGCCCTTGATCTCGCGGCGCAGCCGGGAGATGCGGGTACGGATCCGACGCCGATCGGTCTCCAGCTTGGTCTCACCGGGACCACGCAGACCCACGCCGCCGCCGGCGCCACCGCCGCGACCGCTACCACCGGTCTGCCGGGAGAGCGTCTCGCCCCAACCGCGCAGTCGCGGCAGCAGGTATTCAAGCTGGGCCAGCTCGACCTGCGCCTTGCCTTCCTTGCTCTTGGCGTGCTGGGCGAAGATGTCGAGGATCAGCGCCGTCCGGTCGACCACCTTGACCTTGGTGCGCTGCTCCAGGTTGCGCAGCTGGGACGGGGACAGCTCGCCGTCACAGATCACCGTGTCGGCACCGCTGGACAGCACCACCGCGCCGAGATCCTCAACCTTGCCGCGGCCGATGTAGGTGGCTGGGTCGGGTCGGGTGCGGCGCTGGATCAGCCCTTCGAGCACCTGCGAACCAGCGGTCTCGGCCAGCGCGGCCAGCTCGGTCAGCGAATTCTCCGCGTCGGTCACCGTGCCCTCGGTCCAGACACCCACCAGGACGACCCGCTCCAGCCGCAGCTGCCGGTATTCCACCTCGGTGACGTCGGTGAGCTCGGTGGAGAGGCCCGGTACGCGTCGCAGCGACTGCCGCTCCGACAGCTCCATCTCGCCAGTGGTGACGTCGTCGAACTCGTCCTCGACGGGGACGAAGCTCTCCTGGTCTCGCAAGCGGGTCTCCTGTCCGTTTTGATAAGTAGAAAGTAATCCTGACATGACGCAACGCTGAGCGCACCTGCTATATGCCCACCCCAGGGGTCACCAAAAGTGGGGGCGAATGCCGGCCGACCTCGACAACCCGGTAGAAATGCGGGGCGGCGGCCGAGCGGCCGCCCAGCCGTGACGGAGGGATCCCGTGGCCATCACCCGACTGCCGAGCGCCGGATTTTCAATCACCATCCGGATCGCCGTAACCGCGGACGCCTCCTCGATCGGCCGGCTCACCACGTCGGTCGGCGAAGCCGGGGCGATCGTCACGGCGTTGGACGTGGTGGACTCGGACCCGACCCACGTGATCGTCGACCTGACCTGTGACACCGCCGACGCGAGCCACGCCGACCAGGTGGTCGACGCGCTGACCGCGCTGGACGGCGTCGACGTGCGCAAGGTTTCGGACCGGACGTTCCTGCTGCACCTGGGCGGCAAGATCGAGGTGACCTCGAAGGTCGCGCTGCGCAACCGTGACGAGCTGTCCCGGGCGTACACCCCGGGGGTTGCCCGGGTCTGCATGGCGATCGCCGAGAACCCGGCGGACGCCCGCCGGCTGACCATCAAGCGCAACACCGTCGCGGTGGTCAGCGACGGCTCCGCGGTGCTCGGCCTGGGCAACCTCGGGCCGGCCGCGTCGCTGCCGGTGATGGAGGGCAAGGCGGCGCTGTTCAAGCGCTTCGGCGGGGTGGACGCCTGGCCGGTGGTGCTGGACACCCAGGACACCGACGAGATCGTGGCCATCGTCAAGGCGATCGCGCCGGCGTACGGCGGGATCAACCTGGAGGACATCGCCGCGCCGCGCTGCTTCGAGATCGAGGCCCGGCTGCGGGAGCTGCTGGACATTCCGGTCTTCCACGACGACCAGCACGGCACCGCGATCTGCGTGCTGGCCGCGCTGACCAACGCGCTGCGGGTGGTGGGCAAGCAGCTCGCGGACGTCCGGGTGGTGGTCTCCGGTGCCGGCGCGGCCGGCACCGCGATCATGAAGCTGCTGCTGCGCCAGGGCGTCGGCGACATCATCGCGTACGACCGGGAGGGCGCCCTGCACCGCGGGCAGACCGGGCTCAACTCGGCCTGGCAGTGGCTGGCGGAGAACACCAACAAGGAGAACTACTCCGGCGATCTGCCGGGCGCGATCCAGGGTGCCGACGTGTTCATCGGGGTGAGCGCGCCGAACCTGCTGACCGGCGACGACATCGCCGGAATGGCCAAGGACTCGATCGTCTTCGCGCTCGCCAACCCGGACCCGGAGGTCGACCCGCGGGAGGCGCGCAAGTACGCCGCGGTGGTCGCCACCGGCCGCTCGGACCAGCCGAACCAGATCAACAACGTGCTCGCCTTCCCGGGTGTCTTCCGCGGCATGCTCGACGCGCACGCCGAGGAGTTCACCGAGGAGATGGCGATCGCGGCCGCCCGGGCCATCGCCGACGTGGTCGGCGAGGAAAAGATCAACCCGACGGTGATCGTGCCGAGCGTCTTCGACCCCCGGGTCGCCCCGGCGGTCGCCGCCGCCGTGCGCGCCGCCGCCCACAACCCCAGCCCGCTGCCGGCCGCCGACCCCGGCCCCGCCGACCTCCCCGAGATCGCCGCCAACGCCTCCGCCACCCCCTGACCCTTCCCAACCCCTGTTGATCAAGAGGGCTGCGTCATCCAGCGCCTCGCTGGTGACGCAAACCTCTTGATCAACAGGGGGCAGGGTCAGGCGGCCCCGGGCAGCGCGGCGAGGTCGACCTCTCCGGTGGCCACCAGGACGGCAGGGCCGGAGAGCCAGCAGGAGACGTCCGTCACGGTGACCGTGACGCGGCCACCGAGGACGTCCACCGCGACCACCCCGGCGTCCCGGCCGCCGTCGCGCAGGGCCACGGCGGCCACCGCGCAGGCGCCGGTGCCGCAGGAGAGGGTCTCCGCGCTGCCGCGCTCGTACACCCGCATCAGGGTGTGCTCGTCAGTGCCGTCGACCGGCTCGCCCGCCACGATGAACTCCACGTTCACCCCGGCCGGGAAGACCTCCGGGTCGTAGCCGGGCGCGGTCTTGAGGTCCAGCGCGGACAGGTCCAGGGCAGCCGGCAGGACACAGACCAGGTGCGGGTTGCCGACGTCCACGGCGGTGCCGGGCAGGGTCAGCCCGCCCAAGGTGGCCGCCGAGCCGGCGTGCAGCCGGGGACGGCGCATCTCGACGGCGACGGTGTCCCCCTCGACCAGCGCGCGTACCAGGCCGGCGCGGGTGGCCACCGGCAGCGCCGCACCCGCAGGCGTGGCCAGCCCGGTGTCGATCAGGTAGCGGACGAAAACCCGGGCGCCATTGCCGCACATCTCGGCGAACGAGCCGTCGGCGTTCCAGTAGTCCATGAACCACTCGGCCTCACCGGCCTGCCCGGCGCCGTCGGGATGCTTGGCCGCGCGGACCACCCGCAGCACCCCGTCCGCGCCGATGCCCCGCCGTCGGTCGCAGAGCGCCGCGACCAACTCCGGGGTCAGATCGAGCTGACCGTCCGGGTCGGGAAGGAGGACGAAGTCGTTGCCGGTGCCGTGGCCCTTGGTGAACTCCACGTCTCCATCATCGCGCAGCGGCGGGCACCAGGCGCAGGGCGGCCTCGATCAGGTCCGGCGTTGCCGAGTCCAGCCAGTGGATCCGCGGGTCGCGCCGGAACCAGGAACGCTGGCGGCGGACGAACCGCCGGGTCGCCCGGACCGTCTCCTCGTGCGCCTGCGCCTCGGTCAGCTCACCGGCGAACAGGCGCAGCACCTGCTGGTAGCCGAGCGCCCGGCTGGCCGTCCGCCCCTCGGGCAGCCCCCGCCCGACCAGCTCGCGGGTCTCGGCGACCAGGCCGTCGGCCCACATCCGGTCGACCCGCAGGGCGATCCGCTCGTCCAGCAGCCCGGTGTCCAGGTCGACCCCGAGCTGCACCGACGGGTAGTACGGCGTCGGCTCGGGCAGTGACGCGGCGAACGGCGCACCGGTGAGCTCGATCACCTCCAGTGCCCGGACGATCCGCCGGCCGTTGCCGGGCAGGATGCCCTCGGCGGCGGCCGGGTCGGCGGCGCGCAGCCGCGCGTACAGCGGCGCCGGGCCGACCTCGGCCAGCTCCCGTTCCAGCCGCTCACGCAGCGCCGGGTCGGTGCCCGGGAAGTCGAAGTGCTCCAGCACCGCCCGCACGTACAGCCCTGAGCCGCCGACCAGCAGCGGCACCCGGCCCCGGGACAGGATGTCGTCCACCGCGGCACGGGCCAGTCGCTGGTACTCCGCGACGCTGGCCGGCTCGGTGACCTCCCAGACGTCCAGCAGGTGGTGCGGCACCCCGTCCCGTTCGGCGGGGGTCAGCTTGGCGGTGCCGATGTCCATGCCCCGGTAGAGCTGCATCGAGTCGGCGTTGACCACCTCCCCGTCCAGGGCGTGCGCCAACGCGATGCTCAGCGCCGACTTGCCCGCAGCGGTCGGGCCGACCACCGCGACGACCGTGCCTACCGGGCGAACCCCGTCGCGGGTCACGCGGGCTCCCAGGACGCCACGAAGTAGGCGACACCGTAGGGGGCGGCGTCGTGCAGCAGCTCGCCCCGCCACCGGCGCCCCGCCGACCGGGCCGCGCCGGCGAGCACCTGCCAGGGCGCCCGGCCGGCGGCCTTCAGCTCCGCGGACAGGCCGGGGTCGAGGTCGAGCAGGACGTCCAGGTCCGCCCCGGCCAGGGCCGTGGCGACCCGCTGGTCGTACGGGCGGGCGCGCGGGTCGTCGTACCCGGGAGACTTCTCCCCCCGGCAGGCCGACCCGTCCCCGAGCACCAGCAGCGCCACCCGGGCGCCGACGGCGCTGATCTGGTCGGCGAGCGCGGCCAGCTCGGCGGGGCCCGCGTCGGCGGCCACCTGCACGGCGGTCATCGGCGGCCGCACACGGTGCCGGGCCAGCAGCCATGCGCCGATGGTCAGGCTCAGCGGCAGGACCGCGCCCCGGTCGGGCTGGCCGGGAGTCAGCGGCACGTCCAGGTCGACGCCCCAGGGCTGCAGGGAGCCGGTGGCCGGGGGCAGGATCGGGCCGGTGGCCGGGCCGGCGCCGAGGAGCACCACGGCGTCCGGGTCGGCGGTCAAAAGGCCGCGTACGGCGATGTCACAGGCCGCCCGCAGGTCGTCCAGTTCCGGTGCGGCGGCGGCCGCCACCTCGGGCACGAGCAGGGGCGGATGGGGGCAGACTGTGGCGGCGACCAGTGGCACTCGTTCACCGTAGCGGGAATGCTCGGTGCGTCTCCGCGCCGATCCGGTCATTCGGGCGCTAGGACACCGTATGGTCACGGTCGGCGATAGGCGCTCGACGCGGACGGGGTCGGACCTGTGACAATGCCGGAAGCAACTTGACTGCGCCGTGGCGGCGACGGGGGCCAGTTCCCTCGACGCCGGGAGAACGAGGATGGGCACATGAGCGACTGGACTGCCTTCGGACGGGTGGACGCGGACGGCACCGTGTACGTCAAGACCACCGAGGGCGAGCGGGTGGTCGGATCCTGGCAGGCGGGAGCACCTGAGGAGGGCCTGGCGCACTTCGCACGCCGCTTCGCCGACCTGGTGACCGAGGTGGACCTGACTGAGGCGCGGCTCAACTCGGGCGCGGCGGATGCCGGGCACTCGCTGAGCACGATCCGGCGGATCCGCGCCTCGCTGCCCGAAGCCCACGTGGTCGGCGACATCGACGCGCTGGCCGCGCGGCTGGACAAGCTGGCCACCCTCGCCGAGGAGAAGGCCGGCGAGGCGCGCGCTGCCCGGGACGCCGCTCGCGTCGAGGCCCTGGCCCGCAAGACCGCGCTGGTCGAAGAGGCCGAGAAGCTCGCCGCCGAGTCCACCGGCTGGAAGACCGCCGGGGACCGGCTCAAGGAGATCCTCGACGAGTGGAAGTCCATTCGCGGGGTCGACAAAAAGGCCGACGGTGAGCTGTGGAAGCGGTTCGCCGCCGCCCGAGACGGCTTCACCCGCCGCCGGGGCGCTCACTTCGCCTCCCTGGACGCGCAGCGCAAGCAGGCGCAGACGGCCAAGGAGGAGCTGGTCGCCGAAGCGGAGAAGCTCAGCGACTCCACGGAGTGGGCGGCCACCGCCAACCAGCTCAAGGAGCTGATGACCCAGTGGAAGGCCGCGCCGCGCGCCTCCAAGGAGGCCGAGCAGAAGCTCTGGGAACGGTTCCGGGCCGCACAGGACTCCTTCTTCAGCCGGCGCAGTGAGGTCTTCTCCGCCCGGGACAACGAGCAGCGCGGCAACCTGGAGCGCAAGCAGGCCCTGCTGGCCGAGGCCGAGGCACTGGACATCGACGGTGACCCGAAGGGCGCCCAGGCCAAGCTGCGGGAGATCCAGGCACAGTGGCACGAGGCCGGCCGGGTTCCCCGGGAGGCCGCCTCCGGGCTGGAGCGCCGGCTGCGCGTCATCGACGACAAGGTCCGCGAGGTGATGGACTCGGCGTGGCGCCGGACCACCAAGGAGGACAACCCGCTGCTCGCCCAGATGCGGGCACAGGTGGCGGAGGCGGAGGACCGGCTGGCCCGGGCGCAGAACGCCGGGGACGCCCGCCGGATCAAGGAGGCCGAGCAGGCCCTCGCCGCCAAGCGGCAGTTCCTCCAGCTCGCCGAGCAGGCCGGCTGAGCTGACGCGTTCCGGAAGCCCCGGCCCCGCTAGGGGACCGGGGCTTCCGCACGTCCGCAGCCCGCGCCCATGATCGTGCTCGATCCAGGAAGTAGTGGCATCAGGATCGGAGCGAGACCACTACAACCAGGATCGAGCACGATCACGCGGGGTACGCGCGCCGCGGGCAGGGTGGCGCGGGCGTGAGGCACGGGCAGCGCGGACGGCGAGCGGCACGGTGAGGCTCAACGGCACCGGCTGCCGGGCCGCCGGATCACGACGTGAGCGGGGGTCCCTTGTTGTCGCCGTGCGACAACAAGGGACCCCTACCGTCGGATCAGTGCGCGGCGCAGCCGCTGGTGGTCGCGGGCACGACCGCGGGGGCGCCGATGGTGGGCAGCCCCAGCAACACCCCGGGGGTACGCGGAGAGCGCCCCGCCTCGGCGGCGTCGCCGGCCCGGGTCCGCCGATGCGACAGCGGCGCACCGTCGGCGTTGAGGTGATGCGGCGCGGCGTACGTGACGGTGGTGTGCACGATGTCCCCCGGCCGGATCTGGCCGGCCATCGACCCGCCGTCGGCCGTTCCCGTCGCGAAGTGCACCAGCCGACCGTCACGGGCCCGGCCGGACATCCGCCCGGTCTGCTCGTCCTTGCGGCCTTCGCCGACCGCGACCAGCACCTCGACGGTCTCCCCCACCAGGCGCTTGTTCTCCGCCCAGGTGATCTCCTCGACGGTGGCGACCAGCCGCTCGTAGCGCTCCTGCACGACCTGCTTGGGCAGTTGGCCGTCCATGGTGGCGGCGGGGGTGCCGGGGCGCTTGGAGTACTGGAAGGTGAATGCCGAGGAGAACCGGGCCTCGCGGACCACGTCCAGGGTGCGCTGGAAGTCGGCCTCGGTCTCGCCAGGGAAGCCGACGATGATGTCGGTGGTGATCGCGGCGTCCGGCATGGCCGCCCGGACCTTCTCGATGATCCCCAGGTAGCGCTCGGAGCGGTAGGACCGGCGCATCGCCCGGAGCACGTCGTCGGAGCCGGACTGCAACGGCATGTGCAGCGAGTGGCAGACGTTCGGCGTCTCGGCCATCGCGGCGATCACGTCGTCGGTGAAGTCCTTCGGATGCGGGCTGGTGAACCGGACCCGCTCCAGCCCGTCGATGTCGCCGCACGCGCGCAGCAGCTTGCCGAACGCGTACCGGTCACCGAACTCGACGCCGTAGGAGTTGACGTTCTGCCCGAGCAGGGTCACCTCCAGCACGCCCTCGTCGACCAGGGCGCGCACCTCGGAGAGGATGTCGCCGGGGCGGCGGTCCTTCTCCTTGCCGCGCAGCGCCGGCACGATGCAGAACGTGCAGGTGTTGTTGCAGCCCACCGAGATCGACACCCAGCCGGCGTACGTCGACTCGCGCCGGGTGGGCAGCGTGGACGGGAAGACGTCCAGCGACTCCAGGATCTCCACCTCGGCGGCGGCGTTGTGCCGGGCGCGCTCCAGCAGCACCGGCAGCGCACCGATATTGTGGGTGCCGAAGACCACATCCACCCAGGGAGCCTTGCGGACGATCTCGCCACGGTCCTTCTGGGCCAGGCAGCCGCCGACCGCGATCTGCATCCCGGGGTGCTTGTCCTTCACGGGGCGCAGACGACCGAGGTTGCCGTAGAGCCGGTTGTCGGCGTTCTCCCGGACCGCGCAGGTGTTGAAGACGACGATGTCGGGGGTGTCGTCGGCCGGCACCGCACGCACGTAGCCGGCCTGTTCGAGCAGGCCGGAGATGCGCTCGGAATCGTGCACGTTCATCTGGCAGCCGTACGTCACGACGTTGTAGGTCCTAGCCACCCTCTTGGTGCCCCTTCCCCTCGGGCTACCAGGGTAGCGGCCCGGTCGGGAGGCCCAGCCGACCGGCATTGACCCGGTGGCCCATGGCGGGGGCTCACGGCGGGCAGTACGCTGCACAACAAGAATATGTCTGGGCGATTTCGGGGGCTTTGCACTCGGTGCCGCCGATGCGCGGCTCCGTACTCGGGGGACCACATGACGACCCGCGGGAGGCAACCGTGACGCGACAACATGCGGCACAGCACTCCGTCGCCACTCCGGATGGCCGCCGCCTCGCGGTGGAGACCTCCGGCTCGCCGGACGGGCCCGCGGTCTTCCTGCTGCACGGCACACCGGGCAGCCGCAGCGGCCCCCGCCCTCGCGGCATCGTCCTCTACCGCCTCGGCATCCAACTCGTCTGCTACGACCGGCCCGGTTACGGCGACTCCAGCCGGCACGAGGGTCGACGGGTGGCCGACGCGGCTGCCGACGTGGCGGCGATCGCCGACGACCTCGGCATCGAGCGGTTCGCGGTGGTGGGCCGCTCCGGCGGCGGGCCGCACGCCCTGGCCTGCGCCGCGCTGCTGCCGGACCGGGTCACCCGGGCCGCCGTGCTGGTGGGGCTCGCCCCGGCCGGCGCACCCGACCTGGACTGGTACGCCGGCATGTCCGAGACCAACGTCGAGGACTACGGGCAGGCCGATGAGGACCTGGCCGAACTCACGCTCAACCTGAAGGTCCGCGCGGAACAAACCCGGCGGGACCCGATGACGCTGCTGGAATTCCTCCGCCCTCAGTTGCCCGAGGCGGACATCCGGGTGGTCGACGACGTCGCGATCCGCCGGCTGCTGACCGACATGTACGCCGAAGCGCTGCGGCACGGCCCCGAGGGTTGGATCGACGACGTCCTGGCGATGCGGCGGGGCTGGGGGTTCGACCTCGGCGCCATCCGCGCGCCGGTGCGGCTGTGGCACGGCGAGCAGGACCGCTTCTCCCCGGTCGAGCACTCCTGGTGGCTCGCCTCACGGATCCCGCACGCCGAGGTCCAGGTGCAGGCCGGCGCCGCGCACTTCGGCGCGGTGGAGATCCTGCCGCAGACCCTGGCCTGGCTGACCACACCGGAACTCGCGGCCAGCCCGCAGCTCTGAGCCCGAGCCGCAGCACGGCCACGGCGACGGCCCGGACGACCGGACCGGCCGCCGAGTCGCCACCTGCCCCCGGTCAGAACGAGTGCGGGTCGATCACCCGGACCACGAACCGCCGCTCACGCAGGGTCTGCACGGTTGGATGCTCCTGGCCGATCACCTCGGCCAGCCGGTCGGCCACCGCGGCCACGGCCTCGGCGGGAGCGCCGTCACCAGCGTGCCTCGACACCAGGGCGAGATCACCGAGGCAGCGAAGCGTGTCGGGGTGAGCCGCGCCGATCACCTCGGACAGCCGGTCGGCGGTCTCCCGCAGCCGCTCCCGCGCCGGCACCCACTCACCCTCCTCGGCGAGGCACACCGCCTGGTTCACTTCCGCCGCCAGGGTGTGCGGGTGATCCGGGCCGAGCACCTTGCGCAGCTCGCCGGCCGCCCGCGCGGCCGACGCGCGGGCCTCCGACCGGCGGCCGACCGCACGTTCGGCGGCGGAGATGTTGCTCAACGTCGCCAGGGTGTGCGGGTGCGTGGGGCCGAGGCGCAGATCCTCCTCGTACGCCTGGCTGACCGCGGTCATCTCGGTGAGCGCCCGGGCCGCGTCGCCGACCGCCAGCAGGTTCGCCGCCCGGCTCGCCCGGCACGACACCGTGTCCGGGTTGTCCGGCCCGAAGCGTTCGTCGAGCTTCCGGTAGGCCGCCTCGAACAAGGGTGCGGCCTCGCCCGCCCGACCGGTACTGCGCAGCGACACCGCCAGGTTGACCTGGGCGCCGAGGGAGAGGCCGTCGTCGGGCCCCAGCACCTCGCAGTACGCGTCGTACACCGTGCGCAGCAGGATGGCCGACCTCTCGTACTCGCCGGCCTCGCGCAGGTCGCTGCCCAGTCGGACGGCGGAGACCAGGGTGTACGGGTTGGTGGGGCCGAGTACCAGCCGCCGCCGCTGGTGCACCTCGTCGTCCCATCGGCGGGCCGACCGGTAGTCGCCGACCAGCCGGTACGAGACAGCGAGGTTGTTGGCCGCGCTCAACGTCCGGGGATGGTCCTCGCCGAACACCTGGAGCCAGGAGGCGTACGTGGACCGGTCCCGTTCCAGCGCCTCGGCGTACCGGCCGAGTGCCCGCAGGTCACCGGCGAGACTGCCGGCGGTCATCAGACTGTGCGGGTGCAACGGGCCCAGGAGCCGGCGCTGCTCGGCCAGCACCGCCTCGTCCAGGTCCCGGGACTCGTCGAAGCGGCCCAGGCTGCGCAGGATGTTCGCCCGGTTGAACCGCAGGTACAGCAGCTGGCGACCCAGCGCCGTGGCCTCACCCTCATCGTCCAGGCCCTCCAGCCGCGCGGACCAGGTTTCGTCCACCTGCTCGCTGAACCCGTTGGCCTGCTCCAGGCCGCCGCGCTGCCACAGGTAGCGGACCCGATCGATCAGCAGTTGACACACCGACTCGTCGGGGCAGGACACCGCGTCGGAGACCTCCAGGTGTGGCCAGAGCATGCGCAGCCGGGGCCAGGTGGTCGGATCGTCCACGTCGCCGCGCGGTCGGGACGCGGCCAGCACCAGGTGCACCTGGTGCCGAACGGTGACGATCTCGTCGTCGGTCATCCGGTCCCGCACCACCGCCTGCAACAACCGGTGCACCTGGACCCGACCGCCCTGGACGTCGAGTTTGAGCAGCGCCAGCCGGTTGATCTGCTGGATCAGCGCGCCGCGGACGAGCCGTTCCGACACCGACGGGTCGAACGGCACGAGGGCCGCCGCCATCTCGTCGCTGTAGATCAGGTCGAGGGCGATCTCCGGGGCCAGCACCGAGCAGAGCTGCAACAGCCGGTACGCGGCGGGCGCCTGATCGTGCAGCCGGTTCAACGACAGGTCCCAGGTGGCCTCCACGGAGAGCGCGCTGGGGCCGTGCCGCTCGATCTGCCGCAGGTAGTCGGCGACCGACGTGCCGGTGTCGGCGAGCCACGCGCCTGCGGCGGCCACCGCGATCGGCAGGTCGCCGAGCGCATCGGCCACCCGGTCGGCCTCCTCTCCGCTGATCGTGGGCACCCGCTGGGCGAGGTGAGCGACGCTCTCCGTCCGGTCGAAGACATCGACCTGGATCGGGTTCGCCCGATCACCCCAGGCACGGTTGCGGGAGGTCAGCAGGACGTGCCCAGGCCCCTGTGGCAGGAACGGCTCGATCTGGTCGAGTTCCTCGGCGTTGTCGAGCACGACGAGCCACCGCTCGTACGGCTCGCCCCGGCCCAACACCTGCAGCACCGACCGGACGGTGTCGGGCGTGGTGGGCCCGGCGGTGATGCCGAGCCGGGTGGCGAGGTCGGCCAGGGCGGTGTCGACGAACTGCGGCGGGTCCGCGACGATCCACCAGACCACGTCGTAGGCGGCCTTGAACCGGTGCACGTACTCCAGGGCGACCTGCGTCTTGCCGACGCCGCCCATGCCCTGCAGAGCGACCGGCAGCACCACCGCGCTGCCTCCGCTCTGCAACTGGGCGCGCAGTTGCGCCAGGTCGTCCTCGCGGCCGGTGAAGCGCGCGTTCCGGTTGGGCGCATTGAAGATCAACGGCTCGGCGCCGGGATAGCGGGCACCCCCGCCCGCCGGGCCGTCCGCTGGCGACGGCACCGGTCGGCCGACCAGCCGCAACACCCGCTCCACGGCCGTCGCGGCGCTCACGTTGACCAGGTTGGTCGAGCTCTGGGCCGGGAACTCCGCCAGCGGGCGCAGGTCGGAGACGTACACGGCGAGGGCCGTGGAGCCGGTGCTGGTGTCGCGGGCCGGCAGGCCACCGGACGGTGTCGCCACGTAGGCCGGCGACACCACCGTCAGCGTGCGCGGGGCGGGCGTACCGGCGGACCCGACGGCGGACCCGGGGTCCACGACCCGCATCCCGGCCGAGCTGAGCACCCGCTCCAGCCACTCGGCCCAGATGGCGTCCTCCGGGGCGCAGCGGAGCACGATCTGGTCGTCGATCGCCTCGGTACGCCTGCGGAAGCGGGCCTTGCCCCGTTCCCGCACCGACTCGTCCATGACCGGCAGCGAGGTCACCGCTCCCTCGGTGAGGATCCCGGTCAACGTCTCGAACGCGGCCAGCAGTGACGTCGGGGAGCCGGGCGGGTCGCCGAACGTCGCCAGCGTCTCCTCGTACGCGTAGAACGGCCGGTACGGGACCTCCACCGCCGCCCAGTACCGCCGCCGCTCGGCCTCCGTCATGCCGGCCGGTAGCCCGCCGAACCGGCGCATGGCCAACAGGCGGCCCGCCTCGGCGCGCTCCTTCTCGGCCTGGTCCACCCGCATCGGCACCGGCAGGACCCGGATGTCCCGCCGCCGATAGCGGTCCCGCACCGAGTGCGCGACCCGGGCCGCGCCGTCGATGCCCTGGTCGCTGAGGGTGAAACAGTCGACCAGGGTGTCCGGCAGGTGCAGGGTGCAGATGTCGGCGACGTCGCTCAGCCCCGTCCGGCTGTCGATCAGCGTGAAGTCGTACTGCCGCTTCATGTCCGCCCGCAGCGCCTCGAAGAACTGCGCCCCGCCCAGCCGGTTGTAGAAGTTGTCCCAGTCCAGCCCGCTCACCGAGACGGCGTAGTCGCTGTTCTGACGGCCGGCGGAGAGGAAGTCGAGCCCGCCGCCGTCCGGGAAGTTCCAGCGCAGCGAGAACGCGTGGCGGCCGACGCGGGCGTACTGCTCCATCCACCGCTCGGGGCGGTCGTCGGTCCGGGTGGTCTCCCACTCGTAGTCGCGGATCAGGTCGATGACGCCGCTGGTGCCCTGGATGGCCTCGGCGTCGAGAAAGGGGTGGAAGAAGCGGTGCAGGCCGGGTGATTCGAGGTCCCAGTCCGCGACCAGCACCCGCCGTCCACTGGCCGCCAGGATCCAGGCCACATTCGCCAGCGCCATCGTCCGGCCCGTCCCACCCTTGAACGAGTAGAAGGTGACGACCTGGCCTTCGCGATCGTTGCTCATTGGTTCTCTCCGTGGGGACGCGGTGTCGCCGGATCATCGGGCGGGGACGCAAGGTCGGGTGGATTCGCCGGGACGGGGCCGGGCGGCACGTCGCGCAGGCTGGGCACCGGCTCCGGCGGCGGGGGGAAGGCGACGACCGGGGCGTACTTGAGGAACTGGCGGCGGGCCTCGGTCACCAGCGCCGGCATCAGGTCGACGAACTCCCGCATGGTGCACGCCTGCTTCACCTGGGGCAGGCCGGCGTCGTGCAGCAGCTCCGTCACCTCGGTGGCCCATCGGGCGGCGTCCTGCGGATCGTCGTCGTCGGTGACCACGAGCGGGACGACCCACTCCCGCAGGCCGTGCAGCAGGCCTTCGAGGGTGCCGGGCGCGTCCGGCGCCGCCACGATCCACGGGTCGACCAACAGCACGGCCGGTCGGCGGTCGAGCAGCCCGGCGGCCTGCGCGAAGTCCGCCGTGCGGGCCGACAGCCCGAGCCGCTCGGCCGTGCTGGCCGCGTACTCGGCGGCGGGCAGCTCCTGACGGCTGCCGTACGGCCGCCAGAGCCGGCCGCTGGCGGCGTAGCCGGCGGGATCACGGTCGGCCGGCAGGTGGTCCCGGGTGGGGGCCAGGACGGCGACGACGAAGTCCGGGTCGGTCGGTGCCGGGCGGGTGACCTCGTCCAGGCCGGGCGCCCGGGACGGGCCCAGCGGCTGCCGCTCGGCGGTGTGCACGATCCGGGCGGCCAACCGGCTCAGCAGGAGTTCGTACTGTGCCCGGTAGGAGGCCAGCATGCAGAGCGCGCGCAGGCCGTTCTCGGCGTACTCCGGGATGTCCCGGCCCAGGTCCAGGGCGCCGTCCAGCTCCGGGTGGGTCTCCCAGGGCGGGAAGGGGATCCACAGCACCGGGGTGAGGTGGCCGGCGGCGGTCCGGGCCTGCCCGGCAGCGGCCAGCCGGGCCCGGAACGATTCCTGCTCTCCCAGCGCCCACGGGCGGCTGAAGTAACCGGGCGAGTAGAGCGGGACGAAGACCTCCGCATCACCGAGCGCCTCCGCGAGGGCCGCCTTCCAGTCGGCGCCCAACGGAATGTGCTGGTCGAAGAACCCGATCCGCAACCCCGCCACCGGCCGCGCCTGGCGGGTCACCTCCGCGGTCAGGTCGTCGAAGAACTGGCCGACCCAGACGTCGGAGTCGGCCCGCGCGCCCTGCGGCGGCGCGGAGTGGGCATAGCTGAGGAAGAAGTACGTCCCCCGGGCCGCCGCCCGGCGTCGGCCCGTCGGCGGGCTCATCCCGGTTCCTCGGCGAACCGGTTGCACAGGTCGTCCACGCTCGCCGGCACCCATGGCTCCACCAGGTACGACCGGTGGATGGCCACGATCCGTTGGGCGAGCCGCCAGACCACCGCCCGGTAGGCGTTCTCCCACTGCATGGTGAGCAATCCGTAGACCCCATCCCGCTGGTAGTGCACCGCGATGTCGGGATCCGGCATCGCGGTCGGGGTGAACCGTTGGATGTCGCGGAGTACCCGGGGCAGTGGCGTGCCGTTCGTCGGCGACCAGGTGACCGGCACGATCGCCGTCTCGTGCGCCGAGGCGGCGCCGGGCCGCCGGACGATCCGCCTGCGGGAGAAGGCATCCCACTCCCGGCCACACCAGTCGCTGCCGAGCAGCGCGCTGGACACCAGCGGAACGAAGACCTGGCAGGTGCCGGCGGCCTCGAGCAGCTCCGGGCTCCAGCGTTCGCCGCCCGCGATGGAGCTGTCCATGAAGCCGGGGTCGACTCCGGTCACCGGGCCGACCAGCTCGCTGACGTGAACCGACAGGTCCTCGTAGAAACGGGAGACGTATTCGGCGGGGTTGCCGGTGGCCCGGCGGACCGGCGACCGTGAGTAGCTGAGGAAGAACAGTGGGGCGCGCGTGCCGGAGTGCGGGTCCACTGTGCTCACTGCAGTCCCTCCGCCCTCCCCACGCGGCCGGACCATCAGAGTAGTCCCCACGTCAATGCCTGGCCGCCAAGCGGTTCGCGGCGAGCCAACCGACCGCGAAGTCCACAGTGGCGCGCAGCGGCAGCAGTCGCGCGCTCGCCCGGCCGACCCGACCGTGCCGGACGAACGGCTCGCCGTCGAGCGCGGCCCCCACTGTCGGAAAGTCGCTGTCGTCCAGGTCGAGGGCGCGGAAGTCGAGGCGGACCCGACGCCCGTCGACGAGCCGAAAACAGCGGTAGTCCCGCTCCGGCGGCGGCACCGGCAGCCGGTACTCGGCCAGGTGCAGCGCGCTGCACGCCTCGTAGCCGACGCCGAGCAGGAGGATCTGCCCGTCCGCCGCGCACAGGGCACCCATCGGTGAGCGTTCGCCCAGGTGGCAGTCGAGGTCGTGGCGGTCGGTGAGCTGCCGCGCCCGGGGACCGAGCGCGGCGAACGAAGTCTGCGGATGATCGCTGCGCACCGCACCGGGGGCACACCGGACGAACTCGGCGAGCGCCCCCATCCGTTGTGAGGGGGTGGTCCGGCCGTCCCAGCCGGGCAGGGCGGCCTCGTACCGGGCGAGCTGCGCCGCGTCCATGCCGGCGGTGGCCGCCAGGTAGGTCCGGGAGGTGGTCGAGTTGCCGGCGGTCTGGGTGGGGACCAGCAGCGTGCCGGCCGGGCCGAGGACGTCGCGCAGCGCACCGGCGAGTGTCGCGGGGCCGCGCTCCAGCGGACCCACCCGCCGGAGGCCACAGTGCACCAGGAGGCACGCACCCGGACGGACGCCCATCGCCTGCAGGTCCGCGGCGAGGCGGGGGCGGCCCAGCGCGGGCGGGTCGCGCGTCTTATCCGGGCCCGACACGGGTCTCCTCCAGGGCGTGCCGGATCCGGCCGACGAACCGCTCCCCTGCCGGCGTGAGCGTGCGGCTGGCCAGCAGCGCGTCGGCGCCGTTGCGGGTCCACGACAGGTAACGGGCTGCGTGCGCGGGCGCGTCCCGGTGGCCGGGCCGGTCGGCGTCCGCCCGGGACCGCCACACCTGGGTGACCGCCAGGTGGGCGTACACCCCCTGGAGCACCCCCTCTGGCGGGCGGGGATCGGGGCGCCAGGGCACCCGGATCCGGGTGGCTGAGCTCGGCTCGACGAGGTCGTACAGGTCGAGCACCGCACCGAGCTTCGCGTGCTGCCACTCGTGCACGAGCAGCACTGCCATCGTCTCCGGGTCCGGGATGGGGGTGACGGCGACCGCACCGAACGCGTCCCGGGCGGTGGCGCTCCGCAGCGGTCTCGCCGGGTCAGGGGCCAGCGGCACGACGGCGCGCAGACCGGCGTCGAGCGCCGCCGCGTGGGCCGACACGTCGCGGTGCACGACGCGCCAGGCGTCGGCCAGGGTACGGCCCAACGCACGCGCCGCCGCGTCGTCCAGGCGGGGCGCGACGGGCTGGCCGTAGCAGTCCCGGTACGGGTCGCCGTCCTCGACGAACAGGTGACGACCGGGCACCGGCACGCCGCGCGTGGGTCGCCAGCCGGCCGACGGCGGCCCGGCCGGATCGAGGGACACCACCTGCTCCGCCGGCCCGACTCGGACCCGGAACTCGCCCGGGAGGACGGTCACCTCGGCGCTCTCCCCGCTGCCGCTCGGCAAGACCAGGCTGCCGAGCGTGGGCAGCGTGATCGTGCCGGCCGGCACCGGGATGCTCAGCGCGGTCGGGACGCCCGCCCGGAGGGCGGCGGCGATGGCGAGGGCCGGTAGCGGGTCGACCGCCCGGGCGAGCCCGGACCGGGCCGACGGGCCGAGGCAGTGCGCCAGCCACGGGCGGACGAAGGAGTGCGTGAGGACCGCCCGGACCGCGTCCGGTGCGGTGCCGTCGAGGTGCGCGAGCAGCTCCCAGGCGGCGGTGCGGCCGGTCTTCTCCCGCCACGCCGCCAGCAGCGCCCGGGTGATGGAGAGCTGGGTGGCGGCGAGTAGATCCAGGGTCTGCTCCGACTCGTGCCCGGTCGCCAGCTCGTCCAGCAGCTCGTCGACGGGCGAGTCGTCCCGCTCGGGTGACGCGGGGTGGGCGGCGTGGCCCGGTGGCGGGTACGCGGCCACCGTGTCGATCAGGCCGCGCAGATCGGCGCAGTACACCGAGGGGTTGTCGAAGCCGGAACCGGTGCGCCAACGGTGGGCGTACAGGCCCCCGCCGCACCGGTCGACGACCGGGCAGGCCCGGCAGATGGCACTGAGCCCGGCCACACCGTCCTGTCGAATGGCGACCCCCGGGTGCCGGGCGGCCTCGTCCACCGACTGACCGAACACGTCGAATCCTGTGCCGGCCGCGCCGTGGTACGCGGTCTTCAGCGAATCGACCTGCTCCCAGGTGCCGTCCGCCTCGACCACGAGCACATCGGCCGGGGCGAGGCCGAACGCTTCGGTGCCGCCTCCACCCGGGCGCAGCGCCTCGAACAGCCGGATCGACACGGGCCGCCCGTCGTCCACCCACCGCCGGTAGATGCGCCCCAGCCAGTCCGCGTACGGGGTGGCCGTGACGTCGGGGCGGGCCGGGGGGTGATCCCAGGTGGCGTGCGGCAGCAACAGGTCGACCCGGGGCGGGTGTTCGGCCAGCAGTGCCTCGTAGACCCGGTCGGGATCGTTACGGACGTCGACGGTGCAGAGGATGCCGGCGTAGCTGGCGCGATGAGCCGGGTGACGGAGCAGGGCCAGAGCCCGCCGGACGTGGTCGTGACTGCTGCCGCCGTGGGCGAACACGCGGTGCCGGTCGTTGGCGGCGCGGTCGCCGTCGTACGACACGCCGACCTTCACGTCGTGGTCGACCAGCACGCCGCACAGCTCCTCGTCGAGCAGCACGCCGTTGGTCTGCATGCGCAGGTCGAGCTGGGCCCAGGGGGTGATCGCCGCCCGCAACTCGGCCAGCACCTCGCGCAGCCCGGCCGCACCGAGCAACAGCGGCTCGCCGCCGTGCAGCACCACGTGCACCACCGGCAGCCCGTGGTCGCGCGCGTGCTCGGCGATCCGCTTCGCGGCGGCCCGGACGGTGGCCAGTGGCATCCGGACCGGCCGGCCACGCCAGGTCTGGTCGGCGTGCTGGTAGACGTAGCAGTGGTCGCAGCTGAGGTCACACCTGCTGTGCACCTTCAGCACGAACTGGCTGATCCGCCGGCACGATCCGCCCGACCCGGGCGAACCACACCAGCAGACCATCGATCAGATGGACGAGTTGAAGGCGGCGACGGGAACGGTGCCCGAGGGCATCGAATCATCGGCGAGGACGCGCTGCCGGACCGTCGCGACCAGGTCGGCATGGTCGACGGCGATCCGCTCCAGCGGGGTGTGCAGGCAACGCGTCAGATCGGCGAGCGCGGGACGGGATGGGCGGGTGGGGGCATGGTCCACAATGAGTCTCCGGGGGCCCGGGGCGCGGGAGCGCGAGCGGCGGCAATGGCTCGAAAGGCTCTGGTCCGTGACCAGGATAGACAAATATCGACCCAGTGTCACCGTCGGTACAATCGCCGGCACCGCTGGTGGCAGTCGGGGTGTCGACAGCGACAGATGAGGGAGTCATATGTGCCGGAGCATCAAGACGCTGCGTGAGCCGTTCACCCCGCAGGTGACCGAGGCGGACATCGAGGCGGCGGCGTTGCAGTACGTCCGCAAGATCTCGGGCTTCCGGGCGCCCGCCGCGCACAACGCCGCCGCGTTCGACGCCGCCGTGGCCGCCGTGACCGAGGCCACCCGCACCCTGCTCGACCAGCTTGTGGTGCGGGGTGCCGGGCCGTCCGCCGCGGACCAGCCGGCCACCGCCTCCGGCCGCGGCTGATCGCCAGGGCGGCACCCGGCGACCGGGAGCCGGCCGGGCGGGACCGGAGGGTCAGGCCGCGGCGAGCACCGGAGCGACCGTGTCCGGCGCCCAACGCGAGCGGTGGCACTGCGACCAGCCCCGGCAGCCCGGGTCGGCCAGCGTGCAGAGCCGCTGCCTGCTGAGCACCTCGCCGTCGTCGGTGTCCCGGATGTCGAAGTGCACCGGGCGGACCGTGCCGTCCGGAGCGACGAGCAGGTGTCGGCCGGCGTCGAGCGTGTCGTCGCGCAGCAGGCAGTTGCGGTCCAGTAGCCGGGCCAGCGCGGCGATGCTGGCGTGCTGGGAGAGCCGCTCGGGCACCCCGTAGCAGTCCACGATCGTCGCGAAGTCGCCCGGCGCCTGCCAGACGTCGCAGACCACCGCGTACGCCGGCAGTCGGGCCGGGTCGGCCACCGCCAGCGGCATCACCACCCGACCGAGCGCCTCGGCCAGCGCCGGGTAGACCTCCACGGGTCGTACCCGGTCGATTCTCCAGTTCCACAGCTCGGTCATTCCGCCTCCTCGCTGCGTTCGTCCCACCGGCCTCCGGATCGGGCCTTACTGACGATGGTGGGGGGCATTTGACCTCAGCCGGGGGCAAGTTACCGGTCTGTGACCATTCCGGGCAAAATTTCCCCGAGCAGCATTGCTTCGAGTGGCCGGAAGGTGACAGTTTATCGGGTATGGTGCGCCATCTGCACCACCGCCGCCGCGTGTTCCGGGCCCCGACGGCGGGGCCGCCCGGCCGGTCAGCGCAGGACGACCAGGTGCTCGCTGCGGGGCAGGAGCTCACCCACCACGGGCGCGCCCGGCAGCTCACCGGCGACCAGCAGGCCGCCCGAGGTCTGCGCGTCGGCCAGCAGCAGCCGTTCGCCCTCGTCCGCGGCGCCGAAGTCGGTCCACGGGGTGACCCAGTCCAGGTTGCGCCGGGTGCCGCCGCTGACGTACCCGTCGCGCAGCGCCTCCCGCGCACCGGCCAGGTAGGGCACCCGGGCGGTGTCGATCGCCACCGTGAGCCGGCTGGCCCGGGCCAGCTTCGAGGCATGCCCGAGCAGACCGAATCCGGTCACGTCGGTGCCGCAGCGGATGCCGGCGGCGACCGCCGCCCGGGCGGCGTCCCGGTTGAGCGCGCTCATCGTGGCCACCGCCTCCGGGAAGCTCTCGCCGGTGTTCTTGTGCCGGGTGTTCAGCACGCCCACCCCGAGCGGCTTGGTCAGCGACAGCGGCACCCCGGCCCGGCCGGCGTCGAGGGTGATCAGCTCCTCCGGCCGGACCGTGCCGGTGACCGCGAGGCCGTACTTCGGGCCGTCGTCGTCCACGCTGTGCCCGCCGGCCAGGTGACAGCCGGCTTCCCGGGCCACGTCCTGGCCGCCGCGCAGCACCTCGCGGGCCAGCTCCAGCGGCAGCACGTCGCGCGGCCAGCAGAGCAGGTTGAGCGCTACCAGCGGGACGCCACCCATGGCGTACACGTCGGAGAGCGCGTTGGCGGCAGCGATCCGCCCCCAGTCGTACGCGTCGTCGACCACCGGTGTGAAGAAGTCGGCGGTGGTGACCAGGCCGGTCCGCTCGTCCAGGCGGACCACCGCCGCGTCGTCACCGTGGTCCAGACCGACCAGCAGCTCGGCGGTGCCGGTGGCCGGGCCGAGACCCGCCACCATGATCTCGAGTTCGCCCGGGGGAATCTTGCAGGCGCAGCCGCCACCGCGGGCGTAACGGGTCAGCCGTACCGGTTCGGTCATCCCCCTATGATTTCGGTTACTCGCGGCCGATGCCACCGCCGCAGTCCGCACAGTGACCGGAATCGGACTCGGCACGACGATCGTGACCGGTGTTACCGCTCCGTGACCCGCCAGGTTGCGTTCTGCCACATAGCGCCGCCTACAGTGGCCGCACCGGGGGTCAACCGACCCCGATCCGGGAGACGACAGGGACGGTGGACGACGTGACGACGGGCGAACCGCTCATCGTGCTGGACGCGGTCAACAAATGGTTCGGACCGCTGCACGTGCTGGATGACGTCTCGCTGTCGGTGGGTCGGGGCGAGGTGGTCGTGGTGATCGGCCCGTCCGGCTCCGGCAAGTCGACGCTGTGCCGCGCCATCAACCGACTGGAACCGATCAACTCAGGCACCATCACCTTCGACGGCGAGCCACTGCCGGCCGAGGGTAAGGCCCTCGCCAAGCTGCGCAGCGAGGTTGGCATGGTCTTCCAGTCCTTCAACCTCTTCGCCCACAAGACCATCCTCGAGAACGTCACCCTCGGCCCGGTCAAGGTCCGCAAGGAGAAGCCGGCGGCAGCCCGCGAGCGCGGCCTGGCCCTGCTCGACCGGGTCGGCATCGCCAACCAGGCGGACAAGTTCCCGGCCCAGCTCTCCGGCGGCCAGCAGCAGCGGGCGGCCATCGCCCGGGCGCTGGCCATGCAGCCCAAGGCGATGCTCTTCGACGAGCCGACCAGCGCGCTGGACCCGGAGATGGTCGGCGAGGTGCTGGACGTGATGACCTCGCTGGCCCGCGACGGCATGACGATGGTCGTGGTCACCCACGAGATGGGCTTCGCCCGGCACGCCGCGAACCGGGTCATCTTCATGGCCGACGGCCAACTGGTCGAGGACGCCCCGCCGGCGGAGTTCTTCGCCAACCCGCGCAGTGAGCGCGCCCGGGACTTCCTCTCCAAGATCCTCACGCACTAGGTGTCCGCAGTGGGGCGCGCCGGACACCGGTGGGCTCCGTCGAAGAAGGAGAAGAGTATGCGTATCAAGCGCGTTGCCGCGGTCGCCGCGGTCGCCGCTCTGGCGCTCGGCCTGACCGCCTGTGGCGGTGACGACGGGGAGGACGCCGGTTCCGGCAGCAAGTCCTTCGCGGCCGGCAGCACCATGGAGAAGCTGAACAAGGCGCAGAAGATCAAGATCGGCACCAAGTTCGACCAGCCGGGCTTCGGCCAGAAGGGCCTGTCGGGCAAGCCGGAGGGCTTCGACGTCGAGATCGCCAAGATCATCGTCAAGGAGCTCGGTATCCCCGAGGACAAGATCGAGTACGTCGAGACGCCGTCGAAGGTCCGTGAGGACGTCATCGTCAACGGCAACGTCGACCTCGTCGCGGCGACGTACACGATCAACGACAAGCGCAAGGAGCGGATCGCCTTCGCAGGCCCGTACTACGAGGCCGGCCAGAACATCCTGGTCAAGAAGGACGACACCACCATCACCGGTCCGGACTCGTTCAAGGACGGCACCCAGAAGGTCTGCTCGGTCACCGGCTCCACCCCGGCCGAGACGATCAAGCAGTACGTCAAGGACGTCGGCACCCAGCTGGTGCTCTTCGACACCTACGACAAGTGCCGCGACGCCCTCAAGGGTGGCCAGGTCAACGCCGTCACCACGGACAACGTGATCCTGCTCGGCTACATCGCCAAGGACGAGGCGTCCTTCAAGCTGGCCGGCACCAACTTCACCAAGGAGCCGTACGGCATCGGTGTGAAGAAGGAGGACGCGGACTTCCGCAGCTTCATCAACGACACGCTGGACAAGGCGGTCGCCGACGGTAGCTGGAAGAAGGCCTGGGACGACACCGCCGGCAAGTTCGGCGCGGAACTGGGCGCGGCTCCGACCATCAACCGCTACTGATCTGATCCTTCGATCTGGAGGGTGGGGAGGAACACCGACCCGTGAACGTGCTCATCGACAAGTTCGACGTCTTTGCGGGTGGTTTCTGGCTCACCCTCCAGATCTGCGTACTCGCCGCGATCGGCGCCCTGATCCTGGGCGCCATCGTGGCGGTACTGCGGATCTCCCCCGTGCCGCCGCTGCGGGCGGTCGGCACGGTTTACGTCAACGTCTTCCGCAACATGCCGCTGACCGTGGTGATGTTCTTCGCCGCGTTCGGTCTGCCGGCGCTCGGCTCCAACGCCGACTTCCTGCGCATCCCCGTCCTGGACTCGCTGTTCAACCGGCTCGGCACTGACCTGCCGTACTTCCGCTTCGCCCTGATCGCCCTGGTGCTCTACACCGCGGCGTTCGTCTGCGAGGCGCTGCGCTCCGGGGTGAACGCGGTGCCGCCGGGGCAGGCCGAGGCGGCACGCTCGCTCGGGCTCACCTTCGGCCAGAACCTGCGCCACGTGGTGCTGCCGCAGTCCTGGAAGGCCTCCGTGGTGCCGCTCGGCTCGGTGATCATCGCGATGATCAAGAACTCCGCGCTGGTCGGCTTCTTCGGGGTGGTCGGTGACCTGTCGCAGACCGCCGACCAGCTCACCTCGGCCGAGGGCTACGCCTTCATCCCCGTCGCCATCGGCATCTCGATCGGATACCTGATCATGACTGTGCCGCTCGGCGCCCTGCTGGACCGGCTGGAGAAGCGACAGGCGGTGGCCCGATGACCCGGCAGACCAGCGTCCTCTACGACGTTCCCGGCCCCCGCCAGCGGCGGATCACGCTCATCAGCAGCCTGGTCGCCACGGTGGTGCTGCTGATCGGGGCGTACTTCCTGATCTACCTGCCGCTGGACGACAAGGGCCAGCTGTCGATGGAGCTGTGGGGCCCGCTGGTCGACCCCTCCAACGAGAACTTCTCGCAGGTGTGGGATCGGATCGGCCTCGGCTTCAAGAACACCCTGATCGCGGCGGCACTGGCCATCCTGGCCTCGCTGGTGGTCGGCACGCTGCTCGCCGTACTACGGATCCAGCTCAAGAGCCTGACCCGGCGCCGGTTCACCGGCGCGGCGACGCCGGTGGCGTACCTGCTGCGCGGGCTGAGCACGCTGCTGTCGGCGGTCACCCGGGTCTGCGTCGAGGTGTTCCGCGGCCTGCCCGTGGTGCTCACCATCTTCTTCGTGGCCCGCGGCTTCCCCGAGTTCGGCCTCTACTTCGACAACCTCTGGTACCTGGTGATCGGCCTCACCATCTACAACTCGGTGGTGATCGCCGAGATCCTCCGCTCCGGCATGGAGGGGCTGCCGGGCGGTCAGGCGGAGGCCGCCGCCGCCATCGGGCTCTCCCCGGCGCAGATCACCCGGATGATCCTGCTGCCGCAGTCCTTCCGGATCATGCTGCCGGCGCTGATCAGCCAGCTGGTCGTGGTGCTCAAGGACACCTCGCTGGGCTTCATCATCAGCTACGAGGAAACACTGAACATCGGCAAGCAGATCATCGGCGTGCTGGGCAACCCGATCCAGGTGTACGTCGTGATCGCCGTGCTCTTCATCGCGGTGAACTACTCGCTGTCGAAGCTGGCCCAGTACGTCCAGCGCCGGCTCTCCCGGGGCCGCAAGACGGCAGGCATCGCGACGGACCACCTGCCGCCGGCCGCGCTCATGTCGCAGGCCGAAGGCGGCGGCGGGGGCGGCGGCATCTGAGCCACGCCACACCGACCAAGAAGGGCCGCCCCGAATGATTCGGGGCGGCCCTTCGGTCAATGCCAGGGTCGTGCCATCACGCCGGCGACCTGGAACGCTGACTCCGGCCGCTTGGTCCGCCCGGCCGCTTGGTCGGGAGGTCCGCCCGGCCGCTTGGTCCGCCCGGGCGGTCCGCCCGGAGAGGGCTGCCGGTCTGACTCAGCGGGCGATCTCGGTGACGCGGGACTCGCGGACCACGGTGACCCGGATCTGACCCGGATAGGTCAGCTCCTCCTCGATCTGCTTGGCGACGTCCCGGGCCAGCACGGCCGCCCCGATGTCGTCCACGTCGTCCGGCTTGACCATCACCCGGATCTCCCGGCCGGCCTGCATGGCGAAGACCTTGTCCACGCCGAGCTTGCTGGCGGCGATCTCCTCGATCCGCTCCAGCCGCTTGACGTACGCCTCCAGGCTCTCCCGGCGCGCGCCCGGCCGCCCACCGGAGCAGGCGTCGGAGGCCTGGGTGAGCACGGCCTCGATGGTCTGCGGCGGCACCTCGTTGTGGTGCGCCTCGATGGCGTGCACCACGTCCTCGTGCTCGCCGTACTTGCGGGCCAGGTCGGCGCCGATGATGGCGTGACTGCCCTCCACCTCGTGGGTGAGCGCCTTGCCGATGTCGTGCAGGAACGCCGACCGCTTGATGATGGGCACGTCCAGCCGCAGCTCGGCGGCCATGATGCCGGCGATGTGCGCGGTCTCGACCAGGTGCTTGAGCACGTTCTGGCCGTACGACGTGCGGTAGCGCAGTCGGCCCAACAGGGTGACCAGCTCCGGGTGGATCTCGGTGATGCCGACCTCGACCAGGGCGTCCTCGGCGGCCCGCTGGCAGAGCTCCTCCACCTCGTGCCGGGCCAGGTCGTAGACCTCCTCGATCCGGTGCGGGTGGATCCGCCCGTCCAGCACCAGCTTCTCCAGGGTGAGCCGGCCGACCTCCCGGCGCACCGGGTCGAAGCAGGACAGCAGCACCGCCTCCGGGGTGTCGTCGATGATCAGGTTGACCCCGGTCACCGACTCGAAGGCGCGGATGTTGCGGCCCTCCCGGCCGATGATCCGCCCCTTCATCTCGTCGCCGGGCAGGTGCAGGACGCTGACCACGCTCTCCGCGGTCTGTTCACTGGCCACCCGCTGGATCGCGTCCACCACGATGTGTCTGGCCCGCTGCTCGGCGGTGCTGCGCGCGTCGGACTCGATGTCCCGCACCAACAGCGCGGCCTCCCGCTTGGCCTGCGTCTCGATGGCCTCGATCAGCTCCAGCCGGGCCGCCTCGGCGGTGAGCCCGGCCACCCGCTCCAGCTCCCGACGGCGCAACTCCTCCGCCTCGGCCAGGTCGGTCTCGCGCTGGCTGAGCGCGGACTTCCGGGCCGCCAGCGCGGCCCTCGCCTCGGTGAGCTGCCGCTCCCGCTCGGCGAACCGCTCCACCTCCTCGGTGTGCAGCCGCTCCCGCTCGTCCATCCGGGCTGCCCGGCGCTCCACCTCGGCGGCCTGCTCCCGGGTGGTGGCGGCGAGCACCGCGACCTCCCGCTCGCCGCTGCGCCGGGCGGTGGTGCGCAACTGCTCGGCGTCCGCCTCGGCCTGCTTGTGCGCGCGTTCCAGCACGGTGTCCGCCTCGGCGCGGGCGTCGTCGAGCACCCGGCGGGCCTCTGCCCGGGCGGCCTTCGCCTCGGCGGTAGCCGCCGCCGCCTCAGCGCGGGCGGCGGCCGCTGCGGATTTCGCCACGTCGATCGTGCTGTTCGCCTTGTCGGCCGCGGTGCGCAGGGCGGCCAGCGACTGCTCCTGGCGGTCCTTCTCGGCGATGAAGGCGGGGTCCTCCGGCGCCGGCGCCGCACCCATCCGGCGCAGCGTCCGGACGCCGACCAGCACGGCCCCGACCACCACCACGGCGAGGATCAGGACGGCCGCGAGGAGCACGATGTCGAAGGCGTTCATGCCGGGACCCCGTGGGGCCCGCTGGTGAACCTGTGCCGCCGCCCCGCCATGGCCGCCTCCCCTGAACGTCGAGACCGCAGCGACTGTGCCGGGGGCACACTCCTGCGGCTGTGGACGCCCGACCGGAGCGGCTGGCCGTGGTTAGCTTTCTCCGCCGGCGGTGCCCTCAGGCAACGTCGGCGACCGGGTGCAGTTGTCGCGGCGTTCCGGACCGGCCTGTCCGGAACTGCCGCCAAAGGCCGCGGAGTCGGCCAAAGTGATGCTGTTCTGTTACGCGATCTATGTTGTGCGCTTAGCCTGCGCTGGTCGGGCAATGTGAGCCTGTATGGCGAGGCTAGGTCGCCAGGGGCGGTCTGGTCAAGGACTCATGATCAAACCCCCCGAACGGAGCGAAGTTGCGGCGTCACGGCGTGCTGATATCGCGTCGGACAGGAGGGGACAAACTCCGCGAGGCGCACTGCCCCCTGGACGTGTCGGGCCTGCTCAGCCCGCGCCCAGGCGGTTGTCAGGCGACGGCCGACGACCGAGCGGGGTGTGACCCATCCGTCTAACTGAGGACACCGGCCCGAGACCCGGCCCGACTCCGGTCAGCCGGCGCCGGCCGCCACCGCTGCCGCCACCAACGCCGCGTTGTCCGCAGCGGGCGAGCCGTCCGGCAGGTGCAGGGTGTCCTCGAGCCCGATCCGGGCGCCCAGACTCCGGCGAACCGCCTCGGCGAGGACCGGCCAGGTCGCCGGACCCTCGGCGTGCAGCAGCACCGGCGGTGCGTCTGACGGCAGCGCGGCGAGGATCCGGGATGCGTCGACCAGCGCGACCGCCACGTCCTCGGCCATGCACTCGACGAGGACCCGGCCGGCCGGCACCCGCCAGCTCCGGTACGCCGCGACCGCGTCGAGCGTCCACAGCCCCGCCTCGACGAGCACACCGCGCTCGTGCAGGGCGGCGGCGACCGCCTCGGCGCCGGGCTCGTGTGCGTTGACCGAGGCGAAGTCGGGCAGCACCGGCCAGGCCCGGACGGCGGCGACCCGGGCGGCCGGATCCGGCTCGATCCAGGCTCCGGTGCTCACCCCGACCGGCAGCCCCGGCCGGGCGGCGCGGATCGCGGTCAGCGCGTCAGCGGTCACCGCCGGCCGCAGTGACTCGGCGCCGGCCGCGTCCCTGGGATGGACGTGCACGGCCGCGACGCCGAGTGCCGCACAGCGGGCCGCGTCGGCGGCCAACTCCGCCGGAGTGAGCGGCACGGCCGGATGGGCTTCCCGGCCGCGTCCGCCGTTCAGACATGCCTTCAGCATCCGGCCCACACCCCCATCGGGATTCGCCCCGGACCACCGACCGGGCCGCTCACTCGACCGGACGGTTGTCGCGGTCCAATTCGCCCTCGGCGTCGGCGAGCGCGTCGGCGTCGATCTGCTCGGCGAACTCGGCCGCCTCGGCGCTCTGCGCCGCGATCGCGTCCTTCACTGCCCGGATCGCCACGCCGGGTGGGTAGCCCTTGCGGGCCAGCATGCCCACCAGTCGCCGGAAGATCGCGTCGGGCTCACCCCGGGCGGTGCGCAGCTTCCTCTCCACGAGGGCACGGGCGGTCTCGGCCTCGGTCTCCTCGTCCAGCTCGCCCAGCGCCTCGGTGGCCACCTCACCGTCCACGCCCCGCTGGCGCAGCTCGTTGGCGAGCGCCCGGCGAGCCAGGCCACGCCCGGTGTGCCGGCTGGACACCCAGGCCCGAGCGAACGCGGCGTCGTCGATGATGCCGACCTCGTCGTACCGGTCGAGGACCTCGGCCGAGACCTGCTCGGAGATGCCCCGCTTGGCCAGCGCCCCGGCCAGCTCGGCCCGGGTGCGTGGCCGGACGGCGAGCTGGCGCAGGCAGATCTCGCGCGCCACCTCCGACTCGTCACGAGGCGGCGCCGAGGACTCGACGGCGTCGGCCTCCTCGGACCGGCCACGGCGACCCCGGCGAGGGCGGGGCGGGTCACTGGCATCGCCCGTACGGGGTGGGCTGGCATCCCAGCCCCGTCCCGTACGGGCGCGTCGTCCTGCCATGGGTCAGCGACCGGTCAGAAGTCGACCGGCGGCAGCTCCGGGCCGCCGGCGGCGTCACCCGCACCGACCCCGACGCCGAGCTTCTCCAGGATCTTCTTCTCGATCTCGGCAGCCACGTCCGGGTTTTCCTTGAGGAACTCCCGAGCCTTCTCCTTGCCCTGGCCGAGCTGGTCGCCGTCGTACGTGTACCAGGCGCCGGACTTGCGGATGATCGCCTGCTCCACGCCGACGTCGATCAGCGAGCCCTCGCGCGAGATGCCCTTGCCGTACATGATGTCGAACTCGGCCTGCTTGAACGGGGCCGCGACCTTGTTCTTCACGACCTTGACCCGGGTGCGGTTACCGACCACGTCGGTGCCGTCCTTGAGGCTCTCGATGCGTCGCACGTCGAGCCGGACCGAGGCGTAGAACTTCAGTGCCCGACCACCGGTGGTGGTCTCCGGGCTGCCGAACATCACGCCGATCTTTTCCCGGAGCTGGTTGATGAAGATCGCCGTGGTGCCGGTGTTGCTGAGCACACCGGTGATCTTCCGCAGCGCCTGGCTCATCAGCCGGGCCTGGAGGCCCACGTGGCTGTCGCCCATCTCACCCTCGATCTCGGCGCGCGGCACCAGGGCCGCCACCGAGTCGATCACGATGATGTCGATCGCGCCGGAGCGGATCAGCATGTCCGCGATCTCCAGCGCCTGCTCGCCGGTGTCCGGCTGGGAGACCAGCATCGCGTCGGTGTCGACCCCGAGGGCCTTCGCGTACTCCGGGTCGAGCGCGTGCTCGGCGTCGATGAAGGCCGCGATGCCGCCGAGCCGCTGGGCGCTGGCCACCGAGTGCAGCGCCACCGTGGTCTTACCGCTGGACTCCGGGCCGTAGATCTCGACCACCCGGCCGCGCGGCAGGCCGCCAATGCCGAGTGCCACGTCGAGCGCGATGGAGCCGGTCGGGATGATCGCGGTCTGGACGACGGGCCGGTCCCCCAGCCGCATCACCGAGCCCTTGCCGAATTGCTTGTCAATCTGAGCGAGAGCTAGGTCGAGTGCCTTCTCCCGGTCAGGCCCTGCTGCCATGGTTGCCACCCCTGCCTTCGCCGGCGTCTTTGCTGAGCTTCGCGTCACGCGGACACGCTAGGCGCTGGGTCCGACAGAAAACCAGCCGACGGGCCGCGAGCTGTGGACGAGCACCCCGCTGTGGACAATAGCCGAACAGGTGTACGACTCGACAAGCGACACGCGGAAGCGCCGGAAAGGCTGCTCAGCGTAGTCGCGCGGGCACTCGGTCGGGGTACGCGGCGCACACCGCCCGCCACACCACGTGCGTCTGCTCCCCCGACGCCAACGCCTGCTCGATGGTGCGTCCATCGAGCTGGGACAGCACCTGGTCGCGGGCGATGCTGGCCGCGTAGCCGGGCCCGAACGCCTCCTCCAGCCGCGCCCAGAAGTCGGTCAGCCGCACGTGATCAGCCCTCCTCGTCCGGTGCCCCGGTCGGCACCGGGCGCAACGCTAGCGCCACCAGGGGCACCGTCGCGACCGCCGCGAGCAGGGTGAGCACCGGATAACCGGCGACCTGCATGACAAACCCGCTAGCCATGGCGGCGCCGGCCCCGGCCAGCCCCATGGTCAGGTCGGACAGCCCCTGGACACTCGGCCGCACGCCGGCCGGCACCGACTCGGAGAGCAGCGTCGAGCCGGCCACCATCGTCCCCGACCAACCCAGCCCGAGCAGCACCAGACCGACCGAGAGCCGGGGCGTGTGGTGCCCGGAGGTGCCGGCGACCGCACAGGCTGCCAGCAGCAGCCCGACCCCACCGAGGATCACCACCCGCCGGCCGAGCCGGTCGGTGAGCCAGCCGACCAGCGGGGAGAGGGCGTACATGCCGGCGATGTGCAGGCTCAGCACGATGCCGACCAGCCGCAGCACGTCGGCGTCGGCGTGCGACTCACCGAGCCGCACCGGGGTCATCGACATCACCGCCACCATCACCAGGTGGCCGACCGCCACCGCCGCGATGCCGAGCCGGGCGGCGGGCCGCTCGCGTACCACCGACCAGGCCACCCGCATCCCGGCGCCGCGCGGCGCGCGCACCTCGACCGGCGCGGCGGCCGGCGCCACATCGCCACCGACCGGGCCGCCGTCCGCTGGCGCCTCGGCGGCCAGCACGGCCGCCGGCACGTCGGCCACCGGCGCGTCAGCCGCCGCGAGACGGCGCGCGGTGAGCAGCGGGTCGGGTCGGAGCAACCCGAGGAGTACGCCGCCGGCCAGCACGAACGCGACCGCGCTGAACGCGAACGGGCCGGCCAGCGGCGGCAGTCCCCAGCCACTCGTGACCCGGTCGGCCAGGGCGGCGAAGTTCGGAGCGGCCACCGCGCCGATGGTGGTGGCCCAGACGATCAGGGAGAGCTGCCGAGCCCGGCGGGCAGGCTCGGCGAGGTCCACCGCCGCGTAACGGGCCTGGAGGTTCGCGGCGGTGCCTCCGCCGAAGAACAGCATGCCGAGGAAGAGCAGCGGCACCGAGCGGGTTGCCGCGGCCAGCACCACCAGCACGCCGCCGACGGCACCGACCGCGTACGCCACCACCAGGCCCGGCCGACGGCCGTGCCGCGCCATGATCCGGGTGACCGGGATGGCGAGCAGCGCCGCGCCGACCACCCCGGCGCTCTGCGCAAGGCCGGCTACCGCGGTGCCGGCGATCCGGTCGGCGAGCAGCGCACCGACGGCGATGCCGATGGTCACGCCGATGCCGCCGATGATCTGGGTGGTGAAAAGCAGCCGCAGGGTATGCCGCTGGATCGGCGCGACGTCGGGCCGGACGGTACGTGGCGCGCTCAGGTCGGTGGCCATCGGCGCTCCTCAGGACGGGGGTGCCCATCCTCGCGCACCCGCAGCCGCCGACGGCAGTGGGTTTCGCTGTCAGCCGATCCGACGCTCGTTCTCAGGCGGGCAGGGCGCGGGTGGCGACGGTGAGGTCGGCGACCAGTCCCTCGTACGCCTTGTCCTGGTCGTCGGCGCGCAGCACGGCGGACGGGTGGATGGTGGCCAGCAGCCGGGCCGGCGGCACGCCGGCCACCGTGCCGGCGCTGTCCACCGGCACGCGGGTGAAGTCCTCCGGGTGCTGAGCCGAGGCTGGCCAGGGCAGCAACTCCCCGCGCTGCTTGGTCACCCGGAAGGACGGGCCGAGCAGCGCCTTGGCGGCGGTCGCGCCGAGCACCACCACGATCTCCGGCCGGAGCCGGGCGAACTCGGCGACCAGCCAGGGCCGGCAGGCGGTGATGTGCACCTGGTCCGGGGTCTGATGGATCCGCCGCTTGCCGCGCAGCTCAAAACGGAAGTGCTTCACGCTGTTGGTGAGGTACAGCTGCCTCGGGTCCAGCCCGGCGTCGTCGACCGCGCGGCGCAGCAGCCGACCGGCCGGACCGACGAAGGGCAGCCCCTTCTGGTCCTCCAGGTCGCCGGGTTGCTCCCCGACCAGCACCACTCGCGCGCTCTCGTCGCCCCGGCCGAAGACCGTCTGCGAGGCGTCCCGGTACAGCTCGCACCCCCGACAGCCACCCGCGGCGGCACGCAGCTCGTCGATGGTGTCCGCGTCGGGAGGGATGAACCGCTGGGCGCCCGGGGCACTCCCGGTCTCCTTGGCCATGCCGACTGTTATATACCTGTTCGGTGCCTCGTGCCGGGTACGCCCCGGCGACTGCGGGCAGCCGGTCGTACCGCGTCAGTACCCGTTGCCGCCGCCGCCGTCGCCGGACGCCATCGCGATCAGCACGATCACGATGATGATGATCACCACCGCCACCGCGATCCAGATCCCCTTGCGCGTCCCACCTGAAGCCATGGTCCCCACCTCCGGCGCTCCGCATACCCACCCCACGCAGCCCAAACCGTCGCGATCTCCCGCTTTCTGTCCTGGACGGGACCTGGTCGGGGAGAGGTGGGTCAGGTGGAGAAGCCGGGGAGTGGGGTTGGGTCCGCGGCCTGGGCCAGCGCGGCGGCCAGCGGGGCGAGATCGGACGTGGCGAGAGGGCTGATGGTGATGCGGAGGCCGGGCGGGGCGGCGATTCGGTAGAGGCTGCCGGGGGCCACCGACCAGCCGGCGTCGCGCAGCGCGGTGACCGCGCTGGTCTCGTCGGCCACCGGCAGCCAGACGTTGATGCCGCTGCGGCCGTGCGCGGTCAGGCCGTGCTCCGCCAACGCGGCCAGCAGCCCCTCGCGCCGCTGCTCGTAACTCTCCGCCGCCCGCTCCACCAGCTCGGCGACCGCCGGGTCCCGCCACAGCGCGAGCACCAGTCGTTGCAGCACGGTGGAGACCCAGCCGGCGCCCACCCGCGTCCGGCCGGTCACCCGGGCCACCGTGGTCTCGTCGCCGGCCAGCACGGCCAGCCGCAGGTCCGGGCCGAAGGGTTTGCTCACCGACCGGAGGAAGGCCCAGCTCGGGGTCGCCCCGGCCAGCGGGTGCAGGGGTACGCGGGCCAGTTCGGCGGCGTGATCGTCCTCGATCAGCAGCAGGTCCCGCCGGCCGGCGAGCAGCGCCCGCAGCGCCTCGGCCCGGGCGGCGGAGACGGCCGCGCCGGTCGGGTTCTGCGCCCGGCTGGTGACCACCAGCGCCCGCGCACCGGCGGCCAGCGCGGCCGCCACCCCGGCCACCAGCGGACCCTCGTCGTCCAGCGGTACGCCGATCGGGCGTAGCCCCAGCGCGGCGACCAGGTCGAGCAGGTTGGCCCAGCCCGGATCCTCCACCGCCACCGCGTCGCCGGGCCGCAGGTGGGCGCCGAGCAGCCGCTCGATGCCGTCCAGCGCGCCACCGGTGAGGGTGAGCTCCCCGGCCGGCACTCCGTCGGCGCTCAGCCGGGCGCGGGCCGCCACCGCAAGCTCGGGCAGCACTCCGGCGGTGGAGTAGCCGACCGGCGGGCCGGCCTCGGCGGCGAGGGCCGCCAGGTGCGGGCCGAGCGAGGGCAGCAGCCGGGAGTCGGGCTCGCCCCGGGACAGGTCACGGGCACCGGGCAACGGCGCCGGGCGCAGCGCGGAGCGCCGGGCGGCCACCGGTGGGCGGGGGCGCACCCGGGTGCCGTGCCGCCCGGCGGTGGCGAGCAGGCCGCGCTGGCGCAGCTCCTGGTAGGCGCGGGCGACGGTGGCCGGGCTGACGCCCAGCTCGGCGGCGAGCACCCGGACCGGTGGCAGGGCGGTCCCGGGTGGCAGGGCACCCGTACGGATGCCCGACTCGATGCTGGCCGAAATCGCGACGGCCGTCGTCCCGGCGAACTGATAGCGTGCTGACACAAATCAGAGATTGTACTAGAACAAAGGGGCGAGCATGTACCCACCCACCGCCCGGACCACCCCCAACCGTTCCCGCGACAAGATGAGCTACGACCGGGACGCCGCGCACGCCGTGCTCGACGAGGCGTACCACTGCGCGCTGGGGTTCACCGTCGACGGCCAGCCGCGGGTGCTGCCCACCCTGCACGTACGGATCGGCGACACGCTCTACCTGCACGGCTCCACCGGCAGCCGGCCGCTGCTCGCCGCCCGGGGCGACGGGCTGCCGGTCTGCGTCACGGTGACCCTGCTCGACGGCCTGGTCTACGCCCGCTCCCAGTTCCACCACAGCGCCAACTACCGCTCAGTGGTCGCGCTGGGCACCGCCCGGCTGGTCACCGACGAGCGGGAGAAGACCGCCATGCTCACCGCGCTGGTGGAGAAGGTGGGCGCGGGACGCAGCGCGGACAGCCGTCCGCCCAGCCGGCGGGAGCTGGCCGAGACCGCCGTACTGGCACTGCCGCTGCGCGAGGTGTCGGTCCGGGCCCGCAGCGGAGGAGTCCGCGAGGACGAGGCCGACCTGCACCTGCCGCACTGGGCCGGGGTCCTGCCGCTGCGGCTGACCGCCGGGCTGCCGGAGCCGGACGCCGGAGTCACCGCGCCGCTGCCGGCGTACCTCCGGGCGCCCCGCACGCCCTGGCACGACCCGGCCCCGATGAGCGGCGAACACGTCCGGCTGGAGCCGCTGGACCTGGCCCACGCCGACGAGCTGCACACCGCCACCGCCGACGAGGAGGTCTGGCGGCACATGAACGTCGCGGCACCGAGCGCGCCAGACGGGACCGCCGAGGTGATCGCCGCCGCGCTGGCCGCGCAGCACCGCGGCGAGCGGGTGCCCTGGGTGCAGCGCTGCGCGGCGACCGGGGCGGTGGTCGGCAGCACGTCCTACTACGAGATCGACCCGGAACGGCGGTCGGTCGCGATCGGGTACACCTTCCTGGGCCGGCCGTGGTGGCGTACCGGGATCAACACCGAGGCGAAGCTGCTGCTGCTCAGTCGGGCCTTCGACGAGTTGGGCGCGGTGCGGGTGGCCTGGCACACCGACATCCGCAACGAACGCTCGCAGGCGGCCATCGAACGGCTCGGCGCCACCCGGGAGGGCGTGCTGCGGATGCACCGGCAACGCCCGGACGGCTCCTGGCGGGACACCGTGCAGTACGCGATGACCGTCGATGAGTGGCCGAACGCACAGCTCAGGCTCCGGGAAAGGCTTCGCCGGACGGCACCGGTGGCGTGATGATGGCGGGCGTGCTGGGGATCACCGACATCTGGACGTACGTGCTGGGCACCGTGGCCATCATCCTGCTGCCCGGGCCGAACTCACTCTTCGTGCTCTCCACCGCCGCCAAACGGGGCGTGGGGGCCGGCTACCGGGCCGCTGGCGGGGTGTTCGTCGGCGACGGGGTGCTGATGTTCCTCTCCGCCGCCGGGGTGGCGTCGCTGCTCAAGGCGTACCCGCCGGTGTTCATGGTGATCAAGTACGTCGGCGCCGCGTACCTCGGGTATGTCGGGGTGACCATGCTGCGCGGCGCCTGGCGGCGCTGGCGCGACCGCAACGACCCGAGCACGCCGCGGCTCATCGACGCCGCGGAGCCGGCGGCGATGCGCAGCCCGTTCCGCAAGGCGCTGGTGATCAGCCTGCTGAACCCGAAGGCGATCCTGTTCTTCATCTCGTTCTTCATCCAGTTCGTCGACCCCGGCTACGCCTGGCCGGCGCTGTCGTTCCTGCTGCTGGGGCTGATCGCTCAGGTGACCAGCGCGCTCTACCTGACCGCGTTGATCTTCGCGGGCACCTTCCTGGCCGCGCAGTTCAGCCAGCGCCGCCGGCTCGCTGCCGGCGGCACCACCGCCGTCGCCGCGCTCTTCCTCGCCTTCAGCCTCAAGCTCGCCACCGCCAGCGCCGGCTGACCCGACCCTGGTCAGGTGCCGTCACCGCCGGAGCCGCCACCACCGACGCCGGCCCCGCCAGCGGTGCCGCCGAGGCCGAAGCCGGGCCGGACCGGCTCGTCGGGATGGCGGCTCACATGGGCGGACTCACTGATCTGCGCGGACCAGTCGGCGTGCGCGGCTGCGGCGGCGTGCCGGTTGATGGCGTGGCGCAACCAGCCGTCCACGGTGGTGACCCAGTCCCGCCGGTCGGCGTCCGCGTGCCAGATCCGGAACCGGCTGATGCTCTGGTGGGTGATCCCGGCCAGCGCCAGCCGGCGGTCCATCCAGAGAATCGCCTCCAGACCCGCCGAGTTGGTCACGAAGATCACCTCCAGCTCGGTGATCGGGCCGGCGTAGAGCGGCGCCACCCAGTAGCCCCACCGCTGGTGCAGCGGCAGGGTGTGCTCCACCCCGGGCAGCCCACCCTCCTGCAACCCGGCTTGGCGGATCACGAAACCCAGCGTCTCCAGCGCCGCCAGCACGTGCTGCTGGGTGGGGATCGGGTGCACGAAGACCGGCACCATGGCGCCCTGATCCAGCTCCGGGTCGACGGACACCTCGGTCCGCAGCCCCATCTGCAGGTTCAGCAGCGGCACCCCGCCGAAGATGGTCACCGGGGTCTCCCACGGCAACGGCATCGCGAAGTCGACCGCTCGCCGGCGACCGGCCGGCACGACGAACCGGCCGGCGATCGGCACCTGACAGAACTGCATCAGGCGCCGAGCAGCGGCCGGGTCATCCGGCTCGACCGTGGTGACCAGGCCGAGCCGGATGTGCCGCACCAGTACGTCGTGCGGCCCGGCCGCCAGCGTCACTCGCCCTGGCAGGCGCAGGCCCGGTCGGGTGCTCGGATTGGCCAGCGTGGTCTGCACGGACAGCCCGGTCCAGCCGGACTCCCGGGACACCCCCGTCAGCCGCACCGCGCCCCCTCCACCAGGCCACGCTCACAGCCACCTCAACCCCCGCGGACCCACGCGTGGCCCCTCAACTCTCGCGGACCCCGCGCGTGGCCACCTCAAGAATCGCGGACCCCACGCGTGGACCCCTCAACTCTCGCGGACCCCGCGCGTGGCCACCTCAACTTCCGCGAAGAGAAACCACCCCTCCGGTTTCATCTCATGCGGCGGCCGCGCGGCACCGTGTCGGTCTCGTCGTCGAACTCGCCGATGACCTCCTCCAACAGGTCCTCCAGCGCCACGAAACCGATCGGCCGGGCCGGGCCGCCCCCGTTGCGCACGAGCGCGAGCTGGGACTGCCGGGCCCGCATCGCGGCCACCGCCTCGGTGACCGAGGAGGTCGCGGGCAGGGTGAACGCGGGGGTCATCAGCTCCCCGACGGTGGCGCTGCGGCCGGCGGTGACCACCCGCACCGCCTCCCGGACGTGCACCAGGCCGCAGACGTCACCCGCCTCGTCCAGCACCGCCAGCCGGGACCGGCCACTGTCCCGGCTGACCTGCTCGATCCGCTCGGCCGGGTCGTCCCTGCCAACGGTGACCATGGTGGCGAACGGCTCCATCACCTGCGCCACCGATGTGCCCTGCAACTCCAGCATGCTGGTGAGCAGCTGGTGCTGCTCGGCACCGAGCAACCCGTGCTCGCGGGACTGCTCCAGCAGGATCCGCAGCTCGTCCGGGCCGTGCACCTGGGCCAGCTGATCCTGCTGGTTGACCCCGAACAGCCGCAGGATCGCGTTGGCCATGGCGTTGAGCGCGGAGAGCACCGGCCGGGACACCCGGGCGAAAGCACGGAACGGCAGCGCGAGCAGGATGGCCGAGCGCTCCGGGTCGGTGATCGCCCACGACTTCGGCGCCATCTCCCCCACCACCAGGTGCAGGAAGGTGACCACACCGAGTGCGAAGATCAGAGCGATCCCGTGGCTGGCCGCGTCCGGCAGACCCACGGCGTGCAGCAGAGGGCTGAGCAGGTGCTCGATGGCCGGCTCGGCCAGCGCGCCGAGCCCCAGGGTGCACAGCGTGATGCCGAGCTGCGCACCGGCCAGCATCAGCGACAGCTCGCGGACGCCGTCCAGCGCGGCCTGGGCCGCCCGGCCGCCGCTCGCCGCCGCCTGCTCCAGGCGGTACCGCTTGCTGGCGATCAGGGCGAACTCGGCGGCCACGAAGAACCCGTTCAGCGCCAGCAGGACCACCGAGACGAACAGTGCGATCCCGGGGCTCATGCGGACACCTCGCTTCGCTCGCCCGGCTCGGTCAGCTGAAGCCGGACCGAGTCGGCCACGTGCCGGTCCACGGCCAGCACCTCGACCAACGCCCGGGGCTCCGCCTCGCCGTCCTCGGCGTCGGCACCCTCGGGCAGCAGCCTGATCTCCAGCCGGTCGCCGACCTCCGGCACCCGGCCCAGCTCCCGCATGACCAGCCCGGAGAGGGTGTCGTACTCCGGGGCCTCAGGCAGTGCGATGCCAGTGCTGTCGGCGACCTCGTCGATCCGCCAGCGGGCCGGCACCACCCAGGACCCGTCGTCCTGCCGGGCGGGCGCCCGCTCAGGCGGGTCGTCCTCGTCCCGGATCGGGCCGACCAGCTCCTCGGCGATGTCCTCCAACGTGATCACGCCGGCGAAGCCGCCGTACTCGTCGACCACGCAGGCCATCTGTCGGTGCCCGGACCGCAGCCGGTCGAGCACCGTGGGCAGCGGCAGCGTCTCCGGCACCAGCAGCGGCGGCCCGGCCACCGCGCTCACCGGGGTGGTGGCCCGCTCCCCCGGCGGTACGCCGAGCACGTCGGCGATGCCGACGATGCCGATCAGGTCGTCGACGCCGTCCGCGCCGCGCACGGGGAACCGGGAGTGACCGGTGTCCAACAACTCCACCACCCGGCTCACCGGCTCGTGCGCCCGTACGGTGTGCACGTCGACCCGGGGCACCATGGCCTCGCCGGCGGTCAGCTCCCGGAAGTCCAGACCTCGGTCGAGCAGCGTGGACATCTCGGCGTCCAGCGTGCCCTCCTCGCGGGACTCGGCGATGATCTGTTCCAGGTCGGCAGGGGTGGCACCGCTGGGCAGCTCCTCGATCGGCTCGATGCCGATCCGGCGGAGCAGCCGCACCGACGCCCGGTCGAAGAGCCGGATCACCGGCCCGGCGATGGCGAGGTACACCAGGGTGGAGCGGCTCAGCACTCGGGCCAGCGGCTCGGCCCGGGCGATGGCCAGGTTCTTGGGGGCCAGCTCACCGAGGACCATCTGCACCACGGTGGCGAAGATCAGAGCCAGCGCCACCGACAGCGGCAGGCTGACCGCCTCGCTGAGGCCAGCCAGGCCGAACAGGTCGGCGAGGCCGCCGCCGAGGAACGGCTCAGCGACGTACCCGACCAGCAGTGCGGTGACGGTGATGCCGAGCTGCGCTCCGGAGAGCATGAAGGAGAGCCGGCTGGTGACGGCCAGGGCCCGGGCGGCGGCCTGGTCGCCGTCATCGGCGAGCTGGCGGAGCTTGCCCCGGTCCACGGCGACATAGCCGAACTCCTGCGCCACGAAGTAACCGGTGGCGGCGGTGAGCACGATAATCAGAAGAAGGCCAACGACGATCAACACGGGTCGCTCAGGGCTCCCGGGGTCGTCGGGGCGGGAAGATGCCGGGCACAACCCGGCTGGCTACTGCTGCCCTCCTGGGCAGACGAGTCGATCATGTCGCTATTTTATCGGCGCTGTCTGGGACTCCGCTGGGGGTGGGCCGAAGGGGCCCGATCGTCCGGTTCACGCGCCGCCGTTCGATCGTCACGCCGGTCCTGCCCGGCCGCCACCCGGGTTGCGTCCGGCCAGTTCGTCCGCGTCGAGCAGATTTCGGTCCAGCCGGCCGGACCGGTACGCCGCGCGACCGACCATCTGCGCCGCGACCGGCACGGTGGCCAGCTGGAAGACCCCCACCAGCAGGATCATGCCGAGATCCGCCGGGCTCCGCAGCCGCAGCGCGATGCCGAGCAGCAGCAGGAGCACCCCGAGCACCTGCGGCTTGGTGGCCGCGTGCATCCGGGACAGCGCGTCCGGAAAGCGCAGGGCGCCGATCCCGGCGGCCAGGCCGAGCAGCGCGCCGGCCACCAGGCAACCGGCACCGAGCCAGTCCGCGATCGTTCCGATCACGGCTGCTCCCGGACGGCGAAGCGGACCATTGACACCGTGCCGACGAAGCCGAGCAGGGAGAGCACCACCAGCACGGGCAGCGTGGTGGCGTGCCGGTTGACCGCCGCCTCGGCGCCCACCGCGCCGACCATGGTGGCGAGCAGCACATCCGCGGCGATCACCCGGTCCAGCAGCGATGGGCCCCGGTAGAGCCGGGCCAGCGCGAGCAGCGCGGTCACCGACAGCAGGGCGGTGAGGACGACAGCCAGGAACGTGGTCACGGGCGGGTACCCTTCTCGACGGGATCGGACTGGACGCGGCGCAGCTCGGCGGCGGAGCCCACCGCGCGGATGATCCGCCGCTCGACGGCGAGGGTGCGCTCCCGGGCGGCGGTCAGGTCCGCCGGCCCGTGGGTGTCCAGCACGTGCAGGTAGAGCGTCCCGGAATCCCGGTCGAGCTCGAGGATCAGCGTGCCGGGCACCAGCGAGACCGCCTCGGCGGTGAGCGCCAGGTTCAGGTCGGTGGGCACCCGCAGCTGAACCGCGATGATCGCCCCGCGCGGCCGGTAGCCGGGCTGCACGGCGATGCGGGCGACGTGCAGGCTCGCGCTCACCAGTTCCGTGCCGAAATTGACCGCGAACACCAGCAGCGCCCAGGGGCGCAGGCGGCCGCCGAAGGTGACCGGCGGTAGCGGGAAGAACAGCAGAACCGCACCGCCCACCAGCAGGCCGCCGGCCAGGTTGGCCCAGTTGACCTCGCCCCAGAGCAGGTTCCAGACCACCACCAGCCAGCCGAGCGCCAGCGCCTGGTCCCGCCAGCGCCCGAGCCGACCCCGCCGCGGGGGCGGGCCGGCGGCCGCCGGAGCCGTCCCGCGCGGGCCGGTCACGGTGCGCCACCCGGCAGCACGGCCCGCACGTACGGGGTACGCGAGATCAGGTCGGCGGCCGAGTCGGCGGTGACGTCGAAGATCGGGCCGGCCAGCACGGTGAGCGACAGCCCGAACGCGACCAGGCCCCCGGTGGCCCCGAGCATCAGCGTGGGCACTCGGACGGCGGGCTCGGCGGTGGCCAGCCGGGGCGACCGCCAGAAGGCGATGTTCCACACCCGGGAGGCCACGTAGAGGGTGAGCAGGCTGGTCAGCGTTCCGGCCGCGACCAGCGCCCAGGGCAACGGACCGCCGGCTGCCGCCCCGGCCTGGAGCAGGCCGAGCTTGCCGAGGAAGCCGGAGAACGGCGGCACCCCGGCGAGGTTCATCGCCGGGACGAAGAACAGCACGCCGAGCAGCGGCGCCATCCGGGCCAGCCCGCCGAGGCGGCGCAGGTCGGTGCTGCCGGCCCGCTCCTCGACCAGCCCGGCGACCAGGAACAGCGTGGTCTGGATGGTGATGTGGTGCACCACGTAGAAGATCGCGCCGGCGAGGCCGGCGGCCGTGCTCAACGCCACCCCGAAGATCATGTAGCCGATGTGGCTGACCAGGGTGAACGAGAGGAGCCGCTTCAGGTCCGACTGGGCCACCGCGCCGAGGATGCCGACCAGCATGGTCAGCCCGGCGACGACCATGAGCAGCCCGTCGACCTGCCCGCCCGGGAAGAGCAGCGTCTCGGTGCGGATGATCGCGTAGACGCCCACCTTGGTGAGCAACCCCGCGAAGACGGCGGTGACCGGGGCCGGCGCGGTGGGGTAGCTGTCCGGCAGCCAGGCCGACAGTGGGAAGACCGCCGCCTTGATCGCGAAGCCGAGCAGCAGCATCAGCTCCAGGGTCAGCCGGACGCTGTCCGGCAGGTCGTCGAGGCGCTGGGCGAGCTGGGCCAGGTTGAGTGTGCCGGTGGCCGCGTACACCAGTCCCACCGCGGTCAGGAAGATCATCGAGGAGAGGATGCTGACCACGACGTACGTCGAGCCGGTCCGGATCCGGGTCTCGGTGCCGCCCAGCGTGATCAGCACGAAGCTGGCGGCCAGCAGGATCTCGAAACCGACGAAGAGGTTGAACAGGTCACCGGCGAGGAACGCGTTGGTGACGCCGGCGGTGAGCACCAGGTATGTCGGGTGGAAGATGGCCACCGGCGCGGTCTCGTCCCTCTCGCTGCCGCCCTGGCCAATCGAGTAGAGCAGCACGCAGAGGGTGACCGCCGAGGAGACCACCAGCATCAGTGCGGCGAGTTGATCGGCGACCAGGACGATGCCGACCGGCGCCGGCCAGGCGCCCACCGCCATCACCACCGGCCCGTGCCGGTACGCCTGCACCAGCAGCAGAACCGCCACGGCGAGTGTGCCGCTCAGGCAGAGCGTGCTGACCGCCCGCTGGAGCCGGGGCCGGGCGGCCAGCAGCAGGGTCAGCGCCGCACCGAGCAGCGGCACCACCACCGGCAGCGGCAGCAGCGCGCTCATCACGCCTCGTCCCCGCGCCGCAGCCGACGCCGGGCGGGCTCGGGATCGACCTGCTCCGGATCCTCGTCCGGGCCCTCCCCACCGACGTCCATGACGCCCGTCTCGTTGCGCTCGGCCCGGCGGATGATCTGCTGGTCCTCAAGGTCGTCGGGCACCTCGTCGTCGCCGGTGAGATACCAGCTGCGGTACGCCACGGCGAGCAGGAACGCGGTGAACCCGAAGGTGATCACGATGGCGGTCAGCACCATGGCCTGCGGCAGCGGATCGCTCATCCGGTCCACCGGGCCGGTGCCGACGATCGGTGCCCCACCGGACCGGCCGCCCAACAGGATCAGCAGGTTGACCCCGTTGCCGATCAGGATCACGCCGAGCAGGATCCGGGTCAGGCTGCGCTCCAGCAGCAGGATCACCCCGCACCCGACCAAAACCCCGACGGCGAGCACCAGCACCAGCGTGGGCCCCGCGCCGCCGGTGGTCATGCCCGGTCCCCCTTGTCGACGGCGAGCCCGCCGGTGGCGGTTCCGGTCGCCTCGATGTGCCGGTCCACCTCGGCTCCCAGGCTGCGCAGGACGTCCAGCACCAGCCCGATCACGACCAGGTACACGCCGACGTCGAAGAAGAGCGACGTGACCAGGTGGGCGTCGCCGACCAGCGGTAGGGACTGATCGACCTTGGCGCTCTCCAGCACCGATCCGCCGGCCAGCAGCGCCACCACGCCCGTGCCCACCGACACGGCCAGCCCGGTGCCGAGGACCGTGCCGGCGCCGACCGGGGCCGCCTCGGCCAGCTCGTACCGGCCGCCGGCCAGGTAGCGGACCACCAGGGCTAGACCCGCCACCAGCCCACCGGCGAAGCCGCCGCCCGGCGCGTTGTGCCCGGAGAAGAGCAGGAACAGGGAGAACAGCACAACGGTGTGGAAGATCAGCCGGATGACCACCTCCAGGACGATCGACCGCCGCTCCTCGTGCAGGGTGGGCCCTCCACGCAGCCACACCGGCCGGCCGGTTCGGGTGGCCCGACTGTCCGACCCCGGTCGGCGCGGCCGTGGCCCGCCGCGGGACCGCTCGAAGACCAGGCTGGCCACCCCGGTCGCGGCCACCACCAGCACCGACAGCTCCCCCATGGTGTCCCAGGCCCGAATGTCGACCAGGGTCACATTCACCACGTTCCGGCCGTACCCCTGGGCCACCGCCAGGTCCGGAAAGGCGGCGGAGATCTCCGGTGCCCGGCGGGCGCCCGCCGCGACGAGGGCCAGCCCGGCGGCCACCACGCCGGCCGCCACCCCGATCGCCCGGCGGGCCCACCGGCTGCGGCGCAGCGGGCGGGCCGAGAACCGTTCCGGCAGGCGGCGCAGCACCAGCACGAAGACCGCGATGGTCGCGGTCTCCACCAGGAACTGGGTGAGCGCGAGGTCGGGCGCGCCGTGCAGGACGAACAGCAGGGCGATGCCGTAGCCGGTCATCCCGACCAGCAGCATCGCGGTCAGCCGGCGGCGGGCACCGACCGCCAGCACCGCGGCCACCGCGATCACCACCACGACAACCGGTTGCAGCGCGGAGTCCCAGAGCGGGATCCGAGCGTGCCACGGGCCTGCGGCGAGCATCGCCCCGCCGGGCAGCAGCACCAGGACGACCAGGATGATGCCCAGATACTGCGGCAGGGAGCCACGCTGGGTCGCTCCGGTGAACTCGATGGCCATCCGGTCGAACCGGCCCACGATCCACTCGTACCCCTGGCTGCCGGTGATCGGCGAGTGGGTCCGGGCCAGCACCGGGGCGAGCGGTCCGCGCAGGGCGAAGAGCAGGCCGCCGCCGGCGAGCGCCAGCACGGTCAGGCCGAGCGCCGGGCTCGGTCCGGACCAGAGCGCCAGATGCGCGTGCACCCCGCCGAGCAGATCGGCGTACGGGCGCAGCAGGCCGTCCAGCACGCTGGCGGCCGGGCCGGCGAGCAGGCTGGCGCCGGCCAGCACGGCCGGTGGGACCAGCAGCGACCCGGCGACCCGGCCTGCCTGGACCGGCTCCACGCCGGGCCGGTCGGCGAACGCGCCCCAGAGGAAGCGGGCGCTGTACGCGACGGTGAGCACCGTCCCGGCAACCAGACCAGCGAGGATCACCGGCTGGTCGGTGAACGCCGCGAACACTGCCTCCTTGGCCACGAAGCCGACCAGCGGCGGCAACCCGGCCATCGACGCCGCGGCCAGCACAGCGACCACGAACAGCGGCCGGGACCAGTGCCGCAGCCCGGACAGTTGGCGCAGGTCGCGGGTGCCGGCGCTGTGGTCGATGACGCCGACGACCAGGAACAGCGCCGCCTTGAAAAGCGCGTGCGACAGCAGCATCGCGGTGCCGGCCAGGGCGGCGTCCGGGGTGCCGGCCCCGGTCACCGTGACCAGCAGACCGAGCTGGCTGATCGTCCCGTATGCCAGCAACAGCTTCAGGTCGGTCTGCCGCAGCGCCGCCCAGCCGCCGAACAGCATGGTGGCCAGGCCGGCGACCTGCACCACGGGCCGCCACGGGCCGACCGTGGCGAGCACCGGCGCGAGCAGCCCGATCAGGTAGACGCCGGCCTTGACCATGGCGGCGGCGTGCAGGTACGCGCTGACCGGGGTGGGTGCCGCCATCGCGGCCGGCAGCCAGGTGCTGAACGGCAGCACCGCCGACTTGGACAGCGCGCCGGTCAGGATCAGCAGCACTGCGGTGACCAGGTACCCGCCGCCGGGCAGCGGCTGTGCGGCTATCTCGGACCAGCGGTAGGTGCCGGCGTGCTCGCCCAGCATGATGAACCCGACCAGCATTGCCAACCCGCCCAGCGTGGTGACGGTCAGCGCGTGCGCCGCCGCCCACCGGCTGGACCGCCGTTCGGTGCTGTGGCCGATCAACAGGTACGAGAAGATCGTGGTCAGCTCCCACCCCACGTAGAGCAGCAGCAGGTCGTCGGCGAAGACCAGGACCAGCATCGCGCCGGCGAAGGCGACCAGAACCCCGGCGAACTGCGCCAGCCCGGTCGAGCCGGCGGCGAAGTACCGGGCGCAGTAGACCAGCACCAGCGCGCCGATGCCGCCGATCAGCAGGGTCATCAGCCAGGACAGCGTGGTGAGCCGTAGCGCGATGTCGAGGCCCAACTGCCGGATCCACGGGTACGTCTCGACCACCGCCCCGCCGTGGCTGACGGCCGGGGTGCGGGCCACCGCCCAGCAGAACGCGGCGGCCGGCGCCAGCGCCAGCGGGTAGCACGCTCGTGGCCCCCACCACCGGACGAGCAGCGGCGCGGATAGGGCCGCCACGAGGTGGAGGATGAGCAGTACCAGCACTCGCGCTCCCGATCGAGGTGGCCGACGCCGGACAGCGGTGGCGCCTAGCAGCGATCAGACGTCAGTTCGTCGCTCGCCGGGCCGTTTTGCCGGAATTCGTGCGCTGCCGGCGACGGGCGGGTGCGCCAGGCGTGCGAGGTGCGGCAGCAGGCCGCGGACATCGTCGGCGGTCAGCGCAGCAGGGCGTCCTCGACGGGCACCGTGTCGTCGCTGGCCGGGCGGCCTCGTGCCAACTCGGCGAGCAGATCGACGCGACCGAGCTGACGCGCGACCTTGTCGACCACCCGCTCCGCTGCGGCCAGCGACCGCACCGAGAGCAGCCGGCCACGGCTCTCCCGGCGCAGCACGAAGTAGTGGACGGCGACGCGGACCTGGCCGCGGTCGGCGGCGCTGGCCTGGGCGGTCGAGACGACCAACTCGCGCAGGCAGCGGGCGAGGCGTTCGGCGAGCTGCAGCTCGGCACCGTGCAGGCCGCCGCGGAGCGTGGCGAGGTGGCTGTCGACCTTGCGGATCAGCACATCGGTGCCGGGTTCGACGTTGCGCTGCTCGCCGGCCATCCGATCCCCCCACCCCGGTTCGCGTTGCGAGTGAAGTTACTTTATGTTGCTCCTCAGAAGCAAGCAGTTAAGTGAGACTTAACGTATTAAGCGCGCGTTCGGTGCTTATGCCGTTCAGCCGGACACATTCCACCGTGGATCGTTCGTGGTTGTCGTACCAGCGGGGCACGATGGACCGGTGACCGGCGCAGACGCAGACACCGGCGCGGCGCTCGCCGGGTTCGGCCCGGCCACCCGCGCCTGGTTCGACGCCGCCTTCGCCGCGCCCACCGCCGCCCAGGCCGGCGCCTGGCGATCGGTCGCCGCCGGCCGCAACGCCCTCGTCGTGGCGCCCACCGGCTCCGGCAAGACGCTCGCGGCCTTCCTCTGGTCGCTGGACCGGCTGGCCCGCGAGCCGGCTCCGGCCGAGGCCCGACAGCGGTGCCGGGTGCTCTACGTCAGCCCGCTCAAGGCGCTCGCCGTCGACGTGGAGCGCAACCTGCGCGCCCCGCTGGCCGGCATCCGGCAAGCGGCGACCCGGCTCGGCGTCGCCCCGCCCGACATCACCGTCGGGATGCGCACCGGCGACACCCCGGCCGACGAGCGCCGAGCCTTCGCCCGCACCCCACCGGACATCCTCATCACCACGCCCGAGTCGCTGTTCCTGCTGCTCACCTCCGCCGCCCGGGATTCACTGCGCGGCGTCCAGACGGTGATCGTCGACGAGGTGCACGCGGTGGCCGGCAGCAAACGCGGCGCCCATCTCGCCCTCTCGCTGGAACGTCTCGACGAGCTGCTGCCCGCCCCGGCACAGCGGATCGGCCTCTCCGCGACCGTCCGGCCGATCGACGCCTGCGCCCGCTTTCTCGGCGGCGCCCGGCCGGTCGACGTCGTGCAGCCGGCCACGCCGAAGACCATCGAGGTCAGCGTGCAGGTCCCGGTGGAGGACATGACCCGCCTGGACGAGCAGGAGCAGCCGTCGGAGGACGCCTTCGGCGGTCCCGGGCCGCGCCGCGCCTCGATCTGGCCGGCCGTGGAGGAGCGGGTCTTCTCCCTGATCGGGGCACACCGCTCCACCATCGTCTTCACCAACTCCCGGCGCAGCGCCGAGCGGCTCTGCGCGCGCCTCAACGAGTTGGCCGCCGAGGAGGTGGCCAGCGCGCAGGCCATCGCGCAGGCAGGCAACGGCGCGGTCGGCGTACCGGACGGGTGGTCGCCGGGCGACGGCCCGGCGGGCGACGACGGCCCGGTGGGCGACGCGCCGCGGTGGGGTGGCCCGGCCGGTCCGGTCCGCAGCCGGCCGCCGGCCGAGGTCATGGCCCAGTCCGGCGCGGCCACCGGCGCGACGCCGGTGATCGCCCGGGCGCACCACGGCAGCGTCTCCCGGGAGGAGCGCAAGCACATCGAGGAGGCGCTCAAGTCCGGCCAGCTCCCGGCGGTGGTGGCCACCTCCAGCCTGGAGCTGGGCATCGACATGGGCGCGGTCGACCTGGTGGTGCAGATCGAGGCGCCGCCGAGCGTGGCCGCCGGGCTGCAACGGGTCGGCCGGGCCGGGCACCAGGTGGGCGCGGTCTCCCGCGGGGTGGTCTTTCCCAAGCACCGCGGCGACCTGCTCTCCTGCGCGGTGGTCGCCGAGCGGATGACCGACGGCGCGATCGAGGAGCTGCACTACCCGCGCAACCCGCTGGACGTGCTGGCCCAGCAGATCGTCGCCATGGTGGCACTGGAGCCGTGGCGGGTCGGCGACCTGGCCGTGCTGGTCCGCCGGGCCGCGCCCTTCGCCGAGCTGCCCGACTCCGCGCTGCACGCCGTACTGGACATGCTCTCCGGCCGCTACCCGTCCACCGCCTTCGCCGAGCTGCGCCCCAGGCTGGTCTGGGACCGGGCCACCGATGTGCTCACCGGCCGCCCCGGCGCGCAGCGGCTCGCGGTGACCAGCGGCGGCACCATCCCCGACCGGGGCCTGTTCGGGGTCTTCCTGGCCGGCGCCGAGCGCGCCGCCCGGGTCGGCGAGCTGGACGAGGAGATGGTCTACGAGTCGCGCGTCGGCGACGTCTTCCTGCTCGGCTCGTCCTCCTGGCGGATCGAGGAGATCACCCCGGACCGAGTGCTGGTCTCGCCGGCCCCCGGGCAGGCGGCCCGGATGCCGTTCTGGAAGGGCGACCAGCTGGGCCGGCCGGTCGAGCTGGGCCGCGCCATCGGCGCCCGGGTGCGCACCCTGCTGCGCCAGACCGACGAGGCGGCGCTGGCCGCGCTGCGCGCCGGCGGGCTGGACGACTGGGCAGCCGCCAACCTGATGGCGTACCTGCGCGAGCAGCGGGAAGCCACCCGCTCGCTGCCCGACGACCGGACGATCGTGGTCGAGCGGTTCCGCGACGAGCTGGGCGACTGGCGGCTGGCCGTGCACAGCGTCCTCGGTGCGCGGGTCAACGGGCCGTGGGCCCTCGCGGTGGGCCGCCGGCTGGCCGAGCGCTACGGGGTGGACGCTCAGGTGATGCCCTCCGACGACGGCATCGTCGTGCGCCTGCCGGACACCGCCGACGAGCCACCGGGCGCCGACGTGGTGGTCTTCGAGCCCGACGAGATCGCCCAGCTCGTGGAGGAGTCGGTCGGCACCTCGGCGCTGTTCGCCGCTCGATTCCGGGAGTGCGCCGCCCGGTCGCTGCTGCTGCCCCGCCGCGACCCGCGCCGCCGCCAACCGCTCTGGCAGCAGCGGCAACGTGCCGCGCAGTTGCTCGACGTGGCCCGCGAGTACGCCGACTTCCCGGTCACTCTGGAGGCCGCCCGGGAGTGCCTCCAGGACGTCTTCGACCAGCCGGCGCTGGCCGGGCTGATGCGCGACCTGGCCAACCGCAAGGTGCGGCTGGTCGAGGTGGAGACCAGCCAGCCGTCCCCGTTCGCCCGGTCACTGCTCTTCGGCTACGTCGGGGCGTTCCTCTACGAGGGCGACGCCCCGCTCGCCGAGCGGCGCGCCGCCGCGCTCGCCCTGGACTCGACGCTGCTCGGCGAGCTGCTCGGCCGGGTCGACCTCCGCGAACTGCTGGACCCGACGGTGCTCGCCGAGACCGAGCGGCAGCTGCGCTGGCTGACCGAGCAGCGCCGCCCACGCGACGCCGAGGACGTGGTCGAGCTCCTGCGGGTGCTCGGCGACCTGAGCACCGCGGAGCTGGCCGAGCGGGGCGCGCCGGAGACCTGGCTGACCGAGCTGGAGGCCGCCCGCCGGGTGCTCCGGGTCCGGATCGCCGGCCAGCAGCGCTGGGTCGGCGTCGAGGACGCCGCCCGGCTGCGCGACGCGCTCGGCGTGGCACTGCCGGTCGGGGTGGCCGAGGCGTACCTCGCCCCGGTGGCCGACCCGCTCGGCGACCTGGTGGCCCGCTACGCCCGCACCCACGGGCCGTTCGCTGCGGCGAGTTGCGCGGCCCGCTTCGGCCTCGGCGTGTTCGTGGTGGAGCAGACGCTGCGCCGGCTCGGCGCCACCGGGCGGGTCGTCTCCGGGGAGTTCACCCCGGATTCGGCCGGTGCCCAGTGGTGCGACGCGGAGGTGCTGCGGCTGCTGCGCCGCCGCTCGCTCGCGGCGCTGCGCCGGGAGATCGAGCCGGTGCCGCCCCGTGCGCTGGCCACCTTCCTGCCCCGCTGGCAACAGGTCGGCTCGTCCGCCCGGGGGGTGGAGGCGCTCGCCGCGACCGTGGAGCAGTTGCAGGGCGCGGCGGTGCCGGCGTCCGCCCTGGAGCGGCTGGTGCTGCCCGGCCGGGTCGCCGACTACTCCCCCGCCCAGCTCGACGAGCTGTGCGCCAGCGGGGAGGTGCTCTGGGCCGGGTCGGGGGCGATCTCCGGCGGCGACGGCTGGGTCACCCTGGCGTACGCGGACTCCGCGCCGCTGCTGCTCCCGCCGCCCGACGAGGCGCTGACCCGCACCCCGCTGCACGAGGCGGTGCTCGACGCACTCGGCGACGGGCAGGCGCTGTTCTTCCGGCCGCTGGCCGACCGGGTCGGCGCGACCGACGACGCGGCGCTGACCGCCGTGATCTGGGACCTGGTCTGGGCCGGTCACCTCACCAACGACACCCTCGCCCCGCTACGCGCGGTGCTCGGCGCCGGCGGTGCGCACCGCTCCCGACCGTCCGCGCCGCGTACCCGCTACCGGCGGCCGGGTCGGGTGGCGCTGCCCAGCCGGGGCGGTCCGCCGACGGTCGCCGGCCGCTGGTCGCGGCTGCCGGAGCGGGACCTCGACCCGACCCGGCGCGCCGCCGCCCTCGCCGACGTGCTGCTGGAGCGGCACGGGGTGGTCACTCGCGGCGCGGTGATGGCCGAGCAGGTGGTCGGCGGGTTCGCCGCCGTCTACCCGGTGCTGTCGGCGTTGGAGGAGCGCGGCGCGGCCCGCCGGGGCTACTTCGTGGAAGGGCTGGGCGCAGCGCAGTTCGCGGTGCCCGGCGCGGTCGACCGGCTGCGCGCACTGGCAGAGCCGGCCGACGGCGCCCGTGGCCGGGGCACCCCGGCCACGGTGCTCGCCGCCACCGACCCGGCCAATCCGTACGGTGCGGCGCTGCCCTGGCCGGAACGGGTGGTCGACTCCGGCGACGGGGCCGTCTCCGCGACCGGGCACCGGGCCGGCCGTAAGGCGGGCGCCCTGGTGGTGCAGGTCGGCGGCGACCTGGTGCTCTACGTGGAGCGCGGCGGCCGGACGCTGCTCTCCTTCACCGACGACGCCGACACGCTCGCCGCGGCCGGCAAGGCGCTCGCCGACGCTGTCCACTCCGGAGCGTTGGGCGCCATGTCGGTGGAGCGGGCCGACGGCGAGGCGGTGCGCTCGTCGGCGCTGCGCGACGCGCTGACCGCCGCCGGCTTCCGGGCCACCCCGCGCGGCCTGCGCCTCCGCGGCTGACCCCGCCTGCCGAACGGCCGGCCGGCTCGGTGCTCAGCGCAGGTTGGCGAGGACCTTCTCGTAGCGCGGGCGGTCGGCGGCCGGGGTCTTCGCCTCCAGGTAGTTGAGCACCACCGCACCGCGCTGGTACGACTGGCCGCTCCAGGTCGCCGCGATGTCACTGGCGCTGATCTCGTCGGGGAACACGTACACCGTGACGGCGTCGGTGGCGATGAGCTCGGAACAGCCCAGGCCGAGCCCGTCCGGGCCGCAGTCGACCGAGCGGTCCTTCGGGTGCGTCGCCTTCAGACCGGCGGCGACGAACGCGTCGACGACCTGCTTCGCGCCGGGCGCCCCGGCCGGGCGCTGGGGCAGCACCACCGGCGGCGGGCTGGACCGGCGCTCAGTCGGCCCCTGCGGAGCGGCGGGCGGCGGGGCCGGCAGGACTGGCCGGGCTGACGGAGCCGACGAGGGCGCGGCACTGCCGGCGCTGGGCGCGACTACCGAGGGCATCGGCGCCGCCGGCAGCCCGGTGGCCGCCGAAGCCGAGACGGACGAGGCGTCCGGCCGGTCGGCGTCGTCGCTGCCACAGCCGGCGGTGAGGGCGACGGCGACCATGAGCGCTCCGACGGCCGGCATGCTCCGACATGTCACCAGGGCAGTCTCCCCAACGGCACCCGGCGGCGGGAGTGGCCGGTGGGCCAGTGCGCCTGTCCCATATCCGCCAGCCGGCGGTGGGCCTTTGGGGTGGCTCCGGGCGACCTCCTGCGGGTCGCCCGCTGATATTCAACTGTGGAATGCTTCCCCGGTGGGTGAACACGTAGTTCCCGTGGGTTGTCCCTGCTGCGCCTCCCGGACCGGCGGCGGGACGTGCCCGGTCTGCTTCTGGACCGACGACGGTCAGACCGACGCCGATGCCGACGCCGTCCGGGGCGGCCCCAACGGCGATCTCAGCCTCTCGCACGCCCGCCTCAACTACGCCGTCTACGGTGCCAGCCACCCGCGCTACCAGGACATGGTGCGCCAGGCCCGCCCCGACGAGCGCCCCTGACGGCGCCCGACGGAACGAACTCGGCTCAGCAGACCGGCACCGCGCCTCCGTACACGCTGGAGACGTACGCGTGGCTGACGTACTGCCCGCTGGCCAGGCGGTTCCACCGCGTGGTGGTGCGGTAGGGGCCGGCCACCGACTGGCCGGTGACGTAGCACTGGATCGGCACGTTGGCGAACCGGGCGGCAAGGCCCCGGATCGGGGACGACGTGCTGGCGGCGGTACGGATGTTGAGCGGCCCGTCGCCCACCACCCCGCGCGGCCCGCCACCGGTCCACAGGTAGGCCACGTCCACCCAGGCGTTGGTGGTCAGCTTCAAGCCGTCCCAGAAGGTGCCGTCGGCCAGGTCGACGCCGGCCGGGTTGAGCACGGTGCGGCCGAACTGGTCCCGCCCGCCGTTGTAGCCGGACTGGTACGCGGCCTGCGCCTCGGGTCGGCCCTGCGGCAGGTACGGCCCGACGTCCCAGACCGGGGCGTACTCGCAGCGGGAGCCGGTGGTGGTGCAGACCCGCACCGTGTAGTCGCCGCTGTTGAGCGGCGACAGGCCACGCCGCGACGGTAGCGCCACGAAGTGGTCCCGCGGCTGCACGGTGCGACCGTTGGCGGTCTGCTCGCCGACCAGGCCGATCCGGGTGGCGTACACCCGGTAGGTGAGGCCGGGCGTGGCGGCGGAGACGGCGGCGGCCGCGTCGGCGGTGAGCTGGACACCGCGTACCGTCGCGGTGGCCCCGCCGGCCGGCGCGGTGAGCACCACCCGGGTCTGCACCCGACTGACCGGACGGTCGAAGACCGCGCCGGCGGTGGCGGCCCGCCACTCGGTCCAGCCGTTGACCCGCCAGCCCCGGACCTGCGCCTCTACGGTGGCGCCGGCGGGGACCTGGGCGGTGATCTCGGCGCGGACCCGGGTTGCCGGCCGGCTGAGGGTGCGCGGGGCGGTCAGCAGCATCCCTTCGGCGACCGCGCTGCGAGGGCTGCGCCCGGCGGACCGGGCCTCGCGCAGCCGCAACCCGGCGGCGGTACGCCGGACGTTGACGTCGTCGCGGTCGACGACCGACAGATCAGCGTTCCAGCGTTCGCCGGCCGGGGCGGCGACGAGGGTGAGCGAGTGGCCGGCGGCGGAGGTGGCCGGGACTGCGGTGATGGCGGGTATGAGCGCGACGGTGAGCCCGAGGGTGAGGGTGGCGACGAGGGCGACCGATCGGATACGACAACGCGGTCCCATCATGGGCATTCTCCTCAGAACCTCCTGACCCTCGCATGTCGGGAGATCATGAGGAACCAGAGTACAAATAGCGACACATGCGAATGCCGCTCTAAGGAGGGAGAATGGCGGGGTGCCCGAAGGCGACACTGTCTGGAACACCGCGCGCGTGCTGCACCGTGCGCTGGCTGGCACGCGGCTCACCTCCAGTGACTTCCGGGTGCCGCAGTTGGCCACCACCGATCTCACCGGATGGACCGTGCGCGAGTCCGCCAGCCGGGGCAAGCACCTGCTGCTCCGCCTCACCGCCCCCGCCCGGCCGCGCGGAGCCGCCCCCGCCGACGGGCCGCGCGGAGCCGCCGCCAGCGCGAGCGCCGGGGCCGATGAGCCGCACTGGACGTTGCACTCGCACCTGCGGATGGACGGCGCCTGGCGGGCGTACGCGCCGGGGGAACGCTGGAGTGGTCGACCGGCGCACCTGATCCGGGTGGTGCTGCGCAGCCCCGGCGCGGTCGCCGTGGGCTACCACCTGCACGAGCTGGCTCTGGTGCCGACCGTCGAGGAGGACCGCCTGGTCGGCCACCTCGGCCCCGACCTGCTCGGCCCGGACTGGGATCCGGCCGAGGCGGTGCGCCGGCTCGCCACCCACCCGGAGCAGACGATCGGCGAAGCGCTGCTCGACCAGCGCAACCTGGCCGGGGTGGGCAACCTCTACAAGTCCGAGCTGCTCTTCCTGCGCGGCGTGTCACCGTGGGCGCCGGTGGGCGCGGTGCCCGACCTGGACGGGATGGTGGCCCTCGCGCAGCGACTGCTGGCCGCCAACCGGGGCCGCTGGACGCAGAGCACCACCGGGTCGCTGCACCGGGGGCAGACCAGCTATGTGTACGGCCGCCGCGCCCAGCCCTGCCGCCGCTGCGGCACCGCCATCCACAAGCGGGAGCTGGGCGAACGGGTTACCTACTGGTGCCCGGTCTGCCAGCCGGAGCACCCGGCCGCCCCGTCGCCCGGCTGACCATCCCTCGTGAACCGAGGTCATCCCAGATACGGACGATTGGGTAATTCCTAACCGGCCGTCCGAGTCTCATGCTGCGGTTGGGTGCTCACCGACCGTCAGCAGAGTGCCGGGCTCGACCAGGTCGCCACGCCGGGGTGGCGGCCCTCGTGCCCCGACCCCGGGAGAGTCATGGCGATGTTCCGCAGACTCCGCTCCACCTTCTTCGAGCGGACAGCCCGCGACAACAACAGCCGCGCCAACGGCTGGACCGCGTCCGTGCCGGCCGCCCGGACCGCCGAGGAGGCCGCCCCGACGGCCAGCCTGGACCCGGCCGTCCTGCCCCGCTGCTTCGGCCCGGTGCCGAACTTCGCGCACAGCCCTCGCCCGGCGCGTGACCCCGACGGGCGCGTGGTACGAGGCACCGGCCTGCGGAAGTTCGTCGACGCGCTGCCGATCCCGGGCCAGCAGGGCCGCACCGAGCTCGGCGGGTACCTCCCGGTGGCGGTACCGGACACGATCAGCTACCCCGGCTGCGACTACTACGAGATCGGTCTGCAGGAGTACGCCCAGCGGCTGCACCGCGACCTGCCGGCCACCCGGCTGCGCGGCTACCGCCAGCTCAACCTGGGCACCGACGCGTCGGGCCACAACACCGTGGCACCGCCGGAGCGGCCCTGGCACCTCGGTCCGATGATCCTCGCCCGCCGGGGCCGACCGGTCCGGGTGAAGTTCATCAACCAGCTCCCCACCGGTCGGGCCGGCGAGTTGTTCCTGCCGGTTGACGACACGGTCCCGGGGGCCGGCATTGGCCCGCTGGACGGCCCGGCGCCGTACCCGCAGAACCGGGCGGTGCTGCACCTGGCCGGGGCGCGGACCGGCTGGACCAGCGCCGGCAACCCGGGGCAGTGGATCACCCCGGCCGGGGAGATCACCCCGTACCCGACCGGGCCGGGCCTGACCCACGTGCCGGACATGCCGCCGCCCGGGACCGGCGCCACCACGCTCTACTACCCGAACGAGCAGAGCGGCCGGCTGCTGTGGTTCCACGACAACACCCTCGGCCTGGCCCGCCTCACGGTCTACGGCGGGCAGCTCGCGCTCTACCTGCTGACCGACCCGGCCGAGGAGCAGCTCGTCGCGGACGGGGTGCTGCCGCCCGACCAACTGCCGCTGGTGATCGAGGACAAGACGTTCGTGCCGGACGACACCCAACTGGCCGCCGAGGACCCGACCTGGGACCGGGAACGCTGGGGCGCTCGGGGCAGCCTCTGGCATCCGCACGTCTACCAACCCCGGCAGAACCCGTACCGGTCCGGCGGGCGCAACCCCACCGGCCGGTGGGACTACGGCCCCTGGTCCCGCAACCCGGCCCCGGACGGCACCCGTACCGACGGCTGGCCGACGGCGGACGGTGCTGGACCGCCGCTGACCGGGCCCGGCCCGGTCTCGAACCCGCACCACGACCCGGTCGGCGCACCCGACGAACCCCCGCTCAGCCCCGGGGTGCCGCACCCGTCCGCGGTGCCCGAGGCGTACGGCGACACCCCGCTGGTCAACGGCGCCGCCTACCCGTACCTGCAGGTGCGGCCGCGCGCGTACCGGTTCCGGATCCTCAACGCCTGCCTGGACCGCAGCCTCAACCTCCAGCTCTACCGTGCCTGCTCGGACAGCCCCATGTGGACCGACGACGGCGACCTGGTCGACGCCGACGCCGGCGAGGTGCCGATGGTGCCCGCCGTCCGGGCGGCGGACCGGCCGGCGAGCTGGCCGACCGACGGGCGGGACGGCGGGGTGCCGGACCCGCGCGCCGCCGGACCGGAGTTCATCCAGATCGGCAACGAGGCCGGCCTGCTGCCCGCCCCGGTGGTCCTGCCGAACCAGCCGATCGGCTACCGCTACGACCGCCTCGACCCGACCGTGCTGAACGTCGACGGGCACGCGCTGCTGCTCGCCCCGGGCGAGCGGGCCGACGTGCTGGTCGACTTCTCCGCCGTGCCACCCGGCAGCACGCTGATCCTGTACAACGACGCCCCGGCCCCGCTGCCCGGCTTCGACCCGCGCTACGACCAGCACACCGACGCGCCGGACCGAACCACCGAGGGCGGCCCGCCCCCCACCGAGCCGGGGTACGGCCCGAACACCCGCACCCTGCTCCAGTTCCGGGTGACCGGGGCGCCGGCACCGCCGTACAACCTGGCCCGGCTGCGCGACCGGCTGCCGCTGGCGTACGTGGCCAGCCAGCGCCCGCCGATCGTGCCGCAGCCGGCGTACGACCCGGCGTTCGGCACCCGGACCGCGCGGGAGACGACCGTGCCGGTGCATGCCAGCACGGTGACCTTCACTCCGGCGGGCAGCTCCGGCCCGGTCACCCTGCCGGTCGCGGTCAAGGCCGCGCAACAGGTCTTCGAGCCCGACCACGGCCGGCTGGCCGGCCGGCTCGGCGTCGGGCACCCGCACGCCGGGCCGCTCACCGCGGCGACCCTGCCTCTCGGGCCGACCGACCCGGTCACCGAGGTGCTCTTCGCCGCCGACCCGGCCGTGCCGGTCGGCGCGCCCACGGACGGGACGCAGCTCTGGCGGATCAGCGGCAACGTCCGGCAGACCGAGCCGCTGCGCTTCGGCGGCTGCGACGTGCAGCTGGTCAACCGGGTCGGTTGGGACGGCACGCTGCGACCCCCGCACGGTACGGAGCTGGGCTGGAAGGAGATCGTCCGGGTCAACCCCCGGGAGGACGTGGTGGTGGCGCTGCGCCCGGTCGCCCCGACGCTGCCGTTCAAGCTGGGCGACAGCGTCCGGCTGCTCGACCCAGGTCGCCCGGCCGGGGCACGGACCGGGTCGACCCCGGTCAGCCCGGCCGACGGGCGACCCGCGGTGGTGGTGAACCAGCTGGTCAACCTGGGCTGGGAGTACCGCTTGCACAGCCAGCTCGCCGGCCACCGCGACCTGGGGATGAACCGGCCGTTGGTGCTGCGGGTGGCACCGAAGGCACCGACCGGGCTGACCGCCACGCCGGCGCCCGGCTCGGCCACCGCCCTGCCCGCGATCGCGCTGGCCTGGACCGGCAACGGCGGCCGCCCGCCGGCCACCAGCCACCTGCTCCAGCGGGCCACCGACGCGACCTTCGGCGGCGAGGTCACCACGATCACCGTCGCGGCCGCCGCCACCCGGTACACCGACGCGACGGTCACCCCCGGAGTCACCTACCACTACCGGATCCGGGCAGAGAACGCGGTCAGCTACTCGTCCTGGTCGAACAGCGTGCCGGCCTCCGTACACCTGGCCGCTCCGGGTGGGCTGATCGGGGCGATCCCGCCGGCCGCGCCGCTACGGGTGGCACTGCGCTGGACGAACCGTTCCTTCGCCACCGGCATCGACGTGCAGCGGGCCACCAACCCGACCTTCACCAGCGGCCCCGGCACCACCGCGATCGGGGTCGGCGACAACCACCTGGACGTCACGGTCGCCCCGGACACGACGTACTACTACCGGGTGCGGACCACGTACCTGGGCGCCGCCTCGGCCTGGTCGACGGTGGCCGCGGTGAGCACCCCACCCGCGCCGGGCGCCCCGAGCGGGGTGAGCGCCACCGCCAGCGCTCCGGCACCGGACACCGCGACGGTGATCCTGGGCTGGGCGGTGACCACGCCCGCCGGCCCGGGGTCCGGATTCATCGTTCAACGGGCGCTGGACCCGGCGTTCGGCCGGGAGGTGGCCACCTTCACGGTGACCGGTCGCGGATTCACCAACACCGGGCTGGCGCGGGGCGTGACCTATCACTACCGGATCCGGTCGTTCAACGTCGTGGGCAGCTCGGCGTACACCGGCCCCATCCCGGTCACCACCCCGCCGTGACCGGCCGGAGTGCGCGGCGCCGATCAGCGGTGAGTTGTGCTCAGCGGGGCGCGCGCAGCGGCGGGTTGTGCTCCGCGGAGGCGCGCAGCGGCGTGCCGACGGCGCGCAGCTCGGCCAGTGCCGAGGCCACCCCGTGCAGCAGGTCGGTCGCCTCGGTGAGTCGGGCGGCGGCCGGGTCGGCGGTCTCCGGGCGGGCGTCCTCGGCCAGATAGCCGGCGGCGGCGACCACCAGCCGTTCGTAGGCCGCGACCCCGCTCTCCAGTTGGGCGGTCAGCGCGCCGTGCGCCTCGGCCAGCGGCGGCCGGGCGTCGGTCGGGGCCAGCCGCAGCGCCCGTTCGACGCTGGCCACCCGGCCGACCAGGTCGCGCAGCGACCGGTCGGCGGCGGTGGCCTCCAGAACCGCTGGTTCGGCCAGCCCGGTGAGACGGGGGGCCATCCCGGCCAGGGTGAGCGCGGCCCGGTCCAGTCGGGCCCACTGCTGCCCGGCGCTGGTGCCGCGCAGTGCGACCCGGGTGCGGACCCGACGTACCTCGGCCAGCACGCCCGGACCGATCGGCAGCCGCTCGACGGCGGCGACCAGGCGTGCCCGCGACCGTGCCGCGGCCTCGGCCGGGTCCAGCGCCGGGGGCGCGGGGCGGGCGGCCAGTGCGCGCAGGTCGACCCAGCGCCAGGCGGCCAGCGCCACCGCACTGCCGGCGGCGCCAGCCCAGGCCGCGTCGGGCAGACCGAGGCCGGCGTACGGAGTCAGGACCGCCGCCGCGCCGCCGAGTCCACCGGCCAGCACACTCCACCGCCGGGCGGACCGGCGCAGCCGATCCAGCCGGCGGAAGTACCGCGTCCGCTCGTCTGCCACCCTGACCTCCTCGGACCGGTCGTTCAGCCGGCGGCGGTCGGGTCGCCGGTGCCCCGCTCGCGGGCCATGCTGGCCCGGAGCTCGTCCAGCCGTGCAGCGGCCGCCGGGTCACTGGCCGGGCTGGCCGAACTGGCCGGGCTGGGCGTCCCGGCCTGCGGCACGGCCGGTCGCTGCGCCGCACCGCCGAGCTGCTCTCCGGCCATGCTCGACCGGATCTGCTCCAACCGGGCCGAGCCTGCCGAGTCGATGGTCGCCTTCTGGATCTCCAGCATCCGGCCCTCGACCGAGTTGCCGGCCAGCTCCGCGCGGCCCATCGCGTTGGCGTACCGCCGCTCGATGCGGTCGCGGACCTCGTCCAGGGACGGGGTGGTGCCCGGCGCGGTCAACGACGACATCGACTCCAGCGAGCGGGCCACCGTCTCCTGCATCTTGGCCTGCTCCAGCTGGCTGAGCAGCTTGGTGCGCTCGGCCAGCTTCTGCTGGAGGATCATCGAGTTGTTCTCCACGGCACGGCGGGCCTGCGCGGCGGCGCCCAGCGCCTGGTCGTGCAGGGTCTTCAGGTCCTCGGTGGCCTGCTCTGCGGAGACCAGCTGGGTGGCCAGGGTCTGCGCAGACTGCTCGAATCGCCCGGCCTCGGCCTCGTCACCCTTGGCCCGGGCCTGGTCCGCCAGCACCAGGGCCTGCCGGGCGTTGCCCTGCAACCGCTCAACCTCGGTCATCTGCCGGGACAGCTTCATCTCCAGCTGACGCTGGTTGCCGATCACCGCGGCAGCCTGCTGGACCAGCGCCTGGTGCTGGCGCTGGGCATCCTCGATGGCTTGCTGGATCTGCACCTTGGGGTCGGCGTGCTCGTCGATCTTGGCACCGAAGAGCGCCATCAGGTAGTTCCAGCCCTTGACGAACGGGTTCGCCATCTCCGCGGTATCCCCTCAGTAGCGTCGCTCCGTCGCGCTCGGGCCGGATGGACCGACCCGAACGTGACCCGGCCGATCTCCATCGTCCCAGCCGGACGCCAACAAGGCATCCGTACCGGACGGTCGAGAGCACCGCCAGCTCCTGAGGGCAACCCTACGCGGCTGGTGCCACCTCGCCCATGGTCCACACGAAGGACCTCAGGCGGCGCAGACCACGTCCCGGTCGCGCTCGGTGGGGCGGACCCGGGTGCTGCGCAGCGTGGCCTTGAGCGGCGAGTCCTGACGGACCGAGACCGCGACCTTGCCGTCGGAGGTGACCTGACGTACGCCCCGGTTGGGGGTGTTCCTGCGCACGGCGGACGCGGCACCGACGGGAGCGGCCTCGGCCTGCTCGTCCGGCATGGGAACCAGCACCCCGGGCATCTGCTCGGCCAGCGCCACGGTGTCGCTCACCTCGCGCAGCAGCTCGGACAGGCGGGCCCCGAGCGCGTCGCAGATCGCGGCGAGCAGCTCGCTGGACGGCTCCTTGTGCCCCCGCTCGATCTCGGAGAGGTAGCCGAGGCTGACGTTGGCGGCGGTGGACACCTCGCGCAGCGTGCGCTGCTGCCCCTGCCGGCGCGCCCGCAGTGCGTCACCGATCACCCGGCGTAGCAGGACCATCGCACCTCCCCCTGAGGGATACCTCTCACCCGGTGCCGGACAACCAGTCGCGGCGAACCGCGCCAGCCCCGAGCGCCGAAGTCTTCCCGCAACCGTACCCGGTGCGGGCCCGGGCGACATCCCGCCCCGCCCGTCGGTTCGCCGGATCGGCTCACCGCCGCCCGGCCCCGGCCGTCCCCGCCCCGTCCCAGGCCGTCCCGGCGGCGTCGGCGTCGTCGGCCGCGGCGTCGGCCCGGTCGTCAGCGTCAGCGTCGGCGGCGTGGATCCGCTCAGCGAGCAGGCGCAGCGCCTCGATCACCGCGGCCGAGCGGATGTGCTCCCGCCCACCGTTCAGGTCGAGCTCGCGGACCTCACCACCGTTCGGCCCGGCGACCGCGACGTAGACCAGGCCGACCGGCTTGCCGTCCTGCGGCTCGGGACCGGCGACCCCGGTGGTGGCCAGCCCCCAGTCCGCGCCGCAGCGCTGCCGGCCGCCCTCGGCGAGCGCCTCCGCGACGTCCGGGTCCACCGGCCCGCGCTCGGCGAGCAGGTCAGCCGGTACGCCGGCCAGCGCGGCCTTGAGGTCGGTGGCGTAGACCACCAGCCCACCCCGGTAGATCTTGCTGACCCCGGCGATCTCGACGATCGATGTGGCGAGCAACCCCCCGGTCAGCGACTCGACCGTGGCCAGGGTCTCGTGCCGCTGCGCCAGCCTGTGCACCACACCAGCCGCTGGGCTGCCAACCGGCCGCTCAACATCCGCATCCCGCTCCATAAAAAGGTCCTTCCCCACCCACCCACCCCTAACCTTCGCGACATTCCACGTTGACCATAAAGTCATTGCCCCGACACGCCGCGCCGGACGGCAACAACTTCATGATCGACGGGGTGGCGGGTGGGGTGGGCCCAGGGTGGGTGGGCCGGTGGGGGTTAGCGGGTGCGGCGGAGGCGGAGTGCCTGGGATATGTAGTCGAAGCCGGTGGCGACCGTCACCAGGACGGCGGCACCCATGATCCAGGGGCCGACGGCGGCGAGAGCGGCCGGCATCGGCCAGAGGTACCAGGCGATGGCCAGGATCTGGAGGGCAGTCTTGATCTTGCCGCCCCGACTGGCGGCGATCACCCCTTGCCGGATCACCCAGAATCGCAACCCGGTGATGCCCAGCTCGCGGACGAGGATCAGCGCGGTCACCCACCAGGGCAGCCGGTCGTACCAGGAGAGCAGCACCAGGGCCGCTCCGGTGAGCGCCTTGTCGGCGATCGGGTCGGCCACCTTGCCGACCGAGGTGACCAGCCCGAACCGGCGGGCGATCCAGCCGTCGACCAGGTCGGTCGCGGAGGCCACCGCGAAGATCAGGCAGGCCGCCATCCGCCAGCCGGCGTGGCTCATCTCGGACATGATCACCGAGGCGCCGAAGACCGGCACCAGCACCAGCCGCAAAGCAGTCAGCGCGTTGGCCGCGTTGAGCACGGGCACCCCGGGCACCACGCGGGCGGGCGTCGACTCCGTCGCCCCCGTCACCGCCTCGCCCCGCTCCGGCCGCCGTGGCGTTCCGGGCACCGCACCACCTGGCTCCCCCGCTCCGCTCGGGCCTGGCGTCACCGTGCCGCGCCGGGCGCCGCCGAGATCATCTCATCCGGCACAGCGAGCAGGTCCACCCCTTCGGTGCCGGTCACCGTGGCCCGCACCAGGTCACCCGGGCGCAGCGCGGCCAGGTCGACCCCACCCTCGGCCGGGGCGACCAGGGTGGTGGAGCCGTCCACCTCCGGCGCCTGGTGCGCCGCCCGGCCCTCCACCACACCGTCGGCGACCGAGTCGACCAGCACCTCGACGGTCGAACCGAGCCGGTCCTCGGCCCGCTGCGAGCAGAGCTCGTCGGCGAGCGCGCTGAGCCGGTCGTAGCGACGCTTGATGGTCGCGGCCGAGACCTTGCCGGGCAGCCCCGCGGCCTCGGTGCCGTCCTCGTCGCTGTAGTCGAACATGCCGATCGCGTCGAGCCGGGCCTCGGTCAGGAACCGGACCAGCTCGTCGACGTCGGCGCGGGTCTCGCCGGGGAAGCCGACGATGAAGTTGCTCCGCGCGCCCGCGTCCGGGGCCAGCGCGCGGGCACTTGCCAGCAGCTCCAGGAACCGGTCGGTGGAGCCGAAACGTCGCATCCGGCGCAGCACAGGCTCGCTGGAGTGCTGGAACGACAGGTCGAAGTACGGGGCCACCCCGGGCGTGCCGGCGATCGCCTCGACCAGCCCGGGCCGGGTCTCGGCCGGCTGGAGGTAGCTCACCCGGACCCGGACGATGCCGGTCACCGCGGCGAGCTGCGGCAGCAGCTTCTCCAGCGCGCGGGGGTCACCCAGATCCTTGCCGTACGAGGTGGAGTTCTCGCTGACCAGCACCAACTCCCGTACGCCGGTCTTGGCCAGCCACTCCGCCTCGGCGAGCAGCTCGTCCGGGGTACGCGAGACGAACGCCCCACGGAAGGCGGGGATGGCGCAGAACGCGCAGCGACGGTCGCAGCCGCTGGCCAGCTTCAGCGAGGCGACCGGGCCGGTGTCCAGCCGGCGGCGCAGCACCTGACGCAGGTGCGCCGGCGTGTGCTCGTCGGTCTCGACGGCCGAGCGGGTCGGGGTGCCGTGCCCGGGCAGCGACACCGCGGCCTCGCGCCGCTTCACCGGGGTGAGCGGCAGCAGCTCCCGGCGGTCGCGGGGGGTGTGCGCGGTGACCTGCTCGCCGGCGACGACCGCGTTCAGCCGGGCGGCGATCTCCGGGTAGTCGTCGAAGCTCAGCACCGCCTGCGCCTCGGGCAGGCTGTCGGCCAGCTCCCGGCCGTACCGCTCGGCCATACAGCCGGCGGCGACCACCTTGGCGCCGGTCTCGGCGGCCGCCAGCAGGGTCTGGATGGAGTCCTGCTTGGCCTTCTCCACGAAGCCGCAGGTGTTCACGACCACCACGTCGGCGCCCTCGCCGTCGGTGGTCACCTGCCAGCCGTCGGCGTGCAGCCGGGCGGCCAACTCCTCCGAGTCGACCTCGTTACGGGCACAGCCCAGGGTGAGCAGGGCCACGCGACGGCCCTCGGCGGCGGGCGACAGCTCCAGGTCGCGGCCCGGCGTCAGAGACGCCGAGCTGGAGCTGTCGGAAGGGGCGGTGGCAGAGGCAGACACCATCCGAGGGTACCGGGCCGATCGGGGGAGCCCACGCACGCGGGCGGGCTGGCGGCCCCGGCACGCCTGCACTCGTGCCCGGGGCCCGCTTCTGAACGGAGGCTCAGCCCGCCCCGCTGTGCTGCGGTGCGGGCTCGCTCGGCAGCCGGGACAGTGCGGTGGCGAGCAGTCCAGCGAGCTGGGCGACCTCGATCCCGCCAGCGCCCGACCGGCGGACCAGCAGCAGCACGAGATCCCCCCGCCGGCCGACGACCCGGTCCGGCCCTGCGTACGCCTCGTCACCCACCGCGGGCAGCGGGACACCCGTGCTCCGGCCGACGGTCAGGTTGAACCGGGCCATCGTCCCCCGGGTGACCTGGAGCGCGAGGACGGTCGCCCCGCTGCCGTCGACGAACGAGGCCAGTCCCCGTACCTGGCCGGTGCTTCCGGCCGGCCGCGCCAACGACACCCGTCGACCGGTCGCGGCGCCCACCTCCGCCGCGCTGAGCAGGCGGTCCGGCTGGACGGCGCCGCGGGTCGCGGTGGCGGGCAGGGCGCTGCCGGACGGCGGCTCGTCGTCGTCGTACGGATCGGGGTCGGGTGCGGCGCGCTGGACGGTCACCCCGAGCACCCGGCGGCTCCACGGCCGGACCCGTGCGGTGACCACGTCGCCGAGCCGGCACTCCCCCGCCACCTTCTCCGGAATGATCCAGGCGCGGAGCCGCTCGGCGTGACCGTCGTCGATGACGAGATGGTGGTTGATCGGTCGGCCCGGCCCCTCGTCCGAACTCTGTCGCTGCCAGACCTGGTGCCAGAGCACCTCGCCGGTGACCGTGGCCGGGGCCACCAGGTCCAGGAGCGCCCGAAGGAGGAGGTACCCGGCGAGGCCGAGCAGCGCGAACCCGAGCAGGACGATGCCGAGCGTCACCGGGCCGAGGTCGGTGAGCCGCGTCCCGCCGGTCGACGAGCCGCCGGTCGAGCCGAGGAACGCCCCGCCGGCCACCCGCGCGAACGTCCAGCCCAGCAGTCCGGCGATGAGCGCCCGGAAAACGACCCAGCCCAGCGCCTGGCCGTACCGGGGCAGCCCGCCGGGATAGCTGACGCTGACCCGGCGCCACCTGCCCCCGTACGACGACCAGAGCCGCCTCCGGTCGGCCATGCCCAGGTCGATCACCTGCGAGGCCGTCCGGGTCACCCCGAGCGCGGCGCCGTAGGGCAGGTAGCGGTCCCAGACCGTGACGGATGCGGGCGGCAGGTCGGCGAAGCTCTCGTGCCCGGCCAGCCAGGCGCGCAGCCCGAGCCAGTGTGCGGCGGCGGCCCGGCCGGCGGGGGTGTCCCGCTCCCCGAGGTCCCGGCCCGCGAGGCTGGCGAGCGCGGCGGTGGTGACGACGAACACGGCGACGGCGCCGAACGAGTCCCCGTCGGTGCGGGCCACGTAGTGCCAGGCGCCGGCCGCGGCGCCGGCGGCGGCCACCCCGCCGAGCAGGCCCAGCAGGACGACCAGCGGACGGGAGAACCGTGGGCGGGAGAGCCCGAGCCGATTGGCGTCGGCCACGACCGCCCGGCGCAGTCGCTTGGACCAGGCGGCGGCCTGGCCGCCGTCGGAGAAACTCAGCGCGGTCAGCGGCACCACCCCGTCCACTGCCCGCGCGGCCACCCGGTCGTAGACCTGCCGCTCGTACCGGTTGAGGTCGTCGGCGGCGCGGCCCGTCACGTGCACGGTGGTGTGACGGGGATCCGGGCCGGCCTGGCGCAGCTCCAGGTAGTGGCGCGCGGCGAGGTCGAGCAGGGTGGACTCGGCGGCGTCCACGGTGATCTGCCACCGGTTTGCCAGCAGGCTGACGATCGCCGGGGGCTCCTGGCCGGGGAGGTCCATGGTGGCGGGCGCCGGGGTGACGGCGGCGGGTCGCCTGGCCAGCCGGATGATCCCGTAGACCAGTGCCCAGAGGGCGAGACTCGCGACCGGCAGGCCGATCTCGACGATCGGGTCGGAGAATTCCATTGCGGCGGCTAGAACCGGACGGAGACGTCGGTGCGCTCCGGGCCGGTGGCCTCGAAGTACGACTCCGTCCGGAAGCCGCCCATACCGGCGATGACGTTGGTGGGCAGGGTCTGCACGGCGGTGTTGAGCGACTGGACGGCGCTGTTGTAGAACTGCCGCGCGTAGGCGATCTTGTCTTCGGTGGCGGTCAGCTCACGCTGCAGCTCGGCGAAGTTCTCACTCGCCCGCAGTTGCGGGTACGCCTCCGAGACGGCGAACAGCCGGCCGAGCGCCTCGGTCAACGCGCCCTCGGCGTCGACCCGGGCCTGGCCACCGCCCGCCACCGTCGTGGCCGCGACCCGGGCGGTGGTCACCGCCTCCAGAGTCGCCCGCTCGTGCCCGGCGTAGCCCTGCACCGTCGACACCAGGTTGGGGATCAGCGAGTGTCGTCGTCTGAGCTGGACGTCCACCTGCGCCCAGGACGCCTGGACCTGTGCCCGCAACCGGACGAGCCGGTTGTAGCCGCCGATCGCGACGACCAGCAGCACGACGACGAGCACCACCAGGACAGCTACCAGCACCAGTCCGAGGTTCATGGCACCTCACGTTCGGGTTGCTCCGCCGGCCCCGTCGCGACGGACGCTCCCATGATGATCGGTTCCTGGAGCCGGCAACTCCGCTCGGTCGCCGATGTGACCGTCCACTGTTCGGTCAGTCCCGACCGCGGCGGCCCGTGAACCGAAGCGGTCAGCGCGTCGCGGCGGCCACCCGGGTCAGCCGGTCGAGCAGGAAGACCTCGGTGCCGGCCAGGCCGGTGGAGCAGAAGACGGAGAGCTGGTCCGCGGTGGTGCGGCCGGGGACCGCGCCGGCGAGGATGCCACCCAGGTCGCGCAGCCGCCCGGCGTACGGGGGCGAGGCGGCGAGCATCGGCGGTTGGTAGTCCGCCGCCTGGGCCGGCGAGTCGGTGACCAGCAGGTCGGCGGCGTCCAGCAGGTCGGTGCCGAACTCGCTGCGGTCGCGTTGCTTGAAGCCGACCGCGTTGACGTGCGTGCCGGGGCTCAGGTCGGCGGCACAGAGCACCGGCGTCGGGCTGGTGGTGGCGAGCACCACCATGTCCCGCCCGGTCACCGCCGCACCGGGGTCGCCCACCGCACGGGCCGGGACGCCCAGCTCGGCGCGGACCCGGGCGGCGAAGGCGTCCCGCCGGGCGGCGGAGCGGCTGTGCACCACCACCTCGCGCAGCGGGCGGACCGCGGCTGCGGCCCAGACCTGGGTCCACGCCTGGCGGCCGGAGCCGATCACGCCGAGGGTGGCCGCGTCCGGCCGGGCCAGCGCGTCGACCGCGACGCCACCCAGCCCGCCGGTACGCCGGGAGCCCAGCTCCTCGCCGACCGCGACCGCTCGGATCGCCCCGGTCCGGGCGTCGTGCAACACCACCAGCTGCTCGCCCTGCGGGTGGCCGAAGGTGTCGTACGAGCGGAATCCGTACCACTCGTCGACCAGGTGACCGGCGGTGAGCACCATCCGGCCACCGCCCAGCGGGGCGGTGGCCCGGGGCGGGGCGACGAGCCGCCCGTCGTACGCGGCCAGCAGGGCAGCGCGCATGGCGTCGACCGTGGTGGCGGCGTCCAGTACGGCGGCGACCTCGGGGTCGGCGTAGAGCAGGGTCATGACGGCCATACTGCAAGTTGAAGTGAGGTGCAGGTCAATGTGGGGTGGCGGGGGTCACCAAGCCATCGGCAGACGCGCCAACCACATCGCCTCCGGCGGCGTCCGGTGCTAGCGTCGGTGCTGGTGGCCCGGTTCGTCCGTGGCCACTCCGGACGAGTGGTGGGCGTACCCGGTAAGGCCAAGACGCCCCGCGTGACGTGCAGACTCCACTCGTCCCGGCGCGACAGCCCGGGCGCTCCCCGTGAGGTGAATGATGGCCTGGCTGGTATTGGTGATCTCGGGACTGCTGGAGACGGCCTGGGCGATCGCCCTGGACCGCAGTGCCGGCTTCAGCCGACTGGTTCCGTCGCTGGTGTTCGTGGTGACCCTGGTGCTGAGCATGGGCGGGCTGGCGTACGCGCTGCGCGACATCCCGGTCGGCACCGGGTACGCGGTCTGGGTCGGCATCGGCGCGGTCGGCACCACCCTGGTCGGGATGCTGGCGCTCGGCGAGTCGGCGAGCCTGCCTCGGATCCTCTGCCTGCTGCTGGTGGTCGCCGGCGTGATCGGACTGAAGATCTTCCACTGACCTGCTGCAGCACGCGTGGCCTGCACCCACAGTGGGTAGTGATCGATCCGTCACGACAGGCTCTCAACCGGAGGCAGACATGGCCGACATGCCCAGCACCGCCCGCCCGCGCAGCAACGCCGCCCGGATCCTCACCATCGTGGGCTTCGTCTTCGCGGTGCTCGCCCTGTTACTCAACCCGATCATCTTCGGCGTGCTCGGCGTGATCGCGGGCATCGTCGGCGCCGTGCTCGGCGACAAGCCACTCGGCTGGTACGCCGCCGCCGCCAGCGTCGTCGCGGCGGTGATCAGCCTGGTGATCATCTCCGCGCTGATCAACAACTGACCACTGCTCCGTCACGGGCCCGCCGGTCACCGGCGGGCCCGTCGCGTTCCCCCAGACCGGTCGTACCGTCGAGCTAGCCGCTCAGTCCTCGTCGCCACGCAGGCCGGCGAGGACCTCCTCCAGCTCGTCCGGCTTGACCAGCACGTCGCGCGCCTTGGAGCCCTCCGACGGCCCCACCACGCCGCGGGTCTCCATCAGGTCCATCAGCCGTCCCGCCTTGGCGAACCCGACCCGCAGCTTGCGCTGAAGCATCGAGGTGGAGCCGAACTGCGAGGTGACCACCAGCTCCACCGCCTGCACCAGCAGGTCGAGGTCGTCGCCGATGTCCTCCTCGACCTTCTTCTTGGTGTCCTGCGCGGGGGCGAGCACGTCCTTGCGGAACTCCGGCTCGCGCTGGTCCTTGCAGAACTTCACCACGTCGGCGATCTCGCGCTCGGTGACCCAGGCGCCCTGGATCCGTACCGGCTTGGAGGCGCCCATCGGCAGGAAGAGCCCGTCACCGCGGCCGAGCAGCTTCTCCGCGCCCGGCTGGTCGAGGATGACCCGCGAGTCCGCGAGGGACGAGGTCGCGAACGCGAGCCGGGACGGCACGTTGGCCTTGATCAGACCGGTCACCACGTCGACCGAGGGCCTCTGGGTGGCCAACACCAGGTGGATGCCCGCGGCCCGGGCCAGCTGAGTGATCCGGACGACCGAGTCCTCCACGTCGCGCGGCGCCACCATCATCAGGTCGGCCAGCTCGTCCACGATCACCAGCAGGTACGGGTACGGGCGCATCTCCCGCTCGCTGCCCGGCGGGGCCTTGATCTCGCCGTTGCGCACCTTGCGGTTGAAGTCGTCGATGTGCCGGACCCCGTTGGCGGCGAGGTCGTCGTAGCGCATGTCCATCTCGCGGACGACCCAGTCCAGTGAGTCCGCCGCCTTCTTGGCATTGGTCACGATCGGGGTGACCAGGTGCGGGATGCCCTCGTAGCCGGTCATCTCGACCCGCTTCGGGTCGATCAGCAGCAGCCGCACCTCGTCCGGGGTCGCGCGGGTGAGGACCGACACCAGCAAGGTATTGAGGCAGCTCGATTTCCCGGCTCCGGTGGCACCGGCAATGAGAATGTGCGGCATCTTGGCGAGGTTGGCCACCACGTAGCCGCCCTCGATGTCCTTGCCGAGCGCCACCACCATCGGGTGGTGGTCGCTGGTCGCCGCCCGCGAGCGCAGCACGTCGCCGAGCGCGACGTTTTCCGGGTCGGTGTTCGGGATCTCCACGCCGACGGCGCTCTTGCCCGGGATCGGGCTGAGGATCCGCACGTCCGGCGACTTCACGGCGTACGCGATGTTGCGGGAGAGCTGGGTGATCCGTTCGACCTTGACCCCGTGCCCCAACTCCACCTCGTACCGGGTGACCGTCGGGCCCCGGGTGAAGCCGGTGACCGCGGCGTCCACATCGAACTGGTCGAACACGCCGGTCAGCGCGGCGATCACCTCGTCGTTGGCCTTGCTGCGGGTCTTCGCAGCGGCACCGGCGCTGAGCATGTTGGCCGGCGGCAGGGTGTAGTCGCCGGCCAGCCCGGTCAGCGCGAGCTGCTCGGCCCGGGTCGGCGCAGGCGAGTGCTCCGGTGGCTCGGCCGGTTTGCGGCTGGCCGGCACCTTCCGCGGCGCCTTGCGCGGCAGGACCATCGTCTCTTGGAGGTCGACACCGTCCAGATCGTCGAAGTCGTCCGGGTCCACCGGCGGCGGCATCCGCTTCGCCGGTCGCTTGCGCGCCGACCGGGCGGCCGTCTCGTCCGCCTCCTCCGCGGTGGCGTCCGGCGGGGCGACCAGCCCACCGGCGAGCAGGCCCAGCCGCTCGGGGATCTTGTTGATCGGCGTCGCGGTCACCACGAGCAGGCCGAAGAGCAGCAGCAGGATCAGCAGCGGCACCGCGACCCAGGCGGTGACCGCCCGCTCCAGCAGCCCGCCGACGCCAGCGCCGACCAGGCCGCCGGCGAAGTCACGTTGCACCGGGTCGACCGGGTCCTGGCCGATCTGGAGCAGCGCGGCGGTGGACACCAGCAGCGAGCCCCACCCGATCAGCCCTCGGCCCCGGTGCGCGGGATCGGCCGGCTGGCGCATCAGCCGCCAGGCACCGATCATCAGCAGCACCGGCACCACCACGGAGATCGCGCCCAGGAACAGCCGGATCGAGTCGGCCAGCCGCGCGCCCACCGGGCCCGCCCCGGAGAACCAGAGCGCGACGGCGCTGAGCAGGGCGAGCCCGAACAGCAGCAACCCGCCGCCGTCGCGGCGGTGCTCGGGGTCGAGGTCACGGGCGGAGGCGGCCTGCCGACCGGCGGCCCGCACCGCCCAGCCCATCCCGTGCGCCAGCCCCATCCACAGTGCACCGACCGCGCGGCCGACGTAGACGGCCGGGCCCGGACGGGCGGGTGTCGTGCGGCGCCGGACCGGCGCCCGGGTCTTCTTCGCCGGTTGACGGGCACGGCTGTTGGAGCCACCGCGCGGCGACGCGCCGCGCCGTCGGCTCGCCTGAGAGGTACGGCCCGCCATAGAGTCACGGTAACGGTGGGGGCCCGCAGATCCCCGCTTTTCCGGGTCGTGTCCGCGCGTCGCAGCGTGGACACCGCCGCCGGTCGTGATATCCGCCTCAGAAGGGATGCCCGATGGCGTCGCCGGGATTCGAGGACGGTCCGGATGATCCCCTGGCCGGGCACCCGGGTGCGTTGCGCCCGCTGACCGGCGAGCTGGTCGCCGCGGTGCTCGCCGCCCGCGGCCGGCGGGTCGGTCGGTCGGTGAACGGCGACCTGGTGGGCCGCTTCGACGACAACCTGATCTGGTTCCTGCGTCTCGGCGGGGACGGCGAGCTGCTCCAGGTCCGCACCATGGTCGCGCCCACCTTCCCGATCGAGCAGGTGCCCGCGCTGTACGCCTTCTGCAACTCGTGGAACCACGACCGACTCTGGCCGAAGGCGTTCGTGCACGTCGACGATGACGGCCGGGCCCGGGTCTACGGCGAGGTGATCACCGACCTGGAGCGTGGGGTGACCCCACACCAGCTCGACCAGCTACTCGACTGTGGCATCTCGGCCGGCTGCCAGCTCGCCGTGGCGGTCGGCCGGTTGCCGGGTGCGGTGCCGGCGTGACCGGCCGGGAGGAGTCCACGGGCAGCCGGACCGACCGGGCGGTCGACCCCGGCACGCCGCAGGCCGGTCCCCGTGACCGGGTCGCCGACCGTCGCGTTCCCGCGCTGGTGGCCGCGCTCGCCGACGCCCGGGACCTGCCCGACGGTCCGGGCCGGCTGGTAGCCCTGGAACGGCTCGCCGAGCGGGCCGACGCGGCCGGGGACGTGCGGTCCGGGGTGGACGCCCGGTTCGCGCTGATCGAGGCGTACCTGCTGCACGGGGAGCGGTGGCGGCTGGTGGAGCCGGTGCGGCGCTGCCGGGCCGCTGCCGACCACCGTCCCGAGCTGCTCACCGACGCCGACGCCGGGCTGCTGCTGCGCTACCAGCGGTACGCGGTGGAGGCTCTGCTCGGCACCCCCCGGGTCGGGCTGGACCAGACCCGGTCCCTGCTGGACGATCTGGCCCACCGGGTCGGGGCGGACGGGCCCGACGTGCCGACCGTCGCGGAGCTGCGCACCCGGATCGCCGACCATCTCGGCGACGAGCCCACCGCCCGCCACTGGTACGGGCGCTGGGCGGGCACGCGCCCCGGACCGGCCGGCGGTTGCCCGGGCTGTGCTCCCGCCCGGCGTGCGGAGCTGTTGGCCGGTTGGGGCGAGTGGCGAGCCGCGCTCACCGAGTTGCGGGAGTCCCCCGGCGACCTGGAGGCCTGCACCGACCAGCCCGAGCGGGCACTGGTCGCCGGGCTGCTGCCCGCGCTGCGGGCCGGCGAGCCGGAGCGGGCGGCGGCGGCGCACGTGCGGTCGTACCGCCGGCACCGGCGTGAGCGCGCCGCGTTCCCGCACCTCGCCGCGCACCTGCGGTTCTGTGCGCTGGGCGGGCACCTGGAACGCGGGCTGGCCATCCTGGCCGAGCAACTGCCCCGGCTGGACCGGCCCACCGACGACCTCGCCGCGATGGAGTTCGCCGCCGCTGGCGCGCTGGTCTGCGGGCTGGCCGTCGAGGCCGGGCTGGGCGGGCGGCCCGTCCAGCGCCCGGCGTACGGCGGGCGGGCGGCCACCGAGCTGGACGTGTCCATGCTCGGCGCGCTGCTGGTCGGGGTGGCCAGCGAACTGGCCGGCAGCTTCGACGCCCGCAACGGCACCGGCCACCACTCCGGTCGGATGGCCGCCTGGTTGGCCGAGCGCCCCCTCACGGCACCGGTCCCGCTGCCCACCGACGCCACCGACGCCGAGCACGTCGACGACGCCACCGACGACGGACGCTCCGACGAGTCCGGCACGGACCCGGGTGGCGACGGTCGGGCCGACGCTGGCCAGCCCGGTGCCGGCCTGGGCGACCAGGAGCTGGTGGCGCTCACTCTCGATCTGATCACCTCGGTGCTGGACCGGCGCGGCGACCAGTACCTGGTGGACGAGGGCGGCACGGTGGTCGGCCGGTGGGGTGACGCGGTGATCCAGTTCCGCCAGGCCGGGGAGCGCGGCGAGGTGCTGCACACCCGGGCGATGGCCGTCCGCCGGCTGCCGGCGACCCGCCGCGCCGAGGCGTACGCCTTCTGCAACGCGTGGAACCACGACCGGCTGCTGCCCAAGGCGTACGCGCACGACCTCGGCGAGGAGCTGATGCTGGCCGGCGATGTCGCCACGGACCTGGCGCACGGGGTGGCCCCGGCACAGTTGCTGGTGCTGGTGGAAGCCGCGATAGCCACCGGCGTCGCGTACGCCGAGGCGGTCGCCGCGCTGCGCTGACCCCGCATGCCGGGCCGACCCGCCGGTCGGCACCCCGGTCCGGTCCGTGCACGGCGACGCCCGCCGCACCTGGGTGCGGCGGGCGTCGGAACGCGCGGTGTCAGACCTCGACGACGGTGGGCACGATCATCGGCCGACGACGGTACGCGTCGTTGACCCACCGCCCCACGGTCCGCCGGACGATCTGCTGGAGCTGGTGCGGGTCGGTGATGCCGTCCGCGGCGGCCCGGTTAAGCGCCTCGGTGACCAGCGGGATCACCGGGTTGAACGCCTCCGGGTCCTCGGAGAAGCCCTTCGCGGACAGGGTCGGGCCGGCGACCACCTTGCCGGTGACCGAGTCGACGACCACGGTGGTGGCGATGAAACCGCCGTCGCCGAGTATCCGCCGCTCGGTGAGCAGCGACTCACTCACGTCACCGACCGCGAGGCCGTCGACGTAGACGTACCGGCTCTTCACGTGCCCCACCAGGGTGGCCCGGCCCTCGACGAGGTCGACCACGTCGCCGTCCTCGCAGATCACGACCCGGTCGGCGGCCACCCCGGACTCGATGCCCAGCCGGGCGTGGGCGCGCAGGTGACGCCACTCCCCGTGCACGGGCATCAGGTTGCTGGGCCGGACCACGTTGAGCAGGTAGAGCAGCTCACCGGCCGGGGCGTGCCCGGAGACGTGCACCTTCGCCACGTCCTTGTGCACGACCACCGCGCCGGCCCGGGCCAGCCGGTTGATCACCCGGTAGACCGAGGTCTCGTTGCCCGGCACCAGCGAGCTGGCCAGCACGACGGTGTCGCCGGGGGCGATGGTGATGTGCCGGTGGTCCCCGCTGGCCATCCGGCCCAGCGCGCTCATCGGCTCACCCTGCGAGCCGGTGGACATCAGCACGATCTGATCGGGCGGCAGCGTGGTCGCCTCCTCGATCCCGACGACCAGGCCGGCGGGGATGTTGAGCAGGCCGAGGTCCCGGGCGATGCCCATGTTGCGGACCATCGACCGCCCGATCAGCGCGACCTTGCGGTTGTGCTCCGCAGCGGAGTCGAAGACCTGCTGCACCCGGTGCACGTGCGAGGCGAACGAGGCCACGATGATCCGGCCCTTGGCCTTCGCGAAGATCGAGTCGAGCACCGGCCCGATCTCCCGCTCCGGGGTGACGAAGCCGGGGATCTCCGCGTTGGTGGAGTCGGACAGCAGCAGGTCGACGCCCTCGGCGCCGAGCCGGGCGAAGCCGGCCAGGTCGGTGATCCGGCCGTCCAGCGGGAGCTGGTCCATCTTGAAGTCGCCGGTGTGCAGCACCAGGCCGGCCGGGGTGCGGATGGCCACGGCGAGCGCGTCCGGGATCGAGTGGTTGACCGCGAAGAACTCGCACTCGAACGGGCCGAGCCGCTCCCGGCCGCCCTCCCGCACGGTCAGCGTGTACGGCTGGATCCGCCGCTCGGCCAGCTTCGCCTCGACCAGGGCGAGGGTGAACTGTGAGCCGACCAGCGGGATGTCCGGCTTGTGGGCGAGCAGGTAGGGCACCGCGCCGATGTGGTCCTCGTGGCCGTGGGTCAGCACGATCGCCTGGACGTCAGCCAGCCGGTCCAGGATCGGACCGAAGTCGGGCAGGATCAGATCCACGCCCGGCTGCTCGACGTCGGGGAAGAGCACCCCGCAGTCGACGATCAGCAACTTGCCGTCGTACTCGAAGACGGTCATGTTGCGACCGATGGCGCCAAGCCCGCCGAGCGGGATGATCCGCAGGCCACCTTCCGGCAGCGGCGGGGGCAGTTCCGCCTCGATGTGCGCCTCGGTCACGCGTCCACCTCATTCTGCGACGCCGTCAGTCGGCGCCCATCGTGTCGTTCAATCATTCGGGCAGCTCCAGGCCCGCCGCCGCGAAGTCCGCGCGCAGCTGGGCTATCTCGTCGTCGGTGGCATCCACCAGCGGGGGTCGCACCGGGCCGGCCGGCCGGCCCAACGCCGCCAGGCCCGCCTTTACCAGGATGGTGCCCTGGGTGCGGAAGATGCCGGTGAACAGCGGCAGCAGCCGCCGGTGCAGCGCCAGCGCGGCCGGCATGTCCCCCGCGTCGTACGCCTTGATCATCTGTGCGGTCAGCGCCCCGGTGAAGTGCGTCGAGGTGCCGACCACGCCCACGCTGCCGACGGCCAGCGCCGGCAGGGTGAGTGCGTCCTCGCCGCTGTAGAAGGTGAGGGCGGTCCGGCTGGTCACCCAACTGGTGGCGGTCAGGTCGCCCTTGGCGTCCTTGACCGCGACGATCCGGCCGTGCTCGGCGAGCCGGACCAGCGTCTCGGTGTCGATCGGCACACCGGAGCGGTGTGGGATGTCGTACAGCATCACCGGCAGGCCGGTGGCGTCGGCCACCGCGGTGAAGTGCCGCAGCAGACCGCTCTGCGGCGGCTTGTTGTAGTACGGGGTGACCACCAGCAGGCCGTGCGCGCCCGCCTTCTCGGCGGCGGAGGCCAGCTCGATGGTGTGCCGGGTGTCGTTGGTGCCTACCCCGGCGACCACCTTGGCGCGGTCACCGACGGCCTCCACCACGGCCCGGATCAGGCGTTCCTTTTCCGCATCGGTGGTGGTCGGCGACTCGCCGGTGGTGCCGTTGACCACCAGCGCGTCGTTGCCCTGTTCGTCGACCAGGTGGCTCGCCAGCCGGACGACGCCGTCGAGGTCGAGCGAGCCGTCGGGAGTGAACGGGCTCACCATGGCTGTGAGCAGCCGCCCGAAGGGGCGGGACACCGGCCGGGCGGCCGCGTCAGGGTGGTCGTGCGTCATACCCTCCAACCTAGCGGACGACCAGTCGGCACCCGCCGGGGAAGGGCTCAGGACGCCTCGTGCGGGCTGGCCGCCACCTCGGTGCCGTCCGGCAGCGTGGAGATCACGAAGTCGGCGAAGACATTCGGGGCGACCGCCAGCAACTGGCGCAGGCACTCCACGGCCAGCTCACGGATCTCCACGTCGGCGTGCTCGGTGGCCCGCATCGAGATGAAGTGCCGCCAGGCCCGGTAGTTGCCGGTGACCACGATGCGGGTCTCGGTGGCGTTGGGCAGCACGGCGCGGGCCGCCTGCCGGGCCTGCTTGCGGCGCAGCGTCGGGTTCGGCTCGTCGGAGAAGCGCTGCTCCAGCCCCTCCAGCAGTTCGTTGTACGCCCGCACGCTCGCCTCGGCGGCCTCAACGAAGCGCTTGTGCAGCTCCGGGTCGTCGGCGATCACCGTCGGCTCGACCATGGCCGCGTCCCGCTCCGGGACGTACCGCTGGGAGAGCTGGGAGTACGAGAAGTGCCGGTGCCGGATCAGCTCATGGGTGAAGGAGCGGGACACCCCGGTGAAGTAGAAGGTGACCGAGCCGTGCTCCAGCACCGAGAGGTGCCCGACCTCGAGGATGTGCGCGAGGTAGCCGGCGTTGGTGGCGGTCGCCGGGTTCGGCTTCTTCCACGATTGGTAGCAGGCCCGGCCGGCGAACTCGGCGAGCGCCTGGCCACCCTCCGCGTCGGTCGACCACGGCACGTCGTCCGGGGCCGCGAACTGGGTCCACGCGATCAACTTGACCTGGGGCTGCACCATCTCCGGCATGCCTGGGACTGTAATGGTCGCCGGCCCCGCACCCAACTCGGGCTCGCGGTGGCGAAACCGCCCAGCCGCCGCCAAATCACCGACACGTCCCGGCCCATCGGGCCCGCAGGTGTCCAAGATCTCGACGATTGGGACCCGCAACCCGCCGCCCCCCGGCCGGGTCCCGCACTGCCTGTCGAGCTGCCCCAAACATGGGACGCGGCACAGCCCTGAACCGGCAGATCACCGCGACACGACGGCGACCTCGACGCTCACCCAAGCGGCCCGAGGCTCCCCCGCCGCGTGTCGAGCTGCCCCAAATATGGGACGCGGCACGACCCTGGACCGGCAGATCACCGCGACACGACAGCGACCTCGACGCCCACCCAAGCAGCCCGACAGTCCTCCGCAGCCTGTCGAGCTGCCCCAAATATGGGACGCGGCACGACCCTGGACCGGCAGATACCCGCGACACGAGTGGGACGCGGCACGGCGCTCGACCGGCGGATCACCGCGACACGACGGCGACCTCGACGCTCACCCAAGCGGCCCAACGGTCCCCGCCGCCTGTCGAGCTGCCCCAAATATGGGACGCAGCACGGCGCTCGACCCGCGGATCACCGTGACACGAGGTCGGTCTCGCTCACCCCCAGCGGCCCGATCGCCTGGCGGCGGCTCAGCCAGAGCGCACGGCGGCGGGTCAGCCAGAGCGCACGGCGGCGGGTCACCCACGACGCGGCGCGACCGCCCCATATCTGGGGCAGCTCGACAGGCACGACAAGGGGCCTGGCGAGCCCAGGCGGAGACACCGCCAGCGGAGGCGGGTCAGACGTAGAACGCGGTGAACGGCGCCCAGGGCAGGTTGCGCAACACCGAGAAGGCGAGCCACGCGGCCAGGAAGCCACCGATGACCTTGGAGCTGATCCGCAGCTCGGGCAGCCGCCAGCCGAACGCCTGGTTGCCCGCCCAGGCCACGAAGAGGTACGCCAGGAACGGCAGCGCGAAGATGAACAGGAAGTGGTGCCGGGCAGCGGCCGGCAGGTCGCCGTGCAGCACGTACCAGAGCGCGCGGGTGCCTCCGCAGCCCGGACAGTCCAGCCCTGTCGTCAGCTTGAGCAGGCAGGTCGGCGCGGCGTCCGGGTCGGCGTGGGTCGGGTCGCTGACCAGCGCGTAAGCCATGCCGACGGCGACGCAGCCGACCGCGGCCAGCGGCACCGCCCAGCGCGGCGAGCGCTCGTAGAGCCGCAGCACGAACCGGGTGAGCCGGTCCGGCTCGGTGACCGGGTAGCTGCCCTGCGGGCTCGCCGGCCAGCCATCCTGAGGGCTTGTCGGCCAGCCGCCCTGTGGGCTCGTCGGGTAGCCGGCGGGGCCGGTGTCGGCAGCGCCGGCCGGGAACCCGCCCGGCGGCTCGGCGGTGACCGCCACGGTCGGCGACCCCGGCTGGCCGTCCGGCCAGGCCGGGGCCGCCCCGGGCACGGGCTGCGGTTGGTCGACCGGTCCGGGAGCGCTCGTCACGCGCTCACGGTACACCGGACACGCCGGCCAACGCGGCGGTGAGCGGACCGGCCAGGTCGCCGGCCGCGGGCGGCGCCACCGCGTCCAACCCGAGCCAGCCGGCGAGCCGGTACAGCTCGGCGGCGAGCGCCACTGCGGTCTCCCCCGGGTCGGCCCCGGGCTCGATCCACGCGGCCGGCACCAGCAGCACCCTGGCCTTGCGATCGGCCTTCAGGTCGACCCGCGCGGTGAACCGATCACCTTGGAGGAAGGGCAGCACGTAGTAGCCGTACACCCGCTGCGGCGCCGGGACGTAGATCTCGATCCGGTAGCTGAAGGCGAAGAGCCGTTCGGTGCGGCTGCGCTCCCAGATCAGCGGGTCGAACGGGCTGACCAGCGTGTTGCCCCGGACCCAGCGCGGCAGCCGGGCGCTCGTGTGCAGCCAGGTCGGCTGCCGCCAGCCCGGCACGGTGACCGGCACCAGCTCACCGGCTTCGGCCAGCTCCGCGACGGCCTGCCGGGCACCGGCCAGTGGCAGCCGGTAGTAGTCGCGCAGCTCCGGCTCGGCGGCCACCCCGAGCGACCGCGCGGCGAGGGCGACCAGGGTCCGGTACGCCTCGGCGTCGGTCGGGGTGGACGCGGCCAGCACGGCCGGCGGCAGCACCCGCTCGGGCAAGTCGTAGCGGCGGGCGAAGGAGGTGCTGCGCTCTGCGGCGGTCACCTCACCGGCCCAGAACAGGAACTCCAGCGCCCGTTTCACCGCCGACCAGTTCCACCCCCAGTTGCCGGTCTCCCGGGGTGCGTCGTGTTCGATCTCGGCGGCGGTCAGCGGACCACGGGCGGCCACCTCGTCGCGCACCCAGGCCACCAGCTCCGGCTGCTCCTGAGCGATCCGCCGCATGCCACCCCAGGACTCGCTGTGCGCCCGGGCCATCCGCCAGCGCAGTGTCGGATGCAGACCGACCGGGACCAGCGACGCCTCGTGGCCCCAGTATTCGAACAGCTCGCGGGGGCGGCGGTAGGCGGCCTGGTCAAGCAGGGTGGTCGGATAGGGCCCGAGTCGGCTGTACAGCGGCAGGTAGTGCGCGCGTTGCAGCACGTTGACCGAGTCCATCTGGATCAGCCCGACCCGGTCGAGCACCCGGCGCAGATGCCGACGGGTGGGCAACCCGGCCGGGGCCGGGTCGGCGAAGCCCTGGGCGGCGAGCGCCACCCGCCGGGCCTGGGCAAGCGAGAGTGATTCCGGTGCGGCCATCGTCGGGGACCCTAATTCATTGGTACGACGCCGGTGCGGGAAGCTGGACGGGACGGCTACCGGGGCATAGAACGGTGCAATGCTGACCATCCGCCGGGAGGAACCGGACGACGCCGAGGCGGTCGCCCGGGTACACGTGCACGGCTGGCAGGCGGGCTACGCCGGGTTCATGCCGGACGAGGTGCTCGGGCGGCTCAACGTGCTGGCCTGGGCGCAGCGCCGACGCGACATCGGTACCGCCGACCCGGAGCATCCGTTCACCACCCTGCTCGGCGAGGTGGACGGGCTGCTGGTCGGCTTCACCACCTTCGGGCCGTACCGCCGCGACCAGGACCGGGACGACCTGGACCCGGCGGTCGGCGAGGTGCTGGCGCTCTACGTGGAGCCGGCCTGCTGGGGCGACGGGACCGCTGCCGCGCTGCTGGCCGCCGCCCGAGCCGGGCTCACCGAGCGGGGCTGGACCGGCTACCGGCTGTGGGTACTGGCGGAGAACCTGCGGGCCCGCCGGTTCTGTGAGCGGGCCGGACTGTCAGCGGACGGTGAGCGGTCGACCTACCACGTGCCGCTCGCCGGTGGGAGCCCGCCGGTCGGACTGGTCGAGCTGCGGTACGCCGGACGACTCGACGGCTGACCCGCCCGGGGTCAGCCACCGGCGCACCGGCAGGAAGGCCAGCAGCGCCAGGCTGATCCAGACGTAGGCGTTGCTGCCCACGAAGCCGTCGACGCCGGTGAAGTCCTTCTCCCAGAACCAGACGGTCCGGCTGATCAGCAACACGTACCCGACGGTCGCGGCTACCAGCAGGATCCGGCGGCGGCCACCGGCCGGAGCGGCCATCGCGTTGTCGACCAGCAGGATCAGCGCGGGCAGCAGCCAGACCAGGTGGTGCACCCAGGTGACCGGGCTGACCAGGCACATCACCGCGCCGGTCAGCGCCAGGCCGGTCGCCTCGTCGCCGGCCGCGACGGCGGCCCGGGACCGCCAGGCCCAGAGCGCCAGGGTGCCGAGCACCAACAGCAGCCAGAGCAGGGTGCTCGGGTGCTCCGGGTTGAGCCGGGCGACCACCCCGCGCAGCGACTGGTTGGAGACGAACGCCAACTCGCCCACCCGACCGGTGTTCCACAGCGCTTCGGTCCAGAACTCGCGGGAGGCGTCCGGGAAGAGCGCGCCGGCCAGCAGCGAAACCCCGGCGGCGGCGCCGCTGGCGGTGAGCGCCGCCCGCCAGCGCCCGGTGACCAGCAGGTAGACGATGAAGATGCCCGGGGTCAGTTTGATCGCGGTGGCCAGCCCGATGCCCACCCCGGCCCACCGGTTGCCGGCCGGCAGCAGTCGCAGCAGATCCACCGCCACCAGAAAGAGCAGCAGCGTGTTGACCTGGCCGAAGTTGACCGTCTCCCGCATCGGCTCGAACGCGGCGGCCAGGCAGAGCGCCACGGCGAGGGCGAACCACCCGGTCCAGCCGGCCCGCCGGGCGATCGGGTCGACCAGCCACCAGATCAGCACCGTGGTGGTGACCACGCTGGCGAGCACGCTCACCACGATCGCGGCCGACCACGGCAGGTACGCCATCGGCAGCATGACCAGCGCGGCGAACGGCGGGTAGGTGAAGCCGTACTGGGTGCCGGGCTTGAGGTAGTCGTAGATCTCCCCACCGTCGTGCACCCACCACGTCAACGCGCCGTAGTAGACCTTCAGGTCGAAGAAGCCGTGTCGCACGGCCGCGACGGTGAGGAACGCGGTGACCGCCGCGGCGAGCACCACCACGCCGACGACCTGCGCGGCCGTCCTGTTGGCACCCTGCGCCACCGTCGCCTCCCTGGCCCTGCGTAGGCTTCCGTCCCATGGCTCTCGGGTACGTCCGCCCGGCGCGTCCTGAGGACGCCGGCGAGATCGCACGCATCCAGCTCGCGACCTGGCGGGTCGCGTACCGCCGGATCCTGCCTCGGCACGTGCTCGACAACCTGGACGAGGCGTTCCTCGCCCGGCGGTGGAGCGCCGCGGTGCTGGAGCCGCCCTCTGGCGCACACCGGGTGCTGGTCGCCGTCGAACAGGCCGAGCAATCGTATCTGGTGGGGTTCGCCGCCTCCGGCCCGGCCGACGCCGAGGCGCTGGCTCCGGGCGAGCCGGCCGACGCGCTCGGCCCGGACGTGGCTGCGGTGACCGACCTGCTGGTCGAGCCGCGCTGGGGTCGGCGTGGGCATGGCAGCCGGCTGCTCGCCGCCACCGTCGACCTGTGGCGGGAAGACGGCCTGAGCCGGGCGGTGGCCTGGGCGTTCGAAGGTGACGAGGCGACCCGGAAGTTCCTCACCAGCACCGGTTGGGAGCCCGACGGCTCGGCTCGGGCGCTGGACGTCGACGACATGCTCGTGCCCCAGGTGCGCCTGCACGTGGGTGTTCCGCCCGAGAAGGTGCCAGCGGACGACTGACGTGACCGATGTGGCGGCCCGCGCCGGGGCCGCCACACCTGTCGGGTCAGCCCTTGTCTGAGCCGTCGTTGGCGTCCCGGACGAAGTACCGCTGGAACACCACGAAGATGATCGCCACCGGGATGGTGGCCAGCAGCGCGGCGCCCAGCTTGAGCGGATACTGGGTGCCGCTGCCGAGCGACCCGCTGACCAGGTCGGCCAGGCCACGCGGCAGGGTGAACAGGTCCGGGTCCTGCACCGCCACCAGGCTGTGCGGAAACTCGTTCCAGGAGCCCTGGAACGACAGGATGGTCAGGGTGATCAGCGCCGGTTTCGCCATCGGCAGCACCACCGACCAGAAGGTCCGGAAGATGCTCGCCCCGTCGATCCGGGCGGCCTCCTCCACGCTCAGCGGGATCGACTCGAAGAACTGCTTCATGATGAACACCCCGGCCGCGTCGGCCAGCAGCGGCACCACGAGACCGGCGTAGCTGTTGTAGAGGCCGAGCTGGTTGAGCACCAGGAACTTCGGGATCAGCAGCACCACTCCGGGCACCGCCATCACCGCGATGACCGCGGCGAACAGCCCGCCGCGACCCCGGAACCGCAGCCGGGCCAGCGCGTACCCGGCGAGCGAGTCGAAGAACACCCGACCGATGGTGACCAGCACCGTCACCAGCAGCGAGTTGCCCAGCCAGAGCGGGAAGCTGGTGCCCGCGAAGATCCGTTCGAAGCCGGCCAGTGAGAGCGGGTCCGGGAACGGCGAGAGCGGGTTGGCCGCCGCGTCCGACTCGGTCTTGAGCGCGTTGCCGATCTGAATGACGAACGGGTAGAGGAACACCAGCCCGAAGAAGACCAGCGTGGCGTACCCCAGGAAGCGGGTGGCCAGGGTCCGGGCCGCGCGCTGGTCGCGCCGCGCGGGCGCCGCCGGCGGGCGGTCGGTCAGCACGGCCATCTCAGGACCTCTCCGGTACGCGCCGACGCCACCAGCCGCGGCGCGGCCGGTCGGTGTCCCGTTCGGCCAGCGCCCGGCGCTGGATCAGCGTGAGCACGATGATGATCAGGAACAGCACGAACGAGATCGCCGCGCCGGAGCCGTAGTCGAAGTCCCGGAACGCGGTCCGGTACGACAGGTAGGCCGGGGTGAGCGTGGTCTTGGCCGGGCCACCCTGACTCATCACGTACACCTGGTCGAAGACCTGCCAGGAGCCGATCAGGCCGAGGGTGAGCACCAGGAAGGTGGTCGGCCTGATCAGCGGCAGGGTGACGTGCCGGAACCGCTGCCACCGGGACGCGCCGTCGAGGGTGCTCGCCTCGTCGAGGGCGACCGGCACGTTCTGCAACCCGGCCAGGAACATCAGCATGAAGGTGCCGGAGGTGGTCCAGACCACCAGAGTGATGATCGATATCATCGCCACGCTGGGCCCCGCCAACCAGTCCCACCAGCTCAGCCCGAACGGGCCGCCGTCGGTCAGCGCCGCCGGGGGCGAGTCGACACCGACCGCGCCGAACAGCAGGTGCAGCACGCCCCGGGAGTCCGCGAACCACTCCGGGCCGTCGATCCCGAGGAAGCCGAGCAGCGCGTTGACCGCCCCGGAGTTGGCGAAGAGGAACAGGAACACCACGCTGATCGCGACCGAGCTGGTGACCGAGGGGAAGTAGAAGGCGCTGCGGAAGAAGCTCTTGCCCTTGAGCATCCGGTTGTTGACGACCAGCGCCAGCCCGAGGGCGAGGGCGGTCTGCGCCGGCACCACGATCGCCACGTAGTAGATGTTGTTGCGGATGCTGGTCATGAAGTCGCGGCGGGCCAGCCCGTCCTCGGTGAACAACTGGGTGTAGTTGTGCCCGCCGACGAACGGCACCTCACCCGTGAACGGGCTGCCCTGACCGTTCCAGTCGGTCAGGCTGACCCAGAACGCCATCAGGATCGGCAGCAGCAGGAACAACCCCAGGATGACGATCACCGGTGCGACGAAGAGCCAGCCGGCGAGGTTCTCGTTGCTGCGGATGCCGCCCCGGCCTCGGCGAGGGCGCCTCCCCGGCGTGGTCGCCACGGCGGCCAGTGTCTCGGTTGCCATCTTCCTTCCCTCCCTCCCTGTCTCGGGCCGAAGGTGAAGCGGGGGCCCCGGGTGCTACCGGGACCCCCGCCGTCACCTCAGCTGCCGCCGAGTGCCGCCTTGGCGTTCTTGTCGAAGTTCTGCAGCACCGTCTTCGGGTCGCCGTTGGTCAGGCCCTGCAGACCGGTGTCGAGCTCACTGAGGACGCTGTCCATCTTCGGGGCGTTCACCGGACCCTGGGCGTACGCGGCGCCGTCGATGAACGGCTTGTCCGCCGGGAAGGCGGCGGTGTACTGGTCGCGCACCGACTGCCGGGACGGCATCACGCCGAACGCCTTGGCGAAGGCCATCTGCTGCTCGCCGCTGGTCATCGCCTCGACGAACTTGATCGCCTGGTCCTTGAACTTGCTCTTCGCCGCGATGCCCCAGCACTGGGTGAAGGAGAGCGTGCCCTGGCCCTTCGCACCGGCCGGCAGCGGGACGACCTTGTACTTGACGTTCGGGAAGTCGTTCTGCAGGGCGCCCTTGATCCAGTTGCCCTCGATGGTCATCACGGCCTTGCCCTTGCCGAACGCCTCACCGGACCAGCCGGCGTCGAGCTGCTTCGGGAACTTGGCCAGGCCACCGGTGAGCATGGTCTTGACGTACTGGAGGGCGGCCAGGTTCTCCGGGGTGTCGGCGGTGGGCTGCTTGCCGTCCTTGCTCAGCAGCCAGCCACCGTTCTGCACCATGAAGGCGCCGATCCGGTCCCGGGTGTCGCCGAGGGCCAGCGGGACCTGCCCCTTGGCCTTGATCTTCTGGGCGGTCGTGGTGAGCTGGTCCCAGGTGGTCGGCACGTCGGCGTCGGTCAGCCCGGCCTTGGCCCACAGGTCGGTGTTGATCTGCAGGGCCAGGGTGGAGAAGTCCTTCGGCGCGCAGTAGAGCTTGCCGTCGTAGGAGAACGTGGTGCGCAGGCTCTCGTAGAAGTCGCCCGAGTTGCTGACCTTGTCGCCGTACGGCTCCAGCGCGCCGACGCTGGCGTAGTCGGCGAACCGGGCCGCGTCGACGTAGAAGACGTCCGGCGGGGTGCCACCGGCGAGGGCCTGGCCGAGCTGCTGGGTGAGGTCCTGCGCGGGGGTGACCGTGGCGGTGTTGCCGGAGCTGCCGGCCCACTTCGCCGCGGCGTCCTGGACGGCCTTGGTCTCGGCCTCGCCCGAGGAGCCGATCAGGATCTGCAGGCTGGCGGGCCCGCTGCTGGACTGGGCGGCGTCGCCGGACGAGTCGTCGAAGCCGCTGCCGCAGGCCGCGGAGCCGAGGAGTGCGACGGCGGCGAGGCCGGCCACCGCCGCCCGGGTGAGGGTTCGAGGTGCCATGGTTTCTCCTGGTGGGGGGAAGGGACTAGGCGGTGTGCCGGAGCGCCAGCGCGGGCTGGAGCAGCACGTGGGTGGGCGTCTCGTGGTTGCCGTCGAGGACCCCGGTGAGCAGGTCCACGCAGCGGGCGGCGGCCTCGCCGAGCGGCTGGCTGACGCTGGCCAGCCCCACCGCCGCGGCCACCGGCGTGTCGTCGAAGCCGATCACCGACACGGGCGGGTCGGTGCCGCGGATCGCCTGGAGGGCGCCGAGGGCTAGCGAGTCGCTGGCGCAGACCACGGCGGTCGGCGCCACGGCGACGAGCAGGTCGCGCATCAGCCGCTCGCCCTCAGCGATGCCGTCCTCGGTCTCCCGGTGCAGCCCGGTCGGGTCGACGCCGGCCGCGCGCAGCGCGTCGCGCCAGCCGGCCCGGCGGTCGTCGCCGACGCCGGAGCCGAGCGGCCAGCCGATGAAGGCGATCCGCCGGTGCCCGGCGGCCAGCAGGTGCCGGGTGGCCTGGGCGGTGCCGGCGGCGCCGTCCACGTCCACCCAGGGGTGGGCGTCGAGTGCGTCCCACGGCCGGCCGAAGGTCACGAACGGCACGTCCCGGCCGGCCAGCCAGGCGGTACGCGGGTCGCCGTACTTCGTGCCGACGAGCACGAACGCGTCCAGCTCGTACGTGCCGAGCAGGTCGTCGTAGCTGGCGATCTCCCGTTCGTCGTCGGTGGCGGTGTAGAGCAGCACCCGATAGCCGGCGGCGTCGGCGGTCTCGGTGAGGCCGTGCAGGAAGCGGTCGAGCACCGAGCCGTTGATGCCATCGCGAGTGGGCTCGATCCGGGCGGCGATGAGACGGGACCGGCCGGTGCGCATCTGTCGGGCGGCCTGGTTGGCCCGGTAGCCGAGCGCGCTGATCGCGTCCTCGACCCGCAGCCGGGTCTCCTCCCGCACGATGTGCGGGGCGTTGAGCACGTTGGACACCGTCTGCCGGCTCACTCGGGCGTGCTGGGCCACCGTGGCGATGGTCACCTTTTCAGCCACTAAATCCCTCTCGCCATCTTGAACGATCCAATCTGGATAAGGCAGGATTAGATCGTTCAAGTTTCTGGAATGTTTCGCACTTTGCACCGCCGGGGGCTGCGTTGTCAAGACGTCCGCCCCGCACCCTCAGGATCTGGAGCCACACCGTGATCGAACGCCAGCTGCAACCCCTCCTGCACGAGTTGGTCGGGGTGGTCCTCGCCCCGACCAGCGCGCTGGGGGACGCGACCGGGCAGATCCGCCCGACCGGCGTCCAGGGCGTCTTCCACGCCGACGCCCGCGTGCTCTCCCGGGCGGAGTTACGCGTCGACGACCGGGAGATGGAAGGGCTGACCCGCAGCGACGACGGCCCGCACGGCGTCCGCTTCGTGAGCCTGGCGCGCTGGCTCGGCGACCCCGTGCCCGACCCCACCGTCCGGATCGACCGGCTCCGCCGGGCCACCCGCAACGGCCTCACCGAGGAGCTGCGGATCGTCTCCACCGCCACGGTCGGAGTACGCGCCACCGTCAGCGTCGACCTCGGCTGCGACCTGGCGCCCATCGAGGTGGTCAAGTCCGGTGCCGCCGCGACGCCACTGGAGGCCAAGACCGGCCAGCCCGGCGTCCTCACCTGGTCGGCAGAGGGGATCACCGTCACCGTCACCGGCGCGGGCGCCGACGTGCTCGCCACCGATGAGCGGGTCACCGCACCCCGGCTGGCCTGGCCCGTCGAGCTGCCCCCCGGCGGCGAGACGGTGCTGCGCTGGCACCTGACCGTCGAGGATCCGCGCGCCGTGGTCGTCGGCCCGGCCGGCGAGCCGGACTGGTCCCGGCCCGAGGTGACCGCGGACGACCGGCGGCTGGTCCGGCTGCTCGACCGCAGCCTGGACGACCTGCGCGGGCTGCGACTGGCCGAGACCGGCGCCCCACGGGACGTCTTCCTCGGTGCCGGGGTGCCCTGGTTCCTCACCCTGTTCGGCCGGGACAGCCTCTGGGCCGCCCGGATGATGCTGCCGCTCGGCACCGACCTGGCCGCCGGCACCCTCCGGGTGCTCGCCCGCCGACAGGGCACCCGGATCGACCCGGCCACCGGCGAGGCCCCCGGCAAGATCCTGCACGAGTTGCGCCGGCACGAGTTCGCACTGCCCGACGACGGGCTGCGCCTGCCACCGGCCTACTACGGCACCGTCGACGCCACCATGCTCTGGGTCAACCTGCTGCACGACGCCTGGCGCTGGGGTCTGCCGGCCGAGCAGATCGAGCCGCTGCTGCCGTACCTGGAGGCGGCACTGCGCTGGCTCGGCGAGCACGCCGACCCCGACGGCGACGGGCTGGTCGAGTACGTCGACACCACCGGCCACGGACTGTCCAACCAGGGCTGGAAGGACTCCGGCGACGCCGTCCGGTTCCACGACGGCTCCCTGGCCACCGCACCCATCGTGCTGGCCGAGGTGCAGGGGTACGCGCACGAGGCGGCGGTGAACGGCGCCGCGCTGCTGGACGCCTTCGGTCGCCCAGGCGGGGATCGCTGGCGCGAGCACGCCGCCGCGCTGGCCCGCCGGTTCCGGGACAGCTTCTGGGTCGACGGCCGGCACGGCCCGCAGCCCGCGCTGGCCCTCGACCGGGACAAGCGCCCGGTCGACTCGCTGACCAGCAACATCGGCCACCTGCTCGGCACCGGCCTGCTCAGCGGCGACGAGGAGGACCAGGTCGCGCGCCTGCTCACCACCGACGCGCTCGCCGGCGGCTTCGGGCTGCGGACCATGTCCACCGACGACGCCGGCTTCAGCCCACTGTCGTACCACTGCGGCTCGATCTGGACGCACGACACCGCGATCGTGCTCGCCGGGCTGGCCCGGGCCGGGCACCGCGACGCCGCGCTCAGCCTGGCCGAAGGTCTGCTCACCGCGGCCGAGGCATTCGACTACCGGCTGCCCGAGCTGTACGGCGGCGACGACCGGTCGCTGGTGAACCGCCCGGTGCCGTACCCGGCGGCGTGCCGGCCGCAGGCCTGGGCCGCGGCCAGCGCGGTGCTGCTGCTCCAGGCCGCCACCGGGCTCTACCCCGACGTGCCGGCCGGCACGGTCCGGCTGGCACCGCTGGCCGGAGCCGAACTCGGCGCGCTCACGGTCAACGGCCTGCGACTGGGCGGCGCACCGGTGAACATCACCGTCGACCGAACCGGCCACCCCACCCTCACCGGCCTACCCACAACCCTGACCCCGACCGTCCCCACCCAACGCCGCCCCACCACCCCCCTCCCCCACTGACCCCACCCCAACCGGGGTGGGTCAGCGGGTTCGTTCGGCGATCAGTTCCTCGTCGTCCATGGCGCCGGTGGGGTGGAAGTCCAGGGCTGTGTAGAGGCGGGCGGCCTGGGTGTTGTCGGGGTGGTACGAGAGGCGGACCGGGGGGTTGCCGTCCCTGCTGGCCAGCCAGGTCGCCAGGGTCTGCACGGTGGCCCGGCCCACGCCCCGGTTCTGCTCGGCGGCGTCGATGACCATCCCGCCGATCCAGTGCGAGCCGTCGTCGTCCACACCCCACATGACGTGGCCGACGACGGTCTCGTCGGCGTACACCGCGAGCGAGGTCCACACCTCGGAGCGGGTGCTGAGCAGCAGGTAGCGGGCGGCCAGCGCGGCCACGAACCGACGCTGGTCGTCGCGCGGGGCGACGTCGGCCACCGCCCGCCAGTTGTCGTCGTCCACCGGGCGCAGGGTGACCCGGCGTCCGGCCCGGTCCAGGTGTCCACTATTGATCATGGAGGCAGCCTAGAATCGGCCCGCCCCACCCGCGACCAGGTTTCCGCCCCGGACGACCGGCCACCGGGCGCCGGCGCACCCGTCGAACGGCGGTCAGTCGAGCAGGGCGTCCAGGGCGACGGTGAGGCCGGGACGGTTGGGCACCGCGCGGACGGCCAGCAGCACGCCCGGCATGAACGACGCCCGGTCGTACGAGTCGTGCCGGATGGTCAACGTCTCGCCGGTGGTGCCGAAGAGCACCTCCTGGTGGGCGACCAGCCCGGTGGCGCGCACGGCGTGTACGCGTACCCCGTCGATCTCGGCGCCCCGCGCGCCCGGCACCTCGTCCTTGGTGGCGTCCGGCACCGGCCCGAGGCCGGCCTCGGCGCGGGCCCGGGCGATCTGTCGGGCGGTGTGCGTGGCCGTGCCGCTCGGGGCGTCCAGCTTGCGCGGGTGGTGCTGCTCGATGATCTCAACGGACTCGAAGTGCCGGGCGGCCCGCGCGGCGAACTGCATCATCAGCACCGCGCCGATGCCGAAGTTCGGTGCGATCACGACGCCCACGCCGGGCTTGCGGGCCAGCCAACCGCGCACCCGCTCCAGCCGCTGCTCGGTGAAGCCCGTGGTGCCGACCACGGCGTTGATGCCCTGATCGATGCACCAGTGCAGGTTGTCCATGACGACGTCCGGCGTGGTGAAGTCGACGACCACCTCGGCGCCGGCGTCGGAGGCGGCGAAGAGGCCGTCACCCTGGTCGATCATCGCCACGAGCTCAAGGTCGTCGGCGGCGTCCACCGCCTTGCACACCTCGATGCCCATCCGGCCCCGGGCACCCAGCACACCGACCCGCAGCGGCTCGGCCGGGTTTCTCTCCTGCTCGTCAGTCACGGGGCACAACCTATCCCAATCGGGACGCGCACCCCCGGCCGGATCGGGTCCCCACCAGGTGCCGGGACGCCCCCCACCCAGCGGCGGGACCACCCGCCCGACGGACGGCGGCAGCCCTCAGTTGGTGAAGTCGCTGGCGCCGAACGGGCCGACCACGGCCAACGACATCGGCCGGCTGAGCAGCTCCGCGGCGAGGGAGTTCACGTCCGCCACGGTGACCTCGTCGACACGGCGGAGCAGCTCGTCCACCGGCATCAGGTCGCCGTAGAGCAGCTCCCCCTTGGCCAGCCGGCTCATCCGGGAACCGGTGTCCTCCAGGCCGAGCACGAACGAGCCCTTGCTCATCCCCTTGCCCCGGGCAACCTCGGCCTCGGTCAACCCGTCGGCGGCCACCCGGGCCAGCTCGGCGCGGGTCAGGGCCAGCACCTCGTCCACCTTGCCCGGCGCGCAGCCGGCGTAGACGGCGAACAGGCCGCTGTCGGCGTACTGGCTGGCGTAGGAGTAGACCGAGTACGCCAGGCCGCGCTGCTCCCGGATCTCCTGGAACAGCCGGCTGGACATGCCGCCGCCGAGCACGTTGTTGAGCACCCCGAGGGCGAAGCGCCGCTCGTCGAGGCGGTCGATGCCGGGGCAGCCGAGGATGACGTGCGCCTGCTCGGTCTCCTTCGGCTCCACCAGGGTGGTGGCCGGTCGGGTTCGTACCGCCGGGGTGGCCTCGCGGTGCGGCGCCGGGGTCGCCGGGTCGCTGTCCAGCGGGGTGCCGCGCACCGCCTGGCGGACCAGCTTGACCACCGCGGCGTGGTCGAGGTTGCCGGCCGCGGCGATGACGATCTCCGGCGCGGTGTAGCGGCGCCGGTAGAAGCTCTGGATCTGCCGCCGGGTCATCGGCGTGACGGTCTCCTCGGTGCCGGAGATCAGTCGGCCCAGCGGGTGGTCGCCGTAGACGGCGCGGGCGAAGAGGTCGTGCACCTCGTCGCCGGGCTCGTCGTCGTGCATGGCGATCTCTTCGAGGATCACGCCGCGCTCGGTCTCCACGTCGGCCGGCTCCAGCAGCGAGTCGGCGACCAGGTCGCACATCACGTCGATCGCCAGCGGCAGGTCCTCGTCCAGCACGCGGGCGTAGTAGCAGGTGTATTCCTTCGTGGTGAAGGCGTTCGTCTCACCACCCACCGCCTCGATCTGCGACGAGATCTCCAGCGCGGTGCGCTTGTGGGTGCCCTTGAAGAGCAGGTGCTCCAGGAAGTGCGCGGCGCCGGCCTGCGGGCCGGTCTCGTCCCGCGAGCCGACCGACACCCAGATGCCGAAGGAGACGCTGCGCATCGCCGGGATCGCCTCGGTGAGCACGCGCAGGCCGCTGGGCAGCACGGTACGTCGTACCGTGCCGCCCAGCGGGTCGTCGCTGAGCGTCCGGGTCACCGCCCGGGCGGTGCCGCCGGAGCGGCCCGCCCCGGTGTCCCGAGACGCAGCCACCCCCCGTCGATCCGGTGGAAACGGCGCACTGAAGGCCCGACTCACGTACTGCTCCCGGTTCGACGAGGGGTGGGTGATGCGATGTACGACGATCAGCTGTGCCGGGTCCGGCGGCGCGGACGCTCGCCGCCCTCGCCACCCTCGCCGCCGCCGCTGCCGCCCTCGCCGCCGCCAGTGCCGCGCTCCGGGCCACGCCCGCCCCGCTCGCCGCCACGCTCGCGGTCACCGCGGTCACGCGGGCCACGGTCGCCCCGGTCCCGGCCAGCCGGACGGTCGCCACCGGCGGCCTCACCGGCGGCCGGCGCCTCGGCGCCCTCCGGACGGACCTTGTCCAGGTAGATCTTGCCGCGGGCGTCGATGTCCGCGATCTCGACCTCGACCCGGTCGCCGACGTTGAGGAAGTCCTCAACGCGCTCGACCCGCTTGCCGTCGCCCACCTTGGAGATGTGCAGCAGGCCGTCGCGACCCGGCAGCAGCGAGATGAACGCACCGAACGCGGCGGTCTTGACCACCGTGCCGAGGAACCGCTCGCCCTGCTTCGGCAGCGTCGGGTTGGCGATCCCGTTGATCCGGTCGACGGCCGCCTGGGCCGACGGGCCGTTGGTGGCGCCGACGTAGATCGTGCCGTCGTCCTCGATGGAGATCTCGGCGCCGGTCTCGTCCTGGATCGCGTTGATGGTCTGCCCCTTCGGGCCGATCACCATGCCGATCTTGTCGACCGGGATCTTGACGGTGGTGACCCGCGGCGCGTAGTCCGACATCTCGGCCGGAGCCTCGATCGCCGCCTTCATCACGCCGAGGATGACCTGCCGGGCCTCGTTCGCCTGCTGCAACGCGGCGGCCAGCACGTCCGACGGGATGCCGTTGAGCTTGGTGTCGAGCTGGAGCGCGGTGACGAAGTCCGGCGTACCGGCGACCTTGAAGTCCATGTCACCGAACGCGTCCTCGGCACCGAGGATGTCGGTCAGCGTCACGTACTGGGTCTTGCCGTCCACCTCGTCGGAGATGAGGCCCATGGCGATGCCGGCGACCGGCGCCTTCAGCGGCACACCCGCGGAGAGCAGGCCCAGCGTCGAGGCGCAGACCGAACCCATCGAGGTGGAGCCGTTGGAGCCGAGCGCCTCGGAGACCTGCCGGATGGCGTACGGGAACTCCTCGCGCGACGGCAGCACCGGGATCAGCGCCCGCTCGGCGAGCGCGCCGTGGCCGATCTCGCGCCGCTTCGGCGAGCCGACCCGGCCGGTCTCACCGGTCGAGTACGGCGGGAAGTTGTAGTTGTGCATGTAGCGCTTGCGGTTCTCGGGGGACAGCGTGTCCACCATCTGCTCCATGCGGAGCATGTTCAGCGTGGTGACGCCCAGGATCTGGGTCTCGCCCCGCTCGAACAGCGCTGAACCGTGCACCCGGGGCAGCACGCCGACCTCGGCGGTCAGCGACCGGATGTCACGCGGGCCGCGGCCGTCCATCCGGACCTGCTCGCGCAGCACCCGGTTGCGCACCTCGGACTTGGTCAGCGACCGGAAGGCGGCGCTGAGCTCCTTCTCCCGACCCTCGAACCGACCGCCCAGCTCCTCGGCGACCCGGGCCTTGACCCGGTCCAGGGCCTCCTCGCGGTCCGCCTTGCCGGCGATGGTGATCGCCTCGGCCACGTCGCCGCGGGCCAGCTCGGCCACCGCGTCGTACACGTCGTCCTGGTAGTCCAGGAACACCGGGAACTCGGTGACCGGCTTGGCGGCGACCTCGGCCAGCTCGCTCTGCGCGCGGCACAGCTCGCGGATGGCGGGCTTGGCGGCCTCCAGGCCGCTGGCCACGATCTCCTCGGTCGGCGCGACGGCGCCGCCCGCGATCAGGGCGACCGCGTTCGGCGTGGCCTCGGCCTCGACCATCATGATCGCGACGTCGCCGTCCTCGAGCGTGCGGCCGGCCACGACCATGTCGAAGGTGGCCCGGGCCAGCTCCTCCAGGGTCGGGAAGGCAACCCACTGGCCGTCGATGTGCGCGACCCGGGTCGCACCGATCGGGCCGGAGAACGGCAGACCCGACAGCTTGGTCGACATCGAGGCGGCGTTGATGGCCACGACGTCGTACGGGTGCTGCGGGTCGAGCGCGAGGATGGTCTCGACGACCTGGACCTCGTTGCGCAGGCCCTTGACGAAGGACGGGCGCAGCGGCCGGTCGATCAGCCGGCAGGTGAGGATCGCGTCCTCGCTGGGCCGGCCCTCACGGCGGAAGAACGAGCCGGGGATCCGGCCCGCGGCGTACATCCGCTCCTCGACGTCGACGGTCAGCGGGAAGAAGTCGAACTGCTCCTTCGGGTGCTTACCGGCGGTGGTGGCGGAGAGAACGACCGTCTCACCCAGCTGGGCGATGACGGAACCGGCGGCCTGGCGGGCCAGCCGGCCGGTGGAGAAGGTGATCTCACGGGTGCCGAAGGACCCGTTGTCGATCACAGCGGTACGGGATTCGGTGCCGAGTGTGGTCTCGGTCATGTGCTGTCGTGCTCCTTCGCGTCGTGGGCCCACGACATTGGGGAGCTGCTCAGCCGGCCGGTCTTCGATCGAAGCGCCCGGGTGGCCGGCATGATGCCGGGGTTCCCGGGGGCCACTACCGGAGACCGGTACGCTGACCGGCTCCCTCTCGGGTGGTCGCGCGGCCCGTGTTTTTCAGGTGGGACGCCGATCGGGGGAGCGGCCGGTCGGCCACTCCCCCGTCACGTCACCGGCGCAGGCCGAGCCGCTCGATGAGCGACCGGTAGCGGGCAATGTCCTTCTTCTGGACGTAGTTGAGCAGCCGACGGCGCCGGCCGACCAGCAGCAGCAGCCCACGGCGGCTGTGGTGGTCGTGCTTGTGCACCTTCAGGTGCTCGGTCAGCTCAGCGATCCGCTTGGTGAGGACCGCAACCTGGACCTCCGGCGAACCGGTGTCGCCCTCGGCGGTCGCGTACTCCGCACGGATCGTGGCCTTGGCTTCCTGGTCGAGCGCCATGTTCTCCCTGTTTCGGTGGGTTGATCAAGTAGGTGTCCGTCGTCCCGGTGGACCGGGAACGGACCGGTACCTCGCACCCGCGGCGTCGAGCAGGCACGCGAGGCCCCACGCCGGTCACCCGACGTCTCCGCAAGACTACCAGCACTCGCCGATAGCACCCGGTCAAGGGCTCGGCCGAGGCCGCATCGTCTCGCGCGACGATCAGGCCAGAGCGCGCCGGGTGCGTACGACGTCCTGTTCCATCTGGGCGATCAACGGCTCGATCGAGTCGTACCGGATCTGTCCGCGCAGGTGCGCCACGAAGTCCAGGGCCAGCCGCTCGCCGTAGAGGTCGCCGTCGAAGTCCAGCGCGTACCCCTCCACCCGCCGCTCCCGGCCGGAGAAGGTCGGGTTGGTGCCCACCGACACCGCTGCCATCAGCGGCTCGCGCTGCCCGCGACGGACCAGCCGGGCCGCGTACACCCCGTCGGCGGGCACCGCCGCGTGCCGGTGGCAGAGCAGGTTGGCGGTGGGGAAGCCCAGCTCCCGTCCGCGCTGGTCGCCGCGGACCACCACGCCCTCCAGCCGGTGCGGGCGACCCAGTGCGGCCGCAGCCGCGCCCACGTCGCCCGCATCGACGCAGGAGCGGATGTAGGTGGAGGAGAAGACGGTCCCGTCCTCGGCGACCAGCGGGCCGCCCTCCACGCCGAAACCGAAGGTGCGGCCCAGCCGCTCCAGAAGTGCCACGTCGCCGGCCGCCCGGTGCCCGAAGCGGAAGTTGCTGCCGACCACCACCAGCGCCGCGTGCAGGTGCTCGACCAGGATGTCGTGCACGAACTGTTCGGCCGGCAGCCGGGAGAACTCCGGGGTGAACGGCACCACGCAGAGCACGTCCACGCCGAGCGCCTCGATCAGCTCCGCCTTGCGGGCCGGCTCGGTGAGCACCGCCGGATGCGAGCCGGGGCGGACCACCTCGGCCGGGTGCGGGTCGAAGGTGACCACCACCGACTGCACACCCAACTCCCGGGCCCGGGCCACCGCGTGCCCGATGGTCGACTGGTGCCCCTTGTGCACGCCGTCGAAGACGCCGATGGTGACGACCGAGCGCCCCCACCCACCGGGCGCCGCGTCGTACCCCCGCCACCGCTGCATGCCGCTCCTCCCTGCTGGCCCGCCGACCGGCGGGTGAAACCGCCGGCCGCTGGCCGGCGGACCTGCGCCCCGCCGTCAGGCCGGGGCGAGCACGATCTCCGCGCGGGCCCGGCCGTCCCGCTCGCTGACGATAGCGATCAGTCCGCCGGCCGGCCCGAAGACGGCGTACGGCCCGGCGAGGCCGGTCGGGTCCAGCGGACCGCCGTGGGCGAGCACCCGAGCCTCGTCGGGCGTGGCCTCCCGGCGCGGGAAGAACCGGTCGGCGGCCGCGTCCAGCGGCAGGTTGACCACGTCCGGGGCGCGTTGCTCCAGCTCGTCGAGGGTGGCCGCCTCGGCGATGGTGAAGCCGCCCACCGCGGTCCGGCGCAGCGCGGTCAGGTGGCCACCGACCCCCAGCGCGAGGCCCGCGTCCCGGGCGATGGCCCGGATGTACGTCCCGGAGGAGCAGGTCACGTCCACGTCCACGTCCACCACGTCCGGCTCGGTGCGGCGGATCGCCAGCACCTCCAGCCGGGAGATGGTGACCCGCCGCGCCGGCAGCTCGACGGTCTCCCCGTCGCGCACCCGCTTGTACGCCCGCTGCCCGTCGATCTTGATGGCGCTGACCGCGCTCGGCACCTGGTCGATCTCACCGGTCAGCGCGCTCAGCGCGGCACGGATCCCGTCGTCGGTGACCTGACCCGCCGGGGTGCTGGCGATCACGTCGCCCTCGGCGTCGTCGGTGATGGTGGCCTGGCCGAGTCGGATGGTGCCGGTGTAGCTCTTGCCGGCGCCGATCACGTAGGTCAGCAGTCGGGTGGCCCGGCCCACCCCGATCACCAGCACACCGGTGGCCATCGGGTCGAGGGTGCCGCCGTGCCCGACCCTCCGGGTCTTCGCCAGCCGGCGGATCCGCGCCACCACGTCGTGCGACGTCATGCCGCCGGGCTTGTCGACCACGATCAGACCATCGGTGCTCACGACGCCCAAGCCTGCCAGACCGGCCCGGCGACGGGGCACCAGGGCGGCGTGCCGGATGCGAAGATCACTCGCCCGCTCCCGTCGACCCAGGACGACAGATGACCAGCGAAGACCCCGCCAGCCCGCCCACCACCGTGGCCCGATACAGCGTCGCCACCGAACCCGAGCGGATCCGGGTACCGGACTGGATGCGGGAGCCCGCGACGGAACACGCGTTGACCCGGCGGGATCGGCTCCGACTGCTGTGGGAGCGGCACGCCGGAAAGCTGCTCGGCGGCGTCGGCGCGGTGGTCGCCCTGGTGCTGGTGGCCATCCTGGGCTGGAGCGGATTCAGCGCCGTGCAGCGGATCCACAACGGAGAGCCGCTGAGGCCGGGACTGGCCAGATCGCCCTCGCCGGCGCCGCGGCCGGTCGACGAGAGCGGCAACAGCCTCGGGCCGTTCGTCGCCACGCCGGCCGAGAAGTACGCCGTGGGCGAGGCCGCCATCACCCTGCCTGCGGCCCGGGCCGCCGCCCCGTTCACCGCCAAGCAGGTTGCCGACGCGCTGGCGATGGTCAAGCAGGCGCTGGTCGAGGGTCGGCTCGATGTCTCGATGCTCCTCGGTAAGCCCGACAAGTTCCTCGCCCTGCTGGCGCCGGAAGACCGGGACCACGTGCGTAAGGAGTTCGCGGAGGGCGCGAGCCTGGGCTACGCCACCCGGACCGACCGCGACGCGTCCCCAGAGTTGGAGTTCAGGGACGGCATTCGGGCCAGCGGCACCGTGCAGTACCGGTCGACCGTCGACCGCGACGGGATCCGGGTGCTGGAGATCTCCACCCGGTTCATCTGGGTCTACTCCTTCGACCTGCCCCGACCGCAGGCGTACCCGCCCGGCGCCGAACTCGTCACCCTTCGGGACGAGGTGGTCTGGCACGTACCGCATCCGGAGGACGTCCGGTCGACCTCGCGCGGGCTCTGGGTGGAGAGCGCCGACGTCACCGTGCTCAACGCCACCTGCCCTGCGCTCCGGAAAGGCCTGATCGACCTGGAGGTTGAGCCGGAACGACGCCTGCCGGCGGCGGCACCGACCGGGGACATCTACGGCCCGGGCTGGCGTCCCGGCGACGGCGAGGAATGCTGACCGGCGGGCCCGGCGACCCGGTCAGCGGACCGCGCCGACCACCGCCCAGCGGCCGTCGCGCATTCGCAACAGCAGGGCGACCAGCCGGATCACCACGAACAGGGTGAGCCCGGCCCAGATGCCGCCCAGCCCGAGGTCGAGCCCATACGCCAGCCAGATGGCCGGCAGGAAGCCGCCGAGCGCCGCCACGATGGTGAGGTTGCGCAGGTAACGCACGTCGCCAGCGCCGATCAGCACGCCGTCGAGCGCGAACACCACCCCGGCCAGCGGCTGCATGGCCACGAACCAGGGCCAGGCCACCATGGCCTGCTCGCGTACCCCAGGGTCGGAGCTGAACCACGACGGCACGACTCCTGCGCCGGCGGCGATGAGCAGCGCGAAGGCGACGCCGCAGACGCCGCCGAGCAGCGCGATCCGGCGGGCCAGCGCCCGGGCGCCCGCCTCGTCGCCGGCCCCGAGGGCGGCGCCCACCAGGGACTGCGCGGCGATGGCCAGCGCGTCGAGCACCAGCGCGGTGAAGAACCAGAGTTGCAGCGCGATCTGGTGGGCGCCGACGGCGGCGGCGCCGAAGCGGGCGGCGACGGCGGTGGCGGAGAGGAAGCTGGCCTGGAACGCCACGCCACGGATCAGCAGGTCCCGGCTGAGCACCAACTGCTGGCGGATCAGCCGGGGCTGGGGTCGCAGCGACACCCGCTCGGCGACCAGCGCCGCGGCGAAGAGCACCCCGGCGAGCGTCTGCGCGATCACGTTGGCCACCGCCGAACCCACCAGGCCGAGCCCACCGGGGTAGACCAGCAGCGGGCAGAGCAGCGCGGAGAGCAGGTTGGGGCCGAGCACGAAGACCAGCGGGCGGCGGGTGTCCTGTACTCCGCGCAGCCAGCCGTTGCCGGCGGCGGCGAGCAGCAGGCCGGGGGCGCCGAGCGCCGCGATCCGCAGCCACTGCGCGGCGGCGTCGGCCACCTCGCCGCCACCTCCGGCGAGGGTACGGGCCAGCGCGCCCCCACCGAACTGCATGCCGATGGCGACCAGCAGCCCGACGCCGAACGCCAGCCAGGACGACTGGACACCCTCGGCCACCGCCGCCGCCCGGTCGCCGGCGCCGAAGCGGCGGGCCGATCGCCCGGTGGTGCCGTAGGCGACCACGGTGCCGAGCCACGCGGTGAGCGTCATGACCGTGCCGCCGACGGCGAGCGCGGCGAGTGGCACCCGGCCGAGGTGACCGACCACGGCCGTGTCGACCAGCACGTAGAGCGGCTCGGCGGCCAGCACCACGAGGGCGGGCAGGGCGAGGCCGGCGATCCGGCGGGGGGACGCGGCAAGCGTGCTGGTGTCCATCGCCGGCGATCCTGTCACGAGCCAGGTAAGGATCGCAAGGTAGGCCAGCACTTACCGGCGAAGACCGGCGGGGCTACGCCGTCGTGCGCTACGGGATCAGTGCGAGGCGCGGCCCGGGCGGACCGAGGTCAGACGGGCGGTGACGCCGTGGACGGAGGCCGTCGGCGGCGTCACCGCCGGACGGATCGGGTCACTGGCGGGTGTCCATCGACGTCTGCAACGCGCGGCGGGCCTGCTCGCGGGCGTCGTCGGTGGTCTCCGGCTTGGGCTTGTTCGGCATGGTGGCGCTCCTTCCAGGGTGCGAGCCACCGGCACGCGGCGGCCCTCACGGGCGGTCGTGCTGAGCGCCCCCACGGCGGTCCGGGGTTACCGGAGCAGCCGGCTGGGAAGCGTGAGCCCGGGTCGGTCCGACCCTGGAGGGAGGCAGCGCGAGGTGTGGCACCACCGCCCATGACCTGCACCGCAACGCGATGCCGACCGTCTCCCAAGCTATCGTTCAGGTCCACATACTGCTCACGGTTCCCGCCATCTGGACATCGCGGGGCCCGGCTCAGCGGGCCAGGAAGTGCCAGCCCAGCCACCACCAGAAGCCGAACAGACCGATCCGGCCCACCGGCACGGGGCCGACCTCGTAGCGCATCACGTACGCGCAGACCTCGCCCAGCGTGGGGATCCGGGAGCCCTCCCGGCGGGCCAACCACTCGACCACGGCGAAGAGCGCAAACGCGGTGATGAAACCGCCGATCGCGAGTGCCCGCATCATCGCCGCACCAACCCCCAGAACGCCCCCAGCCAGGCGAACCAGGCCGCCGAGCGGGTGAGATGGTCCTCCAGGAGGGGATCGGCCAGGCGGGAGAAGGTGGGGAAGTCGTCGCCCACCGCCATCACGAAGGTGACGCCCTCGAAGACCCCGAAGACCACCACCGGCAGCGCCCACCAGGCCGCGCCCACGCCCAGCCGGCGCGGCGCCGGGCGGCGGGGCACCCGGTTGCTCAGACCGAGCCAGATCAGCACGCCGCCGGTGCCGAGGGTGTACAGGTTGGCTTCGGTGGAGAACGAAGCGAACCGGCCACCGACGAGCGACAGGCAGAGGAGTACCGGTACGGAGACGGCGGGCCGGTCCCAGGTGCGGGGGGCCTCCAGGGTGAGGTCGTGCGGCTGCTCCATCCCGCAATTCTTCCCGGTCTCACGGAGCGCGGAAAGACCAACACTCCCCGGAGTTGACCCTGATCTTCCTGCGGGGCGAACGCGCGGCGTCGAGGTCAGACGCCGGGACGGATCAACGCCGTGTCGAGCTGGCCCCGGATCGCCTCGACCACCTGATCGACCGTGCCCCGACCGGTGAACCCCGCCGCGAACCGATGGCCACCGCCGCCCAGGGCGATCGCCACCCGGCTGACGTCGACCGCGCCCTTGCTGCGCATCGACACGGCCCACTCGCCGGGCGTGGTCTGCTTCAGCACGCAGCTCACGTCCGCCTCGGCGGTGCACCGCACCGAGTCGATCAACGCCTCCAGCACGTACGGCCGCTGGTCGTGCCGGGCCAGATCGTCCAGGGTGGCGAACGTCCACACCAACCCTCGACCGTCGGCCGCGGCCGGTTCCAGCCGAGCCCGGCCGAGCACCTCACCGAAGAGCCGGACCGCGCCGAAGGGCCGGGTGTCGAAGACCCGCCGGGAGATGTCACCGGGCGAGATGCCGGTGGCCAGCAGCCGGGCGGCCAACTGGTGCACCGCCGGGGTGGTCGCCTCGAACCGGAACGAGCCCGTGTCGGTGGTCAGCGCCACGTAGAGGCATTCGGCGATGGCCGGATCCAGCGCCACGCCGAGCCGGGCCAGCAACTGCTCCGCCACCACCGACGTCGCCGCAGCGGTCGGGTCGATCAGGTTGACCGTGCCGAAGCCGCCGTTGGAGGCGTGGTGGTCGAGCACCAGCGCCGAGCCGGCGGACGACAACCGCCCGGCCAACTCGCCGAGGCGCGACTCGCTCGCCGCGTCGAAGCAGATCACCAGGTCCGGGTCGGCGTCCGCGGCGCTCGCCGGGACCAGCAGATCCAGCCCGGGGAGCCCACGGAACGGCTCGGGCACCTCCGGCGGCCCGGGAAAGGTCGCCTGCAACCGGCGTACGCCGAACTGGCGCAGGCCCAGACCGAAGCCGAGCATGCTGCCCAGCGCGTCACCGTCCGGGTTGACGTGGCAGATCAGCAGCACCCGGCCCGTCGGCGGGAGAGCACGTAGCAACGCCTCGGCCGCGGCCCAGTCCGCCTCGGTGGGGCCGGCGCCGACCGCCGTGGCGAATTGAGCGCCGGCGGTGCCGGTCACCGCGCTTCCCCACCCCGGGGGGTCTCGTCGACGTCGGCGGCCTGGTCGGCCTCGTCCGTCTCGTCGTCCTCCTCGTCGACCCGGTACGGCTGCGCCTCGCCCGCGTACTCCGCCTGGGCGGCGAGCCGCTGCACCTCGGCATCGGCGTTACGGGCCGCGGCGAGCAGGTCGTCGATGTGCTTGACCTGGTCCTGGACGTCGTCCAGGACGAAGGTGAGCGTCGGCGAGTGCCGCAACCCCAGCGCCTTGCCGACCGTGCTGCGCAGCATCCCCTTGGCGCTCTCCAGCGCCGCCGCCGTGTCCGACTGGGCCGCCACGTCACCGAGCACCGTGTAGAAAACCGTCGCGTCACGCAGGTCGGCGGTGATCCGGGCGTCGGTGATCGTGATCATGCCGAGCCGCGGGTCCTTGATCTGGCTCCGCACCACCGACGCAACCAGCTCACGCACCCGTTCCGCGTGCCGGCGTACCTTGGCCGGATCAGACATCTCGCCACCTCCACGGCGTCCTGCTCCCGGCCGACCCGGCGACCCGGGGGCCGCCGGCCGACCGGCCAACATCTCGAACATTACCTTCGCGGCCGGACCGGGTCGCCGGCACAGCCGGCACCCTGGTCAGTCGTCGTCCGCGCCGTACAGCCGGCGCCGGACCGACAGCAACTCGGCCTCGGGCCGAGCCGCAACCAGACGCTCGCAGGAGTCCAGCACCTCGCGGACGTGCGCCGCCTCGGCGGCCACCACGGCCACCGCTATCTGCGCTCGACCGTGCAGGTCGAGCGCTCCCACCTCGGCGACCGACACCTCGAAGCGGCGCAGCGCCGCCACGATCGGCCGTACATATGATCTCTTGGCTTTGAGCGACCGGGAGTCGCCCGGCAGCAGCAGGTCGAAGACCGCGGTTCCGGTAAACATCGCCCCGGACGATACCGGCAACCTGCCCTGCATGATCAAGGGGTTTACGCCGGTTCGGCGTAAACCCCTTGATCAGCGTGTCACTGCCGGATCAGGCGCGAACCTTCTCCCGCATCTCGAAGGTCTCGATGATGTCGCCGGCCTGGACGTTGTTGTAACCACCCAGGGTCAGACCACACTCGAAGCCCTCGCGGACCTCCGTGGCGTCGTCCTTGAACCGCTTCAGGGAGCTGATCGTGAGGTTGTCCGCCACGACCGTCCCGTCCCGCAGTAGGCGCGCCTTCGCGTTGCGCCGGATGACACCCGACCGGACGATACAACCGGAGATGTTGCCGATCTTGGACGAGCGGAAGACGTCGCGGATCTCCGCGCTGCCCAGCTCGACCTCCTCGTACTCCGGCTTGAGCAGGCCCTTGAGCGCAGCCTCGATCTCCTCGATGGCCTGGTAGATAACGGTGTAGTACCGGATCTCCACGCCCTCGCGGTCGGCCATCTCACGGACCTTGTTCGAGGCCCGCACGTTGAAGCCGATGATCGTGACCGGCTCGGACGAGGCGCTCGCGAGCATGACGTTGCTCTCGGTGATCGCGCCGACGCCCCGGTCGAGGACCTTGAGCTGGACCTCCTCGGGGATGTCGAGGTTGAACAGCGCGTCCTCGAGGGCCTCCACCGAACCGGAGCCATCGCCCTTGAGGATGAGGTTGAGCGACGTCTTCTCGCCCTCCTTGAGCTGCTCCATGAGCGTCTCGAGGGTGGCCCGACCACGGGAGTTGGCGAATGCCGCCGCCCGCCGCCGCGCCTGGCGCTGCTCGGCGATCTGCCGCACCGTACGGTCGTCCGCCGCGGCGAGGAACGTGTCACCCGCGCCGGGCGGCGCGGTCAGACCCAGGACCATGACCGGACGCGCCGGCCCGGCCTCGGCAACCTGGTTGCCGTTCTCGTCGAGCATGGCCCGAACCCGGCCGTGCGCTCCGCCGGCGACGATCGAGTCGCCCGCCCGCAGGGTGCCCTTCTGCACCAGCACCGTCGCCACCGCACCGCGACCCTTGTCCAGGTGCGCCTCGATGGCCACACCCTGCGCCGGCCCGTCGATCGGAGCGGTCAGCTCCAGCGACGCGTCGGCGGTCAGCAGGACAGCCTCGAGAAGCTCCTCGATGCCGATGCCCGGCTTGGCTGCCACGTTGACGAACATGGTCTCGCCGCCGTACTCCTCAGCGACCAGGCCGTACTCGGTCAGCTGCTGGCGGACCTTGTCCGGGTTGGCCTCCGGCTTGTCGACCTTGTTGACCGCGACCACGATCGGCACGTCGGCCGCCTTGGCGTGGTTCAACGCCTCGATGGTCTGCGGCATCACGCCGTCGTCGGCCGCGACCACCAGGATCACGATGTCCGTCACCTGCGCACCACGGGCACGCATGGCGGTGAACGCCTCGTGGCCCGGCGTGTCGATGAAGGTCACCGCGCGGTCCACGCCATCGTGCGGGACGTGCACCTGGTAGGCACCGATGTGCTGGGTGATGCCACCCGCCTCGCCAGCCACGACGTTCGCCTTGCGGATCGCGTCGAGCAGCTTGGTCTTACCGTGGTCGACGTGACCCATGACGGTCACCACCGGCGCACGGCTGACCAGACGCTCCTCAGCCACCTCCGCGTCGAGGTCGATGTTGAACTGCGCGAGCAGCTCGCGATCCTCGTCCTCGGGGCTGACGATCTGGATGTCGAAGCCCAGGTGCTCACCCAGCAGCTGCAGGGTGTCGTCCGAGCAGGACTGGGTCGCCGTGACCATCTCGCCCAGGTTGAACATCTCCTGGACCAGCGAACCCGGGTTGGCGTTGATCTTGTCGGCGAAGTCCGACAGCGAGGCGCCACGGGAGAGCCGGACGACCTGACCCTGACCCCGGGGAGCACCCGAGCTCATGGTCGGAGCCGACAGGTTGTCGAACTCCTGTCTGCGCTGCTTCTTGGACTTGCGACCGCGCGTCGGCCGGCCACCCGGACGCCCGAAGGCACCCGCGGCGCCACCGCCACGGCCACGACCACCGGCACCCGGACGACCGCCGCCACCGGACGGAGCACCCGGACGGAAACCGCCACCGGGAGCACCGCCACCGCCGCCGGGACCGCCACGGTAGCCACCGCCACCGCCGGCACCCGCGCCGCCACCGGGGCCACCGCGGTAACCACCGCCGCCACCGGCACCGCCGCCAGGACCACCGCGGAAGCCGCCGCCACCGCCACCGGGACGACCAGCGCCGCCACCGCCACCGGGGCGACCAGCGCCACCGGGACCGGGACGACCGGCAGCCGGACGCTGGCTCGGCATCGACGCCGGGCTGGGCCGCGGCGGCATGGAGTTCGGGCTCGGCCGCGGCGGCATACCCGCCGGGCCACTCGGCCGGGGACCACCCGCGCCAGCGGCCGGGGGCCGCTGCTGCTGGCCACCCTGGATACCGAACGGGTTGTTACCGGCGCCGCGCGCCGGCGGGCGACCGCCGGGCCGGGCACCCGGACCCGGAGCCGGCGTGCCCGGACGGGCGGCCGGTGAACCGGGACGGGGCGGCATCGCCGTGGGACCCGGCCGAGGGCCGGGGCCGGGACGGTTGCCGTCTGCCGGAGGCTCCCGGCGGACGTTGTCCCGCTGCTGCTGACGGGCGGCCTGCGCGGCCTTGACCGCGGCCTCCTGCTCAGCCTTCAGCGCGGCGGCACGCGCCTCCGCGGCCGCCACCTCGATGTCGTGGGCACTCGCCGGCTTGGCGACCGGAGCCGCCGGTTGCGGCGCACCGGGAACCGGGCCCTTGGGCTTCGGACCCGGGGCCGGGGCCGGGGCCGACGGCCGCCGGGGCGGCATCGGCTTGGCCGAGACCCGGGGCGCGCCCGGGGTCGGGGATGGCGTCGGGGTCGAAGCCGGCGCCGCAGTCGGCGCGGGCGCCGACGGGGCGGCCGGCGCCGAAGCACCGGCGGACGCGACGAATGCGTTACGCAGCCGCCGGGCGACTGGCGCCTCGACGGTGCTGGACGCGGACTTCACGAACTCGCCCATTTCCTTCAGCTTGGCGAGAACGGTCTTACTCTCGACCCCGAGCTCTTTTGCAAGCTCGTGTACGCGGGCCTTGCCTGCCACTGCACTCCTCACTCCGAGGTCGTGCGGGCAGCACCCGCAGCGACCTCACTCGTGCACTTGAAGCCTGGTCATTTCAGGGACTTCATCGTGTGCTCATGTCGGTCGTCCTACCTTGCTAGCGACCCTCGCCCGGTCGGGCTGACCGGACGTAGTGGTTGGCGCATCGACGTGCTCCGCCAGCGCACCGTGGTCGGGGACCCCGGTGATGCGCAGCGCACGCCCGAAGGCGCGGCGCCGCACTGCCAGCGCGAAGCAGGCCGGATCCGGGTGCATGTTCGCTCCCCGACCCGGCAGCCTGCGGAGCGGATCAGGCCGGAGGCTGTGACCAGCCTCGTCCCCGATCGCTACGACCCGCAGCAATTCGCTGGCCGGCGCACGTTGCCGGCAACCCACACAAGTGCGCTCCGGCTGCGCGCGTCGTACCACTGGAGGAAGTCTACCCCTAGCTGCCCGAGATCGCGCCGCCCGGCTCCCGGACGTGATCAGCCGCGCCCCGCGCGGCCGGGCTGGTCTGCTCCGCGTCGGAGCGAATGTCGATCCGCCAACCGGTCAACCGGGCCGCGAGGCGGGCATTCTGCCCCTCCCGCCCGATGGCAAGAGAGAGCTGGAAGTCCGGCACGGTCACCCGGGCGGTCCGGGTGGCCAGATCCACCACCTCGACCCGCAGCGCCTTGGCCGGCGACAACGCGTTGCCGACGAAGGTGGCCGGGTCGTCCGACCAGTCGATGATGTCGATCTTCTCACCGTGCAGCTCGCTCATCACGGCACGCACCCGCTGGCCCATCGGGCCGATACAGGCACCCTTGGCGTTCACGCCGGGGGTGGCGGAGCGTACGGCGATCTTGGTGCGGTGACCTGCCTCACGCGCGATCGCGCCGATCTCCACCGTGCCGTCGGCGATCTCCGGTACCTCCAGCGCGAACAGCTTCTTGACCAGCGCCGGGTGCGACCGGGACAGGGTGATCTGCGGACCACGCATGCCCTTGGCCACGTGGACCACCACGCAGCGGATCCGCTCGCCGTGCACGTACCGCTCGCCGGGCACCTGCTCGGACTGCGGCAGCACGCCCTCCAGCTTGCCCAGGTCGACGCTGACGATGCCCTTCTCGGACCGCGCCTCGTGCGCCTGCACCACGCCGGTGACCAGGTCACCGTCGCGACCCACGTACTCGCCGAAGTGCACCTCGTCGGTGGCCTCCCGCAGCCGCTGGAGGATCACCTGCTTGGCGGTCATGGCGGCGATCCGGCCGAAGTCGTGGGGAGTGTCGTCCCACTCCCGCACCAGACTGCCGTCCTCGTCCATCTCCTGCGCGTACACCAGGGCTGCGCCCGACTTGCGGTCGATCTCCACCCGGGCGTGCGGCTCGGCACCGTCGGTGTGCCGGTAGGCGGTCAGCAACGCGGTCTCGATCGCCGCGAGAATCGTGTCGAACGGGATCTCCCGCTCGCGCTCGAGTGCGCGCAGCGCCGCGAGGTCGATGTTCACCTCTCCTCGTCCTCCACATCATCTTCGTCGTCGATGTCGTCTGAATCGTCGATCTCGTCGGTCTCGTCCGCGTCGTCGGTATCGTCCGTGTCGTCGAACTCGTCCGGCTCACCCAGCTCGGCGAGCCTGGTGAACTCGACCTGCACCCGACCGGGGCCCAACTGGGCGTACGCCCAGGAGGCCCGGCCGTCGTCGGTCTCCAACTGCACGCCCTCGTCGTCGGCACCGACCACCCGGCCGGTGACCTGGCGGTCCCCGGTGGGCTGCTCGCCGCGCTGATCGGGCAGCACGGCCGCGCCCCGGACGGTGACCTTGACCAGCCGACTGACGTTGCGCCGCCAGTGCCGGGGCAGGGTGAGCGGCCGGTCCACGCCCGGTGAGCTGACCTCCAGCTGGTACTCCCCGGCGACGATGTCGCCGCCGGTCTCCTCGGCGGCGTCGAGCGCGGCCGAGACCGCGCGGGAGACGTCCGCGACGGCGTCCAGGTCGATCCCGCCGTCGGCGTCCACGATCACCCGCACCACGTGCCGGCGGCCGGCCCGGGAAACCGACAGGTCCTCCAGGTCGTAGCCCACGCCGTTGACCACGGGCTCGATCACGGCCCGCAACCGGTTACGGCGCGCGGTGAGATCACCGCTGCGGGGACTCACACCACCACGGGGTCGATCCGTCGACCTGGTGGCACGGCCACGCTGCGTCATCTCCGCACCCTTTCCCTGGTCGACGGCGACGGTCGTCCCGCCATGCCGGCACGCCACCGGAGCGAACGCCCCGGTGGCTGCGCAGAGCGTAACGCGCCTGCCCGCTGGTGGACCGGGCGGCGCACCGACGCGGGTGGCCCCCGGACCGGGCCGGATGGTGTTGACTTGCCCGGTGGGGATCGGCAGAACGACACAGCGCGACCAAGCATCCGGACATTCCCGGCGAAAGCTCCTGCGTGCCGGAGCGCTGCTGGCGCTCGGCGGTGCCGCGGCGCCGCTGACCGGCTGTGATCTTTTCGACCGCGATGGCCAGCCGGCGCCGCCGCCTGACCCGTTGCGGCCGATGGTGGACGAGTCACTCGGGCTGGCCGCGGCACACCGGGCGAGCGCTGCGGCGCACCCGGAGCTGGCCGACCGGCTCGGCCCGATCGCCGAGGCGCACACCGCGCACGCCACCGAACTGGCCCGGGTGATCGGCGTCGCGTTGCCGTCGACGCCCGCCGCCGCCCCGACCACCGCCCCGGCGGCCGAACCGGCCGGCGCGCTGGCCGCCCTGCGTGCGCTGGAGAAGACCGGCCAGCAGTCCGCGACCGCCGCCTGCGCCGCGGCACCGGCGGAACGGGCAGCGCTGCTCGGGTCGATCGCCGCCGCGCGGGCCACCCACCAGGAGGCACTGAAGTGAGGCAGCCATCCGCCGCGGAGGCGCTCGCCGCCGCCCTCTCCGCCGAGTACGCGGCCATCTACGCCTACGGGCGGATCGGCGTCCGGCTCACCGGGGCGGCACGGGACGCCGCGCGCCAGGCGGAGGCCGCGCACCGCCGCCGGCGCGACGCGCTGGTGGTGCAGCTCAGCACCTCCGGTGGCGACGTGCCACCGGACCGGGCCGGGTACGCGCTGCCGTTCGCGGTCACCGACAAGGCGAGCGCGTTGCGGCTGGCGGTCGAGGTGGAGGAGCGCACCGCGGCGCACTGGCGGGCGGCGCTGGCGTCCACCACCGGCGCCGACCGGGACCAGGCGCTGGCCGCCCTCGTCGAGTACGCCGTGCGGGCCACCCGCTGGCGCAAGACCGCCGGGCTCACCCCGCAAACTGTCGCGTTTCCCGGCCGCCCCACCTGAACCGGTCCGCTCCGGTTGCGGAGCGCCATACCAGGTATGCATACTCCGTTCCCATGTCCATCCGTCACGGGTTGCTCGCCCTGCTCGAACGCGGCCAGATGTACGGCTACCAGCTGCGCGCCGCGTTCGAGGAGTCGACCGGCTCGACCTGGCCGCTGAACATCGGGCAGGTCTACACCACGCTCTCCCGGCTGGAGCGGGACGGTCTGGTGCGCCCGCTGCCGGAGAGCGAGGCCGGGCAACGCCCGTACGAGATCACCGACGCCGGCCGGGCGGATCTGGCGCTGTGGTTCGCCACCCCGATCAGCCGCACCGACCGCCCCCGCGACGAGCTGGCGATCAAGCTGGCGCTGGCGCTGACCACCCCCGGCGTGGATGTCCGCTCGGTGGTACAGGCCCAGCGCAGCGCGACGATGCGGGCGTTGCAGGAGTTGACCCGGTTGAAGTACGGCAGCAACCGGCCGGAGGACCTGCCCTGGCGGCTGGTGCTGGACTCGATGGTGTTCCAGGCCGAGGCGGAGGTGCGCTGGCTGGACCACTGCGAGACCAGCCTGGTCCGGCACCAGCCCGGCACCCCCGCGCCGCCCGTGCCGAGAGCCGGCGACGCCGACATGTCCGACGCGGCGCGGTGGGCCGACGAGGAGGCGCGACGGTGAGCGGAGCGGACGACGCGGTGCTGGAGCTTCGCGCCGTCCACCGCACCCACGGGGTCGGCCCGGCGGCGGTGCACGCGTTGCGCGGCGTCAGCCTGGTCGTCCGGCCGGGTGAGCTGGTCGCCGTGATGGGTCCGTCCGGCTCCGGCAAGTCGACACTGCTGGCCCTCGCCGGCGGCCTGGACCGCCCGACCCGCGGCGAGGTCCGGGTCGAGGGGCAGCCGTTGGGTGCGCTGGACCGCCGAGGGCTGGCCCAGCTGCGCCGCCGCCGGATCGGCTACATCTTCCAGCAGCTCAACCTGCTGGGCAGCCTGAGCGCGATGGAGAACGTCGCCCTCCCGCTGGAACTCGACGGCGCCGGCGGGCGCCGGGCCCGCGCGGCGGCCCTGGCCGCGCTGGCCGAGGTGGGCCTGCCGGCGCTGGGCGACCGCTTCCCCGACCAGCTCTCCGGCGGCCAGCAGCAGCGGGTCGCCATCGCCCGCGCGCTTGTCGGCGAGCGGCGGCTGGTGCTCGCCGACGAGCCGACCGGGGCGTTGGACTCGCAGACCGGCGAGGCGGTGCTGCACCTGCTGCGCCGCCGGGTCGACGCGGGCGCGGCCGGCGTACTGGTCACCCATGAGGCGCGACACGCCGGCTGGGCCGACCGGGTGGTGTTCCTGCGGGACGGCGTGCTGGTCGACACGACGGCACCGCTGGGCAGCGTCGAGCAACTGCTGTCCGGTAGCGACCGGTGACGGTCCGCCGGGCGCGGCGGGCCTCCGGCTGTGCCGACGTCCCGGCGGCACCGCCGGTCGCGCCGCCGGCACCCGCGGGCCGGCGTCGGTTGGCCGAGCTGACCGGCTCCTGGCGGGCGGCGCTGCGGATCGCCCGGCGGGAGTCGCGCCGGGCCCGCCGGCGAACCGCCCTGGTGCTCGCCATGATCGCCCTGCCGGTGCTGGTGCTGGCCTTCCTGGCCGTGAGCTACGACATGGCCGAGCTGACCCCGCAGGAGCGCATCGACCGCCGACTCGGCGTCGCCGACGCGGAGCTGCGGTGGATCACCGACACCCCGATCGCGCAGGACGAGTGGGGCGAAGGCTGGTACACCCGGGAGGGCGACTACGGGACAAACGGTCGGGTGGCCACCGCCGCCGAGGTGTCCACGCTGCTCGGCCCCGGCAGCCGGGTCACCGAGGTGCGCGCTCTACTCCCGCTGACGGTGCGCGGCCCGGAGCGCGACGAGAACGTCGAAGGACGGGTACTGGACCTCACCGACCCGTTGGCCCGAGGGCTGGTGCGGTTCCGGGCCGGACGGGCGCCGCGGCAGCCCGGCGAGGTCGCCGTGAGCCCGGCGGCGCTACGCCGCCTGGACGTACGCCTCGGCGACGCCGTGGCCACCGCCGACGGCACGCGGGCGTACACCGTGGTCGGGGTGGTCGAGTTTCCCGACGATCTCGGCCCGGTGGTGGCGTTGCACCCGGGTGCCGTGCCACGAAGCGATCCGCTGCCGGACAGCAGTTGGCTGGTGGACGTGCCCGGCACCGTCGACGCCGCGCTGGTGTCCCGGCTCAACGACCATGGCGTGCTGGTCACTCCGCGCCACCCGACCATCCCGGCGGCGGGACAGTCGCGGCCGTGGCCCGGGTCCATCGGTCCGAGCAGCGCCACGGACCTGAGCACCGGCGTGCTGATCGCCGGCCTCGGGCTGCTGGAGGTGGTGCTGCTGGTCGGGCCGGCCTTCGCGGTCGGCGTCCGCCGCCGGCGGCGGGACCTGGCACTGGTCGCGGTTGCCGGTGGGGACGCCGCCCAACTGCGTCGGGTCGTGCTCGCCGACGGCGTGGTGCTGGGCGTGCTGGGCGCCGCCGCCGGCCTGATTCTCGGCGTCGGCGCGGCGTTCGCCGGTCGTCCGCTCGTGGAGCAGTACGTCTTCGGCGCCCGCTTCGGCGGGTACCGCTGCTGGCCGTCGGCGCTGATGCTGCTCGGGGGGGTCGCGGTGCTGGCCGGGGTGCTGGCCGCGCTGGCACCGGCCTGGACCGCCGCCCGGCAGGACGTCATCGCCGGGCTCGCCGGGCGACGCACCCCTCCCCCGAGCCGAGCCCGGTGGCTGACCATCGGGCTGGCACTGGTGGTCGGCGGGGCGGCGCTGGCGGCGTTCGGGGCCACCCGAACCTCACCGGCGGTGATCCTCACCGGCCTGATCCTCGGCGAACTGGGCCTGGTCTGCTGCACACCCACACTGATCGGCGCGCTCGCCCGCCTCGGCCGGGTGCTGCCCCTGGCACCCCGGATCGCGCTACGCGACGCCAGCCGCAACCGGGCCGTCGCGGCACCGGCGATCTGCGCCGTGATGGCGGCGGTGGCCGGCAGCGTCGCGCTCGGCGGGTACTTGGCCAGCGACGGGGCCCGCGACACGCGTGCCTACCAACCGATGCTGCCGACCGGGCACGTGCTGGTCAGTGCGACCGAGCCGACCCGGCTGCCCCGACCCACGCTGGCCGAGGTCACCACCGCGGCCCAGGCGCAGCTGGGCGCCGGCGCGGTGGCCGCGGTGCACACCGTGGCCTGCCCAGCGGGTGGCAACCCCGGCGACTACTGCTACGTCGCACCGAGGCTGCCGCCGGAGCGGGCCTGCCCCTGGCTGCCCGGGGACAACCTCTCCCCGGCGGAGCGCCGGCAGGCCCGGGCCGACCCGCGCTGCCAGCTCCGCGACGGGGACTACTACGGCGGCTACGTCGAGACGCTGGTGGACGACGGCAGCGCCCTGCCGATCCTCACCGGCGCGGACCCGGCGGCCACCGCTGCCGCCACCGCCGTGCTGCGCGCCGGGGGCGTCGTGGTGACCGACCCGCGCTACCTGCACGACGGCCTGGTGACCGTGCAGGTGAGCCGGGCGGAGGCCGGAACGGACGGGCCGAACGGTGCCAGCGATCTGCCCGGGTACGCGCTGCCCGCGGCAGTCGGGCAGCCCCGCCTGCTGCTGTCCCCGTCCGCGGTCCGACAGCTCGGCCTGAATTCGTCCCAGACCGGCTGGGTGATCGACACCCCGGCCCCGCCGGACGAGAACCGGCAGGAGCGGTTCACCGGTGCACTGAGGTCCTTTGGGACGTTCTCGCTGAGCGTGGAGCAGGGCGCCGCCCCCCGCGACGTGTCACCGCTGCTCCTGCTGCTCGCCGCGGCGGCCGGGCTGATCACGGTGGGCGCGGCCGGAATCGCCACCGCGCTCGCCGCCGCCGAGGGGCGCGCCGAGCTGTCCACACTCGCGGCCGTCGGCGCGGCCCCGGCGGTACGCCGGCTGCTGGCGATCTGCCAGGCCGGGGTCATCGCCGGCCTCGGCTCGGTACTCGGCATCGTGGCCGGGCTGGGCACCGCCGCGATCGTGCTGTTCTCCGTCAACCGGCAGTACGCCACCAGTTGGCCCGTGAGCGAGCCGTACCCGTTCCTGGTGCCGTGGCCGGCGCTCGGCGTCCTGGTGCTGGTGCCGATGGTGGCGATGCTCGGCGCCGGCCTGTTCACGCGTGCCCGCCTGCCGATCGAGCGGCGGTTGGACTGAGCGGGACGCTCCGGCGGGCTGCCGAAGCGGCGCAGGGGGCTGGCCACCGAGGCGCGGCAACCGGCAGACTGGGCGGCGTGTCAGTGCTGGGATCCCTCACCCGTCGAGTCGGCCACCACCGTTGGTTCGGCGCCGCCGCCCGCCTGCTGGTTCCCGCCGACCGGGTGGTCGGCCGGCTCACCCGGGGCCGGGTGGTCGCGCTCGGCCTGGTCTCGTCCCTGATCATTACCACCACCGGCCGCCGCTCCGGCAAACCGCGCAGCAATCCCCTGATCTACGTGCCCGACGGCGACGCGTACGTGGTGATCGGCTCCAACTGGGGGCAGACCCAGCAGCCCGGCTGGGCGCTGAACCTGCTCGCCGAGCCGGCCGCCGAGGTGGACGTGCGGGGTCGACGGGTTCCGGTGCGGGCCGACGTGGCCACCGGCGCCGAACGGGACCGGCTGTGGGCACTCCTGGTCACCGAGTGGCCGGCGTACCGCACGTACGTCCAGCGAGCCGGCGGCCGGGAGATCCGCATCTTCCGGCTGGTGCCGACCGGGCGCGGCGCGCCGGCTGGTCCACGACCGGCTGGCTAGGCTGACGCTCAGTCGCCAGGCGGGGACGATCCGGTGAGCCCCGCGGTCGGGAACGAAGGGTGCCCCGTGAGCGCGAGGAGTGAGCCGGTCCTGCGAGCCCCGCAGTCGGGAACGAAGGCGGCCCCGTGAGCGCGAGCAGCGAACAGGCCGATGTCGACCGGGGCTTCGACGATCGACGGTGGACGGTGGCGGAGCGGGTCGCCCAGGCGGCCCAGCGACGTTTCGCGGCCGACGTGCTCGCGGTCGCGGTGCACGGCCCGCTGGCGCACGGCGACGACGACGGCGGCGGGGACCGCGAGGTGGGGATGCTGGTGGTCACCTACCGACCCGGCACCGGCCCGCCCCCGGCGACCCGGCGGGTGGACGGGGTGCTGGTCGACCTGACCGTGGCCGCCGCCGAGGACTACCTCGGGCAGGCCCGGGTGCTCTCCCCACTCTGGCCGCTGACCGCGGACCGGTACGTCACCACCCGGGCGTTGCACGACCCCACCGGCTGGCTGCGGACGCTGCGCGACGAGCACCTGGGCCGGCTGGCCCGGGCACGGCCGGCGGAGTTCAGCACCGCGGCCCGGCAGGCCTGGTATCGGGGCAGCGCGGCGCACGCGCGGGCCGCCCGGCTGGCCGAGTGGTACGAGACCGACCAGGCGCTGCTGATGCTCGGCGAGGCGCGGCTGGCCGCGGCCACGGTGACCGGTCTGCTGAGCCGCACCTATTTCCGCGACCCGGGGGACGCGGTGCGCCGCACCGGTCTGGCCGGCGCGGACATGACCGAGGTGGGGCTGGTGCTGGGCCGGCAGGCCGAGGAGCTTGCCGCCCGTGGCCGGCCCGTGGACGGCACGGTCGACGAGTTGCTCAGCTGCTGACCGGCGTCACAGCGCGCCCTGTACGCCGATCAGAGCGCCGATCAGGTAGGTGGCGGCGGCCGCCGCGGCACCCATCAGTAGCTGGCGCAACCCGCTGGTCCACCAGGGCCGGTTGGTGAACCGGGCCACCGCCGCCCCGGCGGCGAACAGCCCGAGCCCGCCGACGGCGAGCGCCAGCCAGAGCTCGGTGGCGCCGAGCAGGTACGTGAGCAGCGGGATCAGCGCCCCCACCGAGAAGAACAGGAACGAGGAGATCGCCGCCGTCCACGGGCTCGGCTGGTCGTCGGGGTCGACGCCCAACTCCTCGCGGACGTGCACCCGCAGCGCCTCCTCCGGATCGCGCCGTACGGCTTCCGCGACCTGGGTTGCGAGGTCGCGGGGCAGGCCGCGCGCCACCCACGCGTCGGCCAGTTCGCGGGCCTCGGCTTCGGGATGCCGCTCCAACTCGCGCCGTTCCTTGGCCACCTCGGCGGCGACCTGCTCGTTGGCCGAGCGCACGCTGGTGTACTCGCCGAGCCCCATCGAGATCGCGCCGGCCACCAGACCGGCGGTGCCGGTCAGCACGATGCTGCGCGGCGAGACCCCGCCGCCGCCAACGCCGGCGATCAGGGCGATGTTGGTGACCAGCCCGTCCATCGCGCCGAAGACGGCCGGGCGCAGCCAGCCGCCGGAGACGTCCGCGTGGTGCGCCTCGCGCAGCGCCGCAGGGGTGTCGGTCACGGCAGGGTGAGAATCTCGTGACCGTCGTCGGTCACCACGATGGTGTGTTCGAACTGGGCGGTCCACTTCCGGTCCTTGGTGACCACGGTCCACCCGTCGTCCCACATGTCGTACTGGTAGGTGCCGAGCGTGATCATCGGCTCGATGGTGAAGGTCATCCCGGGCTCCATCAGGTCCGTGGGACGCGGGCTGTCGTAGTGCGGCACGTACAGCCCGCTGTGGAAGGTCTCTCCGATGCCGTGGCCGGTGAAGTCGCGGACGACGCCGTAGCCGAACCGCTTGGCGTACGACTCGATGACCCGGCCCACGACGTTGATCTGGCGGCCCGGGGCGACCGCGCGGATGCCCCGCATCATCGCCTCGTGGGTCCGCTCGACCAGCAGCCGGGCCTCCTCGCTGACCTCGCCGACACAGAAGGTGGCGTCGGTGTCGCCGTGCACCCCGTCGATGTACGCGGTCACGTCGACGTTGATGATGTCGCCGTCCTGCAGCACGGTGGTGTCCGGGATGCCGTGGCAGATGACCTCGTTGAGGCTGGTGCAGCAGGACTTGGGGAAGCCCTTGTAGCCCAGCGTCGACGGGTACGCGCCGTGATCGCAGAGGAATTCGTGGACCACCCGGTCGATCTCGTCGGTGGTCACGCCGGGCTTGGAGTGCTCGCCGGCGAGCTGGGTCGCCTGGGCGGCCAGCCGGCTGGCGATCCGCATCTTCTCGATGGTCTCCGGCGTCTGCACGTGCGAGCCGCGCCACTCCTGGGGACGCTTCTTGCCCACGTACTCCGGGCGGGGAATGTGGGCCGGCACCGGTCGCATCGGGGAGAGCGTGCCTGGGGTCAGCGGCGGACGGACGGTCATGCCTCAAGCCTATCGCCGGCCCGGCTGGTGACCCGCGCCACGGCCGCTCCGGACCGGTTGTTGCCCTGCCAGGTCGGCTGTGCCATGGTGTCTGCGTGGATCAAGGAGGAGCACCACCCGTCTTCTCTGCCAGCGCGGAGATTGACGGCGATCACCTCCACGTGGTGGTGGCCGGTGAGGTCGACATGGCTACCGCCGACACCATGCTCCAGACGGCCCTGCGCGAGCCCGCCGAACGGATCACCCTCGACCTGACCGCGGTCACCTTCTTCGACTCGGCCGCCATCCACGCGCTGGTCCGGCTCGCCCAGCAGTTTCCCGGCACGCTCACCGTGCTGCCGTCCCGGCAGGTCCGCCGCGTGCTGGACATCTCCGGCCTGGGCGAGCAGAGCTGGCTGAGCCCGGCCTGAGCCATCCGCGACCCGGCTGGTCTGTCGGGCGCACGCGCTGCGCCCGCCACCGTCGGGCGCGAGGTCAGTCCTGCAGCTGCCGGCGCAGCGTCACCTCGGTGCCCTCGTCGGTACGCCGCACCGTCAGCTCACCCAGCGCCTTGATCAGGGTCAGCCCGCGCCCCCGGAACCCGGAACCGGCCGACTCCCGCCACCGGCCGCTGTCGCGCACCGTGACGGTCACTGTCCGGTTCTCGATGGCCACCTCAACGCTGATCACCGGCTCGGCGGGGTGGACCGGGTGCTCGATGGCGTTCGCGGCGGCCTCGGAGACCGCCACGGTCACGTCGAACAGGTCCGTCTCGCCGACCCCGTGCGCGACCAGGAAGTCCTCCAGGCGCTTGCGCAGCACGCTCAGCCGGGTCGGGTCCGCGGGCAGCCGCAACGCGAAGCGGTTCAGCTCGGCCGCCTCCAGGGCGAGCACGGCCACGTCGTCGCGGCGCGGTTGACCGGCGACCCGCTCGATCACCGCTTCGATCAGGTCCGTCACGTGCTCACCGGGGGTGGCCGCGTCGGTACACAGCTGGGCCAGCGCGGCGTCGATGCCGAGCTGCCGATCCTCGATCAGCCCGTCGGTGTAGAGCAGCAGCCGGCGGCCGGGAGGCAGCTCCCCCTCGACCGAGTGGTACGTCGCGTCGGGGATGGCGCCGACCGGTGGGCCGAGCGCCCGGTCGTGCAGGAATGCCACGTCACCTCCCCTGATCAGCAGTGGGGACGGGTGACCTGCGCTGGCGTACCGCAACCTCCCGGTACGCGGGTTGAACAGCAGACAGACCACAGTGGCGAAGGCGCGGCGTTCGGTGGACCCGACCAGCCGGTTGAGCCGGGTCAGCGACTCACCCGGGTCGAAGCCCTCCAGCAGGTACGCGCGCAGCGCGTTGCGGAGCTGCCCCATCGCCGCGGCGGCCTGGACGCCCTTGCCGACCACGTCGCCGATGACCAGCGCCAGCTCGTCACCCTCCAGCGCGATCACGTCGTACCAGTCGCCGCCGACCTCGACGTCGGCGCTGCCCGGCAAATAGCGGCTGGCCACCACCGCACCCGGCAACTGAGGCAGCGACCGGGGCAGCAGGCTGTGCTGCAACGTGGTGGCGATGCGGTGTTCGGCCTCGTAGAGCTGGGCGTTCTCCAGGCGTACCCCGACCAGGCGGGCGAGCTGGGTCAGTGCGGCCTCGTCGGCCTGCGCGTCGTCGCCGGCCGACCGCCAGACCCGCAACTCGCCGAGCCGCTCACCGGTGGTGCCGGTCAGCTCGGCCACGAAGGACGGGTCCGCGGCGGTGGCGCCGCCGGCGTCCGCCTCGGATCGGGCCCCGGTCGCGGTGACCACCACCTTGGCGGCTTCGGCGAGGCTGAGCGCGTGCCGGGCGGCGACCTGGAGGACGTCGGCGGTCGATCGGGCGGTGTTCACCGCCACCGCCGCGTCGGCCAGCGCCCGCAGCCGGCGGATGATCTGCCCCCGCAGTTGGCCCAGCTCGACGTTGGCCCGGACCCGCGCCACCAGCTCCTGCCCGGAGAACGGCTTGGTCAGGTAGTCGTCGGCGCCGACGGAGAGGCCGGCGACCGCCTCTGCGGAGCCGGCCCGAGCGGAGAGCAGCACGATCGGCACGTGTCGGGTACGCGGGTCCGCGCGCAGCGCGCCGACCAGCCCGAACCCGTCCAGCCGGGGCATCATCACGTCGGTGAGCACCAGATCGAACCCGCCCTCGCGGGCCAGCGGCAGGGCCGCCAGACCGTCGCTGGCCGTGACCACCTCCCAGGTCGGGGACAGCAGCCGGGTGACGTGCTCGCGCAGGTCCGGGTTGTCGTCGACGACCAGGATCCGGCCGGCCGGGGTGACCGCCGCCGGCCGGCTGCCCAACTCCGGCGGCGGCTCGGCGCCGGTCCACAGCGCGGTCTCCGCGACGTAGAGCCGGGCCTGTTCCGGCTCGCCCGACGGCTGAGGGCCAAACGGCGCCACCCGGTCGGCGGGCAGGTGCGTGGATCCGAACGGGACGGTCACCGCGAAGCTGCTCCCCTCGTCGATCCGGCTGGTGACCCCCACCTCGCCGCCGTGCATCTCGACCAGCTCCCGGACCAGCGCCAGGCCGATCCCGGTGCCCTCGTGGGTGCGGGCGCGCACCCCGGACACCCGGTGGAACCGCTCGAAGACGTGCGGCAGCTCGGCCGGCACGATCCCCACGCCGGTATCGATCACCTCCAACCGGGCGGCGCCGCCAGAGGCACTGACCCGGACCCGGATCTCGCCGTCGAAGGTGAACTTGACCGCGTTCGACACGAGGTTGAGGACGACCTTTTCCCACATGTCCCGGTCGACGAAGACCGGCGCCGGCAGGGGTGGGCAGTCCACCACCAGTCGCAACCCGGCCCGGTCGGTGGCCGAGCGGAAGGTGCTGGCGAGCCGTGCGGTGTAGCCGGCCAGGTCGGTGGGCTGGTAGTGGGCGGCCAGCCGGCCGGACTCCAGCCGGGAGAAGTCCAGCACGGTGTTGACCAGCTTGAGCAGGCGCAGCGCGTTGCGGTGCATCATGGTGAGCCGGTCGGTGTAGGCGGCGGGCAGTGCCGGGTCGGCCAGCATGTCCTCCATCGGGCCGAGCACCAGGGTCAACGGGGTGCGGAACTCGTGGCTGACGTTGGCGAAGAAGTTGGTCTTCGCCTGGTCCAGCGCGGCCAGCTCCGCGGCGCGTGCCCGCTCCTGCTCGTATGCCCGCTGTTTGCCCACCGCGCGGGAGATCTGGGCGGCGACCAGGTCGAGGAAGTCGCGGTACTCGTCATTGAGCGCCAGCAGGCCGGCCATGCCGACGACCAGCGCGCCGACGGTTTCGTTGGTCGCCGTGATGGGCAGCACGAGGGCGTGGTCGGCTGCGTCGGCCGGCGGCGGGTCGAGCAGACTGGCCACCTCGACCGTGACGGGTGCGCCGGCGGCGGCCACCCGGGCGAGCACCTCGGGCGCGATGTCGACAGCGGCCTGGCCGGTGCCCTCGGAGCCGGCCAGGGTGAACCGGCCGGCCTCGTCGCCCAGGTAGACCAGCGCGAACGGCACGTCCGCCCGGTGCCGACCGAGCACCTCGGCGGCGGTCCGGCCGAGTTCGGCGGCGCTGACCACGTCGGCCAACTCGGCGCCCAGCTCGGCGAGTGCCCGCAGCCGGCGCTCACCGAGCACCCGCCCGGTGGTCTCGTTGACGATGCAGTAGACGCCGTGGACCGAACCGTCCGCGCCCCGGATCGGGTCGTACGAGACGTCGAAGTAGGTCTGCTCGACAAAGCCGTGCCGGTCCAGCAGGAAAGGGTGGTCCGCGCCCCGGTACGACTGTCCGGTGCGCTGAACCTCGTCCAGCAGCGGGCCGAGCACCGCCCAGGTCTCCGCCCAGTGCTGCCGGGCCGGTTGACCGAGCACGTCCGGGTGCTTGCTGCCGATGGTCGGCCGGTAGGCGTCGTTGTAGAAGGCGAGCTGGTCGTCGCCCCAGAACATCACGATCTGCGCGCTGGAGGCGAGCATCATGCCGACCGCGCTGGAGAGCGCCGTCGGCCAGCGACCCGGCGGGCCGAGCGGAGCGGTGGACCAGTCGAGGTTCCCCAGTCGCTCGCCCAGCTCACCGCCGGCCGCGAAGGCGGCCGTCAGCAGTGGGGACACGTCGCTGGCGGCCGCGAGGGACTGCCCCGCGTCCGCGCCCCCCTGGGCCGAGCTCATAAAGCCTCCCGCTCCGGCTGCCCCCCAGCCGATGATCTTCGCCAGCCGTGTTCCGACTTGTACCCCGGCGGACGAGGAACGTAACGCATCGCGCCTGTTGGACGCTGATTGCCTACGCCGCTGTCAGTGACCGGACAGTGGCGGCGGGTGCGGCGTCGGCGTCGGCCGTGCCGAAGCGCGCCCGGCGGCTCAGAAGACCGGCAGCCCGTCGATACTCGCCGCGTTCTTGGTGGCCCGGTAGACCACCAGGTCGTCGGCGGTGCGGCGGGAGTGTGAGCTGAGCAACAGATCGCGTTCCGCGCGGTAGTCCATCAGTGGCACGGCATAGCCACACGAGTCGCTGACCCGGTCCACCTCGACGGTGATCACGGCCCGTACGGCGTGCACGTCCGGCGGCTCGGGAAACTCGGCGAGCCGGTCGGCGAAGGCGGCCTCGGTGACCGCGACGGTGCTGCCCCGGCCGTGCAGCCGGAGGATCTTCGGCGGCCCGTCGAAGGCGCAGAACATCAGCGTGATCCGGCCGTTGTCCCGCAGGTGGGCGATCGTCTCCGCGCCGCTGCCGTGGTAATCCAGGTAGGCCACCCGGTGCGGACCGAGAATCACGAACGTGCCCCGCATGCCCTTCGGCGAGACGTTGACGTGCCCCTCCGCGCCGGATGGCGCGGTGGCCACGAAGAAGACCGGCTGGGCTGCGATGAAGTCGCGCAGCCGACCGTCGATCGCCGGATACACCTTGCCCATGCGCTGATCCTCCCACCGGCCGCCGCTCCCGTCGGGGGCGACGTACGTCACACCCGCAGGTGGAACGCGCGTCACGGCGTTGGCGGCCTCGTGAGATCCACGCCACCGTCGCGGGCGGCGACCAGCGGGCCGGGCGGTCGCTGGCGGGCGGCCCGGACCAGCGCGGTGATCGGCCGCGGATCCGGCTCGTTCTCCGGATGCCACTGCACGCCCAGCACGAACGGCCGGCCCGGATCCTCGACCGCCTCGATCACCCCGTCCGCCGCCCAGCCGGTGACGGCGAGCCGCCCCGGGTCGGCAACCGCCTGGTGGTGGTACGAGTTGACCCGGCCCACCCCGGCCAGCACCGTCGCGGCCAGGCTGCCCGGCGCGAACCGCACCGGATGGGCACCGTAGACGCCGGGCGCCGGACGGTGTTCCTCGTGACCGACCACGTCCGGCAGGTGCTGGTGCAGGGTGCCGCCGTAGGCGACGGCGAGCAGTTGCATCCCCCGGCAGACACCCAGCACCGGCAGGTCGGCGGCGAGCGCGGCGGCCAGCAGGGTCAGCTCGCCGGTGTCCCGGTCCGGCCGGTCCTCGGTGCGCGGGTCGGGCGGTTGGCCGTACCGCCCCGGGCCGACGTCGGCGCCGCCGGCCAGCAGCAGCCCGTCGAGGACCGCCAGCACGTCGCCGTCCTCGTCGTCCGGCGGCAACACCACCGCCCGCCCGCCGGCGGCGCGCACCGCCCGCACGTACGCCTCCGGGACCAGCACGGCTGGCACGCCGCGCCAGGTCGCCCAGTCAGCGGGCTCGACGTACGCACTGATCCCGATCAGTGGCCGCCGCGTCATAGCGGTGTGACGTACGCGCCGGTGATGCCGCCGTCCACCACGAACTGCGCGGCGGTCATGAAGGAGGCGTCGTCGCTGGCCAGGAACGCCACCGCGGCGGCGATCTCCTCGGGTTGCCCGAACCGGCCCATCGGCACGTGCACCAGCCGGCGGGCGGCCCGCTCCGGGTCGGCGGCGAAGAGTTCCAGCAACAGCGGGGTGGCCACCGGGCCGGGGCAGAGCGCGTTGACCCGAATGCCCTCGCGGGCGAACTGCACGCCCAACTCCCGGGTCATCGCCAGCACCCCGCCCTTGCTCGCCGTGTACGCGATCTGGGACGTCGCCGCGCCCATCAGCGCCACGAACGACGCGGTGTTGATGATCGAGCCCTTGCCCTGGCGGCGCATGTGCGGGATCGCGTACTTGCAGCAGAGGTAGACGCTCGTGGTGTTGACCCGCAGCACCCGCTCCCAGGCATCCAGGCCGGTGTCCAGAATGGAGTCGTCGTCCGGTGGCGAGATGCCGGCGTTGTTGAACGCGATGTCGACCCGCCCGTGCCGGTCGGCCACCCCGTCGAACAGGTCACGCACCGCCGACTCGTCGGCGACGTCGGTGGCCACGAACTCGCCGCCGCACTCCTCGGCTGCCCGCTCGCCGGCCGCCACGTCGATGTCCACGCAGACCACCCGGGCACCCTCGGCGGCGAACCGCCGGACGGTGGCCAACCCGATCCCGCTGCCCGCTCCGGTGACCACGGCCACCCGGTCCTGCAACCGACCCTGCACAGGCGTCACTCCTCTGTCGCAATGAACACGTTCTTGACGTCGGTGAAGGCGTGCAGCGCGTCCGGACCGAGCTCCCGGCCCAGCCCGGAGCGCTTCATCCCACCGAACGGGGTCCAGTAGCGCACTGAGGAGTGCGAGTTGACGCTGAGGTTGCCCGAGTCGACGGCGCGGGCCATCCGGAGCGCGCGACCCACGTCCCGGGTCCAGATCGAGCCGGAGAGGCCGTACTCGGTGTCGTTGGCGAGCCGGATCGCGTCGGCCTCGTCGTCGAACGGAAGCACCGAGACCACCGGGCCGAAGATCTCCTCCCGCCAGTGCCGGTCGGCTGCCGAGTCGGCCAGCAGCACGGTCGGGGCGTGCCAGAAGCCGGGGCCGTCGGGGCAGGAGCCGGTGAACGCGACCCGCGCCCCAGCCAGGTAGCCGGCGACCCGGTCCCGCTGGCCGGCGGAGATCATTGGGCCCATCTCGGCGGTGTCCTGGGCCGGGTGTTCCACCCGCACCGCCCGCACGGCCGGTTCGAGCAGTGCCAGGAAACGGTCGTACACCGGGCGCTGGACCAGGATCCGGGACCGGGCGCAGCAGTCCTGGCCGGCGTTGTCGAAGACCGCGCCGGGCGCGGTCGCGGCGGCGCGTTCCAGGTCGGCGTCGGCGAACACGATGTTCGCGCTCTTGCCGCCCAGCTCCAGGGTGAGCCGCTTCACCTGGCCGGCGCAGCCGGCCATGATCCGGGTGCCCACCTCGGTCGACCCGGTGAAGCAGATCTTGCGGACCGCCGGGTGGCTGACGAACCGTTCCCCCACCACCGCGCCCTCGCCCGGGACGACGATGAACACGTCGTCGGGCAGGCCGGCCTCGCGGGCCAGCTCGGCCAGGCGCAGCGCGGTGAGCGGGGTCAGCTCGGCGGGCTTGAGCACCACGGTGTTGCCGGCCGCGAGGGCCGGAACGAACCCCCAGGCGGCGATCGGCATCGGGAAGTTCCACGGCACGATCACCCCGACCACGCCGAGCGGCTCGTGGAAGGTGACGTCCAGCCCGCCGGGCACCGGGATCTGCCGCCCGGTCAGCCGCTCCGGCGCTCCGGCGTAGTAGTCCAGCACGTCCCGGACGTTGCCGGCCTCCCACCGGGCGTTGCCGATGGTGTGCCCGGAGTTGCGGACCTCCAGCGCGGCCAGCTCGTCGAGGTGCGCGTCGACCACGGCGGCGAACCGCCGCAGCAGCCGTGCCCGGTCTCCCGGCGCCACCGCCCGCCACGCCTCGAACGCGATCGCGGCCCGCGAGATCGCCGCGTCAACCTCTGCCACCGAGGCCGCGGGCACGTCCCGAAACCCCTCCCCAGTAGCCGGATCCACCACCGTGGTCACGCCCCCACCCCCACACACCCGTCGATCATGGAGTTGTGGTGCCGCACACAAGCCGCGAGACATAGCATTCCGCCCACCACTAGTCCATGATCGACGCGGCGGGACTCGTCAGAGGCGTTCGAAGCCACGGGTCAACTCCCAGTCGGTGACGGCGGCGTCGAAGGCGGCGATCTCCACCCGGGCCTGGTTGGCGTAGTGGGCGACGACCTCGGCACCGAAGGCGTCGGCGGCCACGGTGGAGGACTCCCAGAGGGCCAGGGCGTCACGCAGGGTGCCTGGCACCCGCTCGGCCTCCGGATCGTCGTACGCGTTGCCGGTGCACTCCCGGCCCAGCTCCAGCTCCCCGTCGATGCCGTGCAGCGCGCCGGCGATCAGCCCGGCGATCGCCAGGTACGGGTTGACGTCGGCGCCGGGCACTCGGTTCTCGACCCGCATGCCCTGCCCGTGGCCGACCACCCGCAGCGCGCAGGTGCGGTTGTCCACTCCCCAGCGCAGCGCGGTCGGGGCGAACGACCCCGGCTGGTAGCGCTTGTAGGAGTTGATGTTCGGGGCGAAGAGCAGGCTGAACTCCCGCATGGTGGCCAGCAGCCCGGCGAGCACCCGCTGCCCGGTCTCCGACAGGTGCGCCGGCCCGTCACCGAGCATCGCCGAAGCCCCGGCGGCGTCCCGCAGGGAGAAGTGGATGTGGCAGGAGTTGCCCTCCCGCGCATTCGGCTTGGCCATGAAGGTGATCGCCATGCCCTCCTGGGCGGCGATCTCCTTGGCTCCGTTCTTGTAGATCACGTGGTGGTCGGCGCAGGCCACCGCCTCGTCGTACCGGAACGCGATCTCGTGCTGGCCGAGGTTGCACTCACCCTTGGCGCTTTCCGGGGTCAGCCCGGCGCCGGCCATCTCGGTGCGGATCCGACGCAGCAGCGGCTCGACCCGGGCGGTGCCGAGCAGCGAGTAGTCCACGTTGTACTGGTTGGCCGGGGTGAGGTCGCGGTAGCCGCGGCGCCAGGCGTCCTCGTACGAGTCACGGAACAGCACGAACTCCAGCTCGGTGCCGGCGTACGCGGTCAGCCCGTGCTCGGCCAGCCGGTCCAGCTGCCGGCGCAGGATCTGCCGGGGCGAGGCGATCACGTCACCGGAGCCGTCCAGCCAGGCCAGGTCGGCCAACAGCAGCGCGGAGCCGGGCTGCCAGGGCGTCCGGCGCAGCGTGCCGAAGTCCGGAACCATCGCGAAGTCGCCGTAGCCCCGCTCCCAGCTCGACATCGCGTACCCGTCGACGGTGTTCATGTCGACATCCACGGCGAGCAGGTAGTTGCAGCCCTCGCTGCCGTTGGCCACCACCTGGTCGAGGAAGTACGGAGCGTGGAACCGTTTGCCCTGCAACCGGCCCTGCATGTCGACCAGGGCCAGCACGACCGTGTCGATCTCACCCTCGGCGACGGCGACCCGCAGTTGTTCCAGCGTGAGCGGCGCTTTCCTCATTCGCGGGCCTCCATCACCAAGGTCTACCGGTCGAGCGGATCATCGTCAATGCCCGCTGCGGCCACCCCGGCAAACGGGATGGCTCGGGTGGATCGCCTGCGCACCGGCGGCAGGCTGAGGCCACGACCGCGTCCCGGTCCGCCTGTGCGGCGGACCGGGACGTCCGGGTCAGCCGGGCCCGTCGACCGGTGCCGGGTCGGGCGCCCGTGCCGGGTCCTCGACGGTACGCACGGGGCCGGTGAACCACTTCCTCGCTGAGGCGTACCACCAGACGGCGACCACCAGCAGCACCCCGCCCACGGCCAGCGGGGCGTAGTTCACGGCCGACCAGGTGAACCCGTCATTGCCGGGCACCCCGGTGGGCACGATCGGCAGCACGAAGTAGACCGCGATGACCGCGATCTCGATCACCGCGATCCAACCGAACAGCTTGTACTTCCGCCCGAGCGTCCACGGCCCTGGGATGAACCGGTCGCCCATCCGCAGCCGCAGCGCGATCGGGATGAGGAAGGACAGGTAGAGCCCGAGCACCGCGACGGAGACGACCGCGAAGAAGGCGATCGGGATGCCGGCGGAGCTTTCGTAGAGCGCCGGCAGGGTGAGGACCAGGCCGGCCAGGGTGGCGCCGATGATCGCGTTGGCCGGGGTGCCGTTGCGGTCCACCTTGGACCAGAGTCGCCAGCCGGGCACCGCCCGGTCGCGGCTGAACGCATACGCCATCCGGCTCATCGAGGTCACGCAGCTCATCCCGCAGAAGAACTGCCCAATGGTGGAGATGATGATGACGATCTTGAAAAAGACCGGGGTCAGCGCGGACTCGAAGATCGCGCCGGAGAAGCCCTGTTGAGCGTTGATCGCGTCCACGTCGGTGGCCGCGAAGAGGAACGCCAGCAGCAGGATCCAGCCGCCGATCGCCGAGTAGAAGATCGACTGCCAGAGCCCGCGGGCGGCGGCCTGCGAGGCGCCCCGGGTCTCCTCGGACACGTGCGCGCAGGCGTCGAAGCCGGTGATCGTGTACTGGGTGAGCAGGAAGCCCAGCGGCAACACGTAGAACCAGAAGATCAGCCCGCCACTGTCCCCGTCACCGAAGCCGGAGTTGTTGAACCGCTCGGTGAACACGAACTGGAAGCTCTGGTGGTTGTCCGGGACGAAGACCAGGATGGCCACCACGACGGCCGCGCCGGCCACGTGCCACCAGACCGAGACGTTCTGCAGGACGTCGATGATCCGGTGCCCGAAGATGTTGATCAGACCGTGCAGCGCCAGGATGATCACGAAGAGGATGAACGCCTGCCGCAGCGTGCCGGCCCAGCCGTCGAAGAGCGCCGACAGGGTGAGGTTGAGGAAGGTCGCGCAGCCGTAGTCGACCGAGGCGGTGACCGCGACCAGGCCGATCAGGTTCAACCAGCCGGTGAACCAGCCGTGCACCGGGCGGCCCATGGTCGCCGCCCACCAGTAGATCCCACCGGCGGTCGGGTACGCCGACACCAGCTCGGCCATGCAGAAGCCGATGATCAGAATGAAGAGCGAGATCAGCGGCCAGCCCCAGGAGATGGCGACCGGCCCGCCGTTGTTCCATGCCTGGCCGAAGGTGGTGAAACAGCCGGCCAGGATCGAGATGATCGAGAACGAGATGGCGAAGTTGGAGAAGCCACTCCACTTGCGGCGCAGCTCCTGCTTGTAGCCGAGTTCGGCGAGCCGTCGGGCGTCGTCGTCCATTGGTTGCTCGGCGGTTGGCACGGGGGTCGTTGCCACTGCACACCTCCCTGAGGTGGTTCCGCGTGCGAGTGGGCAAAGTGTCGTCCCGGCGATCAAGGCGGTCAATACGCAGTCGGTGGGAATCTCACCGCCGTCACGGCTAATTGCGTTGCCGCCCGGCCGGCCCTGGCGCATCCTTGACCTCGTGACCAGGCCCGTTCGCGACGGGTCCACCTCCGGGCGCTCGGACCGCCCGGCACCGCGGCGGCGCGGGGCACCCACCTCTCTCTCACGTACGGCCTGCTCCGTCGTACCCGACGGGTGTCCCCCGCCGCCGCCCCACAACGAGCCCTCACGTCAAGCGGGCAGGTCGACCACCAGGCCCGGTCGAGCCACGCTGACCGGACCGCGGTACGCCCGCCGCGCCGCCGCGACCGCCGCGTCGGGGTCCGTCCCCGGCCACAGGTGCGTCAGCAGGACCTCTCTGGTCCGTGCCGCACTGGCGTAGCGACCCACCTCGGCGGCGCTCGACAGGAATCCGACATGCCGGTCCGGGATCTCGTCGACGTACGTCGCCTCGGCGATCAGCAGGTCGGCGTCGCGGGCCAACTCGACCAACATCGGGCTCGGCCCGGTGTCCCCGGTGTAGGCCAGCACCGTCCCGCCAGCGGAGAAGCGGCCCCCCGCGTTAGGCACCCAGTGCGGTAGCGACCAGGTCCGCACGGTGAACGGACCGACGTCGAAGCCGTCGCCGGGGGTGAACTCGTGCAGTCGGTACGCCGTGTCGATGAGCCCTGACTCGTCGATCGCGAGCAGCGGCTCGAGGCTGCCGGTGGGCGCGTACACCGGCAGGGCCGGGGCGGACCGGTCTGGCAACACCCTTGCCCGCAGCAATGGCTGCAGGTCGGCGCAGTGGTCGGGATGGCCGTGGCTGACGTAGACCGCGTCGACCGCCGAGGCGTTCAGCCGGGTCAGCAGCGGTTGCAGGGTCGCGTAGCCAGGATCGATCAGCAGCCGAAAGCCCTGGTGCTCGACCACGAAGCCAGCACACCCCTGGCAGGCGGAAGGCCAGGCACCAAGACCGCCCAGCACCACGATGCGCACGGAGCCGACCCTAGCCGGCGAGGGTCCGCCGCACGGCCCCGAGCTCGTCCGACCGAGGGCCGCGGGTCACGTCAGTAGCAGGCCGGCCAGCCAGAGCGCGGCGATAACCAGGCCGGCGGCGAACTCGACCAGCATCGACAGACCAGCGGCCTTGACCGCCTGCTTGGTGGACGGCCAGGCCAGTCTGGAGTCACCGAGCCGCAGTCGCTCCGCCGCCCACACCCCGGCGACGAAGCCGAGCACCAGCCCCACGACCGGCACCACGAAGAACCCGACGATGCCGAGCACCCCACCGGCGAGCAGCGTGGACGTCGGCACACCGGTGCGTTTCAGGTTCCGTCCGGGCCACGCGTACTTGATCACGACTCCGGCCGCGGCGACCACCGTGGCGATGGCGAACACCGCCCAGCCACCCATGCCGGCGCCGCCGAAGATCGCCCAGACCAGCACCCCACCCCAGCACAGCGGCAGCGCCGGCAGGCCGGGAACCACCACGCCGGCCAGCCCGGCCACGATGGCGAGCGCGGCCACCACCGTCACCACCGTCTGCGAGTCCGTGAGGCTCACGCCGCCCTCTTCCGTCGCCACCGACGGACGGGTCCCCGGCTCACGCCGCCGCCCCGCCGCCCAGCCGGGCGGTGATCGCCTCGGCCGGGGCCGGCGCGCCGAAGTACCGCCCCTGCCCGGTGTCACAGCGCAGTGCCCGCAGCCGTTCCGCCTGCACCCCGGTCTCCACTGCCTCGGCGGTGACCCACAGCTCCAGCGCGTGCGCCAGCCGGACCAGCGCGTCGACGATCCGCTCGTCGCGGTGGTCGGCCGCGATGTCCGTTCCGTCGGCGCGGATGCCCTCGACGAACGGCCCGGCCAGCTTCAGACAGTGGATCGGCAACCGTCGCAGGTACGCCAGGTTGGAGTACCCGGTGCCGAAATCGTCCACCGCCAGCCGGATGCCCAGCGCGGCGAGCCGGTGCAGGCTGCGCAGCGGTTCACCGGCGCTGCCCATCACGGCGCTCTCGGTCAGCTCCAACTGGAGCAGCTCCGCCGGCAACCCGCTGGTGCGCAGCACGTCGGCCACGGTCTCCACGATCGCCGGGTCGTCGGCCTGTCGGGCGGCCAGGTTGACGCTGACCACCAGCCGGGCGTCGGGGAACTCCCGCCGCCACCGCTCGGCGTCGCGGCAGGCCCGCCGCAGCACCCACTCACCGAGCCGCACGATGAGGCCGGTCTCCTCGGCCAGGCCGATGAACCGGTCCGGCCCGATCAGACCCAGCTCCGGGTGCTGCCAGCGGACCAGCGCCTCCACCGCGAGCATGCTGCCCTCCAGCAGCGACACGATCGGCTGGTAGTGCAGCACGAACTCGCCCCGGTCCAGTGCCGCCGGCAGCCCGGCGACCAGCGCCGACCGGGCGAGGTCCCGGGCGCTGCGCTCCGGGTCGTAGACCGCCCACCGGCCCCGGCCCGCCGCCTTGGCCCAGTAGAGCGTGGTGTCCGCGGCCTTCATCAGCTCCGAGGCGGTGGTCTCCCCGGCCGGGCACTCCACGATGCCCACGCTGGCTGAGACGGCCAGCTGCTGGTCGTCGACGTGCACGGGGGCGGCGACGGCGGCCAACGCGGCCTCCGCCACGGCCACCGCGTCGTCGATGTCGTCTCCGCCGTCGACCAGGATGACGAACTCGTCGCCGCCCATCCGGGCGACCAGGTGGCCGTGGTCGGCAACGCACTCGGCCAGCCGCCGGCCGATCATCACCAACAGCCGGTCACCGAAGTCGTGGCCGAGGCTGTCGTTGATCGCCTTGAAGCCGTCCAGGTCGAGGAAGCACACGCCGATCCGCTGCCCGGGCCGGGCGGTGTCGAGGAACCTGCCCAACGTCTCGAAGAACAGCGTCCGGTTGGGCAGCCCGGTCAGTGGGTCGTGCAACGCCTGGAAGCGCAGCCGCTGCTGGAGCTCGTACCGCTGGGTGATGTCCTCGATCATCGCGACGGTGAACCGGGGCCGGCCGTCGTCGTACCGGATCAGCGAGACGGCCAGATCCGTCCAGACCACGCTGCCGTCCTTGCGGTGGTAGCGCTTCTCCACCCGCACCGAGTCCTGCTTGCCCTCGATCAGCTCCTGGTACAGCTCCCACATCCCGACGGCGTCGTCCGCGTGGAACAGCGCCGCCACGTTGATCTCGCGTAGCTCCTCGGCCGAATAGCCGAGCATGTCGGCGAACGCCTGGTTGACGTCGATGATCTGGCCGTCCACGCCGGCGATGCCGATCCCGATCGCGGCGCCGGTGAAGACCGCCCGGAACCGCGCCTCGCTGTCGCGCAGCGCCTGCTCCACCTCGTCACGCGCCTGCCAGGCCGACCGGGCGATCCGCTCCTGCTGGGTGAAGGTGCGGTCGCGCAGCGCCCGGGCGAACCCGGCGGCCAGCCCGCCCTGCATCGCCGCGATCCGTTCGGTCAGATCCACCGGCCGGTCGTCGGCGGCCAGCACACGGCGGGGAAAGTCGTCACCGAGGGCGCGCAACGACCACTCGAGGGCGCCAGGCTCGGTGAGGTGCGCCTCCACCAGTGCCCGCCCGATCTCCTCGGCGGGCCGGGCGGAGAACGGCTCGGCCAGCACCGCCTGGGCCATCCGAACCGTGTGCACCAGCAGCAGCCGCTCGGTCTCGGCCGCGCTGAGCGGCACGAAACCGAGGCGGCGTACCGCGCGGGCCCAGTCGGCGGCGTAGCCCTGGGCATCGGCACGGCCGACGTCGACCCCGACGGGATCCGGGACGGCGGCCACCGGATCAGCCGGCGGGCTGGTCGTACCGGGCGACCGCCCCGAAGGCGCCGAACCGCTCCGGGTGCTCGTCCACATCCGACGGTGAGTCGGGGCGCCACAGCGGCATGTGCACCACGCCCGGTTCGAGGACCGTCCAGTCGCCGAAGAAGCCGGTGACCTGCGCGCGGGACCGCAACGTGATCTCGGTGTCCGTCCGCGCGGAGAGCCGCTGGGCGTCCAGCATCTCCTGCGGTTGGTCCTCAAAGGTGGAGTGCGAGATGACCAGGAAGCTGCCGGGCGCGGCGGCGGCCCGCAGGGTGGCCAGGATGTCCTCGGGCCGGTCGGCGTCCGGGATGAAGTGCACCACCCCGGCCAGCAGGATGCCCATCGGTCGACTGAAGTCGATCAGCCCGAGCTGCCGGGTCTCGGCGAGGATCCGCTCTGGCTCCCGCAGGTCGGAGTGGATCACCCCGGTCAGCTCGTTGCCGGCGAGCAGTTCCCGGCTGTGCGCGACGGCCACCGGGTCGATGTCGACGTAGACCACGCGGGCCTTGGGGTTCGCCCCCTGGGCCACCTCGTGCACGTTGCCCACGGTGGGAATTCCGGAGCCGATGTCGAGGAACTGGTCGATGCCGGCATCGAGCAACGCCCGGACGGCACGGCGCAGGAACTCCCGGCCGGAGCGCATGGTGGCGGCGAGGTTCGGGGTCATGCTGGCGATCTGCTCGGCCAACTGCCGATCGATCTCGAAGTTGTGCGCCCCGCCCAGGAAATAGTCGTACACCCGGGCCGCGCTCGGCCTGGTCAGATCGATCTCGGTCGGCAGTCCGTCCGGCATCAGCGTGCTCCCCAGTTCATCGCCGCGGCGCGGGACGGCACCGGCGTCGGCGTGCCCGCGCCCCCCGGCCGACCCACGGGTCGTGTGGTGTGGACCACTCTAGGCCGCTGACTCCCGCGTTCGGGAGATCCCTTCACGCTCTTTCCGCGCTCAGGCGGCCGACTCCAGCAGCAGCGAGATGCCCTGCCCGACCCCGATGCACATGGTGGCCAGTGCCCGGCGGCCACCGCGACGGCGCAGCTCCAGCGCGGCGGTCAACGCCAGCCGGGCCCCGCTGGCACCCAACGGGTGCCCCAGCGCGATGGCGCCGCCGTTCGGGTTGACGTGCTCGGCGTCCACCGGCAGCCCCAGCTCGCGCAGCACCGCCACCGACTGCGCGGCGAACGCCTCGTTCAGCTCGATCACGTCCACCGCGCCCAGCTCGACGCCGACCCGGTCGAGCAGCTTGCGGGTGGCCGGCACCGGCCCGATCCCCATGATCCGGGGCGGCACGCCGGCCGCCGCCGCACCACCGATGCGGGCCAGCGGGGTGAGGCCGTAGCGGGCCACCGCGGCCTCACTGGCCACCAGCAGCGCGACCGCGCCGTCGTTGACGCCCGACGAGTTACCGGCGGTCACCGTGCCGCCCTCCCGGAACGGGGTGGGCAACGCGGCCAGCTTCTCCAGCGAGGTCTCGCGGGGGTGCTCATCGACCTCGACCAGCCGGGTCTCCCGCCGGCCGGCCGGCACGGAGACCGGCACGATCTCCTCGGCGAACCGGCCGTCGGCCTGCGCCTTGGCGGCGCGCTGCTGCGAGCGGTACGCGAACGCGTCCTGCTCGGCCCGGCCGACGCCGTACTCGGCGGCCACGTTCTCCGCCGTCTCCGGCATCGAGTCGACCCCCCAGCCGTCCCGCATCAGCGGGTTGACCAGCCGCCAGCCCAGGGTGGTGTCGTACACCTCCGCCGAGCGGGAGTACGCCGAGGTCGCCTTCGGCATGACGAACGGCGCCCGGCTCATGCTCTCCACCCCGCCCGCGACCACCAGCTCCGCCTCCCCGGCCACGATGGACCGGGCGGCGGTGGCGAGGGCGTCCAGCCCGGAGCCGCAGAGCCGGTTGACCGTGCTGCCCGGTACCTGCTCGGGCAGGCCGGCCAGCAGCGCCGCCATCCGGGCCACGTTGCGGTTGTCCTCGCCGGCCTGGTTGGCGCAGCCGAGCACGACGTCGTCCACCCGGGCCCAGTCCACCGACGGGTGGCGGGCGACCAACTCGCGGATCACGTGCGCGGCCAGGTCGTCGGGGCGGACGCCGGCCAGCGCGCCGGCGTACCGGCCGATCGGGGTACGGACACCGGCCACCAGGTATGCCACGGTCATCGCGAGTCCTTCGGGGGTGGAGACGGCGGGGGTGGAGGCACCCGCTGGGGTCTTGCGGGCTACCGAGCGCCAGGATATCCGCGCCGACACCGGATAGGTTGACGGCATGGCCCGGGCCCAGTTCAGCGCAGAGACCAGCGGCGGTGGCGCGTTCGTCCGTCAACCCAACCGGTTCACTGGCCGGGTCACCCCGGACTCGACCTCCCCGCCCGGCGGCGGCCCCGACGAGCAGGACCGCTGGCCGCTGGAGGCTGGCCGCTACCGGCTGATCTGGTGCCGCGCCTGCCCGTGGGCGCACCGCGCCCGGATCGTGCGCGGTCTGCTCGGGCTGGACGACGCGATCTCGCTGGGCACCGTCGACCCGATCCGGGACGAGCGGGGCTGGGCGTTCGCCCTCGACCCGGACGGCTTCGACCCGGTCCTCGGCGTCAGCTTCCTCTCCGAGGCGTACCTGGCCACCGACCCGGACTACACCGGCCGGGTGACCGTGCCGGCGCTGGTCGACACGCTGACCGGCCGGGTGGTCACCAACGACTACCCGCAGCTCACCCTCGACTTCTCCACCGAGTGGCGGCGGTTGCACGCCCCGGACGCGCCGGACCTGTACCCGATCGAGCTGCGCCCCGAGATGAACGCGCTGATGGCCGAGATCCACACCGACGTCAACAACGGCGTGTACCGGTGCGGGTTCGCCACCTCCCAGGAGGCGTACGACGAGGCGTTCCAGGCGCTGTTCGCCCGGCTGGACGCGCTCTCCGAGCGGCTGGCCGGGCAGCGCTACCTGATGGGCGACGCGATCACCGAGGCCGATGTGCGGCTGTTCACCACGCTGGTCCGCTTCGACACCGCGTACCACGGACACTTCAAGTGCAACCGGCACAAGTTGACCGAAATGCCGGTGCTCTGGGCGTACGCCCGGGACTTGTTCCAGACCCCGGGCTTCGGCGAGACGGTGGACTTCGACCACATCAAGCGGCACTACTACGGCACCCACCGGGAGATCAACCCGAGCGCCATCGTGCCGCTCGGGCCCGACCAGTCCGGCTGGACCACGCCGCACGGGCGTGGCTGAGCCGGGTCGGCCCGGCACCACGACCGCGCCCGCCGTCCACGCGGACGTCGCGCGCCGGGTCGCCGCGTCGGCCGCCGCCGGCTGCGCGCTGGCCGGCGCGGTCGCGGTGACGGTCGCCGTGGTCGCCGGTCCCGGTCCGGGGCTCACCGGGTACGTCAGCGAGGCGGGCATCGCCGGCAGCGGCCACGCCGCGACGTACCGGATCGGGGTCCTCGCACTGGCCGGCGCGCTCCTGCTGCTCGCCGCCGCGCTGCCTGCCGAGGTGCGGGCCGCGCCAGCACTGCCCCCCTGGGTGCGGGCGGCGCCGGCGCTCCTCGCCGGGGCGCGGGCGGCACCGGCACTGCTCGCCGTCAGTGCCGTGTGCACCGCCGTGTCCGGGGCGGTGACCTGCTCCGCCGGCTGTCCGCTGCCGCCGTTCGAGCGAGCCACGGTGGCGGACCTGGTGCATGGCGGAGCGAGCATCGCGGCGACCGCGGCGGTGGTCCTCGCGATGGTCGCGCTCGCCCTGGCCGGCCCGGCCGGCCGGGCGGTACGTTGGCTGGCCGGCGGGGCGGCCGCGCTGGCCCTGCCGCTCTGCGCCACGGTGGGGCTGGCCATGCTCCTCGTCGGTCGGGGCGAGGTGGTGGGCGTGCTGGAACGGCTGATCCTGGCGCTCGCGGTGCTGTGGGGCCTGGCCACCGCCACCGTGCTGGCCCTGGCCCGCCGCTGAGCACGCATCGGCGGCGACTGTAAGGAGCCTCACGATCAACGGTCCTTCCACCCAGGAGAAGGACCGGCGTAACGTTGGTCGGCGATGACCAATGTCTGGGGCCTCACCGTCCGCCTGTACGTCGATCTCCGACTGCAGGCCAGCGGCGTCTGTCCGGCGTAGCCGCACTCTCCCGCCTACCCCGCCCGGACCAGACAATTGGACAGACCCACATGCCTTTCGGCCTGCGCAAAATTCCCTTCTCCGTGCAGATCCTGCTCGGCCTCGTGCTCGGCGTGGCGCTCGGCTTCCTGGCCCGCACCAACGACCTGAGCTGGCTGACCAGCACCCTGCACACCGTCGGCGGCCTCTTCATCCAGCTGCTCAAGCTGGCCGTGCCGCCCCTGGTCTTCACCGCCATCGTGGTCAGCGTGGTCAGCCTGCGCGGCGTGGCCAACGCCGCCCGGCTCGCGTTGAAGACCCTGCTGTGGTTCGGCATCACCGCGCTGATCGCGGTGGGCATCGGCATCGGCCTCGGCCTGCTCACCAACCCGGGCAAGGGCGTGACCCTCGACCTGGGTGGCGCGGCACCGCCGAAGAACACCGGCTCCTGGACCGACTTCCTCACCGGCATCGTGCCCACCAACCCGATCGGCGCATTCGTCGAGGGCAACGTCCTGCAGATCGTCTTCCTCGCCCTCGTGGTCGGTGCGGCGGCGCTGCTGGTCGGCGAGGCCGCCGAGCCGTTCGTGGCGCTGAACCGCTCGCTGTTGGAGATCGTCCAGAAGGCGCTCTGGTGGGTCATCCGACTCGCCCCGATCGGCACCCTCGGCCTGATCGGCAACGCCGTCGCCTCGTACGGCTGGGACCTGCTGGCCCCGCTGGCCAAGTTCACCACCGCCGTCTACGTCGGCTGCGCCATCGTGCTGTTCGTGGTCTACCCGCTGGTGCTGATCCTCGCCGGCCGGCTCAACCCGCTGCGCTTCTTCGCCGGCGCCTGGCCGGCGATCGAGCTGGCCTTCGTGTCCCGCTCCTCGGTGGGCACCATGCCGGTGACCCAGCGCTCCGTCGAGCGGCTCGGCGTGCCCCGCGAGTACGCCTCGTTCGCGGTGCCGTTCGGCGCCACCACGAAGATGGACGGCTGCGCCGCGATCTACCCGGCACTCGCCGCGATCTTCGTGGCCCAGGTGTTCGGCGTGGACCTCGGCATCACCGACTACCTGCTGATCGCCTTCGTCTCGGTGGTCGGCTCGGCGGCCACCGCCGGCCTGACCGGCGCGATCGTGATGCTCACCCTCACCCTGAGCACGCTGGGCCTGCCGCTGGCCGGCGCCGGCCTGCTGCTGGCCATCGACCCGATCCTCGACATGATCCGGACCGCCACCAACGTGGCCGGGCAGGCCCTGGTGCCGACCATCGTCGCCGCCCGCGAGGGCACCCTCGACCGGGCCGCGTACGAATCCGCCGGCCGGCGGGACCTGACCGACCCGGAGCCGGTCGCGGACACCCGGCCCGACCGGCAGGACGAGCTCAGCCCCGTCCCCGCCTGACCAGTTCGCACCACCAGCGACGGGCCTCTCATCCGAGGGGCCCGTCGTCGGTTCTTGAGAGGATGACGAGATGAGCTCCCTGTTCACGCCGCTGACCCTGCGCGCGGTGACGCTGCCCAACCGGATCGCCATGGCGCCGATGTGCCAGTACTCCGCCGGCCCGGACGGTCTGCCCACCGACTGGCACCTGATCCACCTCGGCACGCGCGCGGTCGGCGGGGTCGGGCTGGTGCTGACCGAAGCGACCGCCGTGCTGCCCGAGGGCCGGATCAGCCCGCAGGACACCGGGCTGTGGTCCGACGCGCATGTCGACGCGTGGCGGCCGGTGACCGCGTTCGTCGCCGGCCAGGGCGCGGTGCCCGCCGTGCAGCTCGCGCACGCCGGATTCAAGGCCTCCACCTACCGACCGTGGGCCCAGACCCGCGGCGGCGTGCCGGACGCCGAGGGCGGCTGGACGCCGGTCGGTCCCGGGGCGGAGCCGTTCGTCGCCAACTACCGGGTGCCGACCGCCCTCGACGCAGCCGGGATCGCCGGCGTGGTCGAGGCCTTCGCCACCGCCGCCGGGCGGGCGCTGGACGCCGGCTTCGCCGCCGTGGAGATCCACGCCGCGCACGGCTACCTGCTCCACGAGTTCCTCTCGCCGCTGACCAACCACCGCACCGACTCCTACGGTGGTGACCGGGCCGGCCGCATGCGGCTCACCCTGGAGGTGGCCCGCGCGGTACGCGCGACGGTCGGCGAGACCGTGCCGGTGCTCACCCGGATCTCCGCCACCGACTGGGTCGAGGGCGGCTGGACGGCCGAGGACAGCGTCGTGCTCGCCGCCGAGCTGGCCGGCGCCGGCGTGGACCTCGTCGACGCCTCCTCCGGCGGCGCACATCCGGACGCGCGCGTCCCGCTGGGCCCTGGCTACCAGGTGCCGCTGGCCGCCCGGATCCGCCGCGAGGCCGGCGTACCGACCGGTGCCGTCGGCCTGATCGTCGAGCCGGAGCACGCCGAGCAGATCGTCGCCGGTGGCGAGGCCGACCTGGTGCTGCTCGGCCGGGAGCTGCTGCGCGACCCGTACTGGCCACGCCGCGCCGCCGCCAAGCTCGGCGTCACGTACACCGGGCCCGCCCAGTACGCCCGCGCCGCCTGACTCCTGCCGGTGGGGCGGCTGCCGCACCCGCTGACCTGCGCCGGTGGGGCGGCTGCCGTGCCGGGCGGCCGCCCCACCGTCAGCCAGCCAGGTGCGACCAGTCGCCCTCCAGGTCCCGCCAGGTCCCCTGGGCTGCCACCGTGCCGCCGAGCAGCACCACCACGTGGTCGGCGCGGACCAACGCGGCGCGCTTCGCGGTCGAGCCGACCACGGTCACCCCGTGCGCGCGCAGCGCCTGCCACAGCGCCAGCTCGGTGGTGACGTCCAGCGCCGACGACACGTCGTCGGCGACCAGCAGCTCGGTACGCGGCGCCAGCGCCCGGGCCAGCGCCAGCCGTTGCAGCTGGCCGCCGGAGAGCCGGGTGCCCTTGTGCCCGATGAGCAGGCCCAGCCCACCGCCGGCAGCGGCCAGGTCGTGGTCGAGCTGGGCGGTGGTGACCGCCCCGGCCGCGTCCACCTGGTGGCCGAGCGCGATGTTGTCGGCCACCGTGCCGGAGAGCACCCGGGGCAACTGGCCGACGTAGCCGACCTGGTTGGGGCGCAGGAACAACTCCGGCTCGGTGACCGGGTCGCCGTTCCAGGACAGCTCACCGGTGTGGTGCACGATCCCGGCCAACGCCCGCAACAGCGACGACTTGCCCGAGCCGACCGGCCCGACGACCAGCACCAGCTGCCCGCGCTGCACGGCCAGGTCCACATCCCGGACGGCGACCGTGCCGTCGGAGTGCACCACCCCGAAGCCGCGCAGCTCCAGCCGGCGCAGCGGATGCCGGGGCGGCATACTCGGCGCGGGCGCCGTCCCGGCGGCCAGATCGACCGCGGGCACCCCCGCGGAGTACGCGTTCACCCCGGTCATCGCCACCGTGCGTCGGGTCCAGACCCTCGCAGAGGGCAGCTGGGAGATCAACGACGCCGTCGTCCAGGCGAACCAGCGGGCCGCGCCCAGGGTGGAGACGGCCACCAGCACCGCCCCGGCGGAGAGTCCGCCGTTCAGGTAGAGCGCCCACGCGCCGATCGGCAACAGCCCGCTGGCGACCGACGGCGTGGAGCGCGACCACACCTGCACCGAGATCTCCCGCCGCTGCCGGTCGCTGCGCACCACATCCAGGTCCGCAAGGTGACGTAGCACCGCCGCGGTCGCGCCGGCGAGCTTCACCGTCCGCGCCGCGGAGAGCGTGGAGACCAGCGCGGTGGCGAAGGCAGCCCGCGCCGCCACCGTCGCCCGGGCGGCACGCTCGAGCTTCGGCCCGAACAGCGTCGCGGCCAGCCCGGAGACGACCATCGTGCCGAGGAAGAACAGCCCCGGTACGACGCTGCCGGTGACCGCCGTCATGGCGACCACCAGGACCAGCGCGACGGCCTGGTCCAGCACGTTGTCGGCGAGCTGGACCACCCGTTCAGTGTCGCCGCCCTGTGCCACCACCTCGGCCGGGGTGTGCGAGCTGACCCGGCGCGGCCCGGTCTGGCCGTGCACCAGGCGCAGGCCGATCCGCAACATCTGCCGCACCCACCACTGGGGGAACCAGACGTGGGTGTAGTACGGCAGCGGCAGGGTGACCAGCAGCCCGGCCGCGATCCCCACCGCCGGCAGGTACGGGTTGCCGGTCCCGTCGACCACGTCGGCCCAGAGCCACGGCAGCACCGGGCCGTCCAGCCCCAGCAGGCTGAGCCCGAGGAACAGCCCGATCGCGGCCAGCCCGTACCGGGGATCGTTGGTACAGAGTCGGAAGATCTCCCGCAGCGTCCGAGCCGGCGGTACGGGCGGCAGTGGCGGCGGGTCGGCACGGGTCGGCCCGACCGGCCCAGTCGGCTCGACCAGCCCAATCGGCGCGCTCGTTCCGACCGGCCCGATCGGCGCACTCGGCTCGACCGGCCCAACCGGCCCGGCCGGCGTGCTCGTTCCAACCGGCCCGACCGGCGTGCTCGTTCCGACCGGCTCGGTCGGTGCGCTCGCCGGCTCGCTCGGCCAAGCGTTGGCCGGGTCGGGGCCGACCAGCAGGTCGGTGCCGGCGCCGGCGCGGCCGGCCGGCGCCGCTGCGGCGTACGCGGCGGCGTGACTGGTCGCCAGCAGCTCGGCGAAGCGTGTCGACGTCTCCAGCGGGCCGGCCTCGACCACCGCGCCGTCGGCCAGCACCACGACCTCGTCGCAACGGCGCACCGAGGAGAGTCGGTGGGCGATGACGATCCCGATCCGGTCGAGCAGCAGTCGTTCGGTGGCCCGCTGCACCCGCGCCTCGGTGACTGGGTCCAGCCGCGCGGTGGCCTCGTCGAGGATCACCACATGCGGGTCACGGACCAGGATCCGGGCGAACGCCACCAACTGCTCCTGACCGGCGGAGAGCACGTGCCCGCCCTCCCCCAGCCGGGTCGCCAACCCGTCCGGAAGTTCGGCGATCCAGCCGGCCAGGCCCAGCTCGTTCAGCGCTCGGGCTGCGGCGTCGAGCAGCTCCGGGTCGAAGAGTGCGACGTTCTCGGCGAGCGTGCCGGCCAGGATCTCGGTGCGCTGCGGCACCAGTGCCACCCAGCGGCGCAACTGCTCGACGTCGAGGTCGCACAGGTCGGTGCCGCCGAGGAAGACCGTTCCCGGCGGCACGTCGACAGCCCTGGTGAGCACCTTCGCCAGAGTCGACTTGCCCGAACCGGTCCGCCCGATCAGCGCGTACGAGCGCCCGCGCGCGAAGGTGAGACTGAGCCCGCGCAGCGCCGCCCCCCGGCCGCTCTCCGGGCCGCTCACCTGGTACCCGAACGTCAGCTCGCGGATACGCAGGTCACCCTCGGTCGGGCTGGCCCCGCCGACGGGCTCCTGTCGGGCCTTCTGGAGCAACTGCACCCGGGCCCACGCGCCGAGAGCCTCCTGGATCTCCGGCACCATCCGGCTGACGTGTTCCGCGGTGGCCCCGAAGGCCAGGGCGAGCAGCCAGATGGCGGTGAGCCGGGCAGCGTCGACCCGGTCGGTGGTCAACGCCCAGGCCCCGCCGAGCACCACCACGCCGATGCCAGCCCGGATCGTCGCGGTGGCGGCCGTGGCCACCCGCGCGGACAACACCCAGACCAGGTGGCCCCGGGACAGCACGGCAGCGGCCCGCCGGGCGTACAGCCGCAGTACGTACGGCCGGGCCAGGCTGGTCCGTACGTCGTCCTGGCCGTGCACCGCCTCCTCCATCACGGCGGCCAGGTCCGACCATGCCTCCTCCTCGGCCATCCGGGCCGGACCGATCCGCGCCGTGGGTCGGCGCAGTCCGACCGCGAGCACCACCGTGAGCAGCAGCATCGCGATCCCGGCCGGCCACCACACGACCAGCGCGACGACCATCGACAACAGGCCGACGCAGAGGCCCTGGGCGAGCCGGGTGCCCTGGTTACGGACCGCCGACGCGACCTGGTAGACGTCCCCGTCGATGCGGTCGAGCAGCTCGCCCACCGGGGTGGTCTCCAGGGTGGGCAGGTCCTGCCCGAGGGCGACGCGGCAGAGCCGGCGGCGCACGTCGGCGGACCAGTCGGCGGTCAGGCCGGCCATCAGCAGGCTCACCGCGAGGTCGCTGAGCACCACGGCGACCAGCGCCGCAGCCAGCACGGCGAAGAAGCCGGCCGAGCGGTGCACCAGCACCGCGCCGGCCAGCGCCGACGCGCCCGCCTGACCGGCGGCGCCGAGCACGATCAGGACGGCCACGATCGTCATCCGACGTGTCGAGGTGCCCCACAGATCACGGAGCAGGCGCATTGGTGTCCCTCCGGACGTGGGTGGCGGCGAACCCAGCGTGCCGGTACGGAACCGGTCAACTCAACCGATTTACCGTCTCTGAGCAGGGCTTCCGGTCCAGTCAACCGGTCCGAACTCGCGATCTGTGGAACCTGTGGTCCCGGTCATCATCGGGCATCCACGCCGTCCGGTTTCCGTGCTCGGCCGGTGCGGGACTGACCGGGTGGGCGGGCTTCCGGGCCACGTCCGTGCGGGATGCGGTGGGACGTGGGACTGCCGTGGTACGCGCGCCGCCGCCGCTTCTCGCGCTCGACCCAGGCGACCCCTTCTCCGGGCGGTCAGGCTTGACCCCCGCGCCGGGCAGGGCGGGCCCCAGACCTGTCGGCGATCACCGTCGCGTCGATGGTCGCCGTCTGTCCCGATCGCCCTGAACGCGGCCCCAGCCCCCAGCCCCAGCCCTCGTCTCCCGGTCGGTCGCTGTTGTTGGCGTGATACCTGTGAGGCATAAATATGCCTGTGAGGTATCACCGGTGTTGTCGACTCCGGGCCGGGTCGCGAGGTTTCGGGGTGATCGACTCGGTGTCGGCGATGTCGCGGTATCCCGCCGCGGGGATGCCCCAATGTCGGCGATCTGGAGTTGACCATGGCCAGCCGGCCGCGTCTGGCGCCGGGGGCGGTGGTCGAGCGCGCGTCGAATGTCCGGCTGACGGTGGGACCGATGGCCGAGCGCGTCGAATGTCCGGCTGTGACGGGAGCGGTTGTCGAGTGCGTCGAATGTCCGGCTGACGCCGGGAGCGGTGGGCGCTCCGGGCATCGAATGTCCGTTATCGGGGGTCTCTGGGGTGTGACCGGCTGCACCCGTCGGCCGGAATGGGGGCCGGCCCGGGGTCGTTATATACCCTGACGATCGCAGTACCACGGCCCGCCGCCCCGACCCCCCCGGGGTTGGAATGCCAGGCCTGGCCCGGTCGTTGCAGATCCCCTGAACGACCGCACCAGGCACCCGCTCGACCCGGTGCCAATGCCGGAATGACCTCGGCCCGCCGGTCGTTGCAGATCCCCTGAACGACCGCCCCAGCGCCCCGCTCCACCGGGTGCCGACGGATGGGCCAGGCCCGGAATGATGTCGGCCCGGCGGTCGTTACACACCCGGCGCCACGAGCCCCCCGCTTGTAGGCCGCCGAAAAGACTTTGTTGTTAGCGCCGGACGAGGTGCTCGCACCCGGTAACGCCGATCCCCCGGTCGGCTGGGTGTTTACCCCCGTGAAGGAGCTACCCCCATGAACACGATCATGCGTAAGAGTGTGCTGTCCGTTGCTGGTCTGGCCTTCGCCGGTGGTGTCTTCGCCGGTCCGATCGCCGCCCACGCCGCCACCCCCGTCGACACCAAGCCCGCCGCCGTCGCCGTGCAGACGGTCTCGCCGCAGGGTGAGCAGTCGCGCATCGACTTGAACGGTGAGCAGACCGCCAACGTGAAGGCGATCATCGCCGCGACGAAGAAGGCTGGTCTGCCGGAGCGCGCCGCGGTCATCTCGATCGCGACGAGCCTGCAGGAGTCGAAGCTGGAGAACCTCGGCCACCTCGGCGACATGAACGACCACGACTCGCTGGGCCTGTTCCAGCAGCGGCCGAGCTCGGGTTGGGGCACGCCGGAGCAGATCACCGACCCTGAGTACTCGACCACCGCGTTCCTCAAGGGCCTGAAGCAGGTCGACGGGTGGCAGGACATGCCGCTGACCGACGCCGCGCAGACGGTGCAGGTGTCGGCCTACCCGGACGCCTACGCCCAGTGGGAGAAGCAGGCCACCGACCTGGTCGGCCAGTACTGGAACAGCTGACCCACAACACCACCGCACCACCGCGTGACCCGACCGCTGGCCGGCACCCCCAACCCGGGGTGCCGGCCAGCGGCATCTCCACGTCACGACGAATCTTGGACAGTTTCCGTTACCCGCTAACGGAAACTGTCCAAGATCTGCCGGGCCGGGCCGGGCCGAGGGCAGGCCGGGGGCGGAGTCGGGCCAGGCAGGCCGAGCCGGGCGGGACGGGGCGGAGCCGAACCAGGCCAGGCCGAGCCGAACCAGGCCAGGCCGAGCCGAACCGGGTCAGGCCAGGCCGAGCCGAACCAGGCCAGGCCGAGCCGAACCGGGTCAGGCCAGGCCGGCCCGGACCGGACCGCGCCAGGCCGGACCGGACCGGACCGAGCCGGACCGGACCGAGCCAGGCCGGACCGAGCCAGGCCGGACCGAGCCAGGCCGGACCGAGCCAGGCCGGACCGAGCCAGGCCGGACCGAGCCAGGCCGGACCGGGTTGGGTCGGCTCGGAAGGCAACCTGCACACGAAAGTTGGCCCGCCTACGAAATGGAACTGGCGGTCAGAAGAGGACCGTGGCGAGGGTGCCGATCGGCTGGAAGCCGCAGCGCTCGTAGACCCGGCGCGCTGGCAGGTTGAAGTCGTTGACGTACAGGCTGACGGTCGGGGCGACCCGCAGCAGGGCGTCGCGTACGACGGCGGCCATCGCGGCGGTTGCCATCCCCCGGCCCCGCCACTCCGGAGCCACCCAGACGCCCTGGACCTGCGCGGTCCGCTTGGTAACCACGGCCAGCTCGGCCTTGAACACGACCTGGCCGTCGACGAACCGGGCGTACGCCCGACCGGCGCGGACCAGGTCGTTGACGCGTCGGCGGTAGCTGCGTCCGGCGTCCTCGGCCAGCGGGGAGACGCCGACCTCCTCGGTGTACATGGCCACCGATGCCGGAAAGAGCCGGTCGACCTCACCGGCGCGGACCTGGCGTACCTCCGGGTCGGCCGGTACGGCCGGCAGCGTGTCGGTGGCCAGCAGCGGCTGGTTGGGGCGGACGTCCCGGGCCGGGCCCCAGGCGTCGGAGAGGCGGTCCCAGAGGCCGAGGACGGCGTCCGCCCGGCCGACGATGGAGGAGCAGAGCCTCTCCTCGCCGGCGAGGAGGTCGGCGAAGGCGGAGATGGCTGGTTCGGTGGCGAGTACGGGGGTCAGGTTGCCGCCGAGCCAGCAGAGTGATTCGAGGTTGCGCCGTGCGCCATACCCCAGGATTCTGCCCTCGGCCCGCCACCAGGAGAGCCCCCGCGCGGCGATGCGCTCGGCGACCTGCGCGCCCGCGAAGGGGTCCAAGTCGAGCAGCCGCTCGACCGCGCGGCGCTCCGATTCTCCCAGTTGCCGTACCGGCACCGTCAGCACGTGTACCAGCCTGCCAGATCGGAACCCCGCCCCGCCGGCCGAGTGACGAGCCCGGCCTCAGACGGGCACGGGCTCGGCAGGAAGGCTGGTCGGCCGGGTGCGGCCGGCCCACCGGACGACTGGGGGCACCAGGGCACCAAGTAGGAGGAACAGCCCGCCGAGCAGCAGCCAGCCCGGTACGCCCCAGCCGAGCGCGAGGCTGGTCACGACGACCGGGGCGAGCATCTTGCCGAGTTCGTACCCCATGCCGTATGCCCCCTGGTACTGCCCCTGCGCGTTGGCCGGCGCCAGCCCGAAGGAGATCCCCCATCCGGCGGCGGAATGCCACAGCTCCCCGATCACGTGCGCCAGCGACCCGCAGCAGAGGAGAGCGACGGCGGCCGCAGTGGGCAGCGAGCCGCTGGCGGCGAAGAGTACGCAGGCCAGCGCGATGGCCACCCCCGCCCGACGGGAGGCGCGGGCGGCTCCCGGCAGGGTGACGGCGCTGCGCGCGGCGCGTACCTGGAGGAGCACCACCAGCACAGTGTTGACCAGCGTCAACCCGGAGATCATCCAGGCCGGTGCCCGGGTGTGCCCGGCGATCCACAGCGGCAGGGCGATGGTGAGCAGGCTGAAGTGCATGGACATCAGCCCGTCGAGCAGGGTGAACGCGAGGAACGGGCGGTCCCGCAGGGCGATCAGCCGGGGTCCGTGGGTCGGGGCGGCGACCGGCGCGACGGTGGGCAGCCGGAGGAAGACCACCGCCGCGGCCAGCGACGCGGCCGCTGCGGTCAGGATCAGCGCGACGTACCCGGCGCGGGTGTCGGCGGCGATGGCGAAGCCGCCGAGGACGGCGCCGACGGAGATGCCGACGTTGGTGGTGGCCCTCAGGTAGGCGCGGGTGTGCACCCGCTGGTCGGCGGGGATCACGCCGGCGATCAGCGCGCCCCGGGCGCCGCGCTCGACCGCGTCGGCGAGTGCCGTGGCGGCGCCCACCACCAGGAAGGCGACGAACGACCGGACGGTGATCAGGCCGGCGGTCAGGGTGCCGGCGGCGATCAGCCCTCCGACCTGTGCGCCGCGCGGCCCGATGCGGTCGGCGAGGTAGCCGCTCGGCGCGCTGGCGAGTACGCCGACCAGCGCCGAGATGGTCAGCCCGACGCCCACCTGGGTCGGTGAGAGGCCGACCGACCGGGTGAGGAAGAGCGCGCTGGCGACCAGCCAGAGGCCCCGCCCGACGGTCTTGACCAGGGTGCCGAGGGTGAGTGTCCGGGCCGGGCCGGGTGGGGGAAGCAGGCGCATGCCCGACACCTTAACAAGACGTACGTACGGTTTGCAGCCGGGACTTGCCAGCGATGCGTTGCCGATATATCGTTGATGCATCAGCGACAGTCCAAGGAAGGAACGGACATGAGATTCCATCGAGATCAACACCCGATGCACGAGGCTCGGAGGCGCGGCTTCGGCTTCCCGCCGGTCCCGCCCGGCCCGCACGGCCATGGCCACGGCGGACCCGGCGGTCCCTGGGGTGGGCGCGGCCGGGGACGGGGTCGGGGCCGACGCCCGAACGTCCGGGGCGCGGTGCTGGCACTGCTCACCGAGCGGCCGATGCACGGCTACGAGATGATCCAGGAGATCGACTCCCGCACCGGCGGGGCCTGGCGGCCGAGCCCTGGCTCGATCTACCCCACCCTCCAACTGCTGGAGGACGAGGGGGTGATCGTCGCCAGCACGGAGGAGTCCGGCGGCGGACGGAAGCGGTTCGCGGTCACCGAGGCCGGTCAGGCCGAGGCCACCGAGGCCGCGCAGACCCCACCGTGGGCGGAGTTCGCCGAGGACACGGTGAACAGCTGGCACGACATCCGTGACGCCGGTACGCAGGCGATGAGCGCGCTGCGCCAGGTGATGATGAACGGCACCGACGACCAGCGGGAGCGGGCCGCCAAGGTGCTCGACGAGACCCGGCGCAAGCTGTACGCGATCCTCGCCGAATCCGAGTGACACGAGGCCGCACCACCCGGAACACCAAAAGAGCGGCCGTTTCCCAAAGGGGAGACGGCCGCTCTATTCGGTACGCGTCGTCGGCGCGAGAGAGCGCCGCCGGACGGATCAGTGCACGGTGACGGTCGGGCCGGTGACCAGCCCGCGCAACTCCTCGGGCAGCTCGGCACCCATCTCGTCGGCGATCCGGAGCGCCTCCTCGATGAGCGTCTCCACGATCTGCGCCTCGGGCACCGTCTTGACGACCTGCCCCTTGACGAAGATCTGGCCCTTGCCGTTGCCGGAGGCGACGCCGAGGTCGGCCTCGCGGGCCTCGCCCGGACCGTTGACGACGCAGCCCATCACGGCCACCCGCAGCGGCACCGGCAGCCCTTCCAGACCGGCGGTGACCTCCTCGGCGAGCTTGTAGACGTCCACCTGGGCCCGCCCACAGGACGGGCAGGAGACGATCTCCAGGCCCCGCTCGCGCAACCCCAGCGACTCCAGGATCTGGTTGCCGACCTTGATCTCCTCGACCGGCGGGGCGGAGAGTGACACCCGGATGGTGTCGCCGATCCCCTCGGCGAGCAGGGCGCCGAAGGCGACCGCCGACTTGATGGTGCCCTGGAAGGCCGGGCCGGCCTCGGTGACGCCCAGGTGCAGCGGGTAGTCGCACTGCTCGGCCAACTGCCGGTACGCCCGGATCATCACGACCGGGTCGTTGTGCTTGACCGAGATCTTGATGTCCCGGAAGCCGTGCTCCTCGAACAGCGAGCACTCCCACAGCGCCGACTCGACCAGCGCCTCGGCGGTGGCCTTGCCGTACTTGCTGAGCAGCCGCTTGTCCAGGGAGCCGGCGTTGACGCCGATCCGGATCGGCACGCCGGCGTCACCGGCCGCCTTGGCGATCTCCCGGACCTTGTCGTCGAACTGGCGGATGTTGCCCGGGTTGACCCGGACCGCCGCGCAGCCCGCGTCGATCGCCGCGAAGACGTACTTGGGCTGGAAGTGGATGTCGGCGATCACCGGGAGCTGCGACTTCTTGGCGATCGCCGGCAGCGCCTCGACGTCGTCCTGGGACGGCACCGCCACCCGGACGATCTGGCAGCCGGACGCGGTCAGCTCGGCGATCTGCTGGAGGGTCGCGTTGACGTCGGAGGTGAGGGTGGTGGTCATCGACTGCACGGACACCGGCGCACCGCCACCGACCGGGACCGAGCCGACCATGATCTGGCGGCTGGCCCGGCGTGGTGCGAGCGGCGGGGGCGGCACGGCGGGCATACCGAGACTGATTGCGGTCACTTCAGGCACTCACCTTGAGAAGAGCGTGATCGGGTTGACGACGTCCGCGGCGATGGTGAGCAGGGTGAACGCACCACCAATCAGGATCACCACGTACGTGAAGGGCATCAGTTTGAGGTAGTCGACCCGGCCAGGGTCGGCCCGGCCGATCCGCGCGTAGATCCAGGAGCGGGCCCGTTCGAACCAGGCGATGGCGATGTGGCCGCCATCCACCGGGAGCAGCGGCAGCAGGTTGAACACGCCGATGAAGAAGTTCAGCGACACGAAGAGCATGAAGAAGACCAGCCAGGCGTTGTTCTCCACGGCCTCGCCGCCGAGCCGGCTGGCGCCGACCACGCTGATCGGGGTGTCCACGTCCCGCTCGCCGCCGGTGAGGGCGGTCCACAGGGCGGGGACCTTCTGCGGGAGCCGCTGCAGCGCTTGGGCCGTACCGACGGCCAGGTCGCCGGTGAAGGAGGCGGTCGCGCCAAAGGCGCCGACCGGCCCGTACGTCACCCGGGTGGGGGTGCTGGGGACGAGGCCGACGCCGAGGGCGGCCACCGGCCCGGCGGCGCCCTTCGGGTCGTCCAGGGGCGGACGCTGGGTCTGCGCGAGCACGGTGCTCGTGCTGCCCGGCTGCCCGTCACGGACGTACTCGATCCGCGCGGTCTCCCCCGGCTTGAGATTGCGCAGCGTGGTGAGCAGGTCGCCGTAGTTGCCGATCGGGGTGCCGTTGACCGAGGTGATCCGGTCACCGTCGCGCAGTTGCGCCTGCACGGCAGGGCTGGCCGCGTCGGCGGGCGTGCACGCCCGCAGCGCGTTCTCCGGCACCACGCACGGGCTGAGCTGGATGACCGCCGGCTCATTGCGGGCCTGCGCGTCGGTGGTCGGGAAGTCCGGGTTGGGCAGGCCGGCGGAGACGGCGAGGATCCAGATGGTGATCAGGGCGAGCGCGAAGTGGGTGATCGAACCCGCGGCCATCACGATCGTCCGTTTCCAGACCGGGTAGCGCCACATCGCCCGCGGCTGGTCGGCCGGGTCCACATCGTCGTCCTGCGGGGTCATCCCGACGATCTTGCAGAAACCGCCGAGCGGGATGCCCTTGACGCCGTACTCGGTCTCGCCCCGCTTGAACGACCAGAGGGTGGGGCCGAATCCGACGAAGTACTTGGTGACCTTCATCCCGAACGCCTTGGCGGTGAGCAGGTGCCCCGCCTCGTGCAGACTCACCGAGATGAGAATGGCCAGGGCGAAGAGGACCACCCCGAGCAGGTACGACATCAAGCTCCTTCCACCGAACCCGCGATGATCTCCTGCGCGTGCGCGCGTGCCCACGACTCGGCCGCGAGCACGTCCTCGACGGTACCTGGTTCGGCGAAGTCGGGAGCGTCCTCCAACACGCGCTCCAGCGTGTCGACGATGCCGAGGAACGGCAGCCGGCCCGCCACGAACGCCTCGACGCACTCCTCGTTCGCCGCGTTGTAGATCGCCGGGCGGCAGCGCCCGGCCTCCCCGGCGGCCTTGGCCAGCGCCACCGCCGGGAACGCGGCGTCGTCCAGCGGGGCGAACTCCCAGGTGTGCGCGCTCGTCCAGTCGACCGCGGCGGCGGCCCCGGGCACCCGGTCCGGCCAGCCGATCCCCAGCGCGATGGGCAGCCGCATGTCCGGTGGGCTGGCCTGGGCGATCGTGGATCCGTCGGTGAACTCGACCATGGAGTGGATCACCGACTGTGGGTGCACCATCACGGTGATGTCGGCGTAGGGCACGTCGAACAACTCGTGCGCCTCGATCACCTCAAGCGCTTTGTTGACCATCGTGGCCGAGTTGATCGTGACGACCGGCCCCATGTTCCAGGTCGGGTGTGCCAGCGCCTGCTCGGGTGTGACCTGCGTCAACTCGTCGCGGCCCCGGCCCCGGAACGGGCCGCCGCTGGCGGTGACGATCAGCCGGCGCACCTCACCGCGTGACCCGGAACGCAGGCACTGGGCCAGCGCCGAGTGCTCCGAGTCGACCGGGACGATCTGCCCCGGCCGCGCCACCGCGGCCTTTACCAGCGGGCCGCCCGCCACGAGGGACTCCTTGTTGGCCAGGGCGAGAGTACGACCACTGCGCAGCGCGGCCAGCGTAGGAGCGAGGCCCAGCGAGCCGACCACCCCGTTGAGCACGATGTCGCACGGCCACTGGGCCAGCTCGGTCATCGCGTCCGGCCCGGCCACGATCTTGGGAAGCTTGAAGTCGCCGGTGGCCCACCCGCGCCTGCTCGCCTCCGCGTAGAACGCGAGCTGGAGGTCCTGCGCGGCGGATGCCTTGGCCACCCCGACCGCGTCGACGCCGAGCTCCAGGGCCTGCGCGGCGAGCAGCGCGACGTTGCCGCCACCGGCGCCGAGCGCCACCACCCGGAACCGGTCCGGGTTGCGCCGGACGATGTCGATGGCCTGCGTGCCGATCGAACCGGTGGACCCGAGCAGGACAAGGTCGCGGGGGGAAGTCACGGGGCCATTGTTCCCCAGAGGCGCTGAGCGCCCGCTGGGAGCCCGGCGCTGATCGACTCCAGATCGCCGATGTCGGGGTATCCCTGACACCCGGATACCCCGACATCGCCGAACCCGTGTCGATCAAGCCGCCGGCCGGCGACCGAGGGCCGCCGCAGCGGCCCTCGGTCGGGACTAGCCGCCGTTGATCACGAACTGCGATCCTGGCTGGATCACGATGTTGCCGTCGGCCGAGTTGGTGATGGTCACGTTGGTCAGCGTGGCGTTGCCCCGGGCCCCGCTCATCGCGAGGATGCCGGCGCCGTTGTTGGACTTGTCGATCCGCACGTTGGTGATCGCGACGTTCGGCATGTTGCCGCCGCCGTTCTTGAACTGGATGCCGTCGTACGTCGAGTCGTAGATGTCGGTGTCCCGGATCGTGACCCCGACGATGTCCCTGGTGGCGGGGAAGAGGGTGATGGCACCGAACTCCTGGTCCTCGTTCCAGAAGGCACCGCCGGTCCGGTAGAGCCCGTTGTTGGCGATCAGCGTCGTCCCGGAGAAGGGCAGCGGGTCGTGGTCGGTCGCCAGCATGATGCCCGGGTAGTTCGCGGTGTCGTAGATCAGGTTGTTCTCGATCGAGTTGTCGTAGCCGCCGTAGATGGCGATGCCGTTCGCGCGCCAGGGCAACTGGATGGTGTTGTTGACGAAGTGGTTGTCGTGGGCGATGTCCACGTTCCGGTCCTTGACGTACGGGTTGGCCCAGACGGCCAGCGCGTCGTCGCCGGTGGTACGGAAGGACGAGTTGAACACCCGCGAGTTCCGCGTGCCGTTGCTGAAGTTGATGCCGTCGGCATAGGTGTTGCGGATCCGCATACCGGTGAACTGCAAGCCGTCGGCCGGGCCCCAGAGGTCGGGGATGTTGTCGTAGTCGCGTCCCACCCAGACACCCACGTTGGCGTGCTCGATCCAGACGTTACTGATCCGGGTGCCTGTCCCGAACCGACCGTTCAGACCCACCCCGCCCTCGGCGTTGCCGTCACCGCCACGGATCCGGCCCGAGCCGAAGATGGCGATGTCGGAGATCTGGGTGTTCTTGTCGATGTCGAAGCCGAAGTTGCCCTCGTGCGGGTGGTTGATGCCGCCCACCACGTTCTGCGGCTCGGTCAGCGTGTAGAGCTGTGAGTGCCACATGCCGGCGCCCCGGATCGTGACGTTGCTGATGCCGACCTGGTTGTGCGTACCCCGGTTCAGCGGGTCGTCGGTCAGGATCTTCTGCTCCTGCCGCCACTGCCCGGCCGGAATCCAGACGCAGCCGATGACCCCGTTCTGGTCGTCGGTCACGGCCCGTTGGATGGCCGCGGTGTCGTCGAGTCCGTCGTTGGGGACCGCACCGTACGACGTGATCGAGGTGCACTCGGTCGGCTGGCTCGCGGCCGGCGCCACCTGCTCCAGGTCGATCATGTCGATGACGTAGAACGAGGCGGAGTCGCCGGCATCGCGCTGCAACTTGAACCGGGTGCCCGCCGGGTACGACTGCGACAGCAGCGCGTTCGACTCGTCGAACAGCCGCCGGGCGTCGGCCTGCGGGGTGTTGGTCAGCGCCTCCGGCCCGTCCGTGTTGCCATAGAGCCAGCTGTGCCGCGACGAGAGGGTCAGCTTCCGGGAGAAGACGTCGTTGACGTAGAGGCTGATCGTCGCCTCGATGCCACCCCCGCCGGGCGCGTCCGGGATGGAGTTGCGCACCACGATGGAGTTGGCGGGGTTGGTCGAGGTGAACTCGACGAACTGACCGGTGCTGTTCAGTCGTACTGACTTGCGGCCCGAGGACTCGGTGGCGAAGTTGGTGTGGCCGAAGGTGCGCAGCGGGTCGGCCTCCAACAGCGCGCCCTGGTACCGGCCGGCCTCGGCCTCGTAGGAGACGTACGGGACCGCCGCCCCACGCCCGACCACGATCGACTGGGTGAACGCGTTGTTGGTCTCGTTGGTCTCGGCGACGGTGTTGGTCGCGTCGGCGGTGGCCGTGATGGTGGCTCCGCCGCTGGTGGCGGTCCAGCTCCCGGCGACCGCGACGGTGACCGTCGCGCCGGCGGCGATCGACGCGGTGTTGGTGTTGAGCGTGGTGCCGCCCACCACCAACCGGGTGACCGTGGTCGCGCCGGTCGCGGTGGTGCCGCGGTTGCGTACCGCCACGGTGAACGTGACAGACGCCCCGACGGCCGGGTTCGGCGGGTTGGAGCTGATGCTGAGGACCTGCAGGTCAGGCCCCGGAGCCTGCACGACCACCAACGGCGACGGTGCGGTGAAGCTGTTGTTGCCGTTGTTCTGCTCGACGATCGTGTTCGTCGGGTCGACCACCGCCGAGACGCTGTAGCTGCCCATCGGCCGGGTCCCGGCGTTGAACGAGACAGTGGTCGAGCCTCCCGCGCTGAGCGCACCCACCGCGGCGCTACCGGCAACCGTGCCGGCCAGGCTGAAGTTCACCGTGGTGGGTCCGGCCGCAGCCGAGCCCACGTTCTGGACCACGGCCGAGAGAGTGACCGGGGTGGCCTCGCTGGGCGACGCGGGAGACCAGGTAGTCGAGCTGATGACCAGGTCAGGGTTGGGCGCCGGCGTGCCGCACACCTCAAGCTCGGCCACCTGGCCCGACGGCGCACCGGTGTTGGCGGTGAACCGCAGTTGCACGTCGGCAGTGGTCGCGGTGACCGGGATGGTCACCACGTTGTTGCCCTGGACGAACTGGTAGTTCGCCGCCGACACCAGACTGGTGTACGTGGACGAGGCCTGGTCGCGGCCGAGGATCTGGATGTTCTGGGTACGGGTGCCCCAGGCCGGGTCCGGGTTCAGCTTGACGGCGACGGCCGTGATCGAGTGGTTCGCGCCCAGCGCCACGGTCAGGGTCTGCGGGTAGCTCGCCGCGCCCTCCCAGTACGTCGTGACCTGCCCGTCGTTCGCCTTCTCCGGCGTGAAGGTGAAGGTGGAGCCGCTCGCCGTCATGGTCTTGCCCTGCGCCACGTTGGTGCAGGCGGGGGGCGGGGTGCCGGTCCGGGTGACGGTGTTGCTGTTTCCGGACAGGTTGCCCGCGCCGTCGCGTGCGCGGACGTAGTAGGACACCGTCGCCGTCGACGGCTGGTTGTCCTGGTAGGTGAGGACGGTGCCCAGCGTCGCGATCAGGCTGCCGCCGCGGTAGACGTTGTAGCCGGCCAGCCCGCTGCCACCGGAGTCGGTGGAGGCGCCCCAGTTGAGCGTGATCGTGTTGCCCGACGTGCTGTGCGACAGCGTCCCCGGGACGCTCGGCGCGGTGGTGTCACCGCTGCCGGTACGGGTCACCGTGTTGCTGTTTCCCGAGAGGTTGCCCGCGACGTCGCGCGCCCGGACGTGGTACGACACGGTCGCCGTGGCCGGTTGCGTGTCGTTGAAGGTGGTCACGTTCCCGATGGACTGCAGGAGCGTGCCGTTGCGGTAGATGTCGTAGCCGGCGATGCCGCTGCCGCCCGGGTTGTCGGTCGACGCGACCCAGTTGAGGGTGATCGTGGTGCCCGACTGGGTGTACGAGAGATTGCCCGGCACGCTCGGCGCGGTCGTGTCCGGACCGCCACCGCCGCTGCCGTAGACCTCAAGCTCGGACAGCTGCCCGGCCGGCCACCCGCTGTTTGCCGTGATGTCGATACGCACGTAGCGCGTCGAGGTCTGGCTGAAGTTGATCGTGACCGTGCTGCCGCTCGCCGGGTTGAACGTGTAGGTCTGCGACGGCACCAGGTTGCTGAATGACGATCCGTTGGTACTGCCCTGCACGCTCAGGGTCTGCGTGCGGGTCGCCCAGCCGGAGGTCGGCACCTTCAGCACGACCTGGTTCACGGCCTGCGACGAGCCAAGGTCGACCTGCACCCACTCGGGGAACGAGTTGTTGGTGCTCTCCCAGTAGCTGCCCGGGTTGCCGTCGACGACCTTCGGCGAGTCGTAGACGTCGGCGTGGCCACTCTCCTGGGTCGGGCGGCCCTGGGCGAGGTTGGTGGCCGCCGGGGCGAAGGCGGTGCTCGTCGCGGCTGTCGTGCCGGCGGAGCGGGGGTTCTCCGCCGCGTTGGCGGCGGCCGTCGACCCGGCCGTGGCGATCACCGTGGCCGCGACTGTCGCCGCCACCATCCTGAACAGATTCGTTCGTCTCATCACTGTCCTGTCGTTGGGGGGACGGTGCCGCGACGGACTGGCCACGGCGTGGGGCGTGATTCGGCGCGTCGTCGGCCGACGCGCGGGGGCGTGCCGGCCGGTGTGGGGAGGCGCCGAGGAGGCGAGGGTGGTGGTGGCGGCGGGAAAGGGGAGAAAAGACGCCAAAGAGTCAGCCCGCTGAAACTTGCGGCGTCATGCAAAGAATCAAGCACACCTTTGTCGAGATTTTGCATGACGTTGACCAGATGTTACTGACGTGCTACGAGGGCGTCAACACTTCGACCACCGTGACTATTGACGGCCGCCCATCTGTCGGCGTTCGGCGGAAATGAAGGGGCCCCTGTCAACGCCTGGCGTCGACAGGGGCCCTTCCTTCGCTTCGCTGGCGGTGGTCAGTCGGTCGGGGCGGGCAGGACAAAGGCCTCCAGCTCCTCGCCGCCATACCAGTCGGTGCGCCGGCCCACGTGAGCCATGCCGAGTCGCCGGCAGACCGCCATCGACGGATCGTTGCCCGGCGAGACGACCGCGTAGATCTGCGGGGTGCCGGTGACGAACTCCCGCGCCGTCACCGCGCGGGCCGCCTCGGTGGCGTAGCCGTGACCCCACGAATCCGGGTGCAGGTGCCAGCCCACCTCGATGTCATCGGTACGCCGCGCCTCGTCCCGCCCCGGCAGCGGCTTGAGCAGCACCGTGCCGACCACCAGACCGGTGTCGCGCACCTCGATCGCCCAGGTGCCGTACCGGCCATGGTCGGCGGCGTGGCGGTCCCGCCAGATCTGCAGCCGGTCGGCGGCCTGCGCCGGGTCGGTCAGCGGCAGCCCGGGTGCCGCGCCCAGCCATCGCGTGATCTCGGGGCGGGAGTAGATGTCGTAGATGCGGGCCAGGTCGACCGGGTCCGCGGTCCAGTCGCGCAGGATCAGGCGTTCAGTGGTGAGAACGGTCATGGCGGGCGATCTTAATGAGTGACCGATCCTGGACAGGCAAAGGCATCAGCGGCCGGCTGGTGCACCGCGGCGACCGCCCTGGTGCTGGTGATGCCGATGGCGCCGCCGACCACCACGCCCCGGGATCCGCCCGAGCCGGCCACGACGCCCACCCCCTCGCACCGGACCGGTGTGCCGCCGCCCGGCTGCGGGTGACGTTACCGAGACAGCCGGCACCCCGTACGGCGATCACGGACCTCGGCCGTTGCCGAAGGGTTGGGAAAAGTGCGGCGATAGTCGTTGGGATTCGTAACAGCGCCGGTCCCTTCGATTGCGTTACATTATGGAATCTGGGCCGCCCTATTTCATGCTTTGCGCATTCGAACTAATGACGTGTACCGGCCAGTTCGGCGCTTAGCGCACCTGGCAGGGTCGCCGGAGAATGAGCGACGGCAATATGCTCCCCGACGCGCCCCTTCCCTTGTCAATAGAGGAATGTCAATCAATCCTTTCCCCATCCACGATCGACGCACGAAGCGGAAATCGAAAATAGGACTGCCGCCCAGAGCGGATGCGCCACCATTGGGGGACACATGGCCGTCGTCGTAGTGCTCGATATCGATGAAACTCTGCGCGAGCAGCACTGCCTGACGATCGAAGTCCGCTCGGACGACGCCGGTGTGCCCGTGGCGGTGGCCGCACTCCGGCAGGCTCTGCTTCGGCTCGAAGCGACGGGAGCCGGCGGGGAGCCGGTGGGCCCGGCCGTCGTCTCGTCACCGATCGCCTTGCCCGGCGCGCTGCTCCTCGTGATCGACTTCGGCCCGCTCCCCGCCGAGCATGTCCTCGCCATACCGGAGATGCTGGCCCGGCAACTGCGCGATGCCGGTGTGCGCGACGCTCTGGTCTCGGTGGCCCGGCGCGGCCCGAGCCACGACATCGAGGAGTTCGGCGTGTCCGCGCGGGCCTACCTGCGCGGGCCACTCGGCGCGCCGTTCGGCGACGCCTCGTGCCAACTGCCCCCGCCCCTGCTGAACGTGGCGCTCGACTGGTTGCACGCCGAGCGCGGGCCCGCGGACGAGCTGAGCGCGGTCGTGCTCGGTGTGCGGGTTCCGCTCACCGCCGAGGCGGCCGGCTCGGCCACCGCCGCCGTACTGTCCACCCTGCCCACAGCCATCACGGTGACCCTGCTCGCCGGCGACCTCACCAACCGGCTGGTGGCCGCGACCGTCGGCGGCTACCACGACGTGCTACCCGCGGCGGCGTTCACCGTCGCGCCGCCGCGCGCCGACCCTACTGACGCTGGCGACCTGGCCGGGTCGATGCACCGGCTGCGCGACAAGCTGCACGCACACAGCGGATTGCTGGCCTGGGCCGGGGTGAACGCCGAGCCGGACAGCCGTCGGGTGACCACGCCACAGTGGTCGCAGTGGCTCCCGAGCGACGGAATGCCGGTGACCCGGCGGCCCGGGGTGGAGATGCTCGCTGACGCGCTCATTCCCGACGCCATGTGGTATCAGATCCTCTCCGCCGGGCACCTCGACCGGCTCGGCGGCCTGCCACCCGGGGCGACGCCGCTGCCCGGCCGGCGGGCCGAGTTGACCGTCGGGGACGCCGAGCAGTGGCTGCCGGGTCACCCCGACGCCCTCGCGGTCCTCGCCCGGGGCCGCGAGCTGCTCGCCGGCTGCCTGGTCGACGAGGCGCAGGCGTGGCAGATGACGGCCGACCGGATCCGCCGTGCCACGCCGCCCGCCGGCCATTGGTCGCGCCGTCGCGATACGAGAGGTTGAGGCGCAGATACCAGCGGACCGCGACCACGATCACCTCGGTCGGGAACAGGAACCCGGCGAACGCCGACGTCGGAGGCAACCACGGGCGAGAGCGGGTCGATGACTCCACCGCTCAGGCCCGCCTCGATCTTGCCAACGCTCATGCAACGGTGCCGCGCAGTGTCACGTGCGTCCAAGTCCGCCTGGTGTCGTATGAACTTTCGCGTTTGTGCCATCGCTCAGTAGTGGTCGCTGTTGAATCGTGGATGGGATGCGTCCTGATCGGGAGCTTAGTGATCACGAGGTGAGGCGGGGGTGGGGGACGTGCAAGGTGGTGTCAGATTCGCCAGGCCGGGGCGGGGTGCGTTGGCGTGGTATGCCAGCGCGGGTGTGCTGGCGTTGGTGGCCGCGACCGGTGGCGCGGGCCTGGTGTCGGAGGTGGCTGACGCGTCGAGTCACCGGGAGGCGCCGTTGATCGCGGGCGATCCGGAGGTGGACAACACCGACGTGTATGCCTTCGTCAGCCCCGACAAGCAGGACACGGTGACGCTGATCGCTAACTGGCTGCCGTTTCAGGAGCCCAACGGGGGGCCGAACTTCTACTTCTTCAAGCCCGGCGCCCAGTACGACATCAACATCGACAACAACGGTGACGCCCGCGCGGACGTCACCTACCGGTGGGTGTTCGCCAACGACGACAAGCGCGATGGCACCACATTTCTCTACAACAACGGCGTGGTCAACAACCTGAACGATCCGACGTTGCTGTTCAAGCAGACCTACACCCTCAGCGAGATCAAGGGTGGGCAGTCGCGGGTGCTGGTGCGGGACGGGATCGTTGCGCCGTCGAACGTTGGCCCGGCCTCGATGCCGGACTACGGACGGCTGCGGCAGCAGGCCGTGACGTCGGTCGAGGGTGGCGGTCAGACGTACGCGGGTCAGGCCGAGGATCCGTTCTTCCTGGACCTGCGGGTGTTCGACCTGATCTACGGCGCGAATCTGTCCGAGCGGGGGCAGGACACCCTGGCCGGCTACAACGTGCAGACCGTGGCGCTGCAGGTGCCCAAATCGGCGCTGGCGTTGAACAACGACGACACCCGCAACCCGGTGATCGGCGTGTGGAGCGCCACCTCGCAGTCTGGGATGCAGGTCTCCGACCCCAAGGCCGGCGGGGATCAGGTGCAGGTGTCGCGGCTGGGTAATCCGTTGGTCAATGAGCTGGTGCCGGCGGCTAACCAGAAGGATGGCTTCAACGCCAGCACGCCGGCGGACGACAGCAAGAACCAGGCGCTGATCGACCGCGTCCTCAACCCGGAGTTGCCGCGGGTGATTCAGCAGATCTACAACATTCCGGCACCGGCCACGCCGCGCAACGATCTCGCGGAGATCTTCCTGACCGGGATCGCGAAGAACGCGCCGACCCTGGACGGGTCGACGCCGCCGATCCAGGCGGATCTGAACTCGCAGATCCTCAACGCGGACGTGGACGCGAAGTCGTTCGTGCCGGCGGAGGAGCTACGGCTGAACATGAGCGTGCCGGTGACGGCCAACCCGAACCGCCTGGGTGTGCTCGGCGGTGACCTGCAGGGCTTCCCGAACGGACGCCGGCTCGCCGACGACGTGCTGGACATCGAGCTGCAGGCCTTCGAGGGCGCGGCGCAGACCGGGCAGCTCGTTCCCGCGCTCGCCGCCGGGGACAAGGTCAACACGAACAACGTGCCGTTCGGAAACACCTTCCCGTATCTGGCGCTGCCCAGCAACGTGGCGGTGAACCAGATCGACGCCGACGGGATGCCCTCCGGTGGCGTGCCCAGCGGCGCCGGCGGCACCGCGTCCACGGGCGTGGTCTGGGTGAGGATCGCGGGCGGCATCGCTGCGGCGGCCTGTTTCGGCGCCGGCCTGCTGGTCAGCCGCCGCCGTCACCGGCTGACCGTCTCGCGCCCGGCCAGCAGCTGATTGAGGGGTGCGGCGCGGCCACATGGGCGCGCCGCACCCTGGCGCCCGAGCCGGGCGGGCGGAAGCCGTCGGCGGCGCTGGGCGGGGCCGGGCTGTGGTCAGCCGATCTGAGGCGGGAGAACTCTTTGATGGTTGCCATGCGGCTGCGCAGACGCGCACGACTGGCCGTACTGCCGCTGAGGCGGCGACCCCTGCGCGCGCTGCTCATGATCGTTGGAGGACTCATCGTGCTGATGACAGTCGCGCTTACGGCGGTCGAGCGACCCTTGACGGGAGCACCCGGGGTGCCGGCCGCGGCGCCGCCGGGTGCGCTGGCCGCACCCCTGGATCCCCGTCCCGGCCAGAGCGGGTCCGGGTCGCCCGCGCAGCCGACCGAGGTGGCGATACCGTCGATCGGGGTGCGGTCTGAGCTGGTCGACCTGGCCCGTGAGCCGGACGGCTCACTGCCCGCCCCCAGCGACTATCAGGTGGCCGGTTGGTATGCGGGCGGCCCGATGCCGGGGGAGCCAGGAGGTCCACCGGCGGTGATCGTGGGTCACGTGGACTCCCACACCGGCCCAGGGGTCTTCTACCGGTTGCGGGACCTGGTGGTGGGCAGTGAGGTTCAGGTCCGCGACATCGCCGGGTCGGTGATGAGTTTCCGGATTTATCGGCTCGACGAGTATCCGAAGGACAGGTTTCCCGCTGGCGCGGTCTACGCCCGCAGTGAGCGGGCGGAATTGCGGCTGATCACCTGCACCGGCACGTTCGACCGGCGGGCGGGCAGCTATCGGGACAACCTCGTCGCGTACGCCACGCTTGTCGGCGGTGGCTCATGAGCCGTCTGCGGCGTCGGCTGTCCGTCGTGTGCCGGGGGCTCACCCGGCTGCCCGTCGTGTTGCTGCTGGCCGGCGTCGTGCTGCTGGTAGGCACCCCGATCGTCACGGGTCAGCTGCAGGAACAACAACGTTCCCCGGGCCCGGTCGGCCCGCCCGCGCGGACCGGGCCGCAGGCGGGTGCCGACGCCCTGCGATCCACCATCGCGAAAGCCCAGCGGCGGCTCGTCGATGTGCCAAAGGACTGGTCGACGTGGGCCGAGCTCGGCTCGGCATACGTGCAACAGGGCCGGATCACCGGTGACCCGTCGTACTACCCGAAGGCCGACGGCGCGTTGCGGCGCTCGCTGGAACTGGAGAGCGCCACGAACTGGAAGGCGATGGTCGGCACGGCGGCGCTGGCCAACGCCCGCCACGACTTCAGCGCCGCACGTGACTGGGGACGCCGCGCCGAGGCCCTCAACCCCCACTCCGGCAACGTCCACGGCGTGCTGGTCGACGCGCTCACCCAACTCGGCGACTACGACGGCGCGCGTATCCAGGTGCAGCGCATGCTGGACGTCGAACCAGGGGTGGCGGCGTTCACCCGCGCCTCCTACGACTTCGAACAGCGCGGGCAGGTCGCGGCAGCCCGCGGCGCGCTCAACCGTGCCCTGGCCCAGGCCAGCAGCCCCGCCGACCGGGCCTTCTGCCGCTACTACCTCGGCGAGTTGGCGTTCCACAACGGCGACCCGCAGGCAGCCCTGCGGGAATACGACGCCGGCCTCACCGCCGATCCCACCTACCAGCAGCTTTACGCCGGACGCGGTAAGGCGCGCGCCGCGCTCGGCCAGAGCGACGACGCCCTCGCCGACTACGCCCGCGCCGTGCAGGCACTCCCGCTGCCCGAGCTGCTGATCGAATACGGTGACCTCCTCACCGTCTCCGGCAAGGCCGACCAGGCGCGCCAGCAGTACGACCTGGTCGCCGCAGCCCGGCAGCTGTCCGCCGCCAACGGCATCTCCGATCACCTCACCGCGGCGACCTACCTCGCCGACCACGACCAGGCCGCCGAAGCATTGACCGAGGCACAGGCGGAATGGTCCGCCCGTCGCACCGTCCTGACCGCTGACGCCCTGGCATGGGCGCTGCACCGCAACGGACGTGACGCCGAGGCTCTGGACTACTCCCTGCAGGCCACCCGCCTCGGCTGGCGAAACGCCACCTTCTACTACCACCGCGGTGTGATCCGCCACGCCCTCGGCGACCGGGACCACGCTCGCGAAGATCTCAGCCTCGCGATGACGATCAACCCGCACTTCGACGTCGTTCAAGCGCCGATCGCGCGACGCCTGCTCGACAGTCTCGGCGGCGGCGGATGAGGCGGCGACAGGCCGGCGCCGCGGTAGCGGTGACCTTCATCGCGGTCGGGTGCGCTCTGGCACCGACGAGTCCGGCCACCGCCCACCCGCTGGGAAATTTCTCCGTCAACCACTATCACGGCCTGCAGCTGCATCCCGACCGGATCGAGGACCTGGCCGTCCTCGACGAAGCGGAGCTGCCCACCCTGCAGCAGAAACCCGCCGTCGACCGGGACGGCAACGGCACCATCGAGCCGGCCGAGGCGGCAGCCCACGCTGCCACCACCTGCGCGGCGATGGCAGGCGCCCTACACGCCGAGGTAGCCGGCCACACCCTGACGTGGACAGTTCTTGCCAGCAACCTCACCTACCACTCCGGGGCGGCGAACCTGGTCACCGGTCGAACCGAGTGTCACCTCACCGCCACAGTCGACCTGCGGCGGGCCACCACGATCAGCTTCGAGGACACCTTCCGCACCGACCGCGTCGGCTGGCACGAGGCCACCGCCGTCGGACACGGCATCGGACTGCGCGACTCGCCGTTGCCGAGCACGAGCATCTCCGACGAGCTGCGCACCTACCCCAACGACCTGCTGTCCTCACCGCTCAACCACCGCTCGGCGCGGATCCAGGCCCTGGGCGCAGGCACCACATCCAGCGGCGAACGTCAGTCCGCGATCGCCGCCGCCGGCCCGATCGCCCGATCGATGACCGCCCTCGGTGACCGACTCAACACGATTGCCGGCGCGGACCGACTCACGCCGCTGGCCGGCGTACTGGCGATCCTCCTGGCCCTGCTGCTCGGCGGCGCCCATGCGATGCTGCCCGGGCACGGCAAGACGGTCATGGCCGCCTACATCGCCGGCCGGCGCGGCACCTACCGCGACGCCTTCACTGTCGGCGCCACCGTCACCGCCACCCACACCGCCGGCGTCCTGACCGCAGGACTGCTGCTCACCACCGCGTCGACCCTGGCCGGTGAAACCCTCCTCGGCTGGCTCGGTGTAGTCAGCGGCCTGCTCATCGCCGGCATCGGCGCCAGCCTGCTCCGGTCAGCGCTCCCCGCCCGGAGGAAGCACCAGCTGCCACAGCCGCAAACACTTGTCCTCGCGGGATCGGCACCCGGCGCCCACGTCACCGCCGAGTCCGACGTCACGGCATCGGGTCACCATCACGGTGACAGCCACCGCCACGACCATGATCACGGACATGAGCATCACCGTGGGCACCACCACCATCACCATGCCCGCGGCAGGGCGGGCCTACTCGGCATGGGCATCGCCGGCGGCATCGTGCCCAGCCCCTCCGCGCTCATCGTCCTGCTCGGCGCAGTCGCGCTGGGCCGAACATGGTTCGGCGTTCTCCTGGTCCTCGCCTACGGCCTCGGCATGGCCGCCACCCTGACCCTCGCCGGGCTCCTACTCGTCGGACTACACCAACGACTGCATCGCGGAATTTCCCCGCGGCCAGCGAGCTGGACCGGCCGACTCGCCACCGCCACCCCGATCCTCACCGCCACCCTCGTCCTCGTCGTCGGCGCCGTCCTCACGCTGCGAGCGGTATGGCCCCTCCTGACACCTACGACATAGCCATTCCCGCGGATGCCTCAACCGCCTCGCGTCGACCGACGAGTCGGCAGGTCTCAACGTCAAGTCCCTCCAGGCCAGGACGCTGGCGCGCCCCGGGCGGTGGCCGCCGTGGTCAACGCCGGGGCGGTTCCCGTACCTGAGCCGCTGGGCGGATTTCGACTTCGTCGAGATGGCATAGCCTGGGCGGGAAGGGCTGGGATTTGAGCAGGCCAGGTCTTGTCGGTGGATTCGCCTAAGGTCTTCTGACCATGCGCAGTCATGAACAGATCCGGGCGGCACTGGTCGGCTTCGTTGCCCGATGGCAGGCCTACGCCGGCACCGAGCGTTCGGAGGCGGAGACCTATCTGGACGAATTGTTCGAGTGCTATGGGGTCAGCCGCAAGGACCGCGGCGCGGTCTTCGAAGACGCACACTCGTCCACGGGGATCGTGGACCTGCACCTGACCGCTCACCTCATCGTGGAGATGAAGGCGCCGAAGGAGACGACGCGCCTCGTCCAGCACCGCAAGGACGCGCTGGAGCACTGGCGCGACTGGACGAGCGTAACCACCAGGCGTCGTCCGCAGTTCATCATGCTCTGTTCGTTCCACCGCTTCGAGATCTGGGCGCCGGACGCGTATCCCAAGGCTCCGCTGTGTGACTTCCCGCTCGCCGAGTTGCCGGACCGGTCCGAGTCGCTCTGGATGCTGCCCGGCATCTCCTTCGTACAGGCTCAACACCCGCCGGACAAAGCACAGCGGATCACCCTGAACGAGGGAAAATGTCAACAGGGTCCGAGCCCGATGGGTAAGGGCTTCATCCTGACCACCGAGGAGGCGAGGTCACTCCTCGATCGGACGGATGCCTCGTACCCGGACGTGGTCCGGCCCTATCTGATGGGTGACGATATCGCCGACGATCCGGCTCAGCGGCCCCGGCGCTGGATCATCGACTTTGGCCTACGGCCTCTTGAAGAAGCTATGAGGTATCCAGCCGCCCTGGAGATCCTGCGAGATCGAGTCAAACCGATCCGCGACAATGACCGCCGCAAGGACAGACGCGAAAAGTGGTGGCAGTTCGGCAAGGATCATGGCCTGCGGGTTCGGTGGTATTACCTTCCTCGCTACATCGCTGTGCACGTACGAGACACACGCCTACTGACGACCTGGTGTGAGCCTTGGACCTGCCCCAGCAATCAGATAGTCACCATCACTCTTGATGACGACTACTCGATGGGAATCCTCTCCTCCTTCACTCACGGCGCCTGGGCGTGGTTTCAGTCCTCGACTGTCAAAGACGATCTACGCTATGCCCCGACCTCCACATTCCTGACGTTCCCGTGGCCTTCCCCCGTCACGGACGACCAGCGGGCGCGGGTGGCGGAGGCAGGTCGGCGGGTGATCGCCCGCCGGCAGGAGATCTGCGCCGAGCAGCAGTTCGGGCTGACCAGGCTCTACGACCTCGTGGACGAGGGCGCCTACGCCGACCTCAGGAAGCTGCACAGAGAGCTGGACGAAGCGGTGGCCGCCTGTTACGGATGGCCCACGGCGATCGCCCAGGACAAGGACGAGATCGGCCGACGGCTGTTCGCTCTCAACGTCGAGATCGCTCGGGGGCGAGGCTATGACCCGTTCGCGTGGCAGGCCGGCGACGCGTCCGCCGAGCAACTCGGTTTCCCGGCCGTTTGACGCCCCGATCCCCGGCGCCCGCATGGGGCGGGGCACCGGAGGATCGTCACTACGGGCGGTCGAGGCTTCCCGACCGCGTCACCGAACCCCGCCACCTCGACACAGTCCCGTCCCCGCCGGATCGGGAAGACGTGCGCCACGCACCGCCGCAGGGACCGCCGCCGGGAGATTCATGAAGGTCTCTTTCAATCATCGATGGTTGTTGGTTGAATATCTTCGCCCAACCGACCTTCGTGCCCCTTCGACCCTCGGAGAGACCTCGTGAAAATCGCCACCGCCGCGCGCGCTCTGATCACCGGGGTGACGGCGGCCGCCATGGTGCTGCTCGGGCCGGTGGGATCCGCGTCCGCGGCGACCACCACCGTGGACAACGCGACCGCCGGACGCTTCACCGCCAGCGCCAACTGGGGCACATCGTCCTGGTCCGGCCAGAAGTACGGAGCCGACTACCGGTTCGCGACGCCCTACACCGGCGGCAGCGACGCCGCCTGGTTCTCCGCCTCGATCCCGACTGCCGGCGCCCACCTCGTCGAGGTGTGGTACCCGGCGGACGCCGGATACAACAGCGCTACCCCGTTCATCGTGGCGACCACCGGCGGCAACCAGACCGTGGTCGTGGACCAGCGCTCCAACGGAGGCCGTTGGGTCAGCCTCGGCACCTTCACGCTGGCCGCCGGCGACCACCCCGTGGTCGGGGTGAGCCGCTGGAGCACCGGCACCGGCTACGTCGTCGCGGACGCCGTCCGGATCACCTCCACAACCGGCGGCTCCGGCTTGTCCTTGCCGCTGACGAAGAGCGCGCTGCCGCGCTCCGAGTACGACGACCCGCACCACGACTACCCCGCCATCGACCTTCCCGTCGGCACCGGCACCCGGGCGTACGCCGTGCGGGCCGGCACCGTGACCATCATCAACGACAGCTCCTGCGGCCAGGGCGTCAACCTCACCGGCACCGACGGAGCGGTCTACACCTACTGCCACTTCTCGGCGTGGTCGGTGAGCAACGGCGCGTCGGTCGCGCCCGGCCAGCAGCTCGGCCTCACCGGCAACACCGGCAACTCCACCGGGCCGCACCTGCACTTCGGTATCCGCACCGGCAGCACCCGGCGGTGCCCGCAGAACTTCCTGCTGGCGCTCTACGACGGGGTGACCCCGCCGGCGGCGACGAGCCTGCCCACCACGGGCTGCTTCTACACGAGCCTCGGCGCGGCCCGGAGCCTGCCGCTGGGCTGACCACCGGCGCACCGTACGCCGGAGCCGCCGGATGACATCCGTCCGGCGGCTCCGGCATGCCGCACGGCGAGCGATCCCGTGCGTGACGGGAGGCGGTACGGGGAAAGGAACCCCGATGGGCGGCGGGCTGCAACAGACAAAGCGGATCATCAGTGCGGCGTTCCGCCCGGTGCAGGGGCGGGACCTGTCGCTGCACGCCGCCGCGATCACCTTCTACGGCGCGATCGCCGTGGTGCCGGTGGCTCTACTGGCGATCTGGCTCACCTCTCTGGTCGCCGGGGCCGACCGGGTACGCCGGCTCACCTCGTACGCCGTGGAGGCGCTGCCCACCGCGATCGGCGCGCCCCGGGCGGTGGCCGCGCTGGTCAACGCCGGGGTGGAGTTGACGCCGCTGCTGGCGCTGGCCTCGCTGCTGCCCGCGTCGCTGTACGGCGAGGGCCTACGGCGGGCGTTCGTCTCGGTGGCCGAGCCTCGCTCGGACGAGCACCTGGTCGGCTGGCGGGGCCGCCTGCTCCTGCTACCGCTGCTCGCGCCGGCCCCCGCGCTACTGCTGTCGATCCTGCTGGCGCTGCCGCTCACCACCGGCCTGGTCCGGCAGGGCGGCTGGGTGGGTGCGGTGGGTGTGGTGGTGTCCTTCCTGGCGGTCTGGCTGGTGCTCACGCCGGTGCTGCTCTGGGTGTTCCGGGTGGTCGGGCCGGCGTCACCGGACTGGCTCTCGGCGCTCGTGATGGGGTCGTTCACGGCGGCGAACCTGTCCGGTTTCATGCACGGCTTCGTGCTCTTCGCCTCCCTTCCGCTGGACCTGGGTGTGCCGTTCGGCGGCTTCGACGAGATCGGTGCCGGCGTCGCCGTGCTGCTCTGGCTCTACCTGTTCCACGTCATCGTGCTGTCCGGCTACTCAGCCACCCTGGTCCTGTCCCGGTGGCGCACCCAGCGCAGCCCCCAGCGGGTCAGCGGCGGAAGGGGCCGGTGACCTCGTAGGTGATGCCGCCGCTGCCGGTGGAGGTGCCGGAGGGGCCGCGCTGGGAGGAGAAGTAGAGGCGCGATCCGTCCGGGGAGAAGGCCGGGCCGGTGATCTCGGAGGAGGACTGCCCCAGGATCCGCACGACCGGCGCGACCACGCCAGCCGGCGTGATGACGTTGATTTCCATGTTTCCGCCGTCCTCGGCGACGTAGAGGTCACCCGCAGCGGTGCCGGTGATGTTGTCCACGCCGGTCAGCGGTGCGGAGCCGGCCGGCACCAGCGAATCGTCGTAGGCCAGGTCGAGGCGCTGGTTGACCGCGTCGTACGCCCACACCCGGTTGTCGCCCTTGGTGGTGAACCAGCAGGTCCCCCGGTCGTACCAGCAGCCCTCACCGCCGTCGAAGTGCTTCGCCGCGCCGACCTGGAAGCGGGTGGGGATCGGGAAGCCGTCCCGGTCCGGCACGTCCCGCCACGTGACCGGGCCGGCGACCTGTCCGGCCGGCGCACACAGCACCTGGACGCGTCCGGTGCGCAGGTCGCCCCAGGTGTCCGGCACGAACCGGTAGAAGCAGCCGTCCTCCTCGTCCTCGGTCAGGTAGACCACCCTCCGGTCCGGGTCGCAGGCAGCGGCCTCGTGGGTGAAGCGACCCATCCGGGTCCGCTCCTCGGCCGCCCGGCTGCCGTCCGGCCACGTCTCGAAGACCCGGCCGAAAGGCACCTCCTCACAGGAGAGCCACGTGCCCCACGGAGTGGGGCCACCGGCACAGTTGACGTTGGTGCCGCCGAGGATCCGGCACGCCGAGGCAACCGAGCCGTCCGCGGCGAACCGGACCGCCGAGGCACCGCCGACCAGCGGGATCTCCGAGTTCGACACATAGATCCAGCCGTCGCCGGCCGGGAAACAGGCACCCCCGTCCGGCGCCCAGTGCCAGAGGTACGAGGTGCCGGCGACCCGCTGACCGGAGCGGGCGATGACCCGGCTGGTGAAACCGGCGGGCAACTGGACGCCATTGGCGTCGGCTTCCAACAGTTCCCCGTAGGGACCGGGCCCGGGCTGGGCGGGGGCGGACAGCGCCGCGCCGGCCCAGAGACTGCCGGAGAAGGCGGCCGCCCCGGCGACGGCGGAACGCAGGACAGTACGACGATCCACGGATACCTCCCAGATGACGGTCGATGCCCCGATGACGCTAGGGCCACCGGGGCATCGATCGCATCCACTATCCGGTAAACGCGAAATGACGCCTCCCGGGCTCCGTATCCCGCCGGCACCCCCACAACCGGCCCGGCGCGACTAGGCTGCCCGGGCATGAGCAGCCCCGATGCGCTTCCCGCTCGCGCCGACGTCGTGATCGTCGGTGCCGGGCACAACGGCCTGGTCTCCGCCATCCTGCTGGCCCGCGCCGGGTTGGACGTCCTGGTGCTGGAGGCCGCCGACGTGATCGGCGGTGCGACCCGCACCGAGACCCCGTTCCCGAAGGTGCCCGAGCTGCGTCACTCCACCGGGTCGTACCTGCTCGGGCTGATGCCACCGGAGCTGCTCGCCACGCTCGACGTGCGGATCCCGGTGCTGCGCCGCGACCCGCACTACTTCCTGCCCACGCCGGGCGGCCTCGGCTCCCCCTACCTGCTCTTCGGCAGTGACACCGCGGCGACCCGGGCGCAGCTCGCCGAGTTCTTCTCCCCCGCCGACGTGGCCGCCGACGACGCCATGCAGGCCGAGTTGGCCGCGCTGCGCGAGGATCTCGCCCCGGCCTGGCTGGCCGAGCCGCTGACGGCCCAGGAGACCGCCGAGCGGCACGTCCGCCCGGCGCTGCGCCAGGTGTTCGTCGACCTGGTCCAGGGCTCGGTCGCCGACTACCTCGCCCGCTTCGAGTTCCGCTCCGAACTTCTGGTCAGCATGTACGCGGTGACCGACGGGCTCTCCGGGCTCAACGCCGGCCCGGACGACCCCGGCACCGGCCACAACTTCCTGGTCCACAACATGTGCCGGCTGCCCGGCTCGGGCGGCACCTGGATGATCGCCGAAGGCGGGATGGGCACCGTCTCACGTACGTTCGCCGACGCCGCCCGCGCCGCCAGCGCGACCATCCTGACCGGTACGCCGGTCACCGCGGTGACCCTGGACGGCGGCGCGGCGAGCGGTGTCGTGCTCGCCGACGGCCGGCAGGTCGCCGCCCAGGTGGTGCTCGGCGCGTGCGACCCGTACCGGCTGATGGACCTGTTGCCCGACGGCGCACTACCGGCGCCGCTCGGCGAGCGGATGGCGGCGGTCCGCCGGCCCGGCACCACGCTGAAGCTCAACCTGGCGTTGACCGGGCTGCCGCACTTCTCCTGCCTGCCGACCGGCACGCCGAGCCCGTTCGGCTCGACCATCCACCTGCTGCCCGGCTCCGCGTCACTGGTCGGCGGGGAGGCCACCTCGCCCATGACCGCGCTGCGCGCCATGTGGGCGGACGTGCAGGCCGGCCGACTGCCGGCCGAACCGACCATCGAGTGGTACCTGCACACCACCGTCGACCCGTCACTCTCCGACGCCGCGGGGCACCACTCGTCGGCGCTCTTCGTCCAGTCGGTCCCCTACGAGCTGGCCGGCACCACCTGGGATTCGGCGCTGCCCGGCTACGTCGACCGGCTGATCGAGATCGTCGAGCGGTACGCCCCCGGCACCGGCGACCTGATCGCCGACGCGGTGCCACTGCCCCCGCCAGGCATCGAGGCCCACTTCGGCATCACCGGCGGGCACATCCACCACGTCGACAACACCGTCTCGTTCACTGACCGGATGCCCTACGCCACCGGGATCGACGGCGTGTACGCCGGCAGCGCCGGCTGCCACCCGGCCGGCAGCGTGATCGGCGCCGCCGGCCACAACGCCGCCCGCCGCATCCTCGCCGACCTAGGCCGCTGACCCCTCCCTGGACGGGCCGGCGGACGGCCGAAGGTCGCCGGGACCCCCGATCAGGTAGAAGGCGACCAACAGGAGGTACGCGCCGAGGCTGAGGATGGGGTCGATGAAGACGAAGGCGAAGGCGACCAGGTAGAGCAGAGGCTTTTTCAGTATCCGCCGTGCGATCGCCCGGGCCAGCCGGGGATCCAGGTCGGGGTGGAGCAGCCCGCGCCGACGGGCCCACCACCAGCTCAGGTTGACGAAGAGCGCCTCACCGAGCACGGTGCCGAGGTAGAGGGCGGCGGTCAGCCGCTGCTCGGTCGCACTACCGCGCAGGTTGTCCGACAGCAGGTCGGCGGTGAACGGGATCGTGGCGATGAAGAGCAGCACGAGCAGGTTGAGGACCAGCAGCATCTGGTCGACCCGGACCACGTACCGCCACAGGTTGTGGTGGGCCAGCCAGACCTGCCCGGCGATCGCGAAGGTGATCACGTACGCCAGGTAGGACGGCCAGGCGTGGGCGAGGGCGTCCGGAAGCTCCCGCCCGCCCTCCCGGGCCGGGCCCGTCTGGAGCAGCTCGACGGCCATCACCGTCAGCACGACCCCAAAGACCCCGTCGCTGAACGTCTCCACCCGGGCAGCGTCCCGAGCCTTCTCCCGGCCGCGCCCGTACCGGTACTCGTTCTCCCGCGCGTCCGCCCCCGCCACGACCGCCCCACTCTCGGTGGTGTCCGGCTGCTACCGGCCTGCGGCTTTCGCCACTCCACTGATCGTGGCGCACGGAGGGGCCGCGCGGACGCGGATCGAGGTGCGACCGGGGCACGACGTCGCGCGCCCCGGCCGACTCGTCAGATCACGGCTTCGCCGGCGGGGGCGGGCGCCTCCGCGTCGACGCGGTGGGCCCGGACCTTGTGGCCGACGCTGGTCAGGCAGCGGCCGCTGGGCAGGTCGAAACGCCAACCGTGCAGCTGACAGGTGAGCTGGTCGCCCTCGACGATGCCGAACCGGGTCAGGTCGGCCTTCAGGTGCGGGCAGCGCCGCTGGATCACCCAGTCGCCCAGGGTGACGTCCTCGGCGTCGGTGCTCCGCTCGTGCTCGTCGTACCAGCCCTCGGCGTACTGGAGCCGCTCCTCCGAGAGGCACTTGAAGAACGCGTAGACGAACTCGTTGTACTGGCCGATCCGGGCCGCCGAGAACCGGCAGGAGAGGAAGAGCGAGTTGACCCAGTCCACCTCGTCGATGAACAGCAGGTGCTCGATCAGCGCCCGCTCGGTACGGAACCGGTAGCGGACCTTCTCGTCGGCGTACGGCCGGACCTCCTTGCCCGGGAAGTCCACCACGATGGATTCGACACTCTCGCCGTCGTAGCCCACCAGGTCGAAGCGGACCGGGCCTCCGACCCCCTTGGCCAGGTAGATCGACTCGTCGAGCAGCGGCTCGATCCGGGCCTTCATCTGGCCGAGCACGTCCACCTCGGGGTGCCGCCAGGACGCCTTCTCCGCCTCGATGATGGGGCGCTTGCGCTCCCGCATCTCCTCCAGGTGGGCGACCTTGTTCGCGAAGAACTCCTCGATCGGCACCGGGTGGGTGGTGGTCGCGCCCTCGGTGGTGACCTCGGTGACGCTGCCCGGCAGCAGCACGATCCCGTTGGTGCCGCCGACCTTGGCGTACTCCGCCAGGAAGACGGACTGGTCGGGGAAGATGTTGCCCTCGTCGCCGTGGATGTCGTTGAACTGCCACAGCGCGTCGTCGAGGAAGCACGGCGGGCCGGCGATCGGGAAGACGTGCGACGCCTTCAGGTCGTCGATGTAGCGCCAGGTCCGGTCGAACTGCCGCTCGCGCTTCTGCTTGCCGAACGCGGTCTTCGCCGCCTGCGGCAGCTCGTAGACCATCGGGTACCAGATCGCACCGGAGAACTGGAGCATGTGCGCGTGCACGTGCCCCAGCTCGGTGAAGACGCTCAGGTCGGTCGGGCGGGCGTCGTTCTGGTTGAGCAGCCGCACCCCGTCGTACTCCACCCAGAGCGAGGAGTCGCCGATCGGGCCGTCGGTGGGGCTGGTCAGCGCCTGGATCATGACCTTGAGCCCGCCGTCCAGCTCGACCACCTGCTCGTTCGGCGCCTTGAGGAACTTCGTGAAGCCCAGCTCCCGCAGCTCGTCCTCCATCTCGGAGGTGGGGAACTCGGGCAGCAGCACGGTCGCCTGCTTCGACACGAACCGCCTCAGGTGCTCCGCGTCGAAGTGGTCCCGGTGCAGGTGGGAGACGTACAGGTAGTCGACCTGGCCCAGGCTCTCCCAGTCCAGCAGAGAATTATCCGGGAATGGGAACCAAGAGGCGAAATAGGCCGGATTGACCCACGGGTCGCACAGGATGCTGCCCGCGGCCGTGTCGATCCGCATACTGGCGTGCCCGGTTCCGGTCACTCGCACCGCACAGTCCCCCTCAAACAGACAATCAGGTGTACGCCAAACGCTACCGGAGGGAGTCTGACCGCCGCCCCGCGACGCCCGTAGTGCCATTGGGCCCGGGCCGGCAGGGCCTGACGGCCGGGAAACCCCCACCGCGCCGCCCCGGGCAGGAGGCGTGCCAGACTAACCAAAGATCCGATCGCGAGGGAAGGACCGACAGTGGCAGGAAGCGAGCCGGTAACGTCGCCAGACCAGCACAAGCCCGGGCACCGTAAGTCCGGGCGCATTGGCGCAGTGCTCTCCGCGCTGGCGCTGCTGGCGATGATCTGCGGCAACCACGAGGGCAAGGTCGAGGACATCTGGCTGGTCGGCCTGGCCGCGCTGCTGCTGATCATCGTGATCGGCGACGTCGTGCTGCGGCGCAACGGTCTGCGCTCCTGACCGACCGACCGTCGGACAACCGGCCGACAACGCCGAGGGCCCGCCCCCACCCGGGGGACGGGCCCTCGTCCGTACGCGTCGGGGTCAGCGCCCGAAGAGGATGTCCTGCACGTCCTTGAGCGCGGCGTCGACCTCGGCCTCGAAGTAGCCGCCGGGCACCAGGCCGAACCGGAGCGTGTCCAGGTCCTTCGGGTTGACCGGCATCGGGTTGCGGCCCTGCATACCGCCGAGCAGGGTGTCGAAGAACCGGTCGACCTGGTCCGGGTCGTACCCGCTGCCGAACCGGCGCACCTGGAAGCTGCGCCGGATCTGATCGACCCGGTACAGGTCACTGCCGGGCGGGCCGGCCATCGGCGGACCCCCGACCGGCGGGCCGGCAACGGCGGGCGGACCGGCCATCGGCGGGCCACCGATGCCCTGCTGCGGCATCGGGGGCGGGCCGGCCGGACCACGCCGCATGTCGCGCAGGTCCCGCTCGGGCATCCGGATCTCGGCGGTCATGTCGGCGCGACCGTGCCGACCGGCCTCGAAGCCGTCGAAGCGCGGCTCCTCCGGGGGGTAGCCGCCGGGCGAGCGCTGGTCATCGGGAGGGCCGTAGCCACCCGGCATCCGCTGGTCGTCGGGGGGGCCGTAGCCACCGGGCATCCGCTGGTCATCCGGGGGACCGTAGCCGCCGGGACCGGCGGGCAGGCCGCGCTGCGGGCCACCATGCCCACCCATCGGGCCGCCAGGCCCCATCGGGCCGGGGCCGCCCGGACCGCGTGGCCCGTCGTAACCGCCGCGGGGGGCGTCATACCCACCGGCGAAGGCGCCGGTCGGCTCGTCGTAGCGGCCGTAGCGATCGGCGGGTGGGCCGGCCTGCGCCGGCATCGGCCGGGGCGGCATCGGCTGCGGAACCATGCCCCGGTCGTCGCGCATCGGCGGACCCAGCCGGTCCGGCGGGCCCATCCGGTCACCCATCCGGGGGTCGCCGCCGCGCCCGGCGGCACTGCGCTCCTCCAGCTCGGCCAGCTGCCGCTCGACCCGGTCCAGGTGCAGGTCGACCTGCCACTCGTCGTAGCCGTTGAAGCGGACCCGGAAGACGACGTCGTGGACCTCCTGGGAGGCCACCGGCGCGCCGACCTGTCGGCCGTCGAGCGTCGCCTCGACCCGGTCGAGGAAGGCATCCACCTCGTCGACCTTGTATCCCCGGCGGAGCGCCTTGCGCCGGAAACGCTGACCCTGACTCGCCACTATGTCTCCTGGTCTCGTTCGCCACGCCCGGTCACGCCGGTGCCTCTCCGGCGCGGTCGGTGTCGGTGTCGGTGTCCTCGGCGGCGGCGAGCTGGCCACACGCGCCGTCGATCTCGCGACCTCGGGTGTCCCGTACGGTGGTGGACACCCCGGCGTCGCGCAACCGCCGGACGAACTCCCGCTCAACCGGCTTCGAGCTCGCGTCCCAGCGACTGCCCGGCGTCGGATTGAGCGGGATGAGGTTCACGTGCGCCAACTTGCCGGCCAGCAGCCGCCCGAGCAGGTCGGCTCGCCACGGCTGGTCGTTCACGTCCTTGATCATCGCGTACTCGATCGACACGCGACGGCCCGTCCGGGCGGCGTAGTCCCACGCTGCGTCCAGCACCTCGGCTACCTTCCAGCGCTGGTTTACCGGCACGAGTTCGTCGCGCAGATCATCATCGGGCGCGTGCAACGACAGCGCAAGGGTCACTGAGAGGTCTTCGCTGGCCAGTCGGTGGATGGCCGGAACCAGGCCGACCGTGGAAACGGTGATGTGCCGCTGGGACAGGCCGAGCCCCTCCGGAGCCGGGCTGACCAGGCGACGGATCGCGCCGATCACCCGAGAGTAGTTGGCCAGTGGCTCGCCCATGCCCATGAAGACGACGTGCGACAGTCGCGGCGGAGAGCCGGCGACCGCGCCGGAGGCCGCGACCCCCGCCAGGTACACCGCCTGGTCGACGATCTCGGCGGTGGACAGGTTACGGGTCAGCCCGGCCTGGCCGGTGGCGCAGAACGGGCAGGCCATGCCGCAGCCGGCCTGGCTGGAGATACAGACGGTGACCCGGTCCGGGTAGCCCATCAGCACGCTCTCCACCAGCGAGCCGTCGTGCAGCCGCCAGAGCGCCTTGCGGGTCGCGCCATCGTCGCAGGCCAGCTCCCGCACCGGGGTGAGCAGCTTGGGCAGCAACTGGTCGGCCAGCCGCTCCCGGGTCGCCGCCGGCAGGTCGGTCATCGCCTGCGGGTCGCGGACCAGCCGCCCGAAATAGTGGTTGGAGACCTGCTTGGCGCGGAAGGCCGGCTCGCCCAGGCCGGCGACCAGCGCCTGGCGGCCGGCAAGGTCCAGGTCAGCGAGGTGCTGAGGTGGCATCGAGGCTCGGCGTGCGGCGGGGGCGTCCGAGGTGGCGGGGATCAACGGCAGGCTCGTCATGGCTGGTCCAGTGTGTCACGCCATCGGCGACACGTACCTGTCCGGAGGTGTCGAACCGGCCCCGACCGCTGGATCGGGCTGACCGTGCCGACGTGTTCCATGCCTCACTTCACCAACGGCACGAAGATCGCCAGCAACAGGTACGCGGTCGGCACCGCGAAGAGGATCGAGTCCAGTCGGTCCATCAGCCCGCCGTGGCCGGGCAGCAGGTTGCTCATGTCCTTGACCCCGAGGTCGCGCTTGATCATCGACTCGGCGAGGTCGCCGAGGACCGCCGCGCAGGAGACGGCCACCCCGAACACCGCACCCCACCAGAGAGCCACGTCGAACATCAGCCACAACAGCAGGGCACTGCCCAGCGCCGCCGCGGTGACCGAACCGGCGAAGCCCTCCCAGGACTTCTTCGGGCTGATCGACGGCGCCATCGGGTGACGACCGAACGAGACGCCCGCGGCGTACCCGCCGGTGTCGGAGAGGACCACCGCGATGAGCGTGGCCAGGATGCGCAGCGGGCCGTCGTCCGGCGCCGCCGCCAGCAGCGCCGCGAACCCGGCGAGGAACGGTACGTAGACGGCGATCAGGGTGGCCGCGGTGAGATCCCGCTGAAAACCGGCCGGGCCATCGCCCAACCGCCAGATCATGGTGCCCAGGACGGTGACCAGCAGCCCCAGGCTGAGCGCGTCCGGGCCGGCGAACCAGGCCAGACCCACGGTCAACACGCCGCCAGCGATCAGTGGCACCAGCGGCGGGTGCGCGCCGCTGCGCCGGACCGCCCGGGCCATCTCCCAGATACCGACGCCGACGGCTGCGGCGATCACGAACAGGAACGCCAGCGGGTAGAACACCAGCGGCACCACGATCAACGCGCCGAGACCGAGACCCACCCCGATCGCCGCCGGCAGATTCCGGCCAGCCCGCCCGGTGCCCACCTGCTGGGTGGCCGGTCGGTCGGCGCTCGCGCGGCGTCGGCCCTTCGACCGCCGGCCGGGCGGAGGCTCCGACTCGGTCGCCGGGTCCTGGTCCGGCCCAAGGTCGTCCCGCACCGGTTCGAGCTGTGCGGTCGGATACCCGGCATCGTCGTCGTACCGGACCGGGCCATCGCGGTCGTCGTGGCGCATCGGGCCGTCGTAACGGTCAGGCCCGTCGTAACGCTCGGGGACGTCGTAACGCTCGGGGCCGTCGTAACGGGCCGGGCCGTCGCCGCCAGCGGGCGGGCGGGCGTCGTACTGGCCGACGCGGCCCCGCTCGTCGTACCGGTCCGGCTGGTTGCGGTCGTCCTCGTACCGGCCCCGGCCGTCGAAGCGGTCGTGCCGGTCCCGGTCGTCCGGGCGGACCGGCCGGCCGCGCTCGTCGTACGGCTCTGCCGGATACGGGCCGGCGGGGTACGGCTCTGCCGGATACGGGCCGGCGGGGTACGGCTCCGCCGCGTACGGATCGGCGGGGTACGGGTCGGCCGACGGGCGGGTGCGCGGCTCGGCATACAGCTCAGCGCCGGCAGCCGGACGGCGGCTCCGATGGCCCGGCTCGAACTCCGGCTCGGGCCAGGGCAGGGCCACCGGGTGCTCCGGCCGGTCCCAGCTACGAGGCTCGCTGCTGTAGGGGTCGGGGTGGGACATCACGCACCGCGACGCGGCACGAGTACCACCACATGACGCAAGACCACAAGCATCCCCTACACGCGCGACTTTGTTCCTCCGGTTGACCGCCCCGACGGTCGGTCGATTCCCGGTGTTCACCGCCCGGTGGCCGGGAATCCTGCCGAGCCTACTGCACCGGCCTCCGGCGCGAGGTGGACGATGGCGCCCCCGCCTCCCCGCCCTGGCAGCGAGCGGGGCGAAGGCGGCGCCGGCCAGGGCCCACCCGGACCGGCGGATCCCTCGCTGACCAGACGGCAAGAGGCCCGTCCCCGAATGGGGTCGGGCCTCACGTCGACTGCACACCCGGCGGATGCCGGGCCGGAGGTCAGACCTCCAGCAGCTCGGTCTCCTTGTGCTTGACCAGGTCGTCGACGCTGGCCGCGTAGCGCTGCGTCAGGTCGTCCAGCTCCTTCTCGGCGCGGCGACCGTCGTCCTCGCCGGCCTCGCCGTCCTTGACGATCCGGTCCAGCTCCTCCTTGCCACGGCGGCGGACGTTGCGGATCGCCACCTTGGCCTCCTCACCCTTGTGCCGGGCCACCTTGATCATGTCGCGGCGGCGCTCCTCGGTCATCTGCGGGAGCAGGATGCGCAGCTGGGTGCCCTCGTTGTTCGGGTTCACCCCGAGGTCCGAGTCGCGGATCGCCTTCTCCATCGCGTTGATCTGCGAGTTGTCGTACGGCTTGATGATGGCCATCCGCGGCTCGGGGATCGCGATGGACGCCATCTGGGTCAGCGGCGTCGGGGTACCGTAGTAGTCGATAATGATCTTGGAGAACATGGCGGGGTTGGCGCGACCGGTACGGATGGCGCCGAACTCCTCCTTGGCGTGCTCCACCGCACGCTCCATCTTCTCCTCGGCCTCGAGGAGGGTGTCGTCGATCACCGGTCTCCTCGCCTCCTTCTGTGCTCGTCGTGGGCTCTGCTGAAAGTCGCCGGGACCGCTGCTGCCGTCGCCGCGGGCGGGGCCGGGCTCAGGCGGTGATCAGGGTGCCGATCTTGTCGCCACCCACCGCGCGGATGATGGTGTCGTCACCCTGCGCGCCGAAGACCAGCATCGGCAGGCCGTTCTCCATGCAGAGGCTGAACGCGGCCGCGTCGGCCACCCGCAGGTTGCGGCGCAGCGCCTCGGAGAAGGTGATCGAGTCGAGCTTGCGGGCGGTGGGGTCGATCCGGGGGTCGGCCGTGTAGACGCCGTCCACGCCGTTCTTGCTCATCAGCACCACGTCAGCCCGGATCTCCAGCGCCCGCTGAGCGGCAACGGTGTCGGTGGAGAAGTACGGCATCCCGGCGCCGGCGCCGAAGATGACCACGCGGCCCTTCTCCAGGTGCCGGATCGCCCGCAGCGGAATGTACGGCTCGGCGACCTGGGCCATGGTGATGGCACTCTGCACCCGGGTCTCGATGCCTTCCTTCTCCAGGAAGTCCTGCAGGGCGAGGCAGTTCATCACGGTGCCGAGCATGCCCATGTAGTCGGCGCGGGCCCGGTCCATCCCGCGCTTCTGCAGCTCCGCGCCGCGGAAGAAGTTGCCGCCGCCGACCACCACGGAGACCTGCACACCGCGGCGGACCACGGTGGCGATCTGCCGGGCGATGGCCTGGACGACGTCCGGGTCGACGCCGATCGCGCCGCCACCGAACACCTCACCGGAGAGCTTCAGCACCACCCGGCGGGCCCGCCCGGGCGGCGGTGCCGTCGGATCGTCCGCCGCCAGCGTCCGGTCACTCACAACCTGCGTCATCCGCCCCGCCCTTCCCCACGCGCACGCCCCGTGCGCCGCGTACAGCGAACCTGCCGCTGCCGACCTTATGTGACGAGGAGGCCGCGGTGCCTGTCACGTACACCGGCGGCCTCCTCGTCGACGTTTCCTGCCCACGGGCGCCTGCGGCGCCCGGTGGCGGCTCAGGCCTGGCCGACCTCGAACCGCACGAAGCGGGTGACCTCGATGCCAGCCTCGGCCAGCACCTGCTTCACCGACTTCTTGTTGTCAGTGACCGACGACTGCTCGACCAGGACGTAGTCCTTGAAGAAGGCGTTCACCCGGCCATCGACGATCTTCGGCAGCGCCGCCGCGGGCTTGTTCTCCTCGAGGGCGGTCTGCTCGGCGATACGCCGCTCGGACTCGACGACCTCGGCCGGCACCTCGTCACGGGTGAGGTACTTCGGCCGCATCGCGGCGATCTGCATCGCGACGCCACGAGCGTCGGCGTCGCCGGCCTCGTCCGCCTTGCCGGAGTACTGCACCAGCACGCCGACCGCCGGAGGCAGGTCCTGGGCCTTGCGGTGCAGGTAGACGGCCGTGGTGCCGTCCAGCTTGGCGAAGCGGTTGAGCACCAGCTTCTCGCCGATCTTGACGGACTGCTCCTGGATCAGGTCAGCGACCGGCTTGCCGTTCAGCTCGCTGGCCAGCAGCTCCTCGGCGCTGTTCACGCCGGAGCGCTCGCCGTGCTCGACCAACTGCTGGGCCAGGGCGATGAACGAGTCGGTCTTGGCCACGAAGTCGGTCTCGCAGTTGAGCTCGAGCAGCGCCTGGCCGGAGTGGGCCACCAGGCCGTTGGCGGCCGTCCGGCCGGCCCGCTTGCCGACGTCCTTGGCGCCCTTGACGCGCAGGATCTCGGTTGCCTTGTCGAAGTCGCCCTCGGCCTCGGTCAGCGCCTTCTTGCTGTCCATCATGCCGGCGCCGGTGAGGTCGCGGAGCTTCTTGACGTCCGCGGCGGTGAATTGGGACATGGCTCTCTCTTCGGTGTTGAGACGGCGTGTGGATGGTCAGAGGTGCCGGTTACCCGGATCCGGGCCGATCGTGCCCGGCATACCGCCGCTGCCCCGCCGTACGAAAAAACGGACGGCGGGGCAGCGACGGGGCGGTCACTCCGCGGTGGCGGTCGCCGGCTGCTCGGTGGCGGCCTGCGCCGGCTGCTCCGGGGCGGCGGTCGGCTGCTCAGTGGCGGCCTGCGCCGGCTGCTCGGCCGGAGCGGCCGACTCGTCGGCCTTCTTCGGCTCCTCGAGCAGCTCGCGCTCCCACTCGGTCAGCGGCTCGTCGCTCGCGACACCCGGCTCGGGCTTCTCGTCGGTGCCCCGACGGCGGCCGGAACGCGCGATCAGACCGTCCGCGACGGCGGCGGCGACGACCTTGGTCAGCAGCTCGGCCGAGCGGATCGCGTCGTCGTTACCCGGGATCGGGAAGTCGACCTCGTCCGGGTCGCAGTTGGTGTCGAGCACCGCGATCACCGGGATGCCCAGCTTGCGGGCCTCGTCGACGGCGATGTGCTCCTTCTTGGTGTCGACGATCCAGACCGCGGCCGGCAGCTTCTGCATGTCCCGCAGACCACCCAGCGTGCGGGTGAGCTTGATCTTCTCGCGGGAGAGCTGCAGCGTCTCCTTCTTGGTGTACCCGGCGGCCGTGCCGCTCAGGTCACCCAGACCCTCCAGCTCCTTCATCCGCTGGAGCCGCTTGTACACGGTCTGGAAGTTGGTCAGCATGCCACCGAGCCAGCGGTGGTTGACGAACGGCTGGCCGACCCGGGTCGCCTGCTCGGCGATAGCCTCCTGGGCCTGCTTCTTGGTGCCGACGAACAGGATGCTGCCGCCCTCGGCGACGGTGCCACGGACGAACTCGTACGCCTTCTCGATGTAGTCGAGGGTCTGGCGCAGGTCGATGATGTAGATGCCGTTGCGCTCCGTCATGATGAAGCGCTTCATCTTCGGGTTCCAGCGCCGGGTCTGGTGCCCGAAGTGGACACCGCTCTCCAGCAGCTGGCGCATGGTCACGACGGCCATGGTGGGGTACTCCTCAAGATCCCTGGTTGTCACGCCCGGCCGGTGGCCGGGCGTCCTGGCGCCTGGTCGCCGGCCATGGTGCTCCCGACAAGATCGGGACCAGGGAGGCCGTCGCTCCACGACGATTCGTGGAGAGGGCGCGCGAGGTCGACCGCGCGAGGCGGTCGCCAGTTGGCAGTGTACGCCCCTCACCCGTCCGACCGCCCCGGGGTGCGCGCCGCCCCACTTTGGCCGCACGGTCCCCGCCGGCCCCGTCCGCCCGCCGCGCTGCATGATCCGCACTCTTTCCAGGATGTTGCGCGGATCATGCAGTTTCGGCTTGGCCCGGCCCGGCTCGGCCCGACGCGACGTGGGTCCGGCCCGGTCCGACGCGGCGCAGGCACGGCCCGGTCCGACGCGGCGCGGGCCCGGCCACTCCCGAGCGGCGCGGCCAGCCCGGGAGTGGCCGCGGCGGGTCAGCCGGCGGCGAGCGCGGCGGCGACGAAGAGCACCAGGCCGGCGATCAGGTAGGCCGCCGGTGGGCGCAGCCAGCCCCGGCCGTCGGAGAGTGCCAGACCGCCGGTTCGTAGCCCATACAGCCCGGTCGCGAGGATCGGCAGACCGGCGACCAGGGCGATGCCCGTCACCACGTTCCCGGCCGACAGTGGATCACCGGTCACACCGGCCAGCAGCACCCGCAGCGCCGGGACCTCGAAGATCAGCACCAGCAGGGTGAAGAGCGCAGCCAGTGCCGGGCGGCGGGTCCGGTAGACGCCGTCGGCGACCGGCGGGTACGCCGGCGGCTCCCCCGCGGGCAGATCGCCGCCCCGGGGACCGACCGGGGCCATCGGACCGGTCGGCATCTCCAGCGGGTGCGGCTGATCGCCGCTCCGGCCCGGTTCGACGATCGGGTACCCGCCGAGCGGGGCCGGACGAGTCTGGCCGGCGAGCAGACCGGCCGCCGGGTCGCCGACGGGTGCCGCCTCGCGGGCGCCGGTCGGCGGCGTCGACTCCCGGCCGGCGACCAGCGGCGAGCCCGCCGACGCCGCGTCCCGGGCAGCCCGCCGCCCGGGTAGCTCACCGGAGACCTCCGACGGGTCACGCTCTGCCCGCCGTGAACGGGTCGCCCGGTAACCGTCGGCCTCCGGCCGGCCGTCACTCAACGGGTCGACCACGCCGAACCGTCCCGAGTCAGGCTCCGGCGTACCGAAGCGGCCAGCCTGAGCGTCGACGGCGCCGAAGCGACCGGAGTCCGGTTCCGGGGTGCCGAAGCGACCGGTGTCCACCGCGCCGAAGCGGCCAGAGTCCGGCTCTGGCGTACCGAAGCGACCGGCGTCCACCGCGCCGAAGCGGCCGGAGTCGGGCTCGCCGAGCCGGTCGGGCACCGCCGCGAACCGGCCCGAGGTGCTCTCGGGCGGCGTCAGGTCGGTCCCGGTCGAGCCGACCCGAGCCGACTCCCGGCGCCGACCCGCACCGGTGTCCTCGCCGTAGCGCCCCTCGTCGGCACCGCGCTGCTCGGGAACCTCGTCGTCCCGGTACCGCGGTTCGCCCGCGCCACGCCACTCCGACTCGCCGTAGCCGCGACCCCGCTCGTCGGGATGCCAGCGAGACTCCTGATCTTCCGGAAAGCTCCGTCGTCCGTCCACGTCCGGCACCGTATGCGACCAGCCGCGACCGCGCCATTTCAGCCCCGCCCGCCGCCACTGCTGCTGACCCCTCCACGCGTGCGGCGACGCGGTGCGGGCAGGTCACGCAAGGTGGCTGGTGACGCGGCGGCTCAGCGGCCCGGCCGCCAGAGCAGGTCCACATCGGCGAGGAACGCCAGGCGCTGATCCCGCGTTCCCACGTGCGCCTAGCACAGGGCGGGCTTGATCGTCCGGTTGTCCACAGGACGCCCGTCATCCACAGCCGTCCACCGGCAGGGTCGCGGTGTGTGTGCCTCGGGGGGCACCGTGCCGGCCATGACGAAGCGGAACCAGGCGGTCGGCGCGTACGGCGAGCGCTGTGCCACCCGGCACCTGATCGGCGCAGGACTACGGCCAATCGCCCGGAACTGGCGCTGCCCGGACGGGGAGATCGACATCATCGCCTGGACGGGCCGGTGCTCGCCTTCTGCGAGGTGAAGACCCGCCGGGGCGACGGTTTCGGCACCCCGGCCGAGGCGGTCGTGCCAGCCAAGGCCCGCCGCCTGCGCGGGCTCGCCGCGCGCTGGCTGGCCGAGACCGGGACGACCGCTGGCGAGGTGCGGTTCGACGTGCTCTCGATGCGGCTGCCCGACGCCGGTCCGGCCCGGGTCGAGCACCTGAAGGGCGCCTTCTGAGATGCGCGCTGCGGGAGAGCGGGTCGGCGGTGACGCGCCGTGAGCTACGCGAAGGTGCTCTGCGTGGGGCTGGTTGGGGTCACCGGTCACCTGGTGGAGGTGGAGGCCGACCTGGCCGCCGGCCTGCTGGCGGTGGTGATCTCGGGGCTGCCGGACACCGCCCTGCACGAGGCCCGGGACCGGGTCCGCGCCGCCGTGGTCAACTCCGGCCAGCGCTGGCCGAACCGGCGCATCACCCTGAACCTGCTGCCGGCGACGCTTCCGAAGTTCGGCTCGGCGTTCGACCTAGCGAACGTCAAGCTATGCCATACTCAGCGCCATGACGCGAGCCGCCATCTATGTTCGGATCAGCCGTGACCGCGAGGGAGGCGGCCTCGGCGTCGCCCGGCAGGAACAGGACTGCCGGGAGCTGGCCGGGCGGCACGGGCTGACCGTAGCGCAGGTTTATAGCGACAACGACCTATCCGCCTACTCGGGCAAGCCGCGCCCCGCGTACCGCCGAATGCTCGACGACATCGCTGCGGCACGCATCGACGCCGTGCTCGCCTGGCATACCGACCGACTGCACCGCTCCCCCACCGAGCTGGAGGAGTACATCTCGGCGTGCGAGCCGCGCGGCGTCCCGACCTTCACCGTCAAGGCCGGACCGCTGGACCTGAGCACACCGAGCGGTCGGATGGTCGCGCGCCAGCTCGGCGCCGTCGCCCGGTACGAGGTCGAGCACCAGGTGGAGCGTCAACAGCGCGCCAAGCAGCAGGCTGCCGCCGATGGGCGGTGGGGCGGTGGGCGCCGGCCGTACGGGTACGAGCCGGACGGCGTCACGCTCCGACCTGACGAGGCGCGGGCGGTCGCGGAGGCCACCGACGCGATCCTGTCCGGGGGAAGCTTGCGCGGCCACGCCGCAGCGATGAACGCGCGCGGGTTGGTGACGTCGACCGGCCGCGCGTGGACAGCTACTGAGCTGCGCAAGGTGCTGCTGCGCGCCCGCAACGCCGGACTCCGTGAGCACCGCGGCGAAGTCGTCGGGCCTGCCGCGTGGCCGCCGCTGGTCGACGAGGACCGCTGGCGGGCGCTCGTGTCGGTGCTGACTCACCCGGGTCGGCGCACGCAGTGGTCGTCGGCTCGCCGGTGGATGCTGAGCGGGCTGGCGCTCTGCGGCGTCTGCGGGGCGCCGGTTCGGGCAACCCTCGTGGCCACGAAGACCCGGTCGGTGCCGTCGTACACCTGCAAGGTGTCGAAATGCGTGACCCGCAACGCTTCCGAGGTCGACGCCTACGTGGCCGCGGTGGTGGTCGAGCGACTGTCGCGCCCGGACGTAGTCGACCTACTGGTGGCGTCCGGGCGCCCGGACGCCGGCGCGCTTCAGCTCGACGCGAGCGGACTACGGGAACGTCTCGACGGCCTGGCCGCTGCGTACGCCGACGGCGCGATCGACGTCCGCCAGCTGCGCGAGGGCTCGGAGCGACTGCGAGCGCGGCTGGTCGAGGTCGAAGAGCAGATGGCCGCCGCCGGACGCGGGGACGCGCTGGCCGGGCTGGTCGGCGTGGCAGACCCGGCCGCTGCCTGGAGCGCGCTCGATCTACACCGCAGGCGCGCCGCCATCGACACGCTGCTGGTGCCGACCATCAACCGCCAGAAGAAGGGCCGCCCGCGCGGCTGGACACCGGGCAGTACGTATTTCGACCCATCGACTATCGTCATTGCATGGAAGAGCTAGGAATGGCGATCGCCGGCGGCACCCTCGGCACCGTCGTGGTGGAGGCGTCGGCGCGCAGCGGCGCGACGCAGACCGCCCGGCGGGCCATCTACACAGGCCGGGCGGCCATGGTGGTGCCCGGGCCGGTGACCTCAGCGATGTCCGTCGGCGCGCACGAACTGCTCCGCGAGTTCCCCAAGGCCCGGCTGGTCACCGGGGTGGGGCACGTGCTCGAGGAGGTGGGCCGGATCGGCGCGGACCTGGCCCCGGTGGCGCGAGGCCCGCAGCGGCCGGCCGACGGGCTCGACGACGACGCCCGATCGCTGCTGGAGGCGCTTCCCCGCCGAGGCGCAATGGGCGTGGACAGGCTCGCCGCCCGAGCCGGGGTCGGGGTGCGAATCACGCTGCGCAAGCTGTCCCTCTTGGAGGAACTGTCGCTGGTCGTCCGCCGCGAGGACGGCTATGCCCTCGCCCCGCCCACTCGACCGAAGCGCGGGACGCCGACGACAGCAGCGCACGGAACGCCGACCACACCGGCGGCGACCACAGGGCCGCGGACCACCGGGGCGCCGCCGCCACTGCCGGCCGCGCCAACGACACCGGCGGTGACCACAGTGGCGCGGCCGGCGGTGGACGACGCTCGGCCGTAGGCTGGTGCCGTGCCAGCTGTCAGCGGGGATGCGCGGGCCGATCGACCGGCCCGCACCGCGACGCCGCCGGTCGGGCGGCGATGAGTCGGCCTGCCCGGGGCACCCGGGCCGTGCACCAGGAGTTGCCGCCTGCGCTGCGCGATGCGGTCGACGACTTCGCCGAGCACCTGTCCAGGGTCCGCAACCGGTCGGCGCACACCGTCCGCGCGTACGTCACCGACCTGGTCTCACTGCTCGACCATGCCGTCCGGATGGGCTGCGTCGACCTGGCCGAACTGGACCTGTCGGTGCTGCGCAGCTGGCTGGCCCGACAGCGGACCACCGGTGCCGCCCGCACGTCGCTGGCCCGGCGGGGCGCGTCGGCGAGGGCGTTCAGCGCGTGGGCGCACCGGGCAGGGCTGCTCCCCGCCGACGTGGGCGCCACGCTGGCCAGCCCTCGCGCGCACCGGGAGTTACCTTCGGTCCTGCGCGCCGACCAGGCCGCCGCCCTGGTCGAGGCACCGACCCGGCTGCCACCCGTCCCCACATCAACGCTGAAAACACCGGCCGGCCCGGCACCGGCGGGGCAGACACCGGGCCGGGCAACGCCGGGCGGGCCGACACCGACCGGGGCAACACAAAACAGGACAACACCGGGCGGGGCAACGCCGGACGGGGCAACGCCGGACGGGGCAACGCCGGATGCGACGCCTGGCACGGCAGGAGGTGCGGCGGCCGAGGCGGTCCCGTTGCGCGACCGGGTGCTGCTGGAACTGCTCTACGCCACCGGGGTGCGGATCAGCGAGGCCTGCGGGTTGGACGTCGGAGACGTCGACCACGGCCGCCGGGTGATCCGGGTGTTCGGCAAGGGCGGGCGGGAGCGCTCGGTGCCGTACGGGGTGCCGGCACAGCGGGCGCTGGATGACTGGCTGAGTCGGGGGCGCCCGATTCTGGCCGGTGCCCGTTCGGGTGACGCGCTGCTGGTCGGTGCCCGGGGCGGCCGGCTCAACCCGACCACCGCGCGGCAGATCGTCGGCGGGTACGCCGAGGCCACCGGCCTGCCCCGGACGAGCCCGCACGGGCTGCGCCACTCCGCCGCCACCCATCTCCTGGAGGGCGGCGCGGACCTGCGCGCCGTGCAGGAGCTGCTCGGCCACTCGTCGCTGGCCAGCACACAGATCTACACGCACGTCTCGGTGGAGCGGCTACGCGCTGCCTACCGCCAGGCCCACCCCCGCGCCTGACCCCGGGCGGGCCGGCTCCGCGTTGACGCAGCCCGGCAGATGCAACAGCGAACGCCACCAGCGGCCGCAGCCAGCGGAGGGCAGCCAGCGGAGCCACGGCCGTTCGGCGCCGGCCCTGCCTGGTTGGCGAACCGCTCGGTGATGATCGACCGGCGGTTACGCTCATCGGGTGAGCGTCCCGCAACCCCCCGAGCCGATCCCGGGCGCCCGCCTGCTGTTCGCCCTCGACCCGGCGGTCAGCCATCTCAACCACGGCTCGTTCGGGGCGGTGCCGATCGGCGTGCAGCGCGCCCAGCAGCGCCTGCGCGACGAGATGGAGAGCAACCCGCTGCGCTTTTTCACCCAGGGGCTGGTCGATCGGATCGCGCACACCCGCCGGCACCTCGCCGGGTTCCTGGGTGCCGACCCGGATGGCAGCGCCCTGGTCGGCAACACCACCACCGGCGTCGCCGTGGTGCTCCAGTCGCTGGGCCTGCAACCCGGTGACGAGGTGCTCAGCACCGACCACGGGTACGGGGCGGTGAGCCTGGCCATCCAGCGGGAGTGCCGCCGGACGGGCGCGGTCAGCCGGGTCCTGCCGGTCCCGCTGGCCGCCACCGACGAGCAGGTGGTGCAGACCATCCGTGCCGGCCTGCGCCCCGGGCGGACCCGGCTGCTCGTCGTCGATCAGCTCACCTCGGCCACCGCCAAGCTCTTCCCGACCGCCGCCATCGTCGGGGTGGCCCGTGAACACGGCGTGCCGGTGCTGGTGGACGCCGCGCACGCGCCGGGCATGCTGCCGACCCCGGTGAGCAGCATCGGTGCCGACTTCTGGGCGGGCAACCTGCACAAGTGGGGGTACGCCCCCCGCGGGACCGCCCTGCTAGCGGTGGCCGAGACGTGGCGGGACCGGATCGAGCCGCTGGTGGTCTCCTGGGAGCAGGACTCCGGCTTCCCGGCCCGGATCGAGTGGCAGGGCACCCTCGACTACACCTCCTGGCTGGCCGCCCCGGCGGGCCTGTTCACGTTGCGCAGTCTCGGCGTCGACCGGGTGCGGGCGCACAACGCCGCGCTCGCCGCGTACGGCCAGCGGGTGGTGGGCGACGCGCTGGGGGTGTCCCCCGCCCACCTGCCCGACCCGGGCGGACCGGGGGTTGCTCTGCGTCTCATTCCGCTGCCAGCTGGCACGGCTACCACCATCGACGCTGCGCGGGCGCTGCAGACGCGGATCGGCGAGCGGTTGGCTGCCGAGGTGGCGGTGACGAACTGGAACGGGCGGGGGTGGCTGCGGCTCGCCGGTCAGGTCTACAACACCGCCGACGAGTACGAGCGGTTGGCAGTGCGGCTGCCGGCGCTGCTCGCCCAGCGCTGACCCCTCCGAGGGGGAGCAGTCGGACCGGTCCGAGGCCGAGCAGGGCCAGCGGGTCGAGGTATTCCGTGCCTCGGCGCAGCCCCCAGTGCAGGCAGACCACGGCCGGGCAGCCCGGATGCCCGGGCAGCAGGTCGCCCAGTGGCGCACCGGCGGTGACCGGCTGGCCGGGGCGTACCGCCGGGCGCACCGGCTCGTGGGTGGTCCGCAGCCCGCCGGCGTGCCCGACGGTGACCACCGGTCGACCGGCCACCGGGCCCGCGAAGAGCACGGTGCCTGGCCCGGCGCTGCGGACCACCGCTCCGGGCGGGGCGGCCAGGTCCACCCCCCGGTGCCCGGCCAGCCACGGTCGGGGCGGCGGGTCGAACCGGCGGACCGGGCGGGGCGGCCCGTCGACCGGCCAACGGAACCGCCCCGGCCCGGCGTCGGCCGGGACGGACGCCACCACCGCGACCGGCACGACCGGTGCCGGTGGACGACCGGGCACAGCCGCGACCAGCAGCGCGAGGCAGCAGAGCTGGATGGTGAGCGCGAGTGGAAAGGCGGCGTAGAGCAGCACGGTGCGGCGGATCGAGCCGGTACGCGGGGCGGATGGCGGTCGCATGACGGCAGCCTCCGACCGGCCCCGGTCGCCCACCACCCCGGGCGGCCGAGCTGTGGATGACCGGCGGTGCTGTGGACGACCACCCGAAGCCGTCGACGATCTGCTATGTCAGAGCCGCCCGAGGCTCCATAGGCTGGGCGGATGAACCGGGACTGGCTCGCCTGGCACAGCGACTACGACCAGCCGGGTTCGGCGCTGGCCGCCCGGCTGGCCGAGGTGCGGGGTCAGGTCCGGGCTGCCCTGGACCGGGCGCCGGCCGGGCCGCTGCGGGTGGTCAGCGCCTGCGCTGGCCAGGGTCGGGACCTCATCCCGGTCCTCGCCATGCACCCCCGCCGCGACGACGTGACCGCCCGCCTGGTCGAGCTGGACCCGCGCAACGCCGCAGTGGCCGTGGACGCCGCCGAGGCGGCCGGTCTCACCGGCGTGCAGGTGGTGGTCGGCGACGCGGCGGTGACCGACGCGTACGCCGATCTGGCCCCGGCCGACCTGGTGCTGCTCTGCGGGGTGTTCGGCAACGTCTCGGACGCCGACGTCCGGGCCACCATCGGACACAGCGCCGCGCTCTGCGCGAGTGGCGGCACGGTGATCTGGACGCGGCATCGGCGTGAGCCCGATCTGGTGCCCACCATCTGTGACTGGTTCGCGCAGGAGGGGTTCGCCCCGGTCGCGGTCGGTACCCCGGCGGACGGGGTCGGCGTCGGCGTGCACCGCCAGCTCGGCCGTCCCCGGCCGCTGCCGCCCGGGGTGACGATGTTCCACTTCCTCCCCCGCTGACCCTGCCCGACCACGCCGCCGACCCGCCAATCTGCCGCTCCCGTTGCCCGAGCGGCCGGCCCTGCTGCCGGAACTCCCGCCGCTCGGGGAGGCCGCGCACGGGGCAGTGCTGGGACCTTCGCGGAGGGCCTAGGCTGGGCCGCGAGCGCGGCGCAGCGCCGCCGCACGGACCGGGGAGGCCCACATGACCGTTGTCGATGACCGGAAGTCGGGGCCGGGCAAGGACGACAGCACGCCGTACCCCGGGGCCGTCGGCGCGCCCACGGTGGCCGACGTGAGCGGCCCGTCCCGGCTGGCCGAGGCGGACGAGGCGATCAGTGCCGAGGAGTTGCAGCTCGCGGCTCGCAACCACGGCATCCCGTTGGAGGCGCTGCGCTACGACGTCACCCCGGCCGGGCTGCACTACCTGCTCATCCACTACGACATCCCGGAGCTGGACCCGGACACGCACGCGCTGACCGTCGGCGGTGCGGTGGACCGGCCGCTGACCGTCACCCTGGCCGAGTTGCGCGAGCGGCCCCGGGTCACCCAGCAGGTCACCCTGGAGTGCGCCGGCAACGGTCGGGCCCTGCTGCACCCCCGGCCGGTCAGCCAGCCCTGGCTGGTTGAGGCGGTCGGCAACGCCGAGTGGACCGGCACCCCGCTGGCGCCGCTGCTGCGCGAGGCGGGTCTCGGGCCGGACGCGGTCGACGTGGTCTTCACGGGCGCCGATCACGGCGTCGAGCGCGGGGTGGAGCAGGACTACCAGCGGGCGCTGCCGGTCGCCGACGCGCTGCGTGAGGAGGTGCTGCTGGCGTACGAGATGAACGGGTCTCCCCTGCTGCCGCAGCACGGCGCGCCGCTGCGGCTGATCGTGCCGGGCTGGTACGGCATGGCGCACGTCAAGTGGGTCCACTCGATCGACGTCCGGACCGAGCCGTTCGAGGGCTACCAGAACGCGGTGGCGTACCGGGTGCGCCGTGACGCCGACGACCCGGGGGTGCCGGTCACCAGGATCGAGCCGCGCGCGCTGGTCCGCCCGCCCGGCTTCCCCGACTTCATGTCCCGCCGTCGGGTGCTTCGGGCTGGACCGTGCACTCTGGACGGTCGGGCCTGGTCGGGGCACGCGCCGGTGGTCGCCGTGGAGGTGACCACCGACGGCGGGGCGAGTTGGGCACCGGCCGAGCTGGACCCGGCGGAGGGCGGGGATTTCGCCTGGCGGCGGTGGCGCCACGAGTGGACCGCGACGCCGGGCCGGTACGTGCTCGGCGCGCGGGCGACCGACGCGTCCGGGCGGACCCAGCCGGTCGAGCAGCCGTGGAACCGTGGCGGCTTCGCCAACAACCTGGTGCAGCGGGTCGAGGTCGTGGTGCCGGCCGAGTGACCGGTCGCGAGGGCTACGCCACGGGTGGGGGGCCCGTGGTACGCCCGGGCGGGACGGGCGCGGTCAGCCGCCGAAGCCGGAGTCGGCGGGCAGCGAGATGTCGGGCTTCTCCAGCTCCTCGACGTTGACGTCCTTGAAGGTCATCACCCGGACGTTCTTCACGAAGCGGGCAGGACGGTACATGTCCCACACCCAGGCGTCGTGCATCTCGACCTCGAAGTAGACCTCGCCGTCGGAGTTGCGCACGTGCAGGTCGACCTGGTTGGCCAGGTAGAACCGGCGTTCCGTCTCCACCACGTAGGAGAACTGGCGGACAATGTCGCGGTACTCCCGGTAGAGCTGCAGCTCCATCTCGGTCTCGTACTTCTCGAGATCTTCCGCGCTCATCGCACTCCGCCTTCCATGACCACATCTTCCCCCACCGGCGCCGGAGGCCGAGGCTGCTCGCCCAACGCCACGCCGACGGTACCCCCTGACGCCCAGGAGCGCTCCATCGGCTCGTCCGCGCCGGGACCGACGGGCCGACGGGCGCGCGGCGGCCGGCCGTCACGGCCGGAGATCGCGGCGACATTGATGTACGAGAACCGGTGCTCCCGGCACGGCCCGTGCTCCCGCAGCGCCGCGGTGTGCTCCGGGGTGATGTAGCCCTTGTGCTCGGCGAAACCGTACGCCGGGAACACCCCGTCCAGCTCCACCATGATCCGATCCCGGGTGACCTTGGCGAGCACGCTGGCCGCCGCCACGCAGGCGGCCACCCGGTCGCCCTTCCACACCGCCAGCCCCGGCACGCCCAGGCCGTCCACACCAAAGCCGTCGGTCAGCACGTACTCCGGCCGGGTGGTGAGCGAGGCGAGCGCCCGGCGCATCGCGGCCAGGTTGCACACGTGCAGACCTCGGGAGTCGACCTCGTCGGCCGGAATGACCACCACGGCGTACGCCAGTGCGCGGTCCACGACCTCCGCGTACACCCGCTCCCGGCTGGCCGGGGTCAGCAGCTTGGAGTCGGCCAGCTCGTCGATCTCGCCGCGCCGCCCCTCGGGGAGGATCGCCGCGGCGGCGACCAGTGGACCGGCGCACGCGCCTCGGCCGGCCTCGTCGGCCCCGGCCACCTGCCGGAAGCCGCGCCGTTGCAGCGCCCGCTCCAAGGCGTACAGCCCGGCCTCCCGGCGCACGACGGTGCGCGGCGGGGTCAGCACGACGCCTCGTCCCGGCCGGCGCCGGCGGTCGGGCGCAGGAGCCGCGTCAGCAGGGCTGGCAGCTCGGCCGGGTAGTACCGCTCACCGCTGGCCGCCAGCTCATCCGGCGGCCACCACCGGTGACCGGCGATGCTGCGCTGCTCGATGTCGTCGAAGCCCGCGGTGTCCACCTGCCACGACGGCACCCGGAGCAGGAAGAAGTCCTGCTGCTGGCGGTACCACCTGCCGTCGAACGGAAACTCGGTGGTGTCGGACCAGACCGGCTCGCCCAACTCGGCGGGGTCGAGCCGCAACCCGGTCTCCTCGGCCAACTCCCGGGCCGCGCCGGCCGCGGGCGACTCTGCCGGATCCAGCCCGCCGCCCGGCGTGAACCAGTAGCGGTGCCCGGGGCGGGCCGGGTCGAAGCCGTGAAAGAGCAGGACCCGGCCGGCCGCGTCGACGAGCAGCACGCGGGCCGCGCGTCGAGGGGTGTAGACGGTCACCGCCCCAGCCTGCCAGACCGACGGCGGATCGCCCACGCCCCGGTCGGCCTACGGCTTCGGGATGCCCTCGAACTGCTCCGGCACGGTCAGCCAGGTCGCCCGGTTGACCGGCCAGAAGACGGTGAACGCCCGCCCGACCACCTCGTCCTCGGGGATGGTGGCATCGGTGATGTTCTGCCCGGACTGCTGCCAGTGCTCCAGCGAGTCGCCCGAGGCCGAGCGGTGGTCGCCCATCACCCACAGCCGACCCTTCGGCACGGTGATGTCGAACTCCTGGTCGGCCGGCTTGTCGCGAATCCCCTTCGACGAGAAGATGTACGGCTCGTCCAGCGACTTGCCGTTGATCATCAGCCGTTCCTGCGGGTCGCAGCAGACCACATGGTCGCCACCGACACCGATCACCCGCTTGATGAAGTCCTCGCCCTTGGGGTTGCCGCTCCACTCGATCGGAGCCTTGAACACGATCACCTCGCCGCGATGCGGTGATCGGAAGTCATAGACCAGCTTGTTGACCAGCACCCGGTCATCGATCTTGAGAGTGTTCTCCATGGACGGGGAGGGGATGAAGAAGGTCTGCAGCACGAAGGCGCGGACCAGCACCGCGACCAGGATCGCCACACCCAGCAGGATCGGCAGCTCCTTCCAGAAGGAGCTGCGGGGCTTGTCGGTCTGCTCGTCAATCACGCCAAGGAGCCTACGTTGCCGGACTGGACGGCACCGTCCGGAACGCGCGAGAACCACGCAGCACGGCTACCAACGGAAGAAGCAGCAGCACACCGCCCTGCGGAGTCGGTCGGACCGGGGGCGCCCCGGAGGACGCGGCGGTCGGCCCGGCCACGTCGTCGAACGTCGACGGCACCGACAGCGCGTTCCACCGGGAGGACGGCCAGACCACCATGAAGGCCCGGCCCACCACGTTGTCGATCGGCACCGGGCCCTGGCAGCGCGCGTCCTGGGAGACCTCCCGGTGGTCGCCCATCACGAAGATCTGGCCGGGTGGTACGACCACCTCGTCGAAGCGCCGGGAGCGGCACTCCCCCGGGTTGGGTGGCAGGTCCAGCGGGGAGTCCCGCAGCACGTACGGCTCGTCGAGCGGGGTGCCGTTGACGGTGACCCGGCCCTGGCTGTCGCAGCACTTGATCCGGTCGCCGGGGAGGCCGATCACCCGCTTGATGAAGTCCTTCTCACCGGGGCGGCTCACCCCGACCAGGTCGCCGACTGTCCGGGTGAGCTTGCCGGCGAAGCCCGGCTCGGGCTGCTCGTCGACCTGCGGCGCCCAGCGGTCGGTGCCCCGGAAGACGACCACCTCGCCACGCACCGGGTCGCGGACGTCGTAGACGACCTTGTTGACCAGCACCCGGTCACCGATCAGGAGGGTGTCCTCCATCGAGCCGGACGGAATGAAGAACGCCTGGAGCAGGAAGGTGCGGATCAGCACCGCGAGGCAGAACGCGACGACCAGCAGCAGCGGCAGCTCCTGCCAGAGGGGCATCTGCCGGCGGGTGCGCCGGGCCCGTCGGCGCCACGGATCGACGGTGCCGTCCTCGTCAAGCGTCTGCACCACGCCACTCCCCGGTCCGCAGATACACAACCGCCCGGGAGCCTCGTTGAGGCTCCACGGGCGGTTGTGGACGGCTGCCCGCCACGTGGGCGGGGCCGCCGCCTCGCTGCGCCCGTACGACCAGGGTAGTGCGGTCCGGTCGGTACGGCATACGCGCAGTTCAGGCGGCGTGGCGAGCGTGAAGTCAGCTGGGCTGCTTCTCCCGCTTCTCCTTGATCTTGGCCTTCTTGCCGCGCAGCTCGCGCAGGTAGTACAGCTTGGCGCGACGCACGTCACCGCGGGTCACGATCTCGATCCGGTCGATGCCCGGGCCGTTGATCGGGTAGGTCCGCTCGACGCCGACACCGAAGCTGACCTTGCGGACCGAGAAGGTCTCGCGCAGTCCGTCACCCTGGCGGCGGATGACGACGCCCTGGAAGATCTGGACACGGGACCGGTTGCCCTCGACGACCCGGGCGTGCACCTTGACGGTGTCACCGGCCCGGAAGTCGGGAAGGTCGGTCCGCTTCGACTGGGCGTCAAGGGCGTCCAGGATGTTCATCGCTGCGTCCTCGTAAGGCTCACGGCGCACCGTCACTCGGCGCGCGGGTGGGTGATTCTGATCTCCGGGTGGTGGTCGGCGAGCCGACCCCGGTCGGGGATCCTCGCAACCGCCCGCGGGCGCGGACGGATGCGGCAACCCCTCTACTTTGCCACATCATCCGGTGGCGACTGAAATCCGGCCCGGTCCAGCGCCGCGATGTCCCGTTTGTCGAGCTGATCGGGCGGCAGGGCGGCGAGCAGGTCCGGGCGCCGGGCGGCGGTGCGTAGCAGCCCCTCCTCGCGCCGCCAGCGGGCGATCTTCCCGTGGTCGCCGGAGCGGAGCACCTCCGGCACCTCGTGCCCGCGCCAGCTCGGCGGCTTGGTGTAGATCGGTGCCTCCAGCAGCCCGTGCGCGTGCGACTCCTCGTCCAGCGAGCCGGCGTTGCCCAGCACGCCGGGCAGCAGCCGGGTGACCGCCTCCAGGATCACCAGCACCGCCACCTCGCCGCCGAAGAGCACGTAGTCGCCGAGCGACACCTCGGTGACCGGCATCCGGGTCGCGGCGTGCGCCAGCACCCGCTGGTCGATCCCCTCGTACCGGCCGCAGGCGAAGAGCAGGTGCGGCTCGGCGGCCAGCTCGTAGGCCATGGCCTGGGTGAACTGGGCACCGGCCGGTGAGGGCACCAACAGCCGGGGCGGCGGGGCCTCGGCCGGCGCGAGCGCATCCAGCGCCTCACCCCACGGCTCCGGGCGCATCACCATTCCCGGCCCGCCGCCGTAGGGGGTGTCGTCGACCGTGCGGTGCACGTCGTGGGTCCAGGTCCGCAGGTCGTGCACGGCGAGCTTGAGTACGCCGTTGGCCCGGGCACGCCCGATGAGCGACAGGTCCAGCGGAGCGAAGTACTCCGGAAAGATCGACACGACGTCGACGCGCATGCGGGGGTGCTCCAGCGGGCTAGAGATCGAGCAGTCCGGCCGGCGGGTCGACGATCACACGTCCACCGGCCAGGTCGACCTCCGGAACGATCGCCCGGACGAACGGGATCAGCGCGGTACGCCCCTCGGGGCGCCGCAGCACCAGCAGGTCAGAGGAGGGCGCGTGGTCGATCCGGGCCACCTCGCCCAGCCGCTCACCGGTTGGGGTGACCACGGCCAGCCCGACCAGCTGGTGGTCGTGGAACTCCTCCGGGTCCTCCGGCGGCTCCACGTCGGCGCTGTCCACCACGAGCAGGGTGCCGCGCAGCGCCTCGGCGCCGTCGCGGTCCAGTACGCCGTCGAACGCCACGAGCATCCGCCCCTGGTGCCAGCGGGCCGCCTCGATGGTCAGCTCCGCCGGGACCCGGAACAGCACCCCGGGCCCGTCCGCCGGCTCGGGCGGCGGAACCGCCCCCGACTCAGTGCGCAGCACACCAGTGCTCCGCTCGGATGCAGTCGGGGGCGTCGCCCCCGGCTCAGTGCGGAGCACTGTGCCAGGGGCGAACCGCGCTTCGGGCTCGTCGGTCCGCACTTCCACGGTGACCTCACCGCGGACGCCGTGCGGCTTGCCGATCCTGCCAATGACGAGCTGCATCAGTACGAGTCGACGATGTCGACGCGTACCCCGCGCCCGCCGATGGAGCCGATCACCTGGCGCAGCGCCTTGGCGGTCCGGCCGGACCGCCCGATCACAGTGCCGAGGTCCTCGGGGTGCACGCGGACTTCCAGCCGCTTGCCCCGACGGGAATCGACCATCCGCACCCGGACGTCGTCCGGGTGGTCGACGATGCCCTTGACCAGGTGCTCCAACGCCGGACGCAGAGGCATGTCAGGCCTGCTCACCGGCGTCGGCAGCGGCGGCCGGGGCCTCGGCCGGAGCCTCGGTCTTCGGAGCCTCGGCCGGGGCCTCGGTCTTCGGAGCCTCGGCCGGGGCCTCGGTCTTCGGAGCCTCGGTCTTCGGGGCCTCGGTGGCCTTGGCGGCCTTCTTGGCCGGCTTGGCCGGGGCCTCCGGGGCGAGCCCGGCGGCGGCCTTCGCCTCAGCCTCGTACGCCGCCTTGCGGTCGGCCCGCTCGGGGGCGACCAGCAGCGGCGGCGGGGCCGGCAGGCCCTTGAACTTCTGCCAGTCACCGGTCAGCTCCAGCAGCCGCTGCACCGCCTCGCTCGGCTGAGCGCCGACGGACAGCCAGTACTGGACCCGCTCCGACTTGACCTCGATGACCGAAGGGTCCTCCTTCGGCTGGTACACCCCGACGAACTCGATCGCCCGACCGTCACGCTTGGTGCGCGAGTCGGCGATGACGATGCGGTACTGCGGGTTGCGGATCTTACCCATCCGCAGGAGCCGGATCTTTACGGCCACAGTTGTTTCGCTCCTGTTGCGATCTCACCAGCCCGGCACGGGCGGTGTGTATGGGTGAGCGCCGACGGCACAGTGGGGTTGGGCCGGAGACCACTCGGTGGACTGGCAACGCGCCTGGGTTAGAGGGCGCCGGACGCGCGCCGGATACCAGCGACCCATTCTGCCAGATCCGACGCCGATCTCTCGCACCGGACCCGGACACCGCGCCCGGCTCACCCCGGCCGGTGACCGGGGACACCTCTCAGCGCACCGGCGGGCGGTCCCATCCCGGCGGCAGTTCGTCCGGTACGTCCCAGTCATCCGGAGGTGCGAAGTCGCACCAGGTGCCGTCGAACGGGAACTCACCCGCCTCGGCGAGCGCGATCACCCGCTCCCCCTCGGCCCGGACCGCCTTCTCGTCGGTCACCCAGTAGTCGTCGGGGAAGGCGAGACGCTCGACGAACTCATCCTCGTCCTTCCACTGCCAACTGCGATCCGGGCGGACCAGCACGTCGAGGTCCTGGTCCACCACGTCGACTCCGGCCACCGGGCCGTCGTCCCAGCGGACGCCGGGCTCCTCCAGGTTGACGTACCAGTGGGCGAACCGGCCGTGCTCGTCGCGGAACCACCAGACGGAGTGCGCCGCCCCGGTGGGCAGGAACTTCAGCAGCGGTGGCCCGTTCCAGCGGCCGTGCGCCAGTCGGTACGTCGACGAGATCCACTGGGCGAACGGCATCGCCCGCATCCCCAGCCCCGCCTCGGTGACCTCGTGGGCCACCGGCGAGTCCCGGGCGATCCAGACCAGCAGCCCGCGCTCGTCGTCGCTGACCACCCGGCCCGGCCGGACCCACCCGATCCGGCCGTGCCGCACGTTGCGGTGCATGATCAGCCGACCCGGCACGAACCGGTCGGCGGGGCCGCTCGGACGCACCTCAGTAGGCGCGGGCGAGGATCGCGACCAGGTCGGGCTCGTCCTCGGAATCCGGCACCGAGCCATCGGCGCGAAGCAGGCAGCGCACCGTGACGCCCTGGCCGTTCGCCTCGGCCTCGCCGGCCACGCCAACCGCCGACCACGGCACCCGCGCCCAGCCGGTCGCGGCGGCCTCGATCGCCTCGGCGAGGGTGGCCACCTCCACCGTGCGCGACTCCCGGTTGGCCAGCGCCTGGTCGTGCAGCACCTGCTGGTCGGTCTCCAGGGCGGCGAGCACCGCGCCGACCACGTCGGCCACCGGCGTGGGGGCCTTCGATCCGTCGGTACGGCGCACCACCACCGCGTTGCCGGCGGCCAGGTCGCGGGGGCCGACCTCGACGCGTACCGGATAACCGCGCAGCTCGGCGTCGACGGCCCGGCGGCCGAACGGGGTGTCGGTCCGGTCGTCGAGCGCGACCCGGACACCGGCGTCGCGCAGGCCGTCGCGCAGCTTGGCCGCCGCCTCGCGCACCCCGTCGCCGTCCTTGACCACCATGACGTACGCCTGCACCGGCGCCAGCTTCGGCGGCACGCGCAGGCCGTTGTCGTCACCGTGGGCCATGATCAGGCCACCGAGCATCCGGGTCGACGTGCCCCAGGAGGTGGTCCAGGCGTGCTCCCGACCGCCCTCGGCCGAGGAGTAGCTGATGTCGAACGCCTTGGAGAAGTTCTGGCCCAGCTCGTGGCTGGTGCCCAACTGGAGCGCCTTGCCGTCGCCCATCATGCCTTCGCAGGTGTACGTGGCGGTCGCACCGGCGAACCGCTCGCGGGCCGTCTTCAGGCCCACCACCACCGGGATGCCGATCACGTTGACCATCAGGTCCTCGTACGCCTCGTGCAGGATCCGCCGGGCGTAGGCCCGGGCGTCCTCGCGGGTGGCGTGCGCGGTGTGCCCCTCCTGCCAGAGGAACTCACTGGTACGCAGGAAGATCCGCGGGCGCAGCTCCCAGCGGACCACGTTGGCCCACTGGTTGAGCAGCAGCGGCAGGTCCCGGTACGAGTCGATCCACTTGGCCATGAACTCGCCGATCACCGTCTCGCTGGTGGGACGCACCACCACCGGCTCGGCGAGCTGCTTGCCGCCACCGTGGGTGACCACCGCCAGCTCCGGCGAGAAGCCCTCGACGTGCTGGGCCTCACGCTTGAGGTAGCTCTCGGGGATGAACAGCGGGAAGTACGCGTTCTCCGCGCCGGCCGCCTTGATCCGGGCGTCCATCTCGGCCTGCATCCGCTCCCAGATGGCGTAGCCGGCCGGTCGGATGACCATCGTGCCGCGGACCGGGCCATTGTCGGCCAGCTTCGCCTTGGCGATCAGGTCCTGGTACCAGCGGGGGAAGTCCTCCGCGCGGGGAGTGAGCACGCGTGCCATGACCGCATATCCTATGCGTCGCACGGAGGGCCGCCGCGTCCGGGAGGCGCCGCGCCGCGCCGGGCGGTGTTCCGCACCCACTCGTCGCGGCGACTGTGTCGGCCCCTGGGCGCGCTGCCGGGGCGACCGTACACTTCGACCACCATGACTGCATCGACGGACTCACCGCGACAGCGACTGCGGGACACGATCGTGGACGCCGCCCGCGCGCGGACCATCGCCGCCGGCTGGGACGCGGTCCGGATGGGTGGGGTGGCCACCGCGGCCGGGGTGAGCCGGCAGACCGTCTACAACGAGTTCGGCAGCAAGGCCGGCCTGGCCGAGGCGCTCGCCCGACAGGAGGTCGACCGGTTCGTCGGCGACGTCCGGGCCGCGCTGGTCGCGAACGGTCCCGACGTCCGGGCCGGCGCGTACGCGGCGATCGCGCACACCCTCGCCGCGGCGGCGGACAACCCGCTGGTCAAGGCGATCCTGACGAGCGCCCGGGGCGGCTCGGACGAGCTGCTGCCGTACCTGACCACCCGGGCCGAGGTGGTGCTCACCGAGGCGTCCGGCGCGCTGATCGAGTGGGTCGGCGACTACCTGCCGGACGCCGACCCGGCCGCGCTGGCCTTCGCCACCGACACCATCGTCCGCCTGGTGGTGAGCCACATCGTGCTCCCCCGGGACCCGATCGACCAGACCGCCGCGGCCCTGGCCGACCTGGCCGTGCGTCTCTTCATGACGGCCGCCCGCGCGCCCCGCTGACCCCCACGGACCAGCCCGGCGGCACCGCGCCGCCCACAAGATCACCCCGCGCGGCGCGCCGCCGCCTCCAACAAGATCATCCCGCGCGCGGCGCCGCCGCCCCGCAAGGCCACCCACCGTGGGGCGCTCGCTGCCACCCCGCAAGATCACGCTGCTTCCTGGATGTAGTGGCATCCTCATGACGCCGAGGCCACTACATCCAGGATCGAGCGCGATCTTGCAGTGCAGTGCACGCGCGCGTGTGTGTCAGCGGATGACGTGGCCGCGGAGGATGGTGCGGGACGGGGCGCGGACGACGCGCAGGTCGTGGCGGGGGTCCTCGGGGTAGACGGTCAGGTCGGCGAGGCCGCCCTCGACCAGGCCGGGGAAGCCGAGCCACTCCCGGGCGCCCCAGGAGGCGGCGGCGAGCACGTCGAGCGGTGCCATTCCGGCCCGTTCGTGCAGCAGCAGCATCTCCTCGGCGGCCAGCCCGTGGTCGATGCCACCGCCCGCGTCGGTGCCCACGTAGATCGGCACGCCCGCCTCGTGCGCGGCCCGCACCACCTCGGGGAAACGGTCCCGCAGCGCCAGCATGTGCTCGGCGTACCCGGGGAACTTGTCCCGCGCCTGCTCGGCGATCCCGCCGAAGGTGGCAATGTTGATCATCGTGGGGATCAGCGCGGTGCCCTGGCGGGCCATCTCGTCGATCAGGTCGAGGCTCAGCCCCGTGCCGTGCTCCACCGAGTCCACCCCGGCCCGCACCATGATCTCCACGGCCGACTCGGAGAAGGTGTGCACCGCCGCGCGTACCCCGGCGTCGTGCGCGGCCCGCACGGCCGCGGTGAGGGTGTCCGCGTCCCAGGCCGGCGCCAGGTCGCCCACTCCGCGGTCGATCCAGTCGCCGACCAGCTTGACCCAGCCGTTGCCGGCGCGCGCCTGCGCGGTCACCGTGGCCGCCACCTCGGCCGCGCCGACCTCCACCCCGATGTCGCGCAGATAGCGCTTCGGCGGCGCCACGTGCCGGCCGGCGCGGGCCAGTCGCGGCAGGCCCGGCTCGTCGTCCAACTCGGGGTACGGGTACGGCGAGCCGGCGTCGCGGATCGCCAGCACCCCGGCGTCCCGGTCGACATGGGCCAGCTCGCGGGCCTGGTCCAGGGAGGTGATCGGCGCCCCACCACGGGCGATGCCGATGTGACAGTGCGCATCGACCAGCCCCGGCAGGACGAAGCCACCGTCGGAGACCGTCTCCGCTCCGGGCACCGGAGTGAAGGTCACCCGGTCGCCGACCAGCCAGAGATCCCGGACCTCGTCGTCGGGAAGCAGCACACCGCGCACATGAAGAGCCATGTGCACAGTCCTACCGGATCATCCCGTCGTCCGCGATGTCGCCCGCCCTCACCGACACCCGTTCACCGGGGACGGTTGTCGCCCTTGCCGAGCTTGTTGAAGTCGATCTTCGGGAGCTTGAAGCCGGGTGGCAGGCCCTGACCGCCGGCCAGGTCGTTCGGGTCCATCCCCGGCGGGAGCTGCGGCATGCCACCCGGGAAGCCGCCCGGCATCCCCGCGCCCGCCCCGGTACGCGGCCGACCGCCACCCTTGGTGCCCTTGCGCTTGTTCTTGGGCGACTTGGTCGCCTTGCGCCGGCCGCCGCCGGGCAGGCCCATCATGCCGCCCATCTGCTTCATCATCTTCTGCGCGTCGGCGAAGCGGTTGAGCAGCTGGTTGACGTCCATCACGGTGACCCCGGAGCCGTTGGCGATGCGCGCGCGGCGGGAGCCGTTGATGATCTTCGGGGTGGTGCGCTCGGCGGGGGTCATCGATCGGATGATCGCGGTGACCCGGTCGAAGTGGGTGTCGTCCAGATCCGCGAGCTGGTCCTTCATCTGCCCCATGCCCGGCATCATGGCCAGCACGTTGGCGATCGGCCCCATCCGCCGTACCGCGATGAGCTGGTCGAGGAAGTCCTCCAGGGTGAACTGCTCGCCGCCCATCAGCTTGGCGGTCATCTTCTCCTTCTGATCGGAGTCGAAGGCCTGCTCGGCCTGCTCGATCAGAGTGAGGACGTCGCCCATGCCGAGGATCCGGCTGGCCATCCGGTCGGGGTGGAAGACGTCGAAGTCCTCCAGCTTCTCGCCGGTGGAGGCGAACAGGATCGGCTGCCCGGTCACCTCGCGCACCGACAGCGCGGCACCGCCGCGGGCGTCGCCGTCGAGCTTGGAGAGCACCACGCCGGTGATGCCGACGCCGTCGCGGAACGCCTCTGCGGTACGGACGGCGTCCTGACCGACCATCGCGTCGATGACGAAGATGACCTCGTCCGGGTTGACGGCGTCGCGGATGTCGGCGGCCTGCTGCATCATCTCGGTGTCGATGCCGAGCCGGCCGGCGGTGTCGACGATGACGATGTCCCGGGCGGCCCGCTTGGCGTGCTCGATCGAGTCGCGCGCGACCTGCACCGGGTTGCCGACGCCGTTGCCGGGCTCCGGGGCGTACACCTCGACGCCGGCGCGGCCACCGAGCACCTGGAGCTGCCCGACGGCGTTGGGGCGCTGGAGGTCGGCGGCGACCAGCAGCGGCTGGTGCCCCTGGCCCTTGAGCCAGCGGGCCAGCTTGCCGGCCAGGGTGGTCTTACCGGAGCCCTGGAGGCCGGCCAGCATGATCACCGTCGGCGGCTGCTTGGCGAACTGGAGCCGCCGGCCCTCGCCGCCGAGCACGTTGATCAGCTCTTCGTTGACGATCTTGATGATCTGCTGGGCCGGGTTCAGCGCCTGGGAGACCTCTGAGCTGCGCGCCCGCTCCTTGACGTTCGCGATGAAGCCCTTGACTACCGGCAGCGCGACGTCCGCCTCCAGCAGCGCGAGACGGATCTCGCGCGCGGTGGCGTCGATGTCGGCATCGGTGAGCCGGCCCTTGCCGCGGAGCTTGGTGAAGATCCCGGACAGGCGGTCACTCAAGGTGTCAAACACGCGAACATCCCGTTTGTCAGTGTTCCGGCGGGCACAACGCGGCCGGCAGTGCGGAGTCCGGCCACCGCAAGGGTAACCGGCCGGCCGCACGGCCGCTGTCGGCCGGCCCGGCCCCGCGTCCCGGCCGCGCCCCGCGCCGGGCCGCCGGCGCCGTCAACCGGACACCAAACCCGACTGGTACGCGAAGACGACGAGCTGGGCCCGGTCCCGGGCTCCCAGCTTGCCCATCGCCCGGCTGACGTGGGTCCGCGCGGTCGCCGGGCTGACCACCAGCCGGGCGGCAATCTCCTCGTTGTTCAGCCCTTCACCGACCAACCCGACCACCTGGCGCTCCCGGTCGGTCAGCGCGTCCAGTCGGGGGTGCGGACGGGCGACCCGGGACGGCCGGGTGGCGAACTCCCGCACCACCCGACGGGTGACCGAGGGCGACAGCAGCGCCTCCCCCTCGGCGACCAGCCGGATCGCCCGCAGCAGCTCGGCCGGTCGGGTGTCCTTGGTGAGGAACCCGCTCGCACCGTGCCGCAGCGCGTCGAAGACGTATTCGTCCAGCTCGAAGGTGGTGAGCACCACCACCCGCGTACCGACCAGGTCGGGATCGGCGACGATCCGCCGGGTCGCCTCGATCCCGTCGATGCCGGGCATCCGGATGTCCATCAGCACCACGTCCGGCCGTTCCTGGCGGGCCAACTCCACCGCGCGCAGCCCGTCGGCCGCCTCGCCGGCCAGTGCCAGGTCGTCCTCGCTCTCGACCAGCGCGCGCAGCCCGATCCGGACCAGGTCCTGGTCGTCGGCGATCAGCACCCGGATCACGGGGACGGCTCCACCGGCAGCCGGGCGTGCACCCGGAACCCGCCGTCGGGGCGCGGCCCGATGGCCAGCCGCCCGCCCAGCGCGTCGACCCGCTCGCGCATCCCGGCCAGACCGTGCCCGCCGCTCTCGTCGCCGGCATTCTCGAGCCCGGCGCGGGCAGCGCCCGTGCCCCGGTCGGTGACCTCGACGGTCACCTCGTCGGAGCGGTAGCCGACGGTCACCTCCGCGCTGGCCACCCCGGCGTGCCGCAGCACGTTGGTCAAGGCCTCCTGCACCACCCGGTACGCGGCCAGATCCACCGCCGCGGGCAGCTCCCGGGGATCACCGACCAGCCGCACCTCGACGGCGAGCCCGGCCCCGGCGAGCCGGTCACGCAGCGCCGGGAGCCGGGCCAGGCCGGGTACCGGCCCACGCTCCGCTCCCCGCCGTACCGCGCCCAGGGTGACCCGCAGCTCGTCCAGGGCCTCCCGGCTGGTCCGGCTGATCGCGGTGAGCGCGGTCTCCGCCTGCTCGGGCCGTTTCGGCAGCAGATGCAGGGCGATCTCCGCCTGCATGCTGATCGCGGCCAGCCCGTGTCCCACCACGTCGTGCACCTCCTGCGCGATGCGCAGCCGCTCCTCATCAGCCTGGCGGCGGGCCTGCTCGGCACGGGTGCGGGCCTGCTCGGCGCGGCTGCGTTCGGCCGCCTCGCGGTTGACCCGCACCACCACTCCCACCGCGAACGGTACGACCGCCCAGGCCGACGCGGGCAGCACTCCGGCCCAGCCGGGCGCCGGGCCCCGGGACCAGAAGACGTGGGTCAGCAGCAGCACGAACGCGCCACCGATGGCGAGCGACGCCGGGCGCACCGGCAGCCGCACCGCCACGGTGTACACCGCGACCACGAAGGTGAGCAGGACCGGCCCGTACGGGTACCCGAGCACCAGGTACGTCGCGGTGGCCACGGTAACCACGGCGAGGGTCGCGATCGGAGCACGCCGCCGGGCCAGCAGGGCCAACGCGGCGAGCGCGATCAGCACCCGGCAGGTGGCGTCCACCGGTCTCGACCCCGGCTGGTTGTCCCCGGCCAGGCCAGTGGCGAGCAGCCCGAATCCGAGCAGCACCAGGGCGAGCACGGCATCGGGAGCCGCCCGCCTCGCCCACTGCCCACTCCGCCGCATGGCCGTCATTCTGCCGGCGTCGACGCCAGTCGGCGTGCGTCCACGGGCGGCACCGCCACTACGCCCCCGGACGTACCCGCCGCCCCAGCGCCACCACGCCTCCCTGTTTGCCCCGCCCGCCCCACCGACCGCGCACCCCCGGCTGCGCCACCCCCGGCAGCGCACCCCAGGCGACACACCCGGGGCGGCGAGAGCGGGCGGAAGGCTCGGTCGCACCGGGTCGGTGGCGGACACCCTAAAGAGCGTGATGACCCTGGGGCATAAATATGACTCTGAGGTATCACGCTCGTGTGAGTGACCGGCTGGACGAGGGTCCGGCGGCCGAGCATCCAGGGGGCACCGCGCGCGGCAGCCGGACAGCGACTACCCCCGGGGCGTCTGCAGCACGCACGAGATCCGAGGGCAGCGCGGCGGCCAGGCAAACGCCGCGCAGGGCCGGGAAGCGCCGCGCAGGGCCGGGTGGCAGGCCGGATCCGAGGGTGGTTCAGACGGCGGCCAGGACCGCGGCCTCCAGGCGGGCCCGGGTGGCGTCGTCCGGCCAGCCGCCCACCAGGTAGAAGGCGTCGACCACGTCGGCTCCGAGGGTGGAGATGCGGGCCGCGCGGACCAGGGCGCCTGCCTCGTCGAGCGCGCAGGTGACCCGGTAGAGCAGCCCGGCGGCGTCCGCGGCGCGCAGCTCCAGCAGCACGGCGTCGGTGGCCGCCTCCCGGTGCCAGACCACCCGGGGGGCCGCGCCGCCGCTCCGGGCGGCGAGCGCACGGCCGCGCAGTCGCTGGGTGACCGACACATCGCCGGCGACCGCTCTGCTCAGGTCGGCGCGGAGCGAAACCGGGTCCGGCGGCAGCCCGTAGCGGGGCTGCACCCGGCATTCGACCAGGGCGCGCCCGTCAACCGCGGAGGCGTCCGCGGAGATCACTTCCAGCCGGTGCAGGGCCAGGCAGCCGGCCACCGTGGCGAGCAGGCCCCGACGGTCCGCGGCGGCCACCGCCACCCGGTCCCCGGTCAGGTGGACGACCGGCAGTGGCCCGGCCAGCAGCGCCGGGTCGGGGGCCGGCGGTTCGGGCAGCACGCCGGTGTCCAGCGCGGTGCGGACCCGGGCGACCAGCTCTGCGACCAGTCGACCCTTCCAGTCCGACCAGGCTGCCGGCCCGGTGGCCGCCGCATCCGCGCGGACCAGCGCGTGCAGCAGGTCGAGGGTGCCGGTGTCGCCGACCGCCTCGGCCACCGAGGCGATGGTGACCGGGTCGGCCAGGTCCCGGCGGGTGGCCACGTCGGGCAGCAGCAGGTGCAGCCGGACCAGCTTGCCGATCAGCTCGGCCTCGGCGGTGGGCAGACCGATCCGGGTCGCCACCGCCTCGGCCAGCGGCACGCCGACCTTGCTGTGGTCACCGGGCAACCCCTTGCCGATGTCGTGCAGCAGTGCGCCCAGCAGCAGCAGGTCCGGCCGGTCCACCTCGCGGGCGTGTCGGCTGGCCTCGTGGGCGGTCTGCACCAGGTGCCGGTCGAGGGTGTACCGGTGCACCGGGTTGTGCTGGGGCAGGCTGCGCAGCCGGGTCCACTCGGGCAGCCAGCCGTCGACCAGCCCGTACCGGTCGCAGGTCTCCCAGGCCGGCACCAGGCCGGACCCGGCGCCGAGGAGGGTGGTCAGCGCGGCCCGGGCCTCGGCCGGCCAGGGCGCGGGCAACGGCGGGCAGTATGCCGCCAACCACTCGCAGGTGGCACGGGCGATCGGCAGTCCGGTGGCCGCCGCGGCGGCGGCCACGCGCAGCGACAGGCTCGGGTCGGGGCGTGCGCCGATCGCCGTGCGGGCGAGGACCAGCTCGCCGTCGTGCTCGACCACGTCCCGGGCCACCGGGCGGCGGGCGGGCCGGGTGTTCCCGCCCCGGGAACGGCCCGAGCGCAGCCGGTCGGCGGCCCGGAAGGCGTCGTCCAGGGCGTGGCTGACCGTGCGCGCGTCGCCGGCGACCCGACGCAGGAGGGTGTCACCGTCCTCGACGACGGCTCCAGGTCGCCGCGCGGGGTCAGACCCGCCCAGCTGGAGTTGTCGGAGGCCGAGTAGCGCGGCCACCCCGTCCCGTTCCTGGGCCACCAGCCGGTCGACCCGGCGGCCGACCTGCTGGTGCAGGGCGTCCCGGGTGTCCAGCAGGCGCAGGTGGGCGGCGCGCACGGCGGGGCGCAGCGCGTCGGTGATCCCGGCGGCGGAGATCGCCCGCAGCAGCCCCACGTCGCGCAGCCCGCCAGCGGCCTCCTTGAGGTCGCCCTCCAGCAGGAAGGCCAGCTCACCGTGGGCCTGCCAGCGGGCGGCGGTGATCTCCCGCAGCCCGGGCATCTGGCGGACGGCGGTCCGCCGCCAGTGGTCGGCGGCGGTGCGGATCAGTGCGTCGGCCAGCGACCGGTCACCGGCCACCAGCCGGGCGTCGAGCAGCCCGAGGGCGACCTTGACGTCGTCCTGGGCCACCGAGAGCGCCTCGGCAACGGTACGCACCGAGTGGTCCAGCCGCAGGCCGGCGTCCCAGATCGGGTACCAGACCGAGGCGGCCAGCTCGTCCGTGCCGGGCACCCCGGCGTGCAGCAGCACCAGGTCGAGATCGCCGTACGGGGCGCACTGCCGCCGGCCCAGCCCGCCGACGGCGACCAGCGCCACCCCGTCGCCCTCGGGCAGCAACCCCCGCAGGAACCTGTCGTACGCCGCGGCACGGGCCAGCCGGGCCGGCTCGCCGATCCCCCCGGGTACGCCGACGACCTCGTTGATCAAGAGGTCCGCGTCGCCGTCACCGGCGTGCCCTGACGCGTTCCCCTTGATCAACGAGGTCATGTCGGTCGTGGTCCGGGTCAGAGTGCGTCGAGGCCGCGCTCGCCGGTACGCACCCGGACGACCTCCTCGACACCGGTGACCCAGACCTTGCCGTCGCCGATCTTGCCCGTGCGGGCAGCCCCGACGATGGCGTCCACGATTTTTTCCACGTCGATCTCGTCGGTGAGCACCTCTACCCGGATCTTGGGCAGGAACTCGACTGTGTACTCGGCACCCCGGTAGACCTCGGTGTGCCCCTTCTGCCGCCCGTATCCCTGCACCTCGCTGACGGTCAGCCCGGCCACCCCGAGGGCGTGCAGAGCCTCCTTCACCGCGTCCAGTTGGTACGGCTTGATGACTGCGGTCACCAGCTTCATGTCCAACCCCTCCATCCCAGGAACGTTAACCGGCGACCTTCGCGCTGACCGGCTCGGCGGAGTCCGCCTCCGGCTTGGCACCGCTCGCCGCGCCGCCACCGGGGGTGCCGATGCCGGCCATCGCGAACGCGCTGCCCGTGCCGCCGCCGGCCGGGGACAGGTCGTAGCTGCTCTCGGCGTGCTCGGCGATGTCGATGCCATCGACCTCAGCCTCGCCCTTGACGCGGAAGCCGATCGTCTTCTCGATGACGAAGGCGAGCACCCAGGCGATGCCGAACGACCAGACGGAGACGATCAGGCCGGCGAGCGCCTGCCGACCCAACTGGGTCGCGCCGCCGCCGTAGAAGAGGCCGTCCGAGGCACCCACCACGTCGCTGATCGCGGCGTTGACCGAGTTGGTGGCGAAGAGACCGAGCCAGAGCGACCCGATCCAACCGCCGACGAAGTGCACGCCGACCACGTCGAGAGAGTCGTCGTAGCCGAGCTTGTACTTGAGGCTGACGGCGAGCGCACACACGGCTCCGGCGACGATGCCGAGCAGGACGGCGGCCCAGGGTGCGATGAAACCACAGGCCGGGGTGATGGCGACCAGGCCGGCCACGGCACCGGACGAGGCGCCGACCATGGTCGGCTTCCGGTCCTTGATCCACTCGACCGCGATCCAGCCGAGCACCGCCGCCGCCGTGGCGAGCTGGGTGTTGATGAAGGCGAGCCCGGCGACCGAGTCGACGGTCAGCTCCGAACCGGCGTTGAACCCGAACCACCCGAACCACAGCAGGCCCGCACCGAGCGCGACCAGCGGGATGTTGTGCGGCTTCATGCCCTCGCGCGGCCAACCGAGCCGCTTACCAAGCACCAGCGCCACAGCCAGCGCGGCCGCACCGGCGTTGATGTGCACCGCGGTGCCACCGGCGAAGTCCAACGCGTGGATGTCACCGCCGATGATCCCGCCGCCCCACACCCAGTGGGCGACCGGGAAGTAGACCAGGGTGGCCCAGCCGAAGGCGAACAGCAGCCAGCCGGCGAACTTGGCCCGGTCGGCGATGGCACCGCTGATCAGCGCGACGGTGATCACCGCGAAGACCATCTGGAAGGCCATGAACACGTAGAGCGGTACCCCGATGCCGCTGGGGTTCTCCGCCGTCGCGCCCCACAGGTCGGTCTCGGCGAGGAAGGTCTTGGTGCCGAGGTACGCGCCCGGGTCGCCCCAGAATCCGTTCACGTCGGTCCCGAAGGCGACGCTGAAGCCGTAGAACCACCACAGAATTGAGATGAGCCCAATGGCGGAGAAGCTCATCATCATCATGTTGAGTACGCCCTTGGCCCGGTTGAGGCCGCCGTAGAACAGCGCCAGTCCCGGGGTCATGAGCAGCACGAGCGCGGTCGAAACCAGCAGCCAAACGGTATTGGCGCCGTCGATCGTCGGTGCTTCAGGCACGCTGGCCTCCTAAAGGTGAAGTCCTCCTTCGCGGCTTTCCGGGGCAGCGTCGCCCGTAGGCCGGTTGCGCGGAAGCTTCGCGGCCGGCTGTTTCACCCAGGGTCTCGTGCCGGTTTCCGTTTCGTGACGGGTTGTTTCGTACGTGTCACGAAGTCCGCACAGCCAGCGGCATGGACGGTGGTGGATCGTCCAGACGACGTACGCCGATGGCTGGCCGGCCAGGCACATCGACCGACGCGCTCACCGAGGCCGGCCGGGCATCGACCGGCCAGCGCTCAGCGGAGGGCGTTCTCCAGCGCGTGCCGCTCGTAGTCGAGCAGCCGCAGGTCGCGCATCGGCCGGCGCAGGTGCCCCTTGTGCACGATCCGGACGAAGGCCGGCTCACCCGCGGCGGCCATCCGGCGGATCCCCTCGACGTGGTCCACGATCCGCTTGCGAATGGTCCGGATGAGCCGGTGCCGGTCCCGGGGGATCAGCCCGTATGCGTCAGCGAAGAGCCGCAGCCGGCGCGGCCGGTCCGGACGCTTCCAGCCCAGCGTGATCGAGTCCCGGTCGGCGAAGATCGGCACCCAGGTCCAGGCGGCGTACGCCACGTCGTAGATCCGGGAACCCGGCGAGGCGAGATCGAAGTCGATCAGCCCGAGCGTGCCGTCCGGCCGCCAGATCACATTGTGCGGCGCGGCGTCGTGGTGGCAGATCACCTCGGTGTCCGGTGGCGGCGGCCCGAACGAGCGCCAGACCGCCCCCTGCGGCGGGGTGAAGCCGTACTGCGCGTCGTGGAACATCCGCAGCATGGTGGCGACGGTGACCAGCGCCTCGTCGGTCACCCAGTGCGGGGCGAGCGGGTACTCCCCGCACTCCCCCTCCAGGTACGACAGCACCTCGCGGTTGCGCTCGTCCATGCCGAGCGCTCGGGGGGCGCCGGTGAACCCGACGTACTCCAGGTGCCGCAGCAGGGCGTGCACGGACGGGGTCCACGGCCCGGCGTTGCGGCGGACCGTGTCTCCGACCCGGACCACGGTGCTCACGTTGCCGCCGTGCAGCGGGATCTCCTGCGAAGTCACGTACGGTCTCCCGAGGCGCTGCGAGGGGTGGCCGGGGTCGCGCCAGCCCGCGTACGCGCGATCGTCGGTGGTCACCCGAGACTACGCGTCCCGTCCGGCGGCCTCGGTCCCCAGCAACGCGTCCACGAACTGCGCCGGGTCGAACGGGGCCAGATCGTCCTTGCCCTCACCGAGGCCGACGAGCTTCACCGGGATGCCGAGCTTGCGCTGCACGGCGATCACGATGCCGCCCTTCGCGGTGCCGTCGAGCTTGGTCAGCACCACGCCGGTCACGTTGACCACCTCGGTGAAGACCCGTGCCTGTTCCAGGCCGTTCTGCCCTGTTGTGGCGTCCAGGATGAGCAGTGTCTCGTCGATCGGCCCCTGCTTCTCCACGACCCGCTTGACCTTGCCCAGCTCGTCCATCAGGCCGATCTTGTTCTGCAGGCGACCGGCGGTGTCGATGAGCACGGTGTCCACGCCGGTGTCGATGCCGCGCTTGACCGCGTCGAAGGCGACGCTGGCCGGGTCGGCGCGCTCCGGGCCGCGGACGGTCTCCGCACCGACCCGCGACCCCCAGGTCTCCAGCTGGTCGGCGGCGGCGGCCCGGAAGGTGTCGGCCGCGCCGAGCAGCACGCTGCGGCCGTCGGCCACCAGCACCCGGGCGATCTTGCCGCAGGTGGTGGTCTTGCCGGCGCCGTTGACGCCGACGACCAGCAGCACCGCCGGCACGCCGTCCTTCGGCGCGGTCCGCAGGGACCGGTCCAGGCTCGGGTCCAGCGCGTTGACCAGTTCGGCGGCGAGCAGCGCGCGCAGTTCGGAGGCCGAGCGGGTGCCGAGCACCCTGGTCCGCTCGCGCAGCCGGTCGACGATGTCGCGGGTGGCGTCGACGCCGACGTCGGCGGTGATGAGGCTGTCCTCGATCTCCTCCCAGACGTCCTCGTCGAGGTGGTCGCGGGCGAGCAGACCGAGCAGGCCCTTGCCGAAGACGTTCTGTGAGCGGGACAGCCGGGACCGGAGCCGGACCAGCCGCCCGGCGGTCGGCTCGGGCACCTCCACGGCCGGCGCGGGCGCCTCGATGACCGGCGGCTCGACGAGGACACCGGTGGACAGATCGGACTCCGGTGCCTCGACCGGCGGGCCCGCGAGATCCTCTTCGGCCCGGGTGTCGACCTCGGTGCGCGGTAGCGGAGGCTGTGGCCGCCGCCGCAGTCGCGGCACCACCAGCCCGACTGTGCCGACGATCAGCACACCGAGCAGGACCAGAACGAGGACGAGATATTCGGCCATGCCGGAATCCTGTCAGATGCCGGCGATGGCGTCCCAGCCACCGCACCCGACCGGTGCCAGGAACCGGCGGTAGGCTCGGCCGCATGCCCGCCCCACACCTGCTCATCGGCCCCCTCCTGCGGCGAGTGGTGGACACCCGGGCGACCATCTGGGTGGAGACGGCGGCGCCCGCCGTGGTCACCGTCCGCACCGCGTCCGGCGCCGGCGGCACCACACCCACCTTCTCTGCGTACGACCACCACTACGCGCTCGTGGTGGTGGAGGGGCTCACCCCGGACAGCGCGACGACCTACGAGGTGCTGGTCGACGACGAGGTTGTCTGGCCGGTGCCGAGCAGTGGCTTCCCGCCGAGCGTGATCCGCACCCGGGCCGCCGACGACCGGGACCAGCCGGTCAGCCTGATCTTCGGCTCATGCCGGGAGACCACCCAGCACGCCACCACCCGCAAGCTCCCGCCGGACGCGCTGGACGCGTACGCCCGACGGTTGATGGCCGACCCGGAGTCGGCCGCGCGGCCCGACCTGCTGGTGCTGCTCGGCGACCAGGTCTACGCCGACGTCACCTCGCCGACGGTGCGCCGGCTGCTGCGCCGGCGCCGGCGGCGGCCGAAGGGCGCCCCGGCCGACCAGGTGGTGAGCTTCGACGAGTACACCAAGCTCTACCTGGAGTCCTGGCGGGATCCGGAGATCCGCTGGCTGCTCTCCACCGTGCCGAGCGTGATGATGTTCGACGACCACGAGATCATCGACGACTGGAACACCTCGGCCAGTTGGCGGGCGGAGCTCCGCGAGCAACCGTGGTGGGCCGAGCGGATCGGCAGCGGGCTCGCCTCGTACTGGGTCTACCAGCACCTGGGCAACCTCTCCCCGGACGAGGTCGCCGCCGACCCGGTCTTCGCCAAGGTCGTGGCCGCCGAGGACGCCACCGGCGTGCTGCGGGAGTTCGGGCACCGGGTCGACCAGGAGTCCGACCTGGCGCACGACACCGAGCGCTGGCGCGCGGTGCAGTACCAGTGGAGCTACGCACTGGACCTGGGCCGGACCCGGCTGGTCATGCTGGACAACCGGTGCAGCCGGGTGCTCGACCAGGGCAACCGGGCCATGCTGCCGCCGGGCGAGTGGTCCTGGTTCCTCGACCAGGCGCACGGGGTCTACGACCACCTGGTGGTCGGCGCCTCGCTGCCCTGGCTGCTGCCGCAGGGCATCCACCACGTCGAGGCGTGGAACGAGAAGCTGGCCGACTCGCACCGGCCCTGGGTGGCCCGCGGGGCGGAGAAGCTGCGCCGCGCACTGGACCTGGAGCACTGGGCGGCCTTCCGGCAATCCTTCGAGGCGCTCGCGGAGACCTTCGCCCGGATCGGCACCGGCACGCCAAGCGAGCCCGGCGCGCGGGTCGGCGCAGGGCCGGCGTACGCCCCGCCTGCGTCGATCAGCGTGCTCTCCGGTGACGTGCACCACTCGTACGTGGCGAGGGCCCGGTTCGCCGATCCGACGGTGGTCACCCCGGTGCACCAGCTCACCTGTTCGCCGATCCACAACCAGGTACCGGCCGGCATGCGTCCCGTGATGCGGCTGGGCTGGTCGTCCGGCCCGGCCGGGGCCGCCCGGGCGCTGGCCCGCTCGGCCGGTGTCCGCCGGCCGGGGGTGCGCTGGCGCAAGCTGGCCGGCCCGTACTTCGGCAACGCGGTGGCCACACTGACCCATCAGGGCCGGGGGGCCGACGTGACCATCGAGGGCACCACGAGTGACGGACGACTACGCCCGGTGATGGCCCGCCGACTCTCCCACGACGGCTGATCCGACCCGACCGTAGTCTTGAGCCCGTGGACGAGCACCTGTCGGAGCCGATCCGGGCGGTCGAGCACGAACTGACCGCCCTGCTGCGCCGTGGTCGGGCGGTTTCCTGGGAGATCGGCCGGGAGGTGCACCCGAACCTCGAACCGAACACCTACGGGCTGCTGCTCTGGCTGCGCCGGAGCGGGTCGATCCGGTTGACCGAGTTGGCGGCGCGGCTCGGGGTCGGCAAGGGGACGCTGAGCCGGCAGATCAACGGGTTGGAAGCGCTCGGCCTGGTCCGCCGCGACCCCGATCCGAGCGACCGTCGGGCCGCGCAGATCAGGTTCACCGAGGAGGGCCAGCGCCGGTTCGATGCCGCCCGGTCCGCGCGGGTGGGAGAGTTCCTGCGCACCCTGAACGACTGGCCAGCCCGGGACGTCGAGGAGTTCGCCCGGCTTCTCGGCCGGTTCAACGACACCCGGAAATGACCCCCGCCGACCCGGAATGTTCCTCCCCTCCGACAAGTTGTTGCTTGAGGCAACCAAGAGGCATGGTTGCCTCAGGCAACTCCCAGGCGGCCGCCGCACCGCAGGCCCCCGCCGTTCCACCTCGACTCCACTCGGAGGCAGCAACGATGAGCCAGGCGACAGCGCCCACCCGGGCGACCGGCGTCGACATGACCCACCGGCAGATTCTGGAGGCTCTCTCTGGCCTGCTGCTGGGCATGTTCGTCGCGATCCTCTCCTCCACGGTCGTCTCGAACGCGCTGCCGCGGATCATCACGGAGCTGCACGGCGGTCAGTCCGCGTACACCTGGGTGGTCACCTCGGCCCTGCTCGCGACCACCGCGACCACCCCCATCTGGGGCAAGCTCGCCGACCTCACCAGCAAGAAGCTCCTGGTCCAGCTCTCCCTGGGGATCTACGTGCTGGGTTCGGTGCTGGCCGGCGCCGCGCAGGGCACCGAAGAGCTGATCGCCTGCCGGGTGCTCCAGGGCATCGGCGCCGGCGGCCTCACCGCGCTGGCCCAGGTGATCATGGCGACCATGATCGCGCCGCGCGAGCGCGGCCGCTACAGCGGCTACCTCGGCGCCGTGATGGCCGTCGGCACCATCGGCGGCCCGCTGATCGGCGGCGTGATCGTGGACACCTCCTGGCTCGGCTGGCGCTGGTGCTTCTACGTCGGCGTGCCGTTCGCCATCGCCGCGCTGGTCGTGCTCCAGAAGACCCTGCACCTGCCCGTCGTGAAGCGGAAGGCGCAGATCGACTGGTGGGGCGCCACGCTGATCACCGCGGCCGTCTCGCTGCTGCTGATCTGGGTCTCGCTCGCCGGCAACCAGTTCGCCTGGGCCTCCTGGCAGAGCGTCGCCATGGTGGTCGGAGCCCTGGCGCTCGCCGCGCTGGCGATCCGGGTGGAGACCCGGGCCGCCGAGCCGATGATCCCGCCACGGCTGTTCCGCAACCGCACCATCACCCTGGCCGTCGTCGCCAGCATCGCGGTCGGCGTGGGCATGTTCGGCGCCTCGGTCTTCCTCGGCCAGTACTTCCAGATCAGCCGCGGCCAGAGCCCGACCATGTCCGGCCTGATGACCCTGCCGATGATCCTCGGCCTGCTGGTCTCCTCGACGCTGAGCGGCCGGATCATCACCCGTACCGGCCGCTGGAAGCGGTTCCTGGTGATCGGCACTGCGCTGCTCACCGTCGGCTTCGCGATGATGGGCACGCTCCGGGCCGACACCAGCTTCACCCTGCTCAGCGTCTACATGGCGCTGGTCGGCATCGGCCTGGGCATGACCATGCAGAACCTGGTCCTCGCCGTGCAGAACACCGTCGGCACGCACGAGCTCGGCGCGGCCAGCTCGGTGGTGGCGTTCTTCCGCAGCCTGGGCGGCGCGATCGGCGTCTCCGCGCTCGGCGCGGTGCTCGCCCACAAGGTCACGGGTTACACGTCAGACGGCCTGGCCCGGCTCGGCATCTCCGCGTCCAGCTCGGGCAGCGGTGGTGTCCTGCCCGACGTGCACACTCTGCCCGGCCCGATCCGGGCAGTGGTGGAGAGCGCGTACGGTCACGGCGCCGGCGACATCTTCCTGGCCGCCGCCCCCTTCGCGCTGATCGCGCTGATCGCGGTGAGCTTCATCAAGGAGGTGCCGCTGCGGCAGCACAACAGCTCCCCGGTCGGTGCCGAGATCGAGCAAGAATCAACCATCGCGGCCGGCGCTGGTGCCGCCGTGGTCCGTACCGGCGAGCAGAGGTGAGGTAGCCAGCCATGAGCGTGGGAGCACCGGACCGCGAGGAGTACGGCCCCCGGACCCGCCCGCTGCCGTTCGAACGCGGCACGGACGGGCCCCGGGTGGTCCTGGTCGGCGTGGACGGCACCCGCACCTCCGAGCGGGCCGGCTGGTACGCCGCCGGCCTGGCCCGCCGGCAGGGTGCCGCGTTGGTGGTGGTCTTCGTCAGCTCAGCGAGCGGGTTGACCGCCCTGGTGCCCGGGATGGACGCCGGCGCGGTGCAGCGGACCCACAACGAGCTGGCCGACGAGCTGCGCCGGGAGTGCCGGCGCGGGGCCGAGGAGCTGGGCGTACCGGTGACCTTCCTGTGCCGGCGCGGCGACGCGTACGGCGAGCTGCGGGCGGCGGCCGACGAGTTCCAGGCCGACATGGTGGTGGTGGGCGCCTCCGAGCAGGCCGGTCACCGGCTGGTCGGCTCGGTCGCCACCCGTCTGGTCCGCACCGGGCGCTGGCCCGTCGTCGTGGTGCCCTGACAACCCGTCGCGGACTGTCCGGGACGCCGGGCAGGATACGCGGCATGACCTGGACCGCACCGGAGATCACCCGGACCCCCGAACCGTACGTCGGCGACGAGCGCACGATGCTCGAGGGCTGGCTCGACTACCACCGCCAGACGCTGCTGCTCAAGTGCGCCGGGCTCACCGAGGACCAGTTGCGCACGCCCAGCGTGCCGCCCTCCGGGCTGACCCTGCTCGGCCTGGTCCGGCACCTGGCCGAGGTGGAGGCCTGGTGGTTCCGGGAGAGCTTCGCCGGCCAACCGGTCGACTACCCGTACTTCACCCCGGAGACGCCGGACGCCGATCACGACGTCAGCGCCGCCGACGCCCAGGCAGACTTCGCCATCTTCCACCGCGAGGTGGCGTTGGCCCGGGAGGCCGCCGCCGGGCACTCGCTCGACGAGACCTTCACCGAGGTCGGTGCCAAGAAGCGCGTCTTCAACCTGCGCTGGGTCTACGTGCACATGATCGAGGAGTACGCCCGGCACAACGGCCACGCCGACCTGATCCGGGAACGCATCGACGGCGCCACCGGAGAGTGACCCGCGCTCAGTACGCCAGCGCCGCCCGCAGGTAGCGCAGGTCGCCGTGGCCGCCCCAGCGGTGCGCCGACAGCCCGGCCGCGCGGGCGCCCCGGATCGCCCAGTCCTCGTCGTCGACGAAGAGCACCTTGGCCGGCAGGATGCCCAGTGCCGCGCAGGCCGCCTGGAAGTACTCCGGTGCCGGCTTGTGCACGCCCAGCGTGGAGGAGTTGACCACCACGTCGACCTCGTCGGTGAGGCCGAGTGCGGCCAGGTCGGCGTCGAGCAGGTCGGTGGCGTTGGTGGCCAGTCCGACCCGGATCCCGGCGGCGCGTACCTCACGGACGAAGTCGAGCACCTCGGTGTCCACCTCGCCCCGGTAGCGCTGCCACTGCTCCACCGCCGCCCGGGCCTGGTCCGGACCGCCGGCCGGCTCGGCCAGCGCATCGGCCACGCTGCTCACCCAGTCGGCGTGACTGACCTGACCGGTGAGCACCGGCTGGAGCCGCCCCCACTGCATGGCGATCTCGGTGAGCACCCCGTCGGCGAGGCCGAACTCCCGTTCCACCCCGGCGGCCACCGCCGGGTCGAACCGGCGCAGCACGCCGTCCAGATCCAGCAGCAGCGCCGTCGCGCGTTCCCGAGCCACTACCTGTACTCCTCGCCGCGGTCCTGCCGCTGGTCGTCCTCGTCGGCCCGGTTGAGCCGTTGGCTGATCACCTGGGTGACGCCGCTGCGCATGGTCACTCCGTAGAGCGCGTCCGCGATCTCCATTGTCCGCTTCTGGTGGGTGATGACGATCAGCTGGCTCTTCTCCCGCAACTGTGCCAGCAACGTGATCAGCCGGCCCAGGTTCACGTCATCCAGGGCCGCCTCCACCTCGTCCATGATGTAGAACGGGCTGGGCCGGGCACGGAAGATCGCCACCAACATGGCCACCGCGGTGAGCGACCGCTCGCCACCGGAGAGCAGGGACAGCCGCTTGATCTTCTTGCCGGGTGGGCGGGCCTCGACCTCGACGCCGGTGGTGAGCAGGTCCTCCGGGTCGGTGAGGATCAGCCGGCCCTCGCCGCCGGGGAAGAGCACGGTGAACACCTGCTCGAACTCCCGCGCGGTGTCCTCGAACGCGCTGGCGAAGACCTCCAGGATCCGCTCGTCCACGTCCTTGACCACGGTGAGCAGGTCCCGCCGGGTGGCCTTGAGGTCCTCCAACTGCTCGGAGAGGAACTTGTAGCGCTCCTCCAGCGCGGCGAACTCCTCCAGCGCGAGCGGGTTGACCTTGCCGAGCAGGGCCAGTTCGCGTTCCGCCTTGCCGGCCCGCTTCTCCTGCACCGGCCGCTCGTAGCGGACCGGCTCGGGCACCGGCAGCCCGTCACGTTCGGCGGCCGCGACGTCGGCCTGGGTGGGCGGGACGGGCTGGGTGGGGCCGTACTCGGCGACCAGGGTCTCCACGTCCAGCCCGAAGTCCTCGGCCGCCTTGGCCTCCAGCTGCTCGATGCGCAGCCGCTGCTCGGCGCGGGCCACCTCGTCCCGGTGCACCTGACTGGTCAGCCGCTCCAGCTCCGCGCCGAACCGCTTGGCGGCCCCGCGTACCTCCTGGAGCTCCGCCTCGCGGGCGGCCCGTTCCCGGGCCACCGCGTCGCGGTGCTCCTCGGCTGCCGCGATCGAGGTGGTGAGCCGGGTGAGCGCCTCCCGGGCGCCGCCGGCGACGGCCCGGGCGATGCCCGCGCCCCGGGTGCGCGCGGCCCGCCGGGCTGCGGCACGTTCCCGGGCTGCCCGCTCCGCGGTGGCCTGCCGGGCCAGCGAGTCGGCCCGGCCGGCGATCGAGGAGACGCGCTCCTCGGCGGTACGCACCGCGAGCCGGACCTCCATCTCGTTCTGCCGGGCCTGCGGCACCATCGCGGCGAGCTGGTCCCGCTCCTCGGCCGAGGGCTCGGCATCGACCGGGGTCTCCTCGGCCAGCCGCAGCCGTTCCTCCAGCTCGTCGAGCGCGGTGAGGTCCCGCTGTCGGGCCGCCTCGGCGCGGGCCCGGGACTCACCGAGCCGGTCGGTCTCCGCCTTTGCCGAGCGGGCCGCCGCGCCCAGCTCGGCCAGCCGGCGGGCGGCGGCGTTGCGGTGGCTCTCCGCCTCGCGCTTCTCGGCGGCGGCGTGCTGCACGGCCTCCTTGGCGGCGGTCACCTCGGCACGCGCCTCGACGAGCTGGTCGCGCAGCTCCGCGCCGCTGCGCTCGGCGGCGAGCCGGTTGGTGCGGGCCTCCTCGACGGCAGCCTGCACCTCGATGTAGCTGGGCGCCTTGGCCGACCCACCGGCCGCCGCGTACGCCCCGACCACGTCACCGTCCGGGGTGACGGCGCGCAGTTCGGGGTTGCCGGCGACCAGCTCGGCGGCGGCGGCCAGATCGTCGACGAGCGCCACGTCGCGCAGCGCGCGGTGCACGGCTGGGCGCAGCTCGGCGCTGCACTCCACCAGGTCGGGTGCCCACCGGGCCCCGTCGGGCAGCTTCGGCCGCAGCGCGTCGGCCGAGCCGGTCATGCCCGGCCCGGCGGGGCTGCCGACCAGCAGGCCGGCCCGGCCGGCGTCGGAAATCTTCAGCAGCCGCATGGCCTCGACGGCCTCGTCCACCCCGCTGACCGCGACCGCGTCGGCGAGGCCGCCGAGCGCGGCGGCCAGCGCGGCCTCGTTCCCGGGCGCGACGGTGAGCAGCCCGGCGAGGCTGCCGAGCAGGCCGGGCACGTCGCCGGCACGGGCGAGCAGCGCACCCGCGCCGTCCTTGCGCCGCAGGCCCAGGGCGAGCGCCTCCTCCCGGGCCTTCCAGGTGGCCGCGTCCTTCTCCGCCGCCCGCTCGGCGTCGGCCAGCGACCGGGCGGTGGCTTGTGCCCGGTCCTGCACGGCGATCGCCTCGGCGTGCCGGGCGTCCAGGTCGGCGTTGTCCCGATCCGCCTCGGTGGACTGCGCGGCCACCGCGTCCAGGTCGGCCTGCGCCTGCTCGGCGCGGCCCAGCGCGTCGGCGTGCGCGACGGCGAGCCGTTCAATCTCTTCGCCGGCGCTGGTGGTCCGGGCCCGGGCCGAGTTGACCTGGCCGGTGAGCCGGGCCATGCCCTCCCGCCGGTCGGCGATGGCCTTGGCGGCGGCGACCAGTTCCCGTTCGGCGGCGGCGAGCTGCCGTTCCAGCTCCTGGCGGTGCTCCACCGCCTCGGCCAGTCGGATCTGGTCGTCGGTGAGCGCCCCGCGCAGCTCCTCCTCCTGCTCGCGGACCCGCTCAGCCTCGGCCTCCAGCTGGTCCGGGTCGCGGCCGGTCCGCTCGTCGTCGCCGCTGGTGCTCAGGTGCCGCAGCCGCTCCCGGGCCAGCTGTTCGATCGAGCGGAAGCGTTCCTGCAGGGCGGAGAGCTTGTACCAGGTGTCCTGGGCGGCGGCGAGCAGCGGGGCGTCCTCGGCCAGCGCGGCCTCCAGCTCACCGAGCCGGCCCTGCACCTCGGCGTGCTCGGCCTCGACCTGCTCGCGCCGCTCCCGCACCGCGGTCTCGTCGGCGATCTCCCGATCGAGGGTGCTCCGCAGGGTGGCCAGGTCATCGGCGAGCAGCCGCAGCCGGGCGTCGCGCAGGTTGGCCTGGATGGCGGCGGCACGTCGGGCCACCTCCGCCTGCCGGCCCAGCGGCTTGAGCTGGCGGCGCAGCTCGGCGGTGAGGTCGGTCAGCCGGTTGAGATTAACTTGCATCGCGTCGAGCTTGCGCAGCGCCTTTTCCTTGCGCTTGCGATGCTTGAGGACGCCGGCCGCCTCCTCGATGAACGCCCGGCGGTCCTCCGGCTTGGCGTGCAGCATGCCGTCGAGCCGGCCCTGGCCGACGATGATGTGCATCTCCCGGCCGATGCCGGAGTCGGACAGCAGCTCCTGGATGTCCAGCAGCCGGCAGGTGCTGCCGTTGATCTCGTACTCGCTCTCGCCGGAGCGGAACATCCGGCGGGTGATGGAGACCTCGGTGTACTCGATCGGCAGCGCGCCGTCGGTGTTGTCGATGGTGAGGGTGACCTCGGCGCGACCCAGCGGCGCCCGGCCGGCGGTGCCGGCGAAGATCACGTCCTCCATCTTGCCGCCACGCAGCGCCTTGGCGCCCTGCTCGCCGAGCACCCAGGCGATGGCGTCGACGACGTTGGACTTGCCGGAGCCGTTGGGGCCCACCACGCAGGTGATCCCGGGCTCCAGCTTCAACGTCGTGGCGGAGGCGAAGGACTTGAAGCCCTTGACCGTCAGGCTTTTGAGATACACCTTCTCGATCCTCGTCCGGTGGCCGCCGTACCGTCGCCGGCTGCGCGGACCTGGGTGAACCCGCAGACTAACCCGGTGGCGGGAACGGTCGGGCACTCGACCCGCCCCGGGTCACACCCGTCGTGAGTGCGGGACGCGACCGCGAGCCGGTCGCGCTGTTGTTGCGGTGGTGACGAGAAAGGCAAACACCATTCATGATCGACCCGCCGGCCGACACCTTTTCGGAAACAGTCGGCGCGGTTCCCAAGCGGTCAGCGACAAGATCATAAATCGTCGTCCGCGATAGGAGCCGGACAGCGTTGCGCGCCGGCACAGAGGTGTCGGCGCGCATTTTTGCGATGGTGCGATTCAGTTTTCCGACCCCGAAGATCAGGTCAGCGCCGGCTCGGCCAGACGGAGCAGGTCGTCCGCCTCCGCCGCGGCCGCCGCGAGCCGATCATTGTCGGCACGCAGACGCGTGATCTCGAACTCCAGTGCCTGAACCCTGGCACGCAGTCGGGTGACCTCGTCGAGCAGACGCCGGTCGGGCGCTGCACCTACGTGGCCGTAGAGGGCCTTCGCCATGCTGACTCCTTGATATGCGCTGCCGGAAAGGCCGGCCAACGCGCGCCCATTTGTACGCGGCTGTCATTCCAGCTGTATCTGGGCATGACCGGGCGCGACTGGCGACACCTATATATTGAGCCGCAAACCCCTCCTTCGTCAAGTTCTCGCAGGCCGTAGATCATCTCTACGTCGACCTGTCCACTTGTCGGGGGGCTGCCTCAAGGCACGGACACTCTCTGTCCGGACACCTTTACTGTACGCCGTGATTGCCGGAAGTCCGCACCTTGGCGTCCGACTTCCCCTTAACTCTTCCTTAGCCACGTTGCCGCAGGTAACGGGCTAGTCGTAGCGTCACCTCGGCCTATAACCGACCCCGTGGAGGCAGTGCGTGTACGGCTGGACCGACCCGATGGACCCGAACGGCGCCCCGCGGCGCGCTGAGCGGCCGACCGACGAGCCGGACTGGCTGAGCGACCGCCCGGAACCCCGTTCGGCGTACCTGTTCGGAGACGACCCCGACCAACCCGGCGACGAGTGGCACCGCGCGGAGCCCACCGGCCGTTGGCAGTCGGAACCGGCGACCCCCGCCGGGCTGGCCGACGGCCCCACCGCTGCCTGGCCGGCGTACGCGCCCGCCAACCGGCCGGGGGACGAGCCGACCGGTGACTGGCGCGCCAGCCGCCCGGTCGAGGAGACCACCGGCGGCTGGAGCACCGACGCTGGCGACGAGCCGACCGGCGGCTGGCAGACCGATACGACCGGTGCGGGCCGTTCCAACGAGGGCCGGCACCGGTCCCAGCGGCGCTGGCGCCGCCCGTTGATGATCGGCGGCGCCGCCGCAGCGGCCACCCTCGTGGTGAGCTTCGGCGTCGGCGCGCTCGCCCTGCCCGGCGGAGACGGCGCGGCCAGCGAGCCGAGCGCTGTCGACGACACCCTCGCCGCCGCCCCGGCGGTGCCGACCGAGGAGCCGGTGGGCGACAACCTGGTCGCGCCCTCCCCGACCGGCTCGCCCAGCCCGGCGCGGCCGAGCCCGACACCGAGCAAGGTCGTCAAGCCGACCCCGGAGTCATCGCGGACCACCGCCGCCTCGCGGCGCAGCACCCCGCGCACCAGCGCGCCGAGCACCACCACCGGCTCGGGCTCCGGCTCCAGCGGCACCGTCAGCGCCCAGGCCCAAGAGGTGGTGAACCTGGTCAACGCCGAACGCACCAAGGCCGGCTGCAAGGCGCTGAGCATCGACGACAAGCTGATGACCGCGGCACAGCGGCACAGCCAGGATCAGGCCGACCACCAGAACATGTCGCACACCGGCAGCGACGGCAGCAACGCCGGCGTCCGGCTGGACCGGGTCGGCTACACCTGGCGCACCTACGGCGAGAACGTGGCGTGGAACCAGAAGACCCCGGCCGCCGTGATGGACGCCTGGATGAACAGCTCGGGCCACCGGGCCAACATCCTGAACTGCGCCTTCACCGAGATCGGCGTCGGCATCGCCAACAGCAACGGTCCGTACTGGACGCAGGTCTTCGCGGCGCCGCGCTGACCGCGCGTCGTTCCCGCCCCCGCGCTCGTTTGACCCGGTGAGGTACGTCGGGCCGGAGCGTGGGGGCGTCGGCGTACCGGTGAGGGCGGCGACGGGCCGCCCGCGACCCGGGAGCTGCCGATGCGGATCCGGCCGCGGCGACGCGCCGCCGTACGCCCGCTGCGCCGGATCCTGTCGGCCGCCGTCGCGCTCGTCCTGGTGGTGCCGGTCTACGGCTGCCGGGTCGACCTGCACACCCCGCCCGGTGCGCCCACCCCGTGGCCGTCCGACCAGGCCCGCCACTGGCAGTGGCAGTGGCAGCTCAGCGGCACGCTCGACCCGGCGGTGGACGCCGACGTCTTCCTGCTCGACCCGGTGGCCACCACGGCCGCCCAGACCGCCGAGCTGCGCTCCCGGGAGCGCCGGCTGATCTGCCAGGTGCACGTCGGCTCGGTCCGCTCGGTCGACCCGGACGCCAGCCGGTTCCCGGTGGCCGTACAGGGCTCGGACGGCCGCCGGCCCGGCAGCCGGTGGCTGGACGTCCGGGGGTGGGACGCGCTGGAGCCGGTGCTGGCCGACCGGTTCCGGCTCTGCCGGGGCAAGGGCTTCGGCGCGGTGGCGCTGGCCGACGCCGACGGGTACGCGTCTCGCACCGGCTTCCCGCTCGACTTCGACGACCAACTGCTGTTCAACCGCCGACTGGCGCAGCTGGCCCGGTCGCTGGACCTCTCCCCCGGGCTGGTCAACGACGTGCCGCAGCTCGCCGCGCTGGCCCCGGACTTCGACTTCGCGGTCAACGAGGAGTGCGTCCGGCTGGACCAGTGCGCCAAGCTGCTGCCGTTCGCCGACGCCGGCAAGCCGGTCTTCCACGTCGAGTACACCGGCTCGACCGACGACTTCTGCGTCACCACCGTCGGCTACGGCTTCGCGTCGATCCGTAAGGAACGGGCGCTGGACGCCTGGCGGGCAGCCTGCCCGCTGCCCTGAACGTTCGAGGGCCGACCGGGGCGCGACGGTGAGACACCGCCGGGCCGGGCCGCGGTCGCGGCTCGGCCCGGCGGCACGTGCGGGTCAGGGCACCGCCACCAGCTCCGGGGAGGGGGCCGGCGGTTCGGTGGGCGCGGGCGCCGGACGCCGCCGAAGGAAGCGCGGAGTCCACCAGTTCGCGTCGCCAAGCATGGTCATCAGCGCCGGCAACACCACGCCCCGGATGATCGTGGCGTCCAGCAGGATCGCCGCCGCCAGGCCGATGCCGAGCTGCTTCATGTCGATCGTGCTCAACGTGGCGAAGATCGAGAACACCCCGACCATCACGATCGCCGCGCTGGTCACCACGCCGGCCGACGAGGTGATCCCGTACGCCACGGCGTCCCGGTTGGACATGCCGGCCCGGATCCCCTCGCGGATCCGGCTGACCACGAAGACGTGGTAGTCCATCGAGAGGCCGAAGAGCACCACGAAGAGGAACAGTGGCAGCCAGGACACGATCGCACCCATCGAGGTGAAGCCGAGCGGCCCGGCCGCCCAGTCGCCCTGGAAGATCAGCACCAGCAGCCCGTACGCGGCACCGGCGGAGAGCAGGTTCAACGCGATCGAGCTGGCCGCCACCACCACCGACCGGAACGTGAACATCATGACCAGGAAGGTGAGCACCAGCACGAAGCCCATCACCAGCGGCAGCTTGTCCCGGATGTGCTGTGCGTAGTCCTCGCTGTCGGCCACGCCGCCGCCGACCGCGTACTCGATGCCCGGGATGTCCCGCAGTTCGGCCGGGACCAGGTCCTCACGCAGTTTCTCCAGCGACTGCACGGAGCGGTCGTCACGGCTGGCGTACGGGGTGGCAACGTCCAGCACCGACACCCGCCGGTCGGCCGACACCTCGATCTTCGGGCCGTCCGTCTCCGTGGGGGCGAACAGCGGGTCGCCGGCGGCCCGGGCGGCCAGGTCGGTGAGCGCGGCGTGGACCCGGTCGGCCTGCTCGGCCGGTGCCCGGACCGCCACCACGTGGTTGGTGCCGGTGCTCGGGAAGGCGGCGGTGAGCCGGTCGTACGCCTGCATTGCCGGGGTGGTGCGTGGCAGGTCCTCCATGCCGGGGAACTTCAGCTTCATGCCGAGCGCCGGGGAGGCCAGCGCGAGCAGCAGACCGACCGAGATGACCAGGGTCGGCACCGGAGCGCGCAGCGCGGGCCGGAGCACCGCCGGCCAGAGCCGGGGCGAGCGAGGCTCGCCGTGCCGGCCGGCGCGCGGCGCGGTCAGTCGCCAGAGCAGCGGCACCCGGGGCCGGTCGACCCAGCGACCGAGCTTGGCCAGCAGAGCGGGCAGCACGGTCAGCGAGCCGACCACCGCGACCGCGACCACCAGAATCGAGCCGACCGCGAGCGACGAGAAGACCACGTCGCCGGCGAGCAGCAGCCCGGCCATCGAGATGATCACGGCGAAGCCGGAGACCACCACGGCGTGCCCGGAGGTCTCCGCCGCGATCTCCACCGCGTCCAGCCCGGAGCGGCCCTTGGCGCGTTCCTCCCGCTCCCGGCGGACGTAGAACAGCGAGTAGTCGACCCCGACCGCCATGCCGATCAGCAGGATCACGGGGGCGGTGGTGTCGGTGGCCGGCACCAGGTGCGAGGCGAGGGTGGACAGACCCATCGCGGCGGCCACCGAGGAGAGCGCCAGCAGCACCGGCACGCTGGCCGCGATCAGCGCGCCGAACGCGATGATCAGGATGGCCAGGGTGACCGGCAGGCTGAGCAGCTCGGCGCGCTTGAAGTCCTTGCCCAGGGTGTCGTCGAGGGCCTGGCCGATCGACGGCCCACCGACCTGCTCGACGCGCAGTTGCGGGTGCGCGTCCTGCACGGTGGCGGTGGCGTCGCGCAGCGGCTGCACCCGGTCCGACGCGGTGTCCGGGTCACCGGACATGGTGATCGGCAACAGCAGCGCCGAGCCGTCCCGGGAGAGGACCGGCTGACCGACCTCGGCGACCCCGGTGACCGTACGCAGCCGGGCCGCCGCATCGTCCGCCGCCGCCTTCGCCGCCGCCGGGTCCAGTGCGCCGCCCCGGGAGGTGATCAGGACGTTGTCCACGGCCGGGTCTTCGAAGGCGCCGGCGTCCACAATCAGGCCGGCCCGGCCCGCCTCCCCGATCGCCTGGTCGCCGCTGGTCGCCTCGTTGAGGCCGGCGGCGTTGCCACCGACGAAGCACACCGCCACGAACACGGCCCACAGCGCGATCGCCCGCCACGGGTGCTCGGCGCTCCACCGCGCCATCCGCACCGTCACCGGTCTCGTCCCCATCTCGGGTCCCCCTGTCACGTCAGCCCCCTGTCAACGGTGCTGACGCTAGGGACGTGACGAGGCGATCACATCGGGGATCGGCCCCGGCCGTCCCCGGAGTCCGATCCCCCCACGTCGAAGGGACCGCTCGGGCGGCGCGGCGGGCATCAGCCCGCGATTCGGACAACCGCCGGGGTCCAGCCCGGAGCGGTCGGCCGCGACCCGCCGGCACCGACCCGGAGCCGACTCCGGGTCATCCCCGAAGGGAACCCCGGGGCCGCGGCTGGCAGCGTGGGCAGCTGTACGAGGACCGGTTCATGAACGCCTCGCGGCGGACCGGCGCGCCGCACCGCCGGCACGGCTCACCCTCCCGGCCGTAGACGTTCAGCTCCCGGTCGAAGTAGCCGCTCTCGCCGTTGACGTTGACGTAGAGGGCGTCGAAGCTGGTGCCGCCCTCCTTGATCGCCTCAGCGAGCACGTCGCGGACGTGGCCGAGCAGGCGCTGCGCGGCCGGGCCGGTCAGCGCGTCGGTGGGACGGGCACCGTGCAGCCCGGCGCGCCAGAGCGCCTCGTCGGCGTAGATGTTGCCCACGCCGGAGATCAGGGTCTGGTCGAGCAAAGCCCGCTTCACCTCGGTCCGCCGGCGGCGCAGCGCGGCGACGAAAGCCGCGTCGGAGAACTCCGGGTCCATCGGGTCGCGGGCGATGTGCGCGATCTCCGCGGGCAGCTCGGCACCGCCCTCGCTGACCGAGAGCCCGCCGAACGTGCGCTGGTCGACGAAGCGCAGCTCCGGCCCGTCGTCGGCGAACCGGAACCGCACCCGCAGATGGGTCTCGTCCGGCGTGCCGGGTGGCTGGAGCAGCAGCTGACCGGACATCCCGAGGTGCCCGATCACCGCGTCGCCGCTGTCCAGGGGCAGCCACAGGTACTTGCCGCGGCGGCGGACGTCCAGCACGGTCCGGCCGGCGAGCACGTCGGCGAAGTGCACGCCGCCGGGGATGTGCCGGCGGACCGCACGGGGGTGACGAACCTCCACCGACGCGATCCGGCGGCCGGTGACCCACTGCGCCAGCCCCAGCCGGACGGTCTCCACCTCGGGCAGCTCAGGCACGGCGTCGCCCCGTCTCACGGCCTTCGGTCGCTCCGGCCCGGTCGCCGCCGGCCGTCTGGGCACCGTTGCCGTCGGCGGCCGGACCCGCGCCGTTGCTGCTCGGACCGGCGCCGTTGGCCCGCTCCGCCGCGACGTCGGCGGGCATGGCCTGCGCCGCGTGGTCGGCCTCCTCGGTCCGGGCCACCCGTGCGGCCCGCTCCATCGGCCCGATCGGCTCCTCGCGGTCGGCCGAGCCGTCCAGGTTGGTCCGTCCGTCCGCTCCGGCCTGGCCGGCCTGGCCGTCCTGCTCGTCCTTGTCGTCCTTGTCGTCGTGGTCGGCGAGCATCCGCCAGGCCGCCTCGGCAGCCCGCTGCTCGGCCTCCTTCTTGCTGCGCCCCTCGGCGCCGCCGTACCGGTTGCCGGCCACCACCACCCAGGCGGTGAACGTCTTGAGGTGGTCCGGACCGGTGCCCTCGATGCGGTACTCCGGCACGCCGAGCCCGAGCGCCGCGGTCAGCTCCTGGAGGCTGGTCTTCCAGTCCAGGGCGGCGCCCCGACCGGCCGACTCGGCCATCAGCGGGTCGAAGAGCCGGTGGATGACGATCCCGGCGGTGTCCAGCCCGTACTGGAGGTAGATCGCGCCGAGCAGCGCCTCCAGGGTGTCGGCGAGGATGCTCGCCTTGTCCCGGCCGCCCGTGGTCTCCTCGCCCTTGCCGAGCAGCAGGTACGCGCCGAGGCCGTCCGGGCCCAGACCACGGGCCACATCGGCGAGCGCGCGCATGTTGACCACGCTGGCCCGCAGCTTGGCCAACTGCCCCTCGGGCAGGTCCGGGTGATTGTGGAAGAGCGCTGTGGTGATCACCACGCCGAGCACCGAGTCGCCGAGGAACTCCAACCGCTCGTTGGTCGGCAGGCCGCCGTTCTCGTACGCGTACGAGCGGTGGGTCAGCGCGCGTTGCAACAGGTCGGGTTCCAGGCTCACGCCGAAGGCGGCTTCCAGGTGACCGACGGACGCCTGCCGCCGCTTGTCATTGCTCATGATGTGCGTACCTCGGTGTCGGTGGAACGGTCTGTGCGGTCCGTCGCGGCGTCGCCGTCGAGCAACGCGGAGATCAGGTCAGTGGCGCGCCGCCGCCACAGGTGGGCGGCTAGGGCTATGCCGGAGGCGACGTCGTCGGCACGGGCGGCGCCGTGGCAGACGACCACCGTTCCGGCCACTCCGAGCAGGGCGGCGGCGCGGGGGGCGACACCACCGACGGGCGGGCCGCCGGCCATCGCGTACGCGCCCTCGATCGCCTTCAGCAGCACGTTACCGGTGAAGCCGTCAGTGACCACCACATCGGCGCGCGCGCCGAGGGCCACGTCGTACCCCTCGACCAGGCCGACGTAGCGCGCCCCGCGGGGCAGTGGCTCGACGGCGAGCAAGGGGTCGGAGGCACGGCGAACCCGGTCGCCCTTGCCGGCCTCGGTGCCGACGGAGAGCAGCCCGACCCGAGGCTCGGCGATCGAGTGCGCCACCGCGGCGTACGCGGCGCCGAGCACGGCGTGCCGGGCGAGGGTGGCCGGACGGGGCTCCAGCGAGCCGCCGACGTCGAGCAGGACGACCGGCCCGGCGACAGCGGGCAGGGTGGCGACCAGGGCGGGTTGGCGGATCTCCGGCCAGCGGCCGAGGCCGAGCACGGCCGCGGTGACGGTCGCGCCGGTGGCACCGGCGGAGACCAGGGCGTCGGCGGTGCCGTCGCGGACGGCGGTGACAGCGGCCCGGACGGTGCTCTCCGCGCGGGCGGCGCTCGGATGGTCGGCCATGCCGACGGCGTCGCGAACCGGCCGCACCGTGATCCGGGCGCGTTGGGCCGGATCGAGGGCAGCAATCAGCTCGTCGGCCACCTCACTCGGGCCGACGAGCAGCAGATGCAGGTTGGGGTCGGCGCGCACGGCACGCAGAGCGCCGTCAACCACGACGGCGGGAGCGTCGTCCCCGCCGAGGAGGTCAACGGCGATCCGCGCGGTGCCCGGCTCCACCGGGACGTCGACCGGAGTAGGCCGGCCGGCGTCGGAGGGAGCCGGGGCACCGGGCGAATGCCAGGGTGCGCGCGCCGCCCGACCTGGGGTCGGGGGCGTCACTCGGCGTCCAGGTCAGACCTCGAGAACCTGGCGGCCGTTGTAGGTGCCGCAGACGGAGCAGGCGGCGTGCGGCAGCTTCGGGGACTTGCACTGCGGGCACGCGACGGTCGCGACCACGGTCGCCTTCCAGTTCGCCCGGCGGGACCGGGTGTTGCTGCGCGACATCTTGCGCTTCGGGACGGCCACGGTTCTTACTCCTCTGTACGGGTCAGTTGCGTCAGGCCCGCCCAACGCGGGTCGATCTGCTGGTGACTGTGGTCGGCCGGCAGATCGTCCCAGTGCACCCCACACTCAGGGCACAGTCCTGGGCAGTCCTCCCGGCAGAGCGGGTTGGTCGGCAGTGTGAGCACCAACGCGTCCCGCAGCGCCGGCTCCAGGTCGATCAGATCGCCCTGCATCCGGCCCACCTCGTCCTCGTCGGTCGTGATGTCCGTGGTGCTGTTCTCGTACGCGTACAGCTCCTGGATCGTCACGGCCATCGATTCGTTGATCTCGCGTAGGCAGCGCCCGCACTCGCCCCGGATGGGACCGGTGATGGTCCCGGAGACGAGCACACCCTCGGACACCGACTGCAACCTCAGATCGAGGTCGAGGCCCGCGCCCTCCGGCACGCCGATCAACTCCACACCGAGGTCCGCCGGTGCCGGCACGACCCGCTGGACCTCACGCAACGCGCCAGGGCGGCGCGGCAGGTCCCTCGTGTCGAGGACCAGCGGCGACCTGGGGTCGAGTGTCGATGGCGAGTGCTTGGGCATAGTCAGACTCCGGCCGGTGAGAGGCCGACAAAAAAGGTTACCTGGGCGACCGCCGGACCGTCGAACCGGGGGCGACGCCCGCCCGAGAATGTCGGCTGGTGAGGTGCCGCTCAAAAGGGTAGCGGGCGTTCGGCCTCATCCCCACCGAAGGTGCCGATCTCCCGTAGCGCGTGCATCTTGTCGCGGCCACGCTCTATCGAGGCGAGCGCCCGGGTGAGGAACTGCTCGAAGTTGGCCAGCGCCGTGTCGACGTAGTCGTCGACCTCATCGCGCAGGCGCTGCGCCTCCGCCCGGGCCTCGGCGATGATCCGGGCGCCCTCGTGCTCGGCCGACACAGTGATTTCGTTCACCGAGACCAGGCGGGCGTGTTCCGCCTCACCCTCGCTGATGATCCGGTCCGCCTCGCGCTTGCCGGCTTCCATGATCTTGTCGCGCTCGTCCAGCAGCGCGGCGGCACGACGCAGGTCGGCGGGGAGGTCGGCGCGCACCTCGTCGAGGGCCGCGATCATCTCACCCCGGTCGACCATGCAGTTGTTCCGCGACATCGGGACGGAGCGGGCCTGCTCCACCATGGCGATCAGTTCGTCGATGCGATCGAGCGGGTCCACCGGTACCTCACTCCCTGTCATTCTTCGGCCGACCTCCATGATGCGGGCTACGGCCGGTTCCCCGCTCTACCAATCATGTCGTGCCCGCCCCACACCTGCCCCATCCACCCCAACCCGGCGCGTCGCGACATCATGACATTCCGCGACCACCCACGATTCAGCCCCGTCGATCTTGCACTGCCACGACAGGACCCGCCCGGTCGCCGCAGGGGCGCGCGATCCACCGACCGCAACTGCAGACCGGCGGCGCGGAGGGTTACGGGCGGGGGCCGAGGCGGGACTGGAGGGCTTCCCGGACCGGGTCGGGGACGTGGGCGGAGATGTCGCCGCCCCACTTGGCCACGTCCTTGACCAGGCTGGAGGAGAGGAAGGAGTAGAGGGGGTTGGTCGGCATGAACAACGTCTCGACCCCGGCCAGCCCGATGTTCATCTGGGCCATCTGCAGCTCGTAGTCGAAGTCGCTGACCGCCCGCAGGCCCTTGATCAGCACGCTCGCCTGCTGGGCGCGGCAGAAGTCGACCAGCAGCCCCCGGAACGACTCGACCCGCACGTTGCCGTACGAGGCGGTCACCTCGCGGAGCATGTCGATCCGCTCCTCGACGGTGAACAGGCCACTCTTCGACTGGTTTATCAGCACGCCGACGATCACCTCGTCGAAGAGCCGGCTGGCCCGGCCGATGATGTCGAGGTGTCCGTTGGTGACCGGATCGAACGAGCCGGGACACACCGCACGTCTCATGATCGGCGACCGTACCAAAGGGTGGTCTCGCCGTAACGGCGACTGCGCTCGGCAGTGATCCCGTCCACCCAGTCGACCGGCCCGGTGCGGCTGGACCGCTCCACCACCACCAGGGCGTCGGGCACCAGCCAGCCGCCGTCGACCAGCGTCGTCTGCAGCGCGGTGATCTCCGCGTCCGGCACGGCGTACGGCGGGTCGGCGAAGACCACGTCGTACGGCCCACCGTCCGGGCCGGCGGCCAGCACCGTCGCCACCTTGCTGGCCACCAGGCGGACGGCCGGGCCGGCCCGCAGGGCCGCCGCGTTCTCCCGGATCACCCGGGCCGCCCGAGCGTCGGACTCGACCAGCAGGACGTGCCGGGCCCCCCGGGAGAGCGCCTCCAGCCCGACCGCTCCGGAACCGGCGTACAGGTCCGCGAAGCGGGCGCCGTTGAGGTCGACCTCGGCCTCGACGGCGCTGAAGAGCGCCTCCCGGACCCGGTCGGAGGTGGGTCGGGTGCCGGCGCCGGGAGGCGCGGCGATCCGCCGGCCGCCGAACGTCCCGGCCACGATCCGGGTCACCGTTTCCTCCTGCTCATACCCCGACGCTACGCGAGCCGGCGGAGACCACGACCGACACCGTAGGTATCGCCTGGGCGAGCACATGATCACTATTCGTATATCAATGATCTCACATTCATAACATCCGTCTTAACGAATCCTGAGGGCTGTATCACTCACGGCGATCTCGCTAGGGTCTGCCGGGTGTCGACGGCCACCCGTCGGCCCGCGGCTCGGGAGGGCGCCCGACATCCGGACGTGCAGTTACCGTCCGTCCACTGCGCTCCCGCGCCAACACCCCTGACGCTTCAGCACTCCAGGAGTACCCGTGATCCGTCCCAAGCTGTCGCTCCGGCGACCGCTGGCCGTCCTGGGAGCCGCCCTCATCGGCCTCACCGGGGCCGTCGCGGTGGCCGCCCCAGCCAGCGCGCACCACACCACGATCACCGCCACCGTCGACTGTGACCGGCTCACCGGCGAGCGCGTGATCAACTGGAAGGTGGAGAACAGCGAGCGCAACAAGGCCGCGACGATCCAGAAGGTGACCGCCACCCCGCAGACCGAGGTGAACGTGCCCGTCAAGGGGGCCGACGCGGTCAAGCTGCAGGGCTACGTCATCCCCGAGGCTGCCTCCGTCAAGGCCGTCCAGCGGGTGCCCGGCAACACCACCACCGCCACCCTCGAGGTGTACGCCGAGTGGTTGGTGGACAACAAGGTCACCGCGAACAAGACCAACAACAAGACCATCAACATCGCGGCCGACAAGTCCTGCACGCCGGCACCGAAGTGCATCGACGCCAGCAAGGCCAAGTACAGCCACACGTTCGATGGTCCGAAGGGGACCGCCACCGTCAAGCTCGACGGTGACCTGCCGCTCTGCGGCGAGGGCAAGCAGTGGTTCACGCTGGTGTCGTACTTCGCGCCGCGGCCCCAGTTCGCCACCCCGCAGTACGTGTACGGCACGCCGGACAGCGACTGGATCGGCGGCACCCAGACCGAGATCGACCTGAAGGTCGAGATCCCGGACTGCCACACCCAGGTCGACCTGATCTGGGGCGATGCGGAGCAGGTCATCGACCCGCTGGTCGAGGGTGGCAAGCGGTACGACAACAAGAAGCTGGGTTCGCCGGGCGCCCCGGGTAACCGGTCCAGCGGACCGCAGGGCTGGTACAACGGCGGCGACAAGAGCTGCACCACCCCCGCCACGACCTTCGCCTCCGCCTGCGACGGTTCGGTGGCCGTCTCGCTGAGCAACGACGGCAAGATCAGCAAGTACCCGGTCGAGTTCGAGGTCAAGGGCGAGAACGGCTTCTCCAAGAAGGTCTCCGTCGCGGCCGGCAAGGCCGATAACAGCATCGTGGTTCCGGCCGCCGACGCCGGCAAGATCGAGGTGCTGGTCGACGGCAAGGTGATCGAGAACGGCACGTACTCGTGGCAGCGCCCCGAGGACTGCCCGCTGCCGGTCGTGACCACCGAGGCTGACTGCAAGAACTTCACGCTCACCGTGACCAACCCCGAGGGTGGCCTGCCGGTCAAGGCGACGTTCACCTACGGCGACAAGACCGAGACCCGGACGGTCGCGGCCGGCGGGTCGGAGAAGGTGACCTTCAAGGCCGACAAGGCCAAGTCGGCGCTCGTCGCGCTGCCGGACCTGGACCTCGAGATGGAAGCGGTCTACACGCCGGAGCAGGACTGCGGCGGCGGTGGCGGGGGCGGCGACGAGCCGGGCCTCCCGGTCACCGGCGCGGCGGCGGGCGGCATCGCCGCTGGCGCGATCGCTCTGCTGATCGCGGGCGCGGTGCTCTTCGTCATCGCTCGGCGGCGTCGGGTGAGCTTCACCGCCTGATCTGAACTGCGCTGAAACCGAGGGCGCGTCGACCATCTGGTCGGCGCGCCCTCGGCCGTTTCGCCCGCGTGCGGCGCGTTCGTGATCAGGTGATGGGGAGCAGCTCGAACCGCCACGGCCGGACAGGACGTCAGCCCTTTTCCAGGTATTCCGCGCGGTCCTCGTCGACCAGGGCGGTTACTGACGCGGCCAGCGCCGGATGCCGGGTCAGCTCGGGATCGTCCTCGACCAGGGTGATCGCCTCGGCGCGGGCGTCGCGGATCAGGTCGGCGTCGCGTCTGAGGGACAGCAGCCGCAGGTGCGAACGGTGCCCCGACTGGGTGGCGCCCAGCACGTCACCCTCGCGGCGCTGCTCCAGATCCAATTCGGCGAGCTTGAAACCGTCGCTCGTGGACGCGACCGCGTCCAGCCGTTCCCGCGCCGACGACCCCTCGGCCGCCTCGCTGACCAGCAGGCAGAGCCCGGCGGCGGCGCCCCGGCCGACCCGGCCGCGCAACTGGTGCAGCTGCGAGACACCGAACCGGTCGGCGTCCAGCACGATCATCACGGTGGCGTTCGGTACGTCCACGCCGACCTCGACCACCGTGGTCGCCACCAGCACGTCCAGGTCACCGGCGGCGAAGGAGCGCATCACCGCGTCCTTCTCGTCGGCCGGCAGGCGGCCGTGCAGCACCCCGATCCGCAGCCCGTGCAACGGCCCCTCGGCCAGCAGCGGTGCCACCTCGGTCACCGCCAGCGGCGGCCGGCGCCCGTTGTCGTCCACCGGCGGCGGCTCCTCCTCCGACGCCGGGCCCTCCCCGATGCGCGGGCACACCACGTACGCCTGGTGGCCGGCGGCCACCTCCTCGCGCAGCCGGCGCCAGGCCCGGTCCAAAAAGGCCGGTCGCTCGGCGGCCGGCACCACGTGCGAGGCGATCGGCGAGCGACCCCGGGGCAGCTGGGAGAGGGTGGAGACCTCCAGGTCGCCGTAGACGGTCATCGCCACCGTGCGCGGGATCGGGGTGGCCGTCATCACCAGCACGTGCGGCGGTTGGTCTGCCTTGGACCGCAGCGCGTCACGCTGCTCCACCCCGAAGCGGTGCTGCTCGTCGACCACCACCAGACCGAGGTCGGCGAAGTCCACCCCCTCGTAGAGCAGCGCGTGGGTGCCGAGCACGATCCCGGCGGCGCCGCTGGCCACCTCGCCGAGCGCCCGGCGGCGGGCCGCCGCGCCCAGCGAGCCGGTGACCAGCTCCACCCGGGTGGCGTTGTCGGCGGAATCCAGCTCGCCGGCCCGCCCGAGCGGCCCGAGCAGGTCGAGCATGCCGCGGTGGTGCTGACCGGCCAGCACCTCGGTGGGCGCCAGCAGAGCCGCCTGCCCGCCCGCGTCGACCACCTGGAGCATCGCCCGCAGCGCCACCACCGTCTTGCCCGAACCCACCTCGCCCTGCAACAACCGGTGCATCGGGTGCGGGGCGGCCAGGTCCGCGGCGATCTCCACGCCGACGTCGCGCTGACCGGCGGTCAGCTCGTACGGCAGCCGGGCGTCGAAGGCGTCCAGCAGCCCACCGGCGCGTGCCGGACGGGGCCGGGCCGGCCAGTCAGCGGCCCGGTGCTTGCGCTGCACCAGGGTCACCTGGACGGCGAACGCCTCGTCCCACTTGAGCCGCCGCCGCGCCCGGTAGAGCTCCTCCTTGCTGGTCGGCCGGTGGATCTCCCGCAGCGCGGTGCCCAGCCCGACCAGATTGCGGCTGGCCAGCACGGTGGCCGGCAGCGGATCCTCCGGCGGGGTGAAGGTGTCCAGCACGACCCGCACGCAGCGGGCGATCACCCAGGTCGGCACCGCCGCCGCGGCCGGGTAGACGGGGATCAGCGCGCCGGCGAACTCCTCGATCTCGTCGCTGAGCGCCGCCTCGCCTTCGCCGCCCTCGCCGAGCAGGACGTACTCCGGACCGTTGAGCTGACGCTTGCCCCGGAACTCGGTGACCTTGCCGGCGAACAGCCCCCACCGGCCCGGACGCAGCTCCCGCTCGCGCCACGCCTGGTTGCCGAAGAAGGTCAGCGTCAGCAAACCGCCCGAGCCGTCGCCGACGGTCACCTCCAGCAGGTTGCCCCGGCGCTGGCGCATCGGGCGCACCGCGGTGCGCTGCACCTGGGCCATCACGGTGACCTGCTCACCGACGTCCAGCGAGCGGATGTCGGTGTGCTCGCCGCGCTCGTCGTAGCGGCGCGGGAAGTGGTAGACCAGGTCACCCGCGCTGTGCAGGTCGAGGTGGGCGGCCAACGCCTTGGCCGTCTTGTCCCCGACCAGCTTCTTCAACGGAGTGTCCACCGTGGCCGGCTCGCTCATTCGACTCCCACCAGGAGCGGATAATACGGCTGGCCGCCGGGGTACGCCTGCACCTCGACGAACGGCCAGCGCCGCGCGACGTGCGCACGGACGGCATCGGTGAGCCCGGCCGGCGCGTCCACCCCGGCCAGCAGGGTGACCATCTCCCCGCCGCCGCCGAGCATCCGGTCGACGACGGCCGCGCAGGTGTCGGTCAGGTCGGTGCCGATCAGGTGCACCTCCCCCTCGACCAGCGCCAGCACGTCGCCAGGGCGGCACGGGCCGGCCACGGTCAGCGCGTCCCGGCTGGCGTGGCAGACCTCGGCGTAGCGGCAGGCGCCGGCCGCCTCGGCCATCGCGATCACGTCGTCCTCGAAGCGGCGGGCACCGTCGCGGACCGCGAGGGCGGCCAGCGCCTGGACCGGCGAGCGGGTCGGCACCACGCTCACCTTGATGCCGTACCGGTGTGCCTCGCGGGCCGCCGCGCTCGCCACGGCCTCGGTGTTCGGGTCGTTGGGCAGCACCACCACCCGGGCCGCGCCGGTGCTGCGCACCGCGTCCAACAGCTCGCCGGTGGACGGGTTGCCCGGCACGACGGTGGCGCCCTCTGCGGCGAACAGCCCGGCGATCCCGACGCCGGTGGCCACCACCACGGCGGCTCGGCCGTCCGTCGCCGGGCCGAGGGACGGCTCCGACTGGTCGGCGAAGCGGGTCACCGAGATCCGGTACGGGCGACCGGCGGCGACGCCCGCCTCGACCGCCGCGCCCACGTCGTTGACGTGCACGTGCACGTTCCAGGTGCCTTCCGGCTCACGCCCGTCGCCGACGACGACCAGCGAATCCCCCAGTGCGTTCAGCGCCTGGCGCATCCCGGCCACCGCCTCGGCGTCGGCGTCGAGGAGGAACTGCACCTCGTAGGCGTACTCGTCGGAGCCGGTCTCCCGGGCGACGGTGGCCGCCGGCCGGGCGGAGCGCGGCGCCGGCGCGAGCCGGGCGGCGACCTCCCCGGTGAGCACCTCGACCAGGGCGTCGAGCAGCACGCAGAGCCCTCGGCCGCCCGCGTCGACCACACCGGCGCGGGCCAGGGCCGGCAGCTGCTCCGGGGTCCGGGCCAGCGCCTCGGCCGCCGCCCGCGCCGCGGCCCGGGCCACCGCCGGCAGGTCGTCGCTGTCCGTGCGCTCGGCCGCGACAGCGGCCGCGCCGACCACGGTGAGCAGGGTGCCCTCCACCGGCCGGGCGACCGCCGTGTACGCCGCGGCGGTGGCGGACCGCAGCGCGGTGGCCAACTCCCGGCCGCGCACCGCCGGCACGGCGACGACCGCGTCGGCGAAGCCGCGCAGGATCTGCGACAGGATCACCCCGGAGTTGCCGCGTGCGCCGAGCAGCGCGCCCTGGGCCATCAGCCGCAACGCGTGCCCGTGCGCGGTCGGCCCGCTGTTTGGGAGGGTGTCCAGGTCCATCGCCAGGGCCTGCTGGGCCGAGGTGAGGGTGAGCACCAGGTTGGTGCCGGTGTCGCCGTCGGGCACCGGATAGACGTTGAGCTGGTCGATCTCACCCTGGTGGCGCTTCAGCGCGGCCAGCCCGCTCGCGCACCAGCGGCGGACCGCGGCGGCGTCGAGGGTGTCCAGCACGGCCAGAAGCCTACTGGCGCACGCCGACACCCGTCGGACTCGTCCGGCGTGTCCGGTCGCCGCCGGACCGGCGGTCATCCTGGCGCCGGTGGTCAGGGCTTCCGGTACCGTTGCCGCCGGACCGGCCCACCAGACGGCGGAAGTGCCCAGCACCACCTGCGGGCTGGGGCGCGGGCGGTCGCCCGACCGGGCCGGTTCGCCGGGTCGGCGGGTCATCGGGTAACCTGACCAGGTTGCCCGGGCAGCACCTGCCGGCGACCTCATGAACGTTTCAATCCCAGGAGTATCCCGTGGCTAGCGTGTGCGACGTCTGTGGCAAGGGACCGGGCTTCGGCCACAACGTGTCCCACTCGCACCGGCGGACCAACCGCCGCTGGAACCCGAACATCCAGTCGGTGCGTACCCCGGCCGGTGGCGGCAACACCAAGAAGTTGCAGGTCTGCACCTCGTGCATCAAGGCCGGCAAGGTCACCCGCGCCTGACGCGGTAGCACCCACCTTCTCGTACGGCTCAGCCGGCGGACCCCTGTGGTCCGCCGGCTCTGTCGTGTCCGCGCGGGGTCGCTGACGAGAACGCGACGCGGCTGCCGACCCGGGCCGCCGTCCGGTTAGGGTCACGCTGCGCCGGCCGTCCGGTCCGGCGCGGGCGGAGGGGTGACGGGTGCAGCTGGACCTGGGCCGGGACGAGATGGTCATGGTGGGCGCCGCGTTGGACCTGCTGCGCGGGCTCGGCGAACTGCTGCCCACCGGCAGCGTGGTGGTGGTCGAGGAACCCGACCTGATCCGCCGCCGCGACCTCGACCGGCACTGCGCCGCGCTGCCGTTCGTCTCCCGAGTGGTGGCTGCGGAGTACCAGACCGACCTGGACCCGGCGGCGCTGCTCGCCCGGGAACCGGGGCTGACCGCCGCGCGGCTGGTGGTGCCCGGCCAGGAGTACGGGGTGCTCGCCGCGGCTCGGCTGGCCGACGCGCTCGGCCTGCCCGGTGCCGGCGTCAAGGCCGCCGAGATCTTCACCGACAAGCACCGGATGCGGTTGCTCGCCGCGGCGGCCGGCCTGACCAACCCGGCGTTCGCGCTGGTCGGCACCGCCGCCGAGGCGACCGCGTTCGCCCACCGACAGGGTGGACGGTGCGTGTTGAAGCCGACCCGCCGCGCCGGCAGCCTCGGCGTGCAGATCGTCCCCGATCCGGCCCTGGTCGCCGCCGCGTGGGCCGCCAGCGCCGACCCGGAGACCTCCCCCGACACCACCAGCCGTGGCCTGCCGACCGCAGTCCTCGCCGAGCAGGTGCTGATCGGCACCGAACACAGCGTGGAGCTGCTGGTGGCCGACGGCGAGGTGCGCTTCGGCAACGTCACGGACAAGCGGGTGCTGGCCGGTGGGCGTCCGGTCGAGACCGGGCACACCGTGCCGTCCGCGCTGCCCGAGGATGCCCGGCGGGAGTTGCTCGACGTGGCGGCCCGGCTGGCCGGCGCCGCTGGCTTCCGCACCGGCGTGCTGCACAGCGAGTGGATCCGTACCGCCGACGGCCCGGCGTTGGTGGAGTGCGCAGCCCGGCTGCCCGGTGACCTGATCACCGCGCTGATCTCGGTCGCCTACGAGTGCGGGTTCGTGGCGGCGTACCTGCGGACTCTGCGCGGGGAACGCCCGGACCTGCCGGCACGGCCGTCCGGCGCGGCGGCGGTGGAGTTTCTGCTCGCCCCGCCGGGCACCGTCACCGCCGTGGACGGGGTACGCGCGGCCCGTCGGGTGCCCGGTGTGCTGGACGTCGGCGTGAGCGTGGCGGTGGGCGACCAGGTGGCCGAGGTCACCTCGTCGGTGCGGCGCAGCGGCCAGGTGCTGGCCTGGGGCACCGACCCGGCGGAGGCGACCGGTGCGGCCACCCGGGCAGCCGGAGGGATCCGGATCACCACCGGCTGAGCACCGCCGCCCGCACCCGTCGGGTCAGAGGGTGCGGCCGAAGGAGACGCAGCCCTCCGCGTCCTTGTAGAAGCCGAAGTTCGGGATCTGGTCGTAGCCGGCGGAGGTGTACATGGCGATCGCCTCGGGCTGCTTGTCCCCGCACTCCAGGACCATCCGCTTGCGGCCCTGCTCGCGGGCCGAGCGCTCGACCGCTGCCAGCACCGTCCGGGCCACACCCCGCCCACGGGCCACCGGGGCGGTGTACATCCGCTTCAGCTCCGCGGTGTCCGCGCCGTGGCTGCGCCAGCCGCCGCAGCCGACCGGTTCGCCGGCCAGAAAGGCGATGAGGAAGGCGCCGTCCGGCGGCTCGAACTCGGTCGCGTCCACCGGGGTGTCGTCGCCGGTGCCGCCGTAGCGGGCACCGAGGTCGGCCAGCGCGGCACTGATCAACTGCTGCGCCACCGGCGCGTCGAACCGCACCACCCGGATCTCGATCTCACTCACGGTATCCAGCGTACGACGGGCCTGGAGCCTCACCGGAAGTGGTCCCAACCGCGCGGGCCGTCGTAGGCCGCACCGTCGACGGTGACCCCGGCACCGGCCGTGACCAGGCCGATCGGCCGCCACTCCGGCGGCAACGCGACCGCCGGGGGGAAGGTCGCGGCCAACGCGTGGTCCTCGCCACCGGCCAGGATCCAGGTGTACGGGTCGACGCCGAGCGCCTGCGCGGCGTCGGCCATCTGCCGGGGTACCTCGAACGCGTCCCGGCGCACGTCGATCGCCACCCCGCTGGCCGCCGCCACGTGCCCGACGTCGGCGAGCAACCCGTCCGACACGTCGATCATGGAGGTGGCGCCGAGCCGGGCGGCCTGCGGCCCGGCCGAGTACGGCACCTCCGGCCGCCGGTACGCCTCGACCAGCAGCCGGGGGGTGCGGAAGCCGCGGGTGAGCACGGTCAGTCCGGCCGCCGCGTACCCCATGCGGCCGGCCAGGGCCAGCACGTCCCCGGGGCGGGCGCCGGAGCGCACCACCGGCGGGCGGCCACCGAGGTCACCCAACGCGGTGACCGCGATGGTCAGGGTGGGGCTGGACGACATGTCCCCGCCGACCACGCTCGCGCCGACCGTGGCCGCCTCGGCGCCCAGCCCGTCGGCCAACTCCTCGGCCCAGCTGGTCTCCAGGTCCGCGGGCATGCAGAGGGCGACCAACAGGGCGGTCGGGGTGGCGCCCATCGCCGCGATGTCGGCCAGGTTGGCCGCCGCCGCTCGATGCCCGACGTCCCGCGCCGAGCACCAGTCCCGCCGGAAGTGCCGCCCGTCGACCAGCACGTCGGTGGAGGCCGCAACCCGGCCATCCGGGGCGGCCACCACCGCCGCGTCGTCCCCTGGGCCGAGCAGGGTCATCGGCCCGGACGGCAGCCGGGCGGTGATCCGCCCGATCAACCCGAACTCGCCGATCCCGGCCACGCTGGCGCCACTGCCGGCGTTCCGCCCGTTCTGCCCGGCTCCGCCGCGCTCGCTCACTGCTTCTCCTTGACCACCGATAGGGATCAGACCTGGTCCGTAAGGTAGTTTCACCCTTCGGGCCGCCCCGGGGCGGCGACGGACGGAGGTCGAGTCGTGGTACAGGCGTACATCCTCATCCAGACCGAGGTCGGCCGGGCACGTGACGTGGCCGGTCTCATCGCGGACCTTGCCGGCGTGGTGCGCGTCGACGCCGTCACCGGGCCGTACGACGTGGTCGTCCTCACCGAGGCGAACACCGTCGACGAGCTCGGCAAACTCATCGTCAGCAAGGTGCAGATGGTGCCCGGCATCACCCGCACCCTCACGTGTTCGGTGGTGCGGCTGTAAGTGGACGAGATCAGGCCCTCCTCCTCCGCACTCGACGGCGACGGGTCCGACGCGACGCGTGACGTGACCGACGGGACTGGGCCGGCTGACGGTATCCGCGAGCCGGCCGAGCCGGCCACGGACGCGCCGGCCGGCCGGGACCGGACCATTCGCGGCGCCGCCCTGCTAGCCACGTTGATCGCGCTGCCGGTCACGCTGCTGGTGGCCGTGCTGGCCTTCGCCAAGCTCTCCCCGGCCGATCCGGCCGCCGCGCCCAGCCCCTCCGCGACCACAGCCCGGGTGCAGTCCACCGCCCCGGTCGAGATGGCCGCCCCGGCGCTGGCCGCCCGCCCGGCCACGGTCTGCCGCGCCCTGCTCTCCCAGCTACCGCAGAGCATCCGCGACCTGACCCAGCGCCCGGTCACCGCCGGCCCGGAGCAGAACGCCGCGTACGGCGACCCGGCGCTCACCGTCGCCTGCGGCGGCACCGAGCCGGCCTTCCCGGCCACCGACGAGGTCTGGCGGGTGAACTCGGTCTGCTGGCACCCGGTCGTGCAGGGCGACGCGACCGTGCTCACCACGGTCGACCGGGAGACGCCGGTGACGGTGCGCGTTCCACTCTCGTACGAGCAGCCGTTGCAGTGGGTGTCGCCGCTCTCCGACGCGGTCGTGGCATCAGTGCCCTCCGGGGGCGACATCCCCGCCGGCTGCCGGGCCTGATCCGACCGGCGTCCGGCTCGCGAGCGGAAACACGGGCCGGCCCCGTCGTCGTGCTGGCCGCTCCGCAGCGGCCCCGTCGTCGTGCTGGCCGCTGCGGAGTGGTGGCTGCTCAGTGCAGGCCGACGCCGCGTCGCTGGGCGGTACGGATCAGGCGGTTGACCAGCTTCGGGTACTCCAGGCCGGAGGCCGCCCACATCCGCGGGAACATCGACGTCGGGGTGAACCCGGGCATCGTGTTGATCTCGTTGAGGTAGATGTCCAGCTCGGGGGTGACGAAGAAGTCGGCGCGGGCCAGGCCGGCGCAGTCCAGCGCCGTGAACGCGCGGACGGCGTACTCCTGCACCTGGCGGGTCACCTTCTCCGGCAGCCCGGCCGGAATGTCGTACTCGCAGGAGTCGTCAAGGTACTTCGCCTCGAAGTCGTAGAAGTCGTGGTCGGCGACGACCCGCACCTCGGCCAGCACGGACGCCTCGGGCGCGCCGCCGGCCTCGCCCTCCAGCACGCCGCACTCGATCTCGCGGCCGACGATCGCGGCCTCGATGATGACCTTCGGGTCGAACTGCCGGGCGGTGGCGACGGCCGCGTCCAGCTGCGCCCAGTCGGTGACCCGGGTGATGCCGAACGACGAGCCGGCCCGGGACGGCTTGACGAAGACCGGCAGGCCGAGCCGCTCCTTGTCCTGCTCGCTGAGCGTCATGCCGTTGCGCAGCACCGCATACGGGCCGACCGGGATGCCCTCGACCGCGCAGAGCTTCTTGGTGAACTCCTTGTCCATCGCTGCGGCGGAGGCGAACACGTTCGCCCCGACGTAGGGGATGCCGGCCATCTCCAGCATTCCCTGGATGGTGCCGTCCTCGCCGTACGTGCCGTGCAGCACCGGGAAGACCACGTCCACGTCGGCCAGCGCCCGGGGGCCCTCGGTCGGGTCGAGCACCATCAGCCCGTTGCCGGTCGGGTCGGCGCGCAGCACGATGTCCTCGCCGGAATCGGCGGTGATCTCCGGCAGTTGGCGGGCGTTGATCGCGAGCTGGGCGGGATCACCGCTGGTCAACACCCACTGGCCAGCCCGGGTGATGCCCACCGGCACCACCTCGTACTCGTCCGGGTCGAGCGCGCCGAACACGCTGCCCGCGCTGACGCAGGAGATGCCGTGCTCCGGGCTGCGGCCGCCGAAGACGATCGCCACGCGGGTCCTGCCTGGGGTGGTCACTCCGGTCACCTCTTCGTACGCGACTGCGGCTGCTCGTGCTCGCCGGTGGCGCTCACCCGGTTGACCTTACTGTGCGTGGCGGTGGGGCGAGGCGATACCCGGCGAGCCACGGTACGACACGGCATTCGGTCAACAGAGGATATACGGTGCGTGACGGGATGTTCGACGGAGCGCGGGGCGCTGGTCGGGGTGGTCAGTCGCGGGAGTGTCGGCGGCCGACCGCGATCACCTTGACCCGCTGCCGGCCGGCCCGGACCATGCCCAGGGCCATGAACGCCCCGGCGATCCGGTCGGCGGCCTCCCGATTGCTGGCGCCGACGACCTGCCGGCGCCGCTCGGGGGCGGTCCGCTCGTTGCGGTCGATGCCCTCGACGGGACGCACGTCGGTGAGCACGACCAGGAAGCGGGTCATCGCCGGCCGTCCGGGGGCACGGCGGGGGGCTCCTGACCGGTACGCACGTCGTCTCCTTCCGGCGGGCCGGGATGGCGGCGGCACGCGGCGATCGAGTACGGGGAGAAACCCGATCGCCGCGTGCCCCATCCCCTCCGGTCGCTCACCACCACCGTCGCCACGACAACCGGCAGTGAGGACGCGATGACAGATTGACACGTGTACAGCAATGAATGCAACTCTCATCGACGTTCTCTCATGCAGACGTTCCCGCAGATGTGTGCGACCATCGATGCATGGCTCCGAAGACCGCCCGTGCCCGCCGGCTCGGCATCGCCCTGCGCCACCACCGGGAAGCCGCCGGGCTCACGCTGGAGACCGCCGCGGACGAGATCAACAGCACCCGCAGCACCCTGTCCCGGTACGAGAACGCGCAGACGCTGATCAGCCCGGCCACCGTGCGCGCCCTGCTCACCTCGTACGGGGTGGGCGCCGACGAGGTGGCCGCGGCGGTGCAGCTCGCCAAGGACGCCCGCAAGCCGGGCTGGTGGGTGTCGTACTCCTACCTGCTGGATCCACGCACCATCGACTTCATCGCCCTCGAGGCCGAGGCCACCGCGATCGCCAACTTCGAGCCCTCGGTCGTGCCCGGCCTGCTGCAGACGGCGGACTACATCCGGGGCGTGATGCGCGGCGGGCCGCACACCCTCGGCGACGACCTGGTGGAGCAGCGGGTCAAGGTCCGCCTCGACCGGCAACAGCGGCTCACCAGTGACGAGCCGCCCATCCTCGACGCGATCATCGACGAGGGCGCGCTGCTGCGACCGGTCGGCGACCGGTCGGTGATGGACGGGCAACTACGCCATCTGGTCAAGATGGCCGAGCTGCCGAACATCACCGTCCAGGTGATCCCGCTCTCCGCCGGCTACCACCGGGGCACCCGCGGCTCGCTGCACATCCTGGAATTCGCCGACCCGGAGGACCCGATAATCGCCTCGGTGGAGACCGTCGCCGGCCAGATGATCCTCGACCGAGCCGGCGAGACGCGTACCTGCACCAAGATCATGGAGCACCTGCGGAGCGTGGCGCTCAGCCCGGCCGACAGCCGCGACCAGCTCCTGACACTCCTGAAGGGACGGTAGGACCGATGACACCGACGATCACAGCGGCGCTGGCCGCGGCGGCATGGCGCAAGAGCAGCCGCAGCGGCGACGAGGGCGCCTGCGTGGAGGTGGCCGCGATCCCGCGGCTGGTGGCCGTCCGCGACTCCAAGGACCCGGCCGGGCCGGCCCTGCTGTTCCCGCCGGCCGCCTGGGCCGCCTTCGCCCAGGCACCGCCCCGCCCCTGACCGGGCGAGGTGGGCCGGGCCGGGCTCAGGCCACCAGCGGCCTGGGCTCCGGCACGGCACGTAGCGCCTCCAGCGCGGCGATCGCCACCCCGCGGGCACCGGCCATGTCCCGCTCCGGCACCAGGGCGAAGGTGGCCACCGCCGCCTGCTCCTCCCGGAGCACGGTGTGCTCGCGGACCGTCGCCAGGAACCAGTCGCGGAACTCCGGCGCCGCCTCCACCACCCCGCCGCCGACGAAGTACGCGTGCGGGTCGGTGAAGTTGGCCGCCACGGTGAACAACCGGGCCAGCGCCATCGCCTGCTGGGCGAAGAGGTCCCGGGCCAGCGCGTCCCCCCGCTCGCCGTAGCCCCGGACCAGCTTCGCCGCCCGGGCCACCGGCTCCGCCGTGAGCGGGTGGTCGGGATACCGGGTCAGCCAGTACGGCAGCAGATTGCGCTCGATGCCGGTCAGCGAGGCGACGCTCTCGACGTCCCCGACGAAGCCGCAGGCGCAGGTGGGCTCCGGCTGCCCCGGGCCGAGCAGCCCGGTCAGCGGGATGTGCACGTGACCCAGCTCGCCGGCCATCCCGGCCGCGCCGGCGATCACCCGACCGCTCTCGACCACCCCGCCGCCGAGGCCGGTGCCGACGATCGCGGAGACCGACGACCGGTTCATCGCCTCGGCGCCGAAGTACACATGGTGGGCGTAGAGCGCGGCCGCGTTGCCGTCGTTGTGGTAGACCACCGGCAGGCCGAGCCGCCGCTCCAACGCGCCGCGCACGTCGAAGCCGCGCCAGGCCGGCTGGGAGAAGTTGGTGGAACCCCGCGAGGAGATGACGCCGGTGGCGCTGGCCGGGCCGGGGGTGTCCAGCCCGACCGCCCGGACCAGCTCACGCGGCACACCGGTCTGCGCCAGGGCCCCGTCCAGCGCCCGGGCCAGCGCCTCGATCGCCGCATCCGGCCCGTCCCGCACCTCGCTGGGGATCTCCAACAGCCCGTCCACCAGGAAGCGGCCGTCGACCGTCAGCACCGTGGCGTTGTTGCTGGTGCCGCCGTTGTCCAACCCGACGACCACCGGCACCCCTGCGCTGCCCACCGAAACCGCCTCCCGCCGTCGTGAGTGTGAGCCGAGGCTAGTGCGTGGGCCCCTCCCCCGCCACGCCCGCCCACCCCAACCGGGCTCAGCCGGGGCTGCGGGCGGTCACCGCGGTGGCGTCCAGGTCCTCGTCGTGCCGTACGGCCGGCACCAGCCCGGCCGTACGGAGCGCCGCGCAGAGCGCATCCGCCTGCCCGGCGCTGACCTCCACCGCCAGGTGTCCACCGGGTGCCAGCCACCGGACCGCGCCAGCGGCCACCCGGCGCAGGACGGCCAACCCGTCCGGCCCACCGTCGAGCGCCACCGGGGCCTCGTGCAGCCGCGCCTCGGCGGGCATCAGGGCCACCTCGGCCGTGGGCACGTACGGGGCGTTGGCGACCACCAGATCCAGCCGACCCCGCCAGTGCGACGGCAGCGGTGCGAACAGGTCACCCTCGAACACCTCGGCGGCCAGCCCGGCGAGGTTGCGGCGGGCGCACGCCACGGCCGCCGGGTCGATGTCGGCGGCGGCCAGCCAGCGGGGCGCGAGCCGGTGCGCCAGCGCCACCGTGGTGGCCCCGGAGCCGCAGCAGAGGTCGACCACGGCCGGCGCCGGGCCGGTCACCGCGGCCGCCGCCTCGACCAGCAGGGCGGTCCGGCCGCGCGGCACGAAGACGCCTGCGGCGACGGCGATCCGCCGGCCGCAGAACTCCGCCCAGCCAAGCAGGTGCTCCAGCGGTTCGCCGGCCACCCGGCGGTCGGTCAGGGCGGCCAACTTCGCCGGGGTGTCGGCGGCGGCCAGTAGCAGGTCGGCCTCGTCCTCGGCGTAGACGCAGCCGGCGGTGCGCAGCCGGTGCACGAGGGCGGGTCGGTCGGTGGAAAACGGTGGTGCCATGGGAAACCTCCGGGAAACGCTCGCCGGCGCTCCCGCGGCCGCTATCGCGGCGGGCACACGGGAGGAAGCGCCGGTCCTCTGGGCTGGCGGATCGGACTCACCTCCTCCGGTCGGGGCCCACTGTGGCGGGCCGCCGACACGATAACTCAGACCGGCCCGGCGGCGTCCAGCGCGGCCGCGATGTCGGCCACCAGGTCGGCCGTGTCCTCCGCCCCGCAGGAGAACCGGACAAAGCCGGGGGAGGTGTCGTCGCCCCACTGCGCCCGCCGGTCGGCGGTGGTGTGCAGGCCACCGAAGGAGGTGGCCGCCGCCACCAGCCGGGCGGCGTTGATGAAGCGGCCCACCCGGTCGGCGTCGCCCAGGTCGAACGAGAGCACCCCGGGTATCCGGCGCATCTGCGCCGAGGCAACCGGGTACGCGGGGTCGTCCGGCCGCCCCGGCCAGCGCAGGCCGGTCACGTCCGACCGACCGGCGAGCAGGTCGGCGACCGCGGCGGCGTTCGCGCTCTGCCGGGCCAGCCGCAGGTCGAGGGTGGCCAGCGACCGGTGGGCCAGCCAGGCGTCGAACGCACCCGGGACCGCCCCGGTGGTGGAGCGCCAGACCGTCATCGCCTCGATCAGCTCGGCGGACCGGCTGGCCAGGTAGCCCAGCAGCAGGTCGGAGTGGCCGGTGAGCGCCTTGGTGCCCGAGGCGACCACCAGGTCGGCACCGAGGTCCAGCGGGCGCTGGCCGAGCGGGGTGGCGGTGGTGTTGTCCACCGCGAGCAGGGCGCCGGCAGCGTGCGCGCGCTCGGCCAGGGCGGTCACGTCGACCACGTCCAGGCCCGGGTTGGCCGGCGTCTCCACCAGCACCAGGCGGACGCCCTCCAGCGACGGGTACGGCCCGACGGTCGGGACGAAGAGCACCCGGACACCCATCGTCTCCAGCACGCCGGTGGCGAACGCCCGGACCGAGAAGTATCCGTCGCTGGGCAGCAACACGGTGTCCCCCGGGCGCAACAGGGTGAGCAGCATCCCGGTAATGGCGGCCTGACCGGTGGAGAAGACCAGGCAGTCACCGCCCTCCAGCTCGCCCACGGCCGCCTCCAGCAGCCGCCGGGTCGGGTTGTCGGGGCGGCCGTAGCCGTTCGGCGAGCCGGCCGGGCCCTCCCACGGGTCGAGGTGGTACGGCGCGGCGAAGACCGGCCCCGGCAGGAACGGGTCCCCCGGTGCCGGCTCGGGCAGCCCGGCGCGTACGCAGCGGGTGCCGTCTCCCAGATCGCTCATCGAATCCTCACTCGTACGACTCGGGCTTGGCTGTCCGGCTCATCAAGTTCTCCACGGCGAGACGCGGGTCCATCCCCTCGTGACAGATCCGCTCGACGTGCTCGGTGATCGGCATCTCGACCCCGTGTGCCCGCGCCAGGTCACGGATCGCCAGGCAGCTCTTCACGCCTTCGGCGGTCTGCCGGGTGGCGGCCTGGGCCTGCTCCAGCGTCTCGCCCCGGCCCAGGTGCTCCCCGAAGGTGCGGTTGCGGGCCAGCGGGGACGAGCAGGAGGCGACCAGGTCGCCCATGCCCGCCAGGCCCGCGAAGGTGATCGGGTCGGCGCCGAGCGCCACGCCCAGGCGGGCCGTCTCGGCCAGCCCGCGGGTCATCAACATGGCCCGGGTGTTGTCGCCGAACCCCATCGCGGTGGCGATGCCGTACGACAGGGCGATCACGTTCTTGACCGCGCCGCCCAGCTCGCAGCCGATCACGTCGTCGTTGGTGTACGGGCGCAGGTACGGCGTCCGGATTGACGCCTGCACGAGCGCGGTGCGGTGGCCGTTCGTCCCGGCGACCACCGTGGCGGCCGGCTGCTCGGCGGCGATCTCCGGGGCCAGGTTCGGGCCGGAGACCACCACCACGCGGTCCGCGGCCACCCCGGCGGTCTCCACGATGACCTCGCTCATCCGCTTGGTGGTGCCGAGCTCGATGCCCTTCATCAGCGACACCAGGGTGGCGTCCGGGTGCAGGTACCCGGCCCACTCGGCGAGGTTGCCGCGCAGGGTCTGCGACGGCACGGCCAGCACCACCACCTCGGCACCGGTGATCGCCTCGGCGGCGTCGGTGGTGGCCGTGACCCGGGCCGGCAGCAGCAGGTCCGGCAGGTACTCAGGGTTGCGGCGCTCGCTACGGATGCTCTCGGCCACCGGCGCCCGGCGGGCCCACACCGTGACGTCCCGCCCGGCATCGGCGAGGATCTTGGCGAACGCGGTGCCCCAGGAGCCGGCGCCGAGCACCGCGACATGGCCGTGTCCGACGGTTCGCCCGCTGCGCTCGCTCACGCGGCACCACCCTGCTGCTGGCGCTCGGCGGACGGCCGGGCCGGTCGTTCCCACAACGGCGGCGGGGTACCGCCGCGGATCTCGGCGAGCATGTCCCGCAGCCGCAGCATGATGGCTTCCGTCATCTCCTCGAGGGTGGCCCGGGTCGGTGGGGCGTCCGCCCACCGGCTCAGGTCGATCGGTTCACCGGCGACCACGGTCACTGGTATCCGTGGGCGCAGGCTGAGCCGGGTGGTCCGCGGGTCGAAGATCTTCTCCGGCCCCCACATCACCAACGGCACCACGGGCGCACCGGTGGCCAGCGCCAGCCGGGCGGCGCCGGTCTTGGCCTTCATCGGCCACAGGTCGGGTTGCCGGGTGGTGGTGCCCTCCGGGTAGATCACCACGGCGCCGCCCTCGTCGAGCGCGGCGACCGAGGTCTCCAGCGAGCGGACCGCGTCGACGGTGCCCCGCTCGACCGGGATCTGCCGGCACCTGTGCAGGATCCAACCGACCACCGGCACCCGGAACACGCTGGCCTTGCCCAGGTACTGCGGCCACCGCCCGGAGTCGTAGACGAAGTGCGCGGAGACCAGCGGGTCGGCGTGCGAGATGTGGTTCGCCACGATGATCACGCCGCCGTCTCCGCCGAGGTGCTCCAGGCCGCGCCAGGTACGCCGGGTCCAGACGATCATCACCGGCTTGACCAGCGCCACGGCGAACCGTTGCCAGAACCCCAGCCTCCGCCGTGCCACTGTGCCTCCTCGTCGCGCCCCGACCCCGCCGCGGAACCCCGCCCGCGACACCCGCAGCGGAAATCATGCCTGCTCGCCCCCGGTACGGCCAGAGAGGGTCCCAGCGGCCGGCTGGCAGGATTGCGGGCGTGAGTCAGCCGAGGTGGGCCGTGGTGGTGCCGGTGAAGCGTCTGGCCGCCGCCAAGAGCCGGCTGCGGGGCGGGCTGCCCGGCGTACCGCACGAGGAGCTGGCGCTGGCACTGGCGGCCGACACGCTCCGCGCGGTGCTGGCCTGCCCGGCGGTCGCCGAGGCCCTGGTGGTGACCGACGACCCCCGGGTGGCGGCGGCGGCCCGGGCCGCCGGCGCACGGGTGCTCCCCGACGAGCCGGACGCCGGCCTGAACGCCGCCTTCCGGCACGGCGCGGCGGGCGCGACCACCGGGTGGGTGGCCGGGCTCACGGCCGACCTGCCGGCGCTGCGCCCGGCCGAGCTGGCCGCTGCGCTGCTCGCGGCGCAGACCGGCCCGGCCGGGGTACGCCGGTTCGTGCCGGACGCCCCGGGCGGCGGCACGGTGCTGCTCGCCGCGCCGCCGAGTGTCCCCCTGGACCCGCGGTTCGGGGTGGGGTCGGCGGCGGCGCACGCGGCGAGCGGAGCGCTCCCGCTGACCGGCGACTGGCCCAGCCTCCGCCGGGACGTGGACACCGCCGCGGACCTGACCGCCGCCGCCCAGCTCGGGCTGGGGCCGCACACCGCCGCGCTGACCGACGCGGGCTCCCCGGCGCACTCCGCGGGCTGACCCGCCCGGTGTACGGTGCCAGCATGCAAGGCACGGTGGCCAGCTACGACGCGGCGACGCGCAGCGGGGTCCTGCTGCTCGACGACGGCACCGAGATGCGCTTCCCGGCTCGGGCCTTCGACGCCTCCGGGCTGCGGCTGCTCCGGCTCGGCCAGCGGGTCCGCATCGACACCGATCCCGACGGCGAGGTCGTCCGGGTGACATTGCCGACGATGAACTGAGCTGGCGAAGCCAAGTTCATTTTGCGTTAACCAGAATCGGGTGATTATGAGCGGGTGAGCACCCCTCGCGAGCACCCGGCCAGCCCGCCCACCACCGACCCCCTCAACGGCGTCCGCACGCGCGGCGCCGACGGCCGCTTCCGCCCGTCCAGGGCCGAGAGGGCTGGCGCCGCCCGCGCCGACGCGCTCGACACCGACCCGGCCGCCGCCTCCTCCGGCCTGGACGAGGTCATCGACCCCGCCGCCGAGCCGACCGAGACGGACGGGCCGGAGGCCGGTGGGGTACGGCCGTACGGACCGCAGACCGGCGGCGAGCCGGACGACGAGCCGCCGGCGCCCACGCCGCTGCCGGAGGACCGGTTCCTCAACCGCGAGCTCTCCTGGCTCGACTTCAACGCCCGGGTCCTCACGCTCGCCGAGGACCAGCGCACCCCGCTGCTGGAGCGGGCCAAGTTCCTGGCCATCTTCGCCAGCAACCTCGACGAGTTCTACATGGTGCGGATCGCCGGTCTGAAGCGGCGGCTCTCCGCCGGCCTGCCGGTACGCGGCGGGGACCGGCTGCCCCTGCGTACCCAGCTGGATCTGATCTCCGAGCGGACCGCCGAGCTGGTGGCCCGGCACGCGGCCTGCTTCGGCGACGACGTGCTGCCCAAGCTGGCCGGCGAGGGCATCCGCATCCTGCGCTGGAGTGAGCTGGGCGACCCTGAACGGGAGCGGCTGCGCACCTACTTCCGGGAGCAGATCTTCCCGGTGCTGACGCCACTCGCGGTGGATCCGGCGCACCCGTTCCCGTACATCTCCGGGCGGTCGCTGAACCTGGCGGTCGCGGTCCGCGACCCGGACGGCGGTTCGGAACTGTTCGCCCGGGTGAAGGTGCCCAACAACGTCCCCCGCTTCGTACGGGTGGACCGGGAGCAGCCCGGTGTGCGGATGCTGCCGGTGGAGGACCTGATCTCGGTGCACCTGGGGCAGCTGTTCAGCGGCATGCAGGTGGTCGAGTGCCACCTGTTCCGGGTCACCCGCAACGCCGAGGTGGAGGTCGACGAGGACCGCGACGAGGACCTGCTACAGGCTCTGGAGCGGGAGTTGGCCCGGCGCCGCTTCGGCCCGCCGGTCCGGCTGGAGGTGGCCGCGTCGATCTCCGACCACATGCTGGAGCTGCTCGTCCGGGAGTTGGACATGGACGACCAGGACGTGCTGCGAGTGCCCGGCCTGCTCGACCTCTCCGCGCTGTGGCAGGTCTACGGCGAGGCCGACCGACCCGATCTCAAGGACCCGCCGTTCGTGCCGGCCACCCACCCCCGGCTCACCGAGGGCGAGGTGCCGCGCAGCGTCTTCGCCACCCTGCGCGACGGGGACATCCTGGTGCACCACCCGTACCACTCGTTCGCCACCAGCGTGCAGCGCTTCATCGAGCAGGCCGCCGCCGACCCGAACGTGCTGGCCATCAAGCAGACCCTCTACCGGACCAGCGGAGACTCCCCGATCGTCGACGCGCTGGTCGACGCGGCCGCCGCCGGCAAGCAGGTGGTGGTGCTGGTGGAGGTGAAGGCCCGCTTCGACGAGGTCGCCAACATCGGCTGGGCCCGCACGCTGGAACGCGCCGGGTGCCACGTGGTGTACGGCCTGGTCGGCCTGAAGACGCACTGCAAGACCGCGCTGGTGGTCCGGCAGGAGGGCAACCAGATCCGCCGGTACTGCCACATCGGCACCGGCAACTACCACCCGAAGACCGCCCGTCTGTACGAGGACTTCGGCATGCTCACCGCCGACCCGGAGATCGGTGCCGACCTCACCGACCTGTTCAACGTGCTCACCGGCTACAGCCGGCAGACCGCGTACCGGCGGCTGCTGGTCGCGCCGCAGGGCATCCGCAGCGGCCTGATCGAGCGGATCGAGCGGGAGATCTCACACGTCCGACTGGGCATGCCGGGCCTGGTCCAGTTCAAGGTCAACTCGCTGGTCGACGAGGGGGTGACCGACGCGCTGTACCGGGCCTCCCAGGCTGGTGTGCACGTCGACCTGCTCATCCGGGGCATGTGCACGCTGCGCCCGGGGGTGCCGGGGCTGTCGGAGAACATCCGGGTCCGCTCGATCCTTGGCCGTTTCCTGGAGCACTCCCGGGTCTTCCGGTTCGGCAACAACGGCGAGGCCGAGTTCTGGATGGGCTCGGCGGACCTGATGCACCGCAACCTGGATCGGCGGGTGGAGGCGCTGGTGCAGGTGAGCGACCCGGTCGCCCGAGCCGAGCTGGACCACGTGCTGGCCCTGGCGATGGGCCCCGACGTGGACGCGTTCGAGCTGGCCGGCGACGGCCGCTGGACCCGGCGCACCGGCGACGATGCGGCCCGCGTCCATCTCCAGGAACTGCTGCTGCGCCGCGTCGGTGGCACCGCCGGCTGACCGGGTAGCGACATAGGGTGAGCTGATGGTGGAGGAGGAGCAGAAGTACGAGGTGGACGACGCCTACGTGCTGCCGGACCTGTCCGCCACGTCGCCGGACGGTGGCCGGGTCCGGGCGCTGCCGCCGGTGACGCTGGTCGCCCGCTACCTCGACACCGTCGACCTGCGGCTGGCCCGCGCCGGGGCCTCGTTGCGCCACCGCCGGGGCGACGAGCTGCCCTGGACGGTGAAGCTGCCCACGTCGACGCCCGGCGTCCGGCACGAGATCTCGCGGCCGGGGCCGGTCAAGCAGCCGCCGCCGGAGTTGGTGGAGCTGGTCACCGCCCTGCACCGGGGCGCGCCGCTGACGCCGGTGACGGTGGTACGGACCGTTCGGCACGCCCACGAGGTGTGCGACAAGGGCGGCACGGTGCTCGCCGAGGTGGTGGACGACCACGTGACCGTGCTCGACGACTCCGGCGCCACGATCGGCTCCTTCCGGGAGTTGGAGGTGGAGCGCAAGGCCGGCGACCGGAAGCTGCTGGACCACGTCGGCACGGTGCTGCGGAAGGCCGGCGCGCGGGTCGGGTCGTTCACCCCGAAACACGTGCGGGCGTTGGGCGCGGCGGCGCGGGCCGAGCCGGATCTGGTCGCACCGGCCGGGCTGAGGGCCGACCCGAGCGCCGGTGACGTGGTGACCGAGGCGGTCCGCAAGGAGGTCCGCCGGCTGCTGGCGCATGACCCGCTGGTCCGGCTGGACGTCCCCGGCCGCGGGGGCGACAGCGCGGTGCATCAGATGCGGGTTGCCTGCCGGCGGCTCCGCAGCGACCTGCGCACCTTCGCGCCGCTGGTCCGCAAGAAGTGGTCCCGCCCGCTGCGTGCCGAGCTTCGCTGGCTGGCCGGGGTGCTCGGCGCGGCCCGCGACGCCGAGGTGCTGCGCGACCGGCTGCGGCGCACGGCGACCGCTGATCCGCTCAGCCCGCTCGACCCGGGGGCGGTGGACCGGCTGGACGAGGCGCTCGCCGAGCGTCAGCGGCAGGCGCTCGCCGCCGTCAATGAGGCGCTGCGCTCCGCGCGCTATCTGGCCCTGGTGGACGCCCTGGTACTGGCCGCCAACGCACCCCGGCTCACCAGCCGGGCGGCCGCACCGGCGACGCGGGCCCTGCCCGGGCTGGTGGCCCGCCCCTGGCAGCGGCTCACCGGGCCGGACGGCGTCGACGCGCTCGACCCGCTGGCGCCCGACGACCGCTGGCACGCCGTACGCAAGGAGGGCAAGCAGGCCCGGTACGCGGTCAACGCGGTGGCCCCGGCGCTCAGCAAGGCCGCGCGCCGACTGTCCCGCGCGCTCGCCGGGGTGCAGGACGTGCTCGGCGAGCACCAGGACGCCGCCGTTGCCGCGGACACCTGGCTGGCCATCGCCGCCGAGCGGCCGGAGGATCACGAGATGGCGGTCACCGCCGGGCGGCTGGCCGAGCGGGAACGCGCGACCGTACGCCAGATGCGGGGCCGTTTCCCGGCGGCCTGGCACCGGGCCACCCGGCGGCGGCGGACCAGTTGGCTGCCGTGACCGGCATCCGGGCGGCCGGCGGGGTCGTCTGGCGGCCGTCCGCCGACGGCGCACAGGTCTGCCTGGTGCACCGCCCGCGCTACGGGGACTGGACGCTGCCGAAGGGCAAGTTGGAGCCGGGCGAGCATCCGCTGGTCGCGGCGGTCCGCGAAGTCGCCGAGGAGTCCGACGTCCGGGGTGTGCCGCAGGTCCGACTGCCGTCGGTGCGCTACCGCAGCGAGGGCCAGCCGAAGCTGGTCGACTACTGGTCGATGCTCGCGGTGGGCACCGGCGGTTTCCAGCCCGGCACCGAAGTGGACGACACGCGCTGGCTCGCCGTGGACGACGCCATCCGGCTGGTCAGCTATCCGCACGACGCCGAGGTGCTGGCCGCGTTCGCCGCACTGCCACCGGTGACCGGGACGATCGCGTTGGTCCGGCACGCGCACGCCGGCAAACGGACCACCTGGACCGGCCCGGACACCGGCCGGCCGCTGGACGCCGAGGGGTGGGCCCAGGCGAACGCGCTGGCCGGGCTGGTGGCCGTGGTCCGACCGGCACGGCTGCTCTCGGCCTCGCCGCGCCGCTGCGTGCAGACCCTGGACCCGGCCGCCGCGCTGCTCGACCTGCCGATCGAGATCTGCGGTGACCTGGACGAGCCACAGCCGGGCCAGCAGCACGACGAACAGGTCCTCGCCACCGCCGCCCGGCTGCTCGACTTGGCCGGCGCCGGCGGGCAGGTGGCGGTGTGCAGCCAGGGCAAGGTGCTGCCGCGCGCGTTGGAACGGCTGACCGGCCGCGACGACGAGGACTTCACCACGCCGAAGGGCGGCGGGTGGCTGCTCGCCTTCACCGCCGACCGGCTACTCGCCGCCGACCGCCTGTAGCCCCCGTCGGCCCCGGGGCGTCGTGGAGCGGGGTCAGCGGGGCGGAAGGGTGAGGGTGACCGCGACCGGCAGGTGATCGCTGGCCGTGCCGCGCGGCGCGACCGGATCGGTGGGCGTCAGGCCGGGCGATACGAAGACGTGGTCGATCTGCTCGCGCGGGTCGTCGGCCGGGCTGGTCGCCAGCGGTCGGGCGGCCGCCAACGCGTCGACCAGACCGGCCTCGGTGAACTGTCCGAACGCCTCGTCGCCCGGCTCCGTGTTCAGGTCACCGGCCACCACCAGCGGCCAGCCGGCCGCGTACCCGGTGGCGAAGTCGGCGACCGCGCGGGCCTGGACCACCGGGCCCTGGTCGGGCGGCGGTTGCAGGTGGGTGCTGACCACGGCGGTACGGACACCGTCGCCGAGGTCCAGGGTGACGGCGAGGGCCTGCGCCCCGGTGGGCGCCCCCACGGCGGGCAGCGGCAGGGTCCGCGGACCGGTCACCGGCCAGCGGCTGAGCACCGCGTCGCCCCAGACGGGGTCGGCGGCCGGCCCGAAGACGTACGGCATGCCGAGCCGGTCGGCCAGCAGGTCCAGGGTGTCGTGGCCACCGTTGAGCAGCCAGCCCCGGTCCACCTCGCTGAGCAGCACCACGTCGGGTGCCTGCCGTTGGACCGCGTCGGCCAGCCCGTCCAGGTCGAGACGGCCGTCCAGCCCGAAGCCCATCCGGATGTTGTACGCCACCACGGTCAGCCGCTCGGGCGGACCGTCCCGGTTGCCGGCCACCGGCACATCGTCGGCGAGCAGCGGCGCCAGCAGGGCCAGGGCGGCGACCACGGCCGTGGTCCGCACCGGCGGCAACGGTGCCGGTGCCGTACGGCCGACGGGACCGGCGGTGAGGGCCACGACGGCGACCAGCCCGGCGACCACCACCGGCACCGCGCCGTTGGGGTAGCCGAGGTCGTAGGCGGAGTAGTACCCGACGGCGCCCAGCACGAAGACGAGCATGCCGGCGGCGACCGCGTACCCCCGGCGGCCCGCCCACCGTGCGCTGCCTGTCGCGCCGGCCTGCGGCCCGGCACCAGCGGCGGCCTCGGGGCGACCGGCATCGCCGATTCCGCCGGCCTCGTCGGCACTCCCGGTCGCGCCGGAATTGTCGGTGCCGCCGGCAGTGCCGGTGCCGCCTCCAGCATCGGTGACGCCGGCCGTGTCGGTGAGGGCCAGGCAGGCGCCGAGACCGATGGCGGCGAGCAGGACGGCCGGGACGAGCAGGTCGCCCCGGTCGAGGGCGAACAGCAGCGCGCCGGCCAGCAACGCCACCGGCCCCAGCACGCGGCCCCACCGCCGGGGCGGGCCGGTCAACGCGGCCAGCAGGAATCCGGCGACGGCCACCGGCACCGGGGCCAACCCGAGCAGCGGCGAGCGGGCCAGGCCGTCCTCGGCGACCAGGTACGAGGTACCGGTGCGGGCCAGCGCCGGGGCGAGCGCCACCATCCCGGCCAGCAGCAGTGCCGGACCGGCCAGCAGCCAGGCCCGGGCGCCGCCGGGGCCGGCCGGCGCGGTGGGCAGCGCCGTACCGAGCAGGAACAGCGTCACCGCGACGGCGCTGAGCAACCAGGCCAGCCAGTCGCCCCGCCAGACCAGGTCGTGGGTGTCCAGCAACGCGTGTACGGCCGCGTTGACCGCCAGCCCCAGCGCCAGCCCCGGCACCGGCCGGTCGGTGCTGGCGGCGACGCCGACGAGCCAGACCAGCCCGGCGAGCAGCCCGGCGGTGGCCAACCAGAGCTGCGGACGCCCGCCGGGAGTGGCGGTGAGCGCAAGCCGGGCGGCAGCCAGCACAACGGCCGCGACGACGGTGACCGGGCGGACGCCCACCCGGCGGACCAGCGCCGGTGCGGCCAGCGCGAGCACGAACCAGCCCAGGGCGAACGCGCCCATCAGCTCGGCCGGAGTGGACGCGGCCTGGCCGAAGATGGTGATGATGCCGGGCAGCCAGACCCGCAGCACGTCGATGAACAGGATGACGCCCAGCGCGAGCGATCCGGTGGTCAGCAGGCGGTAGCGCACCGGCGCCCTCTTCCCGTCGACGGGCCGGCGGAGGGGGCCGGCACGGCGATTCTGCGCGTGCCGGCCGGCCCGGACAACGGGTCGGTGACGGCGAAAGGACGCCCACCCTACGGGTGGACGCCCTTTCGTGACGGTCGATCAGCGCTTGCTGGCCGCCTTCTTGGCCGGAGCCTTCTTCGCCGGGGCCTTCTTGGCCGCCGCGCTCTTGCTCGCCGCCGCGGTGGTCTTCTTCGCCGCGGTGGATCTGGTCGCCGCGGTGGTCTTCTTCGCCGCGGCGGTCTTCTTGCTGGCGGCCGTCTTGGTCGCCGTGGTGCTCTTGGTCGCCTTGGCCGGGGCGGTCTTCTTGCTGGCGGCCGTCTTGGTCGCCGTGGCGGTCTTGGTCGCCTTGGCCGGGGCGGTCTTCTTGGTGGCCGCCTTGGCTGCGGTGGCCTTGATGCCCGCTGCCTTGGTGCCTGCCGCCTTGGTGCCCGCCGCCTTGGTGCCGGCGGCCTTGGTTGTGGCGGTGGCGGTCTTCTTCGCCGCCGCCGCGGCCTTCGGCACCTTGCCGCTGGCCACCATCTCCTTGAACCCAGCGCCGGGGCGGAAGGTCGGCACGGACGTCTTCTTGACCTTCACCGCCTCGCCGGTACGCGGGTTGCGCGCTGTTCGCGCGCCACGCACACGCTTTTCGAATGCTCCGAATCCGGTGATCGCCACCTTCTCGCCCTTGGTAACCGCCGCCTGGACCTCGGTGAGGACCGCCTCTAGGGCGTTCGTCGCCGTCTTCCGGTCCCCCAGGCGAACGGCGAGCGCCTCGATGAGCTCGGCCTTGTTCACGACTTCCTCCCGATTGTGCAACTGACTCGACGCGAGCCATTCTGCGCGCACGGTATGCCCTGTGCTGCCGGGACACAAACATTCGGTAGAAAAAAGCCCTTGTGTCGTAACGGATTCACCCCCACCGGTTGGCCCGATGGGGGTGGAATCCAGTGTGCGGTCGGGCGTACGGCTATGCCACCGAGGGCAGGAACGGCAGTCGGCCTGTCTCGTAGGCGTCGATGTCGGCGGCGTGCCGAAGGGTGAGTCCAATGTCGTCCAGGCCCTCCAGCAAGCGCCACCTGCTGAAGTCGTCCAGGGGGAATGACCAGGTGAGATCCCCGGCCCGGAGCTGACGGGCGGTCAGGTCGACGGTGATCTGGATGCTCGGATCCGCCTCGATCAGGCCCCACAACTCTTCGACGGCTTTCAATTCCAACTCGACCGGCAGCAGACCCTCCTTGAGTGCGTTGCCGCGGAAGATGTCGCCGAAGCGCGGGGCCACCACCGCGCGGAAGCCCCAGTCCCGCAAGGCCCAGACGGCGTGCTCACGGGAGGAGCCGGTGCCGAACTCCGGGCCGGCGATGAGGATCGACGCTCCGGAATACGTTTGATCGTTGAGAACGAATGCCGGATCTTCCCGCCAAGCGCTGAACAGCCCGTCGGCGAAACCGGTCCGGGTCACCCGCTTGAGGTACACGGCCGGGATGATCTGGTCGGTGTCCACGTTGGAGCGGCGCAGCGGCACGGCCGTCCCGGTGTGGGTGGTGAACGACTCCATCGGTCGGGTCCCTTCTACAGGTCGGCGGGGGCGGCCAGCCGGCCAACCACGGCGGTGGCAGCGGCGACCGGCGGGGAAACCAGGTGGGTACGCCCACCCCGGCCCTGACGGCCCTCGAAGTTGCGGTTGGAGGTGGAGGCGGACCGCTCGCCCGGCTTCAGCGTGTCGGGGTTCATCCCCAGGCACATCGAGCAGCCGGCGAACCGCCACTCGGCGCCGGCGTCGGCGAAGACCTTGTCCAGCCCCTCGGCCTCAGCGGCCTCCCGCACGGCGGCGGAGCCGGGTACCACGAGCATCCGGACCCCGTCGGCGACCCTGTGGCCGCGCAGCACGTCGGCGGCGGCCCGCAGGTCCTCCAGCCGGCCGTTGGTACAGGAACCCACGAAGACCACGTCAATGGGCAGCTCGCGCAACGGGACGCCGGGACGCAGGTCCATGTACTCCAGCGCGCGGCGGGCCGCGGCGCGCTCCGAGTCGGTGGCGAACTCCTCCGGGTCCGGCACCGGCGCGCTCAGCGGCGCGCCCTGCCCGGGGTTGGTGCCCCAGGTGACGAACGGGGTGATCTGGCTGGCGTCCAGGGTCACCTCGGCGTCGAAGCGCGCGCCGTCGTCGGTGGGCAGCGTCCGCCACCACGCCACTGCGGCGTCCCAGTCCGCGCCCTGCGGCGCGTTCGGCCGACCCTTGAGGTACGCGAAGGTGGTCTCGTCCGGCGCGATCATGCCGGCCTTGGCGCCCCACTCGATGGACATGTTGGCGATCGTCATCCGCCCCTCCATGGAGAGCGAGCGGATGGCCTCACCGCGGTACTCGACGATGTGCCCGCGACCGCCGCCGGTGCCGACCTGCGTGATCAGCGCGAGCACCAGGTCCTTGGCGGTCACCCCGGGGGCGAGTCGGCCGGTGACGTTCACGGCCATGGTCTTCGGCCGGCTCTGCGGCAGCGTCTGGGTGGCCAGCACGTGCTCCACCTCGCTGGTGCCGATGCCGAACGCGAGCGCGCCGAACGCGCCGTGGGTGGCAGTGTGCGAGTCGCCGCAGACGATCGTCAGGCCCGGCTGGGTGAGCCCGAGCTGCGGGCCGATCACGTGCACGATGCCCTGGTTGTCGTCGCCGAGCGGGTGCAGCCGCACGCCGAACTCGGCGCAGTTGCGGCGCAGCGTCTCGATCTGCGTACGCGACGTGGGGTCCGCGATGGTGAGCAGGTCACCACGGCGGAGCCGGAACGCCGGATCGGCGTACCCGGTCGGGGTGTTGTGGTCCTCGGTCGCGAGCGTCAGGTCGGTACGGCGCACCCGGCGCCCGGCGAGCCGCAGCCCGTCGAACGCCTGCGGGCTGGTCACCTCGTGCAGCAGGTGCAGGTCGATGAAGAGCAGGTCCGGCTCACCAGCGGCGGACCGTACGACGTGCGCGTCCCAGACCTTCTCGGCCAGGGTCCTCGGCTCAGGAGTGACTCCCACCATCTGGACATCCTAAATTCTGGGAGGTAAGTTTCGGCTTGTGGGACACAGTATGAGCGGTGTCGGCGTTCTCGACAAGGCGGTGGTCATCCTGGCCGCCTGCGTCGACGGCGCCAGCCTGGCCGAACTCGTTGAACGTACGAAGCTGCCCCGGGCCACCGCACACCGGCTGGCACAGGCACTGGAGATCCACCGGATGCTGGTCCGGGACACCCAGGGTCGCTGGCGGCCCGGCCCCCGGTTGGGTGAGCTGGCCAACGCCGCGCCGGACGTCCTGCTGACCGCCGCCGAGCCGTTGCTGGCCGCGCTGCGCGACGCCACCGGCGAGAGCGCACAGCTGTACCTGCGCCGCGCCGACGAGCGGATCTGCGTGGCGGCGGCGGAGCGCGCCAGTGGCCTGCGGGACACCGTTCCGGTCGGCTCGGTGCTGCCGATGACCGCCGGTTCGGCGGCTCAGATCCTGCTCGCCTGGGAGCCGCCGGAGGCGGTGATGCCGCTGCTGCCGCGCAGCAAGTTCACCGGCCGCACCCTGGCCGAGGTACGCCGCCGCGGCTGGGCGCAGAGCGTCGCCGAGCGTGAGGCCGGTGTGGCGAGCGTCTCCGCCCCGATCCGCGACCGCACCGGCCGGGTGATCGCCTCGGTCAGCATCTCCGGCCCGATCGAGCGCCTCGGCCGCCGCCCCGGCGAACGTCACGCCATGGCGGTGGTGCGAGCCGGCCAACGCCTCTCCGGCCTCTGACCGACGCGGTGATCATGAAGTTGGCGTCACCGGCACCGGCGTGTCGCACCGCAAACTTCATGATCAACGCGGGTGGGTGGGGGTGGGACGGGAAAGGCTCGTCTCGCGCAGCGAGACGAGCCTTTGGTTTGTAGCCCCGACCGGATTCGAACCGGCGCTACCGCCTTGAGAGGGCGGCGTCCTGGGCCACTAGACGACGGGGCCAGAACTTTCCTGCTTCACCGCCCTCGCGGGCGGTGCGGCTGTAGTCTAGCGGCACCGCACCCGGGGGTGAGCCCGGGGTGCGGGGCGGCCGGCGCACTCCGCTGGACACGAAACAGCCCGCCTCACCAGGTGAGACGGGCTGTGCACAGATGTAGCCCCGACCGGATTCGAACCGGCGCTACCGCCTTGAGAGGGCGGCGTCCTGGGCCACTAGACGACGGGGCCAGAACTAATTCTGCTCCTCAGCCCTCGCGGGCGGAGGAGCTGCACTCTACCAGAGACCACCCTCCGCCCCCGAAGGGGCGGAGTCGAACTCCGTCAGAATCCAGCGATCCGGGATTCTCGCGAATCCCAGCTGCGCTGGGGTACCAGGACTCGAACCTAGACTAACTGAACCAGAATCAGTCGGGCTGCCAATTACCCCATACCCCATTGGCCCCTTGCGGCGCCGGGAGTGAACATTACCCTCCCGGTGCCGGCAGGCCAAATCCGATCCCCCCGAACCACGCGTGAGCTGTGGAAACAGGGGCATCGCGCGGATCAGGCGACGGGGACCACGGTGTTGCTGAGTTCACCGATGCCCTCGATCCGCACGGTGACGGTATCCCCCTCGACGAGCGGGCTAACCCCCGCCGGGGTGCCGGTGAGCACCACGTCGCCGGGCAGCAGAGTCATCACATGCGAGATGTACGACACCAGGCCCGGCACGTCGAAGACCATGTCCTTCGTCCGGCCGAGCTGGCGTACCTCCATCTCCTCCGGGTTGCGGCCCACCTCACACCGGATCTCCAGGTCGGAGACGTCCAGGCCGGTGGTGATCCACGGACCAATCGGGCAGAACGAGTCGAAGCCCTTGGCCCGGGTCCACTGCCCGTCCGAGCGCTGGAGGTCCCGGGCGGTGACGTCGTTGGCGCAGGTGTAGCCGAAGATGGCGCGCTCGGCGGCGGCCCGGTCGGCCCGGCGCGCCCCCGGCGCGCCGATCACCACCGCCAGCTCCGCCTCGTGCTCGACCTGCTTGGAGAAGATCGGCAGCCGGATGGCGTCCCGGGGGCCGATCACCGAGGTGGACGGCTTGAGGAAGAGCAACGGCTCCTTGGGCACCTCGCTGCCGTGCTCGGCGGCGTGTTCGGCGTAGTTGCGACCCACGCAGACCACCTTGCTGGGCAGGATCGGCGAGAGCAGCCGGACGTCGGAGAGGGCCCAGCGGGCCCCACTGAAGGACAGTTGGCCGAACGGATGACCCTCGATCTCGGCGATGGTCAGGCCCTGCAGCCCAGCCTCCGCCTCGCCCTCGACGACCCCGAACGACATTCCCTTGGCATGAGCGAAACGAGCGATACGCACCTGGCCAATCTAGCCCCGTCGACGGGCCTGCCGGCCAGGACCGGCTGCCGGGTGTGCTCAACCCGTCAGGGCGGGGCACCCTACCCGAGGCGGCAACGGCCGGGGCGGACTTCCCGACTTCGTACCCGCACGGAGGGAGCCCGCCCCTAGCGTCGGCTCCGGAGGTTCGTTCGTATGCCTGCATCGACACGACACCACAGAGCCCTCGCAGTGTTCGTGCACTGCCTCGGCATCCTCGCCGCCGTGCCGGCCCTGCCGGCGGCGGCTCCGGAGGCGGCGGCCGCGCCACGACCACCGGCCGTCACGCCACAACCAGCGGCAGCCACGCCACGACCGACGACGGCGGCCACGCCCGGTTCGGTGGCGGCCACGCTGCCACCGGTCACCAGCACGCCGCCACCGGTGGCGGTGGCCGCGCGGGCGCCCACGGCGACCGCGGAGCCAACACCACCCTCGGCCCCACCGGCGGTGGCGCCACCCGCCCGGGTACCGGCGTCGACGCCGCCGCCACCGGTCACGGTGGCGGTCGCCCCGGAGAGCAGCCCGGCACCGCGGTACCGGATCCACGTGCGCAACGTGGGCAACTCGCCGGTCGACACCACCGTGCGCCAGGAGCTGCCACCCGGCTCGTCGGCCACCTCGATCAGCGCCGGCGGCCGGTCCACCCGGGCCGGCGGGTCCGCCGCAGAGGTGACCTGGCGGTTGAGGCTGCCCGCGCACAGCACCACCACGCTGGGCACCGCGCTCACCGCGACCGCGCCCGGCCAGCCGCTGACCGCGCCGGCCTGCGCGTTCACCAGCGACGGCAGCCGGCCGTACGACTGCGGCACGGCCACCTGGCAGGCGGCAGCGCCACCCCCGGCCAAGGTCACCGAGACACCGCCCTGGCAGCGGATCCCGGTGCTGCTGGCGGGAGCGGCCATCCTGCTGCTGCTCAGCGCCGGTCTGGTCTGGGTGTGGCGACGGCGGCGCGGGCGTCGGGTGACGGCCGCCGCCCTGGCCACCGGCGGCGGGCCAGACGCTGGACGGGGAACGATCTACCCGCGCCCGGCCGCACCCAGCCCGGCGAAGCGCCGGCGTACCCCGCCGGTCTGGTTGCTGGTGGGCGTGGCCGTGGCGGTGCTGGCCGGGGTGATCGGCGCGGCGGGGTGGACGGCGACCCAGCGGGTCGCGGCGATCGACACCCAGAAGCAGCCGACCAGCGGCGCGTGGATGGGCACCGGAGTCTCCGGGCCGGTTGGTGTGCCGCTACGCGAGTCGGCGTTCGAGTTCACCGTGTACGGGATGTCCTGCGGCTCGGCCGGCGCCGCCCGGCCGGCTGACGGGGGCGGTGCGCCTCCGGCCGCCGGTCGACGCTGCCAGGCCACCGTGGGCGTGCGCAACGTCACGGGCGACCACCAGCCCTGGCACGGTCAGCTGCAACGGGCCTACCTGCCCGGGGGACGCTGGGTGAGCACCGACGAGTCGGCCACCAGGGCGGCCAACCTGGGTCGGGACGTCTTCGCCGACCCGATGGCGGCGGGCAGCCGGGTGGTGCTCCCGCTGGTCTTCACCGTCGACGGTCGGGACCCGCCCCGGCAGTTGGAGCTGCGCAGCGGGGTGTTCTCCGCCGGCGTGCGGGTGGACATGCCCTGACCGGTGGGCGGGCGGCGGTCGTACCCTGGGGTCCGTGACCGCCGCCCTCGCCCCCGCCGTGCTCGACGTGGCGGCCTGGCAGGCCCGCCGCCGGGCCCACGAGGAGCGGGTGGACGTCTGGCTGACCCCGCACCTGGCCCGCCGACGCCGCGGTGAGCGGCACCCGGTGAACGACTTCCTGTTCACCTACTACTCGCACCGTCCGGCCCAGCTGCGTCGCTGGCACCCGGGCGCCGGGGTCGAGCTGCACGGCGCGGATCCGGCCGAGTACGGCCGGGACTACCGCGCCACCACCGCCGGGGTCACCCTCGACACCGAGGCGGTACGCGCGCGGCGCGGCGAGTCGATCGGCTGGATCCGTTCGCTGCTGGCGGCCACCGCCGGGCGGGCGCCGCACTTCGGCTGCTTCGGGATGCACGAGTGGGCGATGGTCTACCGGCAGACCCGCGAGGAACTGCGGCACAACGCCTGGCCGTTGCGGCTGGACCCGGAACGGACCGCGGCGATCGTCGAGGAGCGGGGCGTGCGGTGCAGCCACTTCGACGCGTTCCGGTTCTTCACCCCGCCGGCCCGGCCGTTGAACCTGCTCACTCCGACCCGGGAGACCCAGCACGCGCACGAGCAACCGGGCTGCCTGCACGCCAACATGGATCTGTACAAGTGGGCGTACAAGCTCTCCCCACTGGTCAGCTCGGAGCTGGTGGCCGATGCCTTCGCGCTGGCCCGGGAGATCCGCACGCTGGACATGCGGGCCAGCCCGTACGACCTGGCAGCGCTTGGTTGCCCCCCGGTACGGGTGGAGACGCCGGAGGGCCGGGCGGAGTACGCCGCCGCGCAGCGCGGGTTCGCCGACCGGGCCGCCGTGCTGCGCGACCGGCTGCTCGCGGCCGTCCCGGCCTGACCGGGGTCGGCCAGGTCAGCTCGCCGGGCGGGTACGCAGACCGTCGATGAGCAGCGCGACGACCGCCGCCAGGTCGTCGTCGAGGCCCGGCTCGCTCCACTCGGCGCGGTGGGCGGGATGGTGGAACCGGGCGGTGGCCTGCAACAGCGCCCGGCCGGCCACCGCCGGGTCGGGCACGCTGAACTCGCCGGCCGCCACCCCGTCCGCGACGATCAGGCTGAGCTGACCGGCGAGGACCTCCAAATGGTTGGCGACCACGCCCTCGGAGAGGGTGGCGAGCTGGTGGAAGTTGGTGAACAGCTCGGGGTCCTCCCGGGCAATCCGGCGCTTGGTGCCGCTCAGCTCGGCCAGCCAGCGGCGTAGCCGTTGCGGGGCCGGCCCGGGCCCGGTGGCAACCTCGATCAGCGGGGTGGAGACCCGGGCCAGCCAGCGGTCGGCGACCGCCTCGCGCAGCGCGGCCTTGCTGGCGAAGTGCCGGTAGACGCTGCCGTGGCTCACGCCCAGCGCGCGGGCGACGTCCAGCACGGTGGCCTTGGCCGGCCCGTACCGGCGCAGCACCTCCTCGGCGGTGTCGAGGATGCGGTCGGCCGTCAGGGCGGTGGCGTCGCTCATCACCCCAGCCTCCCTGACCGCGCGGACGGCCGTGGCGCGGCCCCCGGCCGGCGGTCGCGCCACGGCCGGGCGGTCATGCCCGCTCGCTGTCCAGGAACGCCATCTGCGCCTCGTCGTAGCGCGTGCCGGCTGCCGCGCCGGCCGGGACGGCGGCCTCGATCGCGGCCAGGTCCGCGTCGGTCAGGGTGACCGCCGCAGCGCCCAGGGCCTCGGTGAGCCGGTCCCGGCTGCGGGCACCGATCAGGGGCACGATGCTCTCGCCCCGGGCGAGCACCCAGGCGATGGCGATCTGCGCCACGGTGACCCCCCGGGCCTCGGCGATGGCGCGCAGGGCGTCCACCAGGGCCAGGTTGCGGTCGAGGTTGGCGCCGGAGAACCGGGGCAGGTGGCTCCGGAAGTCGGTGCCGGCGGTCTCCCGCCGCGCCGTCCAGTGGCCGCTGATCAGCCCGCGGGACAGCACCCCGTAGGCGGTGATCCCGACGCCCAGCTCGCGGGCTGTCGGCAGGATCTCGGACTCCGGGTTGCGGGAGATCAGCGAGTACTCGATCTGGAGGTCGGTGATCGGGTGCACGGCGTGCGCCCGGCGCAGCGTCTCCGCGCTCACCTCGGACAGACCGATGTGCCGGACGTGGCCGGCCTTGACCAACTCGGCCAGGGTGCCCACCACGTCCTCCACCGGCACATCCGGGGAGAGCCGGGCCGGGCGGTAGATGTCGACGTGGTCGGTGCCGAGACGGCGCAGGGTGTACGCCAGGAAGTTCTTGATCGCGGCGGGTCGGACGTCGATGCCGTTCCAGCCGCCGTCGGCGTCGCGCAGGGCGCCGAACTTGACGCTGATCACGGCGTTGTCGCGGTTGCGGCCGCGCAGCGCGTCGCGCAGCAGCAGCTCGTTGTGACCCATGCCGTAGAAGTCGCCGGTGTCGAGGAGGGTGATGCCGGCGTCCAGTGCGGCGTGGATGGTGGCGATGCTCTCGGCCTCGTCGGCGGCGCCGTAGAGGTCCGACATGCCCATCAGGCCGAGCCCGAGGGCGGAAACGGTCGGGCCGGTGGTGCCGAGGGTGCGGGTGTCCATGGGGTGTTCCTCTCACCTGGGTTGCCCGGCAAGCGTACATCCTTTGACTGACAGATTCCAGATTCTGTCACCCGATAGCCAGAGAGGTCCCGCTCGGACTGGAGATGCGTTGGTGGTCGTTACTCGCCGTCGGTCCGGCGGTCGCGCTTGCGCTGAGACTGACGCTTCTTCTCGGCCAACCGGCGCTCCTTGGCGCCCCGGGACGGACGGGTCGGCCGGCGCGGCGGTGGCGGGGGCGACGCGGCCTCCCGCAACAACGCCAGCATCCGCTCGCGGGCGGCCTCCCGGTTGGCCAGCTGCGCCCGGTGTTCACTGGCGGCGATCGTCAGCACCCCGTCCACCAGGCGGTTGGCCAGCCGGGCCAGCGCCCGCGACCGGACCGACTCGGGCACGGCCGGAGAGTTGGCCAGGTCGTAGCTCAACTCCACCCGGGAATCGGCGGTGTTCACGCCCTGCCCACCCGGCCCGGACGAACGGGAGAAGCGCTCCCGCAGCTCCCCGGCAGGGACGACCCACCGGTCGGTCACCCGCAGTCCGTCGTCCACGCCCCGAGGCTAACCCCCACCGGCGTTCCCGGGGTCAGCGGTGCGGCGGTTCACTCTGCGTCGCTGACGGGCTGGGCGCCGGGCCTGCGGTCTCCTCGTCCGAGCCGACCGCGGCGTAAGCCACCGCGCCGAAGAGCAGCAGCCCGATCACCGCGGCCTTCACGGCGACCCCGCGGATCAGCAGCCAGGCGCCACGGCGGGCACCCGGCACCGATTTCTTGACGGTCTGGTAATCGCTCCACCCACGCCGCGCGCGGGCGTACGCCGACCCCACTGCACATCCGATGACCAGGCCCACCAGCAGGAGGACCGTGAGAAGAGGACGCTCCACCTCCGCCAGTATCCATACCGAGCGTAATATTTCCATGGCCCGATGCTCTCCGGCCGGATATCCGACACTGCCCGTGATCCCAGCGGCCACCTCCGGGCAGTCCGTGCAGCTCAGCCGCCCTTGCCGATGATCGTGTCGGCGGTCTGCTGCACCTGCTCGATCGGGATGGCGAAACCGATGCCGATTGATCCATTGCCATCGATGGTGGCGATGGCGGTGTTCACCCCGACCACCTCACCGCGGGCGTTGACCAGCGGCCCGCCTGAGTTACCGGGATTGATGGAGGCGTCGGTCTGCACCGCGCTGTGCCGGTTGTTGCCCAACCGCACCTGACGGTCCAACGCACTGACGATGCCCGCGGTGACCGTCCCGGACAGACCGAGCGGCGAGCCCACCGCGAGCACCGGCTCACCGACCCGGGTCGCCCCCGGCTTGGCCAGCGGCAACGGGGCGAGCCCGGCCGACGGTGGCACCTTCAGCACCGCCAGGTCGCTGCGCGGTTCCCGGCCGACCACCTCGGCGGCGAACCGGCGGCCGTCGGGCAGCTCCACCGTCACCGGTCCGCCACCGCCCTTGGCCAGGATGTGGTCGTTGGTGATCAGGTGCTGCTCGTCGTCGACAGCGAAGCCGGAGCCGGTCGCGGAGCCGCCGTTCGCGCCAGCGAGCACCGACACCACTCCGGGCACGGTTCGCTGGGCGGCGGTGACCAACTCCGCCGGCACCGGGGCGGCGGACGCCGCGGCCTCGCCCGGGACGCCGTCCCGGCTGGCCACCACGCCACCGGCCACAGCCCCGGAGACGGCGGAGAGCGCCACCACCGCCAGCGCGGCGAGCAGGCGGCCCGGCCGGCGGCCGCCAGGCTCCCGGCCGGAACCGGGCGCGTCCCACCACCCGCGCCCGTCCGGGTCGAGCTCCGGCGAGATGAACCAGGGACCGCGCGGTTCGCCCAGTCCGGTCTGCACTGCCATGCGTACTCCTTCCGGTCGAAGTCCGTTTGCGCGGCGGGGTCAGGGCAGCCGGGAGAACCAGCGCATCGAGCCGGCGGCGGCGCCCATCGCGAAGACCAGGCCGAGGCCGATGAACCGGGCCGAGACGTCCTGCCGCTCGGTGCGGTAGCCGACCGAGCTGCCGATGTCGTCGTAGACGGCGCGCAGCTCTTCGGTGGTGCTGGCCTCGTGGAACATGCCGCCGGTCTCGTCGGCGACCGCCTTGAGGGTCTGCCCGTCGACCGGCACCTGGATCGGCCGCCCGCCCCGGTCCACGAACCCGGACGGGGTGCCGAAGGAGATGGCGTGCACCGGCACCTCCGCCGCCACCGCGTCCGCCGCCGCCTCCATCGGATCCATCCCGGAGGTGTTCGCCCCGTCGGAGAGCAGGATGATCCGGGCCGGCGGCGGCTCCTTCGCGGCCTGGCTGTCCAAGCCCTTGACCGCACCGAGCGAGGTGTTGATGGCCTCGCCGATGGCGGTGCCCTGCACCCCGGTCACCCCCTCGGCGAGCCGGCCGATCCCGTCCTCCAGGGCGTCCCGGTCGGTGCCGGGTGGCACCAGCACGGCCGCGCTGCCGGCGAACGCGACCAGACCCACGTTGAACTCGTCGGGCAGACCCTCGACGAAGCGCCGGGCCGCCTGCTTGGCCGCGGCCAGCCGGTCCGGCTCCACGTCGGTGGCGAGCATGGAGGTGGACACGTCGACGGCCACCATCACCGTCGCCCGTTCCCGGGGCACCTGGACCTCGGCGGTGGGCCGGGCGAAGCCGACCACCAGCAGCGCCAGCATGGCCAGGAACAGCCCGGCCGGTACGTGCCGGCGCCAGGCCGGCCGCTCCGGCGCCACCCGGTCCAGCAGCCGCAGGTTGGTGAAGCGGACCGCGTACCGGCTGCGTCTGCGCTGCATCACCAGGTACGCGACGACCAGGGCGAGCACGCCGAGCAGCAGCCAGAGCCGCAGCGGCGACTGCCAGATCACGCGGCACCTCCCCGGGCGACACCGGCCGGCGCGGCGGCCAGCCGGCGCTGGGCGTGCACGTGCCGGACGATGTCCGCACTCCAGTCCCGGTCGGTGCACAGCGCCAGGTGGGTGGCCGCACTGCGGCGCAGCGCCTGCTGTACCTGGTCACGCTGGGCGGCTGCGGCCTCGGCGTACCGCTCCCGCAGCCGACGGTCCGATGTGCACACCTCCCGGCGGCGGCCGGTCTCCGGGTCGACCAGGGTGATCAGGCCGACGTCCGGCAGCTCCAGCTCACGCGGGTCGGTCACCTCGATCGCCAGCACCTGGTGCCGGGCGGCCAGCCGGCGCAGGGTCCGTTCCCAGGGCGGCGGCTCACCGGGGTCGTCGGGCAGGCCGTCGAGGAAGTCGGAGACCACCACGACCAGACCGCGTCGGTTGGCGACCCGGTGCAGCGCGGCGAGCCCGTCGGTCAGCTCCGGCGGCCCGACCGGCACCGACACCCCCACCGACGGCATCCGCCCGGGCCGGTCGTCGGGCCCGGTGGCGCGCGGGGCGGCCAGTAGCGCGCGGAGCAGACCGAGCAGATGGGTACGCCCAGTGCGGGCCGGAAAGCGGCGTACCCCGTCGGCGCGCAGCACCTGAGCACCGAGCCGGTTGCCGACACCGGCGGTCAGGAAGCCGATCGCAGCGACCGCGGCGACCGCCAACTCCCGTTTGTCCAGGTCGGCGGTGCCGAACTCCATGCTGGCGCTGGCGTCGACCAACAGCCAGGTGGTCAGTTCACGGTCGGCGTCGACCTGCCGGACGTGCGGCACGGCGGTTCGGGCCGTCACCGCCCAGTCCATCCGGCGGACCTCGTCCTCGCCCGGCCGGTACTCCCGACTGCCGGCGGGTTCGCTGCCCGGCCCGGGCAGCAGGCCGCGGTACTGGCCGTGCAGCAGGCCGTTCAGCCGGCGGGTGACGGTCAGCTCCAGGCGCCGCAGCCGCTGGTCCGGAGCCAGTTCGGCCAGGCCGGGGTCCGCCGGCACAGCGACCGGCGTGGTGCTCGCGCGCCTCATGCCGCGGCCAGATCCTGGGTCTGCTGCGGATGCCCGGTGGCCATCCTGGGCGGTGGCACCGCCTCCACCAGCCGGCGGACCACGGTCTCGGCCGACACCCCGTCGGCCACGGCGTCGAAGGAGAGCACCAGCCGGTGGGCGAGGACGTCCACGGCCAGTTCACGGACGTCCTCGGGCAGCACGTACTCCCGCCCACGCAGCAGTGCCTGTGCCCGGGAGGCCGCGACGAGGCCGAGGGTGGCGCGTGGACTGGCCCCGTACGCGAGCAGCGGCGCGAGCTCCTGCAACCCGAACCGGCCCGGATCACGGGTGGCGAGGATGAGCCGGACCACGTACTCGGCCAACGCGTGGTGGACGAAGACCCGCTCCGCCCGGGCCTGGAGGTCCAGCAGCCGTTGCGCGTCGAGCACCCGGCGCGGGCTCGGCCGGTCGGTGCTCATCCGGTAGAGGATGGCCAGTTCGTCGGCGTCGCTCGGGTAGTCCACCACCACCTTCATCAGGAACCGGTCCCGCTGCGCCTCCGGGAGCTGGTAGACCCCCTCGGATTCGATCGGGTTCTGGGTGGCCAGCACCAGGAACGGCGCCGGGACCGGCCAGCTCCGCCCGCCGATGGAGACCTGCCGCTCGGCCATCGCCTCCAGCAGCGCCGACTGGACCTTGGCCGGGGCTCGGTTGATCTCGTCGGCCAGCACCAGGTTGGCCATGATCGGGCCGAGCTCGATGTCGAAGGTCTCCTTGGAGGCCCGGTAGATCCGGGTGCCGACGATGTCCGAGGGCACCAGGTCCGGAGTGAACTGGATCCGGGAGAAGGTGCCGCCGACCACGGTGGCGAGGGTCTGCGCGGCCAGCGTCTTGGCCACGCCGGGGACCCCCTCCAGGAGGCAGTGGCCATTGGCGACCAGGGCGGTGAGCAGGCGCTCGACGAGCCGATCCTGCCCCACGATCACGCGTTTGACCTCGAAGAGGGTCTGTTCCAGCTCGACGCCGGTCGGCTCGGGATCGACCGAGCTGGGCATGCTGGCCAGGGTGTCCGAGATGTCCGTCACGGTGCTTGCTTCCCGGGCGGCAGCCCGGCAAACGTCGGATTATCGGCGCCGAAGCCTCCGAGGTGGGCGGGGTCGGGATGAACTGCCCGGTCGGGGGACAACATCCCGGGATGGCATGAGCCACGCGACGTGCCGCAGACCGGACGCCGTCCGGTGGCGGTCGCTGTTGATCGACTCGGTGTCGGCGATGTCGCGGTGTCCCGGTGCGGGGATGCCCCCGATGTCGGTGATCTGGAGTTGACCATCGCCATGAACCGGCGGCTGCAGGACGAACCGGGTGCCGGCCCCGGCGTGGGGTCGGCACCCGTGCCGTCAGGCGGTGTGGATGACCAGGTGGAAGCCCAGGTCGACCGGGGTACCGGCCGAGTTGCGGGTCTGGATGAAGACCGCGTTCGGTGTGCTCAGCCGCGGCGCGACCGAGATCTCGCCGCCCGCCGGGACGCAGCAGGCGTCACCGCGGCCGAGGGTGGCCACGAAGACACCAGCGGTGACGGTGTAACCGACCTGGACCTCGTACTGGCCGGGGCCGTACTTGATCACGGTGCCGACGCCGCGCACCTTGGTGCCGTTGGCGTTGACGACGACGATGCTGGTGGTCGCGATGAGCGTCGAGTTGGCCTTCAGCGCGGCGCGGGCCTTGCGGGCGGATTCCGCCGTCACCGGCGGCTGGGCGTTCGTGCCGCGCGCAGCCGGCTGGACGGCCTCCTGCGGCGCCTTCGCCGACGGCTGTGCGACGGCGATGCCCCCACCGGCCAGGCTGAGCGCCAGAACGGCGAACGTAATCGCTGCCGCCTTGCGTCGGAAAGATGTTTTCATGACAGGTCCCCCTTGTGTGACCGTGCGGATTCGGCCGACCCGCGGGGCGGGACGGATGACTGCCTATAAATAGGTGGACGACGACAATAGGACCGGAAAAAGGTCTCTCACGCGCACCTGGTGAGGTTGATTTCTCAACGATCGAGATCCGGTCTGAGCTGGGCTTACTACTCAGAGTTGCGTCGTTTAGGCCAGGTGGAACGTAGCATCGCAAAAAGCCGAGCGTCAATAGTTGACCTGGCCTTATGCCGCTGTCGGCCAGCCGTCAAATAATTGTGAAATGTGAGCGGATAACCGTTCACGAAATGGCGCGACGAGTTCCGCTAGGCTGACCGCCGTGATCGTCGACGCTCCTCCCGGTCCGACCCGACGCCGCGCCGACCGGCTCGGCACGGTGCTCTGCTGGTTGGCGGTCACCCCGACGACCGCCTGGGCCGCCATCCGGCTGGCCGGCCTGGACCGGGGGCCGCTGGTGCAGGCGCTCGCCTTCACCCCGTACGTCGCGGGCTGGAGTGTGCTGGCCCTGGCCCTCACCCTCGCGCTGCGGCGCTGGTGGCCGGCGGCGATCGCGGCGCTGACCGCGGTGGCGCTGCTCGGCGTGGTCGCACCTCGGGCACTGGCCGCCCCGCAGCCGGCGGCGGGTGGGCCGACCGTGCGGCTGCTCACCGCCAACCTGCTCGCCGGCTCCGCCGACCCGCGGACGCTGGTCGAACTGGTCCGGCAGCATCGGGTGGACGTGCTCACCGTGCAGGAGTTCACCCCGGACGCGCAGGCCGCCCTGGACCGGCTCGGCCTCGACCAACTGCTGCCCCACCGCCAGCTCAACCCGCAGATCGGCACACCCGGGTCCGGGCTCTACTCGCGGTGGCCGATCACCGACGCCGGCATCCGGCACAACCTCGAAGGGTGGGGCTTCAGTCAGGCGTACGGCACGCTGGTCGTGCCCGGCGCGCCCCCGGTCCGCGTCGAGTCGGCCCACCCCTCGGCGCCGTACGCGCTGGACCAGGTCAACGCCTGGCGTACCGACCTGGCCGCGCAGCCACCGGCCACCCCGGACGGTGGCCTGCGGATCCTTGCCGGGGACTTCAACGCCACCCTCGACCACAGCCCGCTGCGAGCCCTGTTGCACACCGGCTACGTCGACGCCGCGGACGCCTCCGGGGAAGGGCTGACCGGCACCTGGGGCCCGTACGACGGCGACCTCATCCCGCCGGTCACCATCGACCACGTGCTGGTGGATCGCCGTATCGCGGTCCGCTCCGTCACGGTGCTCACCCTCCCCGCCACCGACCACCGACCCGTGCTGGCCACCCTCACCCTCCCCACCCCCTGACCGCCCACCCGCGACCCGGGGGCCGGCGTGGGTCAGACGGTGGTGGGGGCCAGGCCGTAGGTGAGGGCGTCCACAAGGGCGTGCCAGCTGGCCTCGACCACGTTGTGGTGCACGCCCACGGTGGTCCAGTCCCGGCCGTTGCCGTCGGCGGTCTCCAGCAGCACCCGGGTGACCGCGCCGGTGCCGTGACTGCCCTCCAGGATGCGCACCTTGTAGTCAGCCAGCTCGAAGTCGCGCAGCTGCGGGTAGTGCCGCGTCAGCCCCACTCGCAACGCCTCGTCCAGGGCGTTGACCGGGCCGTTGCCCTCGGCGGTCGCGATCACCCGCTCGCCGCGTACCCGGATCTTGACGGTCGCCTCAGAGACGACTGCGCCGTCCTCGCGGTGCTCGACCAGCACCCGGTACGACTCCAGGGTGAACGGCCGGGCCGGCCGGCCCTCCGGCAGCTCGGAGCGGACCAGCAGCTCGAAGGAGGCGTCTGCGGCCTCGAAGGACCAGCCGCCCGCCTCCAACTCCTTGACCCGGTTGGTGACCCGGGTCAGGGCCTCCGGACGGCCGGCCAGATCCAGGCCCAGCTCACGGCTCTTGAGCTCGACGCTGGCCCGGCCGGCCATCTCGGTCACCAGGATCCGCATGTCGTTGCCCACCACCGACGGGTCCACGTGGTTGTAGAGCAACGGGTCGACCTTGATCGCGCTCGCGTGCAGCCCCGCCTTGTGAGCGAAAGCGGCGGCCCCGGCGTACGCCTGGTGGGTGTCGGGGGCGATGTTGGCGATCTCGGCGATGGCGTGCGAGACCCGCACCATCTGTTCCAGGCAGCCCTCCGGTAGGACCGGCATGCCCAGCTTGAGTTGGAGGTTGGCGACCACCGCGAAGAGGTCGGCGTTACCGGGGCGTTCGCCGTACCCGTTGGCGGTGCCCTGGACGTGGCGGACGCCCGCCTCCACGGCGGCGATCGTGTTGGCGACCGCGCAGGCGGTGTCGTTCTGCGCGTGCATGCCGAGCAGCCCGGCGTCGACCCCGAGCCGTTGGGTCAGGTCGACGATCGCGGCGGTCACCTGGGAAGGCAGCATTCCGCCGTTGGTGTCGCAGAGCACCATCCGCTCGGCGCCGGCGGCCAGCGCGGTCTGCACCACGGCCGCGCCGTACGCCGGGTCGTGGCGGTAGCCGTCGAAAAAGTGTTCGCCGTCGACGAAGACCCGGCGGCCCTCGCCCACGAGGTGGGTGACCGTGTCGTGGATCATGGCCAGGTTCTCCGCGCCGGTGGTGCGCAACGCGCGCTCGACGTGCCGGATGTCGGCCTTGGCGACCAGCGCCACCGCCGGGGTCTGCGCGTCCAGCAGGCCGCGTACCTGGGGGTCGTCGGTGACCGCGACGCCGGCCTTGCGGGTGGCGCCGAACGCGACCAGCACGGCGTGCCGCAGGTTGAGTTCGCTGCGCGCCCGGCGGAAGAACTCGGTGTCCTTGGGCACCGCGCCCGGCCAGCCGCCCTCGATGAAGCCGACGCCGAACTCGTCGAGCAACCGGGCCACCGCCAGCTTGTCGACCACCGAGTAGGTGAGCCCTTCGCGCTGGGCGCCGTCGCGCAACGTCGTGTCGAAGACCTGGAACGTCATCAGGATCCTTTCTGGGAGCAACAAAAAGACCTCCCGCGGGTGCGGGAGGTCTGCGCGCTCGGCGGAGGGGAGGCCGGCGCGCTAGGTCGCAATAATCAGGGCGGTGCTGGTCACGATCACTACTGTGCCACCCCGCTCCTGTATTTGGGAGGAATAACCCACATGGCGGGACGCCGACGCAGGGTCGGTACGCCCCGACGGGCCGACGCCGCACCTGCGGTGTCGACCTCTCGCCGTTTCCGGACCCCGGCGGCCGGGTAGCTCCTGCGGGGACGCACCCACCGACGCCGAGACGATCGGCGACAGTCAGGAGTGAACGGCATGGACAGGATCGATCCGCACGCCACCCACGCCGGGCCGGACCCGCTGCGCGGCGGCGACCAGGGCGCTGTGCCCGGCGGCGCGCCGGCCGGCACCTTCGACCCCTGGCGCTACCGGGATCAGGCCGGGGTGGCCGACGCCGACCTGGTCGGCTACAAGGTCGAGGCCATCGACGGCGGGATCGGCAAGATCGACAGCGCCAGCCACGAGGTGGACGGCAGCTACCTGGTGGTGGACACCGGCCCGTGGATCTTCGGCAAGAAGGTGATGCTGCCGGCCGGCACGGTCAACCAGGTCGACCACGACCAGCGCACCGTCTCCGTCGACCGGACCCGCGACCAGATCAAGGCCGCCCCGGAGTACGACGAGACCAGCCACAGCGACCCGAGCTACCGGGATCGGCTGGGCGGCTACTACGACGAGACGTACGGCGCACTCCCGCCCGGCACCGCACGGTAGCTGAACGGACCCGACGGCCGGTGGGGCACTGCCCCACCGGCCGTTACCGTGGCAGCGTGGACGCCATCGACGACAACCGACACATCTCGCTGCCCGCGACCTTCAACTTCCGCGACGTCGGTGGCTACGCCGGCCACGACGACCGGACCGTGCGCCGGAGCCGGCTCTACCGCTCCGACTCGCTGCACCGCCTCGACGAGCAGGACCGGGACGCGTTTGCCGCGATCGGCATCCGGACCGTCATCGACCTCCGCCGCCCGCAGGAGGTGGACCGGGACGGCCGGGTGCCGGCGTACCCGGGGCTGACCTACCGGCACATCCACCCGGAGCACGCGGACTGGGCCGGGCAGCCGCACGAGGAGGCTGCCAGCCTGGCCCGCTACCTCGCGGACCGGTACGCCGACCTGGCGCAGACCGGCACCGCCGGCCTGGCCGAGGCGGTGGGGCTGATCGCGGACTCCGCCAACGCCCCGGTGGTGGTGCACTGCGTGGCGGGCAAGGACCGCACCGGCATCGTCTGCGCGCTGACCCTTGCCGTGCTGGGCGTCGACGACGCCGACATCGTCTCGGACTACGCGCTGAGTGCGGAGGCGTCGGCCCGGTACAGCGCCTGGCTGGCCGCCACCACCGGCGGCGGGGTGGACGTGCCGGCACCGTTCCTGGCCTCGCCCGCCGAGGCGATGGAGATCTTCCTGGCCGAGCTGCGCGCGGGGCACGGCTCGGTCGAGGGGTACCTGCGCCACGCCGGGGTCACCGAGGCGCAGCTCGCCGCCCTCCGCGACCACCTGCTCGACTAGCCCGCCGGTCGTCGGGGGCGATACCGCACGGTCATGGCGATGCCCGTGCGTTATCGCCCTCCGAACCGACCGTGTCGACCCGGCCGCGCCCACCCGTCCAGCCGGACCCGTGGGCGCGTGCGGGCGTCAGAGGACCCGGTGCACCCAGCCCTGCGGGTCGGCGGCCTTGCCCCGCTGGATGTCGACCAGCTGCTGGCGCAGCGCCATGGTGACCCGGCCGGGCTCACCGCCGCCGATCAGGAACTCGCCGTCCGGGAAGCGGACCCCGCCGATCGGGGTGATCACCGCGGCGGTGCCGCAGGCGAAGACCTCGCGGAGCCGGCCGCTGGCCGCGTCGGCCTGCCAGTCGGCGAACGTGACCGGCCGCTCCTCGACCCGGTGCCCGGCCGCGCCGGCCAGCGTGATGATCGCGTCCCGGGTGATACCCGGCAGGATCGTGCCGGTCAGCGGCGGGGTGACCACGGTGTCGTCGTCGTAGACGAAGAAGACGTTCATGCCGCCCAGCTCGTCGACGAACCGGCGCTCCACCGCGTCCAGGAAGACCACCTGGTCGCAGCCGGCCTCGATGGCCTCCGCCTGGGCCGCGAGTGACGCGGCGTAGTTGCCGCCGCACTTGGCCGCGCCGGTGCCGCCGGGCGCGGCCCGGGTGTAGTCCGGCGAGACCCAGACGGTGACCGGCTTGACCCCGCCGGTGAAGTACGCGCCGACCGGCGAGGCGATCACCAGGTAGAGGTACTCGTTGGCCGGGCGGACGCCGAGGAAGACCTCGCTGGCATACATGAACGGCCGCAGGTAGAGGCTGCCGTCCTCGCCGGTCGGGATCCAGTCCCGGTCGACTTCGATGAGCTTGTGCAGCGAGTCGACGAAGACCTCGGGCGGTAGCGCCGGCATCGCCATCCGCTGCGCCGAGGTGGCGAACCGGGCGGCGTTGGCGTCCGGCCGGAACATCGTCACGCCACCGTCGGCGGTCCGGTACGCCTTCAACCCCTCGAAGATCTCCTGCGCGTAGTGCAGCACCGCGCTGGCCGGGTCCATCGGAATCGGCGCGCGCGCCTCCACCCGGGCGTCGTACCAGCCCTTGCCGTCGGCGTACCGGACGGTGACCATGTGGTCGGTGAAGACCCGGCCGAACCCGGGATTGACCAGCAGGGCGGCCCGGTCGGCGGCGGATACCGGCGCGGGATTCGGACGGATCTCGAAGTCGAGCTTGTCACCACCGCTCATCGCGCTGACCTCCCTGCGGGACAACGGCATGCGGGACCGCACACCGACATGGCTGTGCCAGAAACTTACCCCGAACGGTCGTTCAGCGGGTAGCGCCGCTCGGGGGCATAGGGAACCCCGGATGGCCCCTCGTCGGACCGACCGGCGGGTGGCCGGTCGGCCCGGGCCGAGTCAGGCTACGGCGTGCGCGGCGAGCCGGTCGCCGACCTCGGCGGTACGCAGCGTCACGCCCGGGGTCCGGCCGGCAAGCTCGGCGGCAACCGCCGCGTTGACCCGGGTCGCAGCCTCGGCGTGCCCGAGCTGCTCCAGCAGCAGCGCGGCGGAGAGCACCGCGGCGACCGGGTCGGCAATGCCCTGCCCGGCAATGTCCGGCGCCGAGCCGTGCACCGGCTCGAACATGGAGGGGTACGCCCCCTCGGGGTTGATGCAGCCGCTGGCGGCCAACCCGATCCCGCCGGTGACCGCCGCGGCGATGTCCGTGAGGATGTCGCCGAACAGGTTGTCGGTGACCACCACGTCATAGCGCTGCGGCTGGGTAACCAGGAACATCGCGGCCGCGTCGACGTGCTGGTACTCGGTGGCGATGTCCGGGTGCTCGGCGGCGACCGCGTCGAAGGTACGCGCCCACAGCGACCCGGCGTGGGTGAGCACGTTGGTCTTGTGCACCAGGGTGACCTTGCGCCGCTCCCGGCGACCGGCCCGGGCGAACGCGTCGCGGATCACCCGCTCCACGCCGTGCCGGGTGTTCAGGCTCTCCTCGGTGGCGACCTCGGCGGGGGTGTCCCGGTGCAGGGAACCGCCGGCCCCGGCGTAGAGACCCTCGGTGCCCTCGCGCACCACGACCAGGTCGACCTCGCCCGGCTTCACGTTGCCCAGCGGGCCGGCGACCCCGGGCCAGAGCCGCGACGGGCGCAGGTTGACGTACTGGTCGAAGGCGAACCGGAGCTTGAGCAGCAGGCCCCGCTCCAGCACTCCCGACGGAACGGTCGGGTCACCGACCGCGCCGAGCAGGATCGCGTCGTGCCCGGCCAGCTCGGCCAGGACCGAGTCGGGCAGCACCTCTCCGGTACGGTGCCAGCGGGCCGCTCCGAGGTCGTACTCGGTGGCCTGCACGCCGGGCAGCACGGCGTCGAGGACCTTGCGGGCCTGCGCGACCACCTCGGGCCCGATGCCGTCCCCGGCCACCACCGCGATCCGCGTCACGCCCGCACTCCTCTGTTCGACTGTCCCGTACCGGGCAACGGTACGTCGCCGTCCCGCCTCCCGGTACGGATCGTCCACAATCTGGGACACGCCGATACACAGCACCCTCACAGGTGGGATCCATGAGCCAATCATCTCCGCTGCCTAACGTAGGGGTCAGCGGGTCAGGGGGGCCCGCGACACGGGGTCGCCGATGACGCGACGCCACACTGTGAGGGGCAGGTGCCATGCGCATCGACGAGCAGCCGCGGACCCGCTGGCCCGATCCGTCGGCCTTCCGGAACCGCCGGCCGGACCTGCGGCTGGGCCGCCGCCGCCAGCGGATCGATCCGGCCAGCGCCACCGAGGGCCGGATCGCCGTTCAGCACACCGTGCAGACCCCGACCGCCGAGTACACCCTGCTGCTCAACGCACCCGAGTGGCTCGGCCGCCGGGGCGTCGGCGAGGCACTGCGGGACAGCGTCGCCGAGCTGCGCGCCATCGACCTCACCTATGGCCCGAACCGGCCCGAGAGTCTGGTTTCCATGCTGCGCCGGGGCGAGATCAGTCCCGATTCGTACCCCCCACTGGCCGACCTGGTGGACCGCTGCACGGCGATGCGGGCCGCCACCGACGGGTGGTTCGACGCCTGGGCGGTGCCCGGCGGCTTCGACCCGGGCGGCCTGCTCGGGGGCTGGGCGGTGGAGCGCGCCGCCGCCCGGTTGCGCGCCGCGGGCATCCACGACTACGCCGTACTCACCGGTGCCGACCTGGTGGTCCGTGGCCACGCGCCACACGGCGGCCCGTGGCGGGTGGCGGTGCATCACCCGACCGCACCCGAACGCGCGCCGCTGGTGCTGGAGATGACCGCCGGAGCGGTCGGCACCTCCGGGGTGACCGGGCGCCAGGGACATGTGGTGGATCCGCACACCGGTGAGCCGGCCAGTCAGCTCGTCGCCGCCACCGTCGTCGGCCCCGACCTGACGGTCGCCGACGCCTACGCCACCGCGCTCTACGCCGCCGGCCCCACCGGCCTGTCCTGGTTCCGCGCCGGCTCCGACTACCGCGCGCTCTTCGCCCACCGGCGCTGAGCGGAACGTCGCCGCACCGGCCCGCCTCCCCGTGGCGCTGCGTCCGATTCGCACGTCGGCCGCCACTCGGGCCCGCGATCGGCCCCCACAGTCTCGGCAACGACCGTGGGGGCCGGTCAGCGACGAGTGCGCGTGGCTCGCACAATCGAGGGGTGCGGACCGGTCGGGCCGGACGTCGACCGCGCCACCCGAAGACGGGTCGGCGCCGCGAACTCGGCCAGTGACCGCAGTCGGTACGCTAGCGAATCGACGCAACTCGACGCAAGAGTCTCCACAGCGGACCGTCGTGACCGGAGTGTGGCGGATCGGCGATTGGCCTGCGGCGAGGCAGTTTCGACATGGTGAACGACGGATGGCACGCTGTCCGCCGTGAGTTTCGATCTGAGCGTGTGGGCCCTGGAGGACGGGGCGACGCCCGAGGACGTGCGGGCCGCGGTCGAGGGGTGCCGGCAAGGGCGGCACGTCGACCGATACCCGGACCCGCGAGTGGTCAGCTTCTATCGGGCGATCACCGCCTCCTACCCGGACCGGCACCCCGGCCCGGACAGCCCGTGGGCCGTGACGCCGTTGCACGCCGCCCACGACCACGTCGAGCTGAACCTGCACCCGACCTGTGCGGACCAGGTGCTGCTGGACATCGAGCGGCTGGCCGGCGAGCACGGGCTGATGCTCTTCGACCCCCAGGACGGCTCGGTCTACCCGCCCCCGGCCCGGCTGCCCGGCTGACCGGGCGGCAGGACACCCCACCACGGGTATGACGAGGGGCCCGGCGAATCGCCGGGCCCCCCGTGGTGCTGCCGTCGACTACTCGTCGCGCAGATCCGCGGCGCTGGCCGCCGTCGCACCGATCGAGTCGGCCGCCGAGGTGAGCAGGTCGGCGCCGAGCGCCTGGTCGACGGTGAGCGTCATCAGCGTCTCGCCGCCCGCCTCGCGCCGGGCCACCTGCATGGCGGCGATGTTGATGCCCGACTCGCCGAGCAGGGTGCCGACGGTGCCGACGACACCGGGCCGGTCGGCGTAGCGCAGGAAGAGCAGGATGCCCTCCGCGCCGATCTCCACGTCGAAGCCGTCCACCTCGGTGAGCTTGAGGACGTCGCGAGCACCGGCGTGGGTGACCGTGCCGGAGACGCTGACCGTCCGGCCGTCCGGCAGCGCGCCGCGCACCGTGACCAGGGTGGGCTGCTCAGCCGTCTCGGCCAGGCTGGCCAGGGTGACCTCGACGCCACGCTCGGCGGCCAGGTGCGGGGCGTTGACGTAGGTGACCTGCTCCTCGACCACTGAGCTGAACAGGCCCTTGGTGGCGGCGAGCTTGAGCACCGACACGTCGTGGCTGACGATCTCGCCGCGAACCTCGACCGTGACGCTGGCGGCGACACCGCCGGCGACCGCGGTGAAGGCCCGGCCGAGCTTCTCGGCCAGCGGGAGCAGCGGCCGGACGTCCTCGGCGACCACGCCGCCGGCCTGCACGTTGACCGCGTCCGGGACGAACTCGCCCTGCAACGCCAGCTTCACGCTCCTGGCCACCGCCAGGCCGGCCTTGTCCTGCGCCTCGTGCGTGGAGGCGCCCAGGTGCGGGGTGGCCACCACGTTGTCGAAGGCGAACAGCGGCGAGGAGGTGCAGGGCTCCTTGCTGTAGACGTCGACGCCGGCACCGGCGACCCGGCCCTCGGCGATGGCGTTCGCGAGCGCCTGCTCGTCGACCAGACCACCGCGGGCGGCGTTGACGATGCGGACGCCGGGCTTGACGATCGCCAGCTCCTTCTCACCGATCAGGCCCACCGTCTCCGGGGTCTTCGGCAGGTGGATGGAGATGAAGTCGCTCTCCCGCAGCAGCTCCTCCAGCCCGACCAGGCGTACGCCGAGCTGCGCCGCCCGCGCCGGCTGGATGTACGGGTCGTACGCAATCAGCCGGGTGCCGAACGCGGCGATGCGCTGCGCGAACAACACACCGATGCGGCCGAGCCCGACCACGCCGACGGTCTTGCCCTGCACCTCGACGCCGGTGTACTTCGACCGCTTCCACTCCCCCGCCTTGAGTGCGGAACTGGCGCTCGCGGTGTTGCGGGCCACGGCGAGCAGCAGCGCGACGGCCTGCTCGGCGGCGGACACGATGTTCGAGGTGGGCGCGTTCACGACCATGACGCCGCGCGCGGTGGCGGCGGGCACCTCGACGTTGTCCAGCCCGATACCCGCCCGGGCGACCACCTTGAGTCGCGGCGCGGCGGCGATCGCCTCGGCGTCGATCTGGGTCGCGCTGCGCACGATGACGGCGTCGGCCTCGGAGAGCGCCGAGAGCAGGGCCGGACGGTCGGTGCCGTCGACGTGACGGACGTCGAAGTCGTAGGCGAGCACCTCGATGGCGGCGGGGGCGAGTTCTTCGGCGATCAGTACGACAGGATTCATCGGTCCTCGTAGAGGTCGTGTTTGCGATCGGCCCGGGCGGTAAGGCGCCGCACTGCGCCCTGCGCTGATCCGTGCCGTGGCCGTCAGGTGCCGGCTGCGCACCTACCCGCGATCGTAGGTGCCTCGCTGGTCGGCATGTTCCGGTCCGCGGGGTGAGGGCCCTCACACGCCGGGTCGGGCGACGGACATCGGGCGTTCACCTGACCGACATGGTTGCCCTGGCCAGCTACAACCGGAGGCACCAGCCCTCGGGGAGGAGCCGCCCGTGCCGCTCGTCATCCGCATCACGCTGCTCCGACAGCTGACCCGCGTCGATCTCGCGCGGTTCGGTCCGATGCTGGCCGAGGCGTTGGTCACCCGGTCCCAGCAGGTGAGCATCCGACGCGGTTTCGTGGTCCGGCGCACCGCCGCCGCGGACGAGGCGGTCGCGCTCTACCGGCGGCTGGTCCAGGGCCGGCCGGGCCGGCACGAGGTGGGGCTCGCGCGAGCGCTCGTCGCGCAGGGTTCGGTCCCCGACGACCGCACCGTGGCCTCCGCGCTCGACCAGGGCTGGGAGGCGATCGGGTACGTCGAGAACGCGACCGACCGAGACGGACTGGTCGTTCTGGCCGCAGCGCACCTGATGATGGCCAGCCTGCTCTCCCCCAGCGCCCCTCAGGACGCGCTGCCCCTTGCTGAGCGGGCCCGGGCGACATGGCTACGCTGCGCGCCGCTCGGCGTCCGAGAGCTGACGGGGCTGGCCCGGTCGCTCACCGTGCTCGGTAGCTGCCGGGCAGCGCTGGATGCGCCGGTCGAGGCGTTGGCCGCCCGGGAGGAGGCGGTCGAGACCTTCCGGCGGCTTCCCGCCTGGGCGCGGCTGCGGTACATGCCCGCCCGATTTGACGCGGTGACCGGGCTGGCCGAGTCCCTCGCCAGCGACGGACGGTGGGCCGAGGCGCTGACGCTGACAGCGAACACCCGCGAGGATCTGACCTTCTGGGTCCGTTGGGAGCCGCTGCGGGCCCGGCCGGCGCTCGGCCGACTGCTGTTCGTGATCGCCACGTGCCGCTCAGAGCTCGGCGAACCGGAAGCGGCCGTGACGACGGCCGAGGAGGCGGTGGGGCACTTCCGTTGGCTGGCCGAGCACGATCCCGTCCGGTACGACCACTGGTTGGTCGCTGCGCTGCGCACGCTGGCCGGCATTCTCAAAGGCCTCGGCCGGTACGAGGAGGCAGCCTGGGCAGCCGGTGAGGCCAGGTCGATCGAGCGCGGCTGAGTAGTGCACGCGGCCGCCCGGCCGTGTCTGGACGGCCGGGCGGTCGCGCCGCGACGTCAGGCGGTCTCGGTGATCGGGCGGTCGACCCAGCTCATCATGCCGCGCAGCTTCTTGCCGGTCTCCTCGATCGGGTGCGCCGCACCCTCGGCCTGCCACTTCTTGAAGTTGGGCCGGCCCGCCTCGTCCTCGGCAACCCACTCGCGGGCGAACTCGCCGGACTGGATCTCCCCGAGGATCTTGCGCATCTCGTCCTTGACGCGCGAGTCGATGACTCGCGGGCCACGGGAGAGGTCGCCGTACTCGGCGGTGTCCGAGATGCTGTAGCGCATCTTCGCGATGCCGCCCTCGTACATCAGGTCGACGATCAGCTTCAGCTCGTGCAGGCACTCGAAGTAGGCGATCTCGGGGGCGTAGCCCGCCTCGGTGAGCACCTCGAAACCGGTCTGCACCAGCGCCGCGGCACCACCGCAGAGCACCGCCTGCTCGCCGAAGAGGTCGGTCTCGGTCTCCTCGGTGAAGGTGGTCTTGATCGCGCCGGCGCGGGTGCCGCCGATCCCCTTGGCGTACGCGAGGGCGAGCGCGAGCGCGTTGCCGCTGGCGTCCTGCTCGACGGCGACCAGGCAGGGCACACCCTTGCCGTCGGCGTACTGCCGGCGTACCAGGTGGCCCGGGCCCTTCGGCGCGACCATCGCCACGTCCACCTCGGCCGGCGGCTTGATCAGCCCGTACCGGATGTTGAAGCCGTGACCGAAGAAGATCGCCTTGCCCGGGGCGAGGTGCGGCGCGATCGACTCGGTGTACAGGGCACGCTGGGCGGTGTCCGGCGCCAGCACCATGATCACGTCGGCCTCGGCCGCGGCCTGCGCCGGCGTGACCACCCGCAGGCCCTGCTCCTCGGCCTTGGGGCGGCTCTTCGAGCCCTCCGGCAGACCGATCACCACGTCGACGCCGGAGTCGCGCAGCGACAGCGCGTGGGCGTGGCCCTGGCTGCCGTAGCCGATGACCGCGACCTTCTTGGCCTGGATCAGGCCGAGGTCGGCGTCGTCGTCGTAGTACACCTCAACACTCATTGGGACTTCCCTTTCGTACAACGGCCGGGGCGGCCCGTCGTGGTCCGTGTGGATGGGTCAGGCGGCCCGCAGCGCGGGGCCAGCGGTGATCGAACGCGAGCCGCGCCCGATCGCCACGAGCCCGGACTGGACCATTTCCTTGATGCCGAAGGGCTCGAGGTCGCGCAGCAGCGCGTCGAGCTTGTCCGGGGTGCCGGTGGCCTCGATGGTCAGGGTGTCCGGCGCGACGTCGACCACCCGGGCGCGGAACAGGTTGACCGTCTCCAGTACCTGGGTCCGTGCGGACCGGTCGGCGCGGACCTTCACCAGCAGCAACTCCCGGGCGACCGAGACCTGCGGGTCCAGCTCGACGATCTTGAGCACGTTGACCAGCTTGTTGAGCTGCTTGGTGACCTGTTCCAGCGGGGACGACTCCGCGTTGACCACGATGGTGATCCGGGAGACGTCCGGGTTCTCGGTCTCGCCCACGGCGAGGCTGTCGATGTTGAACCCGCGCCGGGAGAACAGGCCGGAGACGCGGGCGAGCACGCCGGGCTTGTTCTCCACGAGCACGGACAGGGTGTGCATCGTCATGCCACGACCTCGCTTCGCTCACTCATGTCAGATGTCATCCTCGTCGAAGGCCGGGCGGACGCCGCGGGCGAACATGATCTCGTCGTTGCTGGTGCCGGCGGCGACCATCGGCCAGACCATGGCGTCCTTGCCGACCACAAAGTCGATCACCACCGGGCCGTCGTTGATCTCCATGGCGGCGGCGATGGTCTTGTCCACGTCGGCGGCGTTCTCGCAGCGCAGCCCGACGCATCCCAGGGCCTCGGCGAGCTTGACGAAGTCGGGAATGCGGTGCTTGTGGGTGCCGAGCTCGGTGTTGGAGTACCGCTCGTTGTAGAACAGCGTCTGCCACTGCCGCACCATGCCGAGGTTGCCGTTGTTGATCACGGCGATCTTGACCGGGATGCCCTCCAGCGCGCAGGTGGCCAACTCCTGGTTGGTCATCTGGAAGCAGCCGTCGCCGTCCACCGCCCAGACCACCGTGTCCGGCTTGCCGACCTTGGCGCCCATCGCCGCCGGCACCGCGTAGCCCATCGTGCCGAGGCCACCGGAGTTCAACCAGGTGTGCGGCTTCTCGTAGGAGATGAACTGGGACGCCCACATCTGGTGCTGGCCCACCCCGGCCACGAAGATCGCGTCCGGGCCGACGATCTCGCCCAGCCGCTTGATCACGTACTGCGGGGAGAGCGTGCCGTCGGCCGGCTCGTCGTAGCCCAGCGGGTAGCGGTCGCGCAGGTCGTCCAGCTGAGTCCACCAGTCGGCCAGGTCGGTGCTGTGCCCGGCCGACCGTTCGATGGTCACCGCGGCGATCAGCTCGTCGATGACGTGCCGGGCGTCACCCACGATCGGCACGTCCGCGTGCCGGTTCTTGCCGATCTCGGCGGGGTCGATGTCGGCGTGCACCACTGCCGCGTCCGGGGCGAACGAGTCCAGCTTGCCGGTCACCCGGTCGTCGAACCGCGCACCCAGGGCGACGATCAGATCCGCCTTCTGCAGGCCGTAGACCGCCGCGACCGTGCCGTGCATGCCGGGCATCCCCAGGTGCTGCCGGTGCGAGTCGGGGAACGCGCCGAGCGCCATCAGCGTGGTGACCACCGGGATGCCGGTCTGCTCGGCCAGCTTGCGCAGCCCGTCGGTGGCACCGGCCTTGAGCACCCCGCCGCCCACGTAGAGCACCGGCCGGCGGGCGGCGGCCATCAGCCGGGCCGCCTCCCGGATCTGCTTGCCGTGCGGGTGCAGGGTGGGCCGGTAGCCGGGCAGATCCAGGGTGGGCGGCCAGGCGAAGGTGGTCGGCGCCTGGAGCACGTCCTTGGGGATGTCGACCAGCACCGGGCCGGGCCGGCCGCTGCTGGCCAGGTGGAAGGCCTCGGCCAGCACCTGCGGGATCTCCTCGGCGGTCTGCACGAGGAAGTTGTGCTTGGTGATCGGCAGGGTGATGCCCTGGATGTCCGCCTCCTGGAAGGCGTCGGTGCCGATCGACGGGCGGGCCACCTGACCGGTGATCGCCACCATCGCCACCGAGTCCATGTACGCGTCGGCGATCGGGGTGACCAGGTTGGTGGCGCCCGGGCCGGAGGTGGCCATGCAGACGCCGACCTTGCCGGTGGCCTGCGCGTACCCGGTCGCCGCGTGCCCGGCGCCCTGCTCGTGCCGGACCAGGATGTGCCGGACGGTGGAGTCGTAGAGCGGGTCGTAAGCCGGCAGGATCGCGCCGCCCGGGATGCCGAAGACGACGTCGACGCCGAGCGCCTCAAGGGACCGCACCAGCGAACCGGCGCCGGAGACCTGGGCCGGAGCGGATGGCCGTACCGCCGGGGTGGCCGGGCTGGCCGGGGTGCGCGCGGCGGCGGGGTCGACGTCGCCGGCCGGCTCGGTGGCCGCGCGGGCACGGCGGGCGGTATGGGCGAGGGTCTCGGGCGTGGGTCTCGTCATGGCGGTTCTGGCCTTCGGCTGGAGTGGCTGGGGCTTGTCAAGCGATGCGACGCGGGCGGGGCCCGCCCCGACAGGTTCCGATGGCAATAAAAACGGCCCTCGTGCAGATGCACGGGGCCAGCGCACTCTCAATGAGGGAGAGTGCGCTCAGGTAAGTACTCGCAGCGACCGGTACGACGACATGCGGCTAAGCCTGACGCATCTCACGCGATGAGTCAACTGATCCCACATGTTGGTTAACGGAACGCGGCGCGTCCGCCGGCGACACGCCCTCGGCAACCGGGATGACCTGCCCGGGCCCGCCCGAAACCCGGCGCGGCGCGGGCAGCGGCGCGGGTCGCGCACCCGGCGAGGTGGCCGCCTCCAGCATCGCCTCCAGGTGCTCGGCCGGCACACCCCAGCCGAAGAGCGCGCCCTGACCGAACCGGCAGCCGGCCGCCACCACCGCGGCCAACTCCGTCGGCGTGGTCACCCCCTCGGCGATCACCTCCAGCCCCAGCTGGTGGCCCAGTCGCATGACGATGTCGACCATCGGCGCGAACGCCGGGCCGTCCTTGCCGACCGGGCGGACCGGCTCGTGCTCGGCGACCAGGCTGTGGTCGATCTTCAGGATGTCGATCGGCAGCCGGCGGAGCTGCCCGAGCGAGGAGTAGCCGGCGCCGAAGTCGTCCAGCGCGATCCGCACGCCGGTCAGCCGCAGCGCGGTCAGCCGCCGGATCAGCTCGTCCAGGTCGGTGGCGACCGCGTGCTCGGTTACCTCCAGCACCAGCCGCTGCGGCGGCACGTGGTGGGCGCGCAGCGCCTCGGCGACCTGGACCACGTACTCCGGGGCGTGCAGCTCGCGCGGCGAGACGTTCACCGAGACCCAGACGTCGTGCCCGTCGGCCAGCCAACGGGAGAGCTGGTAGCAGGCCTGGTGCAGCACCCAGGCCCCGAGCGTGGCGATCATCCCGCACTCCTCGGCCAACGGGATGAACTCGTCCGGACGGACGTTGCCCAGCTTGGGGTGGTGCCAGCGGAGCAGCGCCTCGGCGCCGACCGGCCGCACCGACGGCAGCGAGGCCACCGGCTGGAAGGCCAGCCGCAGCTCGTCGCGCTCGATGGCGCCGCGCAGCTCGTGCTCCAGCGTGGTGCGCCGACGCAGCAGCTGGTCGTACGTGGCGTCGTAGCGCTCGATCCGGTTCTTGCCGCGCTGCTTGGCGTAGCGCAGCGCCAGGTCGGCGTGGCGCAGCAGCAACTCCACGTCCGGCTCGCCGGCCCACCCGGCCACCCCGATGCTCACCGACAGGAAGACCGGCCCCTCCGGCTGGTCGTACGGGCGGTTGAGCACCCCGAGCAGCCGCTCGGCGACCCGGTCCGCCTCGGCCGGCCGCCCCGGCATGAGCACGGCGAACTCGTCGCCCCCGAGCCGGGCCGCCACATCGCCGGGGCGCAGGTTGCCGCGCAGCCGCCGGCCCACCTCGGCCAGCACCGCGTCGCCCACGTCGTGGCCGCGCATGTCGTTGACGTTCTTGAAGCCGTCCAGGTCAAGCCCGAGCAGCACGCACGGGGTGCCCGCCGCCGCGCTGTCGTGCAGCGCGCGCAGCAGCCCCCGCCGGTTGGCCAGCGCGGTCAGCGGATCGGTGTGTGCCAGCTCACGGAAGTGCGCCTCCCGCTCGGCCAACCGGCCGGCGTAGTCCCGGACGTCCTTGAGGGTGAGGTACTGCCGGGCCACCAGGGCGAAGCCCTCCACGCTGCCGGCCACGATGCCCGCCGCGGTGAACCGGCCGCCCTGCAGGAGGTGGTGCATGGCCGAGGCGGCCATCGCCAGCATCGGGGCGATCGCGTACTCGCCGTCGCGACCGGTCAGGTCCAGCTCGACCTGCCCCGGCCGGTCGGCCCGGAGCACCGCGAGCGCAACGGTCAGCAGGCCGGCGGCGAGCACCACCGCGCCGGTCAGTGCCATGGTCGGCCCGGCCTGGCAGAGCCCGGCGGCGAGGCCCAGCCCGCCGCAGGTCACCGCGCTGATGCCGACGCCGAGCGCGGCCAGCCGCTGGCGCGGGGCGGCAGCCCGGAAGACGACGATCACGGCGAGCCCGGCACCGAGCGCGGCGGCCACCGTGGCCACCAGGATCGCCGGGCAGGCCATCGGGGTGGAGGCGCCGAGCAACCGGGTGGGCTCGGAGAAGAGCACCCAGCCGACGAACCACAGCGCGGCGGCCATGATCAAGCCGTCCAGGGCGAGCCGGGCGGTCGCCGCCGAGGTGGCGGCCACCCCGGGCAGCCGGAGCAATCCGGCCGCGAAGGCCAGCCCGCTCACCGCCGTGCCGATCGCCACCACGGTGGCCCAGCCGGTGCGCTGCCCCTGCTCGTGCGCCCAGTGGTCGTTCGCGGCGAGCGCGGCCACCACCCCGACCACGAGGCTGAGCAGAGCGACCCCGGCGGCCACCGCGAGCAGCAGATGCGCGGGCCGGCGCGACCCGGTGCGCCGCCGGGCGACCACGGTCAGCAGTACGACGGCCGCAGCGGCGACGAGCCCGCTCAGCACCGCGACGGCGACCATGCCCGGGGGGAGATGCACGCCCCCAAGAGTGCCGGATGCGCGCTCGTCGTGGGGGACCGGATGTGCATCTGTTGGGACACGCGCGCACTCTGGACAGCCACCGTGGCGGCGGTGTCAGACTGGTACGCATGCCTGAGCTGCGGTCGAAGACCTCCACGCACGGTCGGACGATGGCCGGCGCCCGGGCCCTCTGGCGGGCCACCGGGATGACCGACGACGATTTCGGTAAGCCGATCGTCGCCATCGCCAACAGTTTCACCCAGTTCGTGCCGGGTCACGTACACCTCAAGGACATGGGCGGCCTGGTCGCCGACGCGGTGGCCGAGGCCGGCGGTGTGGGGCGGGAGTTCAACACCATCGCGGTCGACGACGGCATCGCGATGGGCCACGGCGGCATGCTCTACTCCCTGCCCAGCCGGGAGTTGATCGCCGACGCGGTGGAGTACATGGTCAACGCGCACTGCGCGGACGCCCTGGTCTGCATCTCCAACTGCGACAAGATCACCCCCGGGATGCTGCTGGCCGCGCTGCGGCTCAACATCCCGACCGTCTTCGTCTCCGGCGGCCCGATGGAGGCCGGCAAGACGATGGCGATCGAGGGCGTCGTGCACAGCAAGATCGACCTGATCGACGCGATGATCGCCTCCTCGAACGAGGCGGTCACCGACGACCAGCTCGGCGAGATCGAGCGCTCCGCCTGCCCCACCTGCGGCTCCTGCTCCGGCATGTTCACCGCCAACTCGATGAACTGCCTCACCGAGGCCATCGGGCTGGCGCTGCCCGGCAACGGCTCGACGCTGGCCACCCACGCCGCACGCCGGTCGCTCTTCGTCGAGGCCGGCCGCACCATCGTGGAGATCTCCAAGCGCTGGTACGACGGCGACGACGACTCGGTGCTGCCCCGCACGGTCGCCTCCAAGGCCGCCTTCGAGAACGCCGTCGCCCTGGACGTCGCGATGGGCGGCTCCACCAACACGGTGCTGCACCTGCTCGCCGCCGCCCGCGAGGCGGAGATGGACTTCGGCGTCGCCGACATCGACGCGATCTCCCGGCGGGTGCCCTGCCTGGCCAAGGTCGCGCCGAACTCGCCGCTCTTCCACATGGAGGACGTGCACCGCGCCGGCGGCATTCCGGCGATCCTCGGCGAGCTGGACCGGGGCGGGCAGCTCAACCGGGACGTGCACGCCGTGCACTCGCCCTCGCTGGCCCAGTGGCTGACCGACTGGGACGTGCGGGGCGGCTCGCCGACGCCGACGGCGGTCGAGCTGTTCCACGCCGCGCCGGGCGGGGTGCGCACCACCGAACCGTTCTCCACCACCAACCGCTGGTCGTCGCTGGACACCGACGCGGCCGAGGGCTGCATCCGGGACCGGGAGCACGCGTACTCCGCCGACGGAGGGCTGGCCATCCTGCACGGCAACCTGGCCCCGGAGGGCAGCGTGGTGAAGACCGCGGGTGTGCCGGACGACTGCCTGACCTTCCGCGGGCCGGCGAAGGTCTACGAGTCCCAGGACGACGCGGTGACGGCGATCCTGGCCAAGCAGGTGGTCGCCGGGGACGTGGTGGTGATCCGGTACGAGGGCCCCAAGGGCGGCCCCGGCATGCAGGAGATGCTCTACCCCACCTCGTTCCTCAAGGGTCGAGGGCTGGGCCGCTCCTGCGCGCTGCTCACCGACGGTCGCTTCTCCGGCGGCACCTCAGGGCTCTCCATCGGGCACGTCTCCCCCGAGGCGGCCTCCGGTGGGCTGATCGCCCTGGTCCGCGAGGGCGACGAGATCGTCATCGACATCCCGGGCCGGTCCATCGAGCTGAACGTGCCGGAGGACGTGCTCCAGGCCCGGCGGGTCGAAGAGGAGAAGCGCGACAAGCCGTACACCCCGACCGACCGGCAGCGGCCGGTGTCGGCGGCGCTGCGCGCGTACGCCTCGATGGCCACCTCGGCCAGCGACGGCGCCTACCGCCGCGTCCCGGAGTGAGTGGACGCGCCGGCCCCAACGCGGTCCTGGGCACCAACGATAGATCGACGGAAAGGTGTTGCCCCGGGGTCGACAGCGTGGGATAGCGTGTCGTCGGTCTATTGGGGAGAGCCCCAAATCCTTCGGGGAAAGAAGCGCTCACGTGTCACTTTGGAAGAAGACCGCGGTGGTAGCGGTCTCGGCGCTCACTGCGCTCGCTGTCTCTGCCTGCGGCGCGAAGTCCGGCTCGTCCGAGGCGCCGAAGCAGCCCAGCGTCCTGGAACTGCTCGCCAGCGATCTCAAGGGATCGTTGCAGAAGACGGTCGACGCCACCGACAAGACCGATTCGGTGACCGTGACGATGACGGGCACGGCGGGCGGCGAGAAGATCTCCATGCAGGGTGTCCTGGACCTGGGTGACCCGCTCAAGGCCGAGATGAAGACGTCCGACCCGGACGGCACCACGACCACCGTCCGGATGATCGGCGCTGTGGTCTACGTCGAGATCCCGGCGGAGGACCGCGCGAGCACGGGCGGAAAGCGCTGGATGAAGATGGACCTGAGCGCCGTGGGCGAGCAGGCGGGGATGGACTTCACCAAGCAGTTCGAGGACGTCGACCCGATCAAGCAGGTCAAGACGCTGCTCGCCACCGAGGGTGTGACTGTGGTCGGGCAGGAGACGGTAAACGGGGCGCCTACCGTCCACTACACCGTCACCACCCCCGTGACGACCTACCTCGGGCAGGTCGACGCCAAGCTGCGGGCGGACGTCGAGAAGGGGCTGGCCAAGCAGGGCGTCAAGGAGATCAAGATCGACCTGTGGGTCGACGAGCAGTACCGGCCGCGGCGCGCGGGCATGGTCATGGGCAAGATGGGCGACATGGTGGTCGACTACACCGACTACGGCAAGGCGGCGACCATCGAGACGCCGCCGGCGGCCGAGACCGCCGACTTCGCCGAGATGCTCAAGGGCCTGGAGGGCCTGACCGCCGGCAACTGACCAGAATCGGAATACTGCCCGGTCGGCGAGGAGACTCACCGGCCGGGCAGTGCCGCTTCAGGAGCCGGGCAGGCCCCATCCCGGAGCCACGCCGTGCCCATTGACCCGACACCTCCGGTCTTCGCGGTGCCGCACGCGTACGCAGCCCTTTCAGCGAGGGCTGGTGTGCAGCGGGTTAGTTGCTTGCCACGACGTGGTCGATCACCAGGTGGGCGGCGCCCGTGATGCCGACATCCTGGCCGGTGGCGACCCGCTCGATGAGCAGGGTCTGGGTGGCCAGCGGCAGGCACCGCTCGTAGAGGGTGCCCCGCATGCTGGCGAGCAGGGGTTCGCAGTCGGCGAGCCGGCCGCCGATGGCCACCACCTGCGGGTTGAAGAAGTTGACCACCACGGACAGGATCTCGCCGATGGCCCGGCCAGCCTGCCGGGCGAGCGCGGTGGCATGCCGGTCACCGTCGTCGATCAGGCGGATCACGCCGGTCAGGTCGGAGACCGGCACGCCCTGGTCACGTAGCGCGGTGACCAGGGCCGCGCCGCTGGCCACCGCCTCCAGGCAACCGGCGTTGCCGCAGGTGCAGGGTGGTGCCGGATCGGCCACCACCCGGCAGTGGCTGATGTCCCCGGCCGATCCCTGTGCGCCCCGGTGCAGCCGTCCACTGGAGATCACTCCGGAGCCGATCCCGGTGCCAGCCTTGATGTAGACGGCATGGTCCAACTCGGAATGTGCCGTGCGGTGCGCACCGAGCGCCATCAGGTTGGCGTCGTTGTCCACGAGGACCGGTACCTCGACCCGGTCGGCACAGAAGGCGGCGACGTCGAAGCCGTTCCAGCCGGGCATCCGGGACGGGCTGACGATCCGCCCGGTCGCGTGCTGCACCGGGCCGGGGATGCCGATGCCGATGCCCCGCAGCGCGCCCGCCGCCACCGCACCACCGGCCGCTTCCCGGCCCGGCCCGCTGGGCACGGCCACCAGCGCGGAGACCTCGGCCAACAACCCGCCGAGCACCTCCTCCGGACCGTCCTCGATGCGCACCGGCAGGGTACGGGCCTGAACCACCCGGCCGGAGAGATCCAGTGTGCCGACGCGTGCGTGATGCGCCCCCAGGTCGATGGCGCCGACCACGGCGCCGCCGGTGGGCACGGCGAGCTGGCGCGGCCGTCGGCCACCCCGGGACCGCCCGGCGCCGGTTTCCTCCAGCAACCCCTCGTTGATCAACGCCTCCACGCGCTGGGAGACCGTCGACGGGGACAGCCCGGAGAGCCGGGACAGGTCGGCGCGACTGACGGCCGCTCCAGTGGCAACCCAGCGCAGCAGCTCCCGGGGGCTGCTCCGGAGAGCGTCGCGCGGCGCGTCGTCAATCGTCACGTCAGGTTCTTAGCACCCGCAGTTTGTTCAAGCAACCGGTTGACTTAATTTCTCGTCTACCTTTAGATGGCGCTGTTGCTTCGATATGAAGCAAACTTAGTTCTGTAGTCGAAGAAAGTGGGGGCGTCTGGTGGCACCGACGACGGTCTCCGATCGCGCCGGCCGGTCCGGGACGACGGGTCCGGACCGACCGATGGTGTCGGTCCGCGGCCTGAACAAGTGGTTCGGTCCACTGCACGTGCTCAAGGACATCGACCTCACGGTGGCCGCTGGCGAGGTGGTCGTCGTGGTGGGGCCATCCGGCTCCGGAAAGTCGACCCTGTGCCGCTGCCTCAACCGGCTGGAAACGGCCGGTCAGGGCACCGTCGAGATCGACGGTGAGCCGCTGCCCGCCGAGGGCCGCGCGCTGGCCCGACTGCGCGCCGACGTCGGCATGGTCTTCCAGTCCTTCAATCTCTTCGGGCACAAGACGGTGCTGGACAACATCACCCTCGGCCCCACCCGGGTCCGCCGGATCGCCCGGCCCGAGGCGCGCCAGCAGGCGATGACGCTGCTGGAGCGGGTCGGCATCGCCGACAAGGCGAACCACCACCCCGCCCAGCTCTCCGGCGGGCAGCAGCAGCGGGCCGCCATCGCCCGGGCACTGGCCATGCGGCCGAAGGTGCTGCTCTTCGACGAACCGACCTCGGCCCTCGACCCGGAGATGGTCAACGAGGTGCTCGACGTGATGGTCTCTCTCGCCGCCGAGGGGATGACCATGATCGTGGTCACCCACGAGATGGGCTTCGCCCGCCGCGCCGCCGACCGGGTCGTCTTCATGGACGACGGCCGGATCGTCGAGTCCGGCGCCCCCGACGAATTCTTCGCAGCCCCGCGCACCGAGCGGGCCCGCGACTTCCTGTCCAAGATCCTCCAGCACTAGCCCCCAACGGGAGGGTGTCATGTCAATCCTCAAGATGAGCTTCACCGGGCGGCGCTCGCTCGCCCTCACCGCCACCGCGGTCGCGGTGGCCCTCGCCGCGACGGGCTGCGGCGGCGACAGCGACAGCGGCGCACCGGCCCTGCCCGGCAACCCCGGCCTGGGCGGCGACGGCGTGGTCGCCCAGTCGGTGTACGACGCCGCCCCGGTGGCCACCGACGCGGACATCCCGGCGGGCTCCACCATGGACGCGATCCGCAAGCGCGGCTACCTGAGCGTCGGCGGCTCGCTGGACGCACCGCTGCTGTCCCAGCAGAACCCGGTCAGCGGCACCATCGAGGGCTTCGACGCCGACATGGCCAAGCTGCTGGCGAAGTACATCACCGGCAAGACCGAGGTGAAGACCACGACCATCGGCACCCAGACCCGGGAGGCGATGCTCCAGGCCAAGTCGGTGGACGTGGTCTTCCAGACGTACACCATCACCCCGCAGCGGGCCACCCAGATCGCGTTCGCCGGGCCGTACCTCACCTCCGGTCTGGCGGTCGGGGTCCGCAAGGACGACACCTCGATCAAGAGCGTCAAGGACCTCGCCGGCAAGACCGTCATCGTCGGGGCGAACACCCCCGCGGTCACCGCGCTGCCCAGCGCCGCTCCCGGCTCGAAGCAGATCGCCTTCGGGACCGACCCTCAGGCGCTGCAGGCGCTGCTGCAGAAGCGCGGCGACGCGTACGTGCAGGACTTCACGCTGCTCGCCTCCGGCGCCAAGGCGAACCCGGGGATGAAGGTCGTCGGCGAGCCGTTCACCACCGAGGCGTACGGCATCGGCCTCAACCGGGAGGACGCGCAGTTCAAGGAGTTCGTCAACAAGTGGCTGACGAAGATCCAGGCCGACGGCACGTGGGCGAAGGTCTGGGAGGCCACCCTCGGCTCGGTGGTGGAGGGCGGGGCGCCCACTCCGCCGGCCCTCGGTTCCGCCGACGGCTCCTGAGTAGCCTCCCGCGCCGATGGACGCCCTCACCGCCCACCTGAGCGAACTCGGCCACGGCCTGGTCACGACGGTCGAACTGACCGTCGTGACCACCGTCGGCGCGATGCTGCTGGGCATCATCGTGGCCACCCTGCGGATCGCCCCCGTACCGCTGCTGCGCGCCATCGGCACGGCGTACGTCGAGGTGTTCCAGAACCTGCCGCTGCTGGCCCTGCTGGTCCTCTTCGTCTTCGCGCTGCCGACCATCGGCATCACGTTCCCGCTGTTCACCTCCGCCGCGATCGTCATCGCCGTCTACGAGGGGGCGTACCTGGCCGAGGCGATCCGGGCCGGGATCAACACGGTCGGCGTCGGCCAGGCCGAGGCGGCGCGGGCCATCGGGCTCACCTTCGGTCAGTCCCTGCGGCACGTGATCCTGCCGCAGGGACTGCGGGCGGTGATCCAGCCGATCGGCAACATCTGCATCGCGCTGCTGATGAACACCTCGCTGGCCGCCGCCGTCGGCGTGGTCGAGTTGACCCAGGCCGCCAACACCGTGAACCTCATCGAGGCCCAGCCACTCGCCGTCTTCACCGGCGCGGGCCTCGCCTACATGCTGCTGGCCTTGATCATCGGTCAGGTCACCGGCCTGCTCGAGCGAAGGCTGGCGATCGTCCGATGAACCAGACCCAACAGATCCTGTTCGACGAGCCCGGCCCTCGGGCCCGGCGACGGATCCGGATCGCCACCGTGCTGGGCGCCGTCATCCTGGTCGGCGCCGTCGTCGCGGCCGTGTACCAGTTCGCCAGCCACGGCGAGCTGGCCGCCGCCCGCTGGGAACCGTTCACCACCTGGCCGATCTGGCGGTACCTGCTCAACGGGCTCTGGGCCACCGTGCGCGCCGCCGCCGCGACCGCCGTGCTCAGCGCCGCACTCGGGTTGCTGCTGGCGCTCGGCCGGCTGTCGGCGCACCGACCGCTGCGGTGGTTGGCCGGCGCGTACGTCGAGATCTTCCGGACCGTACCCACGCTGCTGCTGATCTACGTGACGCTGTTCGCGCTGCCGCAGTACGGGATGAACTTCCCGCTGTTCTGGAAGCTCGTGGTGCCACTGGTGGTCTCCAACTCGGCGGCGTTCGCGGAGATCTTCCGAGCCGGCATCCGGGCCCTGGACCGGGGGCAGACCGAGGCCGGCCTCGCGGTCGGGCTGCGCCGCGGGCAGGTGATGGCGCTGGTGGTCCTGCCACAGGCGCTGCTCCAGCTCACTCCGTCCCTGGTCAGCCAGCTGGTCGGGCTGCTCAAGGACACCTCGCTCGGCTTCGTGGTCAGCTACACCGAGTTGCTCTACAGCGGGCAGGTGCTCTCCTCGTACACCCACCTGCTGATCCAGACATTCCTGGTGGTGGCGCTGATCTACCTGGTGGTCAACGCGTCGCTGTCGAAGTTCGCCCGCGTACTCCAGGCCCGCAACGGTCGGTTCACCGGCCGGCGCGGACGACGATCCGCGGACCTGCCGCCGTCGCTCACCGAAGGGAACATCCGGTGACCATCCCCCGCTACGCCGAACTGGCCCGGGTCGTCCGCAACGGTTTCGTCGAGAGCCGGCACTACGGCAGCGTCGTGGTGCTCGACCCGGACGGCGCGGTCGCCCGCACTGCCGGCGTACCCGACGAGCCGGTGCTCCCCCGCTCCACCCTCAAGCCGGTGCAGGCGCTGGCCTGCCGGATCGCGGCGACCGCCGGGCCGGGCGACACCGACCCACTGACCGGCCGGGCGCTGGCCCTCGCCGCCGGCAGCCACACTGGCGACGACCGGCACGTCGAGGTGGTCCGGGCGATGCTCGCCGACGCGGGTCTGACCGAGGACGCGCTCGGCTGCCCAGTGGACTGGCCGGAGGACGAGCTGACCCGGGACCGGCTGATCCGCGCCGGCGGGCAGCGCGAGCGGATCCGGATGAACTGCTCCGGCAAGCACGCCGCGATGCTCGTCGCCTGCGTCGCGCGGTCCTGGAGCACGCACGACTACCTCGATCCCGACCACCCGCTCCAGCGGGAGACCGCCGCCACCGTCGCCCGACTGGCCGGCACGCCGATCACGCACCAGGCGGTCGACGGCTGCGGCGCACCGCTGTTCGGCCTGCCGCTGACCGGCCTGGCCCGCACGTTCCAGGCGCTGGTCACGGCACCCACCGGCAGCGACGAGGAGCGGGCCGCCCAGGCCATGCGCCAGTACCCCGAGTACGTGGGCGGCTGGCACGCGCACCCGAACACCGACCTGATGCGGGCGCTGCCCGGAGTACTCGCCAAGGGCGGGGCCGAGGGCGTACTCGCGGTGGCCGCCCCGGATGGCCACGCGGTGGCGGTGAAGGTGGTCGACGGCTCACCCCGAGCCACTACCGCCATCGCGCTCGCCGCCCTGGAGGCCGTGGGCGTACCGGTCGGCGGGGCCGACGCCCTGCGCCGGGTGCCGGTGCTCGGCGGCGGCGAACCCGTGGGCGCCGTCACCGCCGTCATCGATTGGACCGCGGCATCGTCTCGCACCGAAAAGGAAGAGTCATGAGCACATTCGAGATCTGCATCGACAGCGTCGAGGGGGCGGTCTCCGCCGAGGAGGCCGGGGCCGACCGGGTGGAGCTGTGCTCCGCGCTCTTCGACGGCGGGTTGACCCCCAGCCTGGGCACCATCGAGACGACCCTGCGCACCGTCACCCGGATCCGGGTGCACGTGATCGTCCGGCCGCGGGCCGGCGACTTCATCTACTCGCCGCTGGAGATCGAGGCGATGGAGCGGGACGTGCGGGCCGCGGTGGCGGCCGGTGCGCATGGCATCGTGATCGGCGCGCTGACCGCCGAGGGTGACGTCGACGTACCGACCACGCGCCGGCTGATCGCCGCAGCCGGCGACGCCAGCATCACCTTCCACCGCGCGTTCGACATGGTCCGCGACCCGTACGCGGCCCTGGAGCAACTGGTCGAGCTGGGAGTGCACCGCGTGCTCACCTCCGGCCAGGAGGTCAGCGTGCTGGAGGGTGCTCCGCTCATCGCCGACCTGGTCCGCCGGGCCGCCGGACGGATCGTCATCATGCCGGGCGGCGGCATCACCCCGCGCAACATCGCCCGGATCGTCGAGGCGACCGGCGCCGACGAGTACCACTTCGCGGCCCTGGTCAGCTCGGACAGCCCGGCTGTGCACCGCAACCCGGCGCCGCTGATGGGCGGCACTCTGCACCGGCCCGAGTACGAGCGGTCCGGCACGTCCGGGGCGTTGGTCGGCCAGGTGCTGGCCGCCGCCCGGGCCTGACCCGCCACGCGCTCCGACGAGCGGTGGGGGGGGGGGGGGGGGGGCGCCCCCCCCCCCCCCCCCCCCCCCCCCCCCCCCCCCCCCCCCCCCCCCCCCCCCCGCCCCCCCCCCCCCCCACCGCCCCCCCCCCCCCCCCCAAAAAAACCCCCCACCCCCCC